>NZ_DATCMJ010000006.1:0-147654 GCF_036563435.1 Devosia sp.
ACTTCAACCGGCGTTCGGCAAGTGCAGGGCCCTCGGGTCAGGCCCGAGGGTGACGGCTGGTGGGTGGGCGGATGGTGGGTTAGCCGGTCGATGGTGGCTAAACCACACCCCCTCCCATCCTCCCTCAAGGGGGAGGTGCCGTGCGATGTTTGTGGCACGATCTTGCCTCGTCCACGGAGCGAGCTTCCCTCCCCCTTGAGGGGAGGGCGTGAGGGTGGGGGTTCCGGCGGATTAACTGGCGCCTGAGCGGGTGGATAGCACAGAACCCCCACCCTTGATCCCTCCCCTCAAGGGGGAGGGAGACGACTTCTGCATCGCGGCTGGAGGAAGCTAAGACCTTCTTCTGGTGAGCGCAGGGAGTCCAGCTAGCTCCCGGAACGTCACCCTCGGGCTTGACCCGAGGGGTCTTTACTTCGACTCACGCTCCGCAAGTGCAGGGCCCTCGGGTCAGGCCCGAGGGTGACGGCTGGTGGGTGCGACTTCCGTTCCGGTTGACGCACTCTGTTGGGCGCCATTAGATCGCCGGCGATCGGGGGATCTCCTATATGCGACGTCGTCTGCTGGCCGCTTGCGCCATTGCCTTGCCTGTCTTTGCCGCGCCTGTTCAGGCGCAGGATTATACGGCGGAGTTCGACCGCCAATGGGGCTTGCGCATGATCGGCGTCGACAAGGCGCTCGCGCTGGGGCTCGACGGGGCGGGTGTGCTGGTGGGGGTGACGGATACCGGATTGGACACAGGGCTGGACTTCAGGGCGCCCCTGCATCCGGAGCTGGTGGGGCGCTATATCGGCCTGGGCTCGACGGCTATGAAAACGCGCCCCTGGTATTCGACGGCAATCCGCTCGTCGGGGCAGTTCAAGTATCACGGCACCCATGTGGCGGGGACGATCGCGGCCAATCGGGACGGGGTCGGCATGGTGGGCGTGGCGTCGGGCGCCAGCATCGTGCCCATGCGGATGATCGAGGGTGGAGGGACCTACAACGGAACGCAGGCGCTCGCCTTCTCGGTCGACTACGGACTGCGCAATGGCGTGCGCATCTTCAATGCGTCATGGGGGACGGAGAGCTGGTATGACACGCTCGTCCTCCGGGACTCAGCCGGCACATTCATGGGCACCCAGTCCGTCACAAGTGACGAGGTGCTGACCGTGCTGGCGCCGCAGATTGCATCGCTGCGTAGCGTGGTGGAGGCTGATGGGGTGATGGTCTTTGCCAATGGCAACCTGGATTCTCGCCTGCCGCTCGGCATTCAAGCGGCCTTGCCCTACTACGCCCCCGACCTCGAGCGCGGTTGGCTGGCGGTGACGGCGGTGGGGCCAACCCTGCAGCAGGCGTGGTATGCGCAGGCCTGCAGCGTGGGCATGATGTGGTGCCTGGCGGCCCCAGGCGGGGACCAGACCGTGACCGGCATTCCGGGTGCCGGAGATGGCGGCATCTACGCGACGCAGCCGGTCTACAGGGATCCTGCCAACCCCTATATCAGCATCAACGGCACCTCGATGGCGGCGCCGCATGTGTCGGGGGCGCTGGCGATTGCCAAGCAGCTCTATCCGAACGCGTCCTACCAGCAGTTGCGGACGCTGGTGCTCAATACGGCGACCGATATCGGCGCTGCGGGCATCGATCCGATCTATGGCTGGGGCCTGCTCAATGTGGCCAACCTCGTGGCGACGGCGGAGCCGGCGGCGGGGACAATCTATGCGCAGCAAGCCTGGAACCGGAGCGTTGTGCTCGATGAAATCATGGACCGGGTGACAGGCCGATCCGTGTCGGTCGATGCGGCACGCCCCTATGGCTGGTGGGTGGCGCCCTTTGCCGGCTTCGGCAGCGTTGCCGGGGCGGGGACGGACGGAGCTGGCCTGGCGGGCGGCGTGGATTTCGCCGTGACGCCCTCGCTGTCACTCGGCTTGTTTGCCGGTGGGAGCAGCGGTTCGGTGCAGGGCGGCGGTGCCTCGGCCAACGACGCGGGGCTGCATGGCGGCGCGACGTTGGCTTTCGACAATGATGCCTTGTTTGCCGACCTTACACTGGGCGTCAGCAGCTTTGGCGGGAATGCGCAGCGCAACAGTGCGCCGGGCCTCGTCGGGACGGTCCTGGGCGCGGGGGTTTTCGCGGCGACGGCCGCGACAGCCGACACGGCGCTGTGGGGCGGCGCCGAGCTTGGCTATCGCTTCAATTTCGACGGGCTGAAGGTGGCGCCCTATGTGTTTGGCCGCGGTGCAGCAAAACCTGGGCGCGTTCTCGGAAAACTCGGTGAGCGCGCTGGCGCTGTCTGGAGCAGCACAGGGTTTGGCGACGGGCGAGCTGGGCTTGGGCGTGGCGCTGACCGGGGCACCGATCCTGATCGATCCGCTGCAGATCACGCCATCGCTGGACCTGGCCTATGGCCGCCGTCTTGGCGCGGTCGAGCGGGTGGTCAACCTGCTGGGGAATGGATTGAGCGCTTCGGCTCCGGTGGGAGCGGATGTGCTCCATATCGATGCCGCGCTTGCGGTTACGAAGCCGGAAAGTCCGCTGGCGGTGCAGCTGAGCCATGGCAGCCGGATCAGCAGTGGCGCGCAGACGCATGCGGTGAGCTTCAGCCTGTCAGGCCGGTTCTAGCTCCACAATGGGGAAGAGGCGCAGCCGGGGAGCTGCGCCTCTGGGGATGGCTTGCCGCACCATTGGGGGAATGTGCGGCGGGCCGGGGAACTAGAAGGGGAGGATGGCGTCCATGGCCTGCTGGCCGTAGCGGGGCTGCTGGACGTCGGTGATCTGGCCGCGGCCGCCATAGGAGATGCGGGCTTCGGCAATCTTGGAGGAGAGGATGGTGTTGTTGGCCTGGATATCGGAGGGGCGGACGATGCCGGCGACGATCAGGTCGCGCACCTCGAAGTTGACGCGCACTTCCTGGCGACCCTCGATTACGAGGTTGCCGTTGGGCAGGACCTGGGTGACCACGGCGGCGACGGAAGTTTCGAGCGACTCCGAGCGGTTGACCGAGCCGTTGCCGCGGTTGCTCATGCCGGAGTCGAACTCGATGGCGGTGGCCGGATCGATGGTGCCGCCGCTCAGATTGTCGACGGCGGCGCCGAACAGGCCGCCCATGCCGGCCGAACTGCTGGAGGCGCGGCTCGACTGGGTGGTGTTGGCGATCTTGGCGTTGTCGTCGATGGTGACGAGGATGGTCAGGATGTCGCCGATGCGGTGGGCGCGCTCGTCCTTGAAGAAGCCCTTGGCCGAGGTGCGGTAGAGCGAATTGGGCTGGTAGGTGTCGGCGATGGCCTCGGGCATGGGCATGCGCACGGGCTGGTAGCCGGCCGTGGTTGTGGGGTCGGCAATGGCGGTCAGCGGCGGGGCATTGCCGATATTGGCGAGCCTGTCGGTGGTGTTGCAAGCGGCGAGCGCGGCTGTAAGCGTCAGGAGCGTGGCGAGTTTGAAGAGGTTCATGGGGTTCTCCTGAGCTTCAGAGGCCAGCGACGGCGAGCGGGTCGAGACCCACTTCAACCGCGCCGGGGGCAATGGCGGTGGCGCTGATGACGCGCTTGGACATGAGGTTGAGGACTTGGACAGGCGCGCCCTGGGCGGCGCTGGTGACGGCCTGGCCCTTGACGGTGAGGGTCATGGGGCCCTTGCGGAAATAGATGGTGACGGCATCGTTCTTGGAGACCGTGGCCGGGGTGGTGACGTCGGCGGGGCGGAGCATCATGCCCTCGCGGCTCTGGCGGGTGAGGGCCTTGCCGACCACGTCCTCGAGGCGGGCGGCGCCGGCGCTGTCGGCGAACTTGACCGGGACGGCGCGCATCTCGACGTCAGTGGGGGAGAGGAGCGCGCCGGCCGGGAGGCTGGCGGTGATGTGGGGGGCTTCCACCATGAGCTCGATCGTGCCCGAGACGTCGAGCGGCTGCTCGACGCCGGCGATGGCAAAGCGGGCGGTGAAGGCGCCGGTGCCGGGGAGGTAGCGGAGGTTGAGGACCTTGGCCGGCTCGGCCACCGCTTCCGCGTTGATAGCTGCGACGGGGGTAGCGAACAGGGTGTCGGCGCTCATGCCGGTGCCGATAATGCCGCGGGCCGCCAGATCGGCGGCGATAAGATCGGCCAGAACGGCTTCGTCGACGATGGAAGCTTCGCGGGTGACGCGGGTGGCGGCCAAGCCCTGGGCGTCGAAATCGGTGATGCCGACGCGCGCCAGGGCAGCGGTCACGGCGCCGAGGTCGACCATGCCGCTGGTGCCGGGGGCGGGGGCGCGGAAAAGGGCGGTGTCGGCGAGGGCGCCGGCATCGTCGAACATGTCGCCGACGGTCACCAGGGGAGAGGCGACCACGGCCTCGGCCCGGAGGACGGGCGCGGCCCAGGCTGTATTGGCCAGGAGCAGGGCGGACAGAGCGGCAAGCGTCGGACGCAGGATCATTCAGTGGCCTCCCTTAGCGCAGCTGGCTGGTGGACTGCATCATCTCGTCGGCGCCCGAGATGACGCGGGCGTTCATCTCGTAGGCGCGCTGGGCGGCGATGAGGTCGGCGATCTCGGTCACCGAGTTGACGTTGCTCATCTCTAGATAGCCCTGAAGGAGGTTGCCCACGCCATCGGCATTGGGAACGCCCACCTGGGCTGGACCGCTGGCGGCGGTTTCGAGGAAAAGGTTGTCACCCAGCGACTCGAGGCCCGACTTGTTGACGAAGCGTGCGAGCTGGAGCTGGCCCATTTGAGTGGGCACGGACTCGTTGTTGAGATAGGCGCTGACCATGCCGTCGGGCGAGATGGCGACGGAGGTGGCGGTGCCCGGGATGTTGATGCCCGGATCGATGGTGTAGCCGGTGGAGGTGACGAGTTCGCCTTCAGGCGAGCGCTCGAAGGAGCCGTCGCGGGTATAGGCGGTGCGGCCGTCGGGCAACTGCACCATGAAGAAGCCTTCGCCGCGCACCGCCACGTCGAGCTCGCGCTCGGTCATGTTGACGCTGCCCTGGCTCATGACGCGCGGGGTCGAGACGGTGCGCACGCCCGAGCCGATCTCAAGGCCGGCCGGCACCATGTTGCCCTGGTCGGAGGTGGAGGAGCCGGCGCGGGTCACCTGCTGGTAGAGCAGGTCCTCGAACTCGGCCCGGGCCTTCTTGAAGCCCGTGGTGCGCATATTGGCGATGTTGTTGGAGATGACTTCGACGTTGCGCTCCTGCGCGCTCATGCCGGTCGATGCAATGTAGAGAGCCTTCATGGCGGATCTTCCCGGTTAAGCGTTGGTGTCGCCAAGGCGCTGAATGGCGGAGCGGCGCAGCTCATCCTGCTTGCTGGCTAGGCTGGCGGCCGATTCATAGGCGCGCTGGACGCGGATCATTTCGGCCATCTCGGCGACGCCCGAGACGTTGGACTTCTCGACGAAGCCCTGCATGGCGCGGGTGCCGGTGGCGGCGGCGGGCGTGCCGCCGGCCCAGAGGTTGTTGCCTTCGCGCGTCAGGGCTTGCGGATCGGTGAATTCGACGAGGCGCAGGCGGCCCTTCTGGCCGGCGCTGGTGCTGATCGAGCCGTCGGAGGCGATCAGGATGCCGGTTTCCTCGGGGCCGAACTGGATGGGGCCGCCTTCGCCGAGCACCGGGTTGCCGCTGGCGTCGACCAGGGTACCGTTGGCGCTGAGCTGGAAGGAGCCCGCCTTGGTCCAGCGTTCGCCAGCCGGCGTCTGCACGGCAAAGAAGCCGTCGCCGTTGAGGCCGACATCGAGTTCGCTGCCGGTCTGCACCATGGCGCCGCCGGACAGGTCGTGGATCGTGGCCCAGTCCTGCACATAGGAGAGGGGCTGGTCGAGGCGCGGGAAATCGCGGTCCCGGGCGACGGGCATGACATATTCCTCGAACAGGACCTGTTCGCCCTTGAAGCCGGTCGTGTTGATGTTGGCCATGTTGTTGGCCACCACATCCGTCTGCCGCTGCAGCGCGATCTGCCGTGACAGGCTGATCAGTTGCGCATTCTCGATCATCGCTGATCCCCGGAAGTTCCTAATCCCCGAGACCGCCGCTTCCCCAAGCCTTGGCCTCGCCCATTAACACTGCAGAAACCATGCCAGAGTTGAACCGATAGCAATTTCAAAGGCTTGCCTTCAGCAGCTGTGGGCAAGATTCGGCATGGCGTGAGGCGGCAGGGCAAAAGCTGCCCGGCAGAAATTGCCGGGTTGGGCCAAATTGTAACCAATCATTAACCATCGCCCGCTTAGCTGGAGCCCAAGCCGGAATCGTCCGGAAAGCCCTCTACTGGCAGGTTCCCATGGCCGCAGAAGCAGAAGTCGAAGACGGCGCCCCGGCCAAGAAGGGCATTCCCAAGCTCTTCATCATTATCGGCGCGGCCGCCATCGTGGTGCTGCTGGGCGGGGCCGGGCTGTTCATGTTTCTGTCGTCCGGCTCGGCGCCCGCCGAGGGCGAGCATGCGGCCGAGGGTGCGGACGGTCATGCCGCAGCCGGAGCCGATGGCCATGGCGCCGAGGCTGCCCATACCTTTATCTTCAATCTCCCCACGATGGTGGTGAACCTCAACAATAGCGAGGGTGGCGCCGGCGCCTTCATGAAGCTGACGGTGGCGCTCGAGGTCGCCAATGAAGAGATGATGGTGGAAATCCAGCCGCGTATCGCCAAGGTCGTGGACGCGTTCCAGGTCTACTTGCGCGAGTTGCGCCGCTCCGACCTCGAGGGCTCGGCCGGCGTCTATCGCCTCAAGGAGGAGCTGCTGCGCCGCGTCAATGTCGCGATCTATCCCAGCCAGGTGGAATCGATCTTGTTCAAGGAACTGCTGGTGCAGTGATGGCTGGCCCTTCCGATCAGGACAAATTGGCAGAAGACTGGGGGCTGGACGATATCGGCCTGCCCGATGACGGCATGACCGAGGAGCAGCGCGCCGCCGCGGCCGCCGCCGAATGGGCAGCCATGATCGAGGAGGCCGGGGAAGGCGAGGGCGGTCCCGACCGCGTGCTCAACCAGGACGAAATCGACAGCCTCCTCGGCTTTGACGCCAGCATCGGCAGCAATGTCGAGCTGACAGGCGTGCAGGCGCTGATCAACTCGGCGCTGGTGAGCTATGAACGCTTGCCGATGCTGGAAATCGTGTTCGACCGCCTGGTTCGGCTGGCGACCACGTCCCTGCGCAACTTCACCAGTGACAATGTCGAAGTGACGATGGACTCGATCTCCTCGGTCCGCTTCGGCGATTATCTCAATTCCATTCCGCTGCCGGCAATCCTGTCGGTGATCAAGGCCGAGGAATGGGAAAACTACGGGTTGCTGACGGTCGACTCGAGCCTCATCTACTCCATGATCGACGTGCTGCTCGGTGGCCGCCGTATCGGGGGCAATATCCGCGTCGAGGGCCGGCCCTATACGACCATCGAGATGGCGTTGGCCCGTAAGATGATCGAGATCATCCTCGAGGATACTCACCGCGCCTTCGAGCCCGTGACGGATGTGAATTTCAAGCTTGAGCGCATGGAAACCAATCCGCGCTTCGCCGCCATCTCCCGCCCGGGCAATGCCGCCATCCTGATCGAGCTGCGCATCGAAATGGACGACCGTGGCGGCAAGATCGAAATCCTCTTGCCCTATGCGACGATCGAACCGATCCGCGAACAGTTGCTGCAGATGTTCATGGGCGAAAAGTTCGGCCGCGACCCGATCTGGGAAGGGCACCTGGCCACCGAGATCTATTCGGCCAATGTCGAGATCGAGGCGGTGCTGCACGAACAGGAACTTCCACTGTCGCGCATGCTGGGCATCAAGCCAGGCGACACGGTGATGTTCGAGCGGACGCCGAGCGATCCGGTGCGGCTGCGCTGCGGCGATGTCGAACTGACCGAGGCCATCATGGGCCATATCGGCAACCACGTTTCGGTACGCGTCACGCGTCCGCTGAACCCACCCAAGGTGACCATGGCCGCCTTTGAAGCCATTGACGAGAAGATGGAAGGACGATGATGTTCGGCTTGCCCCTGGGTTTTGTGGTGGAAGGCGCCGTTGCCATTCTACTTGCCCTCACAATCGGCTACTGCATCGTGCTCAACCAGCGCCTCAAGCGCCTGCATGCCGACAAGGACGTGCTGCGCCAGATGGTGGCCGACCTCGTGGGCGCGACCAACCTCGCCAACCAGGCGATCCGTGAGCTCAAGCAGACCGCAGTCGAAGCCGACCTGGCGCTGAATTCCCGCCTCGAGGAAGCCGAGCGCTTCGGCGTCGAACTGGCCAACCACGTCAATGCCGGCACGGTGCTGATGGAGCGGATCGTCAAGATCACCAGCGTGGCCCGCCACTCGCAGGCCATCGAGCCGGTGGAACAGCCCAACAAGGTCCAATCGGCGCTCGAGCAGCTGCAGGCCCGTGTCCGCGCGCGCGGAGCTGCCGCGTGAACAGGGTCCGGCTGCTGCCCATCGTCGTCCTTGCCATAGCCTCGCTGCTGGTGCTCAAGACCGTCGGTCTTGCCACCAATGGCGGCTACCTGTTTGCGGGCGTGAGCCCAGCCATGGCGGCAGGCGGTGGCGGTGGCCATGGCGGCGGCGGTGGCGACGGTGCGGGAACGACCGAGGCCGATGCCACGGTCACCCCCGTGGAACCTACGCTTGAAGACACGACGCCCACGATCAGCGACTCCGCCCCGACGCTGGGCGAGGAGCCGGCAGCGGCAGGTGGCCATGGAGCTCCGGCAGCAGGCCATGGCGAAGCCGCGCCCGCGGGCGACCACGGAAGCGAGGCGGCTGAAGGCGAGCATGGGACCGAGGCGGAAGCGGCTGCCGATGGCCATGGGGCTCCCGCGGAGGGCGCGGCACCGGCACCGATGGTTGCAACTGTTCCGGGCGCCCACTGCGTGGAAGCCGACGCAACGCTGACCGAAACTGGCGAAACCATTCTCCATGGCGCGGCTGCCGAAGGCGGCCACGGCGCAGCACCTGCTGCCGAGGGGCACGGCGAAGAGCCTGCCGCCGCCGAAGGACACGGCGAAGAGCCTGCCGCAGAAGGGCATGGCGAAGAGGCCGCCGTCGAGGTCCCGGCCGGCAGCTTTGCCGCAACCATGATCGACTGCCTCCCTTCGGGCGATGCTGTGCCGACGCAGATCGGCCCGGACGGGCAGCCGGTGGCGATCAGTGCTGTGGAGGCAGCGTCGAGCAGCGAGCAGCAGCTGCTGCAGCGCCTGGTGGATCGCCGCACCGAGCTGGAGAAGTACGAGGCGGACCTCGCCCTGCGCGCCTCGCTGGTCGACGCCGCCGAAAAGCGCATCGAGGAGCGCGCCGCAACGCTCGAAGCGCTCGAAACGCAAATCTCGACCCTGGTGGACCAGCGCCAGCAGATGGAAGCGGGGCAGTTTGCCAGCATCGTTGCCATGTATGAAAACATGCGCCCCAAAGACGCCGCCAACATCTTCAACAATCTGGACATGGCGGTGCTGCTGCAGGTGGCCAAGACCATGAGCCCGCGCAAGATGGCGCCGATCATGGCGGCCATGGATGCGGCGCGGGCGCAGGAGCTGACCGTGCAGATGGCCGACCTGGCCGAACGTCCACCCACCGAGATGACCCCCGAGGACCTGGCGGCGCTGCCGCAGATCGTGGGCAATTAGCCTTTGTTCCTCTGGGGTAAGGCCACGTTAAGCCGCCGCCTTTAGGGTCTGGCACGAGAGTATCGTGTAACCCATGCGGGCGTGATCGGAAGCCGAAGGCTTCGCCGCGTTTCGCAACAGAGTGCGTCGGGCGGGCAGAAGCCGGTGAGGACCGCGTTCAAGGCAAGGTGGCAGGCCAGAATGGCCGCCCTGATCGGCATTGCCTTGGTGATGCTCGGCGCGTCCGTGCCTGCTTTCGCGGTGGAGCAGGGGCAGCTCTTTGCCACGCAGGAAGACGGTTATGGCCGCCTGATCCTGAGCTTTCCGGGCCGCGACGACCTTCCCCCATACGAGATGCGGATCGAGAACGGCGTCCTGTCGCTCGAATTCGAGGACGAGGTCTCGATCATCCTCCCCGATGTCGGCGTCACCATGGCGCCCTATCTCTCCATTGCCCGCGTCGACCCGGACGGCCGCGGATTGCGCATGGGGCTGCGCTCGTCCTTCAACTTCAACCGCATCGAGGCGGGCGAGAAGCTCTTCATCGACCTCCTGCCGACAACCTGGACGGGCATGCCGCCGGCGCTGCCGCAGGACATCATCGACGAACTGGCCGAGCGGGCGCGGCTCGCCGCCATCCAGGCCGAGCGCGACCGCAAGGCGGCCGGCGTCGAGGAGCTCAAGCCCGTCGCCAATGTGCGCGTGGGCCGCAATCCCACCTTCATGCGCCTCCAGTTCGACTGGACCGTGCCGACCACGGCCGAGTTCGTGCAGGAAGGGGAGGTGGCGCACCTGGCCTTCGAGTGGCCGGTGGAAGTGGACCTGCGCCAGGTGGTGGTGGACCTGCCGCCTGAAGTCGCCGCTATCGAAAATGTGGTGAGCCCGGACGGGACGCTGGTCACCCTCCAGCTGGCCAAGGGGGTGACGCCGCGGTTCTACCAGAATTCGGGGCATCAGTTCGTTCTCGACATCGACATCAAGGGCCAGGGGCTGCCGAGCTTCACCGCCGCGAGCCTTGCCGAGCATGCCGCGGCAGAGCACGAGGCGGAGCCGCATGAGGCTGAGGCACCCAAGGTCGACATGCTTTATCCGCGCGGCGTGGCCGAGACGGTCAAGCCGTTCGTCAGCGTGCTGGGCTCCACGGTACGGGTGGTGTTTCCGTTCGAGCAGGATACCCCGGCCGCGGTGTTCCGCCGCGGCGATACGGTGTGGATGATCTTCGACACGGTCTCGGGCATCGAGAAGCCGGCGGAATCCGAACAGATGAACGGCTTGGCCAGCGATTTTTCGGTCATTGCCTCGGGCGATACGCAGGTAGTGCGGATCGAGCTGGCCAAGGACCGGTTGGCGACGCTTGGTTCGGAGGGCATGGCCTGGGTGCTGTCGCTGGGCGACATCATGCTGACGCCCACCGAGCCGATCAACCTGTCCCGCCGCCGTAACATGGAAGGGGCCTTCGAGGTCGTTGCCGACGTGGAGCGCCCGGCGCGCGTGCATGACTTCCATGACCCGCTGGTGGGTGACAATCTCAAGGTGATCACGGCCTATCCACCGGCGCGCGGCGTGATGCGGACGCTCGATTATGTGGAATTCTCTGCGCTGCGCAGCGTGCATGGCTTGGTGATCCGGCCGGAAAGCCCCGAGCTTTCCGTGGCAGTGGAAAGCAAGCTGGCGGTGCTGTCGACGCCCGAGGGGCTGACCGTCTCGGCCCATGATGCGCCGCGCAACATTGGTAAGGGCAGCAGCGAAACCGCCCGCAGCAGCTTCATCGATCTCGCGGCCCTTGAGGAGCGCGATTTCGGCGCGCTTAACAAGCGGCTGAGCGACCTCCAGGCCAAGGCGGCAGGGGTCGAGGGCCGGGACCGCGACATTGCGCGGCTCAACCTGGCGCAATTCTATGTGGCGAACCATTTTGCCCATGAGGCGATCGGCGTGCTCAGCGTCGTCGAGCAGGATCTGAAAGCCGAGGACCAGACGCGGCGCATCCGCATGGTGCGGGCCATTGCCCAGACCATGGCCGGACGGCCCAACGATGCCCTGGGCATCCTCAATGGCGACGCGATGGGGCAGGAGATCGATGCCCTGTTCTGGCGAACCATTGCCCGCGCGGATGCGCAAGATTTCAAGGGCGCGCGGATCGACGCGGTGGAAGCCAACTCCATTGCCGAGAACTATCCGCTCTGGATCCGCAACAGGTTCTATCTTGCCGGGGCCCGGGCCGGGGTGGAAACGGAGGAAGCCAACCTCGCCGAGCGGTTCCTGGACCAGATCGACTTTGCCAGCCTGTCGCTGGAGGAGGCGAGCGAATATCACCTGTTGACCGGCCGCGTCAGCGAAGAGCGGGGCAAGGTCGCCGAGGCGATCGATATCTATGGCCAGGTGATCGCGGCCGACATTCGCCCGACGCGGGCCGAAGCCATCTACCGGACGCTGCGCCTGCTTGACGAGCAGGGCACGCTCGATCTCACCAAGGCGGCACAGACGCTGGCGGCCGAATCCATGCTCTGGCGCGGCAGTGCGCTGGAAGCGGAGATGCAGACCATGCTGGCGGACCTTTATTTCCGCGAAGGCAATTACCGGATGGGCTTCGAAACGGTGCAGCAGGCGGTCGGCAGCTATCCCGACAGCCGCCCCGCCAACGCCCTGCGCGACCAGGCGCAGGCAAAGTTCGCCGAGCTCTACCTCGACGGCGCGGCGGACCGGATGGATCCGGTCGAGGCACTGGGGCTCTACTATGATTTTCAGCAGCTGACGCCGGCAGGTGCGCGCGGCGACGAGATGATCCGCAACCTGGCGCGGCGCCTGGTGCGCGTCGACCTCTTGCCGCAGGCCGCCGAGCTGCTGCAGTACCAGCTCGACAACCGGCTCAAGGGCATCGCCCGCACACAGATAGCGACGGACCTGGCGGTGATCTACCTGGCGGACCGCAAGCCGCACGAGGCGATCCGCACGCTCAACGCCACGCAGATGCCCGACATGCCCGAGGCGCTGCGCCGGCAGCGGCGGATCCTCGAGGCGCGCGCCATGATCGATGGCGGCCGCGACCAGCTGGCGCTCGACCTCCTGCGCGACATGGACGGCCAAGATGTCGAACTGCTGCGCATCGACGCCCACTGGAAGGCCCAGCGCTACAGCCAGGCCAGCGAGCTGCTCGAGGGCCTTTTTGCCCGCGCTGCCGGCGACACACCGCTGGCGCCGCAGGTGCGGATGGGTCTGATCAAGGCGGGCGTGGGCTTTGCGCTCTCCGGCGACGCGTTCGGGCTGTCGCGCCTTCGCTCCAAGTATGGCGAGGCCATGGTGACGACGCCCGAATGGCCGATGTTCGACCTCGTGACCGGCCAGACCGAGATCACCAGCGCCGAATTCAAGACCGTGGCGAGCCAGGTGGCGGGCGTCGACAGCATCAACGCCTTCCTCGCCTCATATCGCGAAACCTATGCCGGCGCCGGGGCCTTGGCGCCCACCAATGCGACCGAACCGACGGGCGACGTCGCTAGCCGCTGACGAAGCTGCGCACCAGCGAGCCGGCGACCAGGTACCAGCCGTCCACCAGGACGAAGAAGATCAGCTTGAACGGCAGCGAGATCACCACCGGCGGCAGCATCATCATGCCCATGCTCATCAGCACCGAGGCGACCACCATGTCGATGATGACAAAGGGCAGGAACAGCAGGAAGCCGATCTCGAAGGCGCGGCGCAGTTCGGAGATCATGAAGGCCGGGATCAGCAGCTGGAGCGGAATGGCTTCGGGTTCGGCCGGGATCTCGGCCTCCGTCAGGTCGTAAAAGAGGCTCAGATCCTGCTCGCGCACATTGGCGCGCATGAATTCGTGCAGCGGCGCGCTGCCCAGCTCGAAGGCTTCGGCGATCTCGATCTCGCCGGCCAGAAGCGGAGCGATGCCCTGGTCGTAGCTCTGCTGCAGCGTGGGCTGCATCACGAAGATGGTCAGAAACAGCGCCAGCGACACCATGACCGAATTGGGCGGCGCGGTCTGCAGGCCAATGGCGGTCCGCAGGAGCGAGAGGACAACGACGATGCGCGTGAAGCTCGTCACCATCACGAGGATGGATGGCGCCAGCGACAGGAGGGTGATCAGCCCGATGATCTGGACGGCGCGCTCGGTGATGGTGGTGTCGTCGCCAAAGTCGATCGACACGTCCTGCCCGAAGGCAAGGCCCGGCGCCAGGGCGAGGAGCACCAGCGCCAGCGGGGCGGCAAGCGGCAGGAGCCGGCGCATGCTTGTCGGCACCAGCTTACCGCCGATTAGCCTCGTTGCTGTCTTCCGCAAAGTCGGTGCCTTCGATGTCACGCCGCGCCCGATCCTCTCTAGCTGAGTCGTTGCCCGGAGCGACGGGAGGGGCCGAGTTTTCAGGGGATACCGCGATTTCGGTTTCATTGACCGGCCGCAGCAGCCCGGTATGGCGCAGCGAGAGGTGCGCCTTCTTGTTGGTGGGCTGGCCGAGCTGGCGCAGCTGTTCGATGGCGGTGGCCGGGGCGGCTTGAGCCGGGGCCGGGCTGGGCTGGGGCGCCGGTGCCTGCGCCGCCGCTGCGGGGGCGGGCTTGCGTGAGGGCACGCTGGGAACAGGGCGGCGTGCCGGCTGGCTGGGCGCTTCCTCGATCTCGATGCCGGTTTCGATCACCAGGTCATGCGCGCCGCCGGTGAGGATCAGGTGCTCGACATTGTCGCGGCGGATGATCAGCAGCTGCCGCTTGGGATCGAGGGGCAGGGCATCCACTACCGACAAGCGGCGGTTGCGACCGCGGCCGACATTGCCCGAAGCCCTGAACAGGGCCTTCAGCAGCCAAAGCACCAGCACGATGGCGACGACGACCGCGGCAAGCGCGAAAATGGCGGTCAGGACACTGTTGCCATTGAAGAGGCTGGTGATGAATTGCATTTTGACTCCAAGCAGCTGCCGCGAATCCCCGGGCGGCACATCTTGCCTACCACATCCGCAGAAATGTGCAGAATGCGAGGCGTGCACCGCCCTAAGGCGCCGCGGTTAACACTTGGTTAACCATAGGTGGGCAGAATTTGCCCATTGCGGGTCGAATCCGCAGCAGCGGGAGCACTGGCCCATGGGCCTCATGAACATGCCGGTCTTCTCGGCGCTGACGGACAAGATGCGCTGGCATCAGGCGCGGCAGGGCCTTTTGGCTGAAAACGTCGCCAATGCCGAGACCCCGGGCTATAGCGGCCGGGATCTGGCGCAATACGACTTCGCCACCCGCTCCAGCGCCATGTCCGTGGCCACTGTCACCACGACGGCCACGCAGCCCATGCACTTCGCCGTCGGCGGCAGCGAGAGCAGCGCCTTTGGTGCACAGCGCATGGCCAATTTCGAGATCACGCCGGAAGGCAATGGCGTGACGCTGGAAGACGAGATGATGAAGGTGACGACCAACCTGATGGATTATCAGGCCGCCACCAGCCTCTACCAGAAATCGATCAAGATCCTCAAAACGGCCATGGGCCGGCAGAGCTAGGGGTAAGGCGCAATGGACTTCAACTCCTCGCTCAAGATCGCCGCCACGGGCCTCCATGCCCAGACCGCGCGCATGCGCATCATAGCCGAAAACCTCGCCAATGCCGACTCAGCCGGCAAGGCGCCGGGGGAGGAGCCCTATCGCCGGCGCATCCCGACCTTCCAGGCCGCCTTCGACGACGCGGTGGGCGGCAAGATCGTGGAAGTGGGCAAGCTTGCCTACGACATGAGCGACTTTACCTCGCGCTACGAGCCGGGCCACCCGGCCGCCGATGCGACGGGCTACGTGCAATATCCCAACGTCAACTCGCTGGTGGAGACGATGGACATGCGTGAGGCCCAGCGCACCTACGAGGCCAACCTCAACGTCGTCACCGTAACGCGGCAGATGCTCGGGCGCACGCTCGACATCCTGCGCGGCTGATAGGAGCAGGAAGCAATCATGGCCATCAGTACCCCGTTCAACGCCGCTGCCGCCGCCTATGGCAATGCCAGCCGGCTGATCAACCAGGCGGCCAAGCCCAATACCGACCTCCAGGCGCTGGCCGCTCCCTCCGGTGGCAGCTTTGCCGACATGCTGGCCCAGCAGGTGCAGGGCGTGGTGGATGCCGGCAAGACCTCGGACGCCATGGCCATCGACATGGTCAACGGCAAGGCCAATGTCGTGGACATGGTGACGGCACTGAGCGAGACGGAAATCGCAATTGAATCGATGGTGACGGTGCGGGACCGGGTGATCTCCGCATATGAAGAGATCATGAGGATGCCGATCTAGTGTGCCACCTGCACCGCGCGTCACCCTCGGGTTTGACCCGAGGAGGTTGTACTGAGCCGGTGCTCTGCAAGTGTAGAGCCCTCGGGTCAAGCCCGAGGGTGACGGCCGGTGGAAGATACGCCGCCGGGTGACGCGCAGTGGGCCGGCCTATGAAGAGATCATGCGCATGCCGATCTAGTGTGCCACGCCCTCGTGGTTCGAGGGTCGCTGCGCTCCCGCCTCACCATGAGGGCTACTTTTAGCGAGTGCAACAGTAGCCCTCATGGTGAGGTGCGAGCTCTTCGCGAGCCTCGAACCACGAGGGCGTGCCCAGAGCTCGGCAAGTGTAGAGCCCTCGGGTCAAGCCCGAGGGTGACGGTCGGTGGAAGAGATACGCTGCCGGTGGAAGAGATACGCCGCGGGTCACGCGCGGTGGGTGGGTAGCTATTCTTTCGGGGAAGCCGTGATCACGATTGGATTCCCGCCTTCGCGGGAATGGCGCGGTGGGGGTAAGATCACCCGAAGCCTGATTCCGAGATTCCATGACCGGCGCCGAAGTTCTCGACATTGCCAGTGACGGTATCTGGGTGCTGATCATCGTATCGGCGCCCATGATGCTTGTGGGTCTCGTCGTCGGCGTCATCATCGCGCTGTTCCAGGCGCTGACGCAAATTCAGGAACAGACGCTGGTCTTTGTGCCCAAGATCATCGCCATCTTCGTCACCATGCTGCTGACCCTGCCGTTTCTCGGCGCCACGATGGGCGGGTTCATGACGCGGGTGATGGACATGATCATCGTGGGCGGCTGACGTGACCATCGGGCTCGACTGGCTGCCCAACACGGCCTTCCTCTACCTGCTGCTGTTTTCTCGCATCGGCGCCATCCTCATGCTCATGCCGGCCCTGGGTGAGGACATGATCCCGGCGCGCATGCGGCTGAGCTTTGCCCTGGCCTTCACGCTCGTGGTCTTTCCGCTCCTGTCGCCGCAGCTGCCGGCGCTGCCGGATAGCCTCATTGCCATCATCGGCCTGATCTTCCACGAGATCGCCATCGGCATCATCCTGGGTGCCATTGCCCGCATCACGGTGATGGCGACGCAGGTGGCGGGCGCCATCATCGCCTTCCAGACCGGTCTTTCCACCGCCATGGCGGCCGACCCGACCCAGGTCGGCGTTCAGGGCGCCGTGTTTGGCAGTTTCCTCAGTTTCCTCGGCATGGTGCTGATCTTTGCCACCGACCTCCATCATGTGGCACTGGCGGCGACCTATGACAGCTACATGGTCTTTCCGCTCGACGCGCCGCTGATGTTCGACGATGCGGCGCAACTGGCGATCCGTACCGTCGCCGGTGCCTTCAGCATCGGCATCCAGATGTCGGCGCCGTTCATCGTCTTCGGGCTGGTGTTCAACCTGGGTGCCGGAATCCTGGCGCGGCTGATGCCGGCCATGCAGGTCTTCTTTGTGCTGATGCCTGCCAATATCTTCCTCGGGCTGGCGCTCTTTGCGCTGCTCTTGACCATGATGATGGGCTGGTACCTTTCGGCCTTCGAGGGCCACCTCGCGATGTGGAGGGGCTAGCCGATGTCGGACGAAGCCCCGGAGAACGACTCCAAAACAGAAGACCCTTCTCAAAAGCGGCTGCAGGACGCGCGGGAGAAGGGTGACGTTGCCAAAAGCCAGGAGGTGGTCACCTGGTTCATGCTGCTGGGTTCGGCGGCGATCTTTGCCATGATGGCACCGGGCACGGCAGCCAACCTTTCGGACTCGCTGCGCGTCCTGATCATGAATGCCGACCGGTTCGACCTGTCGGGAGCCGGCTTCAGTGCCTTCGTCAACAACCTCGCCATAACCCTCCTAGGCGTGGTGATGATTCCGCTGGTGGTGCTCTCGGTCTGCGCGATCCTGGCCAACCTGATCCAGCACCAGCCGCTCCTGTCCACCGAGCCGATCACCCCCAAATTCTCCAAGGTGTCGCCGCTCGCCGGATTCAAGCGGCTGTTCTCGATGGAGTCGCTGGTCAACTTCGGCAAGGGCCTGCTCAAGATCGGCATTGTCGGCGCCGTCGTGGTGATGGTGGTGTGGCCCGAGCGCGACCGGCTGGACACGATGATGACCGCCGATCCGCTGATCATCCTGGCCGACTTCCAGGAGATCGGGGTCAAGATCTTCATCGCCGTCCTGGGCGTCGTCACCGCCATTGCCGCGGCCGACTACTTCTATGTGCGCCAGAAATGGTGGAAGAAGCACATGATGACGCTGCAGGAGACCAAAGAGGAATACAAGCAGCAGGAAGGCGACCCCCATATCAAGGGCAAGCTGCGCCAGCTGCGGCAGGAAAAATCGCGCCGGCGCATGATGCAGGCCGTGCCCGACGCCACCGTAGTCATTACCAACCCGACCCACTTTGCCGTGGCGCTCAAATACGACAAGGGGATGAAGGCGCCGCAATGCGTGGCCAAGGGCGCCGACGCCGTGGCCTTCCGGATCCGCGAACTGGCCAAGGAGCACGATGTGCCGATCGTGGAAAACCCGCCGCTGGCCCGCGCCCTGTTTGCGACGGTCGAGATCGACGGCACCATTCCCAACGAGCACTTCAAGGCGGTGGCCGAGGTCATCGGCTTCGTGATGCGCCTCAAGCGCGGGGCGGGCTGGAAGGCGAGCTAAAGGTGCGTCCGGCGCAGCACAGTTGGCGCCGCCACAATGTTGATAACCTGTTAACGCCTCCCGCAGCCTCCGGCCATTTGCTAGACCAATCGCGATGGCCTGATTCGGCCGACTCACCGGACACGGAGCACCTGAAGTCATGGCAGCACGGCCGCGCGGCGAGGATAACTATCCCGATCCTCTTTTGGCCTCGAGCCGCGGCAGCGCGGGGCTTTGGAGGGTCGTTGCGCTTGGCCTGACCCTGATCGCGCTGGCCGTCCTCTTCGTGCTGTTCGGCGACCGGATTTCAGCCGACCTGATCATGACCTTTGTCGGCATCCTGGCCGTGGTGGGCGTGTTCTGCCTCTTTGGCCTGGCGGCGGGCCTGTTCCGCTTCGCCAATGGCGAAGAGCGCCGCACCATTTCCAATGCCGTGGTCGATAGTCTCCCTTTTGGCGCCGTGGTGGCCGATCGCGACGGCAAGATTTCCTACGTGAATTCCCATTATGGCACCTTCCACGGCGCGGTGACCAATGGCGTGCCGGTGGGCGTGCCGCGGCTCTTTGCCGGCCAGTCCGACGCCAGCGAAGCCATCTACCGCCTGTCGCGCGCAGCCAAGGACGGGCGCTCGGCGGTGGAGGATATCCGCATCCCCGGCGGGTTGGGCGATAATGGCGGCCATGGCGGCAAGGCGTTCTGGTACCGCGTCTCGGTGCGGCCGCTCCCCGACTCCGACGAGGCCAGCAAGCCGCTGGTGATCTGGTCGGTCGAGGACATTACCCGCGACAAGGAAAACAACGAGAGCGCCTTCCGCGACCTGCAGCGCGCCATCGACTACCTCGATCATTCGCCGGCCGGCTTCTTCTCGGCCGATGCGCAGGGGCGGATCCAGTATCTCAATTCCACGCTGACCGACTGGCTAGGCTATGACCTGGCCGAGTTCAATGCGGGGCACCTGAGCCTTTCGGACCTGGTGCGGGGCGATGGCGCAAGCCTCCTGATGCGCGGGCGGGGCGATGGCGAGATCCGCACCGAAATCATCGACATCGACCTGGTGCGCCGCAACGGCACGAGCTTCCCCGTCCGGCTGCTGCATCGCGCCGCGCGCCTGGCCGACGGCGAACTGGGCGAAACACGCACCCTGGTGCTCGACAAGTCAAATGCGCCGGACACCGAGGAAGAACTGCGCGCCGCCGAAGTGCGCTTCTCGCGTTTCTTCAACGACACGCCCTTCGCCATCGCGACGCTGGATGGCGAAGGCCGCATCATCCGCACCAATGCGCCGTTCGGGCGCATCTTCAAATGGTCGGGCGAGGAAAAGAGCCTCGAAATGCAGCCGCTGGCGGAACTGATCGGGGAGGGCAGCCGCGACAAGTTCGGCCGCGCCATCGCCGATGCCGTGGCGCACCGTTCGGAAGTGGAGCCGGTGGACGCCCTCCTCAGCGCCGAGGGCGAGCATGCCGTGCGGCTTTATCTGTCGTCGTCGGAGATGAGCGCCGGTTCGCCTGAACAGGTCAATGTCTATGCCCTGGACATGACCGACCAGCGCAAGCTCGAGGCGCAGTTCGCCCAGTCGCAAAAGATGCAGGCAGTGGGTCAGCTCGCCGGCGGCGTGGCGCACGATTTCAACAATCTCCTGACCGCCATTATCGGCTTCTCCGACCTCCTCCTGCTCAAGCACAAGCCGGGCGATCCATCGTTCAGCGAGTTGATGCAGATCAAGCAGAATGCCAACCGCGCGGCGGGCCTCACGCGGCAGCTCCTGGCCTTCTCGCGCCGCCAGACCCTGCGCCCGCAGGTGCTGGAACTGCCGCTGATCGTCGATGATCTGACGGTCCTGCTCAAGCGCATGATCGGCGAAAAGAACACGCTGAGCGTCGAGCATGGCCGCAACATCTGGCCGGTGCGCGCCGACGTGGTGCAGCTCGAACAGGTCATCATCAACCTCGTGGTCAATGCGCGCGATGCCATGCCCAATGGCGGCTCCATCACCATTCGCACGCACAATGTCGAGCGTTCGGAAGCCGAGCGGCTCAGCTTCGAGGGCATGGCCCCGGCCGACTATGTCTTGATCGATGTGGAGGATACCGGCACCGGCATGAGCGCCGAGGTGCTGGAAAAGATCTTCGAGCCTTTCTTCACCACCAAGGAGCTGGGCAAGGGCACGGGTCTGGGCCTCTCGACCGTCTATGGCATCGTCAAGCAGACCGAGGGCTATATCTACCCGGTTTCGACGGTTGGCGTGGGCACCACGTTCAAGATATTCCTGCCGCGCCACGTGCCGGCGGCCAGCGAAGTCGCCGCCGCCAAGGCGGCTGCCGCCGCGCCGGTGCGCGACCTCACGGGCCACGAGCGCATCCTCCTTGTCGACGACGAGGAAAGCGTGCGCGCCTTCTCAGCCAAGGCCTTGCGGGCGACGGGCTACGAGGTGCTCGAAGCCGATGGCGGCGAAGAGGCGCTGGAAGTGCTGGAAGATCACGACTTCCAGATCGACCTGATGATTTCCGACGTCGCCATGCCGGAAATGGACGGGCCAACCCTGCTCAAGCATGTGCGCGAGCAGATGCCCAACCTCAAGGTGATCTTCGTGTCCGGCTATGCCGAGGAAAGCGTGCGCCGCGACATCGAGGACGACCAGAGCGTCGAATTCCTGCCCAAGCCCTATTCGCTCGACCAGATCAATTCCAAGGTCAAGGAAGTGCTGCAAAGGATCGGCAAGGACGAGGAGAATTGAACGAGCAGGGGCGCTTCGGCGCGGGCGAGCTCAATGTCCTCGGCGAAGCGCTCGTGCCCTGTTCGAGCGCCCCGCTGACGGGCTTCTATCGCACCGGCTATTGCGCTGTCGGGCCCGACGGGGCTGCGGTGCACCTGGTGTGCATCGAGGCCAGCGCGAGCTTTCTTGACTATTCCAAGACGGTGGGAAACGACCTTTCGACACCCATGCCGCAATTCGCCTTTCCCGGCTTTGTCGGCGGCGACCGCTGGTGCCTCGTGGCGCAGCGCTGGTGGCAGGCGCATGAGGCCGGCATGGCGCCGCGCGTATTCCTCCGCTCCACCAACCAGGCGGTGCTCGGCTTCATTCCGCTTGCGGTCTTAAGGGCTTACGCGCTGGACCTCAATTAGCGTCCAGTCAGAACCCCCAACTAACCTCCCCCTGAAGGGGAAGGAACAGATCGGGTTTTGGCTACATCCAACCACATCCACAGTGCGGTTCCTCCCTCTTCAGGGGGAGGTTAGATGAGGGCCTGCGTTGCTAGCAAGCCCGCTCGGAAGGGGTGTTCCTTCCACCAGAAAGCCCTGCTGCGCCAGCGCGCAGCACAATCAATAGAGCGTGCCGACGGTGACCTCGACCTCGTTTTCCTGCTGCACCGGATTGCGCAGGGCGGCGCCGAACTGGCTTTCCTCGATCTCGAACACGTCGCCGGCCTGGGTCTTGATCCCATCGGCAAAGCTCAGCGTGGCGGTGCCGAACATATGGACGTGCACATCGCCGGGGCGGCGGAACAGGTCATACTTGAAGTGGTGGTATTCGAGGTTGGCGATGGTGTGGCTCATGTTGTCCTCACCCGACAGGAACGGCTTTTCCCAAAGCACCTTGCCATCGCGCCAGATGCGGGACTTGCCCTCGATATGGGCCGGAAGGTCGCCGACGCGCAGTTCGGGCCCGAAGGCGCAGGCGCGCAGCTTGGAATGGGCGAGGTAGAGATAGTTGACACGCTCGGTCACGTGGTCGGAGAACTCGTTGGCCAGCGCAAAGCCGAGGCGGCGGGGTTGGCCATTGTTGTCGATGATGTAGATGCCGGCGATTTCGGGCTCTTCACCGGCGTCGAGCGCAAAGGCGGGCGACGGGATGGGCTGGCCGGGATTGACCACGGCATAGCCATTGCCCTTGTAGAACCATTCGGGCTGTACGCCCTTGGTGCCAGCTGCCGGCTTGCCGCCCTCTAGCCCCATGCGGAACATCTTCATCGTGTCCGTAAGGCCGGTTTCGGCGGCACCACTATTGGCCGTGTGCATGGCGTCGCGCGTTGCCGCCGAACCGAGATGGGTGAGGCCCGTGCCGGTGACATAGAGGTGGGCCGGATCGGGATGGTCGATCGGCGACAGGAGGCGGCCTTCGGCAAGAATGGCATTGCGATCGACGGTGCCGCCCGTGCCGAGGCGGGTGATCGCCGCGGCAAGGCTTTCCCCGCGCTCGAGTGCATCGGTCGCCAGGGCATAGACGCTGCTGGCGCCGGTCACCACGCGGGCGATATCGCCTTCCACGGTGGCCACGGCGCGTTCGCCATTGTTGTCGATAAACTGAATCAGGTTCATGGCGGCTCCTCAACGCTTGCGCTCGTGCGACAGTGGCATAAAGCGCAATGGCCCTGCGGGTGGCAAGTCAAAAATCATACTTTTGCTGCTGCCCCTCTGTTGTTCTCTGCTGCGCCGGTCCCCCAAGGCAAATGAGGAGCGATGTTCTCATTTTGTCCCTTGACGCCAAGAGAACAATATGAGAACAAAGCGGCACGTTCAATACATGCCCACCAGCGGTGTCGGCGCGTTGCGCAGCCTCCCAGAGCGTGGAATAAGGAGAGACCAAATGGCAAACGCGCCGCTTCGTGTAGTTGAAGGTGGGTCGATGGATAAGGACAAGGCACTTGCTGCGGCGCTCAGCCAGATCGAGCGCAATTTTGGCAAGGGCTCGATCATGCGGCTGGGCGAAGCCTCGGCCATCGAAGTCGAATCGATTTCTACCGGTTCGCTGGGGCTGGACATCGCGCTGGGCATCGGCGGGCTGCCCAAGGGCCGCATCGTCGAGATCTTCGGGCCTGAGTCCTCGGGCAAGACGACGCTGGCGCTCCACGTAATCGCCGAAGCGCAGAAGGCCGGCGGCATCTGTGCCTTTGTCGACGCCGAACATGCGCTCGACCCGGTCTATGCCCGCAAGCTCGGCGTCAATGTCGACGACCTCCTGATCTCGCAGCCGGACGCCGGCGAGCAGGCGCTTGAAATCACCGACACGCTGGTGCGCTCGGGCGCCATCGACGTGCTGGTGGTGGATTCGGTTGCGGCGCTGACGCCTAAGGCCGAACTCGAAGGCGAAATGGGCGATGCCCTGCCGGGCCTGCAGGCCCGCCTGATGAGCCAGGCCATGCGCAAGCTGACCTCCTCGATTTCCAAGTCCAAGTGCCTCGTCATCTTCATCAACCAGATCCGCATGAAGATCGGCGTCATGTATGGCTCGCCCGAAACGACCACGGGCGGCAATGCGCTGAAGTTCTACGCTTCGGTGCGTCTCGACATCCGCCGCATCGGCGCCTTGAAAGACCGCGAGGAGATCGTGGGCAACCAGACGCGCGTCAAGGTGGTGAAGAACAAGCTGGCCCCGCCCTTCCGCCAGGTGGAATTCGACATCATGTATGGCGAAGGCATCTCCAAGACGGGCGAACTGCTCGACCTGGGCGTCAAGTCCGGCATTGTCGAGAAGTCGGGTGCCTGGTTCTCCTGGGATTCCCAGCGTCTGGGCCAGGGCCGGGAGAATGCGCGGCAGTTCCTCAAGGATAATCCGCAGGTCGCCAATACCATCGAGCAGGGCGTGCGCGAGAGCTCGGGCCTCCTGGGCGAAGTGCTGCTGGTGGCCGGCGGTGACGACGACGCCGGTGATGACGAATAAACCGCCTTTCCCATACAGGGATCATCGAGGCATCGCGCAAGCGGTGCCTCTTTTGTTTTGCCGTGCCGCAGCTTCGCCGCAATGCTGGACATTGCCGCAAGCGGCACGATAGAAAGCCTGCCGAACTTGTCTGCGGCGCCCGGCGCCGATTTCCTCAGTGAAAGCCTTCCGATGACCAGCGTAAACGACCTCCGTTCGAGCTTTGTCGACTACTTTGCCCGCAATGGTCATGAGGCCGTCCCGTCGAGCCCGCTGGTGCCGCGCAACGACCCGACGCTGATGTTCACCAATTCGGGCATGGTGCAGTTCAAGAACACCTTTACCGGCGTGGAGAAGCGCCCCTATTCGCGTGCCACCACGGCGCAGAAATGCGTGCGCGCCGGCGGCAAGCACAACGACCTGGACAATGTCGGCTTCACCGCCCGGCACCACACCTTTTTCGAGATGCTGGGCAATTTCTCCTTTGGCGACTACTTCAAGGATCGCGCCATCGAGCTGGCCTGGACGCTCCTGACCAAGGATTGGGAACTGCCCAAGGACAAGCTGATCGTCACCGTCTACCAGGACGACGACGAGGCGCTCGAACTCTGGAAAAAGATCGCCGGCATCGGCGAGGACCGTATCGTCAAGCTGGGCGCCAAGTCCAACTTCTGGCAGATGGGTGACACGGGCCCCTGCGGCCCGTGCTCGGAAATCTTCTACGATCATGGCGACAAGGTCTGGGGCGGCCCTCCGGGCTCGCCGGAAGAAGATGGCGATCGTTGGATCGAGATCTGGAACCTCGTCTTCATGCAGTATGAGCAGCATGCGGACGGCTCTCGCACCCCGCTGCCGCGTCCGTCGATCGATACCGGCATGGGGCTCGAGCGCATGGCTGCCGTCATGCAGGGCACGCATGACAATTACGGCATCGACCTGTTCCGCGCACTGATCGGTGCCGCGGCCAATGCCACTGGCGCTGACATCGATGGCGCTGGCAACCGAAGCCTGCGCGTCATCGCCGATCACCTGCGCTCCATGAGCTTTTTGATCGCCGAGGGCGTGCTGCCCTCCAACGAGGGCCGCGGCTATGTGCTGCGCCGCATCATGCGGCGCGCCATGCGGCACGCAACGCTCCTGGGCAGCAACGAGCCGGTGATCTTCAAGCTCGTGCCGACGCTGGTGCGCGAGATGGGCCAGGCCTATCCCGAACTCAGCCGCGGCGAGGCGCTGATCAGCGAGACCGTCCGGCTCGAAGAGGGCCGCTTCCTCAAGACGCTGGGCCGGGGCCTGCAGATCCTCGACAGCGAAACCGCCGACATGGCGGAGGGCTCCGTGCTCAACGGCGCCACGGCCTTCAAGCTCTACGATACCTATGGCTTCCCGCTCGACCTGACCGAGGATGCCCTGCGCTCGCGCGGCATCACCGTCGATCAGGCCGGCTTCGATGCTGCCATGGCCGCCCAGAAGGCCGAGGCGCGCAAGAGCTGGTCCGGCTCGGGCGAGGCGACCACCGACACGGTCTGGTATGGCCTCGCCGACAAGGTCGGCCCCACCGAGTTCCTCGGCTACGAAACCGAAACGGCCGAGGGCGAGATCAAGGCGCTGCTCAAGGACGGTGCCGAGGTCGCGACGCTTGCGGCGGGCGAGGAAGGCTTTGTCGTTCTCAACCAGACGCCTTTTTATGGCGAAAGCGGCGGCCAGGTGGGCGATACCGGCTCCATTCATGGCGAAGGGGTCAGGGCCCAGGTGCTCGACACGCAAAAGCATCACGGCGTCTTTGCCCATCGCGTCAGCGTCTCCGAGGGTACGCTCAAGGTCGGGCAGCCGCTGACGCTGACGGTCGATCACGAGCGCCGGTCCTCGATCCGCGCCAACCATTCGGCCACGCACCTGCTGCACGAGGCGCTGCGCCTGGTGCTGGGCGATCACGTGGCGCAGAAGGGCTCGATGGTTTCGCCCGACCGGCTGCGCTTCGACTTCGTCCATACCAAGCCGGTGTCCGAGCAGGAAATGGCCGAGGTGGAGGACATCGCCAACGCCATCGTCCTGCAGAATACCCCGGTCGAAACGCGCCTGATGGGCGTGGAAGAGGCCAAGGAATCGGGCGCGCGGGCGCTGTTCGGTGAAAAATACGGCGACGAAGTGCGCGTTGTCTCCATGGGCGAGCCCACCGGCAACGGCTTGGGCTGGTCGGTGGAACTGTGCGGCGGCACGCATGTGCGGCGCACCGGCGATATCGGCCTGGTCTCCATCGTGGCGGAAAGTGCCGTCGGCGCCGGCGTGAGACGCATCGAGGCGCTGACCGGCAAGGCAGCGCGCCACCGCGGCAACACCAATGTGGCGATCGTCAATGCCGCGGCCGGCCTCCTGCGCTCGGGCGGCCACGAAGTGCTCGACCGCATCGCGGCGCTGCAGGACAACCTCAAGAAAATCGAGCGCGAACTGACCGATGCCCGCAAGAAGCTGGCCCTGGGCGGTGGAACAGGGGGTGGCGCGGCGCCGGCCGATGAGGCCGTCAATGGCGTGACCTATGTCGGCCGCACCGTCGAGGGCATCGCCGCCAAGGACGTCAAGGGCCTGGTGGATACGGAAAAGAAGCGCATCGGCTCGGGGGTCGTGACCGTGGTGCTCAAGGGCGAGGACGGCAAGGGCACGGTGGCGATCGGCGTCACCGATGACCTCACCAGCCGCTTTGCTGCCGGCGACCTGATCAAGCTTGCGACGGCTGCGCTGGGCGGTCAGGGTGGCGGCGGCCGGCCGGAAATGGCGCAGGGCGGTGGGCCGGACGGCTCACGCGCCGCCGAGGCGATCGCAGCAGTGCGCGCAGCGCTCTAGGCGAAGGTCCGAAGCGAGCGGGCAAGGAAAAGGCCAGAGCACCAGCTCTGGCCTTTCGGTTTTCTCTAGAACGAGGCCTTGGCACTGAGGCTGAAGGCCAGGACGTTGCCGGTCTCCCAGCGCTCGCCGAGGAGGTTGCTGCCCGAGCCGGTCAGCGAATAGGAGACACCGCCCGAAAGCTCGAAGTTCTCGGTCGGCTTGTAGGCGGCACCGAGGCTGGCGCCCCAGCGATCGGTCTGGGTGCCGTTGAGGAGGACACCCGACGCGTTCTCGCGCGACGTGCCCCGGTCCCAGGTGAGGCTGCCGAGCACGGTGAGCTCGTCGGTCAGCTGATGGCCAACACCGGCAGAGATCGTCCAGCCGTCTTCGTAGTTGAGAACGGTCTGCAGTGCCGGACCACCAGGCACGGTGGTCACGGTCAGCGCGTTGAGCACGGACCAGTTCACCCACTTGATGCTGCCCAGGGCCAGCCAGCCTGGCGCGATACCAGACTGCGCCTTGACTTCGATTGACTGCGGCGTGGTCACACTGGCCGCGGCGGGCAGGGAAGCGCCGAGACTGGCGCGGCCGGACAGGTTGTAGTCATTGGCCGAATTGTAGATGGCGCTGACGCGCAGGGCGATTTCGGGCACTTCATAGGCAAGGCCGGCGCGCCAGCCAACAGCCGAGCCGCTGAGGCTCACGTCGCCGCCCGGAACGGGCGGGAGACCCAGAGGAACCGTTGCGTCATAGTTCAGCGTCTGTGCCGAGATGCCGCCGATGACGCTGAGCATGCCGGGACCAACGCCGAAGCCGTAGTCGCAGGTGAGGCCGATGTCGTTGGACGTGATCCGCTCACGGATCGACTGACCCGTGATCGCCGCATAAGTGGCGTTCCGATCCGTGCCCGAACCAAAGGGGTTCTGCACTGAAACCAGGCACGAGGCGTTGTCGAGCAGGTCGGCCTTGGCGGCAAAATTATAGTAATAGTGGGTCGGCGATGTCGTTACCGTGCCCAGACCCGGAAGGGCGGCATTGCTGACTTCGTGGTTGATGATGACGTGGGTCACCGTGCCCTTGCCGGCATAGGTCGCCGGATCGAACAACAGGTCCCAGTTATAGCCATTGGCCTCAAGGCCACCGGCCTGGACGCCCCCGATGGTCGTGGCTGCGGCGAGTGCCGCAAGTGCAATGCTGCGAATCTGGCGTGTTGCCATGCAAGTTCTCCCCCTGACGCGGCATCCTCCAGCCGCATGCAGTACTGCCGCTTACCGGCTTATACTGACGTATGCGTCAATCTGCTGGTGTTTGCGCGTAGGCGTCAATGCCGAGTTTGCGCAAATGAGACGAAACTGTGTCACTGGCGCAGAGATGCAACATCTGCGTCTTCGGCGGACGAAACAAAAGGCCGGAGCGTTGCCCCGGCCTTTGTCGCATCGTGTGAGCGAGAACGCTTACGCCATGGCCTTCTGCAGGTTCTGGTCGATGGCATCGAGGAAGCCCAGGGTCGAGAGCCAGGGCTGATCGGGGCCGACCAGGAGCGAGAGGTCCTTGGTCATCTTGCCTTCTTCGATCGTGTCGACGGTGACCTTTTCGAGCGTGGCGGCGAACTTGGCCAGCGCCTCGTTGTCGTCGAGCTTGGCGCGGTGGGCGAGGCCACGGGTCCAGGCAAAGATCGAGGCGGTGGAGTTGGTCGAGGTTTCCTTGCCCTGCTGGTGCTGGCGGTAGTGACGGGTCACGGTGCCATGGGCCGCTTCGGCCTCGACGATCTTGCCATCGGGCGTCGCCAGAACCGAGGTCATGAGGCCGAGCGAGCCGAAACCCTGCGCCACGATGTCGGACTGGACGTCGCCGTCATAGTTCTTGCAGGCCCAGACATAGCCGCCGCTCCACTTGAGGGCCGAGGCAACCATGTCGTCGATCAGGCGGTGTTCGTACCAGATCTTCTTGGCTTCGAACTGCTCCTTGAACTCGGCCTCGTAGATCTCCTGGAAGATGTCCTTGAAGCGGCCGTCATAGGCCTTGAGAATGGTGTTCTTGGTCGAGAGGTAGACCGGCACGCCGCGGGCGAGGCCGTAGTTGAAGCTCGAATAGGCAAAATCCCGGATCGAGTCGTCGAGGTTGTACATGGCCATGGCGACGCCAGCGCCGGGGGCCTGGAACACTTCGTGCTCGATCACCTGGCCGTCTTCGCCGGTGAACTTGATGGTCAGCGTACCCTTGCCGGGGAAGGTGAAATCGGTGGCGCGATACTGGTCGCCAAAAGCGTGGCGGCCGACGATGATCGGCTGGGTCCAGCCAGGCACCAGGCGCGGCACGTTCTTGCAGATGATGGGTTCGCGGAAGATCACGCCACCCAGGATGTTGCGGATGGTGCCATTGGGCGACTTCCACATCTTCTTGAGGCCGAATTCCTCGACGCGCTGCTCATCGGGGGTGATGGTGGCGCATTTGATCCCGACGCCGTGCTTCTGGATGGCCTTGGCGGCATCGACGGTGATCTGGTCGTTGGTGGCGTCGCGGCTCTGCACCGACAGGTCATAGTATTCGATCGGCAGGTCGAGATAGGGATGGATGAGCTTGTCCTTGATCGCCTGCCAGATGATGCGGGTCATCTCGTCGCCGTCGAGATCCACGACCGGATTGGCGACCTTGATCTTGCTCATCGGAAATATCTCCCTGAATTCCGTATCTTGGCCCCATGGCCAGCTCCGGTGCCCCTATAGCATCGGCAGCGCAAAGCGCAAAGTCTGGCTCGGCATGGGGGCTTGCCGGGTGGAACGAGCGGCGCGAGCGTCAGCCGGTTGGACGGTAACTCTCATGCCAGGGGATGCTATCGGCGATCTCGTCCCAGCCTTGGTGGCTGCGGGCGAAGATCAGCTGTCCGGGGACGAACCACTCGTTCTGCCCGGCAAAGAGCCCGGCGGGCAGGATGCACAGGCCGGGCGCGCGCGAGCTTTCGCCATAAAGCGTTGTGCCGCAGGCAGGGCAGAAGTGGCGGGTGAAGTTTGCACCGGAATCGGCTGGGCGAGAAAAGGTTTTTACCGCGCCCGTCACGGCAAGACCGCTTTCGGGAAAGAGGAAGACGCTGGAATGGCCCGTGCCCGTCACGCGCTGGCAGTTCACGCAGGCGCATTGGAACATGGATATGACCTGTCCCGTTGCGGTGAGGGTGACGGCGCCGCAGTCACAGCCGGTGCGAAGGTCGATAGCGGGACGTTTGTCGTTCATGGCGGGAGGCTGGCATGCTCCCGGGCGAGGAGCAAGCGGTCTTGCCATTGTCACGCGCGCTGACGACACTGCGGCCGAAGAGGTGGGAATGGCGCTCTTTCCGGATTATCCGATACGCACCGGCCGATTGACCCTGCGACCGTTCACGCGTGGGGACGTCGATGCCGTCCACAGCTACCGGCGGCGCGAGGATGTGGCGCGATATCTCTTCGACACACCCTTAAGCCGCGAGGAGTGCGCGCTTGCGGTGCAGCAGCGTACCGGGCAGGTGGCGCTGCGCAATGAGGGCGACAAGGTCATCCTCGCAGTGGAACTGGATGACAACGGCGCGCTCATTGGCGAAGTGTCGCTGATCTGGCGCAGCGCCGAAGCTCGCCAGGGCGAGGTGGGCTGGATCTTTGACCCAGGTTATCAGGGGCGGGGCTTTGCCACCGAAGCTGCCAATGCCATGCTCGACCTTGCCTTCGGTCCCGCCGACATCCACCGCGTGTCAGCACGCTGCGACGTTCGCAACGAACGCTCCTGGCGGTTGATGGAGCGGCTGGGCATGCGCAAGGAGGCCCATTTCCGGGAACATGCGCTGTTCAAGAGCCGGTGGGACGAGGAGTTCATCTACGCCATGCTGTGGCAGGAATGGCGCGCGCTCCGTGCTTTGGGAGGGCAGGGCGCCACCTGAATTTCGCGAAACCGTACAACGCGTTACGGAACGGTTTTTCTTCTTCAACCTGGAACCCGAAGAATATGACGACGTTGAGCCCAAGTAGTTTTGTAGCGGGGAGCTCTGTCCAATGCCGTCATTTTCATTGCCTATCGAGACCGACCGGCTCATCCTCCGCACGTTTGAACGCAGCGATCTCGAGGCTCTTGCGGCCTATCATGCGCTGCCTTCGTTGCAGCGTTACGTCTTCAGCCGCACGCGCGACACCGCCGAAGTGGCCAATGCCCTTAACATCATGCGCTCGCATGTAAGCCTGCAGCGTCCGGGCGACACCATTACGCTGGCCATGGTGCGCAAGGGCGACAAGGCTCTGATCGGCCATGTCTCGCTGCAGTGGTCCGACGCCACGGCAGGGCAGGGCGAAGTGCGTTTCTGCATCAATCCAGCCTTTACGGGGCAGGGCTATTCCAAGGAAGCGCTGAGCGCGGTCTATGACCTTGCCTTCGACCATTTCCGCATCCATCGCCTGTTTGCCCGCTGCGATGGCCGCAGCCACCATTCCATCAAGCTGATGCAGCAGATGGGCATGCGCCTCGAAGCCCATTACCGTGAGCATGCCCTGTTCCAGGGCGAGTGGGACGAGGAACTGCACTTTGCTATTCTGGATCGCGAGTGGCAGCGTTCGACCAAGGTGCGCGACCTGCCGGTTCGGCACAAGGTCGCCTGATTGCCCTAGAGGCACGAAACCGGTTATGAGCGCCTGATCTCACAAGGATTGGGCGCTTTTTCATGGCCGGGACAGATACTTCCATCAAGATCGAGCTACGGCCGTCGCCGGCGGTTATCCTGTGTGAACCGCAGCTGGGCGAAAATATCGGCACCGCTGCCCGCGCCATGGCCAATTTCGGGCTGTGGGACCTGCGGCTGGTGCGTCCGCGCGACGGTTGGCCCAATGAGCGCGCCGTGGCCGCCGCTTCGCGGGCCGACCATGTGATCGAGCGCGTCCAGGTGTTCGAGACGCTCGAAGAGGCGATTGCCGACCTGACGCTGGTGCTCGCCACCACGGCGCGGTCGCGCGACATGCAGAAGGAAGTCATCGGGCCCGACGAAGCGGCGCAGCGCATGGCGGCGCAGGTTCAGGGCGGCAGGGGCGTTGGGCTCCTGTTCGGGCGCGAACGCTGGGGGCTGCTCAACGAAGAGGTGGCGCTGGCCGATTCCATCGTGACGCTGCCGGTCGAGCCCGCCTTTGCCTCGCTCAACATCGCCCAGGCCGTGCTGCTGATGGCCTATGAGTGGCGCCGACATAGCGAACTGGGCACGCAGCTGCCGTTTTCGGCCACGATGGCGGAAGTAGCGCCGCGCGAAGAGCTGATCGGCCTCTTCGGTCATCTCGAATCGACGCTCGACAATTCCGGCTTCTTCACCGCGCCCGACAAGCGGCCGACGGTGATCAACAATCTCCGCACCATGCTGGAGCGCGGCAAGTTCACCAGCCAGGAAATTCGCACCCTGCGCGGGGTGATCTCTTCCATCGACCGCCGGCACGAGCGGCCCAATCCGAACCGGCAGAAGCCGGTGAAGGATGGCGAGTAACTTTCACTCACCAGCCGTTACCCACTGACCGTCACCCACTGACCGTCACCCTCGGGCTTGACCCGAGGGGCTCTGTACTTGGGGTATAGGTTAAGTGAAGTGCCCTCGGGTCAAGCCCGAGGGTGACGCCCGGTGGTTGAGGGTGACGCCCGATGGTTGAGGGTAACGCCCGATGGTTGAGGGTAACGCCCGGCGGTTAAGAGTGACACCCGGTGGTTGAGGGTGACGTCCCGTGGAGGGTGATGCCCGGAGGTCGAGAGTGACGTTCGGTAGGCTAAGCGGCCACGGTCAGGGTGTGTTCCACCCCCGCAACCTCATTCCCCCTTTGACTGCGACAATCTGGCATGCCATGGCCACGCCATGAGCACCGCAGCCCCCGTCGACTCGTCCCGCATCGCCTTCACCTATAAAGGCTTCCGCTTCTTCTGGCTGACCACCCTGCTGGTCAGCTTTGCGGTGCAGATCATGTCGGTGTCGATCGCCTACCAGATCTATGAAGTAACGCGCGAACCGCTGCTGGTGGGGCTGGTCGGGCTCTGCCTCTTCTTACCCGCGCTGCTGCTGATCCTCGTCACCGGGCTCACCGCCGATCGCTTCAACCGCCGCGCCATCATGGCGACGTGCCTCAGCGTCGAGCTCTTGTGTGCCATCGGCTTCCTCCTCTTTACCGAGGCGGAGGCGCATGAGGTCTGGCCACTTTTCGGCATCCTCCTTGTGCTCGGCACCGCGCGCGCCTTCTGGGGGCCTGCCGCCCAGTCGCTGGCGCCCAACCTCGTGCCCGAGGAGGCGCTCAGCAACGCCATCACCGTCAACGCCTCGGCCTGGCAGTTCGCCTCCATTGCCGGACCGGCTTTGGGCGGCGTGCTCTACAGCTTTGCGCCGGCCGTGCCCTTTGCCACCGGCGCGGCGCTCCTCTGCTGCGCCGTGGTCAGCGTGCTCTTAATTCCCAAGCCGCCGCAGCGGCAATCCACCCAGGCCACCAGCATGGAAACGCTCCTCGGCGGCTTCCGCTACATCTTTTCCAACAAGGTGGTGCTGGGCGCCATTTCGCTCGACATGTTCGCGGTGCTGATGGGCGGCGCGGTCGCCATGCTGCCGATCTACGCCACCGACATCCTCCATGGCGGCTCGATCGCCAACGGCCTGCTGCGCGCCTCGCCGGGCATCGGCGCCATCGTCATGGCGCTGTTCCTGACGCGCTTTCCCATCCGCAACTTCGCTGGGCGCATCCTCTTCATCTTCGTGGCGCTGTTCGGTGCCTTCACCGTGGTGTTCGGCTTCTCCTCCAACATCTGGCTGTCGATTGCGGCCCTGGCGCTGGTGGGGGCGTCGGACATGGTCAGCGTCACCATTCGCGAGACGATCATGCAGCTCTGGACGCCCGAAGAGGTGCGTGGGCGCGTCAATGCCGTGAACTCGGTGTTTATCGGCGCCTCCAACGAGTTGGGCGAGTTCCGCGCCGGCACGGTAGCGCATTTTGTGGGACCGGTTGCCGCCGTGGTGATCGGCGGCTTCGGCGCCATGGCGGTGGCTGGCATCTGGAGCGTCATCTTCCCCGGCCTGCGCGAACAGCGCTCGCTCGACCACAAGATGGTGGCTGATGGCACGAGCGACCCCGAGGCCGCTTGACGGGCGGGTCGCAATTGCCTATGACGCGCCCACCTATTCCGGCCATCGGCCCATAGGCGCACCCGGGATCTCCTGCATATTTGGGGTCTGTCGGTCATCCGCAAGGATGGCAGAGGAGGGCGCGATCCATTCAACTCTAAGGAAGGATACGCGATGTCAAAGCGCATTTCTGCCAAGCACAAAATCGACCGCCGTCTTGGCGAAAACATCTGGGGCCGTCCCGGCTCCCCGCTCAATACCCGTGCCTATGGCCCCGGCCAGCACGGCCAGCGCCGCAAGGGCAAGCTCTCGGACTACGGTCTGCAGCTGCGCGCCAAGCAGAAGCTCAAGGGCTACTACGGCACCCTGACCGAGAAGGCGTTCAAGAAGCTTTATAACGAAGCTGCCCGCGTCAAGGGCGACACCGGCGAGAACCTGATCGGCCTGCTCGAGTCGCGCCTGGACGCGATCGTCTACCGCGCCAAGTTCGTCGCGACCCCGTTCGCTGCCCGCCAGTTCGTCAACCACGGCCACGTCCTGGTCAACGGCAAGCGCGTCAACATCCCGTCCTACCAGGTCAAGATCGGCGACAAGATCGAAGTGCGCGAGCGCTCCAAGCAGCTGACCGTGCTGCTGGAAGCCGTGCAGCTGGCCGAGCGCGATGTTCCCGACTACATCGAAGTCGACCACAACAAGATGACCGCGACCTATGCCCGCGTTCCCGGTCTTTCGGATGTGCCCTATCCGGTGCAGATGGAGCCCAACCTGGTCGTCGAATTCTACTCGCGCTAAGCGACTCGACAAATTCATCGAAAAGGCCGCCTCTCGGGGCGGCCTTTTTGTTTGAGCGCTGGCGCGCGGCGGTGGCATCAATTGGCGGACTGCACTAAGAGAGGCGGCAGCGCTCCCTTGCAAAGGCAGATGATGAACCAGGCCCTGCCCATCGACACCGACCAGGCCGAGGATGTCTCGGGCGGTCACCCCATCTATAGCCATGCGCCAAGGAGCGGCGAGTTCAACAAGCTGCGCAAGCGCCTGATCCGCAATACGCGCGAGGCGCTGGAAAAGTTCGCCATGGTGCGGGCGGGCGAAAAGTGGCTGGTGGCGCTGTCGGGGGGCAAGGACAGCTATTCGATGCTGGCGTTGCTGCTGGACCTCAAGTGGCGCGGCATGCTGCCGGTGGAACTGGTCGCCTGCAATCTCGACCAGGGGCAGCCCAACTTCCCCAAGCACATCCTGCCCGAGTTCCTCGAGGGCCTCGGCATCCCGCATCGCATCGAATACAAGGACACCTATTCGATCGTGACGGAAAAGCTGCCGGCGGGCGCCACCTATTGCTCGCTCTGTTCGCGCCTGCGCCGCGGCAATCTCTACCGCATTGCGCGCGAGGAAGGCTGCACCGCCCTGGTGCTGGGCCACCATCGCGACGACAGCCTCGAAACCTTCTTCATGAACATGTTCCATGGTGGCCGGCTTGCCGCCATGCCGCCGCGGCTCCTCAACGATGAGGGCGACCTCGAAGTGCTGCGGCCCTTGATCTATTGCGCCGAGGACGACCTGCAGCGCTTTTCCGACGCCATGGCCTTCCCGATCATCCCCTGCGACCTCTGCGGCTCGCAGGACGGGCTGGAACGCAATGCGATGAAGGCCATGCTCAACGATATCGAAAAGCGCATGCCCGGCCGCAAGGACGTGATGATCCGCGCGCTGGGCAACATCAATCCCAGCCATATGCTGGATCCCAAGCTCTTCGACTTTGCCGGCCTGTTCGACAAAAGGACCCAATCGTGACCTTCGACATCATGGAACTGGCCGCCATCCTGCGCGATGCTGCCCGCGCCGAGGCCCTGCCGCGCTTTCGTCGGCTCGACGACAGCATGGTCCACACCAAGAGCGAGGCCATCGACCTCGTGACAGAAGCCGATACGGCGACCGAAGCGGTGATCAAGGCTCGCGTCGCCGCGTGGATGCCCTCGGCGCTGTTCGTGGGCGAGGAATCGGTTGCGGCCGATCCGGCGCTGTTGCCGCGCCTGGCGGAGGCGGAGCTTGCGGTGGTGGTGGACCCCATCGACGGCACCGCCAATTATGCGGCCGGCCTGCCGCTCTTTGCCACCATGGCAGCGGTGGTGTCGGGCGGAGAGACCGTGGCCGGCATCATCTACGACCCGATGGGCGACGACTGGGTGATGGCCGAAAAGGGCGGTGGCGCCTGGCTGCGCCGGCCGAGCGGCGAGGCTGTGCGTTTGCATGTCGCGGCGCCGCTGCCGCTGCCGGAGATGGTCGGCATGGCCTCGGTGGCCTATATGCCCGCCGACAAGCGTGCGCAGATCCTCCAGAACACAAGCAAGGTGCGGCTCCTCTCCAACTATCGCTGCGCTGGGCATGAATACCGGACCTTCGTTTCCGGCCACGCGCAGTTCATGTGCTACAACAAGCTCATGCCTTGGGATCACCTGGCCGGCACGCTGATCGCGCAGGAGGCCGGCGCCTTTGCGGCTCGGCTCGATGGCGGACCCTATCTGCCGCACCATGTGGATGGCGGCCTGCTGCTGGCCGCCGACCGCGCCAGCTGGGATGTTTTGCGCCGGGAAGTGTTTGCGTTTTAGGAGCGCGCCACATCTCCAATCGTCACCCTCGGGCTCGACCCGAGGGCGTTACACTTCCCGAACCATCCTCATGCAGAGCCCTCAGGTCAAGCCCGAGGGTGACGGCCGGTGGCTAGCCACGATTTCAGATGAGCGGCAGGGGAACGGTTCCGCCTCGCAAGTGCCTTCGACATGAAGCCCCCACACCCCCGATCGTCATCCTCGGGCTTGACCCGAGGACACTGCACTTACCGGGCGTCCAGCAGGTGCAGACCCCTCGGGTCAAGCCCGAGGGTGACAGCCGGTGATTGGCCAAGCCGGGTAGTTACCCTGCCACCAGCGCCCCAGCCGCTGCCTCTACCGCACCGCCGCCGTGCCGGATCCCCAGCGCCTGCATGCCCGCTTCCATGGCCGCCAGCACGCCCAGCGTCATGTGGGCGTTCACGTGCCCCATATGGCCGACGCGGAGAAAGTCCTGGTAGGCCGGCTCGTGCGGCATGGCCATCCCGAGCCCGATGCCCAGCGTCACGCCTGCCTCCTGCTCGAGCCAGCGCCGCAAGGCGCCGGCGCCGCCTTCGGGAATACGGGCAGCGGTGACCGACCAGGCGCGTGCCTCGGGCTCGGCGACGTTGAGGGCAATGCCGCTATCCTTGCCCCAGGCCGCGAAAGCAGCCCAGATGGCGCTGGCGAGGCGGCGATGGCGCTGCCAGACCTGTTCGAGTCCTTCTTCCTCGAGGATCATGGTCAGCGACTCGCGCAGGCCATAAAGGTGATGCGTTGGTGCCGTGCCGCCGAAATACTGCCAGAACTCGGCGCCGGTGCCGCGCGGCCGCCAGTTCCAGTAGGGCGTGACCAGGTCGCTCGTGGCCGAGCGCTCCAGCGCCTTGTCGGAAAACCAGATGAAGCCCAGGCCCGGCGGCAGCATCAGGCCCTTCTGGCTGGCCCCCAGCACGACGTCGATGCCCCAGTCGTCCATGCGGAGCTCGTCGCAACCAAGCGACGCCACCGCATCCACGGCCAACAACGCCGGATGGCTGACGCTGTCGATGGCCTGGCGCACCGCCTGGAGATCGCTCCTGGCGCTCGAAGCGGTGTCGACATGGGTCACCATCACCGCATTGATCCTGTGGCCCGTATCCGCCCGAAGCGCGTCGGCGATCTTTTGCGGATCGGCTGCACGCGACTTGCCGAAGTCGATCATTTCGACATCGACACCCACCGCCTTTGCCGCTTCCGCCCAGCCATGGCCGAAGCGCCCGGTGGCGGCGAGCAGCGCCCGGTCGCGGCGCGAGAACATGTTGCAATTGGCCGCTTCCCAGATGCCGTGGCCGTTGGCGATATAGATCGCCACATGCTGACGGGTCATCGCCACGCGCCTGAGATCGGGAATCATCGCCCGCGTCATCTCGACCAACTCACCCTCATAGATATTGGGCGCCGTGCGATGCATGGCATTGAGCACGCGCTCGGGCGAAACCGACGGGCCGGGAATGGCCAGATAGGGGCGGCCGGTGGTGATGGGCATGGAAACTCTGCGGGTTGGGATGGTCGCTGGCATCTGACGAGGTTCGGGTGCCCGGATCAATCAAATTGCGTAAATGGGCAGCATCAGCGCCGCTGATGCGGCATGCCGAACTCGGCTGTTGCGTTACACATAAGTGTGTGCTTATGTATAGCCCATGAGCGAAACCGATATCTTCAAAGTGCTGGCTGACCCAACGCGCCGTGCCGTGCTGGAGCGTCTGGCTTCGGCCGAGATGACGGCGACGGAGCTGCGCGAGGGCTTCAGCATTTCCCAGCCCGCCATGAGCCAGCACCTGGCGGTGTTGCGTGGCGCGGGGCTGATCAGCGAGCGGCGCGAGGGGCGTTTCGCCCACTATCGGGTAGCGCCCGAAGGCATGGCGCCGCTGCACCAGTGGCTGGCAAAGTACCGTGCCTTCTGGCCCAGCCAGATCGACAATCTCAAGGACCTGCTCAAGGAGATGGATCAATGACGGAGCCGCAAGACCTGGTCTTTGAATGCGAGCTGGATGCACCGGTGGAAAAGGTCTGGCGCGCCCTGACCGTGCCCGAATACCTCCAGCGCTGGCTGAAGCCCAAGGCGCCGGTGGACCTGGCGGTGGTGAGCGCGGAAGAAAATGTCAGCCTCAGCTATCGCTGGCGCGAAGCCGGGCAGGGCGCCGTGGTTGGCCTCGAGGACAGCGTCGTCACCTTCGAACTATCCGCCACCGAGACTGGCGGTACCTGGTTCAGGCTGACCCATGCGCCGGTTGCCGTGCCTGTGGCCGCGAACAACAATGAGATGATGATGTTGGCCGCCTAGCGCGCCGCATACGCCGAACCGCTCCTCCCCCTTTGATGGGGGAGGTTGGGAGGGGGTCGGGAGCCACGTTGCGCTTCGTGGCCAAACGCCCCCCACCCTTGATCCCTCCCCGCAAGGGGAAGGGTGTCGACCGAGACTTCGTACCTACTTTTCAAACCAGGAGATCGCCCATGCGCGACATGATGCAGCTCGTCCCTATGGTTGTCGAACAATCGAGCCGGGGCGAACGCTCCTTCGACATCTACTCCCGGCTCCTGCGGGAGCGGATCATCTTCGTCAATGGCGAGATCGAGGACATGATGGCGTCGCTGGTGAGCGCGCAACTGCTGTTTCTGGAGGCCGAGAACCCGGCAAAGGAGATCTTTCTCTATATCAACTCGCCCGGCGGCGTCGTGACCGCAGCCCTGGCCATGTATGACACGATGCAGTTCATCAAGGCGCCGGTTGGCACGCTGTGCCTGGGCATGGCGGCGTCGGCTGCGACGGTGTTGCTGGCGGGTGGCGAAGCGGGGCAGCGCATCTGCCTGCCGAGCGCCTCGATCATGCTGCACCAGCCCTCAGGCGGCTACCAGGGCAAGGTCACCGACATCCTGATCCATGCCGAAGAAAGCCTGCGCCTCAAGCGGCTCGTCAACAACATCTATGCCCGCCATTGCGGCCGCACTTATGAAGAGGTGGAGACGGCGCTGGAGCGCGACAAGTACATGACCGCCGGGCAGGCGCGGGACTGGGGTCTCGTCGACCACGTCTATAGCGATCGCAGCCAGATCGAAGGTCCGGCTGCGATCCCTGGAGCCTAGTGGTCGGCCATGACCACGGTCTCGCCATGCGAATACTGTTCGCCGACGCCGAAGAGGCGGCCTTTCTCGGCGATCAGGATGAAGATCAGCGCCAGTGCGCCCATGGCGAAGTAGCCCGTGGCCGCCGGCACGGTGGTGCCGTCGAAGTGCTGGCCGGTATAGCTGCCGATCAGCGCTCCGCCCACGGTCTGGATGAAGCCGAACACTGCCGACGCCGTGCCCGCCACGGCGCCGAGCGGCTCCATGGAAAGCGAGTTCATGTTGGACGAGGCCCAGCCGAAGCTGAACATAATGATGGAGAGAAGCGAGAAGAACAGCCAGAGCGGGAGGTAACCGCTTAAGGCAAAGGCGAGCCAAATGGCGCTGAAGCCAGTGAAGGACAGGATGGCGCCATGCGACAGGCGCCGCATGCCGAAGCGCCGCACGATCTTTGAGTTGGTGAAGGACGAGACCGCCATCAGCCCGGCCATGGCCGCGAAGGCCACCGGAAAGTAGACGCCGAGCCCGTAGATATCGACATAGATCTGCTGGCTCGAGCTGATGAAGCCAAAGAGCGCGCCGAACATGAAGGTGCCGGCCAGGCCATAGGAAATGGCCACGCGATTGGTGAAGACGATCTTGAAGCTCTGGAAGATGCCCGAGAAGGTCAGCGGGCGGCGATGTTCAACGGCCAGCGTCTCGGGCAGGCGGAAATAGGTCCAGGCCCAGAAGGCGGCGGCCAAGAGGCCCATGAAGATAAAGATCGTCTGCCAAGGACCGGTCAGCAGCAGAACCTGTCCGATGCCGGGCGCGATGATTGGGATGGCCATGAACACCATGAAGGTCAGCGACATGACCTCGGCCATCTCGCGGCCCGAGTAACGGTCGCGGACGATCGACATGGCGATCACGCGCACGCTGGCCGCGCCCATGCCCTGGATGAAGCGCAGGATCAGGAGCGTCGCAAAGCTGGGCGCAAAGATAGCGGCGATGGCCGCAGCGATATAGATGCCCATGCCGGCCAGCAGCGGCCCGCGCCGGCCGAAACGGTCCGACAGCGGCCCGAAGGCCAGGACGGCGATGCCCATGCCCAGCATATAGGAGGAGACCACATACTGGCGCTCATTCTCGCTGACGACGCCCAGCGCCTCGCCCATATAGGGCAGGGCTGGCAGCATGACGTCGATGGCCAGGGCATTAAGCGCCATCAGCGCCGCCATGAGGGCAATGAATTCAGGGCGCGAGAGCACCCGCGTGAAATGATCGGACATGGAATTGGACTCGAAAGAAGGGGGCGCGAGGGGAGGCAGCGCCAAAGGTCTGGGCGGAACATGAACCCCCAAACCGGCTTTGGCAAGCATCTATCGGTAAAAACCGATGCTCGCCTCAGGCCGGGCTGGCGGCAAAATGGGGTACGCTGCGCTCGTTGATGGGGATGTGGAGGGCTGCCGAAGCCAGGCCCAGGAGGATGCCGAGATACCAGACCAGGCTATAGGAGCCGGTCTGGTCATAGACGAAGCCGCCCAGCCAGACGCCGGTGAACGAGCCGAGCTGATGACTGAAGAACGCGACGCCATAGAGCATGCCCATATAGCGCGCCCCGAAGAACAGCGAGACCAGCCCTGCGGTCAGCGGCACCGTCGACAGCCAAAGGAGGCCCATGGCGGCAGCGAAGGCATAGGCGGTGATCTCGCTGACCGGGATCAGGAGAAAGGCCCCGATGGCGATGGCGCGCAGGAAATAGATCGAGGCCAGCAGCAGCTGCTTGGGAAGCTTGCCACCCAGATAGCCCGCCAGCAGCGATCCGACGATGTTGAAGAGGCCAATGACGGCAATGGTCCAGCTGCCCACCTCCGGCGACAGGCCGCATTGCACCAGATAGGCCGGCATGTGGACATTGATGAAGGCGAGGTGGAAGCCGCAGACGAAGAAGCCGATCACCAGGAGCTTGTAGGAGCCGTGACCCCAGGCCTTGGCCAGCGCCTGCATGAAGGGCAGGTCGGCATGGCCCACCGGATTTTCGGTGCGACCGCGCAGGGCAAAGCTCAGCGGGATGATCAGCAACAGCGCCATGCCGAGGTAGAGCAGCGCGGCATGCCAGCCAACAGCATTGATGAAGCCCTGGCTGATGGGGGCAAAGGCGAACTGGCCGAAGGACGAGGCGGCGGTGGCGACGCCAAAGATCAGCGAGCGCTTGTCGGCCGGCACAGAGCGCCCAAAGGCAGCCATCACCACCGAGAAGGAGCAGACCGCGATACCGACGCCAGTCACGATGCCGGCGGTGAGGGTCAGAAGGCCCGCATCGGGCGAGAAGGCCATGCCGAAGAGACCCAGCGCATAGATGGCGGCGCCGGCGGCAATGGTGCGGCCCGTGCCGACTCGGTCGGCATAGGCGCCGGCGAAAGGCTGCGCGATGCCCCAGGCCAGGTTCTGGATGGCCATGGCCATGCCCCACTGCTCGCGCGTCAGCCCCAGATCGGTGGTCATGGGCAGCGTGAACAGGCCAAAGCTGGTGCGCACGCCATTGCCGATCGCCGCGATGACGCAGCCAGCGATGATCAGCACGAGCAGGGGCACTGCAGGACGAAGCGATGAGGTATTCATGGGGAGCATCCGCGTTGGACACCCTATCTACGCCTGCGACATCATCACGCAAAGCAATATTGCTGAATGGCTTCCATCACGGACGCTGATGACTTAACCCCGCCGCCGATCCCCTCTACAAGGCCGTCGTCCACTGGAGCCGTGTCGTGATCCGCCACATCGTATTCTTTACCGCCAAGTCGCCAGACAACATCGACGAGATCTGCAAGGGGCTGGAATTGCTCGGCACCATTCCCCACTCCACCCACTTTGAAGTGACGCGCAACAGCAAGTTGGACCAGATTTCCAACGAGGTGGACGTGGTGGTCTATGGCGAATTCGCCGATGCGGCGGCGCTCCAGGCGTATAAGGCGCACCCCACCTATGCCGAGGCCACGCGGCGCGTGCGGCCGCTGCGCGAGATCAGGCTCTCGGCTGACTTCGAAGCCAAAGAAAAAGCCGGGCACTAGCCCGGCTTTTCAATCAGCGACGGAAGCAATCAGGCCGACTGCTTTACCGGAATGCCGGCGGTCTGCATATGGGTCTGCAGTTCGCCCGACTGGAACATCTCGCGCACGATATCGGCGCCGCCGATGAACTCGCCCTTCACATAGAGCTGGGGGATGGTCGGCCAGTTGGTATAGGCCTTGATGCCGTCGCGCAGTTCGGCGCTTTCAAGCACGTTGGCACTGCCATAGTCGACGCCGAGATAGTTGAGAATCTGGACGACCTGGCCCGAGAAGCCGCATTGCGGGAAATCCGGCGAGCCCTTCATGAACAGGAAGACGTCGTTGTTCTTTACCTTGTCGTCGATGAAGGCGTTGATGTCGGTCATGGGGAAAACCTTTCGATAGGCGGGGTCAAGGGCCGCTTGCTGTTGCCTCTAGATAGGACAGCGATGTGGCGCTGTCGAGACCATCGCAAAAAGGCGATAGCGCTATTGCGTGCTCGAGCAGCGGGTCTGGCCAGTCGCCGAAACCGTAACCGTCTCCAGATCGAGTACGCGCTCCTCATAGATCATCGAGCCCAGGCCCATGCCTTGATTTTCGGCAAAGGACGGGCAGTTGGTTGCCGTGCCGCGGATCAGCTGTTGCCAGTAGGTGACGCTGTTGTCGGTGACGGTGATCTCGTCTTCGGCGCGCACGTCGAGAAGGGGCATCCAGAGGTCGGCGGCAAGATCGTAGATCACGAGGTCGCCCTGTGGCCCGGTGGAGCGGGTCAGGATCAGATATTGCCCAACCAGTTGCTCGAAGTGGAGTGGGTCGCCCGGATCGCCGAGCAGCTGGTCGTCGTCCGAGACTTCGAAGCGGCAAGCGATCTTGCCCTTGACGGGCGGGCGGATGATGAAATCGGTACCGACCTCGTCCACCCGCTCCTGTGCGATGACCAGGAACTGGTCACTCTGGTAGCACTGCGCCTCGGCCAAGGCCGGCGCTGCCGACAGGCCGAACAAGACGGCCGACAAGGTGATGATGGTCTTCATGGCTGAACTTCCCCCGAGATAGAGAAGCCCTAGCTTTGGTTCAGCCGTTCGGCAATCCAGGGATGGTTGCGGCAGTCGTCCACGGTGTTGAACAGCACCGCCTCCCAGCCGTGGCGGCGGGCGCCGTCGATGACCTTGGGGCTGTCGTCGAAAAAGAGCGGCGGCTCCACCTGCCGGCCGATCTTGCCGTCAATGAAGTCGAAAAAGCCCGGTTCCGGTTTGCGGATGCCGGCACGGGCCGAATAGAAGATGTCTTCGAACAAGTCCGCGAGTCCAAGATGGCTCCATAGCCAGGTGGCGCGAAGATGCTCCTGATTGGTGGCGATGAACAGGCGGAGGTCCGTCCGTTGCCTGAGCTGGCGGACCACATCGAGCAGTGGCTCGTTCAAGACGCTGTCCTGCGTCAGCCAATAGTGGTGAAACACCATCGGCGAACCCTTGTAGCCCAGCGAGGGCAGGTGGCGTTCCAGCGCATCGATCACCGACATCTGCCCCACGCTCACCTTCTTGACGAAGACGTCGAAGATGAACTCCTGGGTGAAGCGCTGCGGATCGACGCCCATGTCCTCCATGAGCGTTTGATCCCATCGCCGCGACAGTTCCGGACGGGCGTGGATGCCGTTGACCAGCACCCCGTCGACGTCGAAGAACACGGCGCGGGTCAAGGCTTCGGCTTTGCCATTGCGCCAAGTCCGGCAAGGACTTCGGGCGAAATCTGCAGGTCCTGAATCACGTCGGCATGCTTGCGGAAACCGGCGAGCTCGCGCTGCACGAAATATTCCCAGACGAACTTGCGCGCTTCGGCGAGTCGTTCCGGCCGGTCGGTGGTTGCTGCCGCAAGGGCCGCAACGGCCTTGATCACGCGCTGCTCCGCCGCGCCCAGCGAGGAGGCGCGTTCCCCCAGGATCTCGTGCTCGATCGCAGCGGTGCCGGCATCGGGCCGGACAGTGCGGATCAGGTCGAGCGAGTCGCGCAGCGACATGGATTAGTCCGGAACGACGGTTTGCAGCGCCAGGGCATGGAGGGCGCCGCCCATGTCGCCCTGCAGGCTATCGTAGACCAGCTTGTGCTGCTGCACGCGCGTCTTGCCGCGGAACTGTTCCGATTTCACCGTGGCGGCCCAATGGTCGCCATCGCCCGCCAGGTCGCGAATCTCGATCTCGGCATCGGGGAGAGCTGCCTTGATCCGGCGTTCGATTTCGCTGGCATCCATGGCCATGGCACTACTCCTCGTTGCTGCCGGCGAAGCGCCAGCCGTCACCATGATATGGCATGGCGGAGAGGGCCCTTCAATAACGGGCGCTATGGCAGCGGCCGAACCTCGGCTGCATCCTGCGTCGTGGCGAAGTTGGCGATGATGTAGTCGGCCAGCGGCCGGGCCTCGGCCGCCACTTCGGTGGGATAGAAACAATCGAGCGTATAGCCATGGCCTTCCGAAACCGTTTCGGTGTGGACGAGGGTCACGGGACCCGATTCGTCGGCGCCGGGGCTCGTGCCTTCATATTGCAGGGCAGGGCCGGACTGGTAATTGGTCACGGAACTTGCTCCGAGGGTGAAGCCCGGCAGCGTCTCGGCCCAGCCTGCGGCAACGGCTGTGGCATCGAGCGAGGCCAGCGCCCCTTCCGCAGTCCAGCTGGTTTCCTCGACCGGGATCACGGCAAGCACGCATTGCAGCGGTACGGTCGGGTGATTGATGGTCACCGGGCCGCCCAGCTCGCCGCCCTCGACCACCATCTCGGGCGGATAGATCAGCGTATAGGGCTGGTCGGGCAGGGGCGAGCCGCTGACGCCCGCTTCCTGCGCAAAACCGGCGGCCGGCAGGAGGCTGATTGAGAGGGCCACGAGGGCACGGGTAAACTGCATCAAACTCTCCAAACAAGAACGCCGCCCTTGCGTGCCAAAGCACAACAAAGAGCGGCGATCATAAGGCAGATGCGGTGATTATGCAGCCGCGCCGTCCATATAGTTGGGGAACCAGCCTTCATGCGCTGACTGCAGTTGGCTGACGGGGATCGCCCGCGCCGCGCCCAGCACCAGTTCGGTGCCGCCGGTCGTGCCGATCCATGGTGCGAAGATGCCGAGGCTGCTGGCGTCTTCCCACAGCGCGCCCAGTTCCGGCCCCTGCGGGTCAAGCGCTACCGTCACGAGATAGCGGCCCTGGTCCTCGCCGAAATACTGCAGGATCGGGTCATGATCGGTGAGGTCGGTGACGGTAGCCCCGATACCAGAGGCAATCGCCATTTCTGCCAGGCCAACGGCGAGGCCACCATCGCTGAGATCATGGCAGGCAGTGGCCACGCCGGAGCGGATCAGCTTGCGCACGAAGTCGCCGGTGCGCTTTTCGTGCGCGAGGTCGACATGCGGTGCAGGGCCGTCCTTGCGGCCGAAGAGGTCGCGCAGGTAGATCGATTGCCCGAGATGGGTGCCGCGGCTGGGCGGCGCGCCGACCAGGAGGATGACCTGGTTGGCACCGGCAAAGCCGATGCGCGCCATCTTGCTCCAATCGGGCAAGAGGCCGACGCCGCCGATGGTGGGCGTGGGCAGGATGCCGCGGCCGTTGGTTTCGTTGTAAAGCGAGACATTGCCCGAAACGATCGGGAAGTCGAGCGCACGGCAGGCTTCGCCGATGCCCTTGATGGCATGGACCAACTGGCCCATGATTTCGGGGCGCTCGGGGTTGCCGAAGTTGAGGTTGTCGGTGGCAGCCAACGGCTCGGCGCCGGTGGCGGTCAGGTTGCGCCAGCATTCTGCCACCGCCTGCTTGCCACCCTCGAAGGGATCTGCCTCGCAATAGCGCGGCGTCACGTCCGACGAGAAGGCGAGCGCCTTGGTGTCGTGACCCTCGACGCGGATCACGCCGGCGTCGCCGCCGGGGCGCTGCAGGGAGTTACCCTGGATCATGGTGTCATACTGCTCATAGACCCAGCGGCGCGATGCGATCTGGTGGCTGCCGACGAGCTTGAGCAGGGCATCGGCCACGTCCATCTGCGGCACATCGCCGGAAAGCGGCGCAGGCTTGGCCGGTTCGATCCAAGGGCGGTCGTATTCGGGGGCTTCGTCGCCGAGTTCCTTGATCGGAAGGTTGGCGACTTCCTCGCCCTGCCACTTCACGCGGAAGCGCAGGTCATCGGTGGTATAGCCGACGGTGGCGAAATCGAGCTCCCACTTCTCGAACACGGCGCGGGCCGCCGCTTCCTTTTCGGGATGGAGCACCATGAGCATGCGCTCCTGAGATTCGCTCAGCATCATCTCGTAGGGCGTCATATGCGTTTCACGCACCGGCACCTTGTCGAGGTCGAGCTCGATGCCGAGGTCGCCCTTGGCGCCCATTTCGACCGCCGAACAGGTGAGCCCCGCCGCACCCATGTCCTGAATGGCGATGACGGCGCCGGTCGCCATCAGTTCGAGGCAGGCTTCCAGGAGGCGCTTTTCGGTGAAGGGATCGCCGACCTGGACGGTGGGGCGCTTTTCCTCGATGTCGTCGCCGAATTCGGCCGAGGCCATGGTGGCGCCGCCGACGCCATCACGGCCGGTCTTGGCGCCAAGGTAGACGACCGGGAGGCCTACGCCTTCGGCCTTGGAATAGAAGATCTTGTCGGTGTCGGCGAGGCCGGCAGCGAAGGCATTGACCAGGATGTTGCCGTTGTAGCGCTCGTCGAACTCGACTTCGCCGCCGACGGTGGGCACGCCGAAGGCATTGCCATAGCCGCCGACCCCGGCCACGACGCCCGAGACGAGGTGACGGGTCTTCTCATGGTCGGGCGCGCCGAAGCGCAGGGCGTTCATGGCCGCGACCGGGCGGGCGCCCATGGTGAAGACGTCGCGCAGGATGCCGCCGACTCCGGTGGCCGCGCCCTGGTACGGTTCGATGAAGCTCGGGTGGTTGTGCGACTCCATCTTGAAGACCACGGCCTGACCGTCGCCGATATCGACCACGCCGGCATTCTCGCCGGGGCCCTGGATGACGCGCGGCCCGGAGGTCGGCAGGGTCTTCAGCCACTTCTTGCTCGACTTATAGGAGCAATGCTCGTTCCACATGGCCGAGAAGATGCCGAGCTCGGTATAGGTGGGCTGCCGGCCAATCAGCGCAACGATCTTGTCGAACTCGTCAGGCTTGAGGCCATGGTCAGCCACAAGCTGGGGGGTGATGGCGATGTTGTTCTGATAGGTCATCGGGCGGTCCGGGATTGGCGGAACAAAAACTGGTCGAGCAGGATCACGACGGCGCAGAGCACCGTGAGCCCGGCGGTCATGGTCAGGGCATTGATGCCGACCTGGCCATAGCCGAGCTGTATCGCATTGAGGATGGGGTAGGGATATTCCTGAACCCAGAGGCCACGGGCCATGGCGTAAAGGAAATAAACGAAGGTCGGCGCCAGCATCAGCGGCAGCTGCTTCCACCGCAGAGCGCCGTGCGGCTGCAGCAGCCACCACAAGAGGTAGAGCACCGGGCAGAGATAGTGCAGCAGCGTGTCGGCCAGCAGCAGCGGGCCCTCCAGCGTTGTGAGGTGGCGCAGCACGAAGAAGACGTAGAGGCCCACCAAAGCGATATTGGCCGCCATCAGGCCACGCACGAGCGGCTGGCGGAACAGCGCCAGCCACGCGGCAGCCGAGAGCTCCGACAGGTAGATCAGCACCAGAACGATGTTGGTGAGGATCGTATAGAAGGTGAAGAAGTGGCCGAGGAAACCTGGAATGTCACGGCCATTGGCCATGGCACCCTGGTAGGACAGCACAAATTGCAGGATCAGTCCTCCGGCCCCGAAACCGAGGCCGAGCCAGAGCAGCAGCGTCCGTGGCTTGACGGGCGCGCGCGGATCCACCTCAGGCAGCCTGGCCGAGAAGACCTGCAAACAGCGCCCTGCCGTCGTCGCCGCCATGGGCCAGTTCGATCAGGTTTTCCGGGTGCGGCATGATGCCGAGGACGTTCTTGCCATCGTTGAACACGCCGGCAATATCGTTGAGCGAGCCGTTGGGATTGGTACCCTCGGCATAGCGGAACGCCACCTGGCCTTCACCTTCGACGCGGTTGAGCGTCTCGCTATCGGCGAAGTAGTTGCCGTCGTGATGCGCCACCGGGCAGCGGAACACTTCGCCCTTGGTGTAGCCGCGGGTAAAGGCGGTGTCCGCATTGACCACTTCGAGCTTGACCTCCCGGCAGACGAATTTGAGGCTCTTGTTGCGCATCAGCGCGCCGGGCAGCAGGCCCGCCTCTATTAGGATCTGGAAGCCGTTGCACACGCCCAGCACCTTGCCGCCGCGCGCGGCGTGCTGGCGGACCTGATCCATGATGGGCGAGCGCGCCGCGATGGCGCCGCAGCGGAGATAGTCGCCATAGGAAAAGCCGCCGGGAATGACCACGAGGTCGACGTCGGGCAGTTCGGCGTCCTGGTGCCAGACCGTGGCCGGAGCCGTACCGGAAACCTTGGTCAAAGCGGCGATCATGTCGCGGTCGCGATTGAGTCCGGGAAAGACGATGACTGCGGATTTCATCGGCTGATCCTTAGCTTTTGGGGGTGCGAGGTCCTTTTGATGAGTCTTGCGGTAAAAGGCAAGCTTCGAACCGGCGCTCCGCGCAAAAACGCGCCAGTGGCGCGTTTTTAGGTTCGAAGGCCATGCGGGCTATGCCCGCATGGCGGTCAAGGTCTCACTCCGCCGGCACCGCCGCCGCCCGCCTCGCCGTCCCCGGCAGATGCGCCCAATCCGGCCGCTCGAACAGCCACAGGCCCAACTCCGTGCGCCGCACGACCCAGTACAGCACCAGCGGCGACACGATGGCGATCGCCATGGTGAGCAGCGTCAACAGCGTCGGTTCATCCAGACCAAGCTTGATCAGCACCGTGCGCGAAATGCCCAAGGGCAGCACGAAGGCCACGTAGATCACCAGCGAATGCGCGCCCATCCAGCGCAGCCAGTCCATCCAGTGGAGGCGCGCAAGGAGGGCGGCGATCACGCAAAGCGCCGCCGTACCCACCAGCGCCAGCACGAGATGAACCCCCGGCAAACCAGCAAGGCCCATTACCGGATGGATCGGATGCATCTGGAACCCGCCAAGGAACACCAGCGCTGCGTTGACCACGGCCCAGACACCCAGTCCCGCAATCGCCTGGCCGGCATGATCGACTGCCCACGCGGTCAGGCGAAACAGCAGTGGCGCCAGGACATAGCCGGCATAGAAGAAGACGAAATATTCGGCGAACTGGTCCAGCGCATAGCTGCCCGTATGGACCGGCGCCATCTGCAGCACGGCGCCTGCGCCCAGCACGGCCCAGTGGGGCACGCGCCAGTCATGCAGCAGCTTGCTGACGGCGCTCACCAAGGCGAGCATATAGATGAACCAGAGCACGCCATAGGGCTGGACGGTTGCCAGCGCGATCTGCTCCAGCGCCCCAAGCGGGCTCGCTCCCAACAAGCCCACCTTGAAGACGATGTGGATCACGGCCCAGAGCGCGTAGAAGTAAAGGTAATGCACGACCCGGCGGTCGGCAAAGGTCCGCCACGGCCGGTCGATCACCTGCGACAGGAACAGCCCCGAGATCAGGAAGAATTCCGGCATGCGGAAGGGCGTGGCAAAGGCGATGGCCCAGTGGAGGGCGCCCACGCCGCCAGTATCCTCGCCCACGCTCGACGCCGCATACATCATGACGACGAGGAAGATGGACAGCCCCTTGGCCATGTCCACCCAGTCGAGGCGTTTGCTGGTTCCGGTCATCGTCATGCACTCCGCATTAGCGGATGCACGCTAGCGGAGGGCGATCACCGGAGGGATAACGGGTGAGTGAAAAATGCGGCTAAGTGCGGTCGTGGTAAGCAGACACTAAACCACTGGCATCGCTACCAGGCACAAGTGCCGCAGCGATGCGCCGGCAAGCCGCAGATCAGCCTGTTCAGACTGGAACCGACGCGTAGGCGGCGAACAGGAGACCCATCGTGGCGAAGAACATAACCGAAAGCGAGATGGTTTTGAGCATGGCAGTATGGTCCTGCGCCACAAGACGGCGCGACGTTGGTTATCGCCCGAAGGCGTTAATTTGAGATTTCGACCGAGTAGTTTTCGATCACGGTGTTGGCCAGCAGCTTTTCACACATGCTGTTGAGCTGAGAACGTACGGACTCCTGGTCCGTTCCCACCAGCTCTACGTCAAACACCTTACCCTGTCGCACAGAAGCCACACCCGGGAAACCGAGGCCCTTGAGCGAGCCCTCGATGGCCTGGCCCTGCGGGTCGAGCACACCGGCCTTGAGCGTCACAGTCACACGTGCCTTCATTGTCCTGGCTCCGATTTCTACTGGACGAGGCGCGGACCGGTGGTCAGCGCATTGTCGGTTTCAACCAGGATGCCAAGGCGCTGCGCGACTTCGCGATAGTTCTCGATGAGGCCGCCAAGGTTCTCGCGGAAGCGGTCCTTGTCCATCTTGTTGCGGGTCTTGATGTCCCACAGGCGGCAATTATCCGGCGAGATCTCGTCGGCCAGGACGATGCGCATCAGGTCGCCCTCATAGAGGCGGCCACATTCGATCTTGAAGTCGACGAGCTGGATGCCGACTCCCATGAAGAGGCCGGTGAGGAAGTCGTTGACGCGGATGGCCAGCGACATGATGTCGTCGAGTTCGGCCGGGGTAGCCCAACCGAAGGCGGTGATGTGTTCCTCGGAGACCATCGGGTCGCCCAGCGCATCGTCCTTGTAGCAGAACTCAATGATCGAACGGGGGAGCTGGGTGCCGGGCTCGAGGCCCAGGCGCTTCACCAACGAACCGGCCGCATAGTTGCGCACGATGATCTCGAGCGGGATGATCTCGACTTCCTTGATCAGCTGCTCGCGCATGTTGATGCGGCGCAGGAAGTGAGTCGGGATGCCCAGGCCGTTGAGCTTGGTGAAGACGAATTCGGAAATGCGGTTGTTGAGCACGCCCTTGCCGTCGATCACTTCGTGACGCGCGCCGTTGCCGGCGGTGGCATCGTCCTTGAAGTACTGAACCAGAGTGCCAGGCTCGGGACCCTCGAACAGGATCTTGGCCTTGCCCTCGTAGATTTTGCGACGACGGTTCATTGGGAATCCGGACCGTTGGGGGGAGGGAGAATTTGGCCGCTTCATGCGCCAGAACGGCTCAAAATTGCAAGCTCTTTCGCTGGAGAGGGTGAATGGCACGGCCGGTCCATGCATAAGGTCGCAGCCCATTGGCGGAAGTTGATTTGGTTCGGCGAACCCCCTATGTCCATTTCACAGGCCGGTGAGCGGCAAGAGATGACGGCAAGCGGGAGAGTTGCATGAGCCAGTTCGAGGATCGGCAAAAGGGTCAGGAAGCCAAGTTCGCTTTCGACGCGGAAAAGAAGTTCAAGGCGGAAGCCCGCCGCAACAAGCTGCTGGGCATCTGGGCCGCCGAACTGCTGGGCCTCACCGGCGATGAAGCGCGCAACTACGCCGCCGAAGTCGTGGCCGCCGACTTCCAGGAAGCCGGCGACGAAGACGTCTACCGCAAGATCGCCGGCGATCTCGAGGCCAAGGGCCTCAGCGTCGGCGAAGCGGCCATACGCCAGAAAATGCTGCAGCTGACCCAGACCGCCAACGAGCAGATCGCCGCCGAAGGCTGATCGTTTCTGTCTATCTTCACAAGGCTCCGCCCCAAAGGGCGGGGCTTGTGCATGTCCAATCGTTGCGGCACGCTACCGTTGCTGCTAGCATCCTCGGATGAACCCGTCAGAGACCCTGAGCATCGATGTTTATCCCTGGGCCGCGCCCACCGCGGAGCAAAGGGCGATGTTCGATGCTTTGCCTCCGGCTGAAAAGCGCCGCTTGATTTTCGAGGCCATTGAAGAAGGCTTCAGCAGCGGCATCAGCGAGAAATCCATCGACGAGATCCTAGCGGAAGCACGCGCCCGTCATCGGCATGCGTCATAAGCTTTCCCGCCGAGCCGAGGCCGACCTCCAAGAAATCTACGGCTACACGCTGCGGGCCTTCGGCCCGCGTCAGGCGGAGAAGTATCTCAAAGACCTATCCCGCACTTTTGAGCTGATCGCGGAATATCCTCAAAGCGGTCCACTCTATGAAGGAAAGACCCGGCAGTTCCTCCACGGGTCGCACATCATCCTTTATCGCGTGCATGATGAAGGCATCCTCATCGGGCGCATCTTTCATGGCGCCCAACGTCGCCCACCCGCAAGCTAGCTGCCTAGGCTCACCGATCCGGGACACCAGCCGGCTTGAGCCACAATGCCATGCCGATGGATCGGGGCATGACGGGCTCAAAGCCGAACTTGCTGTAGAGGTGCCGGGCGTCGCCGTCGGCCACGAGGCTGATATAGGCGGTCTCCGGCGCGTGGGCGTGAAAATGGTCCATCAGCGCCGTCATGATGCGCTTGCCCAGGCCCTTGCCCTGATGCGCCGGTTCCACGGCGATGTCGACGACCTGAAAGGCCGTGCCGCCATCGCCGATGATGCGCCCCATGCCCACCGCGCGGCCCTCGTGCCGGACGGTGACTGCGAACCAGGTGTTGGGCAGGCCCGCCGCGGCCGCCTCCAGCGACTTCTCGCTGAGGCCCGACACCCGGCGCAGGCGGCGGTAATCCTCCACCGAAGGTGTTTCGGGACGCAGCTCGAACGGGTCCATCACAGGCGCTGCATCAGCCGGGTGAACATCAAGAGGCCCTCGGGCCAGGGACCATGGCCGGAATCGACATTAATGTGTCCCGCTTCCCCGGCCTGGTGGAAGTCCGAGCCCCAGCAATTGGCAAACTCCACGGCGCGGTCGAGCGACACATAGGGGTCGTTGCTGGAGGCAACCACCATGGAGGGGAAGGGTAGCGGATCGCGCGGAATGGGGCGGAACACATAGGTCGCCTCGGGTGCCGCGGGGCTGAGCTCCACATCTGTCGGCGCCACGAGGAATGCGCCCCGCACATTGCCTGGCAGTCGCGGCGCGGCATGGACCACGGCCGAGACCGAAGTGGAATGGGCCACCAGCACGACCGGGCGCGACGTCAGGCGGCAGGCCTGGTCGATGGTCGCGACCCAGTCGTCGGCCTCGGGTTCCCACCAGTCCGCCTGCTCGACGATGGCGGCGGTCGCCATGCGTTCGGCCCAGCGCGTCTGCCAATGTCCCGGCTTGATGCCGCCGAGGCCGGGAAGGATCAGGACGTCGCATTCGGAGATCTTCATGTGCGGTGCGTCCTGTCGCGGTAGAAGGCGGCGCGGGTCTGGGTGAGGCCGATCTTCTGGTAAAAACCCTCGGCGCCCGGCAGCACCAGGAGGACGATGCTGCATCCCGGCCCCAGGATCTGCCCCGCCGTTTCCATCAGCGTCTTGCCGATGCCTTGCCCCTGCGCCGTTTCCACCACGGCCATGTCGGCACAGTAGCAGACCCAGCTCCAGTCGGTCATGCCGCGGAACAGGCCCAGCAGGCGTCCGCCGTCATCGCGCGCCGTGACCACGATGCTGGAGTTGTCCAGCATGGCCTGGACGCGCTCGGTATTGCCCAGCGGCCGCGTCGGCCCCAGCTTGCTCTGGCCGACGCAGGCGACGTATTCCTCGGCCGTCAGCCCGGTCTCCTGGGCGCAAATGACGCTCACCCGAACACCCGCTTGAAGATCGTGTCGACATGCTTGAGGTGATAGGCATCGTCGAACATAGCGTCGATTTGCGCATCGCTCAGAGTCACTTCGGGGTCAGCCTTGAGGTTCTGCGCAAAGAGCCCGGCGCGCTCGCCGTGGTGCTCCCAGACCTTCATGGCATTGCGCTGCACCGCGGCATAGCTGTCCTCGCGCGAATAGCCGGCCTGAGTCAGCGCCAGCAGTACGCGCTGCGAATTATGAAGGCCGCCGAGCAGATCGAGGTTGCGGCGCATGTTCTGCGGATAGACGACGAGCTTGTCGATGACGCCGGTCAGCCGGGCTAGGGCAAAATCGAGCGTCACCGTCGCGTCAGGGCCGATCATGCGTTCGACCGAGGAGTGCGAGATATCGCGTTCGTGCCAGAGCGCCACATTCTCAAGCGCCGGCGTGACCATGCCGCGCACGAGGCGCGCTAGGCCGGTGAGGTTTTCGGTCAGCACCGGGTTGCGCTTGTGCGGCATGGCCGAGGAACCCTTCTGGCCGGGCGAGAAATATTCCTCGGCCTCGAGCACTTCGGTGCGCTGCAGGTGGCGGATCTCGACGGCGACGCGCTCGATTGACGAGGCGATGACGCCTAGTGTGGCAAAGAACATGGCATGCCGGTCGCGCGGAATGACCTGCGTCGAGACCGGCTCCACCGTCAGCCCGAGCTTTTCGGCGACATATTCCTCCACCTGCGGGTCGATATTGGCAAAGGTGCCGATGGCGCCCGAAATGGCCGCGGTCGCAATCTCGGCGCGGGCCGCCACCAGGCGCTGCCGGTTGCGGGTGAATTCGGCATAGGCCTCGGCCAGCTTGACGCCAAAGGTGGTGGGCTCGGCATGAATGCCATGCGAGCGGCCGATGGTGATCGTGTCCTTGTGCTCAAGAGCGCGGCGCTTGAGGGCGGCCAGGAGCGCGTCGATATCGGCGATCAGCAGGTCGGCAGCGCGCGCCAACTGCACCGACAAGGTGGTATCGAGAATGTCCGACGAGGTCATGCCCTGGTGCACGAAGCGGGCATCGGGCCCCACGATTTCGCTCAGGTGGGTGAGGAAAGCGATCACGTCGTGCTTGGTGGTGCGCTCGATCTCGTCGATACGCGCCACGTCGAAGCCGTAGTCCCCGAGTTCCGCCTTGCGGCGGTTCATCACGTCCCAGATGTTCTGCGCCGACTCTGCCGGCACCACGCCCAGTTCCGCAAGCTTGGTGGTGGCATGCGCCTCGATCTCGAACCAGATGCTGAAGCGCGTTTCCGCCGACCAGATGCTGACCATTTCCGGGCGGGAGTAACGAGGGATCATGGGCTTGGACCTTGTGGTTCAGAGTTTGAATCAGGCGCTGCGGCCGGTGGCCGCCATGCGGATCGCGGCGATACGGCTGGCATAGGTTGCGGAGTCATTGCCGGCAAAGATCGATGACCCCGCCACCAGAACATTGGCGCCAGCATCGGCGATGGCGCGGGCATTGTCGGCCGTTACCCCACCGTCGACTTCGAGGTCGATGGGGCGGTTGCCGATCAGCGCCTTGGCTTGGCGCAGCTTGTTGAGCGTCTCGGGAATAAAGCTCTGGCCGCCGAAGCCGGGATTGACGCTCATGACGAGAACGAGGTCGACATCGTCGATAACGTGCTGGATCGCCGCTACGGGTGTCGCCGGATTGAGCGCAACGCCCGCCTGCTTGCCCAGGCCGCGGATCGCCTGCAGCGAACGGTGCAGGTGCGGGCCCGCCTCGGCATGGACGGTGATGATATCGGCGCCGCCCTTGGCGAAATCGGCGAGATAGGGATCGGCCGGGGCGATCATCAGGTGGCAGTCGAACACCTTGTCCGTCACGGGACGCACCGCCTTCATGATCGGCGCGCCGAAGCTGATATTGGGCACGAAGTGACCGTCCATGACGTCGATATGGATGAAGTCCGCGCCGCCCTCGGCAATGGCGCGGACCTCCTCGCCCAGGCGCGCGAAATCGGCGGAAAGGATCGAGGGGGCGATACGGATGGGGCGGGTGGTCATCGGCATTCACCTCGGCCGCGTGTGTGCATAGAGGCTGCTATATTGTGGCATGGCGCCAGCGGCAAGGGCCGATGCTCGGAACGGTCCAGCGGCAGGCCTGGCGAGCCAATGCGGCTGCTCACATTGGTCAGCAGGATGGCAGCATTGTGTGCGCATCTGCGTCGCGGAGGGGGAGCTCTGTCTCGCCCCCTCGTCGCGGAAGGGGCAGAAATCCTGGCCCAATCCGTGACCTTTTACTTAAGCCACCTAAGTAAATAATCGAATATCCGCTAAGTAGATCATCGCGGAATATTGTTATGAACCCGTATTGGTTAACCAAGCATTAATTGTGATTAGACGGCGCGGCCAAGATGTGGCAAAGATGTGGCCACTAGGGCATGTGAGAAAATCACGCGGGGGAAAGCGCTTCATGAAAGATACCGCACGACATTAAGCGGAGTCGGGCAAGGCGGACACTGCTGTCACAGTATCTGTTGACGCGTCCTTCTGTCGGCACCTTCCCAAACATATTCAGCACTGGCTTTCTGCCGCGGCAATACTTTGGCGCGCATTGAGCCCGGCTGACCGTCATCAGACAAACTGAAACGGTGCAAGCGAAGAGATCCATCTCTACGCGCGGGGCAGCTCGCCATCAGTTCCAGATGTCTGTGTCTAGAACTGTCGATCCTCTCAAAAGAAGGGCGACGGCAGTGCGTCAACTTTGGAAAATGGAGAATTGAAATGAAGAAGACAGTATTCGTTGCAGCTCTGCTTGCTACCAGCACGCTGGGAACCGCATCAGCCTTCGCCTTCACTTTTGGAGGCGGTCACCATGGTGGTGGCGGTTATCCGGGTGGCGGTTCGAACAACTGCGGCACCGGCATGTGTACCCAGGATTCCGATTTCTACCAGAAGTTGCTCGGCTTCCAGAAGGCCCTCAACATGATCGTTGATGTGGAAGATGCGACAGCCATCGTTCAGGAAGCAGTGAACGCCGGCAATCTCATCTCTGTTGGTGATGCTGAAGATATCGAGATCGATCTCGCCAATGTCGAACAGTATGGCGACCTCTATCAGTTTGCCCTCAACAAGCTGGAAGGAGACGACTGGAGCTCCGATTTCACCGACGTCACGCAGTCTGCAACCAACGTCGTGAACTCCATCAGCGGTGACGGCGTGTTGTCGATCGAGCAGACCGCCAAGGGTGCTCAAGACGCGACCAACAAGATCCTCGGTTCGGGCAACAGCACGTTCATCGATCTTGAGCAGGCCGCAACCAATGTGGTGAACACCGTCACGGCCAGCACCTCCAAGACCATCGAGCAGGTCGCGCACACCGACCAGACAGCCATCAACGTCATCGTCGGCGGTGAAGGCGGCTACGACAACGTCGGATCCGATATTAATTGGGATGAGGCGGATGCGGTTTCCACTCAGGCCGCCGTCAATGCCGCAAACCTGGTCAACATCGACACGCTGACTGGCGCGATCACTCAGTCCGCTTCCTACAACCCGCAGATTGCCGTCAATGCCGCGATCTTCCACGGCTACGATGCCGACGTCTTCGACTTCGGCCAGTCGGCGACCAACGTCGTCAACAGCGTGACGGTCGGCGACATCAATCCGAGCATCAACTGCAACTGCTATGACGGCTGGGAGATCAACCAGGAAGCTTTCGCCAGCCAGCTTTCCAGCAACCTGCTGGAGACCATGGGCAGCGTGACCAACAGCGTCCAGTCGGCCACCAACGTGGCCAACTCGATCAGCATCCCTTCGGGCGATTGATCGATCTGGGGCCGCGCTTCGGCGCGGCTCCTTCCTTCAAAACAGGGAGTGGTCGAGATGCCCCGGTTCAGCGTGGTCTATCTGAGCCTTCTGCTGGCGCCTGTCGCCCATGCGCAGGATGGGCTGCCCAGCGTCGAGCAGGACGGCAGCGGTGCGCAAATTATCGAACCTCATCCAGGTCGGCACGCTGGAGCGCCTCACCGACAGCTATATGAGCCAGATGCTGGACTTTGCCTCCACCGGCAACCTGTCGCAGTCCGGCAGCAATGCGATCAATTCCGTGGTCTATGCGGGCGATCTCAACAGCGTCGTGCAGCGCTTCGACGGCACGCAAACCGTCGGCAACAGGCTGGCGCTGGGTGCGGTCGACGTCTTCGGCACCGTAAACCAGACCGGCAACAATGTTGCCAATTCCACCATTTCCAACAGCCTCGAATTTGCCGATCAACTGCTGGCCGCCACCGGGAAGCAGCTGGTGCTTAACAGCGCCGAACTGGCCATTCTCTATGGCAACATCAATCAATCCGGGCTCAACATGGCCAACTATGCCGAGGCGGCGCTGGCCGTTGGCAGCGCCAGCCAGGAGATCGAGCTGGGCGCGGTGCAGCGCGTCGACAACACACTCACCGTTGCCGCCATGTCCGTGGTTTCGGCCGCCATCACGCAGCGCGGCGAGAACTTCGGCAACATCATGATTTCCGAGACGGTGGACAGCGTCACCCGCAACTTTGCCGGTGACCAGATCGTCCACAATGTGGTGACGCTGGGCGAAGGTGGCGCCGGCCCGATCACCCAGCACGGCGCCAATGTCGCCAACTTCATCATGTCGAGCCGCATCGGTTCGCTCGAACAATCCTCCGTTGGTACGCAGACGGTGATTAACGAGGTGCTCGATGCCAAGGGCCGGCCGGTCAAGGGCGACGGCATCATCCAGACCTCCGAGGATTCGGTGAATGTCATCATCCTCACCAAGCCGGCCGAAGGCGGCGACTCCGCCGTCATCGAGGTGGCGCAAACGGCCGATTTCCCGCAGTCTTCCAACAGCAATGGCGGTGGTTCTCAATCGGGGAACACGCTGGTGATCAACCGATAGGGAAGCAGCGGGCGCGGGAGGGCGGGGCGGCCCTCCGGGCAAGAGGCAGCCAGTCCCCTGGCTGCCTCTTTTCTGTTGTCGACCCGCGCACGGGTGAAGATGACCGACGCAGCTGACTTTTGCGCCTCCTATAGCCCTCCGCGCAATGCCGTGATGGGTTCCTCGGTGCCACGACAACCGTCAGACGGCGGGCAGCGATTTCATAAGCGGCCGAGGGATTGAAGCGGCGTCCTAGTTCCTGGCGCAGTTGCCGCCGCGGGAGGAGGCTTGGCCAACTGGTGGTTTCAGAATGCAACGCAGGCAAATTTGATATCCAAGCCCCCTCGCGCCGCACCCGCTGACGAACGATCAGGAACGTGTGCTGAGCACGACCGGCGACCCAAAACCTGGGTCAGGATCTGGTGCGGGCAGGCCGGTTGATGGTTACTGTCGAAGGTGATAGGCCCGCCTGACCCGAGATCCGGCCGCACCGGACGTGTGACTCCCCTCACGATCACCGCTGAACTCAGCAGCTGCCGGACCCGAAGGGGAGGTACAGAAAACGCCCGGAACACAGGCGCGCCACTGCCACGCGCACCGACACCCGTTCGCTGTCAGGGCTTGACCACTGCCGTCTGCATATTGGCTTCGGCGCGGATTTCCTGCGTGGCGGCCGGCAGGTATTTGTCGCAGGAGCCCTGGTGGTGCACCAGCGAGGCGACGATGTCATAGGCCGCTTCCGCCATCAGCCAGCGCACCCCGGCATGGAGACCTTCCTGGGACTTGTCGCCAATCTTGACGTCGAACAGCTCGTTGGAAAAGAAGCGGAACACCGAGGCATAGACTTCGGTGCCGATCGCCTGCTTGGCATAGGAGCCGGCCCGCACGATGCGCGTCGTTTGCGTATTGGTGACGCGGATGTCGGCGGCAGCCGTCAGGGCGAAGGCGCGGGCGCCGGCGCCGAGGCCGCCGACCGTTGCTTCCGCCCCGCCCGAATAGGTGTTGAAGTCGAGCTGCGTCAGCGCGCCGTCGATCACATAGTCCGAGCCGCGGATCGTGCCCTTGGTCACGGGACGGAACTCCACCGTCTGGTTGCCGACGGTCGCGGTGCCGCCGTCGCCCAGCAACTGCTCCTTGGCGCGGGCGATTTCCCACTCGGTCACCACGGTATTGGTGCGGTTGACCTGTTTCATGCCGGCCTTCTGCAGCGCCGTGATCAGCATGGCGGCCACGTCGCGCGGCACGAAGCTGCCTTCGTCGGAATTGAACTTGTTGGTCTGGTCGGTAATAGTGTGGACCGCCAGCATGATGCCCGAATTGCGCACTTCCGGCGTCTTGCTCAGGCAGACCAGCGCCTCGTCATGCGGCGTGGAATTGGCGATCGGCACCGGGCCGTGAAAGGCTGCCTTGGGCCGTGTCATCGGCGTCAGCGCCGTACATCCCGCCAGCGCCACCAGGGCGAGGCTCATGCCAAGAAGTTTCAGCATCCGAACATGCCCCCGGTAACGTTGAAGCTCGAGCCAGTGCAGTCGCGCATCTGGGATTGGGCGCCGCTATTGGTCTGGGTGACGGAGATCACGTTGTTGGATCCGTTCACGGTGATGGAGGTGGAGTTGCCCGTCTGCCCGGTCCCGGTGCCGATGCCATTGCTGCTGCCCGAGCCGAGGAGGCCCATGAGTTCCAGCCGCGTGCGCTCGAGCGCCAGGTTCACCTGCCGCTGGCTGTCGGAGCGGAACTGGTAGGGCCGGCTTTCGCCCAGGCCATTGGCGGCGGCGGGCAGGGCGGCGGTGGCTGACAGGGCCAGCGCGATCAGGAAAAGCTTTGTGGTCACGCCGATCTCCTCGGATACGTTCGCATCGGGTTCTTAGAATTCGAGGCAGTTTTCGCTGCTGCACCAGGGGCCGTTGGCCACTTCCGGCGGCGCCGGCCAGTCGTCGGGCTTGCTGGCGAGGTAGACCTGCGCCTGCGCCTGGTAGCCGCGATAGGCCGCCTCCAGCTTGTCGCGGCACAGAACCGCCGCCTGCGAGCGCACGAAGCGGTCGAGGCTTTTCTGGGTCGTGCCGTCTGTCAGGTCGGGGAGTTCCTGATTGAGCGCCTTGAAGAAATCGACAATACTTTGCGTCCGCGCGGTTGGACTATTAGCGACAAAGCGGTCGCAAGTAACGGCTACGGTGCGCATGGTGACCATCGACGCCAGGAATGGCGCCGGATCATAGGCTGGTTGTGCCGGTTCTGCTGGTTGTTGCGCAATCGCGCTGCCCGCAAGCGCACAGAAGGCCATGGCCACCACAGTGCGACGCAATGGTGTTTTCACAAGACTTACCCCGAATCCTGATCTTGAGGATAGCTGAGGTTGTTTGTAACGCTAGAGCAAATCAGCAACAGTGGTCAATTAGATACTTCTCTGCTGATAGTATAGAAGATGTACGTACATAGAAGTAAGAATCCGGCGCCGGCAGATGTTTAGCCTGTCCCAGACCGGGCCGGCTTGCCGCCTGCTACCTAGGTAGTCGTACGAGGTGGGTTCCGGTGTCCCGCCTTTCACTTCGCGGCGATGCGACAACGCCGGCATTGCGTTGGCCGGTGCAGGCGCTAGAACGCTTCGGGCAACAGGAGCGTCAGCCTCGTGGAATTTTCATTGCCGTTGGTGTTCGGGGCAGGGGTGCTGAGCTTTCTCAGCCCTTGCGTCCTGCCGCTGGTCCCGCCCTATCTCACCTATATGAGCGGCGCCAGTTTCGACCAGTTGCGCGGGGAAGATGCCGATGCCGCCGCCCTGCAGCGGCGGGTCGCGGTGACGTCGCTGTTCTTTATCGCCGGCTTTGCAGTGGTCTTCGTAGCCCTGGGCGCCACCGCCACCGCCTTTGGGCAGGCCTTCCGCCAGCTGCTGCCGATCCTGACCCCGGTCGCCGGCGTCGTCATCATTGCCATGGGCCTTCATTTCCTCGGCCTCTATCGCATTGGCCTTCTGGACCGCCAGATGAGGCATCAGGGCCCCGGCGTCGCCAGCGGCCCGCTCGGCGGCTTCCTTCTCGGCCTGGCCTTTGCCATCGGCTGGACGCCCTGTATCGGTCCGGTACTCGCCGCGGTGCTCTCCGTCGCTGCCGGCCGCGAAACGGCCTGGGAAGGGGCAGGGCTCCTCGCGCTTTATTCCCTGGGCCTGGGCGTTCCCTTCTTTCTGGCCGGCATCGCGGTGGGGCCGTTCCTCACCTTCTTTCAAAGCTTCAAGCGCCACCTCCATACAGTGGAAAAGGTCATGGGCGGCCTGCTGGTGCTCACCGGCGTCCTCTTTCTAACCGGCAACTTCACCCGTCTGTCCTACTGGTTCCTGGAGACCTTCCCGGTCCTCGCCAATTTCGGCTGAGTAACGGCGGCTTAACCTTCCAAGGTTTTTTGACACTCTGTCAGCCAAACTTCAGCCGCGGTTTACCTGCTCCCGCCAGAGTGCGGGCATGAGCGGGAGCGCCTTCACACTGCAAACGTCCGGCCCTGGCACGGACTTGGAAGCACAGCGCGACGGGGACGCAGCGGCGCCCGCGTCGCTCCGGTCGCGCATCGACGTCTCCGTCACCTCCCGCATCGAGGATGTCGAAGCCGTCTGGCGCAAGCTCACCGCGCCAGCCATCGAGTCGCCCGGCCAGAGTTTCGACTTCATTCGGCTCTGGGTGGGCGATCGCCAGATCGCGCCCGAAAACCAGCGCTACGTCCTGGGCTCGGTCGATGGCGAGCCTGTGGCGCTCCTGCCGCTGCATCGCAAGCGCGTCCATGGCCTGCCGGTCTTTACCTGGTTTCCCGGCGCCAATGCCGGTTGCTATGCGCCCATCGTCGATGCCGACCGGCTGGTGGCGCTCGGCCCCGAAGGGCGGGCTTCCCTCTGGGCGGCCATGACAGCCTCGCTCAAGGGTGCGGAGGTGATCTATCTCCGCTCGATCCCGGTGGAGGTCGGCGGTCACGAGGACCTGTTCGGTGAACTGGGGACGCAGCTGCGGGTGGAGACGCTTTATCGCGCCGAGTTCCCGAGCTGGGAACAGTGTGACAAGCTCCAGCGCAGCAAGAGCCGCCGCAAGCATGACCGGCAACAGGGTGACCGCCTGGCGGCCTTGGGCGAGGTCAGCTTCTGCGAGTTGCGCAATGGCGACGATACGGGTTTGGCCCTGGCCACCATGTTCCAGCAGCGCTCGGCCCGCTTCAAGGCCATGGGCGTCCGCGACCCCTTCGTGCATGATCGGCTCTTCAACTTCTACCAGGCGCTGGCGAGGCCCGATTCCGGCGTCGACCTGCGGCTCCACGTCCTGCGGCTCGATGGCGAGATCGTTGCCGTCCGCTACAACGTCGTCCACAATGATCGCATGTTCTGCCTGATCTCGTCCATGAGCGACGATCCGCGCATCCAGGGCGGCTCGCCCGGCAAGCAGTGCCTCCTGCGCGTCATGCAGACGGTGTTCGACCAGGGCATCGGCGTCTTCGACATGGGCCAGGGCTTCACCGACGAGAAGCGCCACTGGTGCAATGTCCAGAAGCCGCTCCGGCAGCACTATGTCGGCCTCACGCGCAAGGGGGCCCTTGTCGTCCACGCGCACCGCAACTTCCAGAAGGCACGGGCGGCCATCAAGGCTAATCCGCAGCTCAAGGCCGCGGCGCGCAATCTCCGGCAGCTGGTCGATCGCTTGGGCCCCACGGCCCCGGCCGCCGCATCCGACCAGCTAGATTAGCTTGAGGCTGCGCAGCGAGGCGTGGCCGGATTTTCCGACAATGATGTGGTCGTGCAGCACGATGCCGAACGGCTTGGCGATGTCGGCGATTTCGCGCGTCATCCGCACATCGGCCGATGAGGGAGACGGATCGCCCGAAGGGTGGTTGTGCACCAAGATGATGGCGGTGGCGGACAGTTCGAGCACCCGCTTGATGACCTCGCGCGGATAGACCGGCGTATGGTCCACCGTCCCGGTCTGCTGCACCTCGTCGGCGATCAGCCGGTTCTTCTTGTCGAGAAAGAGAATACGGAACTGCTCGATGGATTCGAACGCCATCTGGCTGCGGCAATAATCGATCAGCTGGTTCCAGGACGACAGGATCGGCTTGTCATGGTCGATGCCGTCGCGCCCGAAGCGGGCCGCTACCGCCTGGATCACCTTGAGGTGGGCGACGGTCGTGGGACCCAGTCCCTTGATGGCGGCAAGGCGCGCCTGGCTGGCCGAGAACACGCCGGAAAAGGAGCCGAATTCCTTGAGCAGGGCCTTGGCCAGCGGCTTGGTGTCCTTTTGCGGGATGACCATGTGGAGCACGAGTTCGAGGAGTTCGTAGTCCTCAAAGGCGTCGGCGCCAAGCTTGAGGAAGCGCTGCCGCACGCGTTCGCGGTGGCCGGCATGATCGGGCTTGGCGCCGGCCGCATCGGAATGCGGCATAGCATCAAGAGCGGGGAAGGGCGCCTCGGCGAGTTCGACGGGGCGCTTCGGCATCAGGCAGCCCGTGCAGCCAGGGGATTGAACAGGCCGCCGGGCGACACGGTGAAGATTTCGCAGCCCGTCTCGGTGATCCCAATCGTATGCTCGCATTGCGACGACAACGTCCGGTCCCGCGTCACCGCGGTCCAGCCATCGGAGAGGATTTTCACATGCGGCCGGCCCAGATTGATCATCGGCTCGATAGTGAAGATCATGCCGGGCTTGAGCGGCACGCCCATGCCCGGTGTGCCGAAATGGAGGATGTTGGGCTCGTCGTGGAAGAGCTTGCCCACCCCGTGGCCGACGAAATCGCGCACCACGCTCATGCGCTCGCCTTCCGCCAGCGTCTGGATGGCCGCGCCGATATCGCCCGTCGTGTTGCCCGGCCTGGCCGCCGCCATGCCCGCGTCGAGGCTGGCATAGGTCACCTCGATCAGCCGCTCCGCCTTGCGCGAGATTTCGCCCACCGGATACATGCGGCTCGAATCCCCGTGCCAGCCATCCACCACCAGCGTCAGGTCGATATTGACGATGTCGCCCTCGCGCAGCGGCCGCTCGTCGGGAATGCCGTGGCACACCACATGGTTGATCGAGGTGCAGAGCGAGTGGCGATAGCCCTTGTAGAATAGGGTAGCCGGCACGGCATTGTTGTCGCGCGCGAATTCATAGGCGATCTGGTCGAGCTTGGCCGTCGACACGCCCGGCTCGACGAATTCGGTCAGGATGTCGAGCGCCCGCGCCGTGAGGCCACAGGCCTTGCGCATGCCCTCGAAGCCCTCGGCGCCGTGCAGCGGAATGACGCCGGCGGTGCGGCGGGCCTTGGCGGGCGCTTCGACAAAGGTGATCATGGAGGACTCCGGCTGTTGAAGGGCAAAATAGTCCCTCGTCCCGCGGTTGGGAAGCCTCCGGCGCCAGCTTGACGCCACTATCGCGCCGGAGCATGTCTGATGAACAGCAACCCAGAGAACATCCCATGTCCGCAGACAGCATCACGGCCGGCCTCCTGGTGATCGGCGACGAAATCCTTTCGGGCCGCACCAAGGACGTCAATATCGGCGCCACCGCCGAATTCTGCACCGATCTGGGCATCGAGCTCACGGAAGTGCGGGTGGTGAGCGACGATACCGACGCCATCGTCGAGGCCGTCAACGCGCTGCGCAGGCGCTATACCTATGTGTTCACCACCGGCGGCATCGGCCCCACCCATGACGACATCACCGCCGATGCCATTGCCAAGGCCTTCGGCGTCGCCCTGCCGATCAACCCGGAAGCGCGCGCCATGCTGGAGGCGCGCTGGAAGCAGACCGGCACCGAGGTCAACGAGGCCCGCCTGCGCATGGCCCGCATTCCCGAGGGCGCAACGCTGATCGTCAATTCGGTCAGCGCCGCCCCCGGCTTCCGCATCGGCAATGTCCATGTCATGGCCGGCGTGCCGGTGATCATGAAGGCCATGCTCGAGGCCATTGCGCCCACGCTCGAAGGTGGGCGCAAGGTGCAGTCGGTGACTATCAAGGCAGCCGTGGGCGAGGGGACTTTGGGCAGCCCGCTGGCTGCCCTCCAGGACCGCTTTCCGGACGTCAAGATGGGCAGCTATCCGCAGATGGGTAAGGACCGGGTGATGACCGAGCTGGTGCTCCGCTCCGCCGACCTCGACCGCCTCAACCTTGCCGCCGGCGAGGTCCGGCAGATGGTAACGCAGGTGCACCTGCGCGAAGGCGTGGCGCTGCCCGACGACGAAGTTTACTGACTGGGGGCAAAAGCCTGCGTGCCTGATTGGCGCGGCGTTCCGCTTTTGCTAAGCACGGTGCCTTGATTTACCGGGCGCTGCCGCGCCGGCGCAGGAGACGTGACTTGAGCAACGCCAACCAGAAATCCTTTCCCGTCACCTGGGACCAGTTTCACCGTGACAGCCGCGCCCTGGCCTGGCGCCTGGCCGGCATGGGAAGCTTCGATGCCGTGGTGGCCATCGCCCGCGGCGGCCTGGTTCCCGCTGCCATCGTCGCGCGCGAGCTCAATATCCGCACCGTCGAGACCGTGGCGGTCAAGAGCTACGACCACCAGAACCAGGGCGGCATCCAGGTGCTCAAGCCCATCAGCCAGCCCATCCTCGACATCGCCAAGAATGGCGGCAAGATCCTGATCGTCGACGACCTCGTCGACACCGGCTCCACCGCCCGCGTCGTCCGCGACATGCTCCCTGGCGCCCACTTCGCCACCGTCTACGCCAAACCCAAGGGCCGCGACCTCGTCGACACCTTCATCACCGAAGTCAGCCAGGACACCTGGATCTTTTTCCCGTGGGACCTGGACGTGGCCTATGTCGCGCCGATCAGTGGTGGGACGGACTGACGGGGCAGCCCGATCGATTGTGGGGCACGCGTAGCAGCAAGGGTCTGCAAGGGGGTGGGTTGCGGACTGGCGGCTTTCGGCTGAAAATGTGCCTTGTCAGCCGGAAAGGACACTTCGTGCATTACCGTGAGGCGCTGCCCAAGACGTCGACGGCATCACTCCTATCCATGTCATAGGTGGCCAGCAGGCCTATGCTGGTATTTTGCCCGCAACCTATCTCGAATGCGTAATGCCTAAGGAAAAAGCGATCTCTGGCGGTCTCGATTGGGCGAAGGGATAGATCAGTCCAGAATGTCGGTAATGGTCGCCGAAGAAGCGAACGATCTTGCCGGTTTTGCTTGCTTTCTGTTCGACCAAGAACAGGATTTTGGGACTTATCTTCACAACATTTACGTCGCCAAAGGTTATCAGCGAAGAGGCGTAGCCAGCGGCCTGCTTGCAGCAGGGATTGAGGCTTTCCATGCAACTAGGCGTGGGGAGCCCGTGCATTTGCTCGTCTTTGCCAAAAACGCGCCGGCCCGAGCTTTTTATGATCGATTAGGCGGCAGAGTGATCGAACAGATTGAAAGAAGTCGCGCTGGAAGCGAGCCTGTAGCTCTTTTTCGATACCAGTGGGCGTCTGCAAACAAGCTGCGAGAGGCTTCGCTGCGGCAGATATCAGGGAGCGGCATTAATCGGTCTAGTGGCTGACATGGGGTCGGGAGCAGCCATGGTCGCTTAGGCGGATTGCTCCTTCAGCCAACCTCTCAAAAACTTATCCCCGCCTCCCTTCACCCGTGCCAAACTCCACCCATTCCCGCCACGACACGCAGTGCCGACGAAGCACTGGGCGGGGGGAGTGGTAGCCGGAGTCGCCTGGCACCGGCGTGGATGCTGACCACCGGTAGGCGGGGGACGTGAAAAGGAGAAGGGGGGGATCCCCGCCCGATCGCCCAACCGGACGTTCCTTCATGGAGCCGCTCGATGCATGCGCGGGAAAAACCAGTTCGTGTGAAGCGGCTTTCGCCTCTTCAACTCCCTCAAACAGGCGGCGCAAGCCGTCGGGGCGAAAGCCGCTTCCCACCGTGCAACCGCGACGCCAACTGGCCGGGCGGCGTTTTGTGTTGGAGCAGGTCCGAAGTGTCTTGCCCCTTTATCATCGAAGTCGGGCAGGACACCTGGATCTTCTTCCCCTGCGGCCTGACGTGGCCAATGTGGCACAGGTCGGTGGGCGACGGACTGAGGCGATTGGTCCCTGACGATCATGAAGCTGATGGGCGGCAAGGTGCTCTGCAGTAGGCAGCCTCACGGAGTGCCGCTCTGCGGCAGAGAGCTTGTCCGGCGGTGAGCAAAAACGCTTAGCTGGGTGAGAAGCGAGCTGTCTTGGGCATTCGAAGGTATGTGGGATCGAACTCGGCTGATCGAGCGAGGCCGTCCCAGTCCTTGATGGTGATGAGGTCTCGCTCCCAGCTGATCACCCCGCGCGCTCTGAGCTTCTGTATCGCGCGATTGGCATGAACTGGCGTAATGGCCAGGCACTCACCAACTGTGGCCTGCGACAACGGAAGGTGGAAGCTGTAGTCGTCGACCCTGCCAATCTGCCGAAGGCGCAGGTAGAGCTCACAAATCAAATGGGCAAGGTGCTGGTGGGCCTGGTAGCTTCCCAGGCAAAAAGTCCAGCGCCTGTGCGTGCCGCCATCGACAAGCGTGTTCAACCACAACAGGCGGACGAGCCCGGGATTTTGTTCGTAAATCTGCGTCAGCCGTTCGTGCGGGAACATGGCTACCTGGCAGGTCGTCAACGCGACTATGCCATGGTCCAGCGGCTTCATCAGCAGGCTATGAAGGTCAACGAAGTCCCCGGCTACGTGCAGCGACGTTATCTGGCGAGAACCATCCAGCTTCAGGTTATAGCGTGCTGCAAAACCGCTCAGAAGCAAGGTACTGTGAGAGGGCGACGTGCCTTCAAGCACCAGCTCCGTGTCGGGCGGCACCTCGCGCTCGGAGCTTACCGCCTGTTCGAGAAGCGCCTGCTCTTCCCTGGAAAGAGGCCCGTAGTTCAGAAGACGGGCGATCAGGAGCCTCACCAAGGAAGCGTCGGAAGCCATGCTCTTTCTCCAATTAGGGCAAGAGCAAACCGCTTCTCCCAATCGTCTGCGACCTAACTTGGCGGCATTCGATGCGCTCGCTGTTATCACAACTATCGTGAAGACGCGCTATTCTGCATCAATACGTCTAATCCATCTTATAGGTATTTAGCGGTTCCGAATTTTTTCGGAAACAGTGGCGCCTTTTCCATTGGTACTCCGCATCAGGAGATTACCGCATGGCCCGTTTTTTCTTCCACATTGTGGATGGTCAATTTGTCCCCGATACTAACGGGATTGAATGCAGCACGCAGGCACAAGTCAAAAATCAGGCAGTTCGTATCGCCGGTGAGATGATCAAGGACCTCGGTTCGGAAGTGTGGGGTACGAGTCGCCTAGACCTCTTCGTCTGCGACGACCAGAACAATACCCACCTGAAACTGTCGTTTTTTGCCGAGGACGTTTCTGGTACGCTGGGCAAGTTGGTGCCTGAGTCGTCCACATGATGGTCAGGGCGATACAGCTTTCCGAAGCAGGGGCAGCACTGGACGCTGTCGCGACGGAAGCGGACCTGATGCAGTGGCACGACGACTGGATGAGCAGTTCCGAATATGTCGGAATGTCCGACGACGAAGCAGGATTTCTCGAAGCATCTTTCGAAGCGAGGGCCCGGCTTTTCGCTGGCGTTACGCAGAAGCCGCCGTCGCTGTAAGCCTCCCTGATCGCTCGGCAACACGCGGTCCTAGCGGTTCAAGACCTCCGCCATGGATTGGCCGATCTGCCCGCCGGCATAGGCCTCCCCATATTGCCTGCGGGCATCCCCGGAGAGCTTGCTGAGGGCCGGGAGGGCCGAGACGCGGCGGCAGAGCGCGGCCGTCATTGGGGCGCTTTCCTCGAGCAGCGTCCGGATCGCGCTAAAGCGATCGGTCATGGTGGTCCACAAGGTGGCGGTGATCACGTCCGCAATGGCTGGTGCCACGCCGCCCAGCATGAAGCCGCTGTCGGCCTGGAGCCCGTGTCGACGCCCGGTTTCTTCCCAGATGCGCATCCACTGCTGAAGCCTGGGCTTGAACTCCTCCCAGCGCTCCGGCGTCCACATCGCCTTGCCGCCATCGAGGGTGATCTCGTCGATCACGTCATTGGCGTCGTTGACGATCTTCATGGTCATCGCCCGCTCCTGGGGCGTGTCCGGCAGGAGGTTCAGCGTTTCGCCGAGATAAAGGATGATGGCCGGCATCTCCGCGATGGCGAACCCGGTCGTCAGCTCGATCAGCACCGGCGGCCCCATGAACGGCACCGGCATGTCACCGATCGCACCCTGCATCAGCCGCGAAATCTTGCCATCTCCACCCTCGACCCAGCTCTTGCCGGCAAAAGCGAGCACCGCCCGGACGAATTGGCCGCGAAACGGGACGGACCAATAGAGCAGTTCATAGTCGGCCATGGGGAGCTCCTGCGAGCGTTGCAGCCTGTCGCCAACGCTCTCGAAGGCGATCGGTTCGATCGATGCCGATCTCTGACGCAGCGGCTGGTGCCGGCTCGCAAGCTTCATCAGCGAAAATCGGCACGGCCGTTTACGATAAAGATCAGATATGCACTCGTTGGTGGCTCAGGTCTGTTAGCTATTTGGCAACCTTGGGCAAGACATGCAGAAATCAAGCACCTACCGGCCAGAGCTAGACAGCATCCGTGCACTATGCATCATTTTTACTGTAGCCGGGCACGTACCTGGAGCGATGCCTCTCATTAATGGCAGCGTAGGAGTTGATGTCTTCTTTGCGCTTAGCGGCTGGTTGGTCACGAGTCTGCTGCTCAAGGAGAGGCAGGTCGCCGGGGAAATTTCTCTTGGCTCCTACTACCTGAGGCGCACATTCCGCATCGTGCCGCTTTATGCTCTGACAATTGGCTTGTACTTTTGCGCTGCTTACCTGCTGCAGGCGATGCTGTCCCAGGGTGAGGAACTCTCGGCCTTTCAATCGGGCTTCGTGTATTTCGTCACATTCAACGGTGAATACATGTTGCACCGTGACGGGCTGTTGTTTGGCCACTCATGGACCTTGGGGATCGAAGAAAAGTTCTACCTCTTTTGGCCGCTAGCTATCATTCTGCTGGGGCAGCACAACATCTCTGTTCTTCTCGGCGCAACCATTCTCGCCATCACCATCCTGATTTTGCCGGCTTCCAACCCAGAACTGCTCGTTAGAGGCTATGTTGGATTGGCTGCCGGTGCTTTCGCCGCCATAGCTTCCTCGCGCTCTACAGCGATCTCCCGCGGCTTTGGGAACTTGATTGCTCCGCGGTTAGCACTTTTGGGCATTGGCTTTGCTTATTTGGCATCAGTTTTCCTTCCGACTGCGATCATATGGAACCTGCTGATATCCCTTTTTGCAGTGCCGCTGATCGCTCACTTGTGGATACAACAGAGTGAAGGCTCCATCGGCAAAGTGCTGAGGTGGACGCCACTCGCGGCCCTTGGTCGGCTTACCTATGCGGTGTACCTAACTCACGTCCTTGTGATAAATGCCGTTTTGCTGGTTCTAGACCGCTTGGGTTGGTCGCCGGGATGGTGGCTCACCTTTCTCCTTTCGTATGCTGCGTCACTCTTATTGGGGGTTTGCTTACATCTCTTCATCGAGAGGCCCTTTATTGCGGCGGGCCGAAACTTATCGAGACGCTCCATCAAAGGTACTGCCGTGCCAGTTTGATCGTCGGCAGTGGCTTCAGGATTGCCGGGTGTCACCAAGCTCAGGGTCGTTGAAGCTGCTTTTGAGCCCGGAGTGCTGCCTTGGATTGCGCCTCAGTTCAGGAGCAGCAGGCGACCACTGCAAAAACTTATCCCCACCCTCCTTCACCCGTGCCAAACTCCACCCATTCCCGCCACGACACGCAGTGCCGACGAAGCATTGGGCGGGGGGAGTGGTAGCCGGGGTCGCCCGGCACCGGCGTGGATGCTGACCACCGGTAGGCCGGGGACGTGAGAAGGAGAAGGGGGTAATCCCCGCCCGATCGCCCAACCGGACGTTCCTTCATGGAGCCGCTCGATGCATGCGCGGGAAAAACCAGTTCGTGTGAAGCGGCTTTCGCCTCTTCAACTCCCTCAAACAGGCGGCGCAAGCCGTCGAGGCGAAAGCCGCTTCCCACCGTGCAACCGCGACGCCATATGGCCGGGCGGCATTTGGCGTTGGCCGAACGGCCACTAACGCGTTGGCACCGCGCGTCCCCCATGCTACCTCCCCCTCCGCCGCGGGCGTGGTGGAATGGTAGACACACCGGACTTAAAATCCGGAGGGGGTATCCCCGTGCGGGTTCGAGTCCCGCCGCCCGCACCACAAGGAGCCGCCATGATCGAGCGTATCGAAACCGGAATCGCCCCCTCATCGGCACCGATCAGTGACGCGGTCCGCGCCGGCAATCACCTGTGGCTCGTGGCCATTGCCGAAGATCCGCAGACCGGCGAGATCGTCGAGGGCGGCATCGAGGCGCAGGCACGCCGCTGCATCGAGAACCTCGAGATCGCGCTCAAGGCGGCCGGCGGCACGCTCCGCAACCTCGTCATGGTGCAGATATTCCTCGTCGACAGCGCCGACGCCGCCGGCATGAACAGCGTCTATCGCGAATTCTTTACCCAGCAACCATTCCCGGTGCGCGCAACCGTCGTGGTCAAGGAGCTCCTTGCAAAGGGCCTCCGCATCGAGATCACCGCGCAGGCGGTGCTGGGCTGATGCTGCTCAAGCTCGAACTGCTGGAGCAGATCCAGCGCGGCGAGGTCGACCTGGTGTTTCGCCGCTGGAGCCGGCCGACGGTGAAAGCCGGTGGCACGCTCAAGACCAAGCTGGGCCTGCTCCAAATCGGCGCGATCACCGACGTGGATCCCGCTGACGTCTCGGAGGCCGATGCCCGCCGCGCCGGCTTCAGCGATGTCGCCGACTTCCGCAAGTGGCTCGACACCATGAAGCCGGGCCACCTGTTCCAGCGCATCGAGGTCGGTTTCCCGCCCGAGGGGCACTAGAACGGCGTCGGCGCCACGAAGCGCACGAATTCGCCCGTCGTGGGATGGGTGAGGCCCAGTTCCGCCGCATGCAACTGCAGCCGGTCGGCCGCCGCCAAAGCCGCAGCATCGGCATAAAAGGCATCGCCCAGAATCACATGGCCGATGGCCTTCATGTGCACCCTGAGCTGATGCGTTCGCCCGGTCAGCGGATGGAGGCGCACGCGCGTCGCCGCCGCCTCGCGCTCCAGCACCACATATTCGGTCTGCGACGGACGGCCATTGTCCCAGTCCACGCGCTGGCGCGGCTTGTTTTCCCAGTCGGTGGCGAGCGGCAGATCGACAAGGCCGCTGTCGCTCTCGATGATGCCGTCGACGCGGGCGATATAGGCCTTGGTGGTCTTGCGGTGCTCGAACTGCGAACCGATGCGGCCATGGGCGCGCTTGTTGAGCGCCAGCACCAGGACGCCCGACGTATCCTTGTCGAGCCTGTGGCACATGCCGGCGGTCGGCCAGGTTTGCCGCGCCCGGTACTCGATGCAGTCCCACAGCGACGGGTCCTTGCCCGGAACGCTCAGCAAGCCGCTCTGCTTGTCGACCACCAGGATATCCTCGTCCACATAAAGGACGTTAAGATAGGGATCGAGGGGCGGGTGGTAGTCGACGAGGGTGGGCATGGGACCGGGCATGCCGGGGGTGTAGCAGACCTCAACGAATAGGTGAATGCAGGGTTGGAACGGCTAGGAGCCCCATCCGTTTATCTATCAGGTAAACCACCAAGGAGATGAAAATGCACAAGGATCATGCCGAAGGTGCTGGCAAGCAGGCCAAGGGTGCCCTCAAGGATGCCGCTGGTGGTCTGACGGGCGACGAACGCCTGCAGGCAGAAGGCAAGGCCGACAAGGCCGACGGCAAGCTGCAGCAGAAGGTGGGCGACGTCAAGGAAGCCGCTCGCGACGCGCTGAAGCACTAAGCGCTGCCGCCAGCCTATTCGGGCCGTCCTTCCGGGGGCGGCCTTTTCGTGTCAGCCTTCCAGGCAAGATCATGGACCCTACCGGACAAGGCAATGAGTTTCACCTTTACCCATCGGCGCGGCATCGAAAAGCAGGTCCGCCAGATTGCGCGCGAACAGATCGGCAAGGCGCTGGAAGCCTGTGCGGACACGCATGCCGAGTTCGACGCGGTGGTGCATGGATTGCGGCGGCGCTGCAAGAAGCTCCGCGGTCTGGTGCGCCTGGTGGAACCGCATCTGGATGGGAGCAAGACCGAGGATCGCGCTTTCCGCGATGCCGCCCGTTCGCTGTCGGGCAGTCGTGACGCGGCGGTCATGGCCGAAACCTTCGAGGCGGTGCGGGCTTTCGACCGCAAAAGCGGCGAACGCATCGAGCCGTCCGAGGGCAAGGCGATCCTGCGCTGGCTCCAGAGCCGCGTCGGCCAGACGCCAACCGGAACGGCACGCAAGCAGATGCTGGGCGAGTTCGTCGGCATTTTCGAAAGGGCTGACAAGCGGGCCCGCGACTGGTCCTTGTCGGGCAAGGGCTTTGCAAAGATCGGCGACGGGCTCGAGGCGACCTATCGGCTGATGCGCCAGGGCCTGCGCGATGCGGAGCAGGAGGGCACGGCGGAGCTGCTCCATGAATGGCGCAAGCACACCAAATACCATTGGCATCATGTGAGCCTGCTGGAACCATCGGCGCCAGACATGCTGGCGCCGCGCCGCAAGCTCCTCGACCGGCTGGGCGAAGCCTTGGGCGACCACCACAATCTTCATGTTCTGGCTGAAACCCTGGGCGACTACGATGACGCCAAACCCGATGCTCTCGCCGCGGTTCACCGGGCCATCGCGGCACTGCAGGATGAGCTGGCACGGGACGCCTTCGTTCTGGGGCGGCAGTTGACCGCCGAAACCTCGTCGAGCCTCGGTGATCGCTTCGGGCGCTATTGGGCCCTGTTGCCCAGGGAGAGTTGAGCCATGGCTACGGAAATCGAACGCAAGTTTCTGGTTGTCGGCGATGGCTGGAAGGCTTTGGCGCAAAGCAGCAGCGTCATCCGGCAGGGCTATCTCTCGTCCAACGCCAAGGCGACCGTCCGCGTCCGCAGCTGGGATGACCAGCGCGCCGCCTTGACGCTCAAGGGCCGCGTCAGCGGCATGAGCCGTCCGGAATATGAGTATGACATCCCCGTCCAGGATGCGCGCGAACTGCTGGACATGGCGCAGCCGCACCTGGTCGAAAAACGCCGCCACATCGTGCATTTTGCCGGCCTCACCTGGGAAGTCGATGTGTTCGAGGGCCGGCATGCAGGCCTCGTCATTGCCGAGGTGGAACTTCAATCCGAGGCGCAGGAGGTGACGCTGCCCGACTGGATCGGCGCCGAGGTGACCGACGACGAGCGCTACTACAATGCCAGCCTCTCGCGCAGCGACGGCATGCCGGAGCCGAAGCTTACTGCCAGCGCTTGAAGGTCTTGAGGTGCTCAAGGTTCTTGAGCACCGTGCCGGTCAGGCGATCGACGCTTTCGGTCACCGGCAGGACCAGCACGTTTTCGGTGGCCGGGTCTGGCACTTCGAGGGTCGCAAACTGCGAATCGAGCAGGCTCGTGGGCATGTATTCGTGGCTCCGCCGCGCCATGCGCTCGCCGATCACCTCGCGGCTGCCGTGGAGATAGGCAAAGAGGATATCCTCGCCTGCTTTTTCCATGAGATAATCACGGTAGATGCGCTTGAGCGCGGAGCAGGCCCCCACCGCCGCCCCCTTGCGCTCGGCAGCCTCATGAAGCGCCTGCGCCAGGCGCTCCAGCCAGGGCCAGCGGTCCACGTCGGTCAGGGGAATGCCGGCCCGCATCTTTTCGACATTGGCTTCGGGGTGGAAGCCGTCGCCATCCAGAAAGGGAACATGGAGGCGCCGGGCGATGGATTGGCCCATGGTGGACTTGCCAGAGGAACTGACCCCCATGACGATGATGATGCGTGCAGGCTTGAGGGACATGGTCACACCACCGCCGTCAGGCCGCCATCCACATAAAGGATGTGCCCGTTGACAAAGCTCGATGCGGGGGAGGCGAGGAACACGGCAGCGCCACCCAATTCCTCCACCTCGGCCCAGCGGCCCATGGGCGTCCGCCCCTTCACCCAGGCGTCGAAAGCCGGGTCCGCCATCAGGGTCGTATTGAGCTCGGTGCGAAAATAGCCGGGCGCCAGTCCATTGACGTTGATGCCGTAGCGGGCCCAGTCCGCCGCCATGCCGCGCGTGAGGTTGGCCACGGCCGCCTTGGCCGCCCCATAGGGCGCCGCCCCCGGCCGGGCAATGTCGGTCAAGACCGAGCAGATATTGATGATCCGCCCTTGGCCGCGCTTGATCATGCCCTGCACCACGACCTTGCTGACGGCAAAGGTCGCGGTCACATGCGTTGCCAGCAAGCGCTCGAAGCTTTCCATCGGATAGGTCTCGAGCGGCCCGCGGATCTGCATGCCGGCATTGTTGACCAGGATATCGATGGGCCCGATCTCGCTCTCGCAATGGGCGACCGCTTCGGTCACGCTGTCTTCGCTGGTCACATCGAACGCGATGGCCTTCACGTCCGCGCCGGTCGCGGCCAGGTCGGCCGCAGCAGCACCCAGTGCCACGCTGTCCCGCGCGTTGAGGATCACGGCTGCACCGGCCCGCGCGAAAGCCGTCGCCATGGCCAGGCCCAGGCCGCGGCTCGAGCCGGTGACCAGTGCGCGTTTGCCGGTAAGATCGAAGGGATGAGTGGCAGGCAAAGTCAGTCTCCAATGAGGGCCAGACCTTACGCAGCCTCAGGGGTGACGGCAATACGATCCTACCATACAAGATCGGACTTTCGGCCAAAAATTCCCCTAAAGCGACTTCCTTACGGCTCTGGTTTGTGGTCAGTTCGCCGCCACATTCCATGCACCACACGCATGGGCGAGACGAGAAGTTCTTGGAAGGACGTTTGTATGTCGACAGCGGATATTGGCCTGATCGGCCTGGCGGTGATGGGCTCCAATCTGGCGCTGAACATCGCGGAAAAGGGCTATACCATTGCCGTCCATAACCGCACGGCGTCCAAGATCGACGACTTCATGGTCACCGCCCGGGAGCAGGGGCTCGATGGCAAGGTCGTTCCCAAGGCCGACCTGGCGGACTTCATCCAGACCATCAAGCGCCCGCGCTCGATCATCATCATGGTCAAGGCCGGCCAGCCGGTCGACGACATGATCGAGCAGCTGCTGCCCCATCTCGAGCAGGGCGACGCGATCATCGAATGCGGCAACTCGCTCTATACCGACACGCAGCGCCGCTTCGACTACCTCAAGCCCAAAAATATCGGCTATCTCGGCGTCGGCGTGTCCGGCGGCGAAGAGGGCGCGCGCCATGGTCCGTCCATCATGGTCGGCGGCTCCAAGGAACAATGGCACAATGCGGAAGCGGTTCTCACTGCCATCGCGGCCCAGTTCAACGGCGAAAGCTGCTGCGCCTATCTGGGCGAAGGTGGCGCCGGCCACTTCGTCAAGATGATCCACAACGGCATCGAATATGGCGACATGCAGATGATCGCCGAAATCTATGGCGTGATGCGCGATGGCCTGGGCATGTCGCCCAAGGAATGCGCCGACGTCTTCAAGGAGTGGAACAAGGGTCCGCTTAATTCCTATCTGATCGAGATCACCGGCCACGTGCTTGATGCTGTCGACGAGCAGACCGGCAAGCCGCTGGTCGACCTGATCCTCGACAAGGCCGGCCAGAAGGGCACTGGCATGTGGTCTGCCGTTGTCGCCCAGCAGATGGGTGTGCCCGCCACGGCCATCGAAGGCGCCGTCGCAGCCCGCTCGCTCTCCTCGCGCAAGTGGGAGCGCGTCGCTGCCGAAGGCATCTACGGCAAGCCCAACCGCGCCAAAACCGACGTGTCTCTCGCCGATCTCGAAAAGGCGCTGCTGGCGGGCAAGATCGTCTCCTATGCGCAGGGCTTTGCCGTCATTGCCAAGGCCTCGGAAGAGTTCGGCTGGTCGCTGCCGCTGGCTACGATCGCCAAGATCTGGCGCGCCGGCTGCATCATCCGCTCGCGCTTCCTCGACCAGATGAGCTCGGCCTATGCCAAGGGCGAGGCGGTCAATCTCCTGGTCGTTCCGGACTTCGTCGCGATCATGAAGGACAGCCATCCGAGCCTGCGCAAGGTCGTGGCGGCGGCGGCCATCGGCGAGTTCCCGATGATCTGCCTGTCCGCTTCGCTCAGCTATTTCGACAGCTACCGCCAGGCGCAGGGCACCGCGAACCTGACGCAAGGCCAGCGCGACTTCTTCGGCGCCCACGGCTTCGAGATCGAAGGCCGCGGCGCCGACCTGCACGGCACCTGGCCCTCGACGCTGGGCAAGTAAGAACAATCAAGCCCCGCTTCGGCGGGGCTTTTTCCCCTTCAGGCGCGCATGCGGCTGCCGGTTCGGCGTTCCGCAGCCTGGGGCAGGGCGTGCAGTGCCGGCGCACCAAGGACAGCACGGTCCTTGCCGGCGCGCTTGGCCTCGTAGAGCGCCCGATCGGCAGCCGACATCATCTCGGAAATGGTCTCGCCCGCCACCCTCGGATGCAGCCCGATGCTGACGGTAACGTAGCGATCCGGCGGCAGGCCCGGGAAATGCGCTTGCGAGAGCTCTTTTCGAATAACTTCTGCATGCCCGAGCAGTTCGGGCCGTGATACCTTGCCGTAAAAAAGCGTGAATTCCTCACCGCCCGACCGGGAGGTTAGGTGGCCACCTCCGTGCCGGTTCAGCACCTCGGCCACTGCCGCGATCACCCCGTCCCCCACCGCGTGGCCATAGCTGTCATTGACCAGCTTGAAGTTGTCGATGTCGACGATCATCACGGCGGCGCCGTCCTCGGCCCCACAGGCCGTCAACGCCTTCTGCACGCCTTTCTGGAAACCGCGCCGGTTCAGGAGCCCCGTCAGGAAGTCGCGATCGGCTTCCACGGTGAGTTCATCAAAGAGCTTGGCCGCCAGCGATCCGAGGAAGGCGAGTCCGACGGCGATAGCCAGGATTGGTGTCACGGCCTGAACGGTTGCCCAATAGGCGGAGTCGCGAAACGAGCCGCCGGCATTGGCATCGAGCTGCTTGAGCAGCAGTGCGGCGGGCCGTGCTACGGCCAACACGGTCAGGGCAAAGGAGAGCACGACGAACAGCCAGTCCAGCGCCCGTTGGGGTCGAGCGCGGAGCAACATCCAGGTCGTTGTCGCCGACAGGATGGTATAGGCGACGCTGACGACATAGATGCGCGCCTCGGTCGAGGGCTCCACCACAAGGTACCAGGCAAAGGCCGGGCAGCAGAGCGCGATTGAAACGCCGAACAACCGCAGCGGCACCGGCACGCCCGCGCGTTGCAACCCGCCGATGCAGGCGGAAGCGATGGCTGTGAGAAACAGAATGTTGGCCGCCACGCGGGAGGCTGAGGTGGAGAAACCGGGGAGGAGGTCGTTGACGGCAAATGCCAGCCCACAACTCAGAAAGGCAAGCGCCAGCATGCCGAGATAGGCTTGATCGGGGCGCTTGCGCCACAAGACGAGAAAGGTGACCGCCAATATGGCTGCCACCGCTGGATTGAGTAAAGTGAAGAAGAAGTGCCCGACCAAGTGTCGAAACCCGCATGTGCCCCGCAGATAAAGCACTTCAATAGGTATAAAGAAATGTTAAGGGCGCAGATCAGACAAGAGATTTGAACATCACAAAACTGTCCACATAGCCGTGGACCGGGTGATGAAAGGCCATTGGGAGAGTACCCACGATCTCGAAGCCCAAGCCGCGCCAGAGGTTTACGGCACGATTGTTGGTGGACACGACGTGGTTGAACTGCATGGCCCGAAAACCACGCTCCTTCGCCCGCGCCAGGGAGTGTTCGCACATCGTCCGCGCCACGCCGCGTCCCTGGGCTGCGGCGGCAGTCATGTAGCCGCAATTGGCCACATGCGCACCGCCACCTTGCTGGTTAGCCATCAGGTAATAGGTGCCAAGCAGTTTGCCATCGGCTTCGGCAACGAACACTTCATGCGTCGGACCGAACCAGTAGGCTGCAACGCCCGCCCTATCGAGATCGCGCGCAATGGCATAGGTCTCGCCCGCTGCCAGCACGGGCGTGACGATCTCCAGGACCGCTGGAATATCGGCTTCAGCGGCGGGACGGATGCGGATCATCTTCGTCATCGATGGGCGCGATGCGGACCTGGCCGGGCGGCGGGGTCTCAGGAGTATGCGGATGATCGGCAACACTGGGGCGATGCCCCAGTTCGAAGCGCCAGGCGGCTATGCCAAATACCACAAGGGCGACAATCACGGCGCCGGCGCAAGCGATGAAGGGAGCGCCAGGGAAATAGTGCCCGGCTTCGGGGGCACTGGTATAATATGAAAAAATCTGGGTGGCAGCCAAGGGACCGATGATGGTCGCCAGCGAGCTGGCGGCGTTGACCGCTCCCTGCAGTTCCCCCTGGCTATTGTCCGGCACCTGCCTCGACAGAACGCCATTGATGGCGGGCGGCGCCATCCCGCTCACCGTGCCGACGGCGATGAACAGGTAGAGCTGGTAAACATCGGCCGAAAAGGCGATGCCGGCAAATGCCGCTGCAGCCGCCAGCAGCCCGACGATACCAACCGCCGGTTCGCCGAGACCTTTGGAGAGGGGAGCAGCCAATACGGCCTGGCTGAAGGCGAAACCAATGCCGAAGGCGCCCAGCGTCCGGCCGATCGAGGACGAGGTGAAGTGGAACACCTCCACCGTGAAATAGCTGAAAATCGTGGGTAGCGCCTGCGTAGCGAGTTGCAGGAAGAACAGCACGACCAGCAGCCAAATCACTGCGGGATATTTCCGCAGGGCTGCCACGGCGCCGAACGGATTGGCACGGCGGATGTCGAACTTCCGGCGGGAGGCCTTGGGCAGGCTTTCAGGCAGGACCAGCAAGCCAAAAAGGAAGTTGGCAAAAGCCAGGCCTGCGGCGGCATAGAAAGGCACACGCGGGCCAAGCTCGCCCAGCTCCCCGCCGATCACAGGCCCGATGATGAAGCCAAGACCGAAGGCCGCGCCGATCAGGCCAAAACGGTGGGTACGCTTATGGGGCGGAGTGATGTCGGCCATATAGGCCGTCGCCGTTGCCAGTGCGGCTCCGGCGATGCCGGCGATGACGCGGCCGATGAACAGGTACCAAACAAAGGGCGCGATCGACATCATGAGGTAGTCGAAGGTAAGGCCCAGCAGCGACGCCAGAAGAACCGGGCGGCGACCATAGCGGTCCGACAGGTTGCCTAGCACGGGCGAAAACACGAACTGCATGAAGGCATAGGCGAAAACCAGATAGCCGCCGATGACAGCCGCATTGGCGACGCTGCCGCCGGTGAGGTCTTCCAGCAATTCGGGCAGGACCGGCACGATGATGCCGACGCCGATCATGTCCAGAAGGATCGTGACCAGAATACAGGCAAGGGTCAGGCGTGAGCGGGTCGCTGCTTGCATGCTGGGAGCGCAAACCTTCAATGTTTCAGTCGGCTGTGCCGCGCAGTTGACACAGGGTCATATGCCAAGGCAAGGCCGAAGGACGGGCAAGGTTCCATCCCTCTCCATCAGCGCGATCTATCCTCGTGGGCAGGCGCGCTGGTATAATCTGGAACCTCATAGCCGTAGATCCAGGCGAGTCGGCTCAAGTGGCCACGACTCCCCCCCAGGGTGATGGCGAGGTCCCGCGCCAAGGTGAGCGGCCAGCGCATGTGGAAAATGCGACCGTTGGTCAGCGATGTGTTGGCGACACGCGCAACACGCTCCCGCCGCGCCAGCTCGTACTGGCTGAAGGCGGATTCTGTGTCCGCAGCGCCTTCCAGTGCAGCAGCAAGCACCGCCGCGTCTTCGATGCCCATGGCAGCGCCCTGCGCCTGGAACGGTACCATGGCATGAGCGGCATCACCGACAAGGGCGATGTTGCCGTCATGCCAGCGCGGCGTGGACACGGTATAGAGCGGCCAGGGCGTCCAGCTGTCGCCGGCCGCGGCCAGCAGAACTTCGGTCGCCGCACCGCGGCGCGCCTCCTTGGGAAGCACCGGTTGTGTTCCTGCGGCATCGGGCTGCCTGTGTTCCGAGAAGAGAGCCAGGTTCACCTGCCGGCGGTGTGGCAGCGGATAGCAGACCAGATGGTAGTTCGGGCCCAGCAACACCGAGACGCTATCCGGCCGGATCTGGCTTAAGATTGAGTCGGCGGGCACGAGGGTGCGCCAGGCGATACGATTGCCATACCGCGCTGCATCGCCACCGAGAACCGCAGTGCGGGTCTTGGAGTGAACTCCATCCGCGCCGATGAAAGCGTCACCTCGGCTGGTGCGGCTCTGCCCGTCAGTCTCGTCGATGGAGACGGTGACGCCTCGGGCATGCGATACCACATCCCAGGAGCGGACGCCGAAGACGAGATCGATCCGCGCATGACGACGGCAGGCCTTGTAGAGCACGTCGGCAAGATCGGCCCGGTGCATCACCGCGTAAGGGGCGCCGAAGCGCTCGCGCATGATGACGCCCATTTCCATGGTGACCAGCGGCCGCGAGCCGCCGGCAAATACGTCCAGTCCCTTCGGATCGAGGCTCCGCGCCGTCAGCGCCGCGCCGAGGCCCAGCCTGTTGAGGATCTTTCGTGCATTGGGACTGACCTGGAGCCCGGCGCCGAACTCGGAGACAGCGGCAGCGCGCTCGAGCACAACCACACTCGCGCCGCGTTGGGCGAGCGAAAGAGCAAGAGTCAGGCCGGATATGCCGGCGCCGGCAACAAAAAAGGTCTGCCCATCAAGGGGCATGGTTCAGCCTCAGGCGGCCTGGACGAGTGCCGATGACGGGTTCGCCGTGCCCGCTTCGAGGCGGGAGTTATATACGAAGTGGGTCGAGCAGTAGGGGCAGACGATCTCGCTGTCCTTGCCCATGTCGAGGTAGATATGGGGGTGATCGAATGGCGGAAGTGCGCCCACGCACTGGAATTCCTTGGAGCCGACCTCGATCTGGCGAAGGCCTTCAGTGTTATGGAAATGGGGCGTTGGGCCGTGTGCCATGACGATAAACCTGTTTGATTTGCGCGGACCATATGCCAAGGACGGCGCGAAAGAAAGAGTTAGCACCACCGCTCGAAAGAGCCTCGTCCGGTGCTTCATACGCTATCACATTGCTAACATCTGGGACGGATCTGCCTTGCCTCGCTACCAGTCGGACGGATTGAGCCTCGCCTACCAGACTTTCGGCGACGGACCGCCGGTGCTGTGCATCCACGGCTTCGCCTCGAGCGGCAAGGTCAACTGGATCGACACGGGCTGGGTCGAGACGCTGACGGGTGCCGGCTACCGCGCCATCACGCTCGACAACCGTGGCCACGGCGACTCGGACAAGCCCTATGATCCGGAGCAGTATTATCCGCAAGCGATGGCAGGCGATGCACTGGCGCTGCTGGATCATCTCGGAATCGAGCGGGCAGCGGTGCTGGGTTACTCCATGGGCGCGCGGATCAGCGCCTTCCTTGCCTTCGAGCATGAGGAGCGCGTCGCCTGCGCCATTTTCGGCGGCATGGGGATGAACCTCATCAATGGCCTGACTGATGGCAACGACATCATTTCCGGCCTGCTGGCGCCGACGCTGGCCGGCCTGACGCATCCGACAGCGCGCCAGTTCCGCATTTTTGCCGAACATACCGGCGCCGACCGGGAAGCCTTGGCGGCCTGCATGGAAACGTCGCGACAGCCGATGGCCCGCGCGGATGTCCGCCGCATCAACATGCCCGTGCTGGTCGCCGTCGGCGAGGCGGACGAGATGGCTGGTTCGCCCGCACCACTGGCAGAATTGCTGCCGCAGGGTGAGGCCTTCGTGATCCCCAAGCGCGACCATATGCGGGCAACGGGCGACAAGGCGTTCAAAGCTGCTGCGCTCGGCTTTCTGGGCAAGACGTTCCCGGTTCGGTGACATTCGTGAACCAATTGCCCGTCCATGACTTTGTTTGTGGAAGTGGTTAGCCTATATCGGTAGCTGTCGATGAAGCGGAGACGCCCGATGTCAGCAAGCGCGACCAAGTCAGCTGGACTGCAGTCCGTGGACCCGGTTTGGGACGCGGTGCGTGCCGGCGCGCGCCAGATCGTGGCGTCGGAGCCTTCCCTGGCCAACATGGCCGTTTCCGCTATTCTGAACCACGATAGCTTCGAGCAGGCGCTGGCTCACCGGCTGGCCGCGCGGCTGGACCATGACGACGTCTCTGCCGACCTGATCCGCCAGGCTTTCGCCGAGACGCTGGTGGATGCGCCAGAGATCGGCGAATTCGCCCGTGTGGACTTGGCTGCGACGCTGGAGCGCGATCCCGCCTGCCATCGTGCAATCGAGCCACTGCTCTACTTCAAGGGCTACCAGGCCATCCAGACTCATCGGTTCGCCCATGCCATGCTGAAGGCTGGCCGCCGCGACTTCGCGCTCTATCTGCAGAGCCGGTCGAGCCAAGTGTTCCAGGTCGATATCAACCCCGCTGTTGCCATGGGCAAGGGGATCATGCTTGACCACGGCACAGGGCTGGTAATCGGCGAGACGGCAACCATTGGCGACAATGTCTCCATGCTGCAGAACGTGACGCTGGGCGGCACGGGCAAATCGGACCAGGACCGGCATCCCAAGATCGGCAACGGCGTGCTGATCGGGGCAGGCGCCAAGGTGCTGGGCAATATCAGGATCGGCGACTGCTCGCGCATCGGGGCCGGCTCGGTGGTCCTCAAGGAAGTCCCTCCACGCGTGACTGTCGCCGGTGTTCCGGCCAAGGTCATTGGGGAGGCCGGTTGCGCTCAACCGGCACTGGTCATGGACCAGATGGTGCTGGTGCACGATCTTAACGCCGAGCGAAGCTAGCGCCGATACTTCCCATCGGAATGGCTGCAGCGTTGGCGGGCAAGCGCGCATCACATGTTGTCACCGCTAAAATGGCACCGTTGCGGGGTTGTCAGCGTTTAGCCTGTGACTAGATTGCGGCCTCAACCAAATCAGCAGGACTTTCCCAGTGAACCATCCCGAGATCATCAAGCTGCAGAAGTTCTTGCAGCTGAAGTTCAACAACAAGAACATCGACGTGCGGCCGCGCGCCAAGCTCAATGACTCTGTCGAAGTTTTTATCGGCGATGAATCGATCGGGCTTATCCACGCGGACGACGAGGACGGCGACAAGTCCTACATCTTCAACATGTCGATCCTCGACATCGACCTGGATGACGTCGGCTAACCAAGAAATCCCCGCCTTCGAGCGGGGATTTTCTTTAGGCGCTTACCAAGCGCCGATCGGGCGCAGCCACAGCGCCATCTGGTCGTCGAACTGGCGCCAATGCTCGAGCAACCGGGCATCGAATGTGTAGACAGCGGCGATGCCGCTGGCCAAGTGAACCGTCCGCACACATTGCGCGCCAGCGTCCGGCGTCACCGGCTGCTGGCATTTGGCCACGAAGGGGTTGGGCGAAAGCGCATCATACCAAACCGTCTCGCCGGCGTACCCGACCGTGCCATTCATGGGCTTGCCCACGAGGCCAGGAACGCCCGAGAGATTTTCGTTCGCAAACTGGTGCAGATAGACTCGGTCGAGCAGGCTAGCGCTGGCGCGAGCGCGGCTGCGCGGCAGCAGCGTGACATTCACCCAGGCTGGTGGAGCACCCGCCTCAGGGGCAAAGCCAAGCTTGAGATCGATCTGGTCGGTAAAACCGCTGCGGATTTGTTCGCCGAAGCGGAACCAGCTCGTGGGAATCGCCAGATCCTTGCCGGAGATGGTCTGCGTCACGTTCTCCGTGTCACCCAGGGTTGGCGTGCGAACTTGATCGCCGCGGCCCAGCATATCGATCAGATAGGCTGTTCCTACCGCCAGCAGCAGCACCAGAACCCCGATCGTCAGCAGGTTGTAGACCATGCCGGACCGCGTCGGCTCTTGGCCTGAGACCGCCGATTGGGAAGACACGTCCAGCATTAACCAGTTTCTCGGAGGGGAGGTGACAGGTCATGGAGCGCCCAATATGCTTAATGATGTGTTAACGAGGCTGCCCAGCGCAGCCAGAATGGGCGGATGGCATGACCAAGGAATTGTTGGCAGCAGCGTTTTCCATCGGCATGGGACTGTGCATGGCCGGAGTCGTGACGCACCTTTACCAGCTGCTGTTCAAGCAGCCGGCCATGCTGCGCTACGACGGCGAGACGTTCTTGGCCTCCATGGGTCATCTGGCGATGAGTTTCGTTTGCGGCCCCTACATCATGCTGCAGACGGGCTGGACGCCTGCGAAGGACGGAACGATCTCGACGAGTTCGGCGCTGCTCTCCGCCATGGTCGGCTTCAGCTGGGCGTTCCTTACCGGCCTGCTGTTTCTTGGAACCTATGCGTCGATCGGCATCTGACGGATTAGCGTCCTCAAACAACAAGGCCAGCCGTCAAGCGGCTGGCCTTGTTGTTTGAAACCCTTGTCAGGGTAGGTGGGCTTCGGAGATTGGGATCGCTTTCGCCTACTGGATCGCGGCCGTGATGGTGACGTCGCGGTCGTCCATCATGTCGACCCACTGGCCCGCATTGGCCTGCGACTGGCGCTTGATGAACTTGTAGGGGGTCTGGCTCCACAGGTCGACAGAGCCAATCTGGTTGTCGAGCACCAGGTCGCCGCGGTCGGTACGCACCAGCAGCACGGCGTGACCATCGCCATTGGCCTGCTTGACGACAGTCATCAGCAGCGTGCTGGCGGGCCAGCCGGCATTAATCAGTTCGCGGCGCTTGGCCAGCGCGAAGTCTTCACAGTCGCCATAGCCGTTGGGGTAGGTCCAGAACTCGGACACCTGATAAAGCTGCTCGTCGGTGACGGGTGTTACGGTCTGGTTGACATAGGCGTTGATGTTGAGGAGCTGCTGCCAGAGCTGCTCGTCCAGGGCTACCGCCGATACAGGCTTGGCATGCGCGGTGCACTCAGCCGGACGAGCCTTGCAGAATTCGAGGTGGCCGACAGGGATGCTGGTGGCGACTGTGCCCGTCTGAACAAAGGCGACGTTGGTCGTGTCCAATGCATGGGCCGGGGCGGCTAAGGCAGCAAGCGCCAGCACGGCGCCCAACACATTCCGCAGTCCCTTGTCGATCGAAAACATCGTGTGATCTCCCTGATGGAGACCACGTTAGAAGCGGCCACTTAGGGCGATCGGAAAACTGCAATGCAGATTTTATGCGTGTTTTATCGATTGGATTCGGCTGCGGTTAACCATGGAGGGGTGGAGGAGTCTTTGCTGGCCACCTGCTCCTAGCCTGCCTGTCCTAAGGGAGGAACAGACCGAGGGCGTGTAGCATTCGTGCCATTCGGGCATAGCCCTTATGGCCTGCTCGCCTCAAATCGATCCCCTGGATCGGTTTACCCTAGGGAACGGCTCTCAGTTCATCCGCAGGTTCTGCTGAATGACCGTCAGCATTTCCTGTGCGGAGGCAAATTCCACGGCGACGCCGTTCTGGAAATGGCGGACGACGCGCGCCCGCATGCGGCCCAGCGTGACCGGCGTGCCCATTGCCGGCCGCACGTCGAGTTCGATAGCGGCGCCCGAGAGCGAGATATCGATGATCTTGCAGTTGTAGCGGCGTCCGTCATCGAGCACGACGGTGGAGTGGCGGATATCGGGGACGACACGTTCGTGCCGCCGATCTTCGGGCAGATCGAGGATGTCCTTGTTGGCCAGCCAGGTGAGTTGGGCCGCCAGTTTGTCCCGCTTGCGCGGTGAGGCGGAGATGTCCATTTCGAACCCGCCTTCGGCCTGGCTCTGAATCGTGCCTTCGATGCGACCGATATGGTCGATATAGGCAATGACCTTCTCGCCGTCCTGGCCCGGAACGGGGGCGACTACCAAGGCGTCGCCGGGCGACATTTCGAGGATCTGGCAGGGAAATTCACGCCGGTCGGCGAGCATATAGCGGCCCAGCACCGAAACCTTCACGCGCTGGAACTTGCCCGCATCCGCACGCGTGCGGTTGGGGGCAATAAACTGCGGTGAGGGAAGGTCGTCGCTCAGCATTCACCAGACCGCCAGCACATTCGATTACTTGCGCAAACCTAACCGCTTCTGGTTAACGCAAGGTGACAAATACCTGACATGCCGTTCCGCAAGTCAGTATGCAATGGCGCTGATTTGACGAAAATGCCGATTACTGGCGACCGCCGTCAATTACGGCAAGATGGGCGTAGCGACGTGCGGTACGACCATAGACCACAGCAGGCAGGCCCATCGGCGAAGCGCCGCCGCTGAAGCTGCTCTCGTTGACGACACTCGCCGCCACTTCGCGCACCGAGTCTTCCGTGCCCATGTCATCGGGCCAGATCAGGCGCAGCCCGGTGATGCGCTGTTCCATGATCGGCTGCACGCCCAGCCAGTAGGGCTCTTCCAGTGCCGTCATCGCGCCAAGCAACCGCGTATGTGTCGAGCCGTTGTGACGCAGCGGCATCAGGATGGTTTCAAAGCTGACCTTGGTGTGCAGGGCAGTGGTGCCCTGGAAGGTCACCAGGGCGACGGCATGATCTTCGGTGACAGCCCGGATCAGTGTGTCCATGGCGTCGTGGTCGCGCTCGTGCCAGAGGGCGCTGAAGGAGCGGCCCTTGAGCTCGCGGCAATAGCTGGTGCAAAGATGGGACCCGGCGAGGCGGAAGGAGAACTTGTCGCTCTCGTCGAGTTCCAGAATGAACGTGTTGGCCAGTGCCTCGCGAATGCGCGTCGGATCGATATCCTTGCGGTCGGGTGCGCTACGCGAACCTCGGATCGAGTTCCAGTATTCGTAAAGCGTTCTGGTGCTGTTCTTTTGCATTCTGATTGGACCCGATCAGCCTGTCGCCAGCGTTCCCCCCGTGGAACGCTTTCGCCGCTCCGAGACATTGGCAAAAGCCGGCGGCAAAAGCGCTCTTAAAGGAAAGTTAAGGTTAACGCGGGGGCTGCCATGTGGAAAAGAACAGCCAGAGGCGCAGGACGCCAGCGAGTCGGAGCGAAGCGATGATTGAACAAGGCGAGACGCCGGTGAATCCAGAGCAAAAGGGGCGGGAGCCGATCTTCCTGTTGCCAGGCGCTGTCACCGCGATGATCGGCGTCCTGCTCGCGATTCATCTGGCATCAACCTATGCGCTTAATCAGGACGGCTATCTGCAGCTGATCTTCTGGCTCGCCTTCCAGCCGCTTCGCATCGTGGCGGCGCCCACTGATCCGTCCCTTGCCGTGCCGCTGCTGTGGACGCCGTTCACCCATGCTCTTCTGCATGGCGGCTGGGAGCATGTTCTGGTGAACACCGCCTGGTTCGCGATCTTTGCGACCCCACTGGCGCGGCGCTATGGAGCGGGCCCGATGTTGATCATCTTCTTTGTGTCCGCCGCGGCCGGCGCAGCGCTCTTTGCAGCCACAACGCTGCTCTCGGGCTCGTACCTGATCGGCGCTTCGGGCGGTGTCGCGGGGCTGACCGGAGCGGCCGTGCGGTTCATCTTCCAGCCCGTCATCGTAGCGCAGCATCCCGAAACGGGCGAGCGCATGGTGCTCGGCCGGCGCCTCGCGAGCTTCGGCGACTTGTTGCGCGACAACCGGGCACGGTTCTTTATCCTGATCTGGGTGGTACTCAATGCTGCAGTGCCGTTGCTGCCGCTCGTCACCGGCATGGAAATGTCAGTGGCCTGGCAGGCGCATCTCGGCGGCTTCTTCGCCGGTATCCTGATGGTCGGGCTTTTCGAGCGCCGCCACTAAGGCGCGCTCGGCACCTTGCTGCGGCTCAGCTCCGCCGTTCTCGTGAGGAGCCAGGCAAGGGCAACCAGAAAAAGCAGGCCACCGCCGAGGATCAAGCCGTCGAAGATAGGGTCGGGCTGCCGGGCAGACTTGACGGCTTGAAGGAACATGCTGAGGACGGTGCCGATGGAAAAGACGGCGAGCCCTTGGCGTCCCATGAGACGAAGGGGGGCCGCAATCGCGGAACTGGCTAGGCGCTGCATCACCGGTAGGTGACCTAGGAAATAGAACAGCGCCAGCGCATGCAGCAGGCGCGGGAGCGCCAGAAAGGTCTTGTCGAACCAGGTGATGTAGAAGGGCAAACCCGCCTGTGACAGCGCAGAAAGGCCGCTCATCCCGAGCTTGCCCACGGGCGGAACCTTCATCCAGAGCAGGACCAGCAGCAGGAACAGGCCGCAGGCGGCAAACAGCACGCGATGGTAGGGGATGAAGCGGCTGCCCGCTTTCATCGCCGCTCCGGACAGGAGACCTATCACGAAAAGGATTTGCCAGGCGAAGGGATCGAAGAACCAGCCGCCGGAATTGGGAAAGGCCGGCAGGTTGAGCCGGAACTGTCCGGCCACGGCCCAAAGAAGTATCGAGGCCGACAGCACGAGCCAGGGCTTTCGCAGACCCGCGAGCAGCACTAGCGGCGTGATCAGCAGCAGGGTCATATAGAGCGGCAGGATGTTGAGATAGCCCAACTGGTGACTGAGCAGCGGAATTCCAATGATGGTGCTTAGCGGCTTCTGGAACAGAGGGGCGACGTTGTTCTTTGTCAGAAGCTCCGGCAGATCGAACCAGAGGGCGCCCGCCGCAAAGATAGCCAGGCTCGCCATAGTGATGGCGATGTGGACCAGGTAGAGCTGACGCGCGCGCGCCCAGACCTTGGCCGTGGCGGCCCAGAGGCTGCCGCTGCGGAAGCGGTTGGAATAGGCTAATCCGGCGGCCATGCCGGACATGAAGACGAAGGCTTCGGCCGCGTCGGAAAAGCCAAAATTGCGGTTGGTAAAGTTCTCGTAGACCGTGCCCGGCACGTGGTTGACGAAGATCATCACCAGCGCAATGCCGCGAAACATGTCGAGGCGCGCGTCACGTCCGACCGGAGCACTAGTCTCCTTTGGTGCAGCGGACGGCAGGACAGCACGGATCAGGCTGGGGCCAAGCAGGCCCGCAGCGCGATGGGACGCCAGTTCAGGCAATGACATGTGTTGGCGTTCTCACAGACGCAGCATCGGCCTCGATCGATGAGCCCTGAATGGTCCAGGCCGTCATGATGGCGCGTTGTTCCTTGATTACGGAACTCGGTGCAAGCTCTGAATCCGTGGCGAAGAGTTTGGGCGTAGCAGTGCCGCGCTTGGGGCGTGAGGTCCAGGAGATCAAGACCGGCGCAAGGAGGGCAGGCAGCATGGCTGGAGCCACCCAAATTGCGCTGCCGGAGGCAAGCAGCACGGCCCCTGCAAGCGTTGCTGCTGCAATGGCCACGATCCACCAGCTCGCGCGCCAGGCATCGGCGAGGCTGATCCAGTTCTGGCCGCGGCGTGTCGCGGGCCACCCGCCATCGATGCCGAGCAGCACCTGGATGACAGCGCGGCTCTGAAGAAATAGCAGGGTGGGCGCGAGGAGGGTCGAGAGCACGATTTCGCCAACCACCGATCCGCCAGCGGCAAGCGTTCCGCCAAAGGAGCGGTTGCGTCCGTCCAGGATGCTGCGCAACCATATGGCTAACTTGGGCAGGAGCAAGATGGCGGCGACGGCGATAGGCAGGGTCCAGGCGCTGATGTCGGTCTTGCTGAAGCCACGGACAACAGACGGTTGTTCCGGTACTAACGCTACCATGCTGGCGACCAGAAGCAGGAGCCAGAGTGGGGAAGCCAGATAGGCCATGATGCCCTGCAGGAAGATGAAGCGGCTCCAGAACTTGAGACCGGGCGCACCGACGAGGCGGGCGTGCTGCAGGTTGCCCTGGCACCAGCGGCGATCGCGCTTGGCATATTCAATGAGGTTGTCGGGGCCTTCCTCGAAGGAGCCGGGCAGGGCCGGGTCCATCTGCACCTTCCACCCGGCGCGCGACAGCAGTGCTGCTTCGACATAGTCGTGGCTAAGGATGTGGCCGCCGAAAGGGGGTTTGCCGGACAGTTCAGGCAGGCCGCAGCTGGCAGCAAATGCACGTACCCGAACAATGGCGTTGTGACCCCAATAGGGACCCTCATTGCCCTGCATCATCGCGGCGCCGCGCGCAAAGGTGGGCGACAAGTAAGCGGCGGCAAACTGAAGCGACCGGCCGAACAGGGTGCGCGCGTTGATCACGTGCGGCACGGTCTGGAACAGGCCGAGCTGAGGATCGGCATCCATCCGCCGTGCCATTTCGCCAATGGTCGCCCCTTCCATGAGGCTATCAGCGTCAAGGATCAGGGCGTAGTCGTAGGCACCGCCTGAGCGAGCGACGAAATCTTCGATATTGCCAGCCTTGCGGCCGACATTGCGCTCGCGCCGGCGATAGAAGATGCGGCCGGCGCCCATGGGTTCGTCGATCAGCCGATTGAACCAAACGACCTCAAGCGCGGCTGTTTCCATCACTTGCGTGTCGGAAAGGATGACGAAATGGAAGCGCTCAGCGATGCCCAAGGCAACGAGGCTGCGGTTCATGGCAGCGATACGCGAGAAGGTGGCGACCGGGTCCTCGTTGTAAACGGGCACCAAAATGGCGGTCATGCCCTTGGGCGCCTGCGTCGGCTCGCCCTGGATGAGCCTTGAGGGCGTAAGCACGCCCAGGATGGCTGCAGCACTGCCCCAGATCAGCCAGAAACCGGTAAGCACGACGAGGGCCGTACGCAACAGATCGATTGCTGTCACGCCGCCCTGGCCGGTGAGGCGCAGGAAAACGTAGGCGCCGGTAATCGTCAGCGCGGCAGCAAGCGATAATGCCAATAGGCGAAGAGCGGTAGAACGACGCATGAGGCTCCTGGTCGACCTATCGACCGGTAATCGCCGATAGAGTCAGCCGGATCACGTCGAAGAAGCTCCGCCGTTCGAGCATCTGCTTGGGCATGTCGAGCGGGGCGTCAGGCAGAGACCTGGCCATGGGGAATTCTCCGCTATGCTTCATGCTTCGGGCCTCCACTGATAGAGCCAAGTTTCGGTAAGTTTGCGCCCCAGGCCAACGACATAGGCCTTGAGCTCGAGCGGCACCGTTCCGTCGGTTTCCACATCGAGCACCAGGCGCCAGACACCATTAGCTTCGACACGAGAAAGCACGGAACTCACAATGGTTCCCGCGCTGGTTGTCGCAAGGACGTCGAGTTCATCTTCCTCGGTCATACCCGCGAGATCCCCACCTTCGAAGTCGATGACGAACTTACGGAACGAGGCCTTGGATTCGACACCCGAAACGCCGCCAACGCCGCTGCGCGTTTCAGCTACATAGGCGAGCGACGCGTCGGCGCCGGGGTTCAGATCACCCCAAACCATGCGGTAGCTGAACTCGCGCGAGCTGCCGGCAGTTACCTGCTCCGCAGGCACCCAGAACGCCCCGATATTGTCGTCGGCCTCGAGCTTGGCCGGGATCTCGATCAGGCGCACCATGCCCTGGCCCCAATCGCCGATAGGCTCGATGCGCAGCGAGGGGCGACGCTCGTAGTGTGCTCCGGCGTCCTGATAGGTCTCGAAGTCGCGCCCGCGCTGGTAGAGGCCAAAGGCGCGCGGATTGTGCTCGGCGAAGTACGAATTGCCCAGCGTGCTCGAGTTGTTGAGCGCGCGCCACAGCACCTCGCCCGTTTCCATCTCGATGAGCAGCCCGTTGCTGTCATGGACTTGTGGCCTGTAATCGTCGAACCCGGCGCGGTTAGCTTCGGCATAAAGGAACATGGAGGTCAGCGGGGCAACGCCGAGCTCCTTGACGTCAGCCCGGAAAAACAGCCGGGCCGTCACTTCCATGATGGTTTCCTGCCGCGTGTCGCGCGCCGGCGTAATCAGAAAGCGATAGGCGCCCGTGACGCTCTGGCTTTCAAGCGCGGCGTAAACGGTGAGCGGGCCACCGGACACAGGCTTTTCAGCATAGAATTCGGAGAAGCGGGGAAATTCCTCAGGCACATCGAGCCATGAGTTCATCAGCAGGCCACGGGCACTCAGGCCATAGACATTGTTACGGCCCAAGGCGCGAAAGTAACTGGCGCCGAGGAAGGAGACGACTTCATCGTAGGTGCCGGGGCGGTTCATCGGGTAGTTCACCCGAAAGCCGGCAACGCCCGGGAACTCCGCAGCCGAGGCGGCCTCGCTGACGGCTTCATCGTGGTAGTCGAAATCAGCCGCGCTGAAGCCGATAGAGTGGGCTTTGCCGTCCACGATCTCATAGACATAGACGGGCTCAGGGAACAGCCAGCCCATGTGGAAGGCCTGCAGGCGGTAGCCCAAATCCTCTGCCGCCCACTTACTGGCTTCGGTGCGGTACTGGATGCGGCGATAGGCGTCGTAATCGAGGCCCTTGAAGGCCTCTGGCAGCACGTCTGGTGCCGGCTTGAAAGGTTCAGCCGCCAAGGTCTGCATTCTCTGGCTGAAGCTGTCGAAATCGAAGGCAAATTCCTTCGCCGTTTCGATTTGTGCGAGAGCCGGTGTGGAGAGCGACGTCGTGGCCAGAAGAGAGATTGCTGCCAGTCCCTTAAGGAACTGACGACGCGTGTGCGGAGTTGGAATGTGACGCTTCAACACAATGCCCTATGGGTCTCGTTTGGCCGACTTCTTCGGCAAAGCGCGAACGCCGCCTAGAGCAAAAAGTTGTTGCATAGCGGGCATTCGCAAGGAACATAGCTCCTGGCCCGTTTGAACGCGGCGGCGCTACGTGATTGGCGTCAAAAAGTCCGACGATTCCCGCCATTTTAAGGCACAAGCTGCCTTAATCTCACAAAGCCGTGAATCCGTGCGCAATTGCCGCACGCGTTTCAGTGCCCGTAGACCTCATTTGGGTCGAATAGCCGGGGCTGAAGGGTGTCAGTCAATACAGCCTGCCCCTCCACGAGCTGGACGGTGCGGTAAAAGCAACTCTTGCGCCCGGTGTGACAGGCCGCGCCCCTGCCGGTTTGCTTCACCACCAGCACCAGCGCGTCCTGGTCGCAATCGGTGCGAAGTTCGACAACCTGCTGCAATTCACCCGACGTCTCGCCCTTTTTCCAGAGCTTGCCGCGGGAGCGTGACCAATAGTGTGCGATGCCCGTCTCCAGCGTAAGCGACAGGGCTTCGGCATTCATGTGAGCGAGCATCAGCACATCATTGCTGCCATGCTCGACAGTCACTACCGTGATGAGGCCGCTCGGGTCAAAACGCGGTGAAAAGGCCGAGCCTTCCTCCAGCTGTTCATGCGACAGCCCAGCAGGGTCAGCAAAAACAATTGTCATGTCAGCTCCAGCGGCTCTAACGCCGGATCATGGCGTAGAAGCGATCCTGCTCAACGCGGTCCTCGGCAAAAGTGCCTGTAAACCGGTGCGTCACGGTGGCGGCTCCATGGGCGCGAACACCGCGCATCGACATACACATGTGTTCAGCCTCGAGCATCACGGCCGCGCCGCGGGGATGCAGATGCTCGTTTATGGCGTCAATGATCTGCGCGGTGAGATTTTCCTGGGTCTGCAGGCGCCGGGCGAAGACATCCACAAGGCGAGCAAGCTTGGAGAGGCCTACCACGCCTTCCTGAGGCAGGTAGGCGATGTGTGCCTTGCCGACGAAGGGTACCATGTGATGTTCGCAATGGGAGCTGAAGGGAATGTCCTTGACCAGAACGATATCGTCGTAGCCGCCGACTTCCTTGAAGGTCTTGGCGAGTATGGCGCCGGCGTCTTCGTCATAGCCGCCAAAAAACTCGCCATAGGCCCGCACCACGCGTGCCGGCGTTTCCAGCAGACCCTCGCGGTTAGGGTCATCACCGGCCCAGGCAAGAAGCGTGCGCACGGCAGCCTCCGCTTCCTCGCGCGTCGGGCGCGAGGGGAGGGCAGTGGAAGTGCGAAGGGCGCCGATCGGCTTGGTCATCGCGTCCATGTTGGTCGGCTCCTAAACGCTTGGCCATTCCGCGAGACCAGAGCGAAAAAGGCAGGTGCGGCAGTCGAGCCTGACACTCTGCGTATCAGCCTCTATATAAGAGGGGCGCCGAGCGCTCACAAGAAACAGAATTGTCCGGTTAATGGAACTTAGCGATCTCTATTCCCAGAAAATCCTGGACCTCGCCGGGAATGCGCCTAACCCGGGGCGGTTGACGCGCCCGCATGTCAGTGCCCGCAAAGTCAGTCGGGTTTGCGGCTCGATGATCGAAGTCGATGTTGCGGTTGAGAACGAGATCATCGTTGCCTATGGCCATGACATCTCCGCCTGTGCGCTGGGGCAGACATCGGCTGCGGTGGTGTCCAGGGAAATCGTTGGAACGCCAGTCAGCGAATTCAGGCAGTTGCAGGCGCAGATGCTGGCCATGCTCAGGCAGGATGGTCCTCCACCTGAGGGGCGTTGGAGCGATCTTCGCTATCTCCAGCCGGTGCGCGACTTCAAGGCACGGCACCTTTCGACCATGCTGGTTTTCGATGCGGTGGTGGAGGCATTAGAGAAAGCTAAGTCCGCAGAATCGGTTACGGCACGAATTTGATGGAGCGGTTCAGCAGCTATCTCTGGCGGGCAGTGGACCTGCCGTTCAAGGTCGCGGCGGTATTCCTGATCACCATCTACCGCTACACGCTCTCGGCCTTTGCAGGGCGGACCTGCCGCCACTTGCCGACTTGCTCGGAATATACCAGCACGGCCATATGGCGTTTCGGGTTCTGGCCCGGTGGCTGGATGGGTCTTGCCCGCTTCGTGCGATGCCGCCCCGGCGGGACGCATGGCTATGATCCGGTGCCGGAAGGTGTGCCTGCAGGTGCCAAGTGGTATGCGCCCTGGAACTATGGGCGCTGGCATTAGGCTGGCATTAGAAGCAAAGCGTGATAGACAGGCGCTCTTGCAGCGATTTCGCTGCCATTGTCCAATTCTGGAGACCCTAAAATGACGATCAAGGTGACGTTCCCCGACGGTGCAGCTCGCGACTATGCGCGTGGCACCACTGGGACCACCGTTGTCGAGGGCATCTCCAAGTCGCTGGCCAAGAAGACGGTGGCGATGCGCTGGAACGGCGTGCTCAGCGATCTCAGCGATCCGCTGGAGCAGGACGGCCGCATCGAATTCGTCACGCGCGACAGCGGATCCAAGGACGTGCTGGAACTGATCCGACACGATGCCGCACACGTGCTGGCGGAGGCGGTGCAGGAGCTGTGGCCCGATACGCAGGTGACGATCGGTCCGGTGATCGAGAACGGCTTCTATTACGACTTCAAGCGTGACGAGCCGTTTTCGGAAGAAGACTTCCCGGCTATCGAAAAGAAGATGGCCGAGATCATCGACCGCGGTGCCGCCTTCACCAAGGAGATCTGGACGCGCGATCAGGCGAAAGCCTTCTTCAATGCGCGTGGCGAAAACTTCAAGGTGGAGCTGGTGGATGCCATTCCGGCCGACCAGTCGCTCAAGATGTACAAGCAGGGGCAGTGGATCGACCTCTGCCGCGGGCCGCATATGCGCACCGTCAAGGATGTCGGCATGGCGTTCAAGCTGACCAAAGTGGCGGGCGCCTATTGGCGGGGCGACAGCAACAATCCGGTGCTGTCGCGCATCTACGGCACGGCTTTCGCAAGCAAGGAAGAGCTCGAAGCCTATCTCCACATGATGGAAGAGGCCGAAAAGCGCGATCACCGCAAGATCGGGCAGGAAATGGACCTCTACCACTTCCAGCCCGAGGCGCAGGGATCGGTGTTCTGGCATCCGCGCGGCTATGTTCTTTACAACCAGATGGAAGCCTATATCCGCCGCCGCCTAAACTCTTCCGGCTATGTCGAGGTGAAGACCCCCCAGCTGATGAGCTCCAAGTTCTGGGAGCAGTCGGGGCACTGGGGCAAGTATCGCGAGAACATGTTCGTGGTGCCCGACGAGGTGCCCGGCACGGAAGAGGAAGGTCCGGTCCTGTCGGGCAAGGGCGACCTGATGGCGCTCAAGCCGATGAACTGTCCGGCACACGTGCAGATCTTCAACCAGGGCATCAAGTCATACCGCGACCTGCCGCTGCGCATGGCAGAATTCGGCTGCTGCCACCGCAACGAGGCGCATGGTGCGCTGCATGGGCTGATGCGCGTGCGCCAGATGACGCAGGACGACGCCCATATCTTCTGCCGCGAGGACCAGATCCAGAGCGAAACCGAGCATTTCGTGCATCTGCTCTATTCGGTCTATGGCCATATGGGTTTTGACAACGTGGTCATCAAACTGGCGACGCGGCCGGAGAAGTTCGGCGGTACCATCGAGCGCTGGGATGCGGCCGAGAAGGCGCTGGGTGATGCGCTCCGAGCAACGGGTTATGACTTCGAGATTGCCGAGGGCGAGGGAGCGTTCTATGCACCCAAGCTCGAATTTCACCTTAGGGACGCGATCGGACGCTCCTGGCAGGTCGGAACGCTGCAGCTCGACTATGTCTTACCCGAGCGGCTCGACGCCACCTATGTGGCCGAGGACGGATCACGCAAATATGCGGTGATGCTCCATCGCGCGATCCTGGGATCGCTCGAGCGTTTCATCGGCATGCTGATCGAGAACTATGCCGGCAAGATGCCGATGTGGCTGGCCCCGACGCAGGTGGTGGTGGCGACCATTGTCTCGGAAGCGGACGAGTATGCGCAGAAGCTGGTCAACCAGCTGCGCGCCGGCGGCATTCGCGCCGAACTCGATACGCGCAACGAGAAGATCAACTACAAGGTGCGCGAGCATTCGGTCGGCAAGGTGCCGCTGATGTTCGTGGTGGGCAAGCGCGAGGCCGAGGAGGGCACCGTCTCGGTTCGTCGCCTTGGCACCGAAGGGCAGAAGGTGGAGCCGTTCATGGATGCGCTGGTCGCGCTGATGGCGGAAGCAACACCGCCCGACCTCAAGGCCGCGCAGGCTGCCTGATGCCGCAGCGTCCGTCCAATCGCGAGATCAAGGCCCTGACGCATCTCGGTGAAGAGAATGCGTTGGGGCCGGGCGACTTCAAGGACATCGGCGAGAAGGTCTTTGCCGGCATGCTCAAGAAGGGCTGGGTAGTCGAGGCCGAAGGCATGCCGGGAAAATACCGGGCGACCATCAAGGGCCTGACCATCCACGAGGGTGAGATCATCTTCGCGGGCCGCCTGCGCCGATAGTGGAGGAGCGGGGATGGCTGACCCCATTGTTATCACCCGCTCCGTCTCCATCGACCCATCCGAGATCGAGGAGAGCTTCGTCCGGGCCTCCGGTCCGGGTGGACAGAATGTCAACAAGGTGTCGAGCGCGGTGCAGTTGCGCTTCGATCTCGCCAACTCGCCGAGCGTCCCCGAGGCGATGAAGCGGCGGGTTTCGTCCTTGGCCGGCAAGCGACTAACCAAGGACGGCGTCATCGTCATCACGGCGAACACGCATCGCGATCAACCCATGAACAGGGCGGATGCTCTGGAGCGGCTCGTGGGGCTGCTGGTGGCCGGAGCGCAGGTGCCCAAGGCACGCGTGGCCACGCGGCCAACGCTCGCAAGCAAGCAGCGGCGGCTGGAGGGAAAATCCATCCGCTCGCAAGTCAAGAAGCTCCGGGGCAGCCCGCTCGACGGGTGACGCTACCGAAGCAAACAAGAAGCGGAGACGGAGATGAGCGGCACGAGCCTCAAGTTCGGGACCAGCGGATTGCGCGGCCTGGCAGTGGACCTGGAAGGACAGGCTGCGCGGCGCTATACGGCCGCCTTCCTCCGCCACCTCGAGAAACTGGGTCAGGCCGGCGGCGGCACGGTGTTCATCGGCCGCGATTTTCGCCCGTCGAGCCACGCCATCATGCGTGACTGCGCTGCCGCCATTGCTGCTGCAGGGTTGACGCCGGTGGATTGCGGTGCGGTACCGACGCCAGCCCTGGCGCTCCATGCCATGGCTGCAGGATGCGCGGCGATCATGGTGACCGGCAGCCATATCCCCTCGGATCGCAACGGGCTGAAGTTTTACCTGCCCGTCGGCGAGATCAGCAAAGCGGACGAGGCAGGGATCCTCGCTGAACTGCGCAATGAAATGGTTGCCGATCTTGTCGGGGACGTCGCCGACGCGTTCGACGCGGCTACTGAGCGCTACTTCGAACGTTGTGCGTCGCTGCTGCCGAAGGGCGCGCTGAGCGGCTGGCGCATTGGGGTCTTCGAACACTCCACGGTCGCGCGCGACTTGCTGAAGCGGATCGTCGTGCACTATGGCGGGGACGCTGTTCCGCTGGGCCGGAGCGATGTCTTCGTGGCCGTGGATACTGAAGCGTTCGGCGACGAGGTCTTCGCCCCGCTGCCGCAGTGGATTGCCGAGCAGCGTCTCGATGCCTTGATCTCGGCCGATGGCGATGGCGATCGGCCCTTGCTGATGGACGCCGCGGGGCAGTTCGTGCGTGGCGATGTTCTGGGGCTGATCACGGCGCGCTATCTTGGTGCACAGACGGTGGTCACGCCCGTGACCTCCAATTCGGGTATCGAGCGGACCGGATCCTTTTCGCGGGTGCTCCGTACGCGCGTTGGATCGCCCTATGTGATCGAAGCCATGACCGGGGCTCCGGGTTCGGTCATTGGCTTCGAGGCCAATGGCGGGACCTTTGTTGGCGACAAGGTCACGGCGGCCGGAGTCCCGCTGCCGGCGTTGCCGACCCGCGATGCCCTATTGCCGCTGCTCTGTGTGCTTGGCCTGGCAGCTGGCAAGGACACCAGTGTCGATGCACTGGTCCGGCAACTGCCGTTGCAGCACGCGCTGGCGGACCGGCTGCAGAACGTGCCGAGCGAACGAAGCGCTGCTTTCCTATCCAGGCTGTCAAGCGACAGCGACTATGCCGCCACAATCTTCGAGCCGCATGGCATTGCCGACCTGTCGCAGATTGACGGCCTGCAGTTCCGCACCCGTTCGGGGGACATGGTGCACTTCCGTGCGTCCGGCAATGCGCCCGAGCTGCGCTGCTATGTCGAGGGGAGCACGCCCGAAGTGGCAGAGGCGCTGCTGGCCTGGGGCATGGCTGCGGCTGCACGCGCAGTGGCCTAAAGAAGCGGGGGCCGCCTAGAGGCGGCCCCTGTTCAATTACTTTGCCGTGGCGTCGACGACGACCTTGCTGACCAAGACGCTTGGATCCTGTTCGGCAGCCATGAAATCCACCAAACCGATTCCTGCTGCGTCCTTGGCGGTCATGTCGATGGCCAAGTGCTTGGCCTTGCCGCTGACAAAGCTGCTGACGGCTGCGCCAACCTTCTGGGCCTCGGCGGCACCAGCCAGAACGCTGATGATGGAGCCTTCCGCCAGACCTGCAAAGACGGGTCGCATGGTGGCTGGGTCTGAACCCTGGTCGGCGGCAACGCTGGCAAGGATGATGTCGGAGAGACCTTCGTCATGGACATCCAGCGTCAGGTTCCGAATAGCGAGGGCCATGGTTGCCGCCAGTCCCTCGTTCTCATCGGCGCTGAACAGGGCTTCCGTCGCGTTCGCAAGGGTTCCGCTCAGCACGACGGTCGCCAGATCGGCGCCGGTGATCGATAGTTCTTCGATCGCGATGGTTTCCTCAGCCTCGCTCCAGGCTGCGTTGAAGGTGAAGCCGGTATCGATGCTGGTGATGCCGAGGTCGATCAGCTGCTGCAGTTGCTCATCCTCGGTGTCGGCGGGGAGGTCGAAAACGATGTTCTCGGCCGAGGTCGCCACGTCCGTGGGCATGCCGTTGAGATAGCTGCCCAGGGTCAGGTCAAAGCTGCCGACGCTGGCGACTATCCGGTTGCCCTCCATTTCGGGGTCCGGGATGTCCATGCTGAAGTCGCTGAAGGAAAAGCCTTCGAAGGCGGGGATCAGCGCACGGGCATTCTCCGTGAACCAGGCTTCGTCCAGCACTTCAGGTGCATCCTGCAGCACCGCCAAAGGACCGCTGAGGTCCATCTGCTTGATCGTTACATTGCCCAGGGTGAAGGAGCCTTCGCCCTCGACGTCCACCACGAAACCATCCATGGAGACTTCGGGATAGACGCCCGGGCTCATGCCACCCATCGACATGCCGGCGATGCTGAAGCTCATCGGCTTGCCGTCTTCCTCACCGGAGCAGTCGAAGCCGTCAAAGGTCGCCGGGGTGGTTTCGAATGCGGTGAACATATCGGCATAGAGCCGCACAAGCGCACCCATGACCTGGGGCGAGGGTGTTTCATCCTCTTCCAGCGAGGAGAGCAGCGCGTAAGCGTCAGCGAAGGAGGAACCGAGCGGCCGCGCCTTGAGCTCGCCAACTTCCATGGCGCCCATGGTGCACGACATTTCAGGCGCTTCGAAGGTGCCGCCTTCAAAGGTAAAGTCGCTATAAATGGTCTTGAGCTCGGTGCTGCCATCGGACTCGACCAAGCCGTAGAGCGCGAGCATGCCGGCAATGTCGAAATTGGTGGCGGAGAGTTCGCCGAAATCGGCGGAGCCTTCTTCCCCAGCATCCATGGCGACGCCGCCCAGCGACACTGAGGCGGCACGGCCATCGACCACATCGTTCATGACGAAATTGTTGAAGGTCATGGTGGTGTCGCGCGTTTCCCCATCGACCTCTGTCGTTACATCGAGGATGATTTCCGGGATGGTAATGCTGGCGGCATCGAGGCCAGCGAGGGCTTCAGCATTGTCGACCAACTGGCCGCTGAAGATGTCGCGCAAGGTTTCGTCATCGACATTGGAGTCGAGGGTCTCGATTTCGGGGATGCTCAGTTCGTAGGACGAGAGCGGCGCGGCCTCTGCAGCCGTGCCCTTGTTCTTGACCTTTTGGGCCAGGGCAACATTTGCCGGCAGGGCAACGCTGAGGAGGCAGGCGGTGGCAAAAAGAGCGATTCCGCGCCCGGCTGTGGTGGTGGATACCATCGTACATTCTCCCAAAGGGGTTTTCGGCATGTGATCGACGCGCCGTTCCGATAATTTCCTCGATAGGCGCTAGAAGTGACGTTCAGTAGACGGTCGTCAAGACCTCGATCTCCTGCGCAGGACCGGGCCGGACTTGAAATTCAAGGTCGAAGACCTGTTCCCCCTGTTTGGCCAGCACAACATAGTCTCCCTCCGCCAGAACCGTGGACGGAAAAGCGCCCAGCTCGGTGAACAGTGTCTCACCCGCGGCAGCTTTGACCGTCCACTCCACGTCGGCAATGGCTTCGCCGCCCGCTTCGGAGACGAGCTTGAATGAAACCTGGCTGGCGTGGTGGTAGAGCGTCGCGTCCGTCAACTGGCCAGCTTCGACCCGCAGGTCTGCCCGCACGACGGCGTTGATGGTGCCGAAGTGCGAGACAATGTGGTAGGTGCCGGCGTTGAGAGTGACAATGTCGTTCGGTCGCACGGCTTCGGCAATCGGTGTGCGGCTGCCTTCGTCTCCTGATGTCAGGATGTCGAAGGTCGAAAGATCGGGCGGGATGGCAATGTCATCGGTGACTGCGGCGTTGAGCCGTAGAGCACCGGCCTCCAGCACGAAGGTCTTCTGGTTGGCGCCCGGCGCAACTGACAAGGGCTCGCTGGTCTGCGCCCGGCCATAGGCGACGTGAACTACGTATTCCCCAGGGGGAAGCTGCACGGTCGGTTGACCCAGTTCAGACTTGGCGACAAGTGCCAGTTCGCCCGTGGCATCGGGTACCGTGTCGAAAACGCGCCAGACCAACCCTTCCGGGATTGCAGGTCCGTCAGGGGTGATGCTTGCCGTCAAGGTCACCGGCTGTGGAGCAGAGGTGAGCGCAGTAATGGCATCGGTAGCAGGCGTGTCCGAGCCTTGATTGCCGGCAGGCGCGGTTCTCTGCGGCAAACTATCAGGATCGGGGCGAGGCCGCGGCAAAGGGGGAATATCTCCCTTGCCAGCTTCACCGGTCTCCTGCGCCATGACGGGAATTTGGAGGAGGCAAGCAGGCACTACTGCGACGGCCAGCACAAGAAGAAGAGCTAGGATTGGTCGCAGGCGCATCGGGGTTCCCGGGAAGCAAGGATCGGCATTTGGTCGTCATAGGCTACGATTGGGAAGAAGCTGTGTCACAGAGCCAGACGGATGAAAACACTGGAAGTGAGGCCGGGCCAAATTATCGGTGCACCGCCGCCTGATTGCCGCTATGGCTCACGGCAAAGGAGACACCCCATGCCACCCAATGCCTCGACGCGTGACTACCTGCTGACGCGGCGTTCAGTGGGCATAGCGTTCCTCAAGGAGCCGGGTCCGAACGCGAGCGAACTGGAGCAATTGCTGACGATCGGCACGCGCGTGCCCGATCATGGCAAGATCAATCCGTGGCGGGTGGTGGTGATAGAGGGCGATGCGCGGGCAGAGGTGGGCGCCAGGTTGGCGGAGATTCATGCGCGCCGCAATCCGGCAGCGGATGAAGCCAGCCTGGAAATCGAGCGGCAACGGTTCTTGCCAGCGCCGCTCACCCTGGTGGTGATCTCGTCGCCCAAGGAGCATCCCAAGGTGCCCGAGTTCGAGCAGTTGCTGTCGGCGGGCAATGTGGCATTCAACCTGGTTCATGGCGCGCATGCGCTGGGCTTTGCCGCATCGTGGGTTACGCGCTGGTTCGCCTTTGATGAAGAAGCAGCGGCGATGCTTAGCGTGGCGCCAGGGGAGCGCATCGTCGGGATTGTGCATGTCGGGACGCCGACTACCACGATAGGGGACCGTCCCCGTCCGGCTCTGGACGAGGTGGTGAGCTACTGGGGGCGGAAGTAAGTACCTGGCAAGGTTGGTTAATGGGCGGTTAACCGTTGGCGGCTATGGTGGCCGGAGCGAATCTGCGGGACGAGCCTTCCGATGGGCGTACAGCCAATCTCGGTGCCACAAAGCCTTGCTTATGTGCTGACGGCGGCGGGTGACCGGAACGGCGTCGATTTCGACTACCTGCTCCAAACCGCCATCCGCGAAAGCAGCCTCAATCCGCAGGCGAAGGCGCAAACCTCTTCGGCGACGGGGCTTTTCCAGTTCCTGGAGGCCACCTGGTTGCAGGTTCTCAAGGAAGAGGGTCCGCGGCTGGGCTATGGCGAAATCGCTGGGCAAATCTCGCGGACCGGAGACGGTGACTATGTGGTGGCCGACCCGCAAGCGCGGGCGCAGATCCTGGAGCTGCGCAAGGACCCGCAAATGGCGGCAGACCTGGCTGCGGCCTTCACCAAGTCGAACGGAGAGTATCTGGAGGCCCGGTTCGGCCGGCGGCCCAGCGCGGGAGAGCTCTATATCGCGCATTTTCTGGGGGCGCAGGGCGCCGAAAGGATGTTCAACGCGGGTCTGCAAGATCCCGACCAGATCGCGGCCAACCTTTTTCCCAAGCAGGCGGCTGCAAACCGGGCGATCTTTTACTCTGACGGGCAGCCACGAACCATCCGCGATGTTTATCGCGTCCTGGTGGCCAAGCACGAGGGCGGCGAGGTCAATGCCGCGTTTTCGGCGCAGCAGATGGCCAGCCAGCCGCAGGCCCCCGAAGCGCCGGTCGTGCCCTCCCGCTTTTCACCCGCCAACATGTCCTTTTCCGGCCTCTTCAAGAACGAAGAGGAAGTGCCAACAGGCACGAGCGACGGTGGCGGTTTTTTCACCCAGCTCTACGCCCAGTAGAGTGGTTAGCAAGGTGTTGCCCGACGGGGTGAACCGTTCCTTAAATCTTGGCGGCTAGGATGATCTTCGCCGGCGTGCGGAGAGTGGAATGGTTGCGTATCAAGAGTTCATGTCGCTATCGCAGTCGCCCGACAGCGAAGAGCGCGGCAGCGCGGCCCACCTGGCTGCACTGGCCTACTTGAATCACACCGGACCTGCCGACGAGCATGCTGCCCTCTATGCAGCGCTGATGGGCTTTCTCGATGATCCTTCGGTGAAGGTGCGGGCTGCACTCGCCTATGGCCTGCTGCATTCAGTCGAGGCGCCACGGCCGATCATCCTGGCGCTGCTGCATGACAGCGCCATCATTGCCCGCGCGGTTATCCAGTATTCGCCAGTGCTGATCGATGCAGACCTCGTCGGTTTGATCAAGACGATGGACCTGCCCATGCTGATGGCCGTGAGCCAGCGGGCAACCTTGAGCACGCGCCTGGCGGCCAGCATCATCGAGCGGGGGCAGGCTCCGGTCACACTCGGCATCCTGCGCCGGCATGACGTTGCACTCGGCGAGGCGGTTCTTCTTGACTTGACTTCAAGGCATAGCGACGAGGCGGAGATGCGCGGCGCTTTGCTGGCGCGCAAGGACTTGCCATCTGCGGCACGCCTACAACTGGTGCAGAAGGTCTCGGCCGTCTTGCGGACCGCTCGCATCGTGTGCGGTGCTGTCGGCGAAGACCGCTTGGCCCGCTTGCTGCGCAACAGTTGCGACACCGCTCTTGCGGCGATCGGCGAACGAGAGGTCATCAAGGGTGGCGGCACCTATGCCAGCGACCTGATCGTTGGTGACAAGGTCAATACGAGGGTGCTGCTGCATGCGGTGGTGACCGGGCATGTCATGTTCTTTGCCGAGTGTCTGGCGGAGTTGGCACAGACGCCCCGGCACAAGGTGTTTACCTTGCTGGAGGGCGGAAGCCGTCCGGCGCTGCATGCCCTGCTGGTTCGCTGCGGCTTGGGCGAGGGGGTGCGCAATCTCCTGGCGCGCCTGGTGCTGCATGCGCGGACCAGCGATCTCGCGGACGATGCCGGGGCCCGGCATTACGTGGTGACGGCAGTGACCGAGGAATTGATCGCCGAACATGGCGGGGTGATCCCCGAGGAGCTGGAGGAGGCCTTTGCCTATCTCAGCGAGCAGAACATCATCCTGGCGCGCAGCGCGGCGCGGGGCGTGATGGCGGCTTTTGCGCTTGACGCCATCAACCCCATGGCTTTGCCGGACGTAGAGACTGACCGGCTGTCGCTGCCGGCAGCCTAGAAACGGAACTGCTCGCTGAGGACGCGCTCTTCGAGGCTGGTGCCTGGATCGAACAGCAAGGTCACGCCCTGCGTCCGATCCTCCTTGATGGTGACTTCAAGGACGTTCTGGAATTCCACGTTGTCAGCCACGGCGCTGACGGGGCGCTTGCCTGCTTCACGGGTAATGAAGCGCACCACGGCACCATTGGAGAGGATGGCTCCGCGCCAACGGCGTGGCCGGAAGGGCGAGATCGGGGTCAGGGCCAGCAATTCCGCCTCGATGGGCAGGATGGGACCATGGGCGGAGAGGTTATAGGCGGTGGAGCCGGCCGGCGTGGACAGCAGCACGCCGTCGCAGATCAGCTCCTCGAGACGTGTTTCTCCGTCGACAATGATCTGGATCTTGGCCGCCTGATAGGTGGAGCGGAACAGCGAGACCTCGTTGAGGGCCAAGGCTGTCTGCGTCTTGCCCGCGGTGTCCACCACATCCATGGAGAGTGGGAAGATACGGGTGCGCTGCACGAGATCGAGCCGCTGGTCGAGGTTGTCCTCGGAGAAGGCATTCATCATGAAGCCGACCGATCCGAAGTTCATCCCGTAGACCGGGATGCCGGTTCGCATGACCCGGTGGAGGGTCTGCAGCATGAGGCCGTCACCGCCCAGGGCCACGACCACGTCAGCCACATCCAGGGGGTAATCGCCATAGCGGGCCTTGAGACGTGTGGCAGCTGCATCGGCCTCAGGCGTACCATTGGTCACAAAGCAGATCCGGTTGTTAGGTGGGCTGGACACAAGTGGTCTCCGCTACAAGGCGCGATTGCCTAGCATGAGGCGCAGGGGCGTTTCCAGCGCCAGCCCCCGGCTGACGCTTGGATGGACGCTGGCGATAGGATTAGCTGGACTGCAGAACGGTTCGGAGCGCCTGAAGCAGCGCAGTTCGCGTGAAGGGCTTGGTCAGGAGAGGAACGTCCCCGGGGCGTTTGGCGATGTCCTCAACATCGGCAAAGCCACTGATGATCACGGCTGGCCACTCGGCCCGCATGGAGCGCGCGGTGGTGATGAGATCCAATCCGGACATGCTGGGCATGGCGTAATCAGTGACGATGACGTCGAAACGGGTTTCGCTGCTGCTGATGATCTCCAAAGCCTCGACGCCACTAGCCGCGCAGGTCACCTGATAGCCGGCGTCGGACAGGTGCATGCGCGTGAGGTCGCGCAGGCCCACCGCATCGTCGACCAGGAGCACGGTCTGCCCGGACGCCACCAGCGGCTCGGCCTCGCCACCCAGGGAAGGTGCGTCCTCTTCGGCGTCACTCCTCGACCGGGGCAGCCAGACTTCCACGACGGTGCCCGATCCCAGTTCGCTGTGAACGCGAAGGCTGCCGCCTGACTGCTGGGCAAAGCCCAGGACGGAGCTCAGGCCCAGGCCGGTGCCCTTGCCAGGATCCTTGGTGGTGAAGAAGGGCTCGAGGACGCGCTGCAGTAGGTCGGGCGGAATGCCGGCACCGGTATCGGCCACGGACAGCAGTACATAGTCGCCCTGAGCCAGTTCGCCCTGCTTTTCGGCTAGGTGCCGATTGCTTCCCGAGACCGTGACGGTGCCACCGTTGGGCATGGCGTCGCGGGCGTTGATCACGAGGTTCATCAGTGCCAGCTCGAGTTCGCCACTGTCCACAAAGGCTGGCCAAAGGTCTTCGTCCAATTCCCACTTGAGGGTGACCAAGCCACCAAGAACGGGTCCGAGCATGCCGTCGAGGGCGCGGGCGGCGTCCGCGACCCGAACAACTTCGGGTTGCAGGTGCTGGCGCCGGGAAAAGGTCAGCATGCGGTTGACGAGATGCGTGCCTTGCTGAGCGGCGTGGCGCATCATGCCCAGGACCTTTTGCCCGCGCTCGTCGAGGTCGCTCCGCCGTTCAAGGAGCCCGACGCCACTCAAGATCGACGCGAGAAGATTGTTGAAGTCGTGCGCGATGCCACCGGTCAGTTTTCCAATGGCGTCCAGCTTTTGCGACTGGAGCAACTGATCCTGAAGACGGCGCTGTTCGGTGATGTCGCGCAGGGTGCCGACCCAGGTTCCTTGGCGTCCCGACACCGGCACCCGCTGATCGACGAATACTCGATAGGCGCCGTCGCGATGCTGCCAGCGATATTCACCCGCTGCGACATCGGCAGACGCCAGCCACGCAGCCTGATCATCAGCGTGGATGCGATCTCGCCAAACTTCCGGACTGGCTTCGAATGCTTCGGCCGAAAAGCCGGTCAGACTTTCGACGTCGCCAGCGATGAAGACGGGCGTGTTGCTGCCGGTGGTGATCTGGAACACGGCCAGGGGCAGGGAGCGCAACAGGAGTGCCTGCCGTTCTTCCGCCTCGCGGAGCGCCTGGTCGATCTTGAAACGCTCGGCCTGGGCCTTGAGCGTCTCCTGCAGCAGCGCCTGCTCGCGCCGGGCGTTACGCTCAATCTCCCGGGTCTTTTCGTAAAGACTGACGAAGACCGAAACCTTGGAGCGCAGTATGACCGGGTCGACCGGCTTGAACACGAAGTCGACGGCGCCGCTGTCATACCCGCGCATCAGGTGGGCGTCTTCCTTGTTGATGGCAGTTAGGAAGATGATCGGTGTGTCGTGCGACTGCTCGCGCATCCGCACCAGCTTGGCCGTCTCGTAACCGTCCAGCCCTGGCATCAGGACGTCCAGCAGGATAACCGCGAATTGCCCCTTGAGGAGGTGCCGAAGGGCCTCGGCGCCGGAGTCGGCGGTGACGATCTCCGCTACGTCTTCAAGGACCTCGCTCAAGGCAAGAAGGTTGCGCTGGTCATCGTCGACTAGGAGAACACGCGGGCGGGCAGTCATATGCGGCTCCTCCGCCCCCGATGTGGGTTCCGGCACGATCGCTACGGCAGCATCGGCTAAGGAAAGGCTCATGCGCCGTTCGCAATCATGCTCGACCCAGCGCGGGTTTGCGACCGCCCGATCCAGACGCGCAGCAGTGCGAGCAGGAGATCTAAGTCCACCGGTTTAGCGATGTAGTCCGACGCGCCGGCATCAAGGCATTTCTGGCGGTCACCCTTCATCGCCTTGGCGGTGACGGCAATCAGCGGAATATGAGCCAGGGCAGGGCGGTTGCGGATTTCGCCCATGGTCTCATACCCGTCCATCTCCGGCATCATGATGTCCACGAGGGCGATATCAACGTCGGTGTTGCGCTCCAGGATTTCGATGCCTTCGCGACCGCCTTCGGCATGCAGAACTTCAATGCCGCAGGTTTCCAGCAAGCTGGTCAGCGAATAGATGTTGCGGATATCGTCGTCGACGATCAGCACCTTGGTACCGGCGAGGTCCTGTACACCGATCTGCTCCTGTCCATCCGGGCTGGCATCGAGCGGCCGCTCCAGCAACTGGACCAGCTGGTTGATATTGCCCGCACGGGAGAGGTTTCGAAGAGCAGGTGGCTCCGTTTCGGCAGGCAGGTTCTCAGTACCAAATAGAATAGTGGCGGCAAGCACCGTCTCGTCCTGATGGGCAAGATTGGCCAGTGCCGTCTTGTCATCTTCTGCAGAGCGACCGAGCGAGAAGACGATGTGGTTGTATTGGTGCAGGGCCGCCTCGTCGGTATTCGCAGGCAGGAAGTCAACAACTGTGACGGAGGTCACTCCGTCTCGGATTGCTTCGGTGGTCGCAGTTCTGCGATCGGTGTCGTTATCGACCACGAGAACGCTGCGTTGCCGGCGGCCGGGGTCATCAACGATGGAGGCAAAGACCTGGGTCAACTCCTCCTGTTCGACAGGCTTCAGCATGACGGTGGCTGCACCCTTGTCCGATAGACCCGCAGCGTCTTCGGCGCCTGAGATCACGTGGATGGGGATCGAAGCGGTCTTGGGATCGTGACGGAGAAGGTCGAACAGGACCCAGCCATCGATGTCGGCGAGGCCAAGGTCGAGTGTCACGGCGTCGGGCATGATCTTGCGCGTGAGCGCCAGGGTGCCGGAACCCGCTGTTGACAAGACGGCCTTTAGACCAGCCGCCCGAGCGACGTTGAGCAAGACGCGGCCGAAGGTGGGATCGTCTTCGACGATCAGGATGACCTTGTCGCCAGGTTCGAGATTGTTACGGTCGTCGGCGTCGATTGCTTCGCTGGTGGAGTGAGCACCGGGAGCGCCTAATTCAGCCAGGGTGGTTTCGTTTTGCTGCAGGCCGAGGCTTTGCGGGCCGTCGAGCGGTACGACGAGTGTGAAGGTCGAGCCCTTGCCGGGGATGCTCTGCACACGCAATTCGCCGCCAAGGAGATTGGCGATCTCGCGGCTGATCGAGAGACCAAGGCCCGTACCGCCATACTTGCGGCTGGTGGTGCCGTCAGCCTGCTGGAAGGCCTCGAAGATCAGCTTCTGCTTGTCTTCGGGAATGCCGATGCCGGTATCGCTGACGGCTACAGCCAGCATACGGGGTGCTGTACGTCCGCGCCGTTTGGCTGCTGCCTCCTCCAGCCCAAAGCGCAGCTTGACCTCGCCCTGTGCGGTGAACTTGAAGGCGTTGGAGAGGAGGTTGAGCACCACCTGCTGCAGACGCTTTTCGTCCGTCCGCATGGTCTCGGGCAGGTCCGGGTCGATCTCGATTGTAAACGAGAGCCCCTTGTCACTGGCAAGCTGCCGGAACGTGCGCTCCATGTGCTGGCGCAGCTGGCTGAGCTTGAGGTCGCCAAGGTCGATTGAAACGGTGCCCGACTCGATCTTGGACAGGTCGAGAATGTCGTTGATGAGGTTGAGCAAGTCAGTGCCGGCGGCGTTGATGGTGCGCGCGAACTCGACCTGCTTGTCATTGAGGTTGCCCTGCTGGTTGGAGGCCAGGAGCTTCGAAAGGATCAGCAGCGAATTGAGCGGCGTGCGCAATTCGTGCGACATGTTGGCTAGGAATTCGGACTTGTACTTGGAAGTGAGGGCCAGCTGTTCGGCCTTCTCCTCAAGCGCGCGGCGCGCCATTTCGATCTCGAGATTTTTGTTCTCGACCTGGCGCTTTTCGTTTTCCAGAAGCTGCGCCTTTTCCTGCAGCTCCTCATTGGTGGCGTGCAGCTCTTCCTGCTTCTTGGTCAGTTCCGACTGGCGTGCCTGCAGCTCTGCAGTCAGCAGCTGGGACTGCTTGAGCAGGCCCTCGGTGCGCATGGTCGCGGCGATCGTGTTGAGCACGATGCCGACTGACTCCATCAGCTGGTTGAGGAAGGACTGGTGGGTGTCATTGAACTCGCCAAAGGAGGCGAGTTCGATCACTGCCTTAACTTCTTCTTCAAACAGCGCCGGCAGGATGATCACGTTGGCAGGGTCGGCAGCGCCAAGGCCAGAGCTGATCTTGAGGAAATTAGGCGGCACCTCATCGAGCATGATCACGCGCTTGTCTGCGGCGCTCTGTCCGATCAGGCCCTCGCGCAGTGCGAGCTGGCTTTTGATCGCTGTGCTGTTTTCTGCCCCATAGCTGGCAGCAAGCTCGAGCCGGGTCTCTGAATCCTCACGGTTGGTCACGTAGAACACGCCATACTGAGCGTTCACCAGAGGAGCGAGCTCGCTCATGATCAGGCGCGACACCGTAGAGAGGTCGCGTTCGCCCTGCAGCATGCGCGAGAAGCGCGCCAGGTTGGTCTTGAGCCAGTCCTGCTCGGCGTTCTTGAGGGTCTGATCCTTGAGGTTGCGGATCATCTCGTTGATGTTGTCCTTGAGCGCCGCCACTTCACCGGAGGCTTCCACAGAGATCGAGCGGGTCAGGTCGCCCTTGGTCACGGCGGTGGACACTTCGGCAATGGCGCGCACCTGGGTGGTCAGATTTGCCGCTAGCTGGTTCACGTTGTCGGTCAGGTCGCGCCACAGGCCGGCAGCACCGGGCACGCGGGCCTGGCCGCCGAGCTTACCCTCGATACCCACTTCGCGGGCCACGTTGGTCACCTGGTCGGCAAAGGTCGCCAGCGTCTCGATCATGCCGTTGATGGTTTCGGCGAGCGCGGCGATTTCGCCCTTGGCATCCACCGCGAGCTTCCGCTTGAGGTTACCCTGCGCCACCGCGGTCACCACCTCGGCGATGCCGCGCACCTGGTTGGTGAGGTTGGTGGCCATGAGGTTCACGTTGTCCGTGAGGTCCTTCCACGTGCCGGCGACACCTTCCACGCGCGCCTGGCCGCCCAGCTTGCCTTCCGTGCCCACTTCGCGCGCCACGCGCGTCACTTCGCCGGCGAAGGAATTGAGCTGGTCCACCATGGTGTTGATGGTGGATTTCAGCTCAAGGATTTCCCCCTTCACGTCCACGGTGATCTTTTTAGACAAGTCGCCGGATGCCACGGCCGTGGTCACTTCGGCGATGTTACGAACCTGGCCCGTTAGGTTCTGCGCCATGGAGTTCACATTGTCGGTCAAATCCTTCCAGGTGCCGCCCACGCCCTTCACCTGCGCCTGGCCGCCCAGCTTGCCCTCGGTGCCCACTTCGCGGGCCACGCGCGTCACTTCGGATGCGAAGGAGTTGAGCTGGTCCACCATGGTGTTGATGGTGTCCTTGAGCTCGAGGATTTCGCCGCGCACCGCCACGGTGATCTTTTTGGACAAGTCGCCCGAGGCCACGGCGGTGGTCACCTCGGCGATATTGCGCACCTGACCGGTGAGGTTTGCGGCCATGGCGTTCACATTGTCGGTCAGGTCCTTCCAGGTACCCGCGACGCCGCGCACTTGTGCCTGGCCACCGAGCTTGCCGTCCGTGCCCACTTCGCGGGCGACGCGCGTCACCTCGGAGGCGAAGGAGTTGAGCTGGTCCACCATGGTGTTGATGGTGTTCTTGAGCTCGAGGATTTCGCCCTTCACGTCCACGGTGATCTTTTTCGACAAGTCGCCCGAGGCCACCGCGGTGGTCACTTCGGCGATGTTGCGCACCTGACCGGTCAGGTTCTGCGCCATCGAGTTCACATTGTCGGTCAGGTCCTTCCAGGTACCGGCGACGCCTTCCACATGCGCCTGGCCGCCGAGCTTGCCCTCGGTACCCACTTCGCGCGCCACGCGCGTCACTTCGCCAGCGAAGGAGTTGAGCTGGTCCACCATGGTGTTGATGGTGTCTTTGAGCTCAAGGATTTCACCCTTCACGTCCACGGTGATCTTCTTGGACAGGTCGCCGCGCGCCACGGCGGTGGTCACCTCGGCGATGTTTCGCACCTGGCCGGTGAGGTTCGCGGCCATCAGGTTCACGTTGTCGGTGAGGTCTTTCCAGGTGCCGCCGACGCCCTTCACGTCGGCCTGGCCGCCCAGCTTGCCCTCGGTGCCCACTTCGCGCGCCACGCGTGTCACTTCGCCAGCGAATGAATTGAGCTGGTCCACCATGGTGTTGATGGTGGACTTGAGTTCGAGGATTTCGCCCTTCACGTCCACGGTGATCTTTTTGCTCAAGTCACCCGAGGCCACGGCGGTGGTCACTTCGGCGATGTTGCGCACCTGGCCGGTCAGGTTGGCCGCCATCAGGTTCACGTTGTCGGTCAGGTCCTTCCAGGTGCCGCCCACGCCGCGCACCTGCGCCTGGCCGCCGAGCTTGCCTTCGGTACCCACTTCGCGCGCCACGCGCGTCACTTCCGAGGCGAAAGAGTTGAGCTGGTCCACCATGGTGTTGATGGTGGACTTGAGCTCGAGGATTTCGCCCTTCACGTCCACGGTAATTTTCTTCGACAAGTCACCCGAAGCCACGGCGGTGGTCACTTCGGCGATGTTGCGTACCTGACCGGTAAGATTCTCGGCCATGAGGTTCACATTGTCGGTGAGATCCTTCCAGGTGCCGCCGACGCCTTCCACGCGTGCCTGGCCTCCAAGCTTGCCTTCGGTCCCCACTTCGCGCGCGACGCGGGTCACTTCGGAAGCGAAGGCGTTGAGCTGATCCACCATGGTGTTGATGGTGTTCTTGAGCTCGAGCACCTCACCCTTCACCTCCACGGTGATCTTGCGGCTGAGGTCGCCATTGGCCACGGCAGTGGTCACTTCGGCGATGTTGCGCACCTGGCTGGTCAGGTTCTGCGCCATGGAGTTCACATTGTCAGTGAGGTCCTTCCAAGTGCCGGCGACGCCCTTCACCTGTGCCTGGCCGCCCAGCTTGCCCTCCGTGCCCACTTCGCGCGCAACGCGCGTTACTTCCGAGGCAAAGCTGTTGAGCTGGTCCACCATGGTGTTCACGACCTTGCCGATACGCAGGAACTCACCGCGCAGGGGCCGTCCGTCGATCTCTTCCATCATGGACTGGCTAAGGTCGCCCTTGGCCACGGCGCCAATCACGCGCGCCACCTCGGCGGTTGGCTGCACCATGTCCTCGATCAGCTCGTTGACCGAGCGGACGCTGGCCTCCCAGCTGCCGGTGGCATTGCGCACATGGCCGCGCTCGCCGATGCGGCCGTCCTTGCCCACCACGCGGCCGAGCCTGGCGAACTCGTCGGTCAGCGCCTCGTTGAGTTCCACGATTTCGTTGAAACTCTGGGCAATTTCGAAGTCCAAGCCCTCGAAGTCACCATCCAGCCGGACCGAGAAGTCGCCGCGCCGGAACGCTCGCAGAGCATTCAGAATATGGCGGCGATCAAGCTGTTGAACGAGAGCGGAGGTGGTCACGATGAAGTCTCCTCAAAGCTTCAAGCCCGGCCTGTCTGGGGCAGAGCACGCTGTTCTAGCGCAACCCTATGCTCATGGCACCGGATTGTTCGCTTCGCCACAAAAATCCTCGGAAGGGTTGATCCGACACTTATCGGATTCTACACCCCTGCCGATGACTCGCGCTGCCCCACCAGAGCCGGACTTCGTGGAGATGGTCGAAAGCTGTCTCGACTCCGTGTGGTCGCTGGATCTGCTTCTGCTCACCCATGCCCAGCCCAAGCGCCAGTGGAACACTGCGGATCTGGTCGCCGAGCTGCGCAGCAGCGAGCTGGTTGTCACCCAGTCGGTGCGGCGCCTCCTCGAGGCTGGGCTACTGGTCGACGAGGGGGAGGGCAATGTTCGCTATGCGGCTGTTTCAGCGGACCTCGCCAGCTTCGTGGACAGACTTGATCACGAATACCGCACCCGCCCCAACCAGATCCGACGCATGATCGTGGGGCGGTCCAATGCCAAGCTCACCTCGTTCTCGGATGCCTTCCTCTTAAGGAAACCACCGCAGTGAACCAGACCGTCCAGGTTGCCATCTATGTCCTGTGTCTCGTCGCCAGCGCGGCCTGTACCTGGCTGCTTCTGAGAGGATACAGGCGATCGGGAACCCGACTGCTCTTGTGGGCTGGGATCTGCTTTTTCTTTCTGTCGCTCAATAGCACGGCCGTGTTGTTCGATCTTTTGATCTTTCCGCAATGGGACTTTCAGGCCTGGCGCCACGCTGCTTCGCTCATGGCGGTTGGTGTGCTGATGTTTGGCCTTGTGTGGGAGTCGGAGTAGACCATGTTTGCCTTCGTCTCGGGCCTCATCACCATGGGCTTCCTGGTCTCCGGCTTGTTCTTCATCCGGTTCTGGGTGCGAACCCGCGACATCCTCTTCGCGGCCTTTGCCGCCGCGTTCTGGCTCCTGGCCGCCAATCAGGCGCTCCTGGCGCTCTCGAACCTGCCGGTGGAGGAGAGGAGCTGGATGTATTTGCTGAGGCTTGCCGCCTTCATCATCATCATCGCGGCCGTGGTGCTGAAGAACCGCCGCTGACTGAAGTGCTGGGCTGCTTTGCCCGTAGAGTGATCTGAGGTGCGCCGCGCTGGAATGGTGCCGGCAGCAGGGTTCGAACCCGCGACCCCCTGATTACAAATCAGGTGCTCTACCAACTGAGCTATACCGGCGCGACGGTGCGTGTAGCATTGGCCTGCGGCGGGAGCAACCGGCTCGATGACTTTGCTGGCTCTCGATTTGCTGTGTCCGCGGGAACTATTTTTCTGTTCCTGAGCCTCCGCGGCGGATGCCCTCGCTGCGTCATTACGCTCTCGCAGATCGCTGGCGCCAGCAAACCGCAAAGGTGCAGACTTTTATCCCAAACCCCTGCGCTGCCAGGGGTTTCCGGCCGTTCCGGGGCTTGAAGCGGGGTGCTGTTCCGCTTTACCAAACCAGCAGAAGTGGCCTGTCTGATGGGCCGAGGCTGGAGGCAGGATTGACCCGGGCATTGCTGACGCATCTGCAGACGCTTGAGGCTGAGAGCATCGAAATTCTGCGCGAAGTTGCGGCCAGCTTCGAGCGGCCGGTGATGATGTATTCGATCGGCAAGGATTCGAGCGTTCTGCTGCATCTGGCGCGCAAGGCCTTCTACCCATCTCGCATCCCATTCCCGTTGCTGCATGTGAACACGACTTGGAAGTTCCGCGAGATGATCGCGTTCCGCAATGCCATGGCGGAAAAGCATGGCTTCGAGCTGATCAGCCACACCAATCCCGAGGGCGTTGCGGCAGGCATTAACCCGTTCGATCATGGTTCCTCCCGCTTTACCGACATCATGAAGACTCAGGCGCTGCGGCAGGCGCTCAATGCAGGGCGGTACGACGCGGCCATTGGCGGCGCGCGGCGCGACGAGGAAAAGTCGCGGGCCAAGGAACGGGTCTTCTCCCACCGTAACGCGAGCCACGCCTGGGACCCGAAGAACCAAAGGCCGGAGCTGTGGCGCCTGTTCAATACCCGCCTCAATCCAGGGGAGAGCATGCGCGTCTTCCCGATCAGCAACTGGACCGAGCTCGATGTATGGACCTACATCTATTCGGAAGGCATCGAGCTGCCATCGCTGTATTTTGCCAAGCCCCGTCCTGTCGTCGATCGGTCAGGCACGTTGATCATGGTGGACGATGAGCGCTTCCGGCTTGTGCCGGGCGAGACGCCGCGCCAGGAAATGGTGCGCTTCCGCACCTTGGGAGACTATCCGCTCACTGGGGCGATCCGCTCGACGGCGGCAACCTTGCCCGAGATCATCATGGAAATGCAGACCAGCCGCACATCCGAGCGTGAAGGGCGGCTGATCGACAGCGACAGTGTCGGGTCGATGGAAAAGAAGAAGCAGGAAGGGTATTTCTGATGAGCCTGCCCTTGGCGAGCCCCGATACCGATATTGCGCTCTGGCTCAACCAGCAGACTGAGAAGTCGCTGCTGCGGTTCCTGACCTGTGGCAGCGTCGACGATGGCAAGTCCACGCTGATCGGCCGGTTGCTCTATGATAGCCAGCTCATCCTCGACGATCAGTTAGCGAGCCTCAAAAAGGAGTCGCACAACCGCACTGTCGGGGACGAAGGCATCGATTTTTCCCTGCTGGTGGACGGCCTGACTGCAGAGCGCGAGCAGGGCATCACCATTGACGTGGCCTACCGCTTCTTTTCCACCGACAAGCGCAAGTTCATCGTCGCAGATACGCCCGGTCACGAGCAGTATACCCGCAACATGGCGACGGGCGCGTCCAATGCGGATCTGGCGCTGGTGCTGATCGACGCCCGCAAGGGCGTGCTGACGCAGACGCGCCGACACAGTTTCATCCTGTCGCTGATCGGCGTGAAGCACGTTGTTCTCGTGGTCAACAAGATCGACCTGGTCGACTACGACCAAGCCGTCTTCGACAAGATCGTGGCCGAATATCGCGCCTTTGCGGAGCCGCTCGGGTTCAAGAGCCTGGAAGCGGTGCCGGTCTCGGCGCTGCGCGGTGACAATATCCTGACGCAAAGCACCAAGACGCTTTGGTTCAGCGGAACACCCCTGGTGCCATATCTAGAAACCATCTCCGTCGCCGAGGATCGCAGTGCGGGCAAGCTGCGGTTCCCGGTGCAGTGGGTCAATCGGCCCAACCTCGATTTCCGTGGTTTTTCCGGCACGGTTGCTTCAGGCTCGGTCGCGGTGGGCGACGAGGTGCTGATCGCATCGTCGCGCAAGCCTGCCGTGGTCACCCGGATTGTCACCATGGACGGCGACTTCACACAGGCGGTAGCGGGGCAGGCGATAACGCTGGTGCTGGACCGCGAGGTGGACATTTCCCGTGGCGACGTCCTCAGCCATCCTCGCGAGACGCCGGAATATTCGAACCAATTCCAGGCGAGGGTCGTGTGGATGAACGAGGAGGCGGCGTTTCCGGGCCGCTCCTATCTCCTCAAGCTCGGCACCCAGGTCGTGCCGGCGACCATTACCGACCTCAAGTTCCGCACCAACGTCAATACGCTCGAGCATACCGCAGCGACCAAGGTCGACCTCAACGAGGTGGCGACCGTCACCATCGCTACCGACAAGCCGATTGCATTCGATCCCTATGCTAGCAATGCGCTGACCGGCGGCTTCATCCTCATCGACCGCCTGACCAATGCCACGCTCGGGGCGGGGACCATCGAGTTTGGACTGCGCCGGGCGCAGAACCTGACCTACCAGTCTTTCGACGTGAACCGCGAGGTGCGGGCGCAGATGAAGGGGCAAAAGCCGCAGATCGTCTGGTTTACCGGCCTCTCCGGCTCGGGCAAGTCCTCCATCGCCAACATCGTCGAGAAGCGGCTTACAGCGGAGGGCAAGCACGCCTACATCCTCGACGGCGACAATGTGCGCCACGGACTCAGTAAGGATCTGGGTTTCACCGAAGCCGCACGCGTGGAAAACATCCGCCGTGTCGCCGAAGTCGCCCGTCTTATGGCCGATGCCGGGCTGATCGTGCTCGTCTCTTTCATTTCGCCCTTCGAGAACGAACGCCGTTTGGCACGGGAGATCGCTGGCGATATCGGCTTCACCGAGGTTTATGTCGATACGCCGCTGGCCGTGTGCGAGGCGCGGGACCCCAAAGGCCTCTACAAGCGCGCACGTGCGGGCGAGATCAAGAACTTTACCGGCATCGACAGTCCCTTTGAAGAACCAACGAGTGCCGATGTCGTGCTCCACGGGGCCGAGTTCACCCCTGATAACCTCGCCGAGCAGTTGTACGGCACGCTGCTCAGCCGGTTGGCCTGATCACCTCACCCCGCGACGGGTGAACGACGTTATGTCCCCGTTCAACAGTTGCCGAGCCGCCTAGGCTCGGCCGAACTCGTCCTCGATGCGGATGATGTCGTCTTCGCCCAGGTAGGACCCGGTCTGCACCTCGATCAGCTCCAGCTCGATCTTGCCGGGATTGGCCAGGCGATGGACGCAGCCCAGGGGCAGATAGATCGACTGGTTTTCGCTCAGCGTGGTGATCGTACCGTCCACCGTTACCTCGGCAGTGCCGCGCACCACGATCCAGTGCTCGGCCCGGTGGTGGTGCTTCTGCAGGCTCAGCTTCTTGCCCGGCTTGACGAAAAGGCGCTTTACCTGGAAGCGCTCTCCCGCGAGCACCGAAGAGTAGCCGCCCCATGGACGATAGGCTGTCTTGTGGATCTCGGTCAGGCCTACGGTTTCCTTGCCGGCACGGAGTGTCTTGACCATGGCCCCGACCTTTTGCGCCTCAGATAGTCGACCGACATAGACTGCATCGTTGGTGGCAATTACCGCAATGTCGTCGAGGCCGGACACTGCAACGTGCGCGTGATCGGTCACGACAAGGGAGTTGCTGACGGCATCGAGTGTAACAGAACCCTGCGTCAGGTTCTGACCCTCGTCGCGTTCCGAGTTCTTCCAGAGAGCGTCCCAGCTGCCCAGATCGGTCCAGCTGAAGTTCACCGCGACCACAGCAGCTTTCTCGGTTTTCTCGAAGATCGCATAGTCGACCGAGATGTCCGGCGCAGCGGCAAATGCGTCCTGGTCGAGTCGAATGAAGTCGAGGTCGGTCTGTGCTTGATCGATGGCGGCGCGGGCTGCGGCAAGCGTTTCCGGAGCCAGGGTCTCGCATTCGCGCAGAAAGGCGCCCGCACCCAGCATGAACATGCCGGAATTCCAGTAATAGCCGCCTTCGGCCAGCATCTGCGCGGCCCGCTCGGCATTGGGCTTTTCAACGAAGCGCTCCACCGGCTGCACGCCGGCACCGACAGTGGCCTGTGACTTGATATAACCAAAGCCCGTTTCGGCATGGGTCGGGAGAATGCCAAAGGTCACAAGTCGGCCATCGGCTGCGGCGTCTGCGGCCTGACGAACGGCTAGGCGGTAGCCCTCATCGACGCCGACCTCGTGATCAGAGGGAAGGATGTGCAGCACCACGTCTTGACCGAAGCGATCAGAAGCAAAGGCCGCCGCGGCGGCTATGGCAACGGCGGTGTTGCGTGCAACGGGTTCCAGGAGGATGCCTGCGGCAGTCTTGCCGATCTCGGCAGACTGCTCGGCGACCAGGAAGCGGTATTCCGAATTAGTGATGATGATGGCGTCGGTATAGATCGTCTCGTCACCGACACGCTCCAGCGTCAACTGGAACAGGCTCTTCTCGCCGGTCAGCGTCAGGAACTGCTTGGGGCGGGCCGCCCGAGACATGGGCCACAAACGGGAGCCCTGGCCGCCTGCAAGAATAACCGGGACGATCAGATCAGTCATGGAGAAGGGCCTTTTGTTCTTGGTTGGAGCCGCGCCGGCCACTTCGATACTATGGCATTCCAAACAATGTCGAGCACCGTCAGCGTTGTCGCATCGGGGAGCTCATCCACCTCCTGAGCTTCGCTCGCACCTACCAGGACAGGTTGCTGCTGGACGCCGGGCATGGCAAAGCTGGCCCAACGCAGCACAGGAGAATCCCGCCATGAAAACTCGCGCAGCCGTTGCCTTCCAGGCCGGAAAGCCGCTGGAGATCGTCGAGGTCGATCTCGAAGGTCCGAAGGCGGGCGAAGTGATGGTGGAGATCAAGGCCACGGGCCTGTGCCATACCGACGATTTTACCCTGTCCGGTGCCGATCCCGAGGGCTTGTTCCCGGCGATTCTTGGTCATGAAGGGGCCGGCGTGGTGGTCGATGTCGGGCCGGGCGTGACGAGCCTCAAGAAGGGTGACCACGTCATTCCGCTCTACACGCCGGAATGCCGGGAATGCTACGCCTGCCGCTCGGGCAAGACCAATCTTTGCACGGCGATCCGCAGCACGCAGGGGCAGGGGCTGATGCCGGACGGCACCTCTCGCTTCTCCTTCGAAGGCAAGCCGATCCACCACTACATGGGCTGCTCGACCTTCTCGAATTTCACCGTGCTTCCAGAGATCGCCGTGGCCAAGATCGATGCCGCTGCGGCCTTCGACAAGGTTTGCTACGTCGGCTGCGGTGTTACCACGGGCATCGGCGCTGTCATCAACACGGCCAAAGTCGAGATCGGTGCGACCGCGGTTGTGTTTGGGCTCGGTGGCATCGGCCTCAACGTCATCCAGGGCCTGCGCCTGGCGGGTGCCGACATGATCATCGGGGTCGACATCAACAACGGCAAGAAAGAATGGGGCGAACGCTTCGGCATGACCTATTTCGTCAATCCGACAGAAATCGATGGCGACGTCGTTTCCTATATCGTCAACATGACCAAGCGGCGCGGCGACCTGATCGGTGGCGCCGACTACACATTCGACTGCACCGGCAACACCAAGGTTATGCGTCAGGCGCTCGAATGCAGCCATCGCGGCTGGGGAAAGTCGGTGGTGATCGGCGTGGCCGGAGCAGGACAGGAGATCTCGACCCGCCCGTTCCAGCTGGTGACCGGCCGCACCTGGATGGGCACGGCCTTTGGTGGTGCCAAAGGGCGCACCGATGTTCCCAAGATCGTGGACTGGTACCTTGACGGCAAGATCGAGATTGATCCGATGATCACGCATACGCTGCGCCTCGAAGATATCAACAAGGGCTTCGACATGATGCATGCAGGCGAAAGCATCCGCAGCGTGGTGGTGTACTAGCGTCTGCGCCGCGGCCCGTGCCCAATCCCACCATCTTTGTCGACGCCGATGCCTGTCCGGTGAAAGAAGAGGCAAGGCGCGTAGCCGAGCGGCTCGGTCTGGTCATCACCTTTGTCAGCAATGGCGGGGTGAGGCCGTCGCGCGATCCGATGGTGCGGGTCGTGGTGGTGCCGCAGGGGTCGGATGCCGCCGACAACTGGATCGTGGAGCAGGCGCAGGCCAACGACATCGTCTTGACCGCCGATATTCCGTTGGCCAGCCGAGCGATCGACAAGGGCTGTCACGTGCTGGGCTTTACCGGCAAGCCGTTCACGCCAAGCTCGATCGGCATGGCACTAGCCATGCGCGATCTCAAGCAGCATCTGCGCGAAACAGGCGAGATCAAGGGCTTTAATCCGGGTTTCCGGCCGGCGGACAGATCGGCGTTTTTGAGCGCGCTCGACACTCTCGGGCGCAAGGCAAAGGCGGTCGCGGTAAGTAATCCTTAAGTTCTCGCGAGGGGATTATTAACCATAATCGCGAAAAGTGTGCCCGTTCCAAGTTGTTCGGGTGCGAGCGGTGTCTCTGTCGCGTTTTGGTCTGTCCATGCTGCTTGCCGGCCTGCTCCTGGCAGGGTGTGCCAAGCCGCCCAGCGAGTTTCCGAGCTTCAGCGGAACGGCCGACCACGCTGCCGTGACCGGCAGCATCCTGCCGGCCTCCAGGACGTTGGCGCAGCAGCCGATGCCGGAGCGGATCTTTGCCCCCGGCAATATTGGCGGACGTACACTTGCGGTCTCGACCACTACCGACATCATCCTACGCCCACGCGAAGTGGTGCTGACCTTTGACGACGGTCCGCGTTCGGGCAAGACGGAAAAGATCCTTGCGACGCTCGACGACTTTGGCGCAAGGGCGACATTCCTGATGCTTGGTTCGGCGGCCCAGGCCAATCCACGGCTGGCGCAGCGGGTCGCTGCCGCGGGCCACACTGTGGGCAGCCACACGTTCAGCCATGTCGATCTCAGTACGATGAGCAGCCAGGCGGCGCTCGACGAAATCGCGCAGGGTGAGCGGGCAGTGCAGGTCGCGCTGGCCAGTGGAGGGCAGACGCTCTCGCCGTTCTTCCGCTTTCCCTATCTGTCTCAAACAGGGTTCCTGCGCACCAACCTGCTGCAGGGCAACATGGTCGTGCTTGATGTCGATATTGACAGCAAGGACTACTACAAAGACGCGCCCGCCGAGATCGTCGAACGCACCCTCGCGCGGCTGGAAGCGCGGGGCAGCGGCGTAATCCTCTTCCACGACATTCATCAGCGTACGGTCGACCTGCTGCCGCTGTTCCTGGCGGAGCTCAAGGAGCGCAACTATTCTGTGGTTCGCCTGGTACCCAGGGATACGAGCCCCTTTGGCCGCGACCTGATCACGGCGGAGGCGCCGGAGCTGAGAAAGGGTCTTTGATCCTTCCCTTCAGCTGCCGTAGGTCGGGAAGACAAGCTTTGGTGCGCTGCTAGGGATCAGGGAGCCGTCAGCGAAGCTCTGAACCTCGTTGGGACCAACGGATAGCTCGTAGCGGCCGGACGGGGTCTGCAACGTGCCGGTTGCGGTTCGGCTCACCAGGCCAGTAACCGCCGTCGGGGTACCCAGCCGGTCCGTAGTGACTCGCACTCCATAGGGGAAACGAATGTGCTCCTGGCCATCCCTCAGGATCGTAACATTGCTGCCGTCGTTCAGGAGCTCGAAGTTCAGGCCATCAATCTCCCGGCTATAGGCGGTTTGGTGGCGCACATCCTTGTGGATTACCTCCTCCGGAACCAAGCCGGTGAACCACAAGGTTCCGTCAGGACGCGGAAGGATCCCCGAGCGGCGCTCCATGAAATCAAGAAGGCAGAGGATGGAAGGGGAGTAGCTCTCGGTATAGCCGGGCGCGCCCGTGAAGGGACTGAGCGTCTGGGGAAATGTCTCCATGTCGAAAAGGGCGGCGAGGATCGGCTTTTGCGCCCAGCTGAGCTCCACATGATGTCCATGATGCTCGAAGGCGTGAGCGGCACGGATGATGGAGAGGAAGTTCGAGGGCCCTGACCAGGAATTCTGCCCGAAATTCGGGTCGAAACGAGGGTCATCCAGCGCAATCGAGGTAAAGGGGTACTTGCTGAAGAACTTTCGCGTGTTGAGCAAATACCGTTCGAGCGCCTGGGCAAAAAACGCGCCGTCTCCGATCTCACAAGCAAGGACCCGAAGCAGAACATCCGATTGGACCCGCACGAGCTGGCCGTTGCGGTCGCGGTCATAGAAGAAGAAATCTTTCGCATCGAAGCACTGCTCGAACAGCGCTCTGACGCTTGCTTCTGCCTTTTGGCGCCAGGGTTCAAATGGCTCACCCAACTCTTCGGCAATTTGAGCGAGATGGAATCGCTGGCAAGCGACGTTGGCGGTCAGGTCAGGCGCAATAAAGGGCAGGATCGGGTTGTCAGGGTGGACCGTACGTGCGTCGTTGTTGAAGGGGCTATCCGGGACATGCCAGAAGCGAGCTGATAGGTCGTGACCGGTGTCGTAGGTGCAAAAGGCTTCCACGCCGCTAGTGCCGCGGGTGTTCCGGAACCGTACCAGCCAATCATCGTAGCGGGACATAGCCGCGTACATCTTGCCCAGGAAGGCACGGTCTCGCCCATTGAGCCGGTAGTGATGCCAGACGCATCGGGCGAGGGGGCTGACCAGCTGGACTTGCGCAAAGGCCGCTCCAGCGGCCGTGATCTTGTAGGGGATCAACCCGTCTTCGCGTTGAAAATCGGCGAAGGCCGAATAGGTCGTTGTCGCGATATGAGGGAGGAAACGCGCCAGCAGTTCCGTGTTGATGGTGCCGGTACTTTCCAACCAGCAGCCGTGATAGACGCCGCCCTCGTGAAGAAGAGGCGCTGTCACCTCAGTAGGCTTTATGCAGTCAAATAACTCACGCACTGCCTTGTCGTAGCGCGCCTCGATACGTTCGGATGTGCAGGCGAAAGCCGTACCCGACGCACGCCACTGCTCTACGACCGGGAGGGTGCGCCGCTGGCGCAAACGAGCCAAGAGGTCTATCATTTCGTGGAGGAGCCCGACCGCACAAGCGACTGACCATTTACATCGAAATAGTGTGCGTCCATGGCATTCAGCGAAACGCTGAGCTGGTCACCATGCTGATAGGTGGCCTTGCCCGGCGCCTTGACCAGCACGGTTTGCCCGTCAGCGAGCCGCAGATAGACGAAGACCTCGCTGCCTAGATATTCCAAAAATGACACCGTGCCGGTTGCTGCTAGGTCTCCCCCCTGTTCGAGTGCAAGCTGCTCAGGGCGCAGGCCGATGGTCGTCTCGCCCGCTGCGTCGACTCCCGGTGGCAGTTGAAGCCGGCCGAAACCAGGTATCTCCGCATGTCCGTCCGTTGCATGCGCTTGCAGCAGGTTCATCTTCGGTGAGCCGATGAAGCTGGCCACGAACAGGTTGCGCGGAAAGTTGTAGAGCTCGAAGGGCGTGCCGACCTGCTCCACGTTGCCCTTATTTATAACAGCGATGCGGCTTGCCATCGTCATCGCCTCGATCTGATCGTGGGTGACGTAGATCATCGTGGTGCCGAGGCGCTGGTAGAGGCCGGCGAGTTCCACCCGCATCTGCACGCGAAGCTCGGCATCGAGATTGCTGAGCGGCTCGTCGAAGAGGAAGAGTTGCGGCTCCCGAACAATGGCGCGGCCAATGGCGACGCGTTGCTTCTGTCCGCCGGACAGCTGACGCGGCTTGCGCTCCAGCAATTCTTCGATCTGGAGGATCTTGGCCGCCTCCGCCACCCGCCGGGCGATCTCGTCGCGCGGCATGCGCAGGTTTCCAAGGCCGAAAGCAAGGTTCTTGCGCACGCTCATGTGCGGATAAAGCGCGTAGCTCTGGAAGACCATGGAGAGGTTTCGCTGCGACGCAGACAGGTCGTTGACGATGCGCTCGCCGATCGCGATCGTCCCGTCGGTGATCTCCTCAAGTCCGGCGATCATCCGCAACAGCGTGGACTTGCCGCAACCGGATGGCCCAACGAGAACCAGGAATTCGCCCGACTGAATTTCGAGGTCAATGCCATGGATGACCTCGAAACCTGAATAGGCCTTGCGAACTTCGCTGAGAGTGACTGACGCCATGGCAGTTCCTTACTTGAGCCCGCTCATTGCGATGCCGCGGATGATGAGCCGCTGGAAGATGATGAAGAACAGAAAGATCGGCAGGATCGACAAGATGGACATGGCAAACATGGGCCCGTATTGCGACGCTCCGTCCTGGCTCAGGAACATGCGCAGGGCGAGCGGCACCGTGTAGTCCTCCACATTGTTGAGGTAGACGAGGGGGCCAAGAAAATCCTGCCAGGTCCAGATGAAGCTGAAAATCGCGGCTGTCGCCATGGCCGGCACGCTTAGCGGCATGATGATGGCCCAGTAGATCTTGAATGACGAACAGCCGTCGATCATCGCGGCCTCGTCGAGCTCGCGCGGAAGCTGGCGGAAGAACTGGATCATGAGAAAGATGAAGAAGGCGTCGCCGGCAAGGAATTGCGGGACGATCAGAGGCAGGTAGGTGTTCACCCAGCCAAGTTTGAGGAACAGCAGATACTGCGGGATGAGGACCACGTGATAGGGGATCATCAGGGTCATCATCATGAGCGCGAACCAGATGGTCTTGCCCGAAAATTCCAGCCGCGCGAATGCATAGGCGGCAAAGGAGCACGAGACGACGTTGCCGATTACGGACAGCACTGTGACAAGCGTCGAATTCCAGAAGAAGCGCCCGAAGTCCACTGAAAGGGCATTCCAACCGTCCCAGTAGTTGAGCCAATCAAAGGTTGATGGCCAGAGCGCCAGCGAGCCGAAGATCTGGTTGTCGGGCTTGAACGATGCGGAGAGCATCCAGATCAGGGGATAGACCATGACGAGCGAGGTCAGGGCCAGGAACACATGCTTGAGGACTGCAGAGCGGCGGGCGCGGCGCGCCTTTGCCTCCCGATAAGCATGTGCGGCGGCTGCCGTACTTGGCCGCGGCGCGGCAGCGATCGTGCTGCTGATCGGTGTTTCCGTCATGATCAACCCCGCTCGTTTTCGTAATGGACCCAATACTTGCTGGTCCAGAAGGCGATGGCGGTGAAGGCGGCGATAATAATGAGCAGGATCCATGCAAGGGCGGAGGCATAGCCCATGCGAAGGAAGCTGAAGGCCTCTTCATAGAGATAGACGGTGAAGAAGAGCAGCGAGTCCAGGGGTGCACCGCTGCCGCCGGAGATAATGAAGGCTCCCGAAAAGCTCTTGAAGGCTTCGATCATCTGCAGCACGAGGTTGAAGAAGATGACGGGGGCCAGCAGGGGAACGGTGATGGCGACAAACTTGCGGACCGGCCCGGCCGCGTCGATCTCTGCCGCTTCGTAGAGTTCCTGCGGAATGGCACGGAGTCCTGCCAGGAAAATGAGCATGGGCGAGCCGAACTGCCAGACGGCAAGAACGATCAGGGTCCACAGCGAATAGCGCGGGTCGGCAAGCCAGTAGGGGCCTTCGCCACCGAACAGGCGCAGGATGGAATTGACGACGCCGTCATAGTTGAAAAGCTGACGCCAAAGTATCGCTACGGCAATTGAGCCGCCCAGGATCGACGGCAGATAGAAGAGCGCGCGGTACCAACCAATGGCGCGGATGCCTTTGTCCAGCGCCATGGCAACAGCCAAGGCGAAAACAAGCTTCGCCGGCACGGAGATGGCTACGAACGTGAATGTAACTTCGAGAGCCTTTTTGAAGCGATCATCGAACTGGAACATGTAGAAGTAGTTGTCGAGCCCGATCCACTGCGGGGGACGGACGATGTTGTACTTGGTGAAACTCAGATAGAGCGAGGCGACGATCGGGCCGATAGCCAGCAGGAAGAAGCCCACCAGCCATGGCGCAAGAAAAGCGTAACCGGCGAAGTTGCGGCGCAAGAACTTTTCCATCTTCCATCCTCTCCGATCCACGGAGCTCGTGAGGGGAGCTAAACGGGCCGGCTTATCCCAAAAACAGGGAGGTCTCCTTCGGTCCCTCGCTGCGAAGGACCGAAGAAGTCAGTTGCCTAGGCCCTGGCGAGGATGGCCTTGGCCTGGCCGAGAAAATCTGCGGCAACGTCGGGGATGGACTTGTCGCCCAGAAGGACGGACACCGCCAGGCGCTCGAACGTCTGCTCGACTTCGTTGGAACCTGAAGGGGGTGGCGGCGGCAAGGCTGCCGTCTTGCCCTGAATGCCGTCGAAGAACGCCACAGTCACCGCTTCGGCTGGCGAAAGCGTCGGCTCGAGGGCAGCGCGTACTTCGCTGTTGGATGGAACGCCGCGCTCCAGACCCAGTATGGCCGTAAGTTCAAGGTCGTTGACGAAAGCGCTCATGTAGGCGGTAGCTGCTTCAGGATCGGCACTGTCGCGCGTGAGGCACACGAACTGGGACGGCTGGATCACCGAACCTGGGATCATCTCGGGCGTGTTTGGATACATGGCTGCCCCGAGCGCATCCTCCATCAGTCCCTGTGCACCGACGAGCTGGTTGCTCCAGAGGTAGGAGGTCGCCGACTTGCCGGTGACGACCCCGAGCTGGCTAAGATCCGTCACACCTGCGAGCCCTGCCGATTCCGGGCCAGGAGGGGTGCCGCCAGCGTCGCGAATGCCTTGCCAGATGCTCCAGTATTCCTCGACGATCTCCTGGGTCACGCCATAGGTGCCGTCTTCGTTGTACATCGGTACGCCCTTCTGGGCGGTGAAGTCGGAAAAGTTCTGGTAGTCGGCAGTGTTGTCGTCGGTGCCGGGTACCCCCGTCGCTTCTTTGATGGCCACCGCTATGCGCTTGAGGTCCTCATAGGTCCAGCCATAGGGGTCGAAGTTCTCTCCGACAGCAATGCCGGTCTCCTCGTAGAGGCGCGTATTGTACATCGCCATATGAGAGTTGGCGCCGATGGAAAGTGCGTAGAACTTGCCGTCTACCGTTCCCGCGGCGATCGCCGCCTCGTCCAACTTGGAGATGTCGAGCGACTTGCCAATGTAGTCGTCGAGCGGCACCACGGCGCCGTTGGCGATGTATTCGAAGAGGACGCCGTAGCCCTGCTGGATCACGTCGGGCATGTTGCCGCCCGCGATCTGCGTCGTTAGCTTGGTGAAGTAGTCGGCAAAACCGAGAGTTTCCCCACTCACCACGACGCCAGGGTTTTTCTGGTTATAGAGATCGATCACGGCAAAGGTCCGCTTGTCGCGTTCTGGATTGCCCCACCAAAAGTGGCGGATCTGCTTGTCCTGCGCGAAGGCCTGGGGGCCCAAGGCGGTAAGCATAGCGGCGGAGCCGGCGGCGGCGCCGCTCCGCAAAATGAAAGTTCGGCGGTTCAGTATGCTCATGATGTCCTCCCGTTGAGCAATTCCTAGTGGCGGTGCTGGCGTTTTGCGCATTTCTGCACGGCCGAGATCTGCTGACTTACGTACCTCCCAGTAGGTCAGCCGATCCTTCTGTTCTCCCCTAGATTAGGCCGATGCCATTAGCGGCGGCTGGTGCGGCATTACGATCTGGCGCTGCCGCGGGGTGAGGCGCGCCAGCAACTCGGGGCTGGGCACAAAGCGATGCCGGAAATATCCCCAGCTCGGCCCATAACGGTAAACCGTCATCCGGCGCTCGCCTGGGTTCACTCGCCGAGCCGATCCATGCATGATCGCGTCGACGAACATCAGCGCGTCGCCAGCCTTGAGGTGCACCTCGATGGCGCCCTCGATACCGTCAACCGATGTCTGCTCGTCCCGCTTGTCGATGCTGACGGTCTGCGGATGGCGGAGATTGGACTTGTGGCTGCCCGGTATGACCATGGTGGCTCCGTCACCCGGCCCGATATCGTTTAGCGCCACGAGGACGTTGACCTGCCCGCAGTGGAATTTGCCTGCGTGGAAGCGGTACTGCGTGCGGATAGTGCCCACGTGGCCACCCGAATGAAGGCGTAGCGCCTGGCCGGGGCCACGGATGGTGGCGAAGCACTCGTCGATAAAGGCCGGGCCATGATGCCCGTCGAAGTTTTCCGGGTCATCACTGCCGATGAAATGAACGGCTTTGTCGAACCAGTTCGGGTGGTCGATCATCCGCTCCCAGACCGGTCCAGCCTCATACATCTGCTGGAGCATAATGCCTTCGTGTCGGGCGGGATCATTGTGGATGAAGACGTTGCCGCGGAACTCACTGCCGATGAAGCCGCTCGCCTCGTCCAGCGTCGCATTGCAGCTCGCCAATTCGTCTGGTGACAGAGCGCCAGGTATGATGATGTAGCCGTTGAGATCGAACAGGTAACGTTCCATCTCCGTCACGCCAACAGCCTGGCCGTCGCTCCAGCTCGCGTCCATCCTGCGTCCTCCCGCTGCGCCCCAGGGCTACGGTACGGCGCCATCAACGGTTCGGAACACCAACCCGCCAACCGCGACCGTACGGTTGAGATCGTCTGCGGGTCTCTCAGAAGGTCGATACAAGCAATGGCCCGTAGATGGACGGTCAGACCAATGAAGTACCGCGTAGCTCACGCTTGACCACATACCCTGGCTGAGCCTTTGGCAGGCCCATTACGTGTCTCCGGCCGTTCCTGGGGGATTGTTCCCGCTCGGATGGGCAGAGACTGGCGAAAATCTACCATACATGTCAACTGGTATTCTGCGGCCGGACCAGACACCAGCAGAAAGGCCCGAAGAAATATCACCGGTCAACTGATCCGCAGCGGGAAAGTAGGGGGCTTCTACAGCGTCTCGGCGCCAAAATCTGGATCAGTCTTCCTCGTCTTCCTCGACGTCGGTCAAATAGACTGAGATCTCGATGTCGATGCCACAGTTGGCGATGGCCGCGGCAACATGGGCCGGTAGGCGAGCGGACATGGCTTCGCCCTCTTCAGGGTAGTCGAAGGCAAGGTCCAGCACGGGCTTGCCGATCCGGCGGTCTTCCAGCATGGCCGTGATGGTTGCACCGGAGCGTTCGACCAGCTCTAGGAGCGCGCGCACCGGGTTCTTGGCCGATACGTCCACCTGAGCGTAAAAGCTTTCTTCCGCGTCTTCAGGTTCGTAGCGGGTTGTGAGTTGCTTGAGTGCCGCATCGAGGTCGTTCTGCGGCAGGGTTACGCCCGAGAGACGCAGGGCGATGGCGAAGGGTGCAAACTGGCTCATGCGGAGCGTCCGGCCGTGGCAGCGAAGAGGGCGATGGCTGCGGCATTGGATACGTTGAGCGATTTGATCGGGCCAGGCATGTCGAGCTTGACCATCTCGTCGCAGAGCTCGCGCGTGCGCTGGCGCAGGCCCTTGCCTTCGGCGCCCATGACGATGGCGAGCGGCTGGTCGCCTGATCGTGGCTTGAGCTGTTGCTCAGATTCAGAATCAAAGCCAAGAACCAACATCCCGCGCGCCTTGAGCTTTTCCAAAGCGTCGCCAAGATTGCGCACTTCGATCATGGGGACAAGGTCTAGGGCGCCAGATGCGGATTTGGCCATGACGCCGGTTTCGCGCGGCGAGTGGCGCGCGGTGGTGATCACGGCGTCGGCGCCGAAGGCACAGGCCGTGCGCAGGATCGCGCCAACATTGTGCGGATCGGTGATCTGATCGAGCACCACGACGAGCTTGAGCGGCTTGATGTCGTCGAGGCCGAAGCGGCTCACGGGATCCACTTCGAGGGCGGCACCCTGGTGAACGGCGTCTTCACCTAGCAGGCGGTCGAGCTCCTTCGGCGTGGTCTCCTTCACTGGAACCTTGCCGATTTCGCCTGTCTCCTTAAGGCGCATCAGCGCATTGGGGGTAGCCAGCAGGACCTTCTTGATCCGGTTCTTGTTATCAAGCGCAGCGCGGACGGTGTGGAGGCCGTAGAGATAAACCGGACCGGTATCCGGATCATACTTCGGCTTGGGCGGGAATTTGTTGAAGCTCATGGCGCCTTGGGTAGCGCCTTTGCGCAAAGCCAGCAAGCGATTGCCGCGTCAGCCCTTCTTCTCGATGCTCAGGGCTGACGGTGCGGCGGTCTTGGCAAGCGGTCAGCAGCAAAGCCACCCCAGGGCCGGCTGCGTGCGTGGATCAGCATGTCGACGTCGTAGCTCTTTTCCGGATGGTCCTGGGCAATGCGCGCGAGTTCGTCCTGACCGGCTTCTAGCTTGCGGTGCAGTTCGTCGCTGTCATCATTGGTGAAGCCGCCCACTGCCATGGTCCAGGCCTTGAGGAGGGCGCGGTACTGAGCCAGATAGGCTTCGTCTTCCTCACGGATCATTTCTAGTATCCTCAAGCAAACAGCGGTCCCAAGTCGGCATCGACAATGCGGGGGGCGTTGCTTGTCGATGCCGGTCACTGGGACTGGCGGATAAGAACGCATGGGATCTCAGACGCCAACGAATCCAAATTAGCAGAAGTGCGCTGAGGGAAGCGTGACGGTGGCCGTCAGCGTTCTGTAAGCTGGAAGGGGCTATTCAGGTAGGACCATGAAACCCGCAATCGGCGCAATCGCGCTGTTCCTTTTGTCGTTCGCACTTGCTCAACCCGCCCCGGCCCAAGGGCAGGGCAATGGGAATGGACAGGGCAACGGCAATGGCGGCGGCTCCAGCGAGCAGGGCAACAACGGTCAAGGCAGCGAGCGGGGCAACGCTGGAGGCAACGGCGGCGGGAACAACGGGAACGGTGGCGGCAACGGGAACAGCGGGAACGGGAACAGCGGTGCCGGAACTGTCGATAGCGGACAGCAAGGTGGCGGCAGCACGCCCGGTGGGGAAGGTTCGCCTGGCAACGTCGGGGGCGGTTCGGCGGGAAGCGGTGGAAACGGTCCTGCGGGGAATGGCTCCACGCCCCCTGCGCCTCCAAGCAGCGGCGGGCCGGGAGCGGGTGCCGTGAACCCTGGTGGAGGCAATGCTGCCAACCTGGGCAATGCTGGTGCTCCCCCGGGACTTGGCGCCCCCTCCCAGCCAGGACAGCAACCCAACTTGCCCGCAGCCGCGGCAGCCGCGGTTGCTGCCGTCAAGGAGCTTTCGGAAGGCGAAGCTCTTGCGGCCGTGCAGGCAGGGCGAGCCGTTTCGCTGGAGTCGATCCTGCCCGACGTGCGGCGTCGCACCGGCGGCGAAATTATCAATGCTCAGCTACAGTTCGTTCAGGGCTTTCTCGTTTACGCGGTGAAGGTGCTTGCGCCCGGAGGCCAGGTGACGACGGAATACTATTATGCCCGCACGGGCCGGCACGTGGAGCCATAGATGCGCGTGCTTGTCGCCGAAGATGACGATCGCATCGCCGAGACACTGAATGTGTCGCTGACCAAAGCCGGTTTCAGCGTGGAGCGGGAGCGGGACGGAGAGGCAGCCTGGTTCCGCGGAGACAGTGAGACTTTTGACGCCATTGTGCTCGACCTTGGACTGCCGCAGATGGACGGTCTCACCATCCTCAAGCGCTGGCGCGCTGCTGGACGTCTGACGCCTGTCCTGATCCTCACAGCCCGCGGGCAGTGGGAAGAGCGCGTCGATGGCATCGAGGCGGGTGCTGATGACTACGTGGTCAAGCCGTTTCACGTCCAGGAAATCGTAGCGCGCCTCAGGGCACTGGTGCGACGGGCGAATGGTCTAGCCTCGTCGCGGATCGCCTTCGGCAAATACCTTTTGGATCTTCGCACCATGGAGGTTACGGCTGATGGGGTGCCGATGGACCTCACCCCGCAGGAGTTCAAGCTTGTTTCATACCTCGTGCACCGGCGCGGGCAGGTGATATCTCAACTCGAAATCACAGAGCACATCTACAACCAGGATTACGAGCGCGATTCCAATGCGGTGGAGGTCCTGGTGGCCCGGGTGCGTAAGCGGCTCGGGGCAGACGTGATCAGGACCCGGCGTGGCTTCGGTTACGCACTTGGTGACGGCTATTGAACCTCCAGTCCCTGCGCCTACGCATGATTGGGCTGGCGGTTGTATGGGCCGTGGCGGCCATGGTCGCGGCCGGGTTCGCCCTCCAATATCTGTTCACGGTCAACCTTGAGCGTTCGACCCGCCGGGACATGGAAGCTGCGCTGAGCCGCCTGGCCGCAGTGATCGTGCCGGCAGCGGGGGAGCCCCAGCTTAGCGGAGCGCTTCCCGATCCGCGTTATGAGACGCCGTTCGGCGGGCGCTATTGGCAGATCGAGTCGCTAGATGAGGGCAGCGTTGCACGGTCCCGATCTCTTTGGGACCATGTGCTCGATGTTCCGGCTGTGGAAAACGAGTTGCATCATGGCGAGGGTCCTGAAGGGCGCCACCTCATCATGCTCACGCAGCGGCTGAAAATCGAAGATGCCGCGGTAGGCACGAGGACCTATCGTGTGACCGTGGCCGAAGACCATCAGCCCATCCACGATGCTGCGCAGCAGTTTGGGCAGGATGCATCGCAGGTCTTGCTGCTGTTGGGTGGCTTGATCATCCTGGCCGCCTGGTTGCATGCGCGCTTCGGCTTGATGCCAATTGACCGCGTCAAAGCAGCGCTCGAGGCGGTGAGGCGAGGGGAAAGGGCGCGTCTCGAGGGCACATTTCCAACCGAACTTGGTCCGCTTGTTCAGGAAGTCAACGGACTGCTGGAAGCGCGCGAAGAGATGATGGAGCGGGCCCGTTCGCGTGCGGCCGATCTCGCCCATGGCCTCAAGACGCCGCTTGCGGCCATTCATGGCATTGCCGAGCGTCTGCGCGACAAGGGAAACGATGCGGAAGCCGACATGCTGCAGGACCTCAGCTTCGAAATGTCGGAGCGGGTCGATTACCAGATCCGGATCGCCGCACTGCGGGTGCGCACGTCAGCGCATTCGACCCGGTCGTCGCTTAACGCGGCGGTGCTCAGAACCCTAACTGTGCTCAAGAAGACGGGACGCGGTGAAGCTCTGCACTGGGGCGCCGAGCTCAGCGACGAATGTTGGGTCGACATTCACCGGCAAGACCTCATGGAGCTTGTGGGTATCACGCTGGAGAACGCCGCCAAATGGGCGGCAAGCAGGGTGATCATCAGAAGCAAGCAGGATGGCGCCAATGCCATCCTTGAGATCTGCGATGATGGTCCGGGTATCCCGCAGGACCAGCTCAAGTCGCTGGGCACCAGGGGTGTGCGGCTAGATGAAACCTTGCCGGGCTCAGGCTTGGGGCTGGCGATCGCCGCTGAGATTTTGCGGATAAACCACGGCACCATCGCCTTCGACAGAGCCCAGATCGGGGGCCTTGTGGTCACTCTGGAGTTGCCCCTCGCGCAGCCCGAAGCTACCGCGACGAACTAGCTGTTGAGCTCGGATCCGGACGGAAGGCCTTCCATAGCCCGAACCTCATCCGCGGCATTCTGGGTGCTGGCGATGAGGCCTGCTGCCGCGATGCACGAGGCAAGGGCGAAGAGGGCAAATAGAACGAGGGTGATCATCTGTCGGTCCTCCTAGCTCGATTAGTTAGAGTCGATCTCTGCCATGGCAACCTGCGTGCCGAGGTCAAACGGCAGGGTGCGGGTCAGCCCATCGACGGAAAGGTCATCGAGCCGGGGCGTGAACATCACAGCAGCCAGGGCAGCCAGTGCGACATACTTAGCGGCTGCGATGCGGCGTTTGCGGACGCGTGTCGAAACTAACATCGCCTATTCCGTCACGGTTACGTTGGGCAGATCCACGTTGACGGCGTCGCCATCGCTGGAGATCCCGCCATTGACCAGCCAGAGGATCAGCAGCGCAGCGGCTACTGCAGCCAGGATTAGGCCGATAATGCCAAATGGATTGCTGCGGCCTTCCACGACCACAGTCTCACGAGGGGCGTGCTCTACGATGGTTTCGCGCTCGATAGCCATTTCTGGTCTCCATTGCTTGTTGGATATAGAACGGCGGTGCAACAGGATGGTTTCGTTAACCCTCTGATATTTCGCATTAAAATCTACGCGATGTTACCGTCAGCATTTCGTAAGCTTGAGCGATAGGTAAAAAGAAAGGGCGGCTCGAAAGCCGCCCTTGTAGTGCTGATTATTGTGCTGGAACTGGGCAGACGCCGTCCACCATGGTTTCTGGCGGGCAGGGAAGCTCGGTCGCAGGAGCGGCCTCGCTGGGTTCCTCTGCAGTCTCTTCGGCAGGTGCTTCCTCGGCGGTCGCCTCAGTCTCTGCAGCAGGGGCTTCTTCGGTCGTGGCTTCCACTTCAGCTGGAGCAGCCTCTTCTACGGGAGTGGCTTCTTCGGAGCTGGTTTCTTCTTCCACAGCCGGAGCCTCTTCAGCAGGGGCTGCCTCGGCGTCGGCTTCAACGGCAGCATCGCTGTCTGTCGTGGCCTCAGCTTCGGTGGTCGCTTCAGAGTCCGTCGTGGACTCTTCAGCTGCCGGATCCTCCTCGCCGGCCACCGGGCAGACGCCGTCAACCATTTCATCGGGATCGCAGGCAGCTTCGTCAGTGGTAGCCTCACCTTCAGCAGGGGCAGCCTCTTCGGTGGTGGCAGCCGGATCGGCAGCCTCCTCCGTGGTGGCCTCTGTGTCGGTCTCAGTCGAAGCTGCACCTTCGGCAGGAGCGGCCTCAGTTTCGCTGGTTGCCGCAGCGTCAGCGTCAGCGCCTGTTTCTGCTTGGGTCGGGGCATCAGCTTCCGTTGCAGCACCGGCCTCAGCGCCCGCTTCGACCTTCGTGCCCGTTGTATCGGCAGGTGCCGCTGCTGGATCTTCGGCAGCTATCTCGGCTGTCGCTCCGGCCGTGCCACCTTCGGTTTCGATGACAGTGGCCGCTTCGGTTTCTTCAACAACTTCCGGGGGCGCAGCCTCGGCTTCTGGTTCAGCCACGTCCTGGGCGAAGATCGTGATGGCCTCGCCTTCGGCACTTGCGGTTTGAGCGGCGGCCGGGTCAGAGGCTTCCTCGGCTTCGTAGACAACCACTTCCTGGTTGATGGTCTGCTCGATGTAGGTCACGTCAATGACGTTGTTGACCACCACGTCGCCTTCGACCACTACCGGACCAAGGAACTCGGTCTGTGTGTAGTATTCAGGCTGCTGGTTACCGAACACGATGCTGATCGAGAGGTCAGGCTCGATGAAGCGCTCGGTCGGTACGTAGACCCAATAGGCCTGCGGCAGGTCGCGACGCGAAACTTCAAACGAGACGGCATAACCATCGTCTTCTGGAGGCAGCGGAGCCCAGCCGACGATATTGTCGCTACGGCGCCAGCTCACCCAAGCCGGTGCCCACTTGGTACCGGGGACCCAGCACCAGCCGAGGCGGGCGTCTGCGAACCAGCGGCCATAGTGGTAGGTGGCCCAGGCAAAAGGTTCTTCAGAAGCGAAATACCAGCCACGGTCGCGCATGTAGAGCCAGCGGCCATTGCTATACGGGCGCCATGACGTGTCGATGCCCGTGGGGCAGAACACGTAGTTGTAGCGCGCGTGGCGGACCCAAACCCCATGCGGTTCGAGGTTATCGAAGAAAAGCTGGAAGCTGACGTTGGCTGACTGAGCCTGCGCGCTAGCAACGCCGAGCGGCATGCCGGGCGTCAGTGATGCGACAGGAAGGCAAAGTGCAGCCAGCGCTACACCGGCTAAGAGACGGGACTTGCTCATTATGATCCTCACTGATGTCTTGCCCCCCGGCAAGAGAACGGCCGCCCCGAGGGGCGGCCGGCAGGCAAGATTACTGGGCTTCCCCAGCCACGACGACGCCAGGCGAGTAGACAACGGTCCGGTCGCTCAGGTTCACGAAGTAGACGCGGTCATTGGTGTAGAAGTAGCCGTGGGTCTCGTCGCCTTCGATCGGGTGGATTTCGATCTCGGTGGGAACGGCATAACCCACGTCGATGTCACCTTCGATCATCACCGGCTCGGTAGGGTTCATACGGACGTATTCGACAGAAGCTTCTTCAACGCCGGCCGATGCGCCGATAGTGGCACCGGTAAACCCGCCGATCACGGCACCGATTGGCCCAAAGATGAGACCGCCAACCACGGCGCCGGCTGCGCCACCGGCACTGCCGCCAGCTACTGCACCGGCTTCTGCGTCACTATTGGACGACTGGGCGAAAGCGGCAGTCGGAGCCCCCAGCAGGGCGGCAGTGGTGATAGCAAGAACAAGCTTTTTCATTTCTGCTCTCCATGTGAGTGAGTGAGGCAAGCGAAATGAGGAGCTGCACCAGTCCGTTCCCTGATGTCGAAGAAAATAGTGTAGATTACTCAGTGGTTTCAGCAGCTGTAACCGAACTGTAAGCTTCAGGGTAAAGCTTAGACTTCGATTATCTTGGCTCAACTAATTGATCGGGGAGGATGCGGAGGCGTATCGAGCTTTAGCTGATCTGAGGTCTTGCCTCGGATCTCAAGATTTTCCACAAATTCTAGTAACGCTCTCTTCACTGCCTTTTCCGCTTGCCAGCGTTGCGGGAGAATTTAGCGAGGCGTGGTAAGACTTTGGCAATTCGGTCGGGCAGAAGCTCCCACCAACACAGAAGTGGATCGGCCGATATGCTCAAATACTCTGCTCAGGTGGCGCTTTTCGCCATGCTCGTTCTGCCATGTTATGGCCAGGGCTGGACCGTGGACCGTGTCCGCGGCACAGCCGAACAGCTGGATGGAGGGCGCTGGGTTACGCTGATCCGCGGCGCCGTGATCGTCGACGATCAGATGGTTCGCACCGGCAGCGATGGCCGCGTCGGACTTATCCGCGGTCTGGAGCGGGTGGAGCTCGCGCCGGGCACCGAAATTCGCCTTCATGAAGGCGAGGGGAAGCTCACGAGCTTTGAGCAGAGTTCCGGCTCACTGACGGCCGACGTCGAGCGCAAGAACGTCCAACACTTTTCCGTCCAGACTCCGTTTCTGGCCGCCGTGGTGAAGGGCACCCGGTTTCAGGTCACAGTTGGCAGCAATGCTGCACAGGTGACGGTGGACCGCGGCACTGTCCAGGTGCAGGATACTGAAAACGACCTCGTGGTCGACCTGAGGCCTGGTCAGGAAGCCCAGGTGACCAGTACCGAGCCATTGTTGGTGTCCGGCAGTGGTCCCGTCGCGGTGTTTACGTTCGAAGGGCAGCGCGTGGTCAACGGCACCGAAGATGTGCCGGCGGACGAGACTGGCGGTCCAGCGGAGGCTGCACAAGATACTGCCGCTTCACCAGCCGCTGGGCCAAGCAACAACGCGGCCGCGCAAGCGTTGAACAACAGCAATGCTGTTGGTAAGGGCAACAACGGCCAGGGCAATGGCAACTCCGGTGGCAAGGGTAACAGCGGCAACGGCAATTCTGGAGGCGGCAACAGCAGTCACGGAAACGGCAGCCAAGGCAATGGCAATTCCCACTCAGGCAACAGCAATTCCGGGAGCAATGGCAATAGCGGCCAAGGAAACGGGAATGGGAACGGCAATTCTGGGAGCGGGAATAGCGGTCAGGGCAACAGTGGCCAAGGCAACGGCAATTCCGGCAGCAATGGCAATGCGGGTGGCAATGGCAACGGCGGCAACGGCAATTCCGGTTCGAACGGAAACGGCAACGGCGGCAATGGCCATGGTGGTGGGAACGACAACGCCAGCGGCAACAGCAATGCGGGCGGGAATGGCAATGGCAATTCCGGCGGGCAGGGCAATGGTGGCAACGGTAATGGCGGTGGGAACAGCGACAATGGCGGTGGGAACGGTAGTGGCAAGGGCGGGCGGAACGATTGAGTCGCTTCGCCACGGCCTGGCGTAACCGAGCCGGCGGCTTCCTTGCCGCCGGCGCTGTGGCGGCGACGCTGCTCCTGACGCAATGGCTGGGGCTGCTGACGCCTGTCGATCAGGCGCTGCGCGCCGGGCGCTTCCAACTCACCAACCAGCAGCCTTCGGGCGAGACCCTGTTTGTCGAGATCGACGCGACCAGCCTCTCGAAGGTGGGCGTGTGGCCTTGGCCCAGGCAGGTCCATGCGGACATTCTCGACAAACTTATAGCACTGGGCGCGGCCGAGGTGGTGTTCGACATCGACTTCAGCACGCAGTCGACGCCAAGCAGTGATGCGGCACTAGCCGATGCCCTGGAACGTGCGGGAGGTTATGCCTTTCTCGCGGCCTTCCAGCAGATCGCGGCCGATGGCACCATATTCCTCAACCATCCCTTGCCTGAGCTTGCGGCGCACGCGGACGCCGTGCTGGTCAACGTCGACGGCGATGGAACCGGCTTGCTGAACTCTGTTCCGGCCGCCTTGCCTGAACACGCGATGCTCTCCGTCGCGCAGGCCTTGGTGCCGGCGGCACGAGATACAGGCGCATCCATCACCATCGACTATAGCATCGATCTCAACGCCATCGACCGCATCAGTGCCGCCGAGCTCCTGTTCGGCACGCCGGACCCGGCACGTATTGCCAACAAGCAGGTGATTGTCGGCGCCAGCGCGATCGAGCTGCGCGACTTCTTCCTCGTGCCTCGCTTTGGCGTGGTGCCCGGCCCCTTGGTGCAGTTGGCCGCTACCGAGACGCTCAAGGCAGGACGTCAGCTGAGCGACCTCGGCACCATGCCGGCGGCGCTGCTTGCGGCTGTGGCCGGTGTAGGACTGGTTCTGCTGCGCAGGCGAACCGCTGCACTTGTGGCACTAACCCTGGCTGGCCTTGGCTGCATGGTGCTGGTTGAGGCTCTGGCTTGGCTGGTGCAGTGGCAAACTGGCTGGTTGGCAGATACCGCCTTGTTTCATTTGGCCATTGTCCTGTTCGGCATCGCCGCCTTGCTGCTGGAGCGTGCTGCCCGCTGGCGGCAGTTTCTAGCTCAGCAGGCGCGCCTTGCTTACCTCGCAACTCATGATCCTGCCTCCGGCGGCCGTTCCCGTCAGGCCCTGATCGATGACCTTAATTGTCATCTCGGATCAACCCAAATGGCAACGGTGTTCCTGGTGCATCTTGGGCGACTCGATCGCGCCATAGCCAGTCTGGGCCACGATGTGGGCGAAGCAGTTGCGCGCGAGGTGGTATCTCGGATTGAACGCCAACTTGGCGTCAAGCCAGCACGGATTGGGCTGGATCTCTTTGCCTGGGTGCTGTCTCAATCGCTCGACCCTGACGAACAGGCGGCGCTCTGCCGGTCTACGAGTGTGTTCCTTGATGCGCCCTATGCCGTTGAGGGGCACGAGGTCATCCTGACGAGCCGGTTCGGCACGGCCGCCGGCTCTAGTGTCGGCGGCGCCGAGCTGTTGCGGCAGGCAGACGTTGCGCTCGCCGTAGCGAAGTCGCGCGACCTCAAGTCCGCTCCCTTCGACGAAAAGCAGAACGCGTCATTCGAACAGCGCCGACTGCAGGACCTCGCCTTGCGCCAGGCTCTGCGTAAGGGGGAATTCTACCTGCTCTTCCAGCCGCAGATCGATCTCGCTACCCGCGAGACGACCGGCGTTGAAGCATTGGTCCGGTGGCACAATCCGGGGATCGGGCATATTTCGCCAAGCGATTTTATTCCTCTCGCAGAAGAAACCGGGCTCATCGTCGACCTTGGCGACTGGATCCTGGAAGAAGCGTGCCGTCAGGCTGTCCGATGGCTTTGGCAAGGATCAGTGGCGGTAAACGTCTCGTCGGCGCAGTTTCAGCTCGGCGATGTGGTCGGAAGCGTCAGCAAGACTCTGGCGCGCACAGGATTTCCAGCCAACCGATTGGTAATCGAGATAACCGAGAGCCTGTTCGTCAGCGACGACAGCAAGGTCATGAACGCGCTGGTGGCTCTTCGTCAGATGGGCGTCCGCATTGCGCTGGACGATTTCGGCACCGGCTACTCGTCGCTGAGCTATCTGGCGCGCCTGCCGATCGACAAGCTCAAGATCGACCAGGCCTTTGTCCGCCCTCTGCCTGAACCGCACTACGAGGCGCTGGTCGAAACCATCATCCTGATGGCGAAGCGGCTGGGCAAGGTCGTCGTGGCGGAGGGCGTCGAGACAGAGCAGCAGCGGGACTACTTGGCCTCGCTCGGCTGCGAGATCGGGCAGGGCTACCTGTTCAGCCGCCCCGCGGCTCCAGAGGCTCTGGGGCTGGTGCAAGGCGCAGCCAACGCGGCGTAAGACAGCCCTTATCGAGGGAGTTCGTTGGCACAAGCGCAGTGACAAGCACCGTGACGATCTGGGGAAGGGCGATGGTGGAGGGGACTGGATTCGGTTCTAGCGGTTAAGAGGCCCGGTATACTTACATTCCTTGACTTTTTGGGGCGGCTGGGCCCCTTTGGTTGTACAACATACTGTTCAACATTGGGGTGTAGCGCATGAGGCGCCCGGGCCAGATAAAGCCGCATCGGCGCGCTGGTATTTGGTACCTGGTGCGTCGCGTTCCCCGCGAGTTTGAGCACCTCGACGCCCGCCGCCCGGTCAAGCTGTCCACTGACATTGCCATCGTCGATGACCCCAAGGGGGTTCGCGCCAAGAAGGTAGTTGAGCAGCTGAACTTGCAGCTGGAGGCATACTGGCGCGGCCTTCGCGATGGTCAATCGGTCGAAGCCTGGCAGCGTTTCGAGGCTGCCAAGAAGCGCGCAAAAGCGCTGGGGGTGACGTACCAGACAGTGGACGAACTGCGCGCCAGTGGGCGCCTCGAGGATGTGCTTTCGCGTGTTGAGCTGCTGGTGAACCGCAAGCTCGTCGATCGTGAGGACGACGTCGCCGCCGTTCTGGGTGGAGAGGCTCGGCCAAGGCTGCGGATCTCCGACCTGCCAGATGAATACGAGAAGCTGCTAAGGGCGAAGCTGGCCAGCTTCTCAGAAGGGCAGCGCACCAGGTGGAAGAACCCTAAGGCAAAGGCCGTCAAAAACTTCGTCGCCGCGGTGGGTGACAAGTTCCTGGACGAAACGACGCGCGCCGACGCCGTCACCTTCCGCGAGTGGTGGCAGGACAAGCTGGCCGCTGATGGCCTCGAGATCGGCACAGCCAACAAAGACATCGGCCACATGAACAAGATGTGGCGCGAACTCGATATGGCAAACCACCTTGGGCTGCCGCAGATTTTCAGCCGCCTCCGCATGGAGGGTGAGACTACGGGGAACCGGGCCGCGTTCTCGCCGGAGGAGGCAAACACCATCATCCTCTCGCCGGATCTCGACAGGTTGAACGACGAGGCCAGAGACATCCTGTTGATCGTAGCGGAGCTGGGCATGCGCCCGTCTGAGGTGTGCGGTGTGCTCCCCCATCACATCCAGCTGGAGACCGCGATCCCCTTCGTGGACATCACGCCCGAGGACCGGCAGCTCAAGAACGCGCAATCTGAGCGCTCCATACCGCTGGTGGGCAATGCGCTGGCGGCATTCCGGCGCCACCCCGACGGGTTCCCGACGTACCGCGACAAAGCCGACACCCTTTCGGCGACTGTCAACAAGGCGCTAAGGAAAGCCAAGCTGCTGCCAACAAAAGATCACTCGCTCTACAGCTTCCGGCACGCCTTTGAGGACCGGCTGATTGAGGTGGAAACCCCCGACAAGGTGGTGGCGTCGCTGATGGGGCACAAGTTCCAGCGCCCGAAATACGGCAAGGGCCCGTCGCTCGAGCTCAAGCGCAACTGGCTGAACAAGGTGCTGCTGCCGCACAGAGGTGCGCATGTACCGGAGCCGCCCGCACCGAACGATTGAGGATCTGTTGCGCACGATCGAGCGGTGAGTGCCTTGCGGTGCTCCTCGCTATAATAATCGAGCCATTTCAGGACCCGGGCCGTGCTCGCGTCGCCGCGATCCGCGGCCGCGCCCCCAACATTGGCGTGCAGGCACCGGGCACCGCGATCGACGTTGAAGCCGAAGCGCTCACCGTGGATGCCGTTGTCAGGCACACCGCCGACCACAGCCTTGCAGAGGCCGGTTTCGACCCCTTTGCGGTCCTTCGCGCACATCCAGCGGTCACCGAAAAGCTGCCGCTGGATTTGAGCTAGGCAGGTTAGCAGGTATTGGGAAACGTAGCCTATTGTGGGTGCTGTACGCCACATTTCTCCCTGTTGACCTTCCCATGATTGGAAGGTGCACAACTGGTCCAACGCAAATTTCTGCTGAAAGGACCAAGCTATGTCGACGCTCCTTATGGATGCGGCCACCCCCAAGAAGACTGCGGTCATTTACCGAATGGTTATGTCCAGCCACATTTGCCCCGACGGCCTCAAGGTCAAGGATCTGCTTCAGCGGTCAGGGTATGAGGTGGAGGACCACCACCTGACCACGCGCGAGGAGACTGACGCCTTGAAGGAACAGCACGGCGTTAAGACGACGCCGCAGGTGTTCATCGACGGGCATCGTATCGGCGGTCACGACGACACTCGACGCTTCCTTGGCAAGAGGGTCGCAGATCCAAAGGCCACAACTTACCGCCCTGTTGCCGTACTGTTTGCCATGACGGCTTTGACCGCCATGGCTGCCAGTTACGCCGTGACGGGCAATGCGTTCAGTCTGCGCGCTGTCGAATGGTTCATCGGCTTTTCAATGGTCGTGCTGGCCCTGCTCAAGCTGCAGAACGTTGAGACCTTTGCGACCATGTTCCTCAACTACGATCTCCTGGCGAAGCGCTGGGTGCTGTACAGCTACATCTACCCCTATGCTGAAGGTCTTGCCGGCATTCTGATGGTTGCAGGCGCCCTGACTTGGCTGTCGGTTCCAATTGCCCTGTTCATCGGGACCATTGGGTCAGTGTCTGTGTTCAAGGCTGTCTACGTCGACAGGCGTGAGCTCAAATGCGCGTGCGTCGGCGGATCGAGCAATGTGCCGCTCGGGTTCATGTCTTTGACCGAGAACCTGATGATGATTGCCATGGCGTTCTGGATGAGCCTGTCGGCCCTCGGAATCATCCCTTTCGCTCACGCCATGTGACCGAGGCCAACCTCCCCTTTTTCAACGGAGAACTACGATGAAGCATACAATGATCGCCTTTGCCCTAATTGGCCTCTCCGCCCTGCCGTCCTTGGCACAGGACGCACATGCCGGGCATGGCGCTGCTGCTTCTGCTCCCGCTGATAGCAGCCTCACGGCCCAGCTGCCGGACATCTGCCTTACGGCCGAGCCGATGCAGGCCGAGCCGATGGACATGGGTCATGAAATGGACCAGGCGCATTCCGACCTCATGGCCGGCATGGACGAGAACAACCAGTTGATGATGCAGGCGGGAATGGCCGAAGACCTGGATGTGGCTTTCGTCTGCGCCATGATCCCGCACCACCAGAGCGCCATCAACATGGCCAAGGCTGAGCTTGAGCACGGCGACAATGCCTGGGCCAAGGAGATGGCCCAGAAGATCATCGACGCGCAGGAGGCCGAGATCGCCGAGATGGTGAGCTGGCTCGAAGGTGAAGGCGCCAAGGAGTAGCAGATTAGGGACGCTCTCAAGGCGTCCCCAACCTGAGCGTGCACATGATCGTCAGCTTCAGCTCGGCTTCGAATGTTCCGAATGACAAAGGCTGTGGTCGGCAAGCGCCTCGATGATCCGGCAGTCGCAGATCCGACCATGTCCGCACTCGTCGATCATACGGGATAGCTCGCCCTTGAGGGCCTGAAGGCTGGCGATCCTTCGATCAATTTCGAACAAATGGTTCCGGACTATGCTGTCGGCTTGGTGACACGAAGCTTGCGGCTCCGCTGCCATGCTTAGAAGTTCACGGATATCTTCGATCTGAAAACCGAGTTCTCGCGAGTGCCGGATGAAGTTGAGCTTCCCAATCTCGGCGTCCCCATAAAGCCGACGGTTGCTCTCTGTTCTGGGCGGCAAGGGCAGCAGTCCGATCTCTTCATAGTACCTGATTGTAGGCACCTTGATCCGGGTCCGAGCGGCAGCTGCACCGATTGTGTATTCCACGACCAAATACCTCTTGATCCTCTAGTCACTAGAGGATGTACGGCTGATGGCAGCGGAATTCAAAGGAAAAGTCATGTCCAGGTCAGCCCCGTCCGATAGCTGCAGCTCGTCTCAAGGAGGCTGTGGTTGCGGCAGCAATGTTCCATTTGACGGAATGGTATCCAGCTATAAGCGCGTGCTCTGGATCATCATTGCCATCAACGCCATCATGTTTGTCGTCGAGATGGGGGCGGGCCAAGTTGCTGGCTCGCAGGCCCTGAAGGCCGATGCTTTGGACTTCCTCGGTGACACGCTGACCTATGGTTTTAGCCTTGCCGTCATCGGCGCCAGCCTTCGCGTCCGATCGACTGCAGCGCTCCTCAAGGGCATCTCGCTCTTGCTGATGGGGCTGTGGGTCTTCGGCTCAACTGCTTATCAGGTGCTTGTGTTGGGAACACCGAGCGCCGAGGTCATGGGGGTCATCGGCTTCCTTGCGCTTGCGGCGAACTTGGGCAGCGTGCTCCTGCTCATGCGCTACAAGGACGGGGACGCCAATGTCCGTTCCGTATGGCTGTGCTCGAGGAATGACGCCATCGGCAATGTCATCGTTATGGGCGCGGCAGCGGCCGTGTGGTTCACTTCAAGTGCCTGGCCTGACCTCATCGTTGCAACGATCATGGCGGCACTGTTCCTCTCGTCATCCTTTCAGATCCTGCGTCAGGCATGGGCCGAGTATCGGACCGGGGACGGTGAGGGGGCGCTGGGAAACCACGGGCATGACCATGCTCATCACTGACATGCAGTTCTGCAAGTTAGCTGAGTTGCAAGTTCACAAGGTCTAGAAGACCTGATCGTCATGCTGACCGCTTATCGCTTCACCAGCAATCTTTAGGCCCTGATGCTCAAGTAGGTGCCGCCGGAACGGAAACGCCTCCCTTGTGCACTGCGGTAGTACCGCAGGAGCTATTACGAGAAATGGCGTTTCAACATGCAAGGAGGCGATGAAAATGGTGCTCCAGTAATCGCGCGGCTTCCCGGACCTTACCGACTGGTGATCATCCAGACCTTTCGGGCTGGCCCCACCGTTGACTACGTCGACCTTACAGAAGCTTGGCCTTGGCTTGGCCGGCAAGGGCTATGCGCTTCCATTATCACAGGCATTTGGCTCTTCGGAGATGCTCTACTCGTGAGCACACGCAAGTAATGGGCGCACCAGGCGCTCGGTCGGACGGCGACGCGCACCTATTGCGCCCTGTCTGTGCCTCGACCCCATTACGGTCTTAAGTCGGTCTGATGCCGACTTAAAAGCGGACGTAGCGGGGTTAAGCCACCTGCCAATCAAGTGGGGTGCACCTCGATATCGAGCTGGCGAAAAGCCTTCGTCTTGGCTTCGTCCTCGACCACGAGATGGTCGATGCGCGTCGCGTCGGCGAGTTTGAACGGCGCGACCGTACCCAACTTGTCTGTGGTTGCCGCGATGGTGAGAAGGCTGCTTTGCGCGATCATGACACGCTTGATCTCGGCCTCGGCCGCATCAAGCGCGGTGACGCCCAGTGCGGTGTCGACACCGCAAGCGCCGAGAATGAACATGTCG
>NZ_DATCMJ010000009.1:0-4225 GCF_036563435.1 Devosia sp.
CTTGGTTTGACGCTAGAGGTCGAAATAGGCGGTGCTAGCAAAGTTGAGGGGCTTACCCCTTGCTGTAGAGAGTGGTGACTTTCTGCACGCCAGCGATGCTGGTGTGTGTCACCCTCGCTCTTAGCCTCTGGGTGTCGCCTATCGTGAACAGTTCTTCGTTCAGAACCTTCAACGCTGCTGCCTGAGGCGAGACGGCCATGACAGTGCAAACATTGGACTGCTGGGGGCGGCAGAGCGGGTCAGTGTTGTAGGATTCCACCCTGAATTCGATTAGCCGACCGTGTTCCATTTGCGCTCCAGACGCTCAGACTAACATGGAACGTTTAGTTACGTAATCGATCCTTTAGATTCGCATCGGAGCGCGTGAAGAAGCTGAGCGTATCGCGCACGACAACGCTGCTCATACCCACTGCCCGTCCTCAAACCGAACTGTTGAGCAGCGACGTACGGTCCTGCAGCGAGCAACTGCTATGGAGGTAGGGTGCGATGCAGCCAGACGAATTGCTGCTTCTCTGCGATCTGCACAAAGGAATGCCCCAGGGAGGCTGATCGCTGGGGCATAGATTGTTGGAGGTCTCCACAGCTAACCGCTGTTGTTGCCGACACAACGACCCGGCCGACCAATCGTTGCTGATGCAGCCGTGCTAACAAGGTGGCACGAGGGCTGCTGGAGCGGTCAGGAGTGACCAGTGTTGATCCCGTGGGCCCGATCAACAGAAAGCAGCTCTTCAAGCTCATCAGCACCTAGCTCCCACGCACTGGTGCTTCCCTGTGACCTGAGCAGCAGAGTGTAATTTGTACGGTATGCCTCCCACGACACATCGATCGGGATTTTCTCCACGCGCAACTCGTAGGTGCCTGCCGCGTGAGGGATGGACATGTTCCGGAGCTGAAATGGGTGGGCGAAGGTAACAAATCGCGTAGTGACCTGTTCAGACATAGGTTCTCGGTCCTTGGCAGGGAAAGATCGGCTTCATATTACCAGTCTGGCTTCTGTGGCGGATACAGTGTCGAGCGACGCTGACCTCCCGTCGATAGGTGGTACTTTGTCGCGAGACCATGACGCTGGCTCTTCAACCATGACGCCACCGTTGAACGAGCGGCATGAACGGATATGCCCATCCGAAGAGCAATAAGATGGCTTAACTCGGAGGGAGAATGGACCGCCCGCAGATCTAGCTCCGATAAAAACGGCCACGTCTTCAGTGCTTGCCATCGTGCTCGAAGTCGAAGCTCGAGCCGCTCTTCAGTGCGATAACCAAACATTGCAGATTTCCAGAAGGGCGGGCGACTGGTGCAGCCGTTAGAAGGTCGTGTGCATCCACACGACAAAAACCTTTGCGCTCCAATTTTCAATGCGGCGCATCCCACATGGTTCAGGTCATGCCGTGGAAGTGACCAGCTCGGGCTTTTCAAGGATGCAGCCACCGACAACAAACGCCTGACGTACTGATGATGGAAAGCGCCCGCCGCCCGGCACCTACAGTGGGCAATGTGGCGCTCGGTTGAGAGCAGGAGTGGCATTCAACCGGCAGCCCAGCTACAGAGTTCTATGGACATCAGAAAGACACCGCTCGAGCGGGCATTCGAGATGGCGCGCTCCGGCGAATACGCAAGTGTCAGCGACATCAAAAAGAAGCTGCACAGGGAGGGTGTTTCCCTCGAACAGATCAGTGGAGGATCACTGATGAAACAGCTCCGCGAGATCCTCAATCAAGCCAGAGCGGACGTTGAAGCGCGTTGATCGGCGTGCAGTGCCGCACGAGCAAACATTGGTGAGAGTCAGTGGCCGCAAGGGGAAGCTGTTCATCCCATAAGATGCACCAGCTTCTGTTATCCGACGACGTATGGCACCTTTCCGCTGATGTGCCTGTTCGGGTGATCTGTAGACCAAGAGGCTTTCGCCACCGCACCTCGCGGCCGCTTCCATGGAAATCGGCAAATACCAGCCCATGCGCTACCCACCCCACTCGATCGTTGATCAGACGGTTTCGGTTGTGTTCGCTTTCGGAAACGAGTCTTGCGGCATACAATCAGGTCAGGCCAGCATCTCGTGCATCGAGCTTAGAACCGCGTTGTGATTGTAAGGCTTGCTGAAGAACATGCTGCCGTCCGGCATATCCGTAATCTCGCCCATTCGCGCCCCGGATGTCACAATGATCTTCACGGGTGGCCAGCGATCTCGTACTGCCGCCGCCAGCTTTAATCCGTTCATGGAGCCCGGCATATCAATGTCAGTGAACATCAGTCGAATGTCGAGGTGAGCTCCCAGGAGGTTGATGGCCGCATCAGCGTTCGTTGCCTCGTAGACCGTAAATCCGGCGGCTTCCAGCTGGTTTGCGATGTCCATCAGTATCAGTGCTTCGTCCTCGACGACGAGCACAGCTATCTTTTCGCTCATTTGATGATTGTCCCGCGCTCCTGGTGCTCCAAGGCAGCATTCAAGCAAACGCGCAGTTCAGAAGGTTGATCCCCAGACCAGCTAAACTATGGCTTACCTGAAGCATGTAGCGACCAAGGTTTCTTTCGAACTTAATCGCAGCGAGGTACTAACCCTGCCACCGCCCCACACCTGAAGGTAGTACCGGGACGCCTCAGCCGCGACCTCAATCAAGCAGCGGCCAGGACCGTGCCCTTCAAGCTTAAGGTGAAGATGTTTCGGCCGTCATCGTCTTGGACCAGCATCTCCCATACCTGGCCAATCATTGATCGCCTTCCGAAATCCCGGATCATCTCGGTGCCGGCGAGCAGGGCCTGTTTGACGGCGTCGTCATCGTCCGAACACTCGCTACCATTAATATCGTGGCAGTGTTGATCGGCTGTGACGTGGAAGAAGTATTTGGGCATTGTCACGATCCTGGCAGGTGGGGGTACTCCCCAACGCATGGCACTGGCAGAACCATAGCCCATCCGTCGCGGCTCATGTGCAACATGGAACATGCACCAAGAAATAGTTCTTGCCGGTGTCGTCGCCTACTTTGGAGTCGGAATGTCTGGTCTCAGACTTGCGCTAATAGCTTGCAGCAAGTTGATCGACCTCTGCAGGTTTTCCGCCGAGTCGCCCATGTCGGGACCTACTTCGCTTTTGACTTCTGCAGCAAGCTGGATGATCTCGACTGCATCAGAGACGCTCAAGACCTTACGTTCGATAAGGCCGTGGATTAGACTTTCCGCAAGCAGCATGGCCGCTTGACCATGAGCGTCAGGTTCGCGACGAGGCAGTACCGCATTATCATTCGAGATTTCACCGGTCATCCTGTTTGCTCCTTGCAGGCGGGGGCACGTTGTCCCTCAGCCGCCGGAGCCTGATGTTTGGCCGACGATGCAGCCTTATAGGCCGATCCATGCGGCCAAACCACCAACTAGATCAACTTTCGACATAAACTTAGAACAATATCCAGCTTGGCTTTGACATGGGAAGGTTGCGCAATGAACAACCGCTTCGTCAACAAGCTCCAAGGCTTCTGTCACCTCAAACCCCTAGAGGTTGAGGCGCTGGTCCAGGCAACCTCTCATCCAACCAAATACGTGGTCAAAAGCGACCTCATCCGGGAGGGGGATAAGCCTGGACCGGTGTTCGTAGTGCTCGAAGGCTGGGCGTGTCGGTACAAGATATTGCCAAACGGAACACGTCAGGTCTTGGCCTACCTGATGCCAGGGGACTGTTGCGACCTCAACATTGGCTTGCTTGCCGAGATGGACCATAGCATCCAAGCCATCACGCCCGCCATGGTTGCAACTATCCAGCGTGCGGACATGGATGCACTCATGGATGAGCACCGCGGTGTCGCCAAGGCGATGTATATCTCCCAACTCGTTGACGAAGGGACGATGCGCGCCTGGATCACCAGCATGGGGCGCCGCACCAGCACGGAGCGGGTCGCTCACTTGATGTGCGAACTCTACCTTCGTGCCCGCGACGTCGGTTTGGAATTTGACCCGGACCTTAAACTACCTATAACGCAGCTGCTTTTAGCAGACTCATTGGGTATGACGCCGATGCACGTTAATCGCATCCTGAAGGTGCTCCGTCTAAACGGCGCAATGACCTTGAGCCGGGGCAGTCTGCACATCGTTGATCCCGCCAAGCTCCTTCAGATTGCTGGCTTTGATGAAAACTATCTGCACCGACGGGCCCGCAGGTCGGCCTAACTTCCTCTCGCTGGAGTCCGCGTCCGCTTGCCCGGACTAGGCGCCCGAAACCTGCCTGTCCGCAAACCACCCC
>NZ_DATCMJ010000012.1:0-377582 GCF_036563435.1 Devosia sp.
GATCCCGCGAGTCCCGTGTCCGGCATAAAACCGGACGTCCCGAGACGGCAATTGTCTCACACTATAATCCCACAGAGGCGAAAGCCGTCTCGGGATCCGCCTAACTTCCAGAACCGCAACCCAGGCGGCGCTTGCGCACGCCTATACGTCGGAGCTGCGATACTCGATGCGGTCGCCCCAGAAAGCGAGGTGGTCACGGATCGGCTCGACCAGTGGACACGGATCGGGATAGTACCAGACCTGGTCCGGACCGTCGGCGGTCAGGGTCTTGAGGTTGTAGTAATGCGCCTCGCCCTTGTAGGGACAGGTGGTGCGGGTTTCGCTCATTTCGAGGATGTCCTCGCGTACGTCCGAGCGCGGCAGATAAATGCGCAGCGGCGCACCGGGCTCGTCCAGTTCGAGCGCGTTGAGCGAGGAGCCGATTTCGGCGCCGTCGAACAGCACGTGTACGCGGCCCTTGGCTTGGGTGATCTTGATATCCTTGTCCAGACATTGACGCGTCATGTTGGCCTGCCATCGTGGGTTTGAATTCGTGATGCAAAACAACGCACGAGGCGCAAAGGCGGTTCACGGAACCTTGACTCGGAAATGGGCCCGCCCTATATCCCCGTCACCCTGTTAGCACTCCCTTGTTGCGAGTGCTAACAGCACAAAGTTTGCATCCAAGCATGCTGCCAAAGGAGCTAAACATGGGCTTTCGTCCTCTGCACGACCGCGTGGTCGTCCGTCGCCTCGACAGCGAAGAAAAGACCAAGGGCGGGATCATCATCCCCGACACCGCCAAGGAAAAGCCGAGTGAAGGCGTGATCGTTTCGGTTGGCCCCGGCGCCCGCGACGAGTCCGGCAAGATCAATGCCCTCGACGTCAAGGCCGGCGACCGCGTGCTGTTCGGCAAGTGGAGCGGCACCGAAGTCAAGCTCAACGGCGAAGACCTGCTGATCATGAAGGAATCCGACATCATGGGCATCGTCGAAGCCTAAGCCGCTTCCCTGCCCTGTCGAATTTCCCCATCCACACTCTTTAAGGATTGCCACTCATGGCCGCTAAAGAAGTAAAGTTCTCCACCGACGCACGCGACAAGATGCTCCGCGGCGTCAACATCCTCGCCAATGCGGTGAAGGTGACCCTGGGCCCCAAGGGCCGCAACGTCGTGATCGAAAAGTCCTTCGGCGCTCCGCGCATCACCAAGGACGGCGTGTCGGTTGCCAAGGAAATCGAACTGGAAGACAAGTTCGAAAACCTCGGTGCCCAGCTCCTGCGCTCGGTCGCTTCCAAGACCAACGACGTTGCCGGTGACGGCACCACCACCGCGACCGTTCTCGGCCAGGCCATTGTCGTCGAAGGCGTCAAGGCTGTTGCCGCCGGCTTCAACCCGATGGACCTCAAGCGCGGCATCGACCTGGCTGTCGATGAAGTCGTGAAGTCGCTCCAGGCTTCGGCCAAGAAGATCACCTCGTCCTCCGAAGTCTCGCAGGTCGGCACGATCTCGGCCAATGGCGAGTCCTCGATCGGCGAAATGATCGCCGAAGCCATGCAGAAGGTTGGCAATGAGGGTGTCATCACCGTCGAAGAAGCCAAGACCGCCGAGACCGAACTCGATGTCGTCGAAGGCATGCAGTTCGACCGCGGTTACCTCTCGCCCTACTTCGTGACCAATGCGGAGAAGATGACCGCCGTTCTGGAAGATCCTGTGATCCTCCTGCACGAAAAGAAGCTTTCCAACCTCCAGACCATCCTGCCGCTGCTGGAGTCGGTCGTCCAGTCGCAGCGCCCGCTGCTGATCATTGCCGAAGACATCGAAGGTGAGGCTCTCGCGACCCTCGTCGTCAACCGTCTGCGCGCCGGCCTCAAGGTCGCTGCCGTCAAGGCTCCGGGCTTCGGCGATCGCCGCAAGGCCATGCTGGAAGATATCGCTATCCTCACCGGTGGCCAGGTCATCTCCGAAGAACTCGGCATCAAGCTCGAGAACGTGACCATCGACATGCTGGGTACTGCCAAGCGCGTTGAAATCACCAAGGAAAACACCACCATCGTTGACGGTGCCGGTTCCCAGGAAGACATCCAGGGCCGCGTCGGTCAGATCAAGGCGCAGATCGAGGAAACCACTTCGGACTACGACCGCGAAAAGCTGCAGGAACGTCTGGCGAAGCTCGCCGGTGGCGTTGCCGTGATCAAGGTTGGCGGCTCGACGGAAGTCGAAGTCAAGGAGCGCAAGGATCGCGTCGATGACGCCCTGAACGCGACCCGCGCCGCTGTTGAAGAAGGTATTGTGCCCGGCGGTGGCGTTGCCCTACTCCGCGCCTCGAACGCCCTCACTATCAAGGGTGCCAATGCCGATCAGGACGCTGGTATCGCCATCGTTCGCCGTGCTCTGCAGGAGCCCGTCCGCACCATCGCCAACAATGCTGGCGCTGAAGGTTCGGTCGTTGTCGGCAAGATCCTCGAGAACCCGGCTGCGTCGTTCGGCTATAACGCTGCCACCGGCGAATATGGTGACCTCGTCCAGCTCGGCGTGATCGACCCGGTCAAGGTCGTCCGTCATGCTCTCCAGGACGCAGCTTCGGTTGCATCGCTGCTGATCACCACCGAAGCCACCATCGTCGAAGCCCCCAAGGAAGCAGCACCGGCAATGCCGGGCGGCGGCGGCATGGGCGGCATGGGTGGCATGGATTTCTAAGTCCAGCTTCTCAGGAAAGCTTCGAGGTTCGTTTCTTCCCAGTCACGAACTTCGTGGAAGGCGCAGCGGCAACGCTGCGCCTTTTTTGTCCCCTCCGGGACTCCGGCCTGCTAGGATCAGGCAAAGGGAGGAACCGATGCGTACCACCAGACGTGGCAGTGCCTATGATCAGGCAGAGGCCGCCTTCAAGAGCGCAACCACCAAGCCCGCAGAGCCGGCGGCAAGGAAGCCCGCTGCTCCGCCCGAGGGCAAGGAGATGGTGTCCCTGCGCCTCGACCGCGCGGTGCTCGATCATTTCCAGGAAGACGGTCCCGGCTGGCAGGACCGGATCAATGCAGCGCTCCGTGCCGCGGCCGGTCTCGACCCGGCCTGAGGCGGCGCCTCAGCGGAAGAACAGCAGCTTTATCGCCAGCGCGATCGAAACGATCACCACCAGCGGACGGATCAGCGTTGCGCCATAGCGAATGCCGGTGCGGGCACCGATATAGGCCCCGATCACCTGGCCCGTTGCCATGGCCGCGGCGACCGGCCAAACCACCTGCCCCTGCGGGATGAAGATGGCCAGCGCGGCAAGGTTGGAGGTGAAGTTGAGCGCCTTGGTGCTGCCGGTCGCCCGCGTCAGGCCCAGGCCGAACAGCACAACGAAGCCGACGGTAAAGAACGATCCGGTGCCCGGACCGAAGATGCCGTCATAAAAGCCGATCGCAAAGCCCATGACCGGTACCAGCGCCGCAAAGGGCAGCCGCGAGACGCTGTCGGCATCCGACAGCTTGGGCGCAAAGAGGAAGTAAAGCGCAATGGCAATCAGCGCCACCGGCACCGCCATGTTGAGGAGCGAGGTGTCCACCCGGCTGACCGCCATCGCACCGAGGAGACTGCCGGCGAAGGTTGCGGCAATAGCCGGAACAAGACTGGAAAGGTTGACGAAGCCACGCCGCCAGTAAGTGGAAACGGCCATGGAGGTGCCCACCACCGACTGCATCTTGTTGGTAGCCAGCGCCGCCACCGGTGGCAGCCCTGCCGAAAGCAGCGCCGGAAGCGACAGCATGCCCCCTCCCCCAGCAATCGCGTCGACAAAGCCGGCAAGCAAGCCGACACAGGCCAGGGCCAGGAGAAGAAGGGGATCGAGCATATAAACCTGCTATTGGCCCGCGGGCGTACCGGCGACCCGGCGTTCATAGATGGGAATGTTGATCATCGACGACATGAACCCGCTCATCATCATCTGAAAGCCGGAGACAAGAGCCGTCATGGCAAGAATGGCCGGGCGCATGGTGGTATTGGAATCGAGATCGCCAAAATCGCGCGCGGCCCATTCGCCGAGCCCCCAAACGAGGGCCCCAAGCCCGATCAGCATTAGGGCGGCGGAAACGAGGAGAATACGCTCCAGCGTCAGCGCCTCGAGAAACCTGTCGTAGCTGTCCGAGCGGGGAATGAAGCCATAGCGCGAAGCAAAGCGCCGGCCGATGACGGCAAAGGAGATCGACTGCAGGCCCACGATGATGCAGAGCGCCGCCACCAGGAACGTATGGATGTCGAACGTTACGCTGCCATATCGCACCGGCCCCGGCAGCAGGACGCCGCCCACCACTAGGCCCATCCACAGCAGGGCCGCGCCGGGATAGAGGAACAGCCAGCGCGGGGAAAACAGCAAGAGGAAGCGGAGGTGTCGCCAGCCATCGCGGAAGGAGCGCAGATGCGGCGGCCGCGAGCGACCGTCCTTGCTGAGCGTCGTGGGAACTTCGCGTACCACCAGATGCGCCTGCGTCGCTTTCACCACCATTTCGGAGGCGAACTCCATGCCGGTGGTGCGCAGATATAGCCCCTGCACGGCAGCACGGGAGAAACCACGAAGGCCACAATGAAAGTCGCCAATCGAGGTGCGGAAAAACAACCGGCCAATAAAGCTCAGCACCGGGTTGCCGATATAGCGGTGATGCCACGGCATAGCGCCCGGCGCGATCCCCCCGCGAAAGCGGTTGCCCATCACGAGATCGGCGCCCTTACGCAACTCGGCAACAAAGGCATCGAGCGCACTGAAGTCGTAGCTGTCATCGGCATCGCCCATAATGACATAGCGGCCGCGTGCTGCCTCGATACCGCCGGCAAGCGCTGCGCCATAACCCCGCTGCGCCACCGGAACAACGACAGCACCCAGTTGGCGCGCAATCTCCTGCGAGCCGTCGGTAGACCCGTTGTCGGCGATCACTACCTCGCCCTGAATACCGGTGCGCCGGAGAAAGGCCTGTGCCTTGCTGATGCAGGTGGCAAGCGTTTCCGCCTCATTGAGGCAGGGCATCAGGATCGTCAGTTCCAGCTCTGCCACTTGCCTCTCCTCCGCTCAGAACTCGGCGGATGCTTCCAGACGCTGCAGGATGTGCTCGAGCTCTGCCCTACGCTCGGCCGACCAGTCAGCCGTCTTGGAAACAATCAGACAGGCTTCGCTCTGAAGCATCACACCGTCTTCGAGCACGCGCAGCCCATTGGCGGCAAGGGTAGAGCCGGTGGTCGTAATATCAACCACGATATCCGCAACACCCGAAGCAGGAGCCGCCTCCGTTGCGCCCAGGCTCTCCACCGTCCGATACTCGGCAATGCCGGCCTTGGCAAAATGCTGGCGGGTAATCGTGATATACTTGGTGGCAATCCGCAGCCAGCGGCCATGCCGAGCCCGGAAGTCGGACGCGACGTCTGCCAGATCGTGCATATGAGTCACATCGATCCACGCCTCCGGCACCGCAACGACGCAGTCCGCCTTGCCGAAGCCAAGCTTGCTGGCAATCGCCACACTCGCCGGGCCGCTCTCGCTGGTCTCGTGGATCAGGTCGAGGCCAGTGACGCCGATATCAATCGTGCCGCGAATAAGCTCGCGGGCGATCTCGGAAGCAGGATAGAAGCGTACAGTAACTTCAGGCAGGCCCTCGATGGCGCCAAGGTAGGAGCGTGGTCCACCGGGTCGGGTGATGGTCATGCCCCTGCCGGCAAACCACTCGCGCGTCAGCTCTTCCAAGCGTCCCTTCGACGGCACGGCCAGCGTGATCATGCCGCGACCTCCGCTTCGAGACGATCCACCCAGACCGAGCAGCCGGAGGCGGCGATCGGCGCCGTGGCGCCGAGCCGCTCGAGGAGGCGATCATATTGACCGCCCGAAGCAAGCACTTCCCCTTGTGGCCCGGTCATCTCGAACACGATGCCGGTGTAATAATCGAGCCTCGGCGAGAAGCCGGCATCGAAGCTGACGCGGCATTCGCCCAGCCCATCGAGGTGCCGGCGAATGGCACGGATCGGCGCGCCCAGCATCAGCCGGTGGCGGCTGGCAAGCGCTTCGATCTGCGTCAACGCCTGCAGCACGGGACCGGTAATGGAAAGATAGTCGCGCAGCAGCTTGAGCGTTTCGCCCGGCACGTGAGCCGCGTCCAGCGCCTGCTGCTCGAGGTAGCGATCGGCGATCTCGTCCGGGGTGCGCCCTTCGGAAAGGCTGAGGCCGCTGGCTACCATCTGCTCGGTCACTGTTTCCACCAGCTCCGCCCGGCTTGGCTGTTGCTCTCTGGGCAGATCGGGCGCAGCCTCGAGCCGCGACAGGAGACGCTGCAACGCCTCGGTGTGCCCGAAACGATTGCGGATGCGTGGGCGCCACGCATCGGGCATGTCGGTCTGCACCAGCAGGGCCTCGAAGAGTCCGACGCCGCCGAGGCGGATATCGGGCGCCACGCCGAAGATGGAAAGCGCGGCACGGGCGAAGGTCAGCACCTGGTCGAGCGCCACGTCACCGTCGGGCTGCGCCAAGAGCTCGATGCCCGCTTGGTCGAACTCGGCCGCGCCCGTTTCGCGCTGGCGGAAAATCGGGCCCATATAGGAAAAGGCGGCCGGCTCGCCGACTCCATTTTCGATATAGGCCCGCACGATGGGCAGTGTGAAATCGGGCCGAAGGCAGTATTCGGCGCCCGCCGTGTCGCTTGTCAGCAGCAGGCGGCGGCCGAACTCCTCGCCGGCAAGGTCGAAATAGGGGTCAGCCGGAAGCAGCAGGGGCGGCGTGGCGCGGGTTGCGCCCTGCGCTTCCACCAGAGCCTCGAGATGGGCGCGGCGAAGGGCGGCCCCGCTCATTGCTCGCTCAGCAGCTTCTGCACGGCGGAAACCAGGTCTTCGCGCTTGATCTCGAACTGTCCGGGCCGGGCAGCCTTCCACTCGGCATTGTCGGTGATGGCCGCAGCAGCCTCCTTGCCGGCGATCAGGTCCTTGATCTGCAGGATTCCTTGCTCGCGCTCCTGGGACCCTTCGATGATCACGATGGGCGAATTGCGCTTGTCGGCATAGGCGACCTGCTTGCCGAAGTTCTTGGTGTTTCCCAGGAACATCTCGGCTCTTATCCCCGCTTGGCGCAGCTCTGCTACCATGGCCTGGTAGCCAGCCATCTGCTCCTTGTCCATGACAAGGACAACGACAGGACCAGCGGGCTCCACGGCACCGAGATTGCCGGTCAGCTTGAGCGCGTTGGCAAGACGGGAGACGCCTATGGAAAAGCCAGTTGCGGGGACCGGCTCACGACGGAAGCGGGAGACCAGCCCATCGTAACGACCGCCGCCACCGACAGAGCCGAAGACCACGTCCTGCCCCTTTTCGTTCTGAACCTTGAAGGTCAGCTCGATCTCGAAGACGGGGCCGGTATAGTATTCAAGGCCACGCACCACCGACGGATCGAGGATCACACGCCCGCCGAAGCCCGCGGCGCTGACAAGGCCGAAGATGGCGGCCAGTTCCTGCACACCGGCCAGGCCAGTCTCGGAGCCTCCGATCAGCCCGGCCAGCGCGTTGATGGTGGAAACGACATGGGCATTGCTGCCGCGCTCCACGCCAGCGGCAGGCGTGCCGCTCTCGACATAGGCAAGGATTGGCTCGATCTGCTCGGGGGACAGTCCTGCACCTTTGGTGAAGTCGCCGCTCTCGTCCTTGCGTCCAGCGCCAAGGAGCAGCTTGACGCCTTCGGTGCCGAACTTGTCGAGCTTATCGATGGCGCGCAGGACGGTGAGCTTCTGTTCTTCGGTGGCAACGCCTGCCGTGGCAAGCACGCCGTCGAGGACCTTGCGGTTGTTGACGCGCACCACATACTGGCCCTGGAGGCCCAGCGCATCCATGACGTCGGCCATCATCATGCACATTTCGGCGTCGGCTTCCGGGCCACCGGCCCCCACCGTATCGGCGTCGAACTGCATGAACTGCCGGAAGCGTCCGGGACCAGGCTTTTCGTTGCGGAACACATAGCCCTGCCGATAGGAGCGATAGGGCTTGGGCAGCGTCTCGAAATTTTCGGCGAAGTGGCGGGCGAGCGGGGCCGTGAGGTCGTAGCGCAGGCTCATCCACTGCTCGTCATCGTCCTGCAGCGAAAAGACGCCGGCATTGGGCCGGTCGGTGTCGGGCAGGAACTTTCCCAGCGTTTCGGTATATTCGAGCAGAGGCGTCTCGACCGGATCGAAGCCATAGCGCTCGTAGACCTTCCTGATCGTGTCGATCATGGCACCGACGGCGGCGATCTCACCCGGCGTGCGGTCTTCGAAACCGCGGGGCAAGCGCGCGGCGATCAGCTTGGTCTTTTCGGTCATCTGAACGTCCTGAGAAGTCGCGGTGTTGTTAGCGGATCGCTGGCAGGGAAACAACAGCTTGCGCCCTCCGGCGGGTTTGGGGAGACCGGGACTGGCCCGGCCTCCCCCGCCTTACATGCTGGGTCTCCGCAGCGGGTCCGGAATGGTGGACTGGTTGCGGATATTGAGCCAATGGGCGGTGCCGGCGACTGGAGACAAGCCCAGATCGGCCCGCAGGTTTGCCGGCAGGTTCGGCGGCAGCCTTGGGCGGTTCCACCAGGCACCGATAGCCGCGGCGAGCACGGACAGCAGGCCGCGCTGGTAAACGGCGTCGGCAATGGAGAACTCAAGTCGCAGTGCCACGCTGCGCTCGGCGAGACTTTCATGAGACATGGTATGTTCCGGCGCGCCAAAGCACGATCCGGCCTTTGTTGGTTGAAGGGATGTGCGGATTCCGGACGAGAAACGACCCGGTTTCAGCACGTCACGGTTTGGGAGCTAGGATGTCCACGGCACAGGAGTGCCGAAGGGCGACAAGGAGGCTAAAGCCCTAGGCTTTGCGGCGATGTCGGAGAGTGGGACCCTGGCGGAGTACAAACATAGCTGTCATGTATGTGCCTCCCTCGGGTTGGCATTGTGGACGTGGTGCTTCTAGCTCGCGATTCCGTGATCCGCAACCCTGCCTGTGGCGGGATGACGCAGCTGCCGAGAAGTGTTGCTGCCCGGCAACAGCTACTTTGGCCGCACTAGGGCCTGGCGCTCCTGCTCGACCTCGCCGCGGCAGAAGCAGTCTTCGACATGATCGTTCACCAGGCCCATGGCCTGCATGAAGGCGTAGCAGGTGGTCGGCCCGACAAAGGCAAAGCCACGCTTGCGCAGGTCCTTGCTGAGGCGTTGCGAAGCCTCCGTCTGCGCCAGCCGGCGCAGGCTCTCCCAGCTAAGATCGTCCGGCCGATGCTCGGGCTTGGTCTCGAAGCGCCAGAAATATGCGGCAAGCGACCCGAACTCCCGCTGCAGTTCAAGCGCGCGACGCGCATTGTTGATGGTGGCCGAGATCTTGCCGCGGTGGCGGATGATCCCTGGATCGAGCAGCAACTGCTCGATGTCTGCCTCGGTCATGGCTGCAACCTTGGCGATGTCGAAGCCATGGAAGACTTCACGGAAACGCTCACGCTTGCGCAGGATGGTGATCCAGGAAAGACCAGATTGGAAACCTTCGAGGCAGATCTTCTCGAACAGCCGTGTATCGCTGGTGACGGGTCGGCCCCATTCGCGATCATGATAGTGGCGGTAAAGCGGATCGTCGCCTGCCCAGGGGCAGCGCGGCAGACCGTCGTTGGGAGACTCAGTGGACATGGACCGAAATTATCCCAGCTCTTAGCGGAGCGCTAACCATGAGCTTTATCAACGACCTAACTATTTCGCTTCACCGCCTATTGGGCTCATCGATGGCACTATCCCGCACCAGCCGCTTCGAGCAACACAGGTGCACACTGTCATGACCCCGATTAAGACGACCAGCGCGGCACTGCTGGCCCTGCTGATGACCTTTTCCGCTCTCACCCCCGCCGGAGCGCAGGGCTTGCGGCCCGGCTGGCGTTTTGCGCCGCCGCCGGGCGTCACCGTCGTCCAGCATAGTCCACGGCATGCGCTGCAGTTGCAGGCCAACACGCAGGTCAATCCGGTCTTTCTGCGCCAGATCGTGACCTATCCCACCAGCGAGCGCAGCGGCACGATCGTTGTCGATACACGCTCCCACTTTCTCTACTTCGTGCTCGGCGACGGAAGAGCACTGCGCTATGGCATCGGCGTGGCCAAGTCCGGCTTCGAATGGAGCGGCACGCATCGCGTCACCCGCAAGGCCGAATGGCCGAACTGGACACCGCCTGCAGAAATGCTGCGCCGCCGTCCCGATCTGCCGCGTCACATGGAAGGCGGACCCGGCAATCCGCTTGGTGCACGTGCGCTATACCTCGGTTCCACGCTCTACCGCATCCATGGCACGACAGAGCCCTGGAGCATTGGGCAGAACGTCTCCTCAGGCTGCATCCGCATGATCAATGCCGACGTCATCGATCTCTATGATCGCGTAAAACTCAACACCAAGGTGGTGGTCCTTTCCTAAGGATTTTCCCGCAGATTAGGCATGCTCCATCCGGGGCCGAGAACCCATGGGTCGACTGATGCGTTTTACCTCCCTGCTCCGCCGTTTCGGCCGTGACGAAAGCGGCGTCTTTGCCGTGATCTTCGGGCTTATGGCGATCGTTCTCGTCGCCATGGGCGGGGCGGTGGTCGACTATGTCGCGCTGGAGCAGACCCGCAACCGCGCCCAGATCGCACTCGACGCTGCGGCTCTGGCCTTGCAGCCCGAAATCACCAAGAAAGACTACAAGCAGGCCGACATCCTCGAACGCGCTGAGGACCTTGTGCTCAAGCAGATTGGCGACGCCAGCATCAGCGCCAAAGTCGATGGCATCCGCATCGACCAGGCGCGAGGATCACTGTTCCTGAGCGGAGAGTTCACGACCGCCACGAACTTCGTTCGCCTGGTCGGCATACAGGAGCTTACCGCGTCCTTCAGTTCCGAAGCCGTTCGTGGCGCGCTGGACATCGAAGTTGCGGTGGCGCTCGACATCACTGGCTCAATGTCAGGGACACGCATCGCCGACCTCCAGGCGGCGGCAAAAACCTTCGTGAACTCGATCGTTCAGAACGACCAAACGCAGAACAAGTCGCGCATGGCGCTTGTACCCTACTCCCAGGCTGTCAACGTCGCTCCTTATCAGGCTAGTATCCGGGGCCCCGAGCGTGCAGCCAAGCCATTGTCGAAGTTGGAATGGACAAGTGGGGCGGAGAAGGCGGTTACAGCAGAATTCTCCAACGGCCTCGTCACGATCGCCTCCACCAACCACGGCTACGCCAATGATGATTGGGTGTACCTTTGGAACGTATCGGTCAGTTCAGTTAATGCCCGGCCGTTTCAGGTCACCAATTCAAAGACGAACAGCTTCCAGCTTGCCGGCACCAATGAGCGTCCGAAGAACGACTACACGCGAAGCGCCAGGATCATAAAGTGTCTCTACCCCGGTTGCGACGTCAAGGTTACCTCGGCGAAACACGGCTTCAGCAACGGTGAATATATCCATGTGACCAATGTCGGCGGCATGACGGGTCTCAACAACAAGACCTTCCAAATCGGCAGCGTCACAACGGACACGTTGGTCCTGCTTGGGTCTGCCGCGGGTGGCGACGCCGACAGGCGCAGCTACACGACTGGAACTGGCAACCTGCACTGCACCTGGCAGAGCGCCGCCGAAACCTGCACCTATTATCGGTTCGCCACCGCCACCGGCGGCTGGCAAACCTTCGCCGTGACGAGTTGCGTCACCGAACGGGCCGCCAATGCGGCAACAGATGCCGCGTTCACCACCACCTTTGCTGGACGCAACTACCCCGCTTCCAACAACCCTTGCGTCGCGAATAGGATCGTGCCGCTTACGGCTGACAAAACTGCCCTGACCAATGCCATCAATGCCTTTGACGTCGAAGGTTCAACGGCCGGTCAATTGGGGATCGTTTGGGCATGGCACATGCTGTCACCCAATCTCGGCTACCTGTGGCCAAACAATGCACCGTCGAATTACAAAGACCCGAAGGTGTTCAAGGCAGCCATCATCATGACGGATGGCGACTTCAACACGGTACACTGTAATGGCGTAATCGCGCGAAATTCGACAAGCGGTAGCGGCAATGATTCCGAGAAGATCAACTGTGACGCTCACAATGGCGACGCTTACACGCAGGCCCGTGCTTATTGCGACGCCATGAAGAAAACTCAGAGCATAGAGATCTTCACCGTCGGCTTCGGTATTACTACCGGCAGTGCCGCTCAAAAGCTTCTCACTTACTGCGCAAGCAAGGCGGAGTATGCGTTGCTGACCAACAATAGCAGCGAACTCACCGCCGCCTTTGCCAAGATCGCCGCAAACATCTCGGCGCTGCGAATAGCTCAATGAGGAAGGGAGTGGTACCGCCTCCCCGGATCGAACGGGGGACCTCTAGATCCACAATCTAGCGCTCTAACCAACTGAGCTAAGGCGGCAATGCTCTGCAAGGGAGGGCTCGAAGCGCGTCCCGAAAGCGGGCGGAACATAGGGCGAGTTGCCGGCAATGACAAGCCGTGATTTTGCCTGTGGATGACTCCAGTGCAAGTGGCCGGCTTAACCATCTCAAAGGAACTGCCAGGCGACCCTGGGCCCTCCACTGGACCGGCAACGCCGCTCGCTATATTGAAGAAACCTTAAGTTTGCCGCGAAAGTTGTGCCGGAATGGCACGACGGTTCCGCATCCGTAGTGGAGTGTTGAGCGTATATGGATGCCGACTGGAGCACATCACCGAGCGCCCGCCGCGTGCTGCAGCACGCCGAGGACTCGCGCCCGGCATGGCTCTGGTCCGCGGACGGCCAGGAACTGCTCTGGCACAACGGCGCTGCCCCGCTCCTCAACGCCAAGCTGAAAAAACATGGGCTCAAGCTCATGGCTCCTGCTGTTCCCATTAAGGGGCAGGTCGCGCGCAATATCCGTCTCGGCTCCGTCGGCCGCACAAGCTTGGCGCGGATCCAGTTTCTGGCCGGCGAAAAGCCGGTCTCGAGCACCTGCGCCACAACGCCCTTGACGTGGGAAGACGGGCAGACGGCACTGCTGATTGTCGGCGTCGATCCCATCGCCGACGAGATCATCCAGGCCGCCAAGTCGCAGCAGGACACACCTGCGGTTGAGACGCGCCAGCCAGAGCTTCTTGCCACCGACAGCGAGCCCGCAGCAACGGTCGCAGAACACTTAGTTCAGTCAGCGCATGATCAGCCTGAAGTGCGTGACGAACACCAGACGGAGCCGGAGCAACCAATTGCTCACCAAGAGGCTGCTGGTGCGCAGGATGAGCCGGAGCACGCAAAGGCCGAACAGCCCTCTGGCGGATCCTCGGACGCCGAGCCCCTCATCGAACAAGAGCTGGCAAACTGGCAGGAGTCGGAGCAGGAAGAGGCAACATCGCCTGAAAAGGCAGTGCCTGATTTGCTAGCAACAAACTTGGAAGAACGTTCTGCTGCTCCCGACCATGAGCAAGAGGTTGCTCCTCCTCCAGCGCCAAGCCGGCTCAGTCTACTGGTCGACCGCTTGGCGGCTGATGAGGCACTTTTCACGCCGTTGACAGCGGCAGACGACGCACCACCACCCTCGCTGGCGATGGAAATTGTCGAGCCAGACGACAGGTCCGAAGCGCCCCAGGACGAATTGGAAGCGCCGGACCTGCCACCCGCACCAACTTCCCCTGCCCACGTTGATCAGGTGCCCGCACCGGATTCTGACCTCGAGCAGGCTCCTGCCGCTGAGATCATCCCTCCCCCGGCCCCACCCGCCGATCCGGAGGCCGTGGAGCGTGTATCGCGTTACAATTTTGATGAGCTCGCGCGGATACTGACCGACCGGGTTGGCGAACCAGCAGCGCCCGTGCCTGCTGAAACCCCACGTAGCGGCGGCGCCCTGATCAACCTCGGCGGGGAGACGCTGGTGCTGAACCGGCTGCCGCTCGGCATCCTGGTGTTCCGCGACCAGCAGGTGCTGTTTGCCAATCGTGCCATCACGGAGATGGTGGGCTATCCGTCAGTGGAAAGCCTCCGCTCGGCGGGGCTCGCCGCCGTCTTTCCGTCCGCCGGGCCCGACGGTGGCGATGATGCCGGGCCAGTTAATCACCTGGTGCAGCGGGACGGGACACTGGTGCCGGTAACGGCTCGCCTGCAGTCGATTTCGTGGCAGGGCAAGCCGGCGCTGATGCTGTCGGCTAGCGCTACCGAAGTGCGCACCAGCCATGAAGGAGCCGTGGCCGCGTTTGCGCGCAGCTTCGCGGACCTTCGGGGTGACGGCTATTTCGAAGCGACCCGGCAGGGTGTGATCAGCGCGGGCAGCCAGCGGGGCGTCGAACTTTTGGGCGGCAAGGGCATGCTCGAGGGCAAGGCGCTTTCGAGCCTCGTCAGCGCCTCGGATCTTTCTGCTTTGCGCGAATTCCTGGAGCGGCCGGCGCGGTTCGCGGAAACTGCCCGCCCGTGCCTGAGCCTGCGTGCTGCTGCCGGCCAGAGCGAGATCGCGCTCTTTGCCCAAGGCCAGGCAGGGGTGGTGACCGGCTATTTCGGCTTTGTTCGCGCTCGTGACATGGCGCCTGCAAGGCTGCCTGCAGGGACGGAGGCTGATCCGGCGCTTCTGGCGCGCATTAGCCGCGGCGTTCGGCGACCACTCAACACCATCATCGGCTTTGCCGACATGATCCGCTCCGAGGCCTTCGGCGCTGGCAGTCAGGAGCGCTTCGAGACTTACGCGCAGGATATCACCACGGCTGGCCAAGAAATCGCTGCCCTTGTTGATGAACTCGACGATTACGCGAGGCTGCGAGACGGCCGTTATCTGCCGCAACGAGCCAGCATCGACCTGACCAGCCTCCTCGAAAGTTGTGTCCTTCGCATTCGTCAGCAAGCGAGCGGCGCGCGAGTGATCGTACGCAACGCGATTTCGGAAACACTGCCACGCGTCACTGCCGACCGCGCCTCGCTTGCGCAGGCCGTGCTGAACCTCCTTGCCAGCGCAATCGACCAAACGCCCACCGGCGGCGGCGTGGTGATCTCGGCACATAGGGAAGATGACGGCAGCATCGCTGTCCACGTGCGCGACAGTTCCAATAATGCTGTGGACATGGCGGAACGCTTTGTGGTGTTCCGTGACGGTCCGGGGCGCGATGGGCAGATGATGGTGCCGGTGCGCTCCAGCATTGGCCTGGCGCTTACACGTTCGCTTTTGGCAGTGAACGCCTTCTCCCTCTCCGTCGATCCAGCAGGGGAACAGGGCATGCTGTTCACCATGATCATTCCGGCAGAGCTTGTGGAGAGCTCCTCGTCCGATGGGCGCAGCGAGTAAACGTTTGCGTCTCAGCTCTGATCTATAAGATCGGAGGCACAACCATTCCGTGCATCGCCGCAATGCAGGAAAGTATTACCAGAAGCTCGCTGCCCATGTTACTGGGAGAAAAACGCGCAAGAGCGCTCAGTCGGGGATGGACCATGGACAAGATCACCAAGGCAACGGCACTGGCATTGGCCCTCAGCACGGCGCTCGCCAGCGCAGCCTGGGCACAGCCGACCGAGGTCCGCATCGGCGTTGCACTCGAGCCACCCACTCTCGATCCGACGGCAGGTGCCGCCGAGGCCATCGACATCGTTGTCTACCAGAATGTCTTTGAAGGGCTGACCCGCATCGATGAGACCGGCGCGGTACAGCCGGGGCTCGCCGAAAGCTGGACCATTTCCGAGGACGGGCTGACCTACCGCTTCAAGCTCCATGATGGCGTGACGTTCCACGACGGCAGCACCTTCGATGCCGAAGACGTCAAGTTTACCTTTGACCGGATTGTGGCCGAAGACAGCGTCAACGCCCATCGCGAGTTCTTCGAGCCGATCTCGACCCTGACTGTCGTGGACCCGTTGACTGTCGAGATAACTCTGGAGCGCCCGATCGGCCGCTTCCTGTTTGATCTTGGTCGGGGCGACGCCGTGATCGTGGCGCCCGAAAGTGCCGCTGACAATGCCAACCAGCCGATCGGCACGGGTCCCTTCGCATTCGTCCAGTGGGACAAGGGCAGCCGGGTAATCCTTGAGGCCTATTCACCCTATTGGGGCGAGCCGGTCCACCTCAGCCGCGCGACCTATGTCTTCATCGGCGACACCGCCACGCTGACCAACGCCCTTTTGGCAGGCGATGTGGATGGCACCAACAACTTCGGCCAGGAAGCCCTCGGCGTGTTCGAAGGCAATCCACAGTTCACAATTCTGGCCGGCACGACCGAAGGCGAAACCATCCTCGGCACCAATAACCGCAAGCCTCCCTTCGACAATCCAAAGGTGCGCCAAGCCATGGCGCATGCTCTGGATCGGAAGGCCATCATTGACGGAGCAACCTATGGCTACGGCACGCCCATCGGCAGCGCCTTTGCGCCACACAATCCCTACTATGTCGACCTGACCGAGACCTACCCTCATGATGTTGAGGCAGCCAAGCGGCTCCTTGCCGAGGCGGGTTATCCGGAGGGGTTCACTGCGACCCTCAAGCTGCCGCCACTTGCCTATGCCAAGCTTTCCGGCCAGATCATCGCCAGCCAGTTTGCTGAAGTCGGCATTAAGCTCGAATTGATCAATGTGGAATTCGCCCAATGGCTGGAGGATGTCTACACCAACAAGGACTTTGATCTGACGATCATTAGTCATGTTGAGCCGTTCGACATTGGAAATTATACCAACCCGGACTACTACTTCGGCTACGACAATCCCGAATTCCAGGCTCTGATCGACACGCTGAATGGCACGACCGACGAGGCCGAGCGCAAGGAACTTGCCATCGAGGCGCAGACGATCTTGGCCAAGGATGCCGTTAATGGCTACCTCTTCCAGCTGCCGCAAACCGGTGTCTGGAACAGCAAGCTCACCGGCATGTGGAAGGACTCGCCCATCGAAGGGCTTGTGCTGCGCGACATCCGCTGGACCGAGTGAAAAGACTAGCGGATCGGCCGTGAAGCTCCTCAATCGAGCTGCCGCATGATCGTGTTCGCCCTGCGCCGGTTCCTTGGCTTCGCTGCGACCCTGCTGGTTGCAGCGGCAGTCATCTTCTGGCTGCTCGACCTTCTGCCGGGCGACCCGGCGCAGTTCATTCTCGGTATCAATGCCACGCCAGAATCGGTGGAGCGCCTGCGCGTCCAACTCGGCCTCGATGTGCCAGCACATCAGCGCTTCTTCGACTGGATTTGGGGCATGCTCGGTGGCGATTTTGGCCTCAGCTACACGCAGCGGGCGCCCGTCGGCGAGCTGATCTGGAACCGGCTGGGCGTGACGCTGCCGCTCGCTCTCCTGGCTATGCTCGTCTCCGTACTGGTTGGTCTGCCCGTTGGCATTCTCGCGGCACGGCGACGCGGCAAGGCGCTCGATACGGCGGTGATGCTGCTGGCGCAGACGGGTATCGCAATACCCGGCTTCTGGTTCGGCATGTTGCTGACGCTTTTGTTTGCTGTCACCCTTCGGTGGTTGCCGACCGGCGGCTTCATCCCCTGGCAGGAAGATCCGGCCGCAGCAATGCGCGGGTTGATCCTGCCGGGTCTTGCACTGGCCCTGCCCCAGGCCTCCATACTGGCGAGGGTGATGCGCACCGCATTGGTCGATGTCACCGGGCAGGACTATATCCGTACTGCCCGAGCCAAGGGTATGACCATGGGCGAAGCCGTATGGCGGCATGGTGTGCGCAACGCGCTACTGCCGGTCCTCACCATCCTTGGCCTGCAGTTCGCTTTCCTCATCGCCGGCACCATCATTGTGGAGAATGTTTTCTACCTGCCCGGTCTTGGGCGGCTTATCTTCACAGCCATCTCCGAACGCGATCTTGTCCTGGTCCGGGGAGCGACAATGATCCTCGTCGTGGCTATCACGGCAACCATGCTCCTCACCGATCTAACCTATGCCCTGGTCGATCCGCGGCTGCGTCAGGGGAGTGGCGCATGAGACGGTTCCTCGCTCATCCCAGCCTGATGGTCGGTCTCTGTGGAGCATTGGCGTTTCTTCTGCTGGGTTTGACCTCCCTCGTATGGACACCCTTTCCGATCGATCAAATCGACATCGGTCGCCGCTTTCTCGGCCCTTCTGCGGAGCATTGGCTGGGCACCGACAATCTGGGGCGTGACATGGCTTCGCTGGTTATGGCGGGCACCTGGACCAGTTTTCTGGTTGCGGCTATCGCCGTCTTCATCGGCATGGGCATCGGCGTTCCCTTGGGACTGGCGGCCGTGATCTGGGGCGGCGCGGTGGAATGGCTGGTCCTGCGCCTGTCCGACTTCATCTTTGCCTTTCCGGCGGTGATCGTCGCGATCCTGATCACCACCTTGGCGGGGCCGGGATCGATCAATGCAATCGTGGCGATCGGCATCTTCAATATTCCCGTTTTTGCCCGGGTGGCGCGGGGCGGTGCGCTTAGCATCGCCAAGCTCGATTTCGTCGCAGCCGCGCGGCTGACCGGGCTGGGCAACGCCATGATTGCCTGGCGGCACCTTCTCCCCAACATCATGAGCCTGCTGATCGTACAGGGGACCATCCAGATGTCACTGGGCATCCTTTCCGAGGCAGGCCTTTCCTATATCGCGCTTGGCACCCAAGCACCGGACACGAGTCTGGGACTGATGCTGCGGGAGGCGCAGGGAATGTTCCTGGTGCATCCATGGCTGACGCTGGTACCGGGTTCGGCCATCGTGCTGATCGTCATGGCGCTCAATCTTGCCGGCGACGGGCTGCGCGACGCGATCGACCCCAGGCTGAGGCAGAGCAGGTCCAATGTCCTTGCTTGATGTTTCAAATCTCTCCGTCCGCTTTGGACCCCTGGAAGTCGTCTCCGGCGTCGCCTTCTCAGTGGGCCGAAGCGAACGGTTCGGTATCGTGGGGGAAAGCGGCTCGGGTAAAACGGTGACCGCACTGGCTATCGCTGGCTTGCTTCCGGAAGGCGCCACCGCCACCGGTACGATCAACCTGGACGGGCAGCCCCTCCCCCGCCAAGAACACGAAATGGCTCGCCTCCGAGGCCGGCGCATCGGCATGGTCTTCCAGGAGCCGATGACCGCGCTCAATCCGCTCATGCGCGTCGGACGGCAGATCAACGAGGTGATTCAGCTCAACAGCCGAGAGGCTACTCCGCTTCCCGCCGTGGAAGGACTGCTTGCCGAGGTGGGCTTGGCGCCCGAGCATGCCGCACGCTACCCGCACCAGCTCTCTGGCGGACAAAGGCAGCGGGTGATGATTGCCATCGCTCTGGCTGGTCAACCCGATCTCTTGATTGCGGACGAGCCAACGTCGGCACTGGACCTTATTACTCAGGCCAAGGTGCTCGACCTCATCGCAGATATTTGCGAACGACGGCAGATGGCCCTGCTTTTTATCAGCCACGACCTCAAGGCCGTGGCCCGACTGTGTAGCCGCGTGGCCGTGATGCATGCCGGAAAGCTGGTGGAAAGCGGCACTACCGGCGCGGTGTTCGCCTCCCCACGCCAGAACTACACGCGAAAGCTCGTTGCCGCATCGCGCTTCGCGCCGCGGTCGCAGCAGCGGAGTGGCAAGGGCACGCCCCTCCTAGATGTGGCCGAGGTTACTCGGGACTACCGCCAAGGCGGTTTCCTGATGTGGGACGGACGACCCTTGAGGGCTGTCGACACCGTGCAGTTCACCATCGCAGAGGGTGAGTGCCTCGCACTGGTGGGCCCCTCGGGCTGCGGCAAGACCACGCTCGCCAAGATTGTTGTGGGACTGGACCGCGCAACGAGCGGCTTCATGCGCCTACGCGGTGTGACCTACCATGGGTCCGACCTGCCGCAAGAGCTGCGGCGCGACCTGTCGTTGGTCTTTCAGGACCCGTTCGGGAGCTTCAATCCGCGGCTCACTATCAAGGATTCGCTTGGCGAGCCGCTGCGGTTAGAGCCGCATCTGCCGCCTGAGGGGCGGCACGCCCGAGTAGTGGAAGTTGTGGAGGCGGTGGGCCTCGGCCAGGCTATGCTCGACCGCTATCCGCATGAGTTTTCCGGCGGCCAGCGCCAGCGCCTCGCCATTGCGCGTGCTCTTGTCACCAGGCCGCGGCTTTTGGTGCTGGATGAGCCCGTGTCGGCGCTGGACGTCTCGGTACGCGGCGAAGTGCTGGCTCTGCTGGCGCGACTACAGGCTCAGTTCGGCCTTACCTACCTCATCATCAGTCACGATCTGGACATGGTGGCGGCCATGGCAGACCGGGTGCTGGTGATGGAGGCGGGCCGGATCGTCGAAGAGGGCCAACCTGAGCAGATTTTTGCCGCACCGCAGCACCCGATGACGCGTGCCTTGGTGGGCGCACGTCTGCCAGACCTCGAAGCTTCGGCCTGACACCAGGCGACGGATGGCTAAAGCGTACCGATGTAAGCGCCGAATGGTTCGAGATCGATCTCGCCTTCGATCACCGCCGCGGTCACACCCGGGCAGCCGGCACTTACCGGCGCCATGCCCTCCGGCAGCGTGAATTCTGCAGAAGTTGCGCCCATGTTGAACACGCAGAGCAGGCGCTCGGTCCCGTCGTCACGAACAAAGGCGAGGACATCCCCTTCGGCCTCCATGAGTTCGATGCGGCCCTTGATCAGCGCCGGATGCTGCTTACGGAAAGCCAGGAGGGCTCGATAGAATTCCAGCACTGATCCTTCAACCCCGTGCTGGCTGTCCACAGCAGAGGTGAGATGTTCCGCCGGAACAGGCAGCCAGGTGCGCTCTGCCGTTGAAAAGGCTCCGTTTCGGACATGGGCCTGCCAAACCATGGGCGTGCGGCAGCCATCGCGGCCCTTGAATTCAGGCCAGAACTCGATGCCGTAGGGATCCACCAGGTCGTTGAAGGACAGCTCGGCCTCCTTGAGGCCCAATTCCTCGCCCTGGTAGAGGCAGACCGACCCGCGCATGGCGAGGATCAACGTGGCGGCGAGACGGGTGAAGGTCGCCTCCTGGCCATGCGCCGCCCAACGGCTAACGTGGCGAACCACGTCGTGATTGGAGAAGGCCAGGCAGATCCAGCCATCGGGTGCACTCACCTCGGTGGCCGCAATGGACTTGCGGAAGTGCTGGGCCGAGAATTCACCGCCAAGGTAGTCGAAGGTGTAGGCCATATGGAGCCGGTCATCACCTGACGTATATTGGGCCATGACTTCGAGCTGATGCTGGCTGTCGCCGATTTCGCCCACAGTTGTGGTGCCCGGATACTCATCCATCATTGCGCGCAGGCGCTTCAGGAAATCGAGGTTTTCCGGCCGCGACTTGTCGAACAGATGCTCCTGAAAATTGTAGGGATTTACCGCCGGTGCGGTGGATGCGTTGAAGTCCTCAGGCTTGACGACGGGATTGGATTCAAGACCGGGCGAGTGAAAATAGAAGTTCACGGTGTCTAGGCGGAAACCATCGACACCCCGCTCAAGCCAGAAGCGCATGTCGCTCAAGAGCGCATCCTGCACCTCGGGATTGTGGAAGTTGAGGTCGGGTTGGGAGACCAGGAAGTTGTGCATGTAATACTGCATGCGCCGGGAGTCCCACTGCCAGGCCGAGCCACCGAAAATCGACAGCCAGTTGTTGGGTGGGGTGCCGTCGGGCTTGGGATCAGCCCAGACATACCAATCGGCGCGCGCATTGGTGCGGTTCTGCCGCGATTCGGCAAACCAAGCATGCCGGTCGGAAGAATGACTGATCACCTGATCAATGATGACCTTTAGGCCCAGGGAATGGGCCTTCTGTACCAGATGGTCGAAATCTTCGAGCGTGCCGAAGCTCGGATCAATGCCGCGGTAGTCGGAAACGTCGTAGCCGAAATCCTTCATCGGCGAGGTGAAGACCGGCGACAGCCAAATGGCATCCACACCGAGATCGGCAACATAGTCGAGCCGGCTGGTGATGCCGGCGAGATCGCCGATGCCGTCGCCATTCTGGTCCTGGAACGAGCGCGGATAGATCTGGTAGATCACCGCTCCCCGCCACCAGTCCCGATCTACCACCTTTTCCGTTTCGCGATGGGGCTCAGTCATCATGGTCACGGCGGACATGGGCAACTCCTGGCAGTGTCAACGGGTGGTAGCACCGGTGCGGCCAGAGAGGAATGGACGATCAGAGACCGAGTTCCGCCCGCAATGCGTCAATCCGCTTCGATGCTTCGGCCTTGCTCAGGTCCTCCGCGAAACTGTCCGGCTTGTTTGCCTGCTCTGAGAGAGTCTTCAGGTAGGAAGCCTGGGCATCGGTCATGGGATCATCGCCGGTCGTCCAGTCGTCCGGATCCTTTTCCAGGTTCGAGTGTTCGCTCGGCGTAACCTTGGGATTGCTGTTGGACATAAGAGAACTCCGCTAGAGATGTTCTCATAATGTTCACCAGCCTATCGGGTTCCTAACGCGTGTTGTGCAACATGCCCTGAAAGGCGCGGTAGCTCGACTTGGGCGTACGCATCTGCGTCTCATAATCGACGTGAACGATGCCGAAGCGCTTGTTGTAGCCCTCTGCCCATTCGTAGTTGTCGAGCAGCGACCAGGCGAAGTAGCCCCGCACGTCGGCTCCCTTTTCCCGCGCAGCAAGCACAGCCTTGAGATGATCGTCATAGTAGCGGATGCGGCGTGGGTCGTCGTCACCTTCTACTTCTGCCATGCCGTTCTCGGTGACGTAGAGCGGGATCTTGGTGTAGTCGCGAGAAACGCGGACAAGCAGATCCTCAAGCCCCTGAGGGTAGATCTCCCAGCCGATGTCGGTCTTTTCAAGCGGCCCCTTGACCTGCTCTGCCGGCGGCCCGCCTGGCTTGCCGGCCTTGTAGAGGCCGCGGGTATAGTAGTTGATTCCCAACCAATCAAGAGGACGGGAGACAACCTCCATGTCCTTCTCATAGCCCTGCGGCAGGTGACTACCCAACCAGTCGGTGACCTCTTGGGGATACTGACCCTTGAGCACACCGCCCAGGTACCAACGGTTGAAGATGGCGTCGCCCATGTTCATGGCAGCGACGTCTTCTGGCGCGTCGGTGGCGGCTTCCGACTTCTCGAGATTGAGAACGATGCCCAGGTTCTTGGCGCCGCCGGCACGCAGGGCGTCGATAGCCGTTCCATGTGCGAAGAGTACGTGGTGCATGGCACGGGCAGCAGCACGCATGTCGCGGTAGCCCGGCGCATGGATACCCAGATAGTGGCTGAGGAAGGCGACGCACCATGGTTCGTTGATGGTTGCGGTTGCGGCCAGCCGATCGCCGAACTTGTCGGCGATGAGGGCAGCATAGTCGGCCAGCCAGCCAGCAATGTCGCGGTTCATCCACCCGCCACGGTCCTGCAGTGCGGAGGGCAAGTCCCAATGGTAAAGGGTGGCATAGGGTTTGATGCCGCGCTCGAGCATGCCGTCAACCAGCCGGTCATAGAAATCAATGCCGGCGTGGTTCACAGCGCCCGTCCCTTCCGGGATCAGGCGCGGCCAGGAGAAGGAAAAGCGGTAGGAATCGAACCCGCCATCGCGGATTAGGTCGAGATCCTGCGGCCAGAGCTCATAATGGTTGCAAGCGTTCCGCCCGGTGTCGCCATTCTGGACATTGCCGGGCGTAGCCGAAAAGCTGTCCCAGATGGAGGGGCCGCGACCATCGCGCTGGCCACCCTCGATCTGATAAGCGGCCGTCGCCACGCCAAAGGTAAAACCCGGACCGAAGTCCTTGCGATCGATTGTGAACATGTCCGCCCCTCGGCCTCCCGCCGTCCCTGAGGACGGGAATAGCGCAGGTTTTAGGCTCATGCAATCGATTGCAGTGAATACTCAGCTGCGGATTTGCGGCGTATTCCGCAGAATCTGCCGGGCAACAGCGCGGAACGCCTGTGCCTCAGGCTCCTTTGGCGCGGAGGCGACGGGGGGCACCCCTGCGTCCGATCTCTCCCGGATCGACATCACCAGCGGAATAGAGCCTAAGAATGGAATGTTCAGGCTAGCCGCGGCTTTCTCGGCACCGCCGGAGCCAAAGATGTCGTAGCGGGCGCCGGTATCCGGGGCGATGAAGTAGCTCATGTTCTCGACGAGGCCGAGGATCGGAACCTGGAAGCGCGGCAGCATGTCGATGGCCTTCTTGGCATCAATCAGCGCCAGATCCTGCGGCGTCGAAACAATGACAACGCCGTCCACTTCCGCCTGCTGAAACAGCGAGATGTGGATATCGCCGGTGCCCGGCGGCAGGTCGATAACCAGAATGTCGAGTTCGCCCCAGTCCGTTTCGCGGAGAAGTTGGCGCAAGGCTGAGGTGGCCATCGGGCCGCGCCAGACCACCGCTTGATCCTTGATCAGCATGGAGCCGATGGACATAGCCTTGAGACCGAAGGCCTCATGCGGGGAAAAGATGCCGTCGTCGCGGATGGCCGGCTGGCCTTCGAGCCCCAGGAGCTTGGGTATAGATGGGCCATATAGATCGGCGTCGAGGATTCCGACACGCATGCCTTCTGCCTTCAGCGCCAAGGCAATGTTCACCGCGGTGGTAGATTTGCCCACACCGCCCTTGCCCGAGCCCACGGCGATGATGTGCTTGATGCCGGGCACCGGCGTCTTCCCTGGAGGAACCGGTTTGCCGTGGGAGAAGGTGGCGCCGGCCTTTGCGGGTGGCTTGCCGCCGGTCAGGGAGACCATGATCTTGCGTGTGCCGGCGACCCGTTGCGCCACGGCGGCGGCCTGTTCGCGCGCGGGGCCGAAGGCCGCTTCCATGCCGGGCGCCACGGCTATGGCGAAGGCAACAGCGCCCGGGGTGACGATGATGTCGGAGAGGCCAGCATAGCCCGCAAGATCACCGCCACCGGGGATGTCAACCTCAGCAAGAGCAGACTTAATCGCGGCGGTAAGTTCGACATCGGCCATTCGGGGACCTCATAAAGACAGAAGACCTCACCTTTACGCTGAGGTCTCCCGGATAGTCGTTGATCTGGCACAAGGACCGACGGCGCGGCCTTGTTGACGATCTCTAAAGGATCGACTGGCCGGTACCGGCCCAATCCTTGAGGAAGCCTTCGATGCCGGCATTGGTCAGCGGGTGGTCGGCAAGCTTGCGGATCACGGCAGGTGGGATGGTGGCGACATCAGCGCCAGCCAATGCGACCTGGGTCACATGGTTTGGCGACCGGATCGAGGCGGCCAGGATTTCGGTGTCGAAAGCATAGTTGTCGTAGATGACGCGGATGTTTTCGATCAGCTCAACGCCATCGAGGTTGATGTCGTCGAGGCGGCCGAGGAAAGGCGAAATGTAGGTCGCGCCGGCCTTAGCGGCGAGCAGCGCCTGGTTGGCCGAGAAACAGAGCGTCACGTTGGTCTTGATGCCGCGTTCCTTGAAGGTCTTGGTGGCCTTGAGCCCCGCAAGGGTCAGCGGCAGCTTGACCACGACGTTTTCGGCCAGGGCAGCCAGGACTTCGCCCTCTGCGATCATGCCGTCATATTCAAGGCTGGCAACCTCGGCCGAGACGGGACCTGGAGTCACAGAGCAGATTTCCTTGACCACTTCCTTGAAGTCGCGGCCAGACTTGGCGATCAGCGAGGGGTTTGTGGTGACGCCATCGACTAGACCAGCGTCATGGAGCTCCCTGATGTCCTTGATTTCAGCGGTATCGACAAAGAACTTCATGATCTTCCTCCAGAGTGCCCGTTGGGCAAAAAATGTAGCACGGCAAAGGCTTGCCGCAAGGGCAAAGGCTAGTTGATGGCCGCCAGCAGAGCATCGGCAAGGTCGCCGATGCGATCTTCGGGGATGCCCGCGACATTGATGCGACTGTCGCCGATCATATAGACGCCATTGGCGGCTTTAAGATGTTCAACTACCGAATTTTCCAGCCCAAGCAGCGAAAACATGCCGCGATGGCTGGCGATGAAGTCGAAATCCTTGGAATTGGACTTCTGCCGGATGGCCTCGCTGAGCTTTTCGCGCAGGTCGATCATGCGGGCGCGCATCTGGTTGAGTTCGGATTCCCACTCAGCGCGCAGCTCGGCATCTTCGAGGATCGTGCGGATGATCTCGGCGCCATGATCGGGTGGCTGCGAGTAGGCACCGCGGATAATGTTGAGCAGCTGCGACTGCGTGACGTCGGCTTGCGCAGCGTCGCGGGCGATGAGGATGGCAGCACCAACGCGCTCGCGATAGAGGCCAAAGTTCTTCGAGCCGGAGAAAGCGACAAGTGCCTCTGGAACGGCGGCAAGGACCTTGCGCGTGCCGTAAGCGTCGGCTTCGAGGCCGTCGCCGAAGCCGAGATAGGCTAGGTCGATGAAGGGCAAGGCGCCGGTGCGGGCTAGGCTTTCGGCGACTTTGTCCCACTGGGCAGGCGTGAGGTTGGCACCAGTCGGGTTGTGGCAGCAGCCATGGAGTAGCACCACATCGTCGCTGCCGAGCTTGTCGAGCGAGGCCAGCATGGCATCGAACTTGACGCCCCGGGTGTCGGCATCGAAGTAGGGGTAGGTCTGGACCTTGAGGCCGGAATTCTCGGCAATCGGGTTGTGATTGGGCCAGGTCGGGTCCGAAACCCAAACGGTGGCGCCGGGGCGGGCGCGGTTGATCAGTTGCATCAGCACCCAGAGCGAACCCGTGCCGCCGGGGGCTTGCGCGATGCGGACGCGGGAGCGCTCGACACTGTCGCCGAGCGCGAGATCAAGCACCGCCGCGCCGAAGCCTTTGTTGCCGGCAATGCCAAGGTAGGTCTTGGTCTTTTCGTTTTCGAGGATGCGCTGCTCTGCCTTGCGGACCGCCGACATGACGGGCGTCACGCCCTTCTCGTCCTTGTAGACGCCGACGCCGAGGTCGATTTTGGTGGGACGCGGATCGGCGGCGTATTCGCCCATAAGCGCCAGGATCTTGTCGCCGGGGGCCTTGGAGAGGGTCTCGAACATTGGAGCAGGTATTCCGGTGGGAGGCGGGGTTGTTATAGGCCGCGGGGGTTATTTTGCAATGTCTTGGAGCCTAGGGCAGCTTCTGATCGAGCTCGGCGATCAGCTGAGGCACGAGCTCGAAGAGATCACCGATCAGCGCCACGTCGGCCAGCTTGACCAGGGGCGCTTCGGGGTCATTGTTGATGGCGATGATCTTTTTGGCGCCCTGGATGCCGGCTAAGTGCTGGAGGGCGCCCGATATTCCGATGGCGATGTAAAGATCGGGGGCGATGATCTTGCCGGTCTGGCCGACCTGCCAATCGTTGGGGGCGTAGCCGGCATCGACGGCGGCGCGGGTGGCGCCGATGGCGGCGCCGAGCTTTTTTGCAAGCCGGGCAATGAGTTGGAAGTTCTCAGCCGAGCCGAGGGCGACGCCGCCGCCGACGACGATCTGGGCGGCGGCGAGATCGGGCGTGTCGCTTTCGGTGCGGTGCGTGGCAATCAGTTGGGCGGCGGAAACTACCGGGACATCAATGGTTTCAACGGGCGCAGCGTTGCCGTTGGCGGCGGGCGGGAAGGCGCTGGCGCGGATGGTCAGGAGATGGCGCGGCTGTGGGTCGGTGACCGTCTGCAGCGCATTGCCGGCATAGATGGGGCGAACAAAACGGTTGGAGCCGAGGATTTCGACGATGTCGGTCACGGGCATGATGTCGAGCCGGGCGGCGAGGCGCGGTAACCGATCCTTACCGCAACTGTTAGCCGATTGTGCTACGATATGATAACCTTTTGCTAACGCCTCAACAACAGAAACATCGGCTTCTGCGGTGCCAAGCGATTGAGCGCAAAGTACTTTTTGGACACCAGCCAATTTTGAGGCCTTTTCTGCGACACCTGTGGTGTCGTGGCCGAGGACGAGAACGTCCACAGTGCCCAGCTGGCTCACCGCGTGGACCACACGGGCGGTGGCGGGCGAGAGCTGGCCCAGGTCATGGTCGGCAACAACCAGAACGCTCATCACAATGCCTCCATCTGCGACACTTCGGCAGCGATGATGGCGGCTAGCTCGGATGGGGAGCCGACAGTCTTTCCTGCCACACGTTCAGCGGGCGGGGATATCTTTTCGATGGTGAGGCGCGGCGCGAGATCCACGCCGAATTCGGCAGCGGCGCGGACGGCCAGCGGCTTGGAGCGGGCCTTCATCACCATGGGCAGTGCAGCATTGCGCGGCGTGTTGAGACGGAGGTCCGCCGTCACCACGGCCGGGAGGGGGATGCTGACCGTTTCGGTTCCGGTATCGATCTCGCGCGTGACCTCGAGGGCCTGTCCCACAACCTTGATCACCGAGGCAAAGGTCGCCTGGGGCCGATCGGTCAGTGCCGCCAGCATCTGGCCGACGTGATTGCTGTCGTCATCCACAGCCTGCTTGCCCAGGAGGACGATATCCGGATTTTCCTCGGCGACCACTTTGGCCAGGAGCTTGGCAATGGCCAAGGTCTCGAGCTCTGCGTCGGTTTCAACAAGGATGCCGCGATGCGCGCCCATGGCAAGGGCGGTCAGGATCACATCGGTACTGGGCTTGGGGCCGATGCTTACGACGACGACTTCGTCGCCCTGCCCTGCCTCGCTCAGCTGCACCGCCGCCTCTACGGCATGCTTGCAGAAGGGATTCATCGACATGCGCACGCCGTTGGTTTCGACGCCGCTGCCATCGGCACGGACACGGATGCGGACATTGTGATCGACGACGCGCTTGATGGCGACCAGGATTTTCATGCAGGGCTCCGGCGAGTTGCCGGTGTCATGGCAAAATCAGCCAAGGCGGGCAAGCCGCGCAGGCAGAATATTGGGCTAGCAGGGGCGCGAATGTTGGAAAAGGCTGCCGGGCGGATAAGACACCGACACGCCAGCCATGCTACGGTTGACGCAACGGATTGGGGCAGCGACACTGACCCAGAATAGACGCTTTGGATGCTTTATGCCTGTTATCAACCGTATCGCCGAGTTCCACGACGAGATTGCCGCCTGGCGGCAGGATCTCCATGCCCATCCCGAAATCCTCTACGAGGTGGTGCGGACGGCGGGGATGGTGGAGCAGAAGCTGCGCGAGTTCGGCGTCGACCAGATCGTGACGGGGCTTGGGCAGACCGGCGTTGTCGGCATCATCAACGGCCGCAGCAATACCAGCGGACGGACGATTGGGCTGCGGGCGGACATGGACGCCCTGCCGGTAACAGAGAAGACCGGTAAACTCTATGCCTCGACCATTGCAGGAAAGATGCACGCCTGTGGCCATGACGGGCACACCGCCATGCTGCTGGGCGCAGCCAAGTACCTGGCAGAGACCCGCAATTTCGACGGCCAAGTAGCCGTAATCTTCCAGCCTGCCGAGGAAGGTGGAGCAGGCGGCAAGGCCATGCTGAATGACGGCCTGCTGGAAAAGTTCGCCATCGACGAGTTCTACGGCCTTCACAACTGGCCCGGCATGCCCGCCGGACATTTCGGCATCCGGCCCGGCGGGATCATGGCGGCAACTGACCGCTTCTATATCGACATTACTGGCCAAGGCGGGCATGCGGCGCGGCCGCAGACAACGATCGACCCGATCATCGTCGCTGCCAACATGATCGTCGGCCTGCAATCCATCGTCTCGCGCAACGTCGATCCATTGCAAAGCGCCGTCCTGTCGGTGACCATGGTTGAGGCAGGCGAGGCGGACAACGTGATTTCGCGCACGGCCAAAATCACCGGAACAGTGCGCACGCTGGACCTCGCGGTACAAGACCTAATCGAGCAGCGGCTTGGGGACTTCGTGCCGCAATTTGCGCGCAGCTTTGGCGCTGAAGCCTCGGTGCGCTATGCGCGTGGCTACCCTGTGACCGTCAATGCTCCCGCACAGACGGACTTCGCCGCCGAAGTGGCACGCGAGGTAGTGGGCAGTGATCGCGTAGACGACGACACGCCGCCTTCGATGGGCGGAGAGGACTTCTCGTTCATGCTGCAGGAGCGGCCTGGTGCCTATATTTTCCTCGGCAATGGGGACAGCGCCGAGCTCCATACCGAAACGTACGACTTCAATGACGACGTCATTCCTGTCGGTGTTACCTACTGGGTGCGCCTTGCCGAACGAGCACTACCGCTAGGCTGAACCGGACAACCAGCTATGCCCCCTGCCCTGCGGGCAAGGGGGGATCGCGTGGCGGTTCTGGTCCGTGCCGGGAAATCGGCGTACCCCGTTCCTGTCTCGCCATGAAGCGTAGTTCCTTGCCACACGTGCTGCTCCAGACCTTGATCACCATCGCCCTTGCCGCCATTGGTGGGGGTGTGGCCACCTTGCTGGGCCTGCCGGCAGGTTGGTTGATGGGCGGCGCGCTGGCGGTCACCGCCGCGGCGCTGGCAGGCGTCAGAGTCGCCATGCCTAACCGGCTGCGCGATGTGGTGTTTGTCCTTATCGGCATGTCGATGGGCGGCAGCGTTGCGCCCAACAGCTTGCAGCTCCTGGCGAGCTGGCCGGTAAGCCTTGCGGGTTTGGTTATCGAGCTGGTGCTGATCGTGTCGCTGACCGGCTGGATGCTGTCGCGGCTGTTCAAGCTCGACGCGGGTACGGCCTATCTCAGCTCATTCCCCGGCCACCTCTCGTTCGTCATGAGCATAGCGGCGGCGGGCGTGGGCGACGCGCGGCAGATCGTAATCATCCAGGTGATCCGCATCCTGATGCTGACGATCGCCGTGCCGCTCGGCTCGACCTTTCTGCCGATCGACCATTTCACGGCGCCGGCGCCCAGCGCCTATCTGAACGCCTGGCAACTGACCCTGCTCGCAGCAGGATGCATTGCCGTCGGCCTGCTGTTTCTGCGGCTCAAGGTCCCTGCTGGGCTCGTCCTCGGGGCCATGGCGGCCTCCACGGCGGCCAAGCTGGGCGGGCTCTATGTGGAAGCTATTCCGACACCGCTCACAACGGTCGCCTTTATCCTGACGGGTGCGCTGATCGGCTCACGCTTTGCAGGGATCACGCGTGGCGAGTTCATGACAGCCGCCAAGGGCGGGGTGATCGCGACGGCCATGACGGTGGGCATCGTCACGCTCGTGACCTATGTGGTGAGCCTTTTCGTCGATATGCCGTTTGGCCAGCTGTGGCTGGGCCTGTCACCCGGTGCGCTCGAGGGCATGGGGGCACTGGGAATTGCGCTCGGCTATGATACTGCCTTTATCGCAGCGCATCACGTCATCCGTCTTTTGCTGCTCAGCTTCGCCATTCCGGCCGTGGTGGTCTTGATCCGGCGGCGCGAGGCAGCACATATCAACAAACAACCTTCCTCGGAGCCTCTTCCATGAGCAGAAAGATTCTCACCAGCCTCGCCATTCTCAGCGCGATGACGGCTCCGGCCCTTGCCGTACCCGTCTGCTCGGGCAGCTATGCCATGGACCAGGACTGGTACACCGAAAAGGAAATCACCGACTTCTACGAGATGGACCTGCGTTCGCGCGGCGTCAACGCCAAGCGTGTCGAGCTCTGGAGCGGCTGCATTCGCGCCTATGTGACGCTGGAAGACGGCACCGAAGAGATGCAGTTCTTCGAGCCGCTCGGCCTTCGCCGGGTCTACTGAGAACCAAGGCTTCAATGATAGCGTGATCCCCAGGCGCTGCCCCGGGGATCATCAGGTGAATCGCCCTTGCGTTTCTGGCAGAAAGAAACGCGTTAGCCGGCGCTAAGCGTGACCTTCTTGCCCGAGGGTACGGGCAGGAAGCAGTAGCCGTTCGGGCCCAGCTCGACTTTTGCGCCGTCGAGGGTGGCATTCTGCGAGACTGCTTCAGGTTCCGTACCGGCAAGTAACCCGTTGACCGCCAGCCGTTGCGGCTCGGCGGAGAGATTGAACAGGCACAGCAGGGCATCATTACCGAGGCTGCGCGTATAGGCCAGCAGCGGCTCGGGGGCCGCGTGGAATTCGATCTCGCCGATCTGCAGGCATGGATGGACTTTGCGCCAGGCCAGAGCGGAACGATAGAAGGCCAGTGTCGAGGTCTCGTCGGCGTTCTGGCCGGCAACGTTGAGCTGTGACTGCGCCGGCTTGATCGGCAGCCATGGTGTGCCGGTGGTAAAGCCATTAGGCGCCTCGCCCGCATCCCAGGGAATGGGTGTGCGGCAGCCATCGCGCCCCTTGTCCTCGGGCCAGAAGCGAATGCCGCGCGGGTCGGTGAGCTCCTCGAACAGGAGATCGGTCTCGGGCAGGCCGAGTTCCTCGCCCTGATAGAGGCAGACCGAGCCCTTGAGCGAGAGGACCAGCGCCGCAGCCTGCCGCGCCAGTTCGGCAGGCGCCTGCGAATGCTTGGCCCAGCGCGTCATATGGCGCGGCACGTCGTGGTTGGAAAAGCTCCAGCAGGGCCAGCCGTCGGGCCCAACCTTGAAGAAGGTCTCGATGCACTCGCGGAAGTGGCTGGGCGTGAATTCGGGGCCCAGGAAGTCGAAGCCGTAGCACATGTGGAGCGTATCGCCGCCCGAGGTGTACTGCGCCATCAGTTCTACCGAGCGATGGGAGTCCCCCACCTCGCCGACGGAAGTCGCTCCCGGATACTCGTTGAGCAACTGGCGGACGCGGCGCAGGAAATCGAGGTTTTCGGGCTGCGACTTGGAATAGCGGTGCTCCTGCATGTCATAGGGATTGACCGCATAGGGCAGATGTTCGTCGCGCGTATTGGGCGGATTGGAGCGCAGTTGCTTGTCGTGAAAGTAGTAATTGACCGTATCAAGGCGGAAGCCATCAATGCCCCGCTCGAGCCAGAAGCGCATGACGTCGAGCACTGCCTGCTGGACCGCGGGGTTGTGAAAGTTGAGATCGGGCTGCGAGGCGAGGAAGTTGTGGAGGTAATACTGCCCGCGCGTCGGGTTCCACTCCCACGCGCGGCCGCCGAACACCGCCGGCCAGTTGTTGGGCGGGGAGCCATCGGGCAGCGGGTCGGCCCAGACATACCAGTCGGCCTTGCTGTTGGTGCGGTTGAGGCGTGATTCCTGGAACCAGGGATGCAGATCGGAGGTGTGGCTGACCACCTGATCCATTATGACCTTGAGACCGCGGGCATGGGCCTGCTCGACGAGCGAATCGAAGTCGTGCAGCGAGCCAAAGAGCGGGTCGACGTCGCGATAATCGGACACGTCGTAGCCCATGTCGGCCTGAGGCGAGCGGGTGATCGGGGACAGCCAGATGCAGTCCACGCCAAGGCTGGCGATATGATCCAGCCGGCGGATAATGCCGGGCAGATCGCCCACGCCGTCGCCATTGGTATCCTGGAAGGATCGCGGATAGACCTGATAGATCACTCCGCCGCGCCACCACTCGGTCATGCTGTTCTCCGTACTGCGCCGCAAGGCTACTGCGTCGCAACGTAGAAGGGAATCATGGCGTTGCGCAGACGGGGGATGCGTCAGCCGGAGTTGGTGCCGGCCTTGCGTTCACGCCGGGTGCGGTTGAACGCCACCGCCTCGCGGATCAGGGCGACCAATGCGGCCTCGTCCAGCACATCGTCATGGTAGATGTCGATGGCGCGCCAGACCTTGCCGTTGCCGTTGTTGAACAGGCCGGCGGGGTCGTCGAGGCTGGCGCCGTGGGAGAAGGTAAGTTTGACCTTGTCCTTGTGGGCATTGCCGACGGCGATCGGACCATCCAGCTTCCAGACCGGGCTGCCCTTGTATTCCCAATGTTCGGTGATCGCGGGATCGGCGGCTGCGAAGGCGCGCCGGACGGTCGCGAGGACCGGACCGCGCCAATCGGTGATGGCGGCGATATAGGCGTCGATCTTTTCGGACGCGGTCATGGCTAGACCACCGCGCTGAGGAGGGGTTCGCCGGCGAAATGGGCGTCGAGATTGGCAACGAGGAGCCGGCCCATGGCGTCGCGGGTCTGGCCGGTGGCGCTGCCCTGGTGGGGGGAGAGCACGACATTGTCGAGCTTGAAGAAGGCCTCGGGCACGTTGGGTTCGTTCTCGAAGACGTCGAGCGCCGCGCCGCCGAGGCCGCCATGCCGCAGAAGATCGAGCATGGCCGCTTCGTCAACCAGGGTGCCGCGGCCGACATTGACCAACATGCCCTGCGGGCCGAGCGCCTCGAGCACCTGGCGGGAGACGAGGCCATCGGTGCCCTTGCCGCCGGGGACGATCAGCACCAGCCAGTCGCTGTCGCGGGCCATTTCCACGAGGTCTTCGTAGAAGACATGCGGCTCGGCCGGCTGCCGCTTGCGGCCGTGGTAGACGACGCGCATCTTCATCGCCTGGGCACGCGTGGCGATCTCCTTGCCGATGCGGCCGAGACCGACAATGCCCACGGTCTTGCCGGTGAGTTCGTTGAAGAGGCCGAAATTGCCCTGCAGCCACTTGCCCTGACGGACGAACTGGTCGCCCTGGGGGATGCGGCGGGCCAGCGCGATCATCAGGCCGATGGTCAGTTCCGCCACGGCGTCGTTGAGGACATTGGGCGTGTTGGTGACGCGGATGTTGCGCGCCTTGGCAGCCTTGGTGTCGATATTGTCATAGCCGACGCCGAAGCCGGCGATGATTTCGAGATTGGGCAGGCTCGCCATGAGGTCGGCGCTGACGCCCGAGCCGGCATGGGCGCGGATGCGCGCGCCGTTTTGCTGCAGCCAGGCGTGGGGGTCAGGCTGTTCGTGCAGCTTGTGGACGGTATAGCGCTCGGCCAGCGCCGCTTCGCAGCTAGCCAAGAGCTTGCCGGTCTGGAGGATTTCAATGGTCATGGGTCCGCCCTTTGTTTGGGTGTCAGCTTAGCGGGGGCTGCGCGTATCGCAAGGCCGGGTCAGAGCGTCAGGATATAGAGCCACGCCGAAATGGTGAGCGCCGACGCGACGGTGGCGATCAGGATGGTATTAGCGGCAACGCTGGTGCCGCGATTGTAGTAGGTGGCAAAGACGTAGACGTTGACGCCAGCCGGCATGGCCGACAGGAGAATGCCGTAGCGGGCGATCTCCATGGGGACATGCAGCACCCAGATCATCAGCACATAGGCAATGGCGGGGTGGACGATGAGCTTGATCAGCGAGGCGACCAGCGCCTGTTTCCAGTTGTCGCTGAGCTTGAACTCGTAAAGGGCGCCGCCGATGCCAAAGAGCGCGGCGGGAACGACGGCCTGGCTCATCATGACGAGGAAGGCCTCGGCCGGCTCGATCAGCTGGAGGCCGGCGAAATAGCCGATCATGCCGGCGATGATGCCCCAGATCAGCGGATTGGAGAGGACGCGGCGCACGGCTGTGACGAGGGTGCGGCCGAGCGGCTGGCCATCGCGGCGCACCAGTTCCATGGTGATCATGCCGACGGTGAGGAGAATGGCGCCGTGGAGGCCGATGATGGAGAGCGTCACCGGCAACGCCTCGGGACCGTAGGCGCGCGAGATGATGGGCAGGCCGACAAGGACCGTATTGGTGAAGGTGCCGGAGAAGCCCACCGACACCCCCTCGCCCGGCCTGTTGCGGAAGAAGCGGATGGCGATGACGGTGCCAAGGGCGAAGCAGATCAGGGCGCCGAGGTAGAAGGGTCCGATGATGCCCAGGTTGAAGGCCGAGCGCAGGTCGGAGGTGACCAGGGAGTGGAAAAGCAGACAGGGCGTCGCAAAATTGTTCACGAAGGCGATCAGGCTCTTGATGCCGTCCTGTGGGAACAGGCGGAAGCGGACGGCGGAGTAGCCAAGCGCCATCAGCGCGAAAATGGGCGCAATAACTGTGAGGATGGCGAGCATGGCCGGGCACTTCCAGCACCAGAGGAGCGTTTGGCCTAGCTGCCGTGGCCGGGGTGGTCAACTCCTATCTGGTATGGAAGATTGATGCAGCCGCTTCCCCATCCGAAACGAAGCTTCTTGGCTTCCAAAGCGAAACCGAAACGCGTACAAACGAAAGCAACAAGGAGCAGGCATGACTGACACCGAACAGGTCGACATTTTCGTCATCGGCGGCGGCATCAACGGGGCCAGCGTGGCGCGCGATGCGGTCGGGCGCGGATACAGCGTCGCACTGGCCGAGATGAACGACCTGGCGTCAGGCACGTCGTCAGCAGCGACAAAGCTGGTGCATGGCGGGCTGCGCTACCTCGAACACTACGAGTTTCGCCTGGTGCAGGAAGCGCTTTCGGAGCGGGAGGTGCTTTGGGCGGAGGCGCCCCACCTGATCAAGGCGCTGCGTTTCGTCCTGCCGCACCACAAGGGCTTGCGGCCGGCCTTCATCCTCCGCACCGGCCTTGCCATGTACGACTATATGGGCGGACGGCGGCTCCTGCCGCCCACCAAGACGCTGGACCTGACGCGGCACGAGGCCGGCAAGCCGCTGAAGCCGGGCTATCGTCTCGGGTTCGAATATTCCGACTGCTGGGTCGACGATGCGCGTTTTGTCGTGCTCAACGCCCGGGATGCGGCTGATCGCGGGGCAAAGGTCCATGTGCGGACCAAGGTCACGAGCGTGCGGCGCGAGGAGGGTGGCTGGCGGGTTGAGCTTGATGGGGAAGCCGGACGGCAGGTGATCAAGGCCCGGCTGGTCGTCAATGCCGCAGGGCCGTGGGTCGACGATGTGATCACCGGCGCCATGGGCAAGAACGGGGCGCGCAACGTGCGGCTCGTGAAAGGCAGCCACCTCGTCGTTCGCAAGCTTTACGACCACGACCGTTGCTACATGTTCCAGAACAGCGACGGCCGCATCATCTTCGCCATTCCCTATGAAGACGAGTTCACCCTGATCGGCACCACCGACGAGGACTATCAAGGCGACCCCAAGGATGTCGCCATCTCCGACAAGGAGACCGATTATCTTTTGGGCGCCGCTAGCGAGTATTTCGCCAAGCCGGTGACGCGCGACCAGATCCACTGGACCTATTCTGGCGTGCGCCCGCTGTTCGACGATGGTGCCAGCGCGGCGCAGGAGGCGACGCGCGACTATGTGCTCAAGGTCGATGGCGACGCGGCCACCGGGGCGGCAGTCAACGTGTTTGGTGGCAAGCTGACGACGTCGCGGCGCCTTGCCGAGTCGGTAATGGAGAAGATCGAGGCGGTGCTGGGAAAGAAAGGCGCGGCCTGGACCAAGGGATCAAGGCTGCCGGGCGGCGAGTTCGAGCCGCTGGCCTTTGACGCTGAAGCACGCCGGCTGGCAATGGATTATCCCTGGTTGCCCACGGCGACGGTGCGTCGGCTGCTCCGCCTCTATGGCACGAAGGCTCGGGTAATGCTGGGAGATGCCAAAACAGTGGCAGATCTCGGTCAGCATTTCGGGGCTGATCTCTATGCCCGCGAAGTGGTCTATCTGGTGGAAGAGGAGTGGGCGCGCACCGCGCAGGACGTGTTGTGGCGACGCACCAAGCTCGGCCTTCGCGTGAATGCGGAGGACGTGGCGCGCCTCGAAAGCTACATAGGTAGCCGCAAGTAGGACGGCTGTATGCCGGGGGGGATTGCATGACGACGAAGTTCATTCTGGCCATCGACCAGGGCACGACATCGAGCCGGGCCATCGTGTTCGACGAGAAGCGCGCGATCCGTGGTGTCGGACAGAAGGAGTTCACCCAGTATTTCCCGCAGGACGGCTGGGTGGAGCATGATCCGGAGGAAATCTGGGAAAGCGTCGTCTGGTCGGTAAACACGGCCATTGCCGAAGCGGGCATCGCGGCCAAGGACATTGCAGCCATCGGGATCACCAACCAGCGCGAGACGGCGCTGATCTGGGACCGCGCCACCGGCAAGGCTGTCTACAACGCAATCGTCTGGCAGGATCGCCGTACCGCCACCGCCTGCGCCAAGCTCAAGAAGGCAGGCCACGAAAAGCTGGTGACGCGCAAGACCGGGCTGCTGCTCGACCCCTATTTCTCCGGGACCAAGGTCAAGTGGCTGCTGGACAATGTAAAAGGTGCCCGCAAGCGCGCCGAGCGGGGCGAACTGGCTTTTGGAACGGTGGACAGCTTCCTGATCTGGCGCCTGACGGGCGGCAAGAACCATGTCACCGATGCCACCAATGCGGGCCGTACGCTGCTGTTCGACATCGGCAGGAACCAGTGGGACAAAGACCTGCTGGCGCTGTTCGAGGTGCCCAAGGCCCTGCTGCCCGAGGTCAAGGACTGTGCCGCCGAGTTCGGCGTAACGGAGGAAAGCCTCTTTGGGGCGGCGATCCCGATCCTTGGCGTGGCGGGTGACCAGCATGCGGCGACGATCGGGCAGGCCTGCTTTGCGCCGGGCATGCTCAAATCCACCTACGGGACTGGCTGCTTCGCGCTGCTCAACACCGGCGCCGACATGGTGCGGAGCAAGAACCGGCTGCTGACGACCATTGCCTATCGTCTCGATGGCAAAAGCACCTATGCCCTGGAAGGATCGATCTTTATTGCCGGAGCCGCGGTACAGTGGATCCGCGATGGCCTCAAGCTGGTGAAGCAGGCCAGCGAGACCGGGCCACTGGCGCAGAGCGCCGACCCACAGCAGAACGTCTACATGGTGCCGGCTTTCGTGGGCCTCGGCGCGCCCTGGTGGGATGCAGAGGCGCGGGGCGCCATCTATGGGCTGACGCGCAATTCCGGTCCGGCCGAGATTGCAAGGGCAGCGCTGGAAGCGGTGTGCTACCAGACGCGCGACCTCCTGCAGGCCATGCACAAGGACTGGAAGCGGGGTGGCGAAACGGTGCTTCGCGTGGATGGCGGCATGGTCGCCTCCGACTGGACCATGCAGTTTCTGTCCGATGTGCTGGACGCGCCGGTGGACCGGCCGGTGATCCTCGAAACCACGGCGCTGGGCGCGGCATGGCTGGCGGGTTCGCGCGCCGGTGTCTGGCCGCGAATGGAGGAATTTGCTCGCAGCTGGGCGCTGGAGCAGCAGTTTACGCCGCGCATGGATGCCGGTGAGCGCAAGCGCAAGATCAAGGGCTGGGACGCGGCGGTGCGGCGGACGCTGACGGTTTAGTTTGCCTTCGTGTTATTCCGCGAAAGCAGGAATCACACTTCAGTGAGCAAGAGAAGTAGGTGGATCCCCGCCTTCGCGGGATGACGCTGTCTTGGCGGGATGACGCTGTGGTTTTGCCGCCTAGCCGCGCCAGGCGTCGAAGCTGCCGCCGGCGATCATGGCCCAGTAGAGCTTGCCGCTCGAGGAGCGGGCGGCAGCGAGGCCGAATTCGGTGAAGCGCTTGCTGAGCAATGTGCCGCGATGGCCTGACGAGTCCATCCAGCCGCCGATGACCGCTTCGAGCGACGTATAGCCCTTGCCGACATTCTCGCCCACGGCGCCAAGATATCCGGCCGTCGTCACGCGCTGTCGTAGGGTGACACCCAGATCGTGGCTCATGGTGTTTTGCTGCGCCATGAGGCGGGCCTGGGAGCGGGCGGCGTTCTCGAGCGCCGTGTTGTAGGTCCAGGGCGGGGAACCGTTGGCAGCGCGCACGGCGTTGATGGCAGTGAGAATCTCGCCGTCGGTCAGCGTCTCTGGCGTCGTGACAGCGGCCGAGCGCGGCAGGACCGGGATGGTGCTGGAACACGCGGCCAGGGCGGTGGCAGCGCCGAGAATGATGAAGCTGCGGCGGGTAAGATTGTGCATAGGCATGGTCATGGGTTCAGGCCTGGTCGTAGCCGCTGAGCAGGTGCGGCAGGCAGGCGAGTTCAGCGGTTATGGCTTTGCCTTCGGCAAGGTTCCAGCAGGCAGAGAGCGCGGCGTGGGCCGCGGCCCAGCCCAGGATGCGCTTGCGCGGATAGCCGAGGCGTTGAGAGAGGATTTCGAGGCGGGCAGCGATGCGCCGCGGATCGGCGGCGATGGGCAGGCCACCGACCGGATTGATGAATATGTTGGCCAGGTCATAGGCAGGGTCCCCGACCAGGCCCTTGGGGTCGATGACCAGCCAACCACGATCGGAGCTCAGGATGTTGTCGTGGTGGATATCGCCGTGAAGCGGGATCTGCGCGCTCGGCCTGTCGAAGAGCTTGAGGGCGATGCCGCTGGCGCGGGCATAAAGATCGCGCGCCGTGTGCGGCCAGACGCGAACATCGGTATCGAACAGGGTCTGGAAGCGGTCGCGCAGCGGCTGGAGGTTGGCGGGGGCGTCGGCACGCGGGCGATGAAGGTTGGCGACGACCGTGGCAATGGCGATGGTACCCTCATCGTCCTTGCCGGCGCGGACGGGATCGCCGAGCGTGCCGCCGTCGAGCCATTCCATGAAGATGGTATCGCCATGCATGTCGAAGACGGTGGCGGCACCCTCCCCGCCATACCAGTTGAGCAGCAGAGAGCCACGGCGCTCTTCTTCGGCCGCCTGCGATTTCAGGATCTTGAGAGCGGCGAAATTGCGCCCGTTCTGCTCGACGCGGAATATCCAGCTCGTCGCCGTTTCGGCCACTGGGGTCGATTTGGTCAACGACCAGCGGATAAGGGCACGGCTGAGTGCTGTTTCGACGGGCGACTGATTCATGACGTCCATTAGAGCAGAAGCCGCGCTTTGTTTCGACATGGTCCCGCACTTGGCGGGTAAACTTGATGAAAAGGTGGCGGTAAGGGCGCGGTAACACTAACGCAAGGATGTGTGCCGGCCGCAAGGCTCCGTTACACTTGCCGGCGCAGCATCGATCCCAGGCGAAATTGGGAGGACCTTTCGATGACGCACCAAGTCCATGAGGAAGCGGGCAGCCCGGCGCGGCTTGCCGACATCATCGCCCGGGACGAGACCAATCCCGGTATCGGCAGGCAGATGTTGAACGGCCTGGGCGGACTGCTGCTGTTGCTGGGCGCCGGCATCGTGGTCGTGCTGCTGGTCCTGTGGAAGGCGCCGTAGGGGGAACGGCTTCCCCTTCCGCGGGATCGACGCCGTCAAGGGATGCGATAGGCGTCCTTGGCGGCCTGGTAGCTGAGGTGACGGGCGATGTCGCGCGCGGTCGACCTGGTCAGGCGGTTTTCGGCGACCCAGGTGCCCAGGAAACCGCAGACTTCGCGGCGCCAGACATCGTGGCGCGCCGGGATAGAGAGCAGCGCACGCGTGTCGTCGTTGAAACCGGCAAGGTTGTAGAAGCCAGCGGTTTCCACCACCTGGTCGAGATAACGGCGGATGCCCTGGGGTGAATCGTGGAACCACCAGGGCGGGCCGATCATCAGCGAAGGCCAGTAGCCGGCCATGGGCGCCAGTTCGCGCGCATAGGTGGTTTCGTCGAGCACGAACATGATGAGCCGGAGATTGGGCTCGTTGCCGGCGCGGCCGAGCAAGGCGCGGAGGCCATTGACGTAATCTGTCGTGCCCGGGATGTCGGCGCCCAGGTCGGGACCGCGAGTGCTGAAGAGGAGCGGGTCGGTGTTGCGGCGGGAGCCGGCATGGAGTTGCATGACCATGCCGTCTTCGACCGAAAGCAAGGCCATTTCGGTCATCATCTGGGCGCGGAACAGTTCGGCGTCATTGGCGTCGTGGCGGCCGGACAGGACCTTGTCGAGCAGCGCCTGCTTTTCCGGTGCGGAGAGATCGGCCGTGTTGGCCGTGGGCACGCCGTGATCGGTGGCGACGGCGCCGAAGCGGCGGAAATAATCGCGCCGGCTGCGATGCGCGTTGATGAGGCCGGACCAGGTGGTGATGTTCTCGCCGGTCAGTTCACCGAACTTCTGCAGATTTTCGACGATGGCGGGGCGGCTGGGGTCGGTTACGTCGTCCGGGCGATAGGTGGTGCGCACCCGTCCGATTGTGCCGGTCTCGGCCATCTTCTGGTGATGCACCAAGGGATCAAGCGCGAATTCCGTTGTGGCGATGGTTTCGACGCGGGCGCGGTCGAGGAGGGCGTGGGGCAGCAGTTCTGGCGTGGCAAGGGCCTGGTCAATGGTGTCGTAGATGCGGTCAGCGGTATCGGCAGAGAGTTCTTCCTCGACGCCGAAGGCCCAGTGGAGCGAGTGGTCGATCCAGGTCTTGGACGGCGTGCCGGCAAAGAGGTGGTAATTGGCGGCGAAAAGGCGCCAGGCCGCCCTGCCCTCGGCGACCGGAGCGCCATCCTTGCGGGGCACGCCCAGGTCGTCATAGCTCAGCCCGCGGCTGCGCAGCATGCGCAGGACATAGTGGTCCGGTGTGAGGAAGAGCGCCGCAGGATTGGAAAAGCGGGCGTTGTCGGCAAACCAGGCCGGATCGGTATGTCCATGCGGGCAGATCAGCGGCAGGTCCCGCACTTCGGGATAGAGCTCGCGCGCGATGGACCGGGCGGGATCGGCGGCGGGAAACAGGCGATCTGGATGAAGATGGGTCATGGCTTTGTTCTGCCATGAGTGAAGGCCCAGATCAACATCTTCCATACAAGACAGGATTGCGCGGTCATTTTATGTAAATTAACCGCGAATCCACGACGGCATTCGCCCTTCAAAGAGGGCGGATTACCCTCTGCCTGCGGGTGAGAACAGCGCAATGCGGCAACCCAGATCGGACAGCGGCCAGCTCGGCCAGGGACTGAGGGTGTTGCGATGGCACATATCGACATGGACGAGGATGGCACGATCGAGACGGTGCGCCAGCGGGCGCGGGTCTCGGGGCATGTCCACAATGCACAGGTGATGCTGGTCGCCGCGGGAATTGCGGCCTTTTCCATCGTGGCGGTCGCCAGCGCCATGCTGACCACGATCCTCTAGGGGTTCTTCAGAAAAGATGGCTGCTGCGCTGCGCGGGCATGACCGGGCAGCAATTCGGCTTTATGGTGCCGGCGGGGAGACCGACGGCGCCGATGCGAATTTTGCTGGTTGAAGACAATGAAGACTTGGGCGAGGCGATCGAGAAGCGCCTGCGCAATGCCGGCCATTCGGTGGAATGGGTGCGCGACGGCAACGAGGTGGTTTCGGCGGCCGAGGGCGACGACTTCGACGCGGTGACGCTGGACCTGATGCTGCCCAATCGCGACGGCATCGCGCTCATCGCCGAATTGCGGCAGCGCAAGTTCAATGCGCCCATCCTGGTGATGACGGCACGGTCGGAGATCGACGACAAGGTGAGTCTCCTCGATCTCGGCGCTGACGATTATCTGGTCAAGCCCTTCGACCTGCGTGAGCTTGAGGCGCGGCTGCGGGCGCTGATCCGGCGCACGGGTGGGCAGACCACGAGCCGGCTGACCGCGGGCAATCTGGAACTGGACCTAGGCGGGCTCAATGCGAGCGTGGCCGGCAGGGCGCTGGAGCTGGGGCGGCGGGAGTTCCGGCTGCTCGAGATCCTCGTCACCCATGCCGGCAAGGTGGTGCCCAAGGAGCGGCTGATGAACCAGCTGTTCAACTTCGACGAGGCGGTTTCGGTCAACGCGCTCGAGCTCCACATTTCGCGCCTACGCAAGAAGCTCGACGGCGCCAATGTCGAGATCGGGACGGTCCGTGGTGTCGGCTATGTGGTGCGGGCGCCGCATGGCGGCTAAGTCCTTTTCCATTCGCCGCCGCATCCTGGCGCTGGCCCTGGCGCTGCTGCTGCTGGCGGCGGTGGTGTTGATCGTCTTCATCCGCGACTATGCCGGGCGCGCCGCGGACCGGGCCTTCGACAGGCTGCTGGCGGCGTCGGCGCTGACCATTGCCGGTGCGGTGCAGGTGGAGGACGAAGCAGTCATCGTCGAGCTGCCCTTTGCCTCCTTCGGCATGTTCTCGGGGCGCGACCGCGTGTTCTATGCGGTGGAAGAGCCGAGTGGGCGGGCCGTGACGGGTTACGCCGACCTGTCGGAGAACCTGCCGCAGCTGCGTTCTGCAGGGCCGGTCTTTGCCGACACGCTTTACCGGGGCGAGCTGGTGCGGGTGGCAAGCGTTGGGCGGCTGACCTCGTCGGGCGGGAATGCCGACTGGGTCACCATTCATGTGGCCGAGACGCAGAGCGAAAGGGAGGCCCTGGCGGGGGAGATATTTTCCAATGCCATTGTTCCGGTGGTGGCCCTGACGATCCTCGCCATTGCGCTGGTCTGGTTCGGCATCGGGCGCATGTTCGCGCCGCTCGAGCAGCTGGAGCAGGAATTGCGCGGGCGCGCGCCCGATGACCTGTCGCCGCTGGATGTGCCGGTGCCGGTGGAAGTCGGGCATCTCGTGCTGGCGCTCAACGGCTTCATGGCGCGGCTCGGCAGCGCCGTGGAACGGGTGACGGGGCTCGTGGCGGAAGCGGCGCATGAGGTGCGGACGCCGCTTGCCTCGCTCAGAGCACAGGCGGAACTGGCAATGGAGGAGTCAGACTCCGAGGCTCTGCGCCGGCGTGTGGGGCGCATCCACCAGGGGGCGGCGCAGGCCAGCCAGCTGGTGACGCAGTTGCTGATGGAGGCTACGATTTCCCACCGCATGGAGAACCAGGAAACCGACACGGTCTCTCTGGGCGCCGTGGTGGATGACGTGCGGCAGCGGCTCGATCCGGAACAGGCGGGGCGGGTAGAGGTAATGCTCGATGGGTCGGTCAGCGGGGCGCTAGTGCGTGGCGACAGGGTCGCCTTGCGCGAGATGGTGCGCAACGTGGTCGACAATGCGCTGGTCTATTCAGATGGAGCCGTCGTAATCACCGGGCGTCTTGGCGAGGGGCAGTTGACGCTGGCCATCGGTGATCGCGGGCCCGGCATTGCGGCGGATGAAAAGGCGATGGTGCTGGAGCGCTTCAAGCGCGGCGCCACGAGCAGCGCGACGGTTGGATCGGGGCTCGGGCTTTCCATCGTCAAGCGCGTTGCCGAGACGCATGGCGGAGCGTTGCGATTGATGGACCGCCTGGGTGGGGGATTGTCGGTCGAGATCGACCTGCCGCTCCTGGGGCGGAATGCAAAGGCCGAGCAGATGCGGCGGGCGCTGGGGAGCCTGGCAGCTCTGGTGATGTGCTGGCTTGTGGTCCACCCCGAAAGCGCCCTCGCCCAAACACAGCGCTACCCGGCGCCCGATGGCAGTGTCGAAACTGTGCTTACTATCGTGGGGGTGACGGATACGCCTCTCTTCGCGCAGTTCATCGCCAGCTTTCAGAAGCAACGGCCTGATGTCACGGTTGTCTACGAGGAGACCGACAGCCTGCCGCTCTACCAGCGGTACCTGTCAGGCGATATCGAGCCACGTCCCGACCTCTTGATCAGCTCGGCCTCCGACCTGCAAATCAAGCTGGCCAATGACGGCTATGCGCTGGCATATGAAAGCCCTTTTCTTGAACAGCTGCCGGCCTGGGCGCACTGGCGCAATGAAGTTTTCGGCTTCACCTTCGAGCCGGCTGTGATCATCTACAATCCCGACCGGATCAGCGCCGAGGAGGTGCCGCGCACGCATCTCACCCTCGCCGAGATGCTGGAAACCCAGACGGAGCGATTCCGTGGTGCCATCGCCACCTACGACATTGCCCTGTCCGGCGTGGGCTATCTCCTGGCGTCGCAGGATCAGGTGATCTCGTCCAACTTCTGGCGCCTGGCAGCTGCTTTTGGTCGCGTGGAGGCCCAGTTCAGTGGCTCGAGTCCGGCCATTCTCAACGGCGTTGCCGACGGGTCGCTGGCGCTTGGCTATAATGTGCTTGGGTCCTATGCCTTCGCCCGCAAGGCGGCTGGTGCCAATATCGAGATCGTGGTGCCGGATGACTATGTGCTGGTGCTGACGCGATCCATGCTGATCCCGCGCGATGCACCCTACCCTGACCTGGCGAAAGCCTTCGTCGACTTCGCGTTGTCGCCGGCTGGGCAGGAGGTCGCGGCGGGGCAGACGGCCTTGGGCTCCGTGGTGAGCGGAACAACTGGCGAATGGACCAATGAAGCCATTTCGGCACAAGGCCGGGGTGTTCTCCAGCCCATTCCACTGGGTCCCGCCCTGCTGGTTTCTCTGGATCAGCAGCGGCGCAAGCGTTTCCTCGACAGCTGGGGCGAGATCGTTTCGCCTAAGCCATGACAGCTATGCACACGAAGCATGAAGGCCGAGTGTTTGCGCATGTTTGGCGCCGATCTAGCTGTTTTTTTGTCACCAGAAGGTAGAAACCTGCACTAACTGCATGGCTGGACTGTTGTCTAGCCACTACCGCAGAGGGCCCGCCTGACCCATTTACACAGTCATGAAAGCGACGCGGCAATTCGGCCGGGTCTTTCGAGGAACTGGAAAATGAGCACCCCGCGCAAGTCTATCTTGGCGACCCTTGGCACCTTCGTTGAAGTCTTCGGCAGCGCTGCTGCTGTGTCCAACGCCGTCGAGGGTGGGCGTGCTCCCAAGGCCAAGCACCTCAGGACGCTCGGGATCGACGCCGACGCTTTCCGTTCGATCGGCCGGCTGTAAGCCATTGTTACTGGCGTAGCGCGCTCCTCCCTCCGCGCAGCGCCGAGTAGCCGATCAGCGTGAAAAAGCCCGGATGCCTTCGCAGGCATCCGGGCTTTTGTTTTGGGTGGTAGAAGTCAGTCCTCGTCGGCTGCCATCTGCTGAAGGACGGCGCCCTTGCCGCGGAAGCGGAGATAGAGCGGGATCAGCAGGGCGGCGGCAGCGATGACATAGAGGACGATAGCTATGGGCGTGTGCACCAAAATCGCCGGATCGCCCTGGCTGATGGCGAGAGCGCGCCGGAGCTGCTGCTCGGCCAATGGGCCGAGGATCAAGCCGATCACCACCGGGGCGATGGGGTAGCCGAAGCGGCGCAGACCATAACCCAGGATGCCGAAGGCGAGCAGGATCAGCAGTTCGAAGGAGAAGGGGATGGGACCCAGCCGTCCGGACATGGCGCCATTCGCCCCCAGAGTCCCGAGGGTGGCGAAGCTCAGGATGCCGGCATAGAGCCAGGGCCGCGGAATGGTCAGCAGCTTCACCCAAAGGCCGATCAGCGGCAGGTTGAGCACCAGCAGCATGAAGTTGGCGACAAGGAGGCTGGCGATGAGCGACCAGACAAGCGGTGCGTTGTTGGCGAAGAGCAGCGGACCGGGCTGGAGCCCGAACTGCTGGAAGCCCGCCAGCATGATGGCGGCCGTTGCCGAGGTCGGCAGGCCCAGCGTCAACAGCGGCACCAGCGTACCGGCTGCAGAGGCGTTGTTGGCAGCCTCGGGACCGGCGACGCCCTCGATGGCGCCATTGCCGAATTCCTCGGGATGCTTGGTGAGACGTTTTTCAGCGGCGTAGGAGAAGAAGGTACCGATTTCGGCGCCGCCGGCCGGCATCGCGCCAATGGGGAAGCCGATAAAGGTGCCACGCAGCCAGGCGCCCCAGGAGCGCTTCCAATCCTGCAGGGTCATCCAGACCGAGCCCTCCTTGACTGCAAGGACTTCATCCTTGGCCTGCGAACGCGAGGCGGCGATGGAGAGCGTTTCGCCGACCGCGAAAAGGGCAACGGCTAACGTGGTGACTTCAATACCGTCCAGAAGGTCGGGCACACCGAAAGCCAGGCGCGCCTGACCGGTCTGGAGGTCGATGCCGATGACGCCCAAGCCAAGGCCGATAAAGAGAGCCGTGATGCCGCGCAGGGCGCTGTCGCCGAAGGCGGCAGAGACGGTGACGAAGGCAAGGACCATCAGGGCGAAGTAATCGGCTGGCCCGAAGGAAAGCGCGACCTTTACGACCCAAGGGGCCAGGAAGGCCAGGGCAACGGTGGCGATCAGGCCCGCAACAAAGGAGCCGATGGCGGCAGTGGCCAGCGCCGGACCACCCCTGCCCTTGCGAGCCATCTTGTTGCCCTCCAGCGCGGTGACGATGGACGCGGACTCGCCAGGGGTGTTGAGCAGGATCGAGGTCGTCGAGCCGCCATACATGCCGCCATAGTAGATGCCGGCGAACATGATCAGCGAACCGGTAGGGTCGAGCCGGTAGGTGACGGGCAGCAGCAGTGCCACCGTCAGGGCCGGTCCGATGCCGGGCAGCACGCCGACGGCGGTGCCCAGGGTCACGCCAAGCAGAGCATAGAGGAGGTTTTGCCACTGCAGTGCGGCAGCCAGGCCAGTGGCCAGAAGACCGAAGGTATCCATCACACGCGTCCTTCGATCAGGGGATGAGGCGCTCGATTGGCCCGGTGGGCAGCGCCAGCTGCAGGCCATGCGAGAAGATAAACCAGATTATAAAGGCAAGCACGAAGCCGATCGGCAGGGTCTGCCAGAGCGGTCCGCGGCCGAAGCCTTTCGCGGTGAAGGCGAACAGCACCGCGGTGCCTACCGAAAAACCGGCCCAGCCCAGAAGCAGCATCTGCCCAACAAGGCCGCCGATGATCCAGAGCATGGGACCATAATTGTCCTTTTCACGCTCCGGAAACTGGCCGCGGAAGGCCGAGATGGCCGTGAAGATTGCCAGGAGGATCAACCCGCCAGCAATGACGTAGGGGAAGACCTGGGGACCGACCTTGGCCTGGATGGGCGGCACGCGCATCTGAGCGGTCTGCCAGATGATGACGCCGCCGATCAGGGCAAGGACCAGCGCTATGACAAACGCCGCCCCATCGGGGCGGCGCGAGAGATTGGGTTCGCCGAGGCTCATTGCACCAAGCCGATGTCTTTCAGGACGGCGGTGGTTGCTTCAATGTCGGTGGCGAGCTGCGCATCGAAATCGGCGCCGGCCAGGTACATGTCCTGCCAGCCCTTGGTTGCCAGGATTTCCTTCCAGGTGGCGGAGGTCACGAGCTTTTCGATATCGGCGTTGATGGTGGCCTTCTGCTCTTCGGTGATACCGGGGGCAGCGGCGACCATGCGCCAGTTCTCGACGACGAGGTCAACACCAGCTTCGGTCAGGGTCGGGATCTCCGAACCTTCGAGGCGAGCAGCGCCAGTGGTGGCGAGCGCGCGGAGGTCACCCGACTCGATCTGAGCCTCGAATTCGCCGAGGCCAGAAATGCCGACGGTTACCTGGCCACCCAGCACGGCTGCGAGGGCTTCACCACCGCCCGAGAAGGCGATGTAGTTGACCTGGGTCGGATCAACGCCGACGGTCTTGGCGAAAAGACCTGCGGCGATGTGGTCGACACCGCCAGCCGAACCGCCGGCCCAGGACACTGCGCCCGGCTCAGCCTTGAGCTTGGCGACGAGGTCATCGACCGTCTGCAGTTCGGAATTGGCGGGCACGACAATCACGTCGGATTCGCCGGTCAGGCGGGCGATCGGAGTAACGTTGGCCAGCGACACGGGTGAGGCATTGGTCAGCACTGCGCCGACCATGACATAGCCACCGACGATCAGGGCATTGGGATTGCCAGTCGACTGGTTGACGAACTGGGCTAGGCCAATGGTGCCACCGGCGCCAGGCACGTTGGTGACCTGCACATTGCCCGAAATGCCTTCGGCCTGCATGGCCTCCTGCATTGAACGGGCAGTCTGGTCCCAACCGCCGCCGGGTGCGGCAGGCGCCATAATGGTGTAGTCGGCAGCGAAAGCGGGAACAGCCATGGCGCCAGAAACCAGCGCGGCCAAGAGCAGCTTGTTCATAAGTCCTCCCAAGAAAAATCCGGACCGTCTTTGCGGTCGTGTTGCGGACAATAGAGCTTGTCCCTGTCACCGTCCTGTCAAACGCCGCCTGGATCGCCTTACAGATTGCGCCCGTCAGACAGCAATTGCAATGAAGAAGGCGTCAGGCGCTGGCGCGCACGCCGCGCCCCTGCGGCGGATTGCCATCGTCCCGCTGAGCAAAGAGCGAGAGGAGGTGGGTCGCATCGGCAACGGAGCCGGGGCGGGCATAGAGATATCCCTGCCCGAGAGTGCAGCCGAGTTCGGACAGGGCGCTGGCCTGGGCGGCGGATTCGATGCCCTCGGCCACAAGCTTCATGTTCAACTTGCGGCCGATATCGATGATTGATCCCACCACGACATCGCTGGCGCGGTCGGTGCCGATGCGATCGATGAAGGACTTGTCGATCTTGATGATGTCGACCGGAAAGCTCAGCAGGTGGGTCAAAGAGGCAAAGCCGGTGCCGAAATCATCAAGCGCCACGAGGAGGCCCCGCCGGCGCAGGGCGCTGACAGCCTTGGGCACCATCTGGTTGGCACCGCCCATATAGACGGCTTCGTTGACCTCGAGCACGATGTGCTTGAGCGGCACGTTGGCTCGCTCGAAGGCTTCCACTATGCGCGTTTCGAGGTCGCCCCGCAGGAAGTCCCCGGTTGTGACGTTGATGCCAACATGCTGGACGGGAATACCGAGATCGAGCCAGTAGCGGATGTCGTTGGCGACCTGGGTGAGCATCTGACCAGTCATCTGCCAGGCGATGCGCGGATCGGCCAAGGCGGCGTGGAACTCGCCGGCCGAGGCGATGCGGCCATCGGGCATACGCATGCGGGCAAGGGCTTCAAGGCCTACGACCTCCGCGCTGTCGAGCCGGACGATCGGCTGGTAGTAGGCAAGGATGCGGTTTTCGGCCAGGGCCTGGTCGACATTGCGGACCATGCTGGCCCGCTCCATCATGGAGGTGCGCATGCCCGGGGTGAAGCGGACATAGGCCCCGCGGCGGGTTTCCTTGGCGTGGTAGAGGGCAAAATCGGCGTTCTGGCTCAGGGCGGCTTCATTGTCGCCGTCCGGTCCGAACAGGGCACCGCCCACGGTGATATGGGGATCGATGGTCTGGTCGCCCATGTGGATGGGCCCGTGCACGGCGTCGAGCATGCGCGTGGCCGCCTGGCGCAGCTCAAAATCGGAATGGGAATCGGCGACGATTACCGCGAATTCGTCGCCGCCCAGCCGGCAGGCGGTGAGAGTTGGATGAGCATCAGCAATGCGCTCGGCCACGGTGCAAATGAGCTTGTCGCCGCAGGCGTGACCCGCGGTGTCGTTGACGAGCTTGAGATGATCGATATCGACCAGCAGGAGGCCAAACGGCTCCTGCATGCGGATGGAGCGCGCCAGGAGTTCGTTGAAGCGCGCGCGGTTGGGGAGGCCGGTCAGCGCATCGTAATAGGCTAGGCGATGGTTGCGCTCGCGGACCTTTTCATGGTCGATGGCGATGGCGCAGAGGTGCACGCAGGTTTGGACGATGCTGCGCTCCAGATCATCGGGGCCGCGCGACGTCCGGTAGTAGAAGGCGAAGGTGCCGACCACCTTGTTGTCGCGATCGCGGATGGGGCTGGACCAGCAGGCACGCAGACCCAGCGGCCCGGTCAGGTGACGAAAGTCCTCCCACAGCGGATCGGTGTCGATGTCGGTGACCAGAACCGCGTCGTTGCGGAAGGCAGCGGTGCCGCAGGAGCCGGCCTTTGGACCGGCCTGCAAGCCATCGATCGCACTGGAATAGGACAGCGGCAGCGAAGGGGCGGCAAGAGGATGAAGACGGTTGTCGGCATCCACGAGGAGGATCGAGCAGATGACATCGGGCGCAAGGTCCTGCACCCGGCGGCACAGCAGATCGGCCACCGTCACCAGGGGCTCCCCCACGGCGACCGCTTCCAGCACAGCGGTCTGGAGACGCAACAGCAGATCGCTATCGTTGACCATACATTCCCCCGCAACTCGCATAGACCGGCTGTCTCCGGTGGAATGCGGTCCGCCGCTACGCAGAATTGCGCATTTGACCATCAGGTGAGGTTAGGAAGCCACCATTGGAATAGCTATAAGTAGATGTACCTAATTGGCCTCCTGCGCAGTAAGTCACTGCTAACGTCCGGTAAATTTGCAGATGCCGGTTGAAAGCGGCCCGTTGCTTATTGGCCCTATCTGAGGAGAGCAGCATTGTTGCCATGGATCAAGCTCGATCGCGCCATCGTGCCCGGCGGGGGCGGAGAGTTGCAGTTGATGCAGCGGGGGTCGGAGTTCTCGATCATGGCGGGCACCAACGAACTGATGAACAGCCGGCTCAGCGGATCGGAAGAGGCCCTGGCGACCCTGTCGGCGGAGCGCGTGGGCAAGCGCACAGGCGCAAGGGTGCTGATCGGCGGTTTGGGTATGGGCTTCACGCTGCGGACGGCACTCAAGGCGTTTCAGGCGGAGAGCACGATCCTGGTGGCCGAGCTGGTGCCCGAAGTCATCGGCTGGGCACGCGGGCCGCTGGCTTCGATCCACGGCGACAGTCTCGATGATCCGCGGGTCAGCCTCTACCAGGGCGATGTGGGTGCGGCGATTGCCGGGAGCGGGATGTTCGACGCGATCCTCCTCGATGTCGACAATGGACCGGACGGGCTGTCGCGGCCCAGCAATGACCGGCTCTATTCGGCCGCGGGGCTTGCGCGGAGCAAGGCGGCGCTTACGCCGGGTGGGCACCTGGCGGTCTGGTCCTCGGCCCCGGATGCTGGGTTCACCCGGCGGCTGAAGCAATCGGGCATGGCGGTGGAGGAGCTCAGCGTCCGGGCGAATGGCAAGCGGGGCGGCGCACGGCATGTGATCTGGTTTGCCACCAAAGGGGGCGCTATTCCTCGATGATCTCCTTGATGCGGCTGGCAAGCTTTTCCATAGGGAAAGGCTTGGTGATCATCTGCATGCCCGGCTCGAGAAAGCCCGAAGCCAGGGTGGCGTTCTCGGCATAGCCAGTCATGAACAGGATCTTGAGTTCGGGCCGCAGCTGGCGTCCGGCATCGGCGACCTGGCGGCCATTGAGGCCGGGAAGGCCAATGTCGGTGACCAGGAGGTCGATGCGCTGCTTGGACTGGAGGATGGCAAGGCCCGAAGGACCATCATGGGCCTCCAGCGCGCGATAACCAAGTTCGGAGAGAACTTCCACGACGAGCCCGCGGACGACGGCCTCGTCTTCGATCACCAGAACGGTTTCGCCGGCGTGGGAGACATGCTCCTCGCCCAGTTGCGGTAGTTCCTCGGCATCTTCGCCTTCTCCGTAGAACCGGGGAAGGTAGAGCTTGACCGTGGTGCCCTCACCCACCTCGCTGTAGATCTTAGCATAGCCTTCGGACTGCCGCGCAAAGCCATAGATCATGGAGAGACCGAGACCTGTCCCCTGCCCGATGGGTTTGGTGGTGAAGAAGGGCTCGAAGGCCTTGGCGATGACATCGGGCGTCATGCCGGTGCCGGTATCGGTGACACAGATGCAGATATATTGGCCCGGCCTGATTTCCCGTTCGCGCGCCGCATATGCGTCGTCGAGATGGGCGTTGCAGGTTTCGATCGTGAGCTTGCCCCCGCCGGGCATGGCGTCGCGGGCGTTGATGGCGAGGTTCAGAATGGCGCTTTCGAGCTGGTGCGGATCGCACTTGGTGGTCCACAAACCACCGGCAAGGACCATCTCGAGCTGGATGTTCTCGCCGATGGTGCGGCGCAGCAGATCCTCCATCTGGCTGACAAGTTGGTTGGCCTTGATGGGCTTGGGGTCCAGCGGCTGGCGGCGGGAGAAGGCCAGCAGGCGATGTGTCAACGCGGCAGCGCGATTGGCTGTCGTGGTAGCGGCTGTCAGGAAGCGGTCGACGTCGCCAAGGCGCCCCTGCGCGATGCGGCGCTGGGCGATGTCCAAGGAGCCCACGATGCCTTGAAGGAGATTGTTGAAGTCGTGGGCGATGCCGCCGGTGAGCTGGCCAACGGCCTCCATCTTCTGGGACTGACGCAAGGCCTCTTCGGCCTGGCGAAGCGCATCCATCGCTTCTTTTTCAGCCGTGATGTCGCGCCCTACGGCGTGGATGTGCGACTCGTAGGGGACCGCCGTCCAGCTCAGGGCACGATAGGAGCCGTCGCGGTGACGATAGCGGTTTTCGAATGCCAGGGTGGTGTGGCCATCGGCGAGCTTGCCCACTTCTGCGAGCGTCGTCTCGACATCGTCTGTATGCACAAAGCCGAGCAGCGACTGGCCGACCATGTCGGCCTCTTCGTAGTCGAGGATCCGCTTCGCCGACGGGTTGACCGAGGTGATGACCCCTTCGTAGTCGGCTACGAGCATCAGTTCCTGGGAAATGCTCCACAGGCGGTCATGGTCGCGAGTACGAGCCTGAACGTTCGCTTCGAGGTCGCGATTGGCCAGCTCAAGAGCCGAGCGGGACTGCGCCAGCTCCTGACGCGCCAAAACGATATCGTTGATGTCGTTGTTGAAGCCGATCCAACTGACGGTGCCGTCTTCCGCCTCGACCGGAGCGCCGCGGATCAGGAACCAGCGATAGCTGCTATCGCGGTGACGTAGCCGCGCCTCGAGCTGATACTCGCCACCGCGGGCGCGCGCCTTGTCCCAGAGATCCTGCAGATGGTCGACGTCGTCCGGGTGAATGACCTCGGACCAGCCCAGTGGCAGGGCCACCTCAGGCGTTTGCCCGGTATATTCGTACCACCGTTCATTGAGATAGCTCAGCGTGCCGTCGGCATTGCCGAACCAGACAATGGCCGGCGACAGTTCGGAAAGCTGGCGGAAGCGCTCCTCGCTGGTGCGCTGCGCCGCCTCGGCCCGGGCGCGCTCAAGCGCGGACCAGGTTCTTTCCGCCACCTCCTGGACCAGCCGGATCTCGTCCTGCGTCCAAACCCGCGGAAAGCGGTGATGGATGTACATGGCAGCGATCATGCGCCCGGACTTCACCAGGCTCGCCGTCAGAGCAGATGCTGTTTCGAGATAGGCAAACGCCTGGAGGCTCTCGGGGGACGAGGTTCGGGGATCCGTGTTGACGTCCTCGATGACCAGAGGCTCACCCCGGCGCAGCGCTCCGTGAATCTCAGGCCCGAAGGCTGCCAGATCGTGCACGCCGTTGTAGTTGCCAATCGACCCGTCGGTCCAATTGCGCTCGGTGGTGAAGTAGCGTTCGGTCGCCTCCACGTCTCCGTAGCCGACGCGCCCCACCTTGAGGTGTTCGCCCACAGCCTGTTGCGCCACCTGGATGATGTCGTCGGGCGAAGTCAGTGTGCGCAGCCGGTTTTCGAGTTCGAGGTGGAAGGCCTGGGTGCGCAGCGACAGCACGGCATTGGTGGTTTCGGTTGCGGCGCATAGCATGCCCACCACATCGGCACCGATGCGAATGGGCGTATAGGAGAAGCTGAACCAGGCATCCTCCAGGTAGCCCTTGCGCTGCATGGGGATCTGGAGGTCTTCGAACCAGCTTGGCTCACCGCCCATGCTGCGTTCCACGAGGGGGCTGATCTGGGGCCAGATGTCGTGCCAGACTTGCTGGAACGGCTGGGCCATTGCCCCAGGGTGCTTGCCGCCAAGGATTGGCGCATAGGCATCGTTGTAGAGGAAGGTCAGTTCCGGACCCCAGGCGATGAACATGGGCTGCTGCGCATCGAGCATGGTGCCGACGAAGCTCCGCAGCACGTCCGGCCAGGTCTCAGGCTGCCCTAGCGGATTGGCACTCCAATCGACCTGGGACAAGAGGTGGCGCGCCTCCCCCTTTCCGTGCAGGAAGAGCGGTTGCTTGTCGCTAGAGCTTATTTCAACCACCGGGGGACCAATCGAGAAAGAGTATGAAGCCTAAGGCCGCAACAAGAATTCAGCGGATTGTGCAAAGTTCCAACAAGCGCGAAGAACCAAGAACTTAGGTAAATTCACCCGGCTGCATCCATGCGTCCACCTCTTGCGATGGCTGGAGCCAGCGGAGTTGTCACAGAAATCAGTATAAGCGAGAAATGGTGCCCGGGACCGGAATCGAACCAGTGACACGCGGATTTTCAATCCGCTGCTCTACCAACTGAGCTACCCGGGCAAGGGGCGGATGAACCGCCCGGCTGAAAGCCATCGGCCTTATAGGGGAAGGGTTTTTGCGGCGCAAGCGGGAAAACCGCTTGTGGAAAAGGAGTTTGTGCACTCGCGGAAAAGAGCCCAGAACCTTGGGCTAGTCGTCCTGGTCGTAGTCCGGCACAGACGGGTCGTCCTCGCTTACAGGCTCGTCGTCGCGGGCCGGGATAACATAGCTGCCCGAAAGCCAGCGGTTGAGGTCAACATCGGCGCAGCGCTTGGAGCAGAAGGGCTTGAACTCTTCCACCGTCAGGCGACCGCAGATGGGGCACTTGCGTTCTGCCGGCATCAGACGCCCGAGAGGGTGGACTGGTTCAGCCAGTTGAACTGAACCGGATAGCCCTCGCCTGCGAGGACTTGGGCCGTTTCCATCAGCGGCAGCCCGACGACACCGGTATAGGAGCCCGAGAGCTTGACGACGAAGGCGCCGGCAATGCCCTGGATGGCATAGCCGCCCGCCTTGTCGCGCCATTCGGCGCTGGCAAGATAGGCTTCCATTTCGCGGGTGGAGAGGCGCTTGAAGCGGAGGCGCGTCTCAACCAGGCGCTGACGCTTGGCGCCCGAGGGGGTGAGCACGGTCAGCGCCGTGAAGACGCGATGGGCTCGGCCGGAGAGGAGGCTGAGGCATTCGCTGGCCTCTTCCATGGTCTCGGCCTTGGGCAGGATGCGGCGACCGACGGCCACGACGGTATCGGCAGCAAGCACCAGCGCGCCCTGGCCGAAGCCGGCGGAGCGGGCCTTGTGCTGGGCGGTCAGGGCCTTGAGATCGGCGAGGCGGGCTGCAAGCTTGCGCGGCAGTTCACCTTTTTCGGGTGTCTCGTCGACATGAGCCGGCACGAGGTGCTCTGGTTCGATGCCGATCTGATTGAGCAAAGCAAGCCGGCGCGGCGAGGCGGAGGCCAGGATCAAATCCGGACGACTGGCCATGTTCAGCCTTTACTTAAAGCGGTAGGTAATTCGGCCCTTGGTCAGGTCGTAAGGCGTCATTTCGCACAGGACCTTGTCGCCGGCCAGGACGCGAATGCGGTTCTTGCGCATGCGGCCAGCGGTGTGGGCGATGATCTCGTGCTCGTTCTCCAACTTGACGCGGAACGTCGCATTGGGGAGCAATTCAGTCACCACGCCCGGAAATTCGAGCACTTCTTCCTTCGCCATACTGTCTCCTGTTGGACCCATAGGGGCATAGCTTGCCGGCCATGGGTCGGAAAGTGGCCACTTCCTACTTCAATTCAAAGGTTTTGTGAACCTCTTGCACCAGGTCCGCTTCGTGGTGGCGCGCGTCACTGCTGGTCGCCCTTCCTAACCGCGAAAGTGGCCTCCACTTTCGCTGGCTGCGCTCCGGAAACCAGAGGCTCCAGCCGCTCCCGCACGCGCTTGCGCAGGCCATCTCGAAGGTCACGATAGGCGCCGAGCACCAGGTCCCGGTTGCCCTCGGCCAGTGAGGGATCGGGCACCTGCCAGGCCTCGATGGCGCCGGCCTCGAGTTCCTTGCGGGTGACGGCATCCATGGCGTCGGGGGAAAGGGTGATCACCAGGTCAAAGCGGTTGGCCACCAGTTCGTCCAGGATATGGGGTGTGTGGACGCTCATATCAATGCCGATCTCTTCCATGACTTCATGGACGAAGCTGTCGGCGACACCGCCATTGACGCCGACAGAGCGGGCGATGATGCGGCCGGGAAAGGCCTGCCGCGCCAAGGCAGCAGCCATGGGCGAGCGGACGGAGTTCATGGAGCAGACGAAAAGGACGGTGGGCAGTTCGCTGGTGGCCTCGTCGATGCGGGAGGCATAGGGCTGGACGGCGCAGATCAGGGTGAAGAGGCGCCGCGCGGTGTTGAGATCGATGATGATCTTGTTGTCGAGCCGGGTGCGCAGCAGTTCGGCCGCCTCGTTGTGCATGCCGCGCCGGGCCATGTCGACGGTCTCGATCTGGAAGGGCTGGGCCGAGCGGATGGCTTCGTAATAGGCGTCGCGGATGCGGAAATAGTCGCGGATGAGGCGGCGGAACGGGGTCAGGGACAGGTAGTGCGCGGCGATGGGCTGGAAGGTTTCGGGGTGGCGGACATCGAGCACGATATAGTTGCCGATGATCGACATGTGGAGCGCAAAGGGCCCGGTGGCCGTGACGCGGGCGGGGCGGAAGCTGTTGTCTTCGAGAAGATCATAGATGGCGATGCGCCATTCATGCACCTCGTCGGGATTGATCGAGGTGATGGTGTTGGGGTCGAGCGTGACGGTCACCAGGCGGTCAGTGCCCTTGGGCCGGACCGATGCGTCCATCGAGATGCTCAACGATTGAGCCTGATCGAGACGGAGCGGCCGTGGCCGTCGAGGCCCTCCACTTCCGCGAGGGTGACGGCGGCGGTGCTGAGCGCCGACAGGGAACCGGGATCGCAGCCCAGGATCGAAGTGCGCTTGACGAAGTCGAGCACGCCAAGGCCCGAGGCGAAGCGGGCAGTGCCGGCGGTGGGCAGGACGTGGTTGGAGCCGCCGACATAGTCGCCGATGGCTTCGGGCGTGTGGTGGCCGAGGAAGATCGCGCCGGCATGGCGGATGGCGCCGAGGATGGATTGCGGATCGTCCAGCGCAAGCTCGACATGCTCGGAGGCGATGCGGTTGGCCAGGTCAACGGCTTCGGTGAGCGAGGAGACGGTGATGATGGCCGAATAGTCTTCCCAGCCTTGGCGGGCATGGTCGGGATTGGGGAGCATGTCGATCTGGCGCGGGACTTCCGCCGCGACGGCGTCGGCAAGGCCCTTTTCGGTGGTCACGAGGATCGAGCGGGCGCCGGCGCCATGCTCGGCTTGGGCGATCAGGTCAGCGGCGACCCAGGCCGGGTTGGCGGAGCCATCGGCGATCACCAGCACTTCGGAGGGACCGGCGATCATGTCGATGCCGACCTTGCCGAAAACCTGGCGCTTGGCGGCAGCGACATAGGCATTGCCGGGCCCGACGATCTTGTCGACCGGCCTAATGGTGGCGGTGCCGTAGGCGAGCGCCGCGACTGCCTGGGCGCCGCCGATGCGGTAGATCTCGGTGACGCCGGCAATCTGGGCGGCAAGGAGGATGGGGGCGGCGATCTGGCCGCGCGGCGTGGGCACGACCATGGCGATGCGCTCGACGCCGGCCACCTTGGCGGGCACGGCATTCATCAGCACCGAGGAGGGATAGTTGGCGAGGCCGCCCGGCACGTAGATGCCGACGGCATCCACGGCGGTCCAGCGAGTGCCCAGGGTCACGCCCAGGTGGTCGGTATAGATGTGGTCTTGGGGCTTCTGCTTTTCGTGATGCGCTCTGATGCGGTCATGCGCAGTCTGCAGCGCCAGCCGCACTTCGGGCGTAACGCGCTCCGCGGCGGCGGCGATCTCGTCCTCGGAAATGCGCAGATCGGCGGCGGTCTTGAACTGCGTCTGGTCGAAGCGGTTGGTGAGCTCGAGCACGGCATCGTCGCCGCGGCTGCGGACATCGGCGATGATGCCAGCGACCGCGTCGTTGACGTCGCGGCTCGATTCGCGCTTGCCCTCGAGCAGCTGCTGGAACTGCGCGGCAAAGTCGGCGTCGGCACTATCGAGGCGAAGAGTCATGGCAAATCCTAGTCGAGGGCGTGGGCCGGCTTGGCCGCCGCCGCCCAGGTTGCGCCTAGATCGGAGAGGCGCGCCTCGAGGCATTCCACGCCGAGGCGCACGGTGCCGCCGCCGGCAAAGCTAAGTTCGACGATGCCGGCCGGGCCATCGATGGGCTGGAAGGTGATGGCGAGCAGTTCCAGCACGCCTTCGGGCGCGGCGGGATCAAAGCCATTGGTGACCACCGACTGCACTGCGTCGAAGTGGAGAGCGGCGCGCTTGCGCAAGCCCTTGTCGCGACGCCCCTGCCCCGTCGTCCAGTCGAAACGGTTCATCAGGAGGGCGAAGCGCCGGTCGCCGCGAGCGTAACCCATGTCGGCAACGCGCACGACGGCATCCTGCACATGCGCCGAGATGACTTCGAGGTCTTCGGTATCAAGCGCAATCAACTTGAGGTCGGTCATAGGTGGTCGGCCCCCGCACGGAAGTGAATGCCTGATCTGGTCACGCGTTCACCGATCTACAAGCTTGAGCGGCGGGGGGCAATGCCAAGACGTGCGGAAGCGCCGCCTCCCTCGCGGTTGCACCAGACAAGCGGGCCCCGGGACAAGCAGTGCCCCTGAGTGATTGTTGAGTGGGACGCTGCCGCCCCGGGGCCGATCCGATTTTACGCCGGCTACCGGACTCGCGCATGGCCCAACGCTCGCGGGTCACACGGCCGGTAACTCGACGCGCGCGATGCCACGACTTGCACCCGCGTTCGGCGTCTCCCCGGCTACTGGTCGCTGCAGCACCGCTTGTATCCCGGGCAGATGGTCCCAAGCATAAGCCTCTTTGCGGTGGCGGGGATAAGTTCGCTGCGAAATGCCGGAACAATCCACCGGCCGGACGCCTTTCCGAGCCATGGACAAGCCACGTCACCTCATAGGAACGGCCGGCTGGATCGCGCCGCGCACCCTGCCCGAGTTCGGCGGCGAAGGCAGCGGGCTCGAACGCTATGCCAAGGTGTTTCGGGCGCTTGAGATCAACACCAGCTTTTACCGCAGGCACCGCCCCGCGACCTGGCAGCGCTGGCATGATGCAGTAGCGGACGACTTCAGCTTCTCGGTGAAGCTGCCGCGCACGATCACGCACGAGAAGGGACTGGCTGGAGCCGAGGAAGAAATCGGATTTTTCTTCGAGGATGTCGCGCCGCTGGGTCGAAAACTGGGCGCGGTGCTTGTCCAGCTGCCGCCCAAGCTCGGCTTCGACGGCGCGGTTGCGGAGGCTTTTCTTCGAAGCTTGCGGGAACGGAGCTGCGTCAGCATCTTTATCGAACCCCGACATGCAAGCTGGGCAGAGGGCACGGCAAGTGCCCTGCTCCGCCAGTTTGATGTCGGTCGCGTCCTGGCCGACCCGCAAGGAGAGCCGCTGCGGGCCGCAGCCGAAGCTGGGCCAAGTTGCTACCTGCGGCTGCATGGCTCGCCCAGGATCTACTATTCAAGCTATGATGACGCGGCGCTTGCCCGATACGCGGACTATTTGTCAGCCGCGGCTGGGCCGTGCTGGTGCATCTTCGACAATACCGCTTCTGGGGCGGCGGTGGAGAATGCCCTGCGGTTCAAGGCCCTGCTCGATCAGCGCGCCTAGAGCGACTGCATCCAGCCCAGTGCGGCGCCCGTGGGGTCGCGCAGGACGCAGACGCGGCCGATGCCGTCGACATCATGGGGCGGGCGGATGGCGGTGGCGCCGTGTTCGAGCGCGGTGGCAAAGCGCTCGTCGATGTCGGTGACTTCGATGAAAGCGATCCAGTAGGACTGCGTTGTCTCGATGTCGCCTGTCTCGACGGCACCGAGGCCACCCACCACGGCCTCGCCGGACTTGATGACGAAATAGGAATGACCTTCGAGGGAATAGTCCTCGAAGGTCCAGCCGAGTGTGGTGGTGAAGAAGGCCTTGGCCTTCTCCACGTCGGTGGTGAGCAGGTCGTTCCAGACGAAGGTACCGGGCAACCTGCTCATTTATTGTCTCCCGCCATTCGAGCGTAGCTCTCATGGCCTGCTCGCCTCCAATCGCGCCACTGGCGTGATTGGCCCGCGGGACTTGCCTGCCACTCGACCATAGGTCTCGTGGCCTAGCACCTTGAAATCGCTCCACCGGAGCGATTTTGCCTGCGGCTCACGCGCTAGCCCGCAACGCGCTCAATCTCGGCGCCGCAGCGGCCGAGTTTTTCTTCGAGGCGTTCGAAGCCGCGGTCGAGGTGGTAGATGCGATTGACCACGGTTTCGCCCTTGGCGGCGAGCCCGGCGATCACCAGCGACACCGAGGCGCGCAGGTCGGTGGCCATGACCTGGGCGCCCTTGAGCTGCGACTTGCCGCGGATGGTGGCCAGCTGGCCATCGACGGTGATGTCGGCGCCGAAGCGGGCGAGCTCGGCCACATGCATGTAGCGGTTCTCGAAGATGGTTTCGCGGATGTGCGATGTGCCCGAGGACATGGTCATCAGGGCCATGAACTGGGCCTGGAGATCGGTGGGGAAGCCGGGGAACGGGTCGGTTTCCACATCCACGGCGCGGATGCCATTGCCGTTGCGCGTGACGCGAAGGCCACCAGCCTCGGGCGTCAGCTCGACGCCGGTCTGCCCCAGGATATCGAGGGCCGCCTGCAGGTGTTCGGGGCGCGCGCCCTTGAGCAGGACGTTGCCGCCGGTCATCGCCGCGGCCATGGCAAAGGTGCCGGTTTCGATGCGGTCGGGAATGACGTCGACGGTCGCGCCATGGAGGCGATCGACGCCTTCAATGGTCAGGGTGCGGGTGCCGATGCCGGAAATCCTTGCGCCCATGGCGACGAGGCATTCGGCGACATTGGTGATCTCGGGTTCCTGGGCGGCGTTTTCGAGCACGGTGGTGCCACGAGCCAGCGAGGCCGCCATCAGCAGCGTATGGGTTGCGCCCACCGACACCTTGGGGAGAGTGATGTGGGCGCCCACAAGGCCACCCTTCGGCGCTTTGGCGACTACATAGCCGTCATCGATGTCGATTTCGGCGCCGAGTTCCTTAAGCCCGTAGAGGAAGAGGTCGACGGGGCGCGTGCCGATGGCGCAACCGCCCGGCAGCGAGACGCGGGCCTCGTGGCAGCGGGCCAGCAGCGGCCCGATGACCCAGAAGCTGGCGCGCATCTTGCTGACCAGTTCATAGGGCGCGGTGGTGTCGACGATGTCGGCGGCATGGAAGGTCATGCGCTGGCCGGCGCCATCATCCTCGCCGCGGCGGCGGCCATGCACGGCGATGTCGACGCCGTGATTCTCGAGAATGCGCTCGAGCTGCTTGACGTCGGCGAGGCGCGGCACGTTCTGCAGCACCAGCGGCTCGTCGGTCAGCAAAGAAGCAATCATCAGGGGAAGGGCGGCGTTCTTGGCACCCGAAATGGGGATTTCGCCATTGAGTTCGTTGCCACCGATCAAACGGATACGGTCCATTGTCTTGTCCTATATGGCGGGCGTGAAGCCCTGCTACCTGGGGAGGAGGTAGGCCAAGTCCTAGTTGCCACGTAAGCCAGACTAGCCGTTCTCAAAACGATCAGCGCACACGTTGTGCGCCGTAGTGCATCATCACCCGGAACTGGTTTACGGTTTATTGACCGTATCGGCTCCGGGGGCCGCTTGAGGATTTGGGGCCTGCTGCTCCGAACCGGCGCGCGCCTTGGCCTGCCCCTTGCGACGGCGCAGGTTTTCGCGGAGCTTTGCGGCCAATCTTTGCTCACGCTGGGCGGCTTGTTCGGTTTTGCTCATGGGCCCGTGCCGGGAATCGGCTTTTCCTCTGCGGCCGTTGATAGGCGTTTTTTGGCCTTGCGTCGAGATTGCCCCTATGGCAAAGGAGCCCCCGTCGCGCCGGGCAGGCTGCGGTTGTCGAGCTTGTCTCGCGATCCCGCATTGATCCATGGCGCCGGATGCTGCCGTAGCTCAGTGGTAGAGCACTCCCTTGGTAAGGGAGAGGCCGCGAGTTCAATCCTCGCCGGCAGCACCAGTCGACCAGCCCGTTTTTTGATGCTCAGCGCCGTGTCTGGTGCCGATGCGTTTTCCGTAAAGTTTTAGCTAAGTGTTCAGCACCACTCTAAGGCGGGTATGGGAAATTGCGACGCCTGAACAGGTTGGGGAGCGTGAAATGGGTTGGATCATCGAGTCGGTGCGACGGTCGCTGGTGCTCAAGGTGTTTTCGATCTGCTTTGTGGCGATCCACCTGCCGCTGATCTCGCTGCTGCTCTATCTGGGTCTCGGGCAGCCTGCCGATCCCGTACCGATTCTTGTGGTGGCGCTGGTGGCGACGCTGTTGGGCAGCGCCCTCTCCTATCTTGCCGTCTATACATGGGTGAGCCCGATCGACCGGCTGGTGAAGGCGGTGGACCGCTACCAGGACGAGGGCGTGGAGCCGATCGTGGACGTGCGCGGCACCGATGGTGTAAAGCGTCTGGCCGACAAGGTCCTGGCGCTGGTGCGCACCCAGGAGCAGACGCTCAAGTCTCTCACACGGCAGGCCAATAGCGATGCCCTGACGGGGCTGGGCAACCGGCGCTGGCTGCAGAATGCCGTTTCGGTCGAAATCAACCGGGCGGCGCGGCGCAAGCAATGGGTCTGGGTCATCGCCTTTGACCTCGACCATTTCAAGCAGATCAACGACACCTATGGCCATGCGGCCGGCGACGAGGTGCTGATGATCGTGGCCGAGGCGACGCAGCGGCAGGTGCGCCCCTATGACCTGATCGCGCGCATCGGCGGCGAGGAGTTCTGTGTGGTGACCGCCGATACCGGCACGTCCTTCGGTTTCGCCATTGCCGAGCGCATCAGGAGTGCCCTCGAGGCGTGGAACCCGATCCTGGGTGGGCGGCCGGCGCAGATCACCGCCAGCTTTGGTGTCCATCGCGGCGATCCAACCGTAGAGACCTTTGCCGACATGCTGCGCAAGGCGGACGAAAGCCTTTACGAGGCCAAGGCCAAGGGCCGTAATGTGGTGGTGGGCAGCGCGCAGGCGTGAGCGGCCATTAAGACTTGGCTGGCATAGTGCGCCCCAAAAGCGGGGGCAGCATGGAACCGGGCCAGCAGAGCGTTCACCTTTCCGACGTCGTCAGTGCACTGAGCTTTGCCCTCGACATTACCGAAGGGCAGCCGGCGGGGCATAGCCTGCGCTGCTGCTGGCTGGGGATGCATCTGGGCCGGCGAATCGACCTGTCGGCGGCCGAGCTTTCGGACCTTTATTACACGCTGCTGCTCAAGGATATCGGCTGCAGCTCGAACGCGGCGCGCATCTGCAGGCTCTACCTGGCCGACGACCTGAGCTTCAAGAATGCCTACAAGATGGTGGACACCAAGCTGCCGGAGGTGCTGCGGTTTCTGGTGAGTCACACGGCGCGCAATTCGGGCATGATCGAGCGCTTGCAGGCGATGATCCATGTAGCGCGCAATGGCGGGGAGATTGCGCGGGAGCTGATCGAGACGCGCTGCCAGCGCGGGGCCGAGATCGCGCGGACCATGCGCCTTTCGGAAAGCGTGGCTTCAGGGATCCTCGATCTCGACGAGCACTGGGACGGGTCTGGCCAGCCGCTGGGCCGCGCGGGCGAGGAAATTTCATTGTTTGCACGCATTGCCCTGCTGGTCCAGGTGGCGGACGTGTTTTTCCGGCGCGGCGGGACGGAAGGGGCGGTGGCCGAGCTGCGGTCGCGGGCGGGACGGTGGTTCGATCCCAAGCTTGTTGCAGCGGTCGAGGGGCTGGCGACCGAGCCTCATATCTGGGCGGCGCTGGAGGAAGAGGGCTTGCAGGACAAGGTGATGGCGCTCGAGCCACGAAGCCTGGTGCGTGCCGTGGACGAGGATTACCTGGACGACATTGCCGCCGGCTTTGCGCGGGTGGTGGACGCCAAGAGCCCGTTTACAGCGGGGCACAGCGAACGAGTCGCGCTGTTCAGCGACCTCATCGCCGATGAGCTGGGCTATGCGCCCGAGCGGCGGCGCTGGCTGCGGCGGGCGGCGCTGCTGCATGACATCGGCAAGCTGGGCGTGTCCAATGCCATCCTCGACAAGAATGGGCGGCCGGAGCCCGACGAGTGGGCGGCGATCAAGCGGCATCCGGAGCTGGGGCGCACGATCCTTTCCAAGACTGTGGCGCTGGAAAACACGGCGGCCATTGCGGGCGACCACCATGAGCGGCTGGACGGGCGCGGCTATCCGCGCGGCCTTGCCGGCCTGGAGATCGACCTCGATACGCGGATCGTTTCCACGGCGGATGTGTTCGACGCGCTGACGGCCGACCGGCCCTATCGGGCGGCCATGCCGGCCTCGGAGGCGCTGGCGCTGATGGAAAAGGATGTGGGCACTGCGCTCGATCCGGAGTGTTTTGCGGCGCTGCAGCGGGGCCTCGTGCGCATGCAGGACGTGGCGGCGTGATAGGCGCGATCGGGAAGCGGCTCAAGCGGCTGGTGACGGGGGAGACCTCGGCATTCGCGGAGCCTTATGGGGCGCAGGAAAAGCTGGTTCTGGCGCTGCTGCTTGCAGTGGCTTTGGCGATCCGCGTGGCGGCGGCGGTCTGGTATCCGTCGGTTCATCACCCCGACGAGACGTTCCAGTATTGGGAACAGGGGCACCGCTTCGCCTTTGGCCAAGGCATGGTGCCATGGGAATATCGCACCGGCATCCGCTCCTATTTCATTCCCGGCGTGCTGGCCGGCATCATGAAGGCGGTGGCGGCGCTGGGAGGGGGAGTCGGTGCCTGGACTGTGACGATCCAGGTGCTCCTGTCGGCGCTGTCGCTGTCGATCGTGGCGACCGCCTTTGCCTGGGGGCGGCGAGCCGGCGGGACCAGCGTGGGCCTGCTGGCGGGGCTGGTTGCGGCGGTCTGGTTCGAGACGGTCTATTTTGCCGGCAAGCCGCTGACGGAGTCTATTGCGGCGAGCCTGCTGTTTCCGGCGGCCTATCTCCTGTGCCTGCCGCACCGGGCGCGGTTGTTTCCGGTCTGGGGCGGGGTGCTGCTGGGCCTGGCCTTCGTGGTGCGGTTCCAGCTGGCGCCGGCGGTGCTGGTGGTGGCGCTGGCTACCATCGTGGTGCAGGGCTGGCGGCGCAGCCTGCCGGCGGCGCTGGCAACGCTGGCGGTGATCGTGGCGGGCGGCGTGCTCGACTGGGTGACGCTGGGGTCACCGTTCCAGTCGGTGTGGCTCAACTTCGTGGTCAATGCCGTGCAGGACAAGGCCAGCAGCTATGGCGTCGAGCCGGCGCACTGGTTCGTGAGCCATTTCTCGGCCGTATGGGCTGGCTTTGCTGCGGTCATGGTGCTGCTGGTCATCGTGGGCGTAAGGCGCGCGCCGCTGTTGCTCATCATTCCGCTGGTGATCGTGCTGGCGCATTCGGCGGTGGGGCACAAGGAATATCGCTTCGTGATTCCCGCCGTGCACTTTGTTCTGACGCTGGCGGCGATCGGGGCGGCGCGCCTCCATGATGCGGCGGCGCGGGCCTATTTCCCCCGGCGGCAGGCATTGGGTCTCGTGCTGCTAGCAGGCTGCTTCACCCTGACTTCGGTGAACCTGGCCAACCAGCCGGTCTATCGCGGCAACTGGACGCGGACGGCCAATGGCATTGCCGCCTTCGAGATCGCGGCCGGCGTCGGTGACATGTGCGGCATGGCTCTGGCCGGCTGGAACTGGGTGGACACGCCCGGCTACCGCGCGCTGGGACGGGATGTGCCGATCTATCCACTGACGTCGGAGGCGCAGGCGGGAGAGCTTGGACCGGCCTTCAATGTGGTGGTGCAGCGCGGCGGCGGTTGGGAGAGCCTCAAGCAAGACTATGAGGAGGTCGGCTGCAGCGGCAATATCTGCGTGATGAAACGCGCGGGCAGCTGCACGCCAATGCCCGACGAGACGGTCAATCCCTTTCTCGTGCGCAAGGGCGAGTAGCGTCAGGGCACGGCGATCAGCAAGAGGAAGGCGAGGAACACCACGAGGTGGACGAGGCCGGTTACGACGGTGGTGCGGCCGGTGCTGAAGCTCAACGTGCTGACGCCGAGCGCCAGGAACAGCAGGACGCTGTCGCCGGGGCCCAGGCCCAGGGTCAGTTCGTGGCCCATGATCATGCTGGCGGCGGCCACGACCGGAATGGTGAGGCCGATGGTGGCGCAGGCTGAGCCGAGGGCGGTGTTGAGCGCCTGCTGAAGCTGGTTGCGCATGGCCGCGCGGACGGCGGCGATGGTTTCGGGCAGGAGCACCAGGGTGGCGATAAAGGCGCCGACAATGGCGTCGGTCTGCGGGAGCTGCAGGGCATGGAGGCCCTTCTCGAGGCTTGCCGCCACGCTTTCGGCAAGGAGCACGATGCCGATGAGGCCGATTGCGAGCAGCGCCAGACTGCGGAGCAGGTTGCCGTGGGGTGCGGCATGCGCCCGCTCCACGGCCGGCTGATCGTCGAGGAAGTCGGCACGGTGGCGCGTCAGCTGCGCGAAGACGAAGCTGCCATAAAGCAGCAGGCACATGGTGCTGACGAATACCAGCTGCAGGGTGGAATAGGCGCCGTGATGGGGCGCCAGGGTGAAGTTGGGCAGGATCAGGGTGATGACGGCGAGGGCGACCACGACGGAGAGAAGGGAACTGGTGGCCTGCTGCTTGTGAGCCTGGTTCTGGTGACGCCAGCCGCCCAGAAGGAGGCTCAGGCCCAGAACGCCGCCGCAGACGATCATCACGGTGGAAAAGACCGATTCGCGGGCAATGGTCGGGTTGGGCTCGCCATGCAGCATGACAGAGACGATGACCGAGGCTTCGATGGCGGTGACGGCGAGGGTGAGCACCAGGGTGCCGAAGGGTTCGCCGACGCGATGCGCCACAGCTTCGGCATGGCCCAGGACCACGAAGACGCACCAGAACACGAAGCCCAGGACGAAAATGGAGATCGCCGCCTGCAGCGGCATGGGCAGATGTTCGACGGGACCGCGGGTGAGGCTCAGCAGCACGCCCAGAGCCAGCGCCGCAACGGGGACGAGGACGGAGGGCGTCCATAGCCGTGCTGCGCCGTGTGATGTGCCGAGTGACTGAGCCATGTACCCCTCCCTGATCGGGACGATCTATAGCCGATCACAAGGAGAAGCGACTGCGGAAACGCAGTTCCGTTTGCTACAAAAAACCGGCGCCCTTGCGGACGCCGGTCGGAGGGAACGGTGCTGGTGTTCTAGATCCAGTAGGGGGCGATGCCGTAGTAGTCGTAGATGCGGCGGCCGTTATCGGCGGTCCAGAAGTCATCGTCGTTGCGATGATCGTAGCGCGGCGCGCCTTCGAGCTGTTCCTTGCTGACATCCACCCGATAGCCGCCCAGCGTCTCGTCGTAGTTGAGCTTGGACCAGGGCAGCGGATAGTGCTCGTGGCCGATGCCCATGAAGCCGCCAAAGCTCAGGACGGCATAGGAGACCTTGCCGCTGCGCTTTTCGATCAGGATGCGCTCGATCGAGCCAATATGCTCGCCGCTGGGATCGTAGACCCTGGTGCCCTCGACCTTGTCGGACGCGATCAGGTCATGGGTTTCCCTGGCGCCGGGATCGGTGCTGCGCATGTCATCAAAAGCCATTTTCAGCTCCTTTCAGATGTGCGGAATCAACGTGAGGCCGGCAAAACGAGTTCCCTTGTGGCGGTTGGGAACCCCCGCACTGGCGGAACTCGGGAGGCTTGCGCCGCATTTCCAAAGTGAAGGGTCTGCGACCCAAACAAGGAGACGCGCCATGATTTTCGATAGCCTGCGCGACCGCATGGGCGGGGATGACAAGATCACCCCAATGGGGATTGCCCATAACAGCCTGTTCACCGCCAAGGAAAAGCTCGACCTGCTCAACCAGCTCAAAGCCGATGCGACTGCGGCCGGCGAGGACGGGCGCGACATGGGCTTCGAGGCCGAAGAGATCGACCAGGCCATCGCCGAAGTGCGCCAGGGCGTGCAGGACGGCGTCGGCACCGAAACCGTGCTCAAGGGAGATTTCTGATGGCCACCACGCCCGACCGCCCGGCGCCGGCCGTTGCCAGCGTCGACAACCTCATCGACGAGAATGGATCGCGGGTCGATGTGCCCAATGGCTCCACCATTCGCGTAGCCGACGAACATGATGCGACGGTGGGCGCCACCGGGCCGACCAACTGGTGGCTCTATGGCCTTGTCGGGCTCGCCATCGTGATCGCCGTCCTGTTCCTCCTGCAGATGTTCCAGGGCGCTCCAGCGACGGATGTGCAGTCGGGGACACCGGTTTCCGAGAGCGTGGTGGCGCCAGCGACTGATCCGGCAGTGCCGGTCCAGCAGCCGGCGACGCCTTAGACTGACGGCCCGCCCCTCCCAACCTCCCCCTGAAGGGGAGGGGAAGATCGGGGTGGTGGCACTATGGTCGCTAGCCCCCTCCCAAACGAAAAGGCGCGCCCCTGTGGACGCGCCTTTCTTGATGCTTGAAGACCGATCAGCCGTTGATGGGCGCGATCTGGATTTCGACGCGGCGGTTCTGGGCGCGCCCGGCTTCGGTGGCGTTGGAGGCGATGGGCGAGGTTTCGCCCTTGCCTTCAATGTAGAAGCGGCGCTGGTCGATGCCCTGGTTGGCCAGGATCGTCGCAACGGAAACGGCGCGGCGCTGCGACAGGGCGAGATTGTACGCATCATCGCCTTCGCTGTCGGTGTGGCCGTAGACGTCGACGATGGACTTGTCGAACTTCTTGAGCACCAGCGCGACGGAAACCAGCGTCGAGTTGAAGGCCGGCTGCACCGTCGACTGGTCGGTCGCAAAGGTGATGTTGGACGGCATATTGAGGATGATGTTCTGACCCACGCGGGTCACGGATACGCCCGTGCCCTGGAGCTGAGCGCGCAGCTCGGCTTCCTGCTGGTCCATGTAGGAACCGATGGCTGCGCCGGTGAGGCCGCCGACACCAGCGCCGATCAGGGCACCGACGCGCGGGTCACCGCCCACGGCTGCGCCGACAAGCGCGCCGGCAACGGCGCCGCCGCCGACGCCGATCAGGCTGCCGCCGGCCGTGTTGGAGAGCTGGCTTTCGCCGGTATAGGGATTGGTGGTGGTGCAGGCGCTGAGCGCCAGGGTCGCTGCAAGCGCAACCAGAATCTTGGACTTCATCGATATACCCCGAGAGAAGATGGTGGCGTGTGTGAGGAGCAAATACGGCAGCATGGTGGTGACGCATCCACCCTGAACATCAGATGAATGCCCGCGCAAATATCGAAAAATGCGCAGGATGCCGCATTGGCAGGAGCCGAAGCACACTTTAGAATGACTCTCATGTTCCTGGTCTTCGTGTCCCCGCGCGAAGATGCCTGAGCACACCATGCGCGCGTCGAATTGACCTATATCAATGCCCCGGGCGCAGACCTAGTTATGGCTTGTTCGCCGCCTGCCGGGTTGACGATGCAGGCAAAGAGGACCGTTCCATGGATTACCGCGGCATATTCGAGGATGCAGTTGATACGCTGCGGGCTGAGAAGCGCTATCGCGTCTTTGCCGACCTTGAACGCATCGCCGGCCAGTTCCCCAAGGCCATCTATCGCGACGACGCCGACAACCAGCGCGAGATCACCATCTGGTGCTCCAACGACTATTTGGGCATGGGCCAGCATGCCAAGGTCGTCGGCGCGATGCAGGAGACCGCCGGCAAGCTCGGCGTGGGATCGGGCGGCACGCGCAACATTTCGGGCACCAACCGCCCGCTGGTCGAGCTCGAGCGTTCGCTCGCCGACCTTCACCGCAAGGAAGGCGCGCTGGTCTTTACCTCGGGCTTTGTGTCCAACGAGGCGGCGATCGCCACCATTGCGCGGCTCCTGCCGGACTGCATCATCTTTTCGGACCAGCTCAACCACGCCTCGATGATCCAGGGCGTGCGCCAGTCGGGCATGGAAAAGAAAATCTTCCGCCACAACGACGTGGCGCATCTGCGCGACCTCCTGGCCGCGGTGGATCGCAAGCGGCCCAAGCTCATCTGCTTTGAGTCGGTCTATTCGATGGACGGCGACGTCGCGCCGATCAAGGAGATTTGCGACCTGGCCGAGGAATTCGGCGCGCTGACCTATATCGACGAAGTGCATGCGGTGGGCATGTATGGCGCGCGCGGCGGCGGCATTGCCGAGCGCGACGGGCTGATGGACCGGATCGACATCATCGAGGGCACGCTCGCCAAGGGCTTTGGCACGATGGGCGGCTATATCACCGCCAACCGCGCCATCATCGACGCGGTGCGATCCTATGCGCCCGAATTCATCTTCACCACCTCCCTGCCCCCGGCGCTGTGCGCCGCGGCGCGCGCCTCGATCGAGCACCTCAAGAGCTCGAGCCACGAGCGCATGATGCATCAGCGCCAGGCGCGCCTGACCAAGGCGATCCTCGCCGATGCAGGCCTGCCGGTGATGGAGACCGACACCCATATCGTGCCGCTGATCGTGGGTGATGCGCGGGCCGTGAAGGCCGCCAGCGACATGCTGCTGGACAAGCACAATATCTATATCCAGCCGATCAACTACCCCACCGTGCCCAAGGGCACCGAGCGGCTGCGCATCACACCGACGCCACTCCACAGCGACGAGATGATCTTTGCGCTGCGCCATGCGCTGGTGAGCGTGTGGACCAGCCTGGAACTGCCGCGCGAGGCGGCGGATGCCAAGATCACCGCCAGCAAGCTGACCTCGGGCGACCTCACCCTGCCCACCATCGGCGGCTAGGGGAATTTGCTGGCGGGTTCAGCCCGCCAGCACGATGCGCATCAGGTCCGCGGTGTTGCGGGCACCGAGCTTTTCCATGACGCGGGCGCGATGCACCTCGATGGTGCGCGGCGAAATGCCGAGTTCGCGGCCGGCCTCCTTGTTGGACTGGCCGTTGGTGATGAGCTGCAGCACCTGGCGTTCGCGCGGCGTGAGCTGGGCAAAGCCCCGCACCTCCACCTGCCGGCGCCCGGACTGCATCATGCCCATGCCGGCATCGACCCGGAGCGCGTCACGCAGGACGGTCAGCAGATATTCGGTATCGATCGGCTTGGAGAGGACGTCGGTGGCGCCCAGCTTCATGGCCGTCACGGCGGCAGCGATCTGCGGCTCCTCGGTGAGCATGAAGACCGGCATGCTCGCGCGGATCGCCTTGGCGCGCCGGAGCAGCGAGAGGCCGTTCTCCTCACCGACGCGCATGTTGATCACGAAGACGTCTGGCCGGCGCCGGTCGAGATTGATGGCGAACTGCTCGGCATCGATGGAAAAGGTCGTCTGGAAGCCTTCCAGCCGGAACAGCACGCTCAGGGACTCGCAGGTGGCGATGTCGGCATCCACGATGTGGATCAGCCGGTCCCGGTTCATAAAGGAATGATAGTAGAAGTCGTCGTTCATATTGCCCACCCCCTGGCAAGTCTCGCTCAAATCAAACTACCGATGTATTTCGCTCAGGTCTTGTCCTGCTAAATGGATTGCGTAAGTAGCCTGGAATTAACTAGGCAAGTTTGCGCTAAGTGTTCCTGCCCACCGACACGGTTTGTACGTACGAGCCAATACGTATGCATCTAGGCATACATACCCAGACAACAGCACGTCAAGGGAATATGTTCCTAGAAATTAGTTGCGCGTGCCGCGCAGGGCATCGCGGATTTCGGTGAGCAGCACTTCTTCGCGGCTGGGCGCGGGCGTGGTGGCAGCGGGCTCCTTGGCAGCCTGGCGCTTCAGCCGGTTTATGCCCTTGACCAGGAGGAACAGCACGAAGGCGATGATGGTGAACTTCACCACGGCATTGATGAACAAGCCGATATTGAGCGTGGCGACGCCGGCAGCCTTGGCCGCCGCCACCGAGGGTACGGGAACATTCTCTGGATTAGACAGAACGACAAAGAGGTTCGAGAAGTCGATGCCGCCGATCAGGAGGCCGATCAGCGGCATGAAGATGTCGTCGACAATGGAGGAGACGATGGCGCCGAAGGCGGCTCCGATGATCACGCCGATCGCGAGATCGATCATGTTGCCCTTGATGGCGAAATCGCGGAATTCCTTGAACATGGTGCCCTCCCTTGCTTTCTGAGCCGTAGCAAGAACCTCGCATTCCGGCAATGGCAATGGGCCATGAGTAGGCCTTGCGCCCTCCTCCCGCCGGGCCGATAGTCGCCCCCACTGCAATCTTTTCGGAAATCTGTCATGTCTGCCCCTAGCTGGGATGCTGCCAGGATGGGCGAAGCGCTCGACTTTGTGCCGCAAGGCATCGCGGTGTTCGACGCGAGCCTGCGGCTGCTAAGCTCCAACCAGCCCTACCAGAGGCTCCTCGGCATGCCCGATGAGCTGATGCGGGCCGGGACGCCGCTTTTCGACATGGCGCTGTTTCTGGCCGATCGCGGCGACCTGGGCCCGGGCGATGCGGCGCGGCTCGCCATCGAGCGCATCAACCAGCTGACGGCGCTGCCGGTTTCGGTAACGGAGCGCAAAGGAAGCGGCGGGCAGGCGCTGGAATTTCATTCGAGCCGCCTGCCGGACGGGGGATTGGTCGTCAGCTGTACCGATGTCACCGACCGGTTGCGCGCCGAACAGGCGATCGAGGAAGCCAAGCAGTCGCTGGAAGCGCGTGTGCAGGAGCGCATGGCGGCGCTGACGCGGCTCAATCTCGAGCTCGAAAGCGCCCGCGCCAAGGCGGACGCGGCCAACCATGACAAGACCCGGTTCCTCGCGGCGGCTAGTCATGACCTCTTGCAGCCGCTCAACGCGGCGCGGCTCTATACGTCCACGCTGATCGAGCGCGCCAAATCCACCAGCCTTGCGGACCTCGCCAACTCCATCGAGGCGTCACTGACCGCGGTGGAGGACATCATGGGAGCGCTGCTCGACATTTCGCGCATCGACAGCGGGGCGCTCAAACCCGTTCCCACGGCCGTCGCCGTACGCGACCTCCTTAAGAAGATCGAGGTGGAGTTCGGCCCGCTGGCGCGGGAGCGCCACATTTCGCTGCGTATCAAGGCCAGTAACGCCACGGTGCTGGTGGACCGGGCGGTGGTGGGGCGTATCGTGCAAAACCTGGTGTCCAACGCGATCAAGTATACCCAGCCGGGTGGCAAGGTGCTGGTGGGGCTGCGCAAGCGCGGCAACCGGATGCGGCTGGATGTGATCGACACCGGCATCGGCTTCAACAAGGACCAGCAGCGGCTCCTGTTCGTGGAGTTCTCGCGACTGGAGCGCGGTGCGCGCATGGCGCAGGGCCTGGGCCTGGGGCTTTCCATTGTGCAGCGCCTGGTGGCGGGGCATGGGCTGACCCTGGAGCTCGACAGCAAGGAGGGGCGCGGTTCGCGGTTCTCGCTGTTCCTGCCGGCAACACGCACGGTGCGGGCAGCGGCGGAAGCGCCTTCAGCGCCCAGCGAGGCGAATTTCGGCATGCAGGGGCTCAAGATCCTCTGCGTAGACAACGAGGCGGCCATCATAGAGGCCATGGAAGGCCTCTTGCGGCACTGGGGGTGCGATGTGCGCAGCGCGCTGTCGCTCAAACAGATCGACCGAGAGCGGCTGCTGGAAGGTTGGTATCCCGACCTGGTGCTGATGGACTACCATCTCGACCAGACTTCGGGGCTCGATGCCATCGAATGGCTGCGGCACAATGTGGGGGGACACTTGCCAGCGGCGCTGGTAACGGCCGATCGCAGCCCGGCGGTGCGGGCGCTGGCAGAGGATCGCGGCATTGCGGTCGTCACCAAGCCGGTGAAGCCAGCCGCGCTGCGGGCGACGATTACGGGGCTCGCCAACCAGAGCCGCAGTCCGATCAAGCGGGTGGGTTAGCTGGCGACGTCCAAGCTGATCACCAGGTCGGCGCGGTCTTGCGAGCGGGAGACCAGGTCGTAATTGGGCAGGTCGTTGCGCTCGATATGGGCGCGGTTGCGTTCCTCGGTGAAGAGGCCTTCGGCGGCGTGGCGCTTGAGGAGGCGGGTTTCGACGAGGCCCCGCGGCACGTCGAGGAAGATGGCGTAATCGAGCAAGGGCTTGACGCCGGCCCAGGGGCCGTCGGTCAGCAGCAGGTAGTTGCCCTCCACGACGAGGATGCGGACCTCGGGCTGGACCGTGAAGGCATTGTCCACCGTGTCCTCGATCTTGCGGGAATAGCCGGGGCCGCTGACCGGCTCGGTGGCGCGCTTGAGATGGTGGAGGAAGCTCACAAACTCGGCGCCCTCGAAGGTGTGGGGCGCGCCCTTGTAGTCGACCTGCCCCATGGCTTCGAGCTTGTGGTGCTTGATGTGAAAGCCATCCATGGGCACGACGGCGGCAATGCCGGGATGGGTGGCGCCGAGGAGGTTCACCAGTTCGGCGGCCAGGGTGGACTTGCCGCTGCCCGGCCCGCCGGCAAGACCGACGGCGATGCGCTGGCCGTGCGCCTTGCTGGCGAAATCGAGGATCTGCGGAACGAGCCGCGACAGCGCCTGCTCGGGCGTCAGGCGGATATGTTCGGTGGTCATCAGCGCCTCCGGCGGAGGCGGAGCAGCAGCCAGATGGGCACGACAAGCGTGGCGCCGGTGACGATATAGAAGGCCAGATCGCGGAAGAGGCCGGTCCCGTCGCGCAGCGCTTCGCGCAGCAGCGAGATGATGCCGTGAACCAGGCTCTCGACGTTGACGCCGAAGACGCTCATGGCAAAGCCCACAAGCAGGGAGACGAAGGCGAGCTTCAGCACCACATTAAACGGGTGACCGCCAAAGAAGCGCTCGACGGGGGAACGGCGCGTGTCGCCCGGATATTGTTCGGTCATGCAGGCCTCCCTGTTGTGGTCTTGCGCGATCATATAGGGTGGATTGTGATTTGAAGAAGGTGTGCCTTGCCTCTTTTGTGTCGTGCCACGGTTGACCACTGACCTCCCGCCCGTCATCGCCGACTGGTTTGCGCGCAAGGGCTGGGCGCCGCGGCAGCATCAGCTGGATGTGTTGGCGAGCTGGCAGAGCGGCGCCTCGGCGCTGCTGATTGCGCCGACGGGCGCAGGGAAGACGCTGGCGGGCTTCCTGCCGACGCTGGTGGATCTGGCGGATGCCGAGTTCGACGGCCTCCACACGCTCTATATCTCGCCGCTCAAGGCCCTGGCGGTGGACGTGCAGCGCAACCTCAATGCGCCGATTCTCGAAATGGGCCTGCGGATTTCGGCGGAGACGCGGACCGGGGATACGCCGGGGAGCAAAAGGACGCGGCAGCGCTCCAAGCCCCCGCATGTGCTGCTGACGACACCCGAGCAGCTCTGCCTCCTGATCAGCCACCCGCATGCGGACGTGTTTTTCGGCTCGCTCAAACGCATCGTGCTCGACGAGCTGCATGCGCTGGTGACGTCCAAGCGCGGTGAGCTGCTGTCGCTGGCCTTGGCGCGGATCGCGCGGCTGGCGCCCCAACTGCAGATCACGGCGCTCAGCGCCACCGTCGCGCGGCCGGACCTCCTGCGGGAGTGGATCGCGCAGCCCGTGCCGGAGCGCGAGACGCATCTGCTGACGATGAATGGCGGGGCGCCGCCGGTGCTCGAAATCCTCGAAACCGAAGAGCGGCTGCCCTGGGCCGGGCACTCGGCCAATTACGCACATCACGAGCTCTACCAGGTGATCAAGCAGCACAGGACAACACTGCTGTTCGTCAATACGCGGTCGCAGGCGGAAATGCTGTTCCAGGGGCTGTGGGCGGTCAACGAGGACATGCTGCCCATCGCGCTGCACCACGGCTCGCTGTCGGTGGAGCAGCGGCGCAAGGTCGAGGGCGCCATGGTTGCCGGCGAGCTCAAGGCGGTGGTGTGTACCTCGACGCTCGACCTTGGCATCGACTGGGGGGATGTGGACCTGGTGGTGCAGGTGGGGGCGCCCAAGGGGTCGTCGCGCATGCTGCAGCGCATCGGCCGCGCCAATCACCGGCTGGACGAGCCCTCCAAGGCTTTATTGGTGCCTTCCAACCGCTTCGAGGTGCTCGAATGCGAGGCGGCGTTGGAAGCGGTGGCGGAGCGGCACCAGGACAGCGAGGACCCGGTCAATGGCGGCTATGACGTCCTGGCGCAGCATGTGCTGGGCATGGCCTGTGCCGCGCCCTTCGACGCCGACGAGCTATATGCCGAGGTGCGGCATGCCTGGCCCTATCGGGACCTCGAACGGCGGCAGTTCGACCGGGTGGTGGAGTTCGTCGCCACGGGCGGCTACGCGCTCCAGGCCTATGAGCGCTATGCACGGCTGAAGCGCACCGAGGATGGGCTCTGGCGGGTGGCCAACCCACAGGTGGCGCAGCAATATCGGCTCAATATCGGCACGATCGTCGAAGAGCCCATGGTCAAGGTGCGCCTGATCCGCACGCGCGGGCTCAAGAAAGGGGCGCAGACGCCGGTGGGGGCTGGTGGGCGGGTCCTGGGCGAGATGGAGGAGTATTTCTTCGGCACGCTTCTCATCGGCGATACCTTTATGTTCGGCGGGGAAATCGTGGCCTTCGAGGGGATGAAGGACAACGAGGCCTATGTAAGCCGCGCCCAATCGGCCAACCCCAAGATTCCCAGCTATATGGGCGGCAAGTTTCCCCTTTCGACCTATCTTGCCGAGCGGGTGCGGCGGCTGCTGGATTCGCCCGAAGACTGGCGCGTGCTGCCCGACCAGGTGAGCGACTGGCTGCGATTGCAACGCGACGTCTCGGTGCTGCCGCGGCGCGATAGCCTCCTGGTCGAGACCTTTCCGCGCGGCACGCAGAACTACATGGTGTGCTACCCCTTCGAGGGCCGGCTGGCGCACCAGACGCTGGGCATGTTGCTGACGCGGCGGCTGGAACGGGCGCGGGCGCGGCCACTCGGCTTCGTCGCGTCGGAATATGCCCTCGCCATCTGGGGGCTGGGCGACCTTTCGGCGCTGATCCGCACCGGACGGTTATCGCTGGACGAGCTCTTTTCAGAAGACATGCTGGGCGAGGACCTCGAAGACTGGCTGGATGAATCGGCGCTGATGAAGCGGACTTTCCGCAATTGCGCGATCATTTCGGGGCTGATCGAGCGGCGCCATCCGGGCAAGGAGAAGACCGGGCGGCAGATCACGATGAGTTCAGACCTGATCTACGACGTCCTTTACCAGCACGAGCCGGACCACATCCTGATCCAGGCGACGCGGCGGGATGCGGCGCGCGGGCTGCTTGATATCGGGCGTTTGGGCGACATGCTGCGGCGCATTCGCAGCCATATCGTCCACAAGCCGCTGGAGCGGGTGTCGCCGCTGGCCGTGCCGATCCTCCTCGATATCGGACGGGAGCCGATTTTTGGCGAAGGGCGCGAATCAGCTATGGCGGACGCTGCCGATGAATTGATGCGGGAAGCGCTGGGCAAGGTTGGGCCAGACATTATCTAGAGCCGAGATCACGGAGACGCCGATCTTGCGCTTTGCCGGACACAATTTCGAACCCCTTCCCTCTGGCGGCCTCTACTGGCATGCGCAGCAGACGCTGCTGGTGGCCGATCTCCATTTCGAGAAGATGGCGAGCTTTGCCCGGCGCGGGCAGATGCTGCCGCCATACGATACGGCGATGACGCTGGCGCGGCTGGAGGCGGATCTCCGGCGCACCGGGGCGAAACGGCTGGTGTCGCTGGGCGACAGTTTCCACCGGGAAGACTCAAGCACGCTGCTGACGCCGGCGGACCGGATGCGGCTCGACGCAGTGACCGACCTGGTGGAGTGCATCTGGCTTTCGGGCAACCACGATCCGGTGCCGCATGCGATCGGCGGCACCTGCCTGGCGGAAATGGAACTGGCCGGGCTGAGCCTCACCCATGAACCGCGGCGTGGCGTGACGGGGCTGGTGGCGGGGCACCTCCATCCGGCTGCGCATATCCAGATCGAGGGGCGGTCGACGCGGCGGCCGTGCTTTGTGCATGACAACCGGCTGTTGCTGCTGCCGGCCTATGGTTCGTCGACGGGATCGATCAACATCCTGTCGCAAGCTTTCGTCGGGCTGTTTCATTGGCCGGCGCTGGAAGTGACCATGCTGGGCCGGGACCGGACCTATCCTGTCAGTCCAAAGCGGCTGGTGCGGGGGTAAACTCCCACCACCTGAGTGCGTCCCGGCACCCCCTCATCCGGCGCTGCGCGCCACCTTCTCCCCAATGGGGAGAAGGAAGAAGGCGTTCCCCTAGCGGCGGAAGAGGACGCCGCCGAGCCAGCCGGTGAAGAGCGCGAGGACGACGCAGATCAGGCCATAGAACAGGGGCTGCTGGGTGGCCGAGAGGGCAAGGAAGCGCTCGAAGCCGATCTTGCGCACGGCGAAGCCTTCGGACTTGCGGGCGATGATCTGGCCGTCCTTGAAGACATAGGTCAGCGCCAAGTAGGGCCCGGGCGGGGCGTTGCTGGGGAGGGTCAGGCGTGCCGAGTAGAAATTGTCGGAGAGGAAGTTGACGCCGTTCTCCTGCACGCCGAACAGGCCCTGCTCGGTCATCAGGCGCACCAGTTGCTGCCCGAAAACGGCGCCTCGCCACCAGTCGTTGCTGTCGACCACCAGCGTGTGGGACTCGGGCAGGATATTGTTGGTGGTCAGGGTCGTGATGTCGGTGATCTCGTTGAGCCTGCCGCTGGCGAGAACGTGGAAATAGCTCGGGAAATTGAGGAACTCGACCTGGGCGGTGTTGCTCCAGATGCCGAAATTGTTGGTCATCTGCCGGGCGACACGGTTCTGCGTGGGGCCGATGACCACGACGATCACATGGAACGGGCCCTCAAGGGTCTTCTCGGTGGCGCCGGCATCGGGGACGATGTTGCCGAAAAAGGTCATCCGCTCGCCATCGAAGCTCGAGGTGATCTCGACCGTGTCGTTGGAGAGCTGCGACAGGAGGCGCGCGGCCTGGGCCGGCACAGCCAAGGCAAGGACAAGCGCGAGGATGAGGACGAGGCGCGTCACTGCAGCCCCCCGACCACGGCCATGGAGAAGGGATCGGCCGGGGCGATCACCAGCGAAAGGCCGAAACGGATGGCGACGGCGAGCACCAGGAGGGCCAGCAGGCCACGCAGCTGTTCGCCGCGCAGATATTTGCCGGCCGAGGCGCCGAACTGCGCTCCCGCCGTGCCGCCGACCATGAGGCAGAAGGCGAGGAGAATATCGACGCTCTGGCTTTGTACAGCGTGAAGGACGGTCGTTGCGGCCATCATGGCCACGACCTGGGCCAGGGAGGTGCCGATCACCACATTGCCGGGGACGCGAAGCAGGTAGACCAGCGCCGGCACCATGATGAAGCCGCCGCCGATGCCCAGGAGCGAGCCGACAAAGCCGATGAAGAGGCCGATCAGCAGCACGGGCAGGACGCTGATATAGAGACGGGATTTCTTGAAGCGGACGCGCATGGGCAGGCCATGGATCCAGTTGTGCTGGTTGGGCAGGCGTTCGCGCACGACCACGCCCTGCCGGTGCTTGAGGATGGCGCGGGTGGATTCGATCAGCATCAGCGTGCCGACGGAGCCGAGAAGGATCAGGAAGCCCAGGGAAATGACGAGGTCGAGCTGGCCCGCTTCCCGCAGAAGATCGAAGGCGGCAACGCCACCGAAGGCGCCGAGAATGCCGGACAGGACTAGGTAGAGCGCAAGGTGAAGATCGATGGCGCCGCGGCGGTAATGGGCGAGCGCGCCGGAGGTGGAGGCGGCCACCACCTGGCCGGTCACGGAGGCAACGGCGACGGGGGCCGGTACGCCCGAAAAGATCAGGAGCGGAGTCAAAAGGAAGCCGCCCCCGACCCCGAAGAGCCCGGACAGGAATCCGACTGCCCCCCCGATCCCGATGAGGAAGAAGAGGTTCACGGACATTTCAGCGATCGGCAGATAGATCTGCAAGACCGTATCCGTTCAACGAAAAGCACTAGCGCACACGACCTTACAACCGTGTGCGTCAACAATAGGTCAAAGGCCTGGCCCGGCAGCAAAACCTCTGAACGGGGGATTATGGTTCCCCCGTCCGGGTGTCAAACGACAGTTCGATGTCAGACGGGCTGGCTGCCGAGCACCGCAAGGAGGCGCGGATTGATGGCGCCGATCTCTGACATGCCGGTGCCGCGCTCGAAGGCCTTGATGGCTTCGGCCGTCTTGGGGCCGGCAAAGCCATCGGCGGTGCCGACATCGAAGCCGAGCTTGCCCAGCACCAACTGCACCTTGGAGACGACCTCCCTGGTGGTGATCGGCGCGCCGGGATCAAAGCTCGGCGACCAGCTGCCCAGGGGGGCGAAATTGGCGGCGAGATCGAGCGTTTCCGGCTTCCAGGCGACGACTTCGGCCGAGACGGTGCTCACCTGTTCGGCGGTCAGCGACTTGGCCATGTCGTCACGTGCCTGGGCGGCGTCCTTGTCGCCGCTGGCAGCAGCGAGGGCGAACCATTTATAGGACTGCGCGAAATCCTGCTCCACGCCGAGGCCGCGGGCATAGAGCATGCCCAGGTTGAACTGCGAGTCGGTCATGCCCTTGCCGGCCGCCTGCGCGAACCATTCGGCGGCCTGCTCGAATTCCTGCTCGCCCAGCGACCCGCCGGCATAAAGGGCGGCGAGGTTGTGCATGGCCATGCGGTTGCCGGCTTCGGCGGCGCGCTGGTACCAGAGCTTGGCGACCTCGAGGTCCTTTTCGACGCCGTTGCCGGCTTCGTAGAGATTGCCGAGACGGTATTGTGCCGGGGCAAAGCCTTGGGCGGCGGAGCGCTCGTACCACTTGCCGGCTTCTGCGTAGTCCTGCGGCAGGGCCTGGCCTTCGGTATAGATGGCCCCGATTTCGAACTGCGCGCGGGCGTCGCCATCGGCTGCGGCCTGGCGGAGCTCGAGGGGACCGACGGCTTCAGGGGGAAGGTCGAACTTTTCCGGCTCGGCGGAGGCGGCCAGTTCAGCTGGCTCGGCAGCCGCAGGCGTCTCCACCAGAGCGGCGGGGGTGGCGCTAGCGGGCGCGGCGGCGCTGGCCAGGATGGTGCGGCGGGCGGGACCGACCGGGGCCGACTTGCTGAAGCTCATGGGTTCGGGCGAACCGATGGAGCCGGTAGCGGTCGTATCGATCATGTCGCTGATGCGCGCCTCGGGGCGGACCAGGGAGACGTCTTCGCTGGGGGCGACTGAAGCCGGAGCGGCCGGGGCTTCTGCGGCCGGCGCCGGGGCGGCGGTGTCCATGCGCTGGAGCACCAGGTTGAGCGCCAGCATGGAGACAGCGACCAAGGTTGCGGCGAGGAGCAGCGGGCGCCGGTGACGCCGGAGGAAGCTGGGGCGGGCTTCGGTCGCCTCTTCGGCAACAGGAGCATCGGCGGCGACGGGCTTGGCCGGCTTGTCTTTCTTCTGGCGCGGTGGCTTGGCAGGCTTGGCAGCCTTTTCCGGCTTGGCCGGCGGCGCGAGCGGCGCATCGGCGGTGGTTGCCGCAGCATCGGCGGTTGTAGCCGGCATGACGCGTGACAGCGCGCGGCCGATGAGGGAGTTGCTGCTTGGAGCGCTGGCGGGGGCGACCGTTTCCTGGCGGGCGCGCTGCGCGCGGCGGGCGGCAGCCACAAAGGTGCTGGTATTGCTGGGCGCGGGGGCCTCGACCGAAGGTGCGGCAGACGCCGGGGGTGGCGCGAAGGGATCGCTGTCGGAGGCAAAGCTCGACTGTGGGCGTGGGGGACGCTCGACGGAAGCAGGGTCGAAGATCGGAGCCTGGAGCGGACGCTCGGCTGCGCGCGGCTCAGGGGTCCGCACAGGCGGACGTGCGGCGACCTTGGCCTGGAGGGCCGGTCCGAGCAGCGGTTCGTTGCGGAAGCCGGGATCAACCAGCGGCGCGTCGTCGGCGGGATTGGCCGGCATGGCGTCGCTCTTGGCGGGCGAGCGTGGGCCAGACAGGGCCGAGAGCATGGCGTCGAAACGGTCGCTGTTGGGACCTTCGTCGCGCTGCGGGGCGGCCGTCTGGTTGGACGGGCGGGCGCGCTCGGAGAGTGCCGCCTCGAGGCGGGTCAGGCGCTCGGCAGTGTCCTTGCCGGCTGTGTTGAAGAGCGCGGTCATGCGCTTTTCGAAGTGGCCCATGCTTTCTTCGCTGACGCCGGAGGAGGCCTGCGGCGCCGACTTGGCGATGGCTTCGGACGTCCGCTCGGCCACCAGTTCGGCCAGGGACTCGTAGTCGGGCGTCTTGCCGGCCGACTTGATAAGGCCGGTAATGCGATCCTCGATGCTCTTGAGGCTGTCGGGCCCGAACATGGCGACCGGAGCCGGTGCCTTGCGGGTGATGGCATCGCTGGTGCGCTCGGCAACGAGGGTCGCCATGGCTTCGAGTTCAACAGGACCGGACTGGTTGGCGCTATAGAGCTTGGCCAGACCATTGAGCTGGTTGCTGGCCTCATCCATGCGCTGCATCAAGAGCTTGAGCTGCGACTCGACCTGCACGCCGTCGGCCGGCATGCGATCGGACAGCGCCTCGATCTGCGATTCGATGCGCAGGAAGCGCGGCTCCATGCCGGCCACGATAGCGTCGCGCAGGGAGGCGATATCCTGCTTGAGGCCGGCGACATCACGGTTGGAGGACTGGAAGCCGCCGATGCGGCTCGCAATGTCGTCGATCTTGGCGACCAGCGCATCGGGGGCGACATTGCTGTCCTTCATCACCTGCGTGAACGCCGCCATTTCGCTGGTCAGGCGTTCGAACTCGCCCGAGGAAAGCGCCACATTACGCTCGATGGAGTCGATGCGATCATAGACGGTGCGTACGCTGGCCTCGATAGCCTGCATGGCGGGCGCGACGGTGTCAGACTTGCCGGGGCCGCGCTCTTCGCGCGCAATTTCGCGCTCCATCTGCTGGGCCTGCAGTTCAGCCAGCTTGCCCACGGTGGTGGAGACATCGTCGAGGCGGCGGTTGAGTGAGGTCAGGTCGACCTTGGGACCGCTTTCGATCAGGGCCGCCAGCGCGCCGATCTGCGCTTCGAGGCGCTTGACCTGGCCGGTCTCGCCGACCGCACCCGCCAGGAGCTCGACCACATGGGTCAGTTGCTCGACCTGGCTGGCTACTTCGCTGACGCTGCCGTTAGTGGCGCGCTGCTTGTGGAGGTCGCCCTCGAGGCGTTCAAGACGGCCGGAGAGCCCGCGCACCAGGGCGCTGAGCTCACGGAATTCGGGCTGATCGCCGGCGCGCTGGCCGAGGGCCGCCGCAGAGCTCGACATCTGGCGCCCGCGGATTTCGGCAATGGCGTCGCTCAGCGCATCGCGTTCGCCATGGCTCACGAAGTCATCGCGTTCGCTGAAGCGGTCGACGGCGCGCTTGACCGTGCGCAGCGCCTCGCGGCGGAGGGCTGCAGGCTCGGGACCCACAACCTGGTCACGCAGGTTGCGGACGCGGCGGGAGATGCCGCTCAAGGCCGGCTCGGCGCGCTCGGCACCGGCATACCGGCCTTCGACCTGATCAAGGAGCGAGACGAGTTCACCGCGTAGGGCATGCCACTCGCCCGCTTGCGGCTCCGGAGCCAGATCCGATACGTCTGGAATTGGATAGGCGCGGGCCATGGGTTAGTCCCTGTTGTGAGCGGCGGACCCCTCGCGATTCAAAGCGAAGGCTTGCGTGCCACCTTGGGAAAACATGGTAAAGATCCCGTTAAGTCCTGCTGCAATATGCAATTGTAGCCATGGGATAGACTGCTGGACTAGACGAAAGACGTGATCGACTCGATGGCAGCCTGTGCCTATCGAAGCTGCCAGAGGAGCTTGTGGTTACATGACCCGCCGCCGCATCATCATTGTTGACGATCACCCGTTGTTTCGCGCCGCGCTGCGGCAGACGCTGGCGGGCGGCGACGCCACGGTCAGCGTGGAAGAGGCGGGCGATCTCAACGGCTTGAGCGCGGCGCTCGATGCTGACCGTGACTGCGACCTGGTGCTGCTGGACCTCAACATGCCCGGCGTGCGCGGCTTTTCGGGCCTGCTGCTGCTGCGCGCGCAGTATCCGGATATCCCGGTGATGATCATTTCAGCGGTGGAAGACAATACGGTGGTGCGCCGGGCTTTCGAGCTGGGCGCTGCGGGCTACCTTCACAAGTCTGTTGGCCCGACGGAAATCCGCCGCGCCATCGAGACAGTGCTCTCGGGCGAGGTGTTCGTGCCGGCCGGGACGACGCTGGGCGCCGACGACGAGCAGACGGCGCTGATGCGCCGCCTATCGACGCTGACGCCGCAGCAGGTGCGCGTCTTGATGATGCTCAGCGACGGGCTCATGAACAAGCAGATCGCCTATGAGCTCACCATTTCCGAGGCGACGGTCAAGGCGCATGTCTCCGCCATCCTGCAGAAGCTCGATGTCGACAGCCGCACCCAGGCGGTGATTGCCGCATCGCGCATCGAGGACGGGCAGTTCGAAGCCCTGTTCTCGATCGGCGCGGAGCAGAGCTAGCCGTCGCTTTCGCGGGCTAGATCTCGCCCCTGCCCGCAGCCCAATCCGCGGTTTTCGTGCCGACCAGATCGGACAGGTTGCGCTTGCCCTGTGCACGTATGGCGGTGACCAGACCCTGTTTCAGCCGGTCAAGCATATCGAGCCCGCCGAAAACCAGAGCCGAATAGAGCTGGATGGCATTGGCGCCGGCCTCGATCTTTGCCAGTGCCGTTTGCGGCGAATGAATGCCGCCGACGCCAATAAGGGGAAGTGCGCCCACCCGCTGGCGCATCTGCGCCAGCCGCTCCGTGGCGAGCGTGAACAGCGGCTTGCCGGACAGGCCGCCGGTTTCGGTGGCGTTTTCGAGCCCCGCGACTGCGTCGCGCGTCACCGTCGTATTGGAGACGATGAGCCCATCGAGGTCGGTGGCCAGCACGACCGTGGCAATGGCATCGAGAGAAGCTTCGTCGAGGTCCGGGGCGATCTTGAGGAAGACTGGGACGTGTGTCCTGGCCTTGGCACGGGCGGCCAGCACTTCGCCAAGGAGGCGGCGTAGCGCCTCGTCGGCCTGCAAGTTGCGCAGGCCCGGCGTGTTGGGTGACGACACGTTGACGGTGAGGTAATCGGCAAGATCGGCAAAGCGCTGAACGCCCAGGACGTAGTCGGCGACGAAGTCTTCGCTGTCCTTGTTGGCGCCGATATTGACGCCCAGCGCCGCGGGAACGCGCTGGTCCTTGAGGCGGGCGAAGGCGGCGTCATGCCCCTCATTGTTGAAGCCCATGCGGTTTATGACACCCCCGGCCTCGGGAATGCGGAACAGGCGCGGCTTGGGATTGCCCGACTGGGGCCGCGGCGTGACGGTGCCGATCTCCACCATGCCAAAACCCATCAGCGCCAAGGGCCGGGCAACCTCGGCATTCTTGTCGAAGCCTGCCGCCATGCCGACGGGGTTGGAAAGGTCCAGGCCGCAGATGGTGGTGCGCAGTTCGGGAGCATCCGGCTGGCTCCGTTCAGGGGCGAGACCCATGCGCAGGGCGGCAATGGTGGCGCCGTGGGCCGTTTCGGCATCCATCCGCAAGAGCGTGTCGCGTGTGAGGTCAGCCAGCGCCGGGATGCGAAGCAGGGGCGAGAGACGCGAAAAGATCATTGCACCGCCTCCGGCAAGGTGCAGCTGCCATCAGGGGCGACGCTGAGCGGCGCCTCCCAGGCAATGGCGGCGACTGGCAAGGGGCCGTCATAGAGGTGGGGGAAGAGCGCACCGCCGCGCGACGGCTCCCACACCAGGCGATCACCCAAATCAACCGTACGGACAGCTAGCAAGACAAGGTCGGCCTGACCGGCGAAATGGAGGCGCAGGGTATCGCCTAGCTGGGCGGCCGTGGAGAAGTGCATGTAGCCGTCCTTCGCATCGACGGGCATGCCGGAAAAGCTTGTGGCCGATCGCGCGGGCGCGAAGGCGGCTTCGGTTGCGACCTTGTAGATGAAATGGGGTGTGCTCATGGAGGGCGACCCTAATGGGAGGCCAAAAGGCAGGCAAGCGTGGGGACGGGGCTTTACAGGGGGGAAAGCGGGGTTTAGAAGGGTTAGGATTATATTCTTGCAACTAAGATCGAATTCCTTTCAAAGGCTCCGGCATGTTGTCACACAGAGCTATATGGGACGGGATCGATGCCCTGGCGCGGCGGCATGGCCTGTCGGTCTCGGCTCTGGCGAAGCTTGCGGGTCTGGACGCGACGGCGTTCAATGTTTCCAAGCGCATCAGCAAGGACGGGCGGGAGCGCTGGCCCTCGACCGAAAGTCTCTCCAAGGTGCTGGAGGTAACGGGCGACAGCTTCGACAACTTCCTGGCTGGAACGGGCGCCTATCTGCAGACGGGCCGCAGCCGGGCGCCGCAATCAGTGCCGCTGCTGGGCTTGGCGGAAGCGGGTGTCGGCGGCTTTTTCGACAGCGCGGGCTTTCCGGCCGGACAGGGCTGGGACGAGGTGTCCCTGCCCTCGCCGAATGAAAACGGCATCTATGCATTGGAGGTGCATGGCGACTCCATGGAGCCGCTTTATCGCGAGGGCGACCGTATCGTGGTGTCGCCCACCGAACAGGTGCGGCGCGGAGATCGTGTGGTGGTCAAGACCACGGGCGGTGAAGTGATGGTCAAGATCCTCCATCGGCAGACGGGCAAGCAAATCGAGCTTCATTCGATCAACCCGGCCTATGAGCCGCGTATTTTCGAGTTGTCGCAGATCGAGTGGATTGCGCGGATTATCTGGGCGAGTCAGTGAGGCGCGGGGTCAGAAGCGGCGGTTGATACCGGCTTGCTTCATGACAGCTTTGGCCGTGTGTCGGGACAGGCTGCCTTTGTCGACAGTGAACGTGCGCTCCGTCAGCGGGCTATACCAAATCTCGTGGTCGCCCTTGCCTTGACGTTTGAAGGTGCAGCCGGCTTCGCGCAGAGCCTCGACGACGCGGAGCAAAAGCCGCGGAGCATCTATTCGGCCGCGCGCAGATCCGAGACGATATGGATGTCCACCATTCCGCCTGCCTCCCGCGGCACGCCGTTGTCATCGAGCAGTTCGGGGGCAACCTGTACGCCCCGGCCGAAGAGGTCGTCGAGCGTCGCCGCCTCCGTGACGAGGCCGGGAATGTCATCGCTGGTGGCGACCCAGACACGCGCCTCGTCGTCCCACTCGGCCGTCACTACGAAGCGTTGCGTCATCGACCCCGTCCTCTTTCGCTGGAGGTGAGCCTATGCCGCTGGGCCAAGCGAGGCAAGGAGTTGCCTCAGCCCAGCATCTTTCCCGCCAGGGCGTCGGCGATCAGCCGGCGGGTGTTGTCAATGCCGTAGAGCGCGACAAAGGAGCCGAAGCGGGGGCCGCGTTCCTGACCGATCAGCACCTGATAAAGCATCTGGAAGAATTCGACGGAAACACCGGGGCCGCCATGCGGACCCTGCTTGGTGTGATCCTGATAGCGCTCGACATTGCGGGCGACGTCGAGGGCCGCGTTCTGGATGGCTTCGCTGCCGGCATCGGCCGGCAGTTCGGCGAAAGTATCCGAAAGACTCTGAAGCGCGGCGCGTTCGACCTCGTCGGGGGCGCGGTAGTTCTTCTTCACGAAATCGCGGAAGTAGCGCATGGCAAAGCCGACTAGCGCGTCGAGATGCGGATGGGTCTTGGCCGAAACGCCGGGCGCGTAGGCCGAGATATAGCCCCACATGACTTCCGGAGTCTCGGGATTGGAGGCGGTGGCCAGATTGAGCAAGAGCGCAAAGGTGACCGGCATGTCGATCTTGGGCACGTTGCCGAAATGGACATGGAAGGCCGGGTTCTCCACCCGCGCGGCGGCATCCTGCTTCTCGAACGAGGCGACATGGGCGGCATATTCGTCTACCGCTCGCGGGATAACGTCGAAATGGAGGCGCTTGGCGACCCGCGGCTTCTGGAACATGTACAGCCCCAGACTCTCGGTCGGGGCATAGGTCAGCCATTCGTCGATGGTCAGGCCATTACCCTTGCTCTTGGAGATCTTCTGACCCTCGGCATCGAGGAAGAGCTCGTAGACGTAGTGCTCGGGTGCCTTGCCGCCGAGAATTTCGCAGATCTTGTCGTAGATCGGGGCGTTAGTCTGGTGATCCTTGCCGAACATCTCGAAGTCCACGCCGAGGGCGGCCCAGCGCATGCCGAAGTCGGGCTTCCACTGCATCTTGACGTGGCCGCCAGTGACCGGCACGGTGGTATCGCGGCCGTCCTCGTCGGCGAAGGTAACCGTGCCGTCCTTGGCGTTGACTTCCTTCATCGGCACGTAGAGGACGCGGCCGGAAATGGGGGAGATCGGCAGGAAGGGCGAATAGGTGGCCTGCCGTTCGGCACCGAGCGTGGGGAGCATCACATTCATGATATCGTCGTAGCGCTCGGCGGCGCGCCGGAGGACCGCGTCGAACTTGCCGGACTTGTAGTAGTCGGTGGCGCTGGCGAACTCGTAATCGAAGCCGAAGGTGTCGAGGAAACGGCGCAGCATGGCGTTGTTGTGGTCGCCAAAGCTCGGATACTCGTTGGTCCAGGGATCGGGCACCGAGGTCAGCGGCTTTTGCAGATGCGGCTCCATGGCCTCCTTGGAGGGCACGTTGTCGGGGATCTTGCGCATGCCGTCGAGGTCGTCGGAAAAGCAGATGAGCCGGGTCGGCACCTGGTCGCGAGTCAGGAGGCGGAAGGCCGTGCGCACCATGGTGGTGCGGGCCACTTCGCCGAAGGTGCCGATATGGGGCAGGCCCGAGGGGCCATAGCCGGTCTCGAACAGGGCCTCGCCCTTGCCTGACTTTTCCAGCCGCTTGACCAGTTTGCGGGCTTCCTCGAACGGCCAGGCGCGGGCAGTCTGGGCAGCGTCGAAAAACGCGGGATCAAGTTCGGGCAGTGGAGCGGGCGACAAGGGTGCAAGCCTTTCGAATGGGAGAGTGCGGTGTGTTGCATCCCCCAAGGCTGGCGTCAACTTTTGCGGTGGCGCTTGCCAAGCCCGGCAGTGGCACCTAGCTATCGTGGCGTTGCCGATAAAGGAAAGCGCCGATGCCCAACAACGCCCATGACGCCCTGATCCACCTCATGCTGGTCGCCGCCTCGTCGGACAGCACGATGACGGAAAAGGAACTGGTGCGCATCCAGGCGCTGATCGGCCGCTTGCCGGTGTTCGAAGGGTTCGACAAGGAGCGGCTGACGGCGGTGGCCAATGCCTGCGCCGACAAGCTCAATGGACCGGGCGGCCTTGACCAGGTGATGGACGATGCCATCGCGGCCCTGCCCAAGAAGCTGCAGGACACCGCCTATGCGGTAGCGGTAGAGATCGCTTCGGTGGACCTGTTCCTCGAGCAGGAAGAGCTGCGCTTCCTCGAGATGCTGCGCGACAAGCTCGATCTCGATCGCCTTACCACCGCTGCCATCGAGACAGCGGCCAGGGCCCGGCACCGGCGCATGCCGGCGGCTCAGTAGAACCCGACGGGGAACCAACGCAGGTAGAGTTCGTCCAGGGCGCCGTTTTCCTTGAGGCGCACGAGGGCCCAGTCAATGGCGTGGCGCACATTGTCCTTGCCCGCCGGAACGGCCACGGCCATGCCGTCGCCAAAGAGGTGCGGGCGGAAATAGGGCTGGCCGGCAAAGCCGCAGCAATCGAGATTGTCGTTGAGCCAGAACGAGGCGCGCATGGCGTCGCCAAAGAAGCTGTCGGCACGCGCGTCCTTCATGGCGGCAAGAGCATCGAGTTCGCTCTCGAACGGCAGGATCGAGGCATCGGGCAGGTAGCGCTTCAGGAAGGCCTCGTGGGCGGAGCCGGCGCGGACGGCGACGGATTTACCCCCGAGAGCCTGAGGATCGAAGACGCCGATATCGGCGGCACGGGTGACGAAGCGGCCGGGCAGCGCAAGGTAGGTCGACGAGAAGTCGAACCTGGCGCCGGTCTCCTCGGAAAGAGCGAGCCCGGCGATCAGCGCATCGCCCTGATTGTCTTCAAGCGCATCGGTGGCCTGGTCCCAGGGCCAAGCCTGGATGGTGCAGGCGACGTTGACCTCGGTGCAGATGCGCTTGGCGAGATCGATGTTGAAGCCGATCAGTTCGCCATTGCTGTCGCGGAAATTGAAGGGCGGGAAGTCGGCCGTGGTGAGGAAGCGGATGGCGGGGAGGCCGGTGGCGGGCAGCAGTTCGCGGGCGCTGGGATCGGCGTGAAAGGGGAGGGTTTGCGCCTGGGCGGGGGTGGCGAGAAGGGCAAGAGCCACTGCACCCAGTATGCGGCTCAACCTCGCCGGGCTTCTCTGTTGCGGAGCAGCCTTCGAGAAGACCTGAGGGACCCCCTCCCCAGCTCCGCTACGGTCCTTCGGACCAAGCGGCGCTACCCTCCCCGCAAAGGGGAAGGTGAGCAAAAGCCGAGCGGGAGGAGCAAGCCAATGCATGAACACGGCCTAGACCTGATCCAGGCCATACATCAGATCGGCAATGAGGTCGTCGGGGCTTTCGAGGCCGACCGAGAGGCGCAGGAGGCCTGGAGTGACGCCGGTTTCGAGGCGGACCTCTTCGGTGAGGCGGGCGTGGGTGGTGGTGCGGGGATGGGTGATCAGCGACTTGGCGTCGCCCAGATTGTTGCTGATGAGGATCACCGCTAGGCTGTCGGAGAGGGTAAAGGCCGCCTCCTGGCCACCCCTGACGTCGATGGCCAGGAGGGTCGATCCGCGAAGCATCTGGCGCTTAGCGAGCTCGTATTGCGGGTGGCTGGGGTGGTGGGGATAAATGACCCGCTCGACCTTGGGATGAGCCGCGAAGGCTTCGGCGATCTTTTCGGCGCTGTCGGTCATCTGCCGGATGCGCAGTTCGTAGGTCTCGAGGCCCTTGAGCAGGACCCAGGCGTTGAAAGCGCTAAGGGTCGCGCCGGTTTGGCGCAGGAAGGTGTGGACGTCGCCTTCAATCAGTTCCTTGGAGCCGAGCACGACGCCGCCGAGCACCCTGCCCTGCCCGTCGATATGCTTGGTGGCCGAATAGGTCACGAGGTCGGCACCGAGCTCGAGCGGCTTCTGGTAAAGGGCTGTGGAGAAGACGTTGTCGACGATGAGCCTGGCGCCGTGGGCATGGGCGATCTCGGCGATGGCCTTGATGTCGACGAGCTCCAGCGTCGGATTGGTGGGGGTTTCGATGAACACGACCTTGGTGTTGGGCTGCATGGCGCGGCGGAAGTTCTCCGGGTCGCGACCGTCCACCAGCGTCGCTTCAACGCCGAAGCGCGGAGCATAGTCTTCGACGACGTAGCGGCAGCCGCCGAAGAGGGCCTGGGCGGCGACGATGTGGTCGCCGGCGCGGACCTGGCTCATCACGGCATTGGTGACGGCGGCCATGCCCGAGGCAAAGGCGCGGCCGGCCTCGGCTCCTTCGATCAGCGCCATACGGGCGACAAACATGTCGACCGTTGGATTGGCGAAGCGCGAATAGTTGTGGCCGCCCGGGATCTTGCCCTGGAACAGGAGCTCGGCATGCTCGGAACTGGGATAGCTATAGCCCGAGTTAAGGAAAATGGCCTCACTGGTCTCGTTGAAGGGCGAACGCATGCCGCCGCCATGGACCATCTGCGTCGCGGCGCTGCGCTGCTTGGGATCAAGGAGGGGGTTCTTGTCTCGGGACATGGGTCACGCCTTCATGAAAAAACCGGCCCCACAAGGATGGCCGGTTCCATTACGGTCTTTAGCAACTTGTTTTGAGTGGCTGCAAGCGACCGGCCAAATCACCACTGTGCTGTGATCTAAAGCCAATTGGCAGTTGGCGTCAATTGCCGGGGTTGTTAGGGAAGTTCAGGCAGAGCGGGACGCGACAGCATGCACAAGCAAGACACCTGGCCGCAGGGCGTGTTCCCGGCGCGATTGATCGAATTGCTGCACAGGCAGGGGGCGATCGCTTCCGCCCGCCCCTTCGACCCTGACCAGGTGCAGCCTGCGAGCCTCGACCTTCGCCTGGGCGATGTCGCCTACCGCGTGCGCTCAAGTTTCCTGCCCGGACCCAGCCATTCGGTGGCCGAACGCATCGAGGCGCTCAAGCTGCATGAGATCGACCTGACCCACGGCGCCGTGCTGGAACGCGGTTGCGTCTATCTCGTGCCGCTGCAGGAGAGCCTCGACCTGCCCGCAACCGTCAGCGCGTCGGCCAATCCCAAAAGCTCGACCGGCCGGCTCGATGTGTTCACCCGCGTGATCGGCGACCGGGCGCGCGGCTTCGACCAGATGCCGGATGGCTACCGTGGACCGCTTTATCTTGAAGTCAGCCCGCGCACTTTCCCGGTGCTGGTGCGCACGGGATCGCGGCTGTCGCAGATGCGGTTCCGCTCGGGCGACAACCGGCTCACCATTGCCGAGCACCAGGCGCTGCACGCCAGCGAAACGCTGGTGTTCGACAATGCCGTGCCGGTGGGCGAAGGCGTGGCGCTTTCCATCGACCTCAAGGGGGAAGGCCGCGAGGGCCTGATCGGCTTCCGCTCCAAGCGCCATACGGCAGTGGTGGATGTTGACAGAAAGGCCGCGCTCGACGTGCTGGACTTCTGGGATCCACTGCTCAATCGCGGCCGCGAGGAGCTGATCCTCGATCCGGACGAATTCTATATTCTCGTTAGCGACGAGGCGGTGCATGTGCCGCCCACCCATGCGGCCGAGATGGTGCCGTTCGATCCGCTGGTGGGGGAATTCCGCGTCCATTATGCCGGCTTTTTCGACCCGGGCTTCGGCCACTCCCTCGCTGGGGGCACGGGCAGCCGCGCTGTCCTGGAAGTGCGCAGCCGGGAGGTACCGTTCCTGCTCGGCCATGGGCAAACGATCGGAAGGCTGATCTATGAACGGCTGGCCGAAGCGCCGGACCGGCTCTATGGGTCGGCGCTCGGTTCAAACTACCAGGCGCAGACCCTCAAGCTGTCCAAACACTTCAAGCCCTATCCGGGCTAGAAGAAGATATCGTCGAGATCGGCCTCTGCGGCAGCAGGTTCTGCCGGCTCTGCTACGGTTTCCTGCTGGCCGAACATTTCGTCATGGATGCGCCGCTCGGCGTCCATGGTGTAGCGCTTGCGGTGCGATGCCAGGACCTCGGCCACTGTGCCGCCCGGCTGCGCCGGCACGTCCTGGGGGCATTCGGCAGCCAGCTGCATCTGCAGGTCGCGCATGGTTTCCGCGATCGCCGTCAGCCCGCCGAAGGTTTCGGCAGCGGTGCCGAGGAGGTCGATGACGCTTGGACCGTCGCGGTGGAGGGCACCCAGTGCTTCGGCCAATGAGTGGTCGACATGCTCGAGCATGACGAGGGCGGCACTGGCCTCCTGTTCGAGCTGGCCGACGCGGCCGGCGGTGTCGCCATTGGCGGCGGCACCAAAGGATTGCGCCAGGCCGGCGGCTTCGTGGAGGCTGGCCATGGCGGCTTCCGCGGCGGCGACCGTTTCGCCGGTCAATTCGCGCAGTTGGCGGGCAATGACGTTGAGCGCTGCACCGCGCGGGCCGAGCTGGGCGCATTTGACGGCGGCGTTGAGGCTGACGAGGCGCATGTTGGCCTCGATCTCCTGGACCGCCTCGACATGGCTGAGCAGCACGCCGACCGTGCCTAGCACGGCGCTCGCCACCGTTTCGAGCTTGCCGCGCTCGGCCTCGCAATCGCGTAGCACGGACGCTGCGTGGCGCACCGCCTGGTTCAGCGTTGCGAGCGACGAGCCTTCGGCGGCACTTCCGCCATAGGTCGCGCGGCTCTGCGCCATTATGGTGCCGGCATCGGCCGCAAGGTCGCGCAGGGCCTGCCCCGCTTCATCGACATCGCTTTCGAAGGCGTCGGCGGCGGCGCGCAGCTGGGCCAGTTGCAAGCCGCCGATGGCGGAACGCGCCATGATCGCCTCGTCGGCGGGCATCAGACCTTCTGCCATCATGGCACTTAGCACCTCGATGCCGCTTTCCACGTGTTCGATGCGCTGCCGGGTCGCGTCGCCCACCTGCAGGGCCATGACGGCGCTGGCGATACGGCCGACGATCTGCCGGGACAGCCGGCCGGTTTCGGCCGTGCCGGATGCCGAATGGGCGCGCTGTTGGGCCAGTGCCTCGAGCGCCTGTTCCATGTCGCGGGCCAGGAGGTCGAGCGTATCGGCATGGGCGTTTTCGAACTGCCCGCGCTGGCGGGCAGCGTGGCTCACTTCATCGGTCAGCCGGCGATAGGCGGTGGTGAAGGCCTGGATGGTTGCCGTGGCGCTGTCGGAGAGCTTGGCGATATCGGTGGTGAAGACGTCGAACTCGTCGCCGTCGCCCACGATGCCGGCTGCGACCACGCGGGCGTTGATGGCGACGATGCTCATCATCTTGACCGTGCGCCGCAGCTCGGCAATCGGGTGGTCCGCGGCCGCGACGACTTCGACAAGCCGGGCCAGATCGGCCTGCTCGGTGGCGAACATGGCCGAGATAGCGCTGGCCTGATCCCCGACATCGGCAAGGCGGCTGGACGCTTCGGCAAGCTCGGGGCTTTGCAGCTGGGCGGGGAGCGCTTCAAAGACCTTGGTCACGCGGTTGAGCAGGGTCGCGCCTTCGGAGAGGCGTGCGCCCACCGCCAGAAAGGTGGACTCGATCTGCTCACGTGGGGCCAAAAGGGCGGCGCCGATGGCCTTGACGCTGGCCTCGTTGCTGTTGGCGGCGGGAATGGAGACGGCCAGAACGGTCATCAGCTGGACCCCAGTCGGTGCGCAGAGCGCGCATAGGTTTCGATTTCGTGCGCCACACGGCCCAGCGGCACGGTGCGGACGGCGGCGCCGCGCTGGATGGCTTCCTTAGGCATGCCGAAGACGACGGAGGTTTCCTCGTCCTGCGCGACGGTGTGGCTACCGGCCTGGCGCATCTCAAGGAGGCCGCGCGCACCATCGTCGCCCATGCCGGTCAGGATCACGCCCATGGCGTTCTTGCCGGCCACCTGCGCGGCGGAGCGGAACAGGACGTCCACCGAGGGACGGTGACGGGAGACATGGGGGCCATCGACGATGCCGACCGAATAGCGCGTGCCGGTGCGGTGCAGCACCAGGTGCTGGTTGCCCGGGGCAATCAGGGCGCGGCCGGGGAGGAGGACATCGCCGTCTTCGGCTTCCTTGACCTGGATGGCGCAGAGATTGTTCAGCCGGCGTGCAAAGGCGGCGGTGAACTTTTCCGGCATGTGCTGGACGATGACGATAGGGGGCGTGCCGGCGGGAAGCTTTTCGAGCACGTCGCGCAGGGCCTCAGTGCCGCCGGTGGAGGCGCCGATGCAGATGATGGGGTCGGTTTCGGGCTGCCGCGCGCGGAGACTTGCCGCCCGCGCTTCGGAGAGCGGCGGGATGATGGCGTCGGCGGTAAGCTTGGCTTCCACATTGACGGGTGGGGGTGGCGCCTTCTTGATGCCGCGGAACTTGGCATGGGCGGCGGCCTTGGCGGCGTCGCAGATGCGCATGCGCGATTCCTGGAGGAATTGCGTGGTGTCGACGCGCGGCTTGGCCACCACGTCGACGGCGCCGGCTTCGAGCGCCTGCATCAGCGTCTCGGAGCCTGCTTCGGCAAGGCTGGAGCAGATGACGACCGGAATGGGCCGCTGGCTCATGATCTTGCGGAGAAAGGTCAGGCCGTCCATGCGCGGCAGTTCGATGTCGAGAAACATGACATCGGGCACTTCCTGGCGGATTCGCTCGACGGCGACATAGGGGTCGGCGGCGGTCGCCATGACTTCGAGCTGCGGGTCGCTGCCGATGATTTCGCTCAGGGTCATGCGCACCGAGGCGCTATCGTCGACGATAAGAACGCGGATCTTGCCGCTGGTACTGGACATGGCGAGCCCTAGCCCTTCTGGAACACGGCGGGGGCGACCTGGCGCATGGTCACGGCGGTGCCGATCATGGATTCGGAGTGGCCGAGAAGGAGATAACCACCCGGGCGCAGATGATCGACGAGGCGGAGGATCACCTTCTCCTGGTCCGCCTTGTCGAAATAGATCAGGACGTTGCGCAGGAAGATGACGTCGACGTCTCGGTCGAAAGGATAGGTCTGGTCCATAAGGTTGAGGCGGGCGAAATGGACCAGCCGCCGCAGTTCCGGGACGATGCGGACCTCCGGACGGGCGCCGGGCTTGCGAGCATGCATCAGGTAGCGCTGTGCCTTGGCGGGGGGCACAGGCGTGACGAGATCGGCCGGGTAGACGGCGCGCTCGCCCTCGGCGAGGACGGCAGTCGAGATATCAGTGCCCAGTATGGCAAAGCGGAAGTCGTGCCGCTGCGCTACCAGGTCGGCAAGGACCATGGCCAGGGTATAGACTTCGGCGCCGGTGGAGCTGGCGGCGCTCCAGACCTTGAGCAGGGGCTTTTGTTCGCCGCGGCGGAGGTCGAGCAAAGCCGGAACGAGCTTGCGCTCCAGCAGTTCGAAATGCTCGGGCTCGCGGAAGAAGTCGGTCTTGTTGGTGGTGACGGCGTTGATCAGGTGCGGCCACTCGGCCTTGAGGCCATCGCTCTTGAAGAGGTAGGCGCTGTAGTGATCGAGGCTCCCGAGCCCAAGGGCACGCACACGCTTGCGCAGCCGGCCTTCGATCATCAGGCGCTTGGCCGGCGGCAGCTTGATGCCGATTTCGGCGCCGATCAGGTCGGCGATGCGCGTGAAGTCGCGCAGCGACAGGTGATCGTCGTCCGCATTTTCGGGGCGGGCCAGCAATTGGGACATGGGTGACAAGGCAAGCGCTCCAGCCGTGGGACGGGCACGCAATGCAAGCACCGCGTGCCGGATGGATCAGGCAGCTTGGGTGATCGGCTCGATATCGCCCAGGAGGCGTTCGAGATCGAGCACGGTAACGAAGCGGCCGTTGCGGCGGCCGAGCCCCGCGATGCAGCGACCAGACCAGGCACCACCCACCGCCGGCGGCGGGTCGAGCGCTTCCTCGTCGAGCACCGTCACCTCGAAGACCCGGTCGGCCCGCAGACCGAGCCGGTGGTCACCGTCCGCACCGGCAAGGGCCAGCACGATGATGCGGGTGTTCTCGGTGTCGGCCGCCGGCGGCAGGCCGAGGGTCAGGCGCAGGTCAACGACGGGAATGCCCTGCCCGCGGACATCGATCATGCCAAGGAGCGTCTCGGGCGCCTGGGGCAGCCGGGCGATGGGGCGCATGTCGAGGATTTCCTGCACCTTCTCGACCGGCGCCGCGAAGAGTTCCTCCGCGACGCCCAGCGTGACGTATTGGGCGCGTTCCGCCATGACCGGTCCTCAGGCCGCGCCGCGGCGGCTGAACTCGCCGTCGAGATCGTCGTGGCCGTCATCGAGATCGAGGTCGAAGCCGCCATTGTTGCTCTTGGCCGGCTTGCGGATCGCGATGTGAGGCGCGCTGGCCATGATGGCGTCGCGCAGATCCTTGTTGGCGGGCTTGGCCTTGCTCCTGACCGGCGCAGGTGCCGCCTGGTCGGCACGGCCATCGATGCGGAAGTAGCTGATGGCGGCCTGGAGCTGTTCGGCCTGGCTGGCCAGCTCTTCGGACGTTGCCGACATTTCCTCGGCGGCAGAGGTATTCTGCTGCGTCACCTTGTCGAGCTGCTGGATAGCTGTGTTGATCTGGGCGGCACCGGCATTCTGCTCACGGCTGCCGGCGGAGATTTCCTCCACCAGTTCTGCCGTGCGCTGGATGTCGGGCACGAGCTTGCCGAGCATTTCGCCGGCCGACTGCGCGGCCTTGACCGTGGTGCCCGAGAGGGTCGAGATTTCGGCAGCGGCGGCCTGGGAGCGTTCGGCAAGCTTGCGCACTTCCGATGCCACCACCGCGAAGCCACGGCCATGTTCGCCAGCACGGGCGGCTTCGACCGCGGCGTTGAGGGCGAGGAGATCGGTCTGGCGGGCGATTTCCTGCACGACCATGATCTTTTCGGCGATGGTCTGCATGGCCGAGACCGCATTGTTCACCGCTTCGCCCGAGGCGATGGCATCGGCGGCGGACTGGCGGGCAATCTTTTCGGTCTGGCTGGCATTGTCGGCCGACTGCTTGATGGTGGCAGCCATTTCTTCCATGGACGCCGACGCTTCTTCGGTGGACGAGGCCTGTTCCGTAGCGCCCTGCGAGAGCTGTTCGGCGGTAGCCGACATCTCCTGCGAACCAGCGGCGACATTGCGGGTGGCGGATGTGACTTCCGAGACCACTTCGCGCAGCTTGCCGGTCATGGCGTTGAGCGTCTTGATCAGGTCGCCGACTTCGTCATCGCTCTTGGCGACAGCATTGGCGGACAGATTGCCGTCGGAAACTTCCTGGGCAAGACGAACGGCACTGCCGAGGGCGCGCGAGATCGAGACCACGATCCAGGTCGCAGCAATAGCGGCAATAAGGGCGGAGCCAGCAAGCAGGGCAATCAGGAACATGCGGGTCTGCTCGTAGAGCGCCGTGGCTTCGGTCACTTCGGTTTCGAGCAGAGCATTATTGCGCGCGATCAAGTTGTCAGCGAGCCCTTCGATCTCGGCGCGTAGCGGCTGGCCCTCGATGTCGTTGATCACATTCGCATTGTATGCGGAACGCTGCAGCGAGACGTCATTGGCTGCCTTGGCCGCCTCGATCATGGCGTTCAGTTCCGTACGGATTTGGGCCACCTTCGGCGCGTCGGCGGCGCCAACCTGGCGAGACAGTCGTTCCCCTTGTGCCTGAAGATTGTCGAGGCCCGTCAGGAAGTCGTTCTGCCAGGTATCCTGACGTTCGGGGTTGGACGAAGCCAACAGCACGTTGCGGTGCTGGCGGAAGGTGTCGCTGACGGTAAGGAACAGCTCGGAAAGGGTCTGGAAGGCAGCAAACGACTGGGTGTCACCGGCAGCAACCTTGTTGCCGAGCGTGGTGCGCAGGTCCAGCAGGGTCGCTTCAAGCGCATTATAGGCGCTGCTACCCTGGGTAGAGGAGATGGCAAAGGCCTCGGTATCGGAGTTCTTGAGTGCTTCCGCCTCGACGCGAGCGACCACCTCGCTATAGCGGGCCAGGGTGTCGACCAGCGTTTGTGCATCCGTGTTGTTTTCGGCGATGCTGAACTGACCAACCATGCCGCTGGCGGTGGACGTCACACTGTCGAAAGACCGCCGCACCCCGGCTTGCAGCTCGTCCATCACCGCGCGATCGGTGCTGATGATCATGGCGCGCAATTCGCTGGTGATGGAATTGATGTCGCCCTGCATGTCTTCGAGCGCCAGCGAGCGCTGCACCGGCCCCTCGATGATACGCTCCATCTCGGAGTTGATGGTGCCCAGGCCCTGAAGAGCGAGGAACATGCTCGCTCCCGACAATGCCACTACAGTGGTGAACACTGCCGCCAGCTTGGTCTTGATAGTCAGTCTCACGATGCAGACCTTTCTTCTGATGCTGCCACGGACGCGGTTCTGGCGCCCTGTGTTTCGAAAATTCGCCCCAGATCGGGGATGATGATGAAGCCGCCGTTGCGCTTGCCGATGCCCTTGACGAATTCGGGCCGCCAGCGCATGCCGACCTTTGGCGCCTCCTCGATGGAGGCCGCCTCGATATCGGTGACGTCGTGGACCTTGTCGGCGAGGATGCCGGCCACCGTGGGTTCGCCCTCGATGTCGATTTCCATGACGACGATGCGCGTGTCCTGATCGGGCTCCGGGCGATCCATGCCGAACATGACGCGGAGATCGGCAAGGGGCACGACCCGGCCGCGGACATTGATGAGGCCGCCGACGAATTCGGGCGCGTTGGGCACTTCGGTGATCGGCACGAGGTCGAGGATTTCGCGGACGCTGCCGGCTTCCACGGCAAAGAGCTCGTCCTGCAGCCTGAGGGTGAGCGCCTTCATGGCGCCCGACTGAACCTGGCTCATGCGGCCCTCCCCTGATCGACATAGCTTTGACCGAAGGCCACGAGATGGGCGGTGTCGAGGATCAGCGCGACGGTGCCGTCGCCCAGGATCGTGGCGCCCGAGAAGGACTTGATCGAGGAATGGAGCTTGCTCAGCTGCTTGATCACGGTCTGGTTGTTGCCAATGATCTGATCGACCACGAGCCCGACGCGTCCTTCTCCGGAAGAGACGATAACCACCTTCTGGTGCGGCTCGAGCGGCGCCCTGGTGCCGAAGACTTCGCGCATGCGCAGGAAGGGGACGAGGCTGCCGCGGATGTCGAGGAAGTTGCGGCCGCGGGCATTGGCCTCGATGCCCTCGGGCAGCTCGACGCATTCCTCAACGGCTGCCAAGGGAATGGTGTAGCGGCCATTACCGACGCGGACGAGCATGCCGTCGATGATGGCAAGGGTCAGCGGCAGGCGCAGGGTCATGGTCGAGCCCTGCCCCGGTGTCGTCGCCACATCGATGCTGCCGCGGAGGCCATCGATGGTGCGCTTGACCACGTCCATGCCGACGCCGCGTCCGGACAGCGAGGTGACCTCCCTGGCGGTGGAGAAGCCGGGGGCAAAGATCATCTGCCAGAGTTCGCTGTCCGGAATCTTGGCATCGGGGGCGAGCAGGCCCGCCTCCTCGGCCTTGGCGCGGATGCGTTCGGCATTGAGCCCTGCCCCGTCATCGGTCACCGAGATGGCGACTTCAGCGCCGGCATAGACGGCCGACAAGCGCACTGTACCCTTGGCCGGCTTGCCGGCTGCCAGCCGGCGCTCGGCGCTTTCAAGGCCGTGGTCGACCGAGTTGCGGATCAGGTGCACCAGCGGATCGGCCAGGCGCTCGATCATGGTCTTGTCGAGTTCGGTATCCTCACCGGTGGTGATGAACTCGATCTCCTTGCCCAGATCGCGGGAGAGATCGTGCACGAGGCGGCGGAAGCGGCTGAACAGGGTACCGATCGGCACCATGCGGATGCCCATGGTCGTGTCGCGCAGGCCCGAGCTCAGGCGCTCGAGTTCCTCGGCAATGGTCTTGAGGTTGCCGTCCTGGCTCATGTTGGCGATCTGGGTCAACCGGGCCTGGGCGATCACCAGCTCGCCGACGCGATCCATCAGCTCGTCCAGTCGCTCGGCATCGACACGCATGGACGAAGAGGCCGCAACGGCGGGTTCCTTTTCGGCGCTCTTGTCGAGGGGGGGCCTGGCAGCAGGTTTTGCTGCTGGCTTGATCTCGGCCAGGGGTGGCGCGATCACGGGAGCGATCACATCCGGCGCCGGCCCGGGGGCCAGTACCGGCGCCTCGGCGAGGGGCTCGACCGAGAGCTCCATGCCGTCGCGCAGGAACAGGAAGACGTCGTCGATGGCTTCGCGCGGATCCTGATGCTCGAGATCGACCTGCCAGCCGATATAGGGCACTTCGGGATCGATGATGTCGAGCTGGGGCAAAGTGTCGGTGAGCGCCAGGACCGTGCAGGGGCCGAGAGCGCGGATTTCGTCGAGCAGCAGGACGGGGTTGGTGCCGTAGACCAGGGAGTCGGCCGGCAAGCGGAAGCGGATGCGCCAGCGCGTGTTGCCACCGGTGCTGGCCGGTGCTTGCGGGGTTGCAGCGGGTGTTGGTTCATCCAGCACGATTTCAACGCCGTCACCGCCGGCAAGCACGTCGCGCAGGGCGTCGAGGATGGCGTCACCGCCCGATGGCGGTGCGTCGGGCGCTTCGATCAGTGCGTGGATGTGATCCTTGGCGTCGAGCGCCACGGCGATCAGCGCCGGCGTGGCGGGAGACTGCCCCTTGCGCACCTGGTCGAAGGCGGTTTCGAACTCGTGGACGAATGCGGCAACGGCGGTGAAGCCGAACATGGCGCCCGAGCCCTTGATGGTGTGGAGGGCGCGGAAGGTCGAATTGATCAGGTCGTCGTTGGCCGGGTTCTGCTCAAGGTCCAGCAGACCCGATTCCAGCTGTTCGAGCAGTTCCCTTGCTTCCTGGCGGAAGGTCTCGGTGGGATCGGGAAAGCTCATGCGCCGGTGACCTTCTTGACCACGGCGAGCAGCTGCTCCTGCTTGAACGGCTTGACGATCCAGCCCGTGGCGCCGGCTTCCTTGGCCTGGCGCTTGAGCTCCTCGTCGGATTCCGTCGTCAGCAGGATGATCGGCACGCCCTTGCTGGAGGGGTGCTGGCGATACTTGCGAATGAACTCGATGCCGTTCATCACCGGCATGTTTAGGTCGGTGATCACCGCGTGGACCGTGTTGCCGGTGGCCTTGTCGTAGCCGTCCGAGCCATTGATGGCCTCGATGACGTCCAGGCCGGCGCTGGTCAGCGTCATCGCTACCATCTGGCGAATGGAGGCCGAGTCATCGATGGTGAGGATGGTCTTGGTCATTGCGCCTTGCCTTTGACTGATGAAGTTGAGGTCCAGAATGCGCTGCCTTCGGCCAGCGGCTGGCCGGAGGAGCCGAGGAAGCCCAGTTCCGTCAGCAGCGCCTGCAGCGGGCCCTGTGGCGAGGCAGCGAGGGAAAGGGAACGACCGAGGTGATCGGCGAACTTCCTGGCCGAGAGCAGCAGCTGAATGGTGGTCAGATCGGCGCTGGTAACCGCGCTCGTATCGACCGTGACCGCGCTATTGGCGGTGATCGCCTCGCGCAATGCCGCGGCGATGTCCTGGGCAGCGCGGAGGCCGGCATCGCCAGGCAACTGGACGGTGTGGGAGCTGGTGCCGGTCATGTGCGTGACCCGGCCGCAAAGCATAGAACGCGAAACATAAAACTACGCTACCGATGGGTGCGCCAATCCCGCCAGCAACATGGGAATTGACCCATGCCTCAGACGTCCTCAGACGCATTACTAACAAAATACGCACATCGTATTCCCATCCGATGCAATAAGCAGGCTAACGCAAGTTGATTAAGGCACCCTTACTGTATTCCACGCTACGTGCACGCGCCTAATCTGCTGCACTTCCAAAACATATTATTGTCGACCTGAAGTATTAATTGCTAAAAATTTGACTCCATCGAATCCTGATTCAGCTCGTGTGAATCCTCGATTCAGAGTCCGGAGTTAATGGAGAGTCGAAGCGGCTCGGTTGTTCAGCGGCTTTGCTGTGAAAAGCAGAGTGCAAGCGAGAGACGGGCGTCTTGACTGCGTTGCGGGACCAGAAGGAGGCATCTTGCGGCGCGAGTAAGCGCATAAAGTAATGGCGCGCTCCAGATGAGAACGCGCTAAACGGCTAACGCTATGCAAGAAACCCTAGAAGCCGACCGCTGCCGCCGGCGCTGCGCCCATGATGGCTTCGATTTCCCGCCACTTGTCCTGGAAAGCCTCGACGCAGGCTGGATCGAAGTGACTGCCGCTCGAGGCAAGGACTTCCGCATACGCCTTGTCGACGGGCCAAGCAGCCTTATAGGGCCGTTCCGAACAGAGGGCATCGAATACGTCGGCAATGGCCACGATGCGCGCTTCGACCGGAATATCGTTGCCCGAGAGCTTGTCCGGATAGCCGGTGCCATCCCAGCGCTCATGATGGCTCTGGGCGATGAGCTCGGCCGTGCGGATCAGTTCGGAGGAGCCGTTTTCAAGGATGCGCGCACCGATCGTCACGTGTTCGCGCATGGTGGCGAACTCTTCCGGCGTCAACTTCCCGGGCTTGCCCAGGATGGCGTCGGCAATGCCGATCTTGCCGATGTCGTGAAGCGGGGCGGCCAGGTAGATCATGCGGCAGCGCTCGGAACTGAGCCCCATGCCGCTGGCGATCAATTGGCTGATCTGCGCGACGCGGGAGACATGTTCACCGGTGTCACCGTCGCGATATTCGATGGCGCGCGCCAGGCGCCAGATGATTTCTTCCTCGCGTGCCAAGAGGTGGGCGGTGGCCAATTCGACCTCGCGCGCCAGCCAGGTGGCGCGATCCGCCAGTTCGACCTGCGCGGCGCGCAGGCTCAGGAGGTTGGCGACGCGGGCCTGCAGTTCAGTGGGGTCGAAGGGCTTATTGACAAAGTCCGTCGCGCCAGCACGGATCGCCTCGATGCGCGTGTTGCGATCCATGTCAGAGGTGACCATAATGATCGGCACGAGCTGGTATGACGGCCGCACGCGCAAAGCGGTGGTGAACTCTACGCCATCCATTTCGGGCATGACGTGGTCGACTAGAACCAGGTCATATTGCGTGGCTTGGCTGAGTCTCAACGCTTCGGAGGGCCGGGTCGTGGTATCGACATCGGCACTGGTCGCCGCCTCGACCAGCGTTCCGATCATGGCCAGGCTCGATCGGCTGTCATCGACGATCAGAACGCGCAATCTGCCCTCCGGGTATTTTCCCCAAGGTAGGGGCCACACGTTATGCAGGGGTTAAAGCTTCTGCCGTGGCAGCAACACTCTGCACTAAATGCCCCTTTCCAGCCCAGCCTTGACGCCTTGCGCGATTTCCCGCATTGAGTAAGCCCATGCGGGTGTAGCTCAATGGTAGAGCAGAAGCTTCCCAAGCTTACGACGAGGGTTCGATTCCCTTCACCCGCTCCATCTCCTGACACTTCTATTTAAATACCTTTGCACCGCGTCATGTCTCGCGCTTGCACAGGTCGCGGTCAGCCGACAGAACCCGACTGCACCAGGATCTGACTGCGGGATCACCGAGCGCGAAACACCAGTAGCTCGCTGTCCAGCGCTTCGCCTCCGAATAGTCAGAGCTGAGCCTGTGGTCGTCTAGCCATTGATTAGCCAGTGTGCGGTCGGTCACAGATGGGGAAATCTCCGGGTCGAGATAGGCGACAGCTGACCAGCAATCCAGGCGTCTGTCAGCGGGCATGGATGAGGCGCCGAAATTGGCGACTGCGGTTACCTGATCTTCCTCCGCCAGAACATTGCCCGGAAGATGTCGAAGTGAACCAGGGCTGGCGTTGAACAGTCCGGCAGGGTGACAGGGTCAGTCATGACAAGGTCGCGCGAGTCCCCTGCACACCGTGGACGCTTTGCAGCTTCTCGATGAGATAAGCCCTATAGCTGGAACAGCGAACAGCGCTTACTTCCAATCGAACACTGCGCGAACCAACCGATGCGACGCGTTCGGATCAACCAGTACCGGCGTCATGTCGGTGATCTGGTCCAGTGAACCTATCACAGGAAGGGAACGCAATAACGGGTCCTCGATCTGTCCTAGGCAAGCGGCGACAAAATCGTCTGCGTTGATGGTTGAAAACGGACGCTCGTGGTAAGGGCCGACTATGGGTTCAACTTGTCCCGCCAGCTTATCCGTCCGCTGACGTTTGGCTAGCACAAGATAGGCTGAGGCTAAGGCGTCTCCTCGATCCCGCCAATCCGTTGTTGTGAGTGCGCGCGTGAGCAGTGGTGTTAAGGCGGTAGAAATCGGCAATCGCGCGAAGGCGCTCCCGAGCCACTTGGCGGAAGGCGCATACTGCCGCTCCAGCAGAAATCCCATCCTCATGACGTCGCGCGCTAGACGCGCTGCGATCACACGGGATCCAAGGTCGTCTCCGACCTGTCCGGTTCGGCCCACAAATGCCTGCTCCTCGGCAATACGTTTCCATTGCGAGGCTATTTTGTAGAGCCAGACGTCGTTAGGAAAATAGGCCAAGGCACGTCGGGCCTCGGATAGCCGACGCTGGTCGTCATGGAACACGGCGCCAGCCGTCAAGACCAGCAAGCGCTGCTCGGCGAACCCCAGCCACTGCGTGGAGGAGATCCCATCAATCGAGGAGATGCCCAAACTATCTTGGAGGTGGGCTGCAACGGTGAGAACCTCGACACCGTGCGCCTTGTTTCCGGCCCGTCCGGCATCGCTGACGGGAGGATGCGGGCGGCTGCGATAGCCGATGGGCTCACCCAGGAAATGGCTAGGGGCGGCTTCCAGAAACGTTTCCACTAAACGTTCTGCATTCTCGGCGAATGCCTGGTCGGCAAGAAATATCTGAACCCTGGGACCCCAGTTGTGGTCCTTGGACGTTTCATCGTCAAAGCCGAGCAGTTCCGAGCCATAGCCAGTGATGGCCGCTGAATGACTTAGGCCAGGTGCAGTCGCATCTAGCCAGGGGCGGACAACTTCCCAATAGAAGCGCCGAGAAAGCTCAATACCCTGCATAATCACTCCATGTGCGGGAGCGTAGCGAAACTCTGCTCAAAGCGGCCGGCTACCTGACTGTCCGCTGTAAACATCTCGCGGTGGATCATGCGGGACGAGTATACCTATAAACAAGATCGGAAGGACCCTGTGGGGAGCGGCGACGTCCTAGACTCCTCCAAGACGTTCAGCCACACGCCTGGAGGCTGCCGCATTGTTCGGGTCGGCGTGGCTGACGACGGTTGGCATTCTCAGCACTAGAAATTCCCGACCCGCAATGCCTTTGCCGCCTCCGTGGCGTAACCATGGCCTTCATTGGGATAGTATAGCAGCCACTCGAGGTCCTTTTCAGAATCGAGCGGCCACACGTTGCTCCGATCGACCTGCCCGACGCACTCGCCCGTGGCCCGCAGATCCACCATGAACGCTCCATGTGCGAACATCTTGGCTTCCGCAGTAGTTCTTTTTGCCTACTGGGCTGCTCAGATTAGCTGAAATCCGCCTCCAGCTTTCCATCTTAGCCAGGCCTCTACGCTTCGGCGGTGATTTGGCACCATCTCGGGCAGGTGGTTCGGATCAAACCAGCAGTACTCTAGCGCCTCCCCGTCTACCGGTCGTGGCGTACCTGAGAACTGCTGCGTGGTGAACATCAGTGAAAAATTCCGGCAGGCATCACCATTGGGAAACGTTGTCCTTTCCCATTGCGGATTGCTGGCGAAGCCAAAGGGCGTGACCTGTTGCACGACTAAGCCGGACTCTTCCAAAACTTCACGGGCGATCGTTTGCTCTGCGCTTTCGTCCGGCTCACAGGCACCTCCGGGCAGTGCCCAGATCCGGAAATCGGCCCTGAGATCAAGCAGGATCTTGCCATCCTGATTCTCAATGACGATGCGGGTGCCCGGCAGAAGTACCAGGCGATTGCCGATGACCTTGCGCAGTTGACCAAGGTAGCTTTCCGAGAAGCTGGTCACGGCGCCATTACCATGGTTCGACCGTGATTTCGGGCCAGACGCTCATTGCTCGCCGGCCCTTGGTTTCGTGCGTTGTGCGATTGTCGCTGCACCTGTTCGGCGTGATCCGGAACGAGAAGAGGTCATCGAGACCGAACGGCGCATAGATCGACAGCGTGCCGTCGCCTCCTAGTCGAACACCTACCGAGTGGGTCTTGGATGCAAACCGATCGATGGCCTCGCAGCTTGATTGCAGCGGCGCATAAGGCGTGCCGAAATGATCTTGGTACCAAAGATGGACCCGCGCCTGATTGCGGATTTCTACCGGCAGTGGCAGACCCGAGAAGATCTCCGCTCCGCGCTTGATCACGGCATCTTCGGCTTCATAGCTCAAGTTGGTGCCGTCCCAGTAGAACAGGTCCACGTCCTTGATGCCATTGTTCAGGGAGCGGCCCGTAAGAGCATTCCAGACCGTATTGTAAAGTGCGCCTGATACGACCCACCAATCCGGGAGATCCAGGTCGCGCGCGCGCTCAAGCACTGACCCAAGCAGCGGGGAGCTCAGCACAAGCGTGCGTAGTGCCTCGCACTGAGCTGCATTGTTGGCGCCGGCAAATCGAAGATGGTCAGCCATTCCCAAACTCTGTTGCATTCAGCAGTGCCCACCATCAACATCAGCTCTCTACTCGGTCCAGTGCTCCAAAGAGAACGGCCGCTCAATGCAGAGGATCGTGATTCCGCAAGAAGGCCAAGATCGGATCGCCGATAAGCGGAGGCGTCCAATTTCAAAGTGCCTGCCGAGGCACGCCTGCACGCCATCTTGGATTACCGTGCCGCCCAAAGGAGTCCTCGCTTGAGGATGGTTCGAACTTGGGGAAGTTCGAGTTCGTCCGCGGTGTGCCCAAGGGACGAATAAAACACCCGCCCCCGGTCGTGCATCGTCGTAAACACCACAGGCATCACCACATCCTTGCGCCAAGGGTGGTGCTCTCCGGAAAAGGTCGTCGTCGCGAGCACCTCCACCGCCGGGTCATAGTTGAGGTAATACTGCTCGCTAGTATGCTCGAAGCTCTCGATCCCTTCCATGATCGGATGATCGGCGCGTGTTACATCCACCCGATAGGTGATGATGTTTCCTGGATGCTGCACCCAGTAGCAACTCGCCGCGTAGCGGAACGGCACGCTGGCGCGAAATGTCGTCGCCAGTCCCATGTGATATCCCCCGAGGCCCGTTCCGTTGCGGATGGCAGCGACGAACCTCTCCATCTTCTCGGGGGCAAGCGTACCGTCGGTGATTACCGGGACAACCAGATCGTTGCTGCCGACGTCCTCGTCGCCCAGGGCGTTATAGTCAGGCGTGACGGTGACGGCAAATCCCTCCTCTTCGAGCAATCGCCGCACCACATGTGCGCCACGTTCGGGCGTATGCAGTTCCATGCCGCCCCAGACAACCAGTGCCTTCTTCATAGTCCCAGCCCAACGGCTTCGGTCCGATGCACGCCCTTCGGGACAAACGAGAAATCAGCTTCGAGACCTAAAAGCTTGGCAGACAGGTGCACAACGGAGAGCCACATCTCGGTGCCCTGCAGACCCGGTGTCTGCCCGTCGGCAAAGGCAAAGCCCTCCCCATCTACCCAGCGGTCGCCCGCTCGCGCAATCACCCCGCGCGCGATCTGCTCGGCCTCAGCCCGGCGATGATCCGTCTGCCGTAGGCACAGCAGCAGCGGATGCACGGTGTCGAGCAGGTTGCATGCGGTATAGGTGGGCCCCGAAAACCCGCCATAGTTCCGGTAGTTCAGCAGCACTGAATCCACGGCCGCTTCCGGCCGCGGCACTGCCACGCCAAACTGGGCGTAGGTGCCGCGCGTCAGACGATAGAACCCGTTGACCGGCTGCAACAGGCCTTCGGCAGCCGTAGGAGATCCCCATAAGCCGGAGTTGCGATCTTGGCGGGTGGCAAGCCAGCCAAATAGCGTCTCGCGCGTGGTGCCCGTCGAGAAGTAGCGTGCGTTGAAATAAAGGGCTGTGCCAATGGCATCGACGGCCGCGCCAGCGCCCCAGGCGCGGTCACGCCAGCTCAATCCCTCCAGCCAGTGGAGAAGCTCTGGCGTGGGCAACTCGACCGCCGTCACCGGGTGAAGCGGTGCACTGTCCAGCGTCTCTAGGGCATAGCCCACCGCCAGCACGTTATAGAGCGCCAGCCCGTCTTCGCGCAGCGCTATACTCGGCTGGGGATGCTGAAAGGGATCAGGGAAAAGCCCGGTTGCGGGTTCCTGCACCGCCTGCAGCCGTTCTACGGTCGCGGCGAGGTCGAGCCCCTCCGGCAGTCCATTGAAGCCAGCCGCGATCTCGATCGCGTCGCAGAGATGGCGGATGCTTGGCCGCGCCTTGCCATTGCTCTCGCGCGACAAGTACTCGCCTTCCTGACGATTGCTACGGAGAACAGCCTGCCACTGCGACTGTGCGCGCGCGCCCAACACCTGCAGCTGACGCCGTGTCTCGTCGGCACGACCGCGACCGCGAAAGCGCAGCACCTTGGCCGGAACGCCGCCCACCACGGCAAATGGAGGCACGTCCTTGCTGACAACCGCTCCCGCTGCAATCACCGCGCCTCTGCCCACCGTGATGCCATCGACGATCACGGCATTGGCGCCGATCCACACATCGTCGCCGATGGTGATGCCAAGCGTTTCATGCCGCTGCTGGTAGATGGGCTGATCAGGATCGTCGTATCCATGGTTGAAGCCAATAATGGACGCGTGACTGGCAATGCGCACGCCATTGCCGCAGCGCACCTTACCCGAGATCATGGCATAGGGGTTGACCGTGCAATGCTCGCCAAAGCTTACGTCACCGCGCACCAAGGCTCCTCCGGCGATCCAGCTCTCCGCACCCAAGGCAAGTTTCGTCGTGAAAACCGCAGCCTCTGAAGCAATATAGGCAGTTGGGTGAAACACGGCGCCTGCGCGCTGCCGCAGGTTTTCCAAGCGCGCCTGGTGGTCCGGACTGGCGATGTCCGCCTCTGTCCGCTCCCATGTCAGGGCATTAAGTCGTGCCGCATGCCATTCAGCATCCGCCTTCGTCACCACGCCTTCGGCTTCCCTGATCACGCCAGTCGCTCCAGGAGGGCAGGCTCGACCTCGTAGAGCAGCGTGTCGCCGCGCACGAACCGTTCCACTTCTTCGACGGCCATCAGCCCAAGCCGCCCCCGTTCGGTACCGATTGCCCCGGCAATGTGAGGGGTCAAGAACACGTTGGGCAGGCTGAAAAACAGCGAATCCGGCGGGGGTATCTCGGGATCGGTGACGTCGATCACCGCTTGTATGCGCCCGCTCCGCAATTCACGCAGCAAGGCAGCCTCATCCACCAGCGCACCCCTCGCCGTGTTGATCAGGGTGGCCCCGTCTTGCATCAGCTCGAGCTGTCGCGGCCCGATCATTGCACGATTGTTGGGAAGTGAGGGGGCGTGGATGGAGACCACATCGGCTCGCGCCATGAGGGTGTCGAGGTCTACCAGATCGGCACCCGCCGTAACAGGATCACCGGGCTGTACGAAAGGATCGTAGAGCAGCACCTCGAAGTCGAAATGCTGCAGCAAAGCTGCCACCTTCCTGCCGATGCGCGATGCGCCAACCAGCCCGATGGTGCGCCCGAAGTTGCCGACGTTTTCGTCCATCAGCCGATGACTGGACCGACGGCTTGTATCGGCCTGGTACAGGTCCCGGAACTCAAAGATACGCTTGTTGGCAAAGAGGATCGCGGCCAGCGTGAACTCGGCCACTGGAACGGCATTGGCTTCCGCCGCATGGGTCACGCGGATCCCGCGCGCATAGGCACTAGGGTCGACGGTGAATTTCACCGTGCCCGCCGCGTGTGCGATGAGCCGAAGCTTGGACGCAGTGCGCAGAATGGCGGGGCTCAGCATCGGACATCCCCAACCGGTAACCAGCACTTCGGTATCCGCCAGGATGGCACGGCTTTCCGCACTGTCGAGGTTCTGCAGCGGCGATGTGGCGACCACATCGCAACAGGCAGAAAGCCGGCTGAGCAGCGCGGCATTGAAGACGTGCCTAGTCTTTTCCGGACTCATGGCGAAAGCGAGTTTTGGCCGCATCAGAAGCGCTCCGGCACCAGTATGGCGCTGACGTCTATGCCGGCACGAGCAACCATTGCCTCTAGCTCTGCAAGCTCGGGCGACGGTGGGGGGTTGTCCAAGCTCGTTTGCGCCTGCGGGCCCGCCGGAAGGGCCATCGCCGCCGTCATCAGCACGGTCGTTCCCGCAGCAATCTCGCCCCGCAGCTGTGGCACGATGGTCTTGGACCAGATCAGATTGGTGTTGGGGAGCGCCCGAAACGCTCGCCCTTCGCGCAGCCCCGCCAGGTCCACGATGACGCTGACATCCGTCGGGCTCTGAGCCCACGCCTTGCCCTGTTGATCGGAGTAAACGTCGCTGTTGGCATCGGCACGCGCGATGGCAAAGCCGCCTTCGGTGCCATGCAAAGGGCGAGGGGTATTTATCCGGTGGACGCGGATGTGCCAGTCACCAGCCGGCAGCAGCCACGTCTCGACGGTTATGTCACTCCAGGGTTTCCACTTGGCGAAGAGGAGGTTGCCGGCAATCTGCGCGACCTCATTGGCTTCGCGCACCCGGTAGTGGCGCCCATCGTCACTCAGTGCCAGCGCCCCATCGAAGGCACCCTGATGGTAGGCCCGGTGATTGACCTCGACCGAGAAGGCATACCGGCTTGAATAAACAAACTTGGCATATTTCTCCGCTCCGGCGCGCATTTCCCAATTCTGCTGACCGCTCGAAAGCGCAACCACATTCTTGGACACGTGCTGCATGACCATGCCGGGATGCTTCAGGGGCACCGGCTCCCTGGTGTAGTCAGCCGGCAATTCCTCGGCGGTCCAGAAAGGATGTTCAGGCGGCAGGGCCAGCGGCAGGAACGCCTTCAGCGCCCAGTATGGCGAGCCGGCAGAATTGTAGCTCTCGGACATGAAGAGGTTAGGGTAGCCATAGCCAACCGAAAGCACGCCATTGCCATGCGCGATGGGCTGAGTACTCCACCAGCGCAAGTGGCGCAGGAAATGCCCCTTGATGACACCCCACGGAAGGGCCTCGACATCGGCGAAAGCCAGCGCACCCCAGAAGCCGCCACAGGCGAAACGATATGTGAGGCTGCGCCCGAAGGCGAGTGCCCTGCCCTCCTCGTCGAACCAGTGCTGCATGTCCTGCGCGAAAAGCCGGGCACGCTCCTTGTATTCCGCCGCACGCTTGTCGTCGTCCTTGGCCAATCGAGCGTAGATCAGGCCATAAAAGTGCATGGCGAAGGGAATGTAGTGATCGATACGACGCACCGTACCGTCTCGATACCAGCCGTCGCCGAGGTAGAAGGCTTCGAGCTCTTCAAGATAAGCTGTCGTCAGTGATCGATCGAAGTCCACTCCGCACTGTTCCAGCCCCAGATCGAGGAGGATCCGGAAGAACTTCCAGTTATTGTCCGAATAGCGGAAGCTGCGTGCCTGGATGAGATAGGCTGCAAGGTTGTCCTTGGCCTCCTGAGGCAACGGATCCCAAACGAGATGGGGCAGCAATTTCATGGCAAAGCCGATGGCGGCCAGCTCAACTTGCCGTTGGTCGGTGCCGTTGACCGCACCCCAATATTCGGGATGGTTTGGGTCCGTGCCATTGGCAAGCCCACGCCGGTAGAGCTCCCAGTGCCCGAAGTCGGCGCCACCCGCGGCCAGTGGCGCCAGACCCCAAAGCGGCCGGGCAAAGCCTTCAAGATCGGCGGCGGCGCGATCGAAGTGTGCGCCTGCTTCGTCCAGTCGCACGCGCGCGCCACCCTTGGAGAAAAAGGGCAGAAGCGGCGCAAACAGATCGCGCAGGCCCTTTTCAACGTCCTCACGGGTTTGCAGAGGATTTCCGAAGAGCGGATTGGCAGTGACTGGATCGTAGGTCATCAGGCATGAACCGGTTGCGGCGCTGGCTCGTAGGCGCCCTGAAGATGGAGTGTCTCGGCGAAGTGGCAGGCTGCGAGTTGGCTAGTGCCGTTGATCGGGCGCAAAGCGGGCTTATCGGCGCGGCAGATGTCCTGCGCGTACTTGCAGCGTGTGTGGAATGGACAGCCCATGGGGCGATTGCCCAAATAGGGAATCTCCCCTCTGAGTTCCTTGTTTCGCCCCTTGCGGCGTGTGGGATCGGCTATGGGCAGCGCTTCCAGGAGCATTTCGGTATAGGGATGACGCGGACGCTCAAACAACAGTTCGGTCGGCGCGTTCTCGACCACATGGCCCAAATACATGACGACCACCCTGTCGGCGATGTAGTTGACCACACCAAGGTCGTGGCTGATGAAGATGTAGGTGAGCCCGAACTCCGCCTTGAGATCATCGAGCAGATTAAGAACCTGCGCCTGGATCGACACGTCGAGCGCCGACACGGCTTCGTCGGCAATAACCAATTTCGGGTCGAGCACCAGTGCCCGAGCGATGCCGATGCGTTGCCGCTGCCCACCCGAAAAGGCGTGCGGATAGCGGCCTGCGGCATCGGCAGCGATGCCCACCTTGGCGAGCGTATTGATCACCCGATCCTCGAGCTCACGGCCGCGAACAATGCCGTGCACACGAAGGGGTTCGGCGACGATGTCGAACACCCGCATGTTTGGATTGAGCGAGCTCATCGGATCCTGAAAGATCATGCGGATGTCCCGCCGGAACGGCTTGATTGCTCGCTTGTCGAGCGTCGTCAGATCCACCCGCGCACCATCGGGCTGGTGGTAGAAGACATGGCCGTCGGTAACCGGTTGCGCCTTGATGATGCAGCGCCCGAGGGTGGTCTTGCCGCAACCGCTCTCGCCAACGATGGCGAGCGTTTCTCCCGCCTCGACCGTCAGGTTGATGTCGTTAAGCGCCACCAGCTCGCGGCCCTTGCCAAACAGGCCGCTGCCAAGGGTGAAGACTTTCGAGAGGTTTTCGACCGTTAGGAGCGTCGTCATGCCAGGGCCTCCTCGCGCACATGGGTGAGAAGGTGGCAGCGTGCGAAATGACCTTCGCTGATCGCCGTCCGTTCCGGCCGCACCGTTGGGCACGGTGCAAAGGCATAGGGACAGCGGCTGGTGAAGGCGCAGCCTACCGGTCTGTCCTTGGGCGAAGGCACAGTGCCTTTTATGGGCGATAGTCTCTGCCGTTCCGCCCGGCGCATCAGCTTGGGCACTGAATTCATCAGCGCCTGCGTATAGGGGTGCTTGGGCGCGCGGAAGACGTCGAACACATCGCCCTGCTCTACCACATCGCCCAGATACATGACGGCAAGGTCGTCGGCGATCTCGGCCACGACGCCCAGGTCGTGCGTGATAAACAGCATGGCCATGCCATAGTCGTCCTGCAACTGGCGCAGGAGATCGAGGATCTGCGCCTGCGTTGTCACGTCGAGCGCCGTCGTCGGTTCGTCGGCGATCAGGAGCTTGGGCGTGCAAGCCAGAGCCATGGCGATCATTGCCCGCTGCCGCAACCCGCCTGAAAGCTCGAACGGATAGGCATTTGCCCGATCGCGAGCGCCTGGCACCCCCACCTGGTCCAGAATGCCAATCGTACGCTCCCGCGCCTGCTTCTTGCTCAGCCCTTCGTGGAGGATGATGATCTCGTCGATCTGGTCGCCGATCGTGTGCACCGGCGACAGAGAGCTCATCGGCTCCTGGAAGATCATCGAGATCTGCGCGCCACGGATCGAACGCATCGCAAGGCTGTCCGGCTTGAGTTGGGCGATATTCACCAAGCCGCCAGTGCCGTCGTAAACGATCTCTCCGGTTCGAATATCAGCGTTTTTGTCGAGCAGACGCAGCACGGCACGCGCCGTCACCGACTTGCCGCAGCCGCTCTCACCCACCAACGCCAGCGTCTTACCTGGTGTCAGTGTCAGATCGACCTGACGAACGGCCTCGATGTCAGCCTCATCGGGAGAGGTGAAAACGATCGACATGTCATTGATGGTCAGAAGAGGTTTAGCGCCCATGGGGATCTGCAGCATCGCGGAGGCCGTCTCCAAAGAAATTGAGGGCAAGGATGACAACCACGACGCAAAGACCTGGCGCCAAGAGCCAGGGTGCCGTGGCGAGGGTCCTGATATTCTGCGCGTCCTGCAGCAGGGTTCCCCAGCTGACGATCGGCGCCTGCAAACCGAGCCCCAGGAACGAGAGTGCCGTTTCGGCCAGAATCATGCCGGGAATGGCAAGCGTTGCCGCTGCAATGATGTGGCTGGTGAAACTGGGCACCATGTGTCTCGTGACGATGCGCCAGTCGCTGGCGCCATCAAGCTGGGCGGCCGTAACGAAGTCCTCCGTGCGCAGCGAGAGAAACCGCCCGCGCACCACACGCGCCAGCTCGGTCCAGCCGATCAGCGACAGGATAAGGGTAATGGCGAAATAGGTCTGGAGCGCGCTCCAATCCTTGGGCATGGCGGCAGCAAGCCCCAGCCACAGCGGAATCGTGGGCATCGAGCGGATGAACTCGACGACGCGCATCACCGCGCTGTCGAACCAGCCGCCGTAGAAGCCCGCGAACCCACCAATCACCACGCCGAAGAACAGGCTCATGACAACGCCGGCTAGGCCGATGGATAGCGAAACGCGCGTCCCATGAATCAGCCGGCTCAACATGTCACGTCCGAGGCGATCGGCGCCCAGGATGTAGAACGGGTCGCGAGGGTTCTCCACGCCGATGAGCTTGATCGACATCGGAATGACGCCAGCCAGCAGGTAAGGTTCGCTGGGGGCGAAAAATCGCACCGGCAGGCGCACTTCTTCGTCCACCACAAAGGTGCGCCGAAGCGCGACCGGATCGATCTCGGTCTTGTAGCCGTTCACGTATGGTCCGAAGGCCCAAGACCCGTCCCCGTTTTGCGCAAGGAAGTGCAAGCCCTGTGGCGGCGCATAGGTATAGCGCGCGCTGTAATCTGATGGATCTACCGGTGCGAGGAACTCCGCAAAGACAGCAACGAGGTAGAACAACCCCACGACCCAGAGGCTCACCAGAGCCAACTTGTGCCGGCGGAAGCGGCGCCACATGAGCCCCATCTGGCTTTCGCGCCGGGCGCGCGGCTTAGCGATTTCGGCATGTGCGGTAGGTTGGATCGTGTCCACGGCCATCACCTGCTCCCGTAGCGAATGCGCGGGTCGATGAGCGCCAGCAAGATGTCCGAGATGACTGTGCCGACCACTGTCAAAACGCTGAGCAGCAGGATGATCGCCCCAGCCAGATACATGTCCTGGGTGGTCAGCGATCGCAGCAGCATGGGGCCCGCCGTCGGCAGATTCAGCACGACCGAAACAATGACCGAGCCAGACACCAGCGCCGGCAGGAGCCATCCGATGGTCGACACCAGCGGATTGAGCGCCAGCCGCACAGGGTATTTCAGGATCACCTTCCACTCTGGCAGGCCTTTGGCGCGCGCTGTCACTACATACGGCTTCTTGAGCTCGTCGAGCAGGTTGGCGCGCAGGATGCGGATCAGTTCGGCTGTTCCGGCCATCGAAAGCACCAGGATCGGCGCCCAGGCATGCGCAAGAAAATCCCAGATGCGCGGCAGGCTCCAGCGTGCATTTTCGAATTCGGGTGAGAACAGTCCGCCCATAGTCGTGCCAAACCAGATATAGGCCAGGTACATCAGGATCAGCGCAAAGAAGAAGTTTGGAATGGCAAGGCCGATGAACCCGGCGACAGTTGCCAGGTAGTCGCCCAGCGAATACTTGCGCACCGCGGCATAGATGCCGATGGGCAGAGCGATCAGCCACATGACGACGACGGCGAGCCCTTCGATCAGCACCGAGTTGCCAAGGCGGCCCCAGATCAGCTCCCAGACGGGCCGCTTCCATTCAAAGCTATGGCCAAAATCGCCCCGCACAATGCCGGAAACCCATTTCCAGTACTGGACGTAGAACGGTTCACCCAAGCCATATTGGCGACGCAGGTTTTCAACGACCCTTGGATCAACCTGGTCGCCGGTGGACGAGAGCTGGGCGATATAGCTCGTCAGGTAGTCGCCGGGAGGCAACTGGATGATGGCGAAGGCCACGATGGACACGGCCACCAGGGTCAAAAGCATTGCGATGATGCGTCTAAATATGAAGCCGATCATGAGTGCTGCCTCTGGGCAAAGTGATCAGGTTTCCCTCGCGGCAGGGAGGCCGCGAGGGAGCAAAGCGGGAGGGAGGTCAGGCCCGCTTACTCGAAGTACCAGACGATAGGGTCCATCGGCGCCGGCGTCGGGAACAGCCAGGCGTTGAACATCGTCTCGGGCACGTTCTTGAGGTTGTTGCGGATGATGGAGTAGCTGTTCGGCATCAGGCTCACGCCAATGACCGGGAACTGCTCCTTGGTGATCGCCAGCACCTGGTTGAAGAGCTCCGCGCGCTTTTCTGGGTCGGCTTCGGCGCGGACCTGATTGTAGAGGTCCATCTGCTGTTTGGCCCAATCAGCGGGTTCCTGCGCAATTTCGGGCCGAGTTCCGTTGAACCACTGCGCCCAGCGGTAGGCCCAAACTGACTCATCGGAGAACGGGAAGTAGTAGCGCGGCTCCTGCAGCGCTTCGATGCCGCCGTCTCCAGCCCAGATCTGGGCGTCGAACTCACCGGCCGGGCGCTTCTCATAGAACAGCGTGCGGTCGATGTTGTTGAGCTCAAGGTCGATGCCTGCTGCCTGCAGCTGCAGTTGCATGATTTCGAGCATGTCGATCCATTCCGGGCGCAGCGCCGAAATCACGTCGACCGTGATCTTGGCCGGATTTCCATCGCTCATAAGATAGATGCCGTCGCCGTTGCGCTCGGTGAGACCGGCTGCCTCGAAGTGTTGCGCGGCAAGATCGGGATCAAACTCGGTATATTGCTTGGCCAGTTCCTCATCGTAGAACTGGGATTCAGGGCGCGGTGCGACCTGGAAGGGCTCCCCCTGCCCCGTGAACACCACTTCGATGATTTCCTGCCGGTCGATGGCGTGCGACAGGCCGATGCGGAAGTCCCTGCTGTTGAACAGCGCGTTCTTGACCGGATCGAGATGATTGAGGTTGAGCTGTAGAACCAGGGTATTGGACGCCGAAGGGATCACCTCGCCGAGGTGATAGCCGCCTGCTTCCTGGCCGTCGAAGAACAGAGGCTTGCTGACATTGGTGGCGATGTGCCGTTCCTGGAAATCAATCTCGCCGTTGAGCGCGGCAAGCGTCAGCTCCTCAACACCGCCCTGGCTCACGCGCATGTCGAGATTGTCGATGTAGGGCAGCTGGTTGCCCTCGGCATCGGTCTTCCAGAAGAAGGGATTGCGGGTCCAGGTGACGCGCTGGGCATTTGCCGACAGCGGCGTTTCGATCACCCAGCCATAGATGGTGGGAAGATCAGGGTTGGAAAAGCGGATGGTCTCCCAGCCCCACGCGCAGCGGTCCTGAAGATAGAGCGCCCAACCGTCAAAACCTGCCGCTTGCGCATCGGCGTCGGCATTCTCGTTGTAGTTTGGATGGAACTGGCTGCAATAAGCCTTCTGCAGCGATGTGATGTGAATGCCGTCCGTCGAGGCCAGGGTTTCGAGGAACATGCCGTTCGATTTTTCGAACGTGAACTTGAAGTTGTAATCATCGATGACGGTCAGCGTCATCGGGTTGTTCTTGTTGTCGATCCAGCTGTTGGCCGCGTAGTCGGGATCCTGGTACATTTCGACAGTGAAGGCGATGTCCTCGGTAGTGTAGGGCGTGCCGTCAGACCACTTCACGCCTTCGCGCAGCTTGAAAGTGAACTCGGTTGCGTCGTCATTGGCCTCCCAGCTTTCGGCCAGGTTAGGCAACACGCTCTTCCATTCGTGGTCGTAGCGAACCAGGCCTTCATAGGCCACGGTCTTGACGATCAGCCCATTGTCGCCGCCGCCATTCATGCCCATGCGCCAAGTACCACCGTATTTGCCAACACTGTCGCCTTCGACAACCAGCGGATTGGTCGGCAAGCGCTCTGCTACCGGCGGCAGCTCGCCGCTCTCCACCAAGGCGTCGAGCACCGGGGATTGCTGTTGCGCCAGGGTAGGCACTGCCGCCACCATCAAGGCCGCGAGGGCCACTGCCCCGGCAAGGCCGGTCTTTTTGTCCATCCTCATCACTTCCTCCCATATCCGGACTTTCCGCCCGGGGTTTCCACTGGCGTCGGCTGTTCCTCAAAAGCCGTCACCACCGTCCGATGTGCCCTTCAGGGCAAAACTCCCCACTCAATTGAGCGGCGAGATTTCGAGGCTGATCCGTCCCTCCCGGGCTTTGCGCCGTGGGGTGAACACCACGCGGGTAAGATCGACGGCAGGCTGGTATTGCTTCTCTACGCCAGGATGCCGGTCGAGCCTCACGTCGAGCGCTGCACTGTCGTAATCGATGCGAAGACCCGCGTTGCGGTCCCCGATACGCACTACTCCATTCGCCGCGTCAGCCAGAAGCGGCGTCACCAAGACCGATTCCAAGTCGCCTTCGGCATCGGCGAAGGCAAACTGGTCTTCCAGCAACACGCGGCCCCCGTTGGTCTTTCGGTCCAGTGTCAGCGTGCGCTGCAACGACGCCAGGCCCGCTTCCACTGGATAAGCGGCAGCCATCTCCAATTGCAGCCGATCCGCCTGCTCTGAGTGAGAATGATGCAGGACCCGAGCGCGGTGCTCGCGACCTTCGGCCTGCTCCAAGCCGTTCACGACCGGCACGGAGTGCCCGCGCGATGAGGCCATCAAGTTCTGATAGCGCTCCGGACCAAAATAGCTTTTGGAGTAACGCCCACGGCCCGGGTCAGTGAGAACCACCTTGCCGCCGGTCACCACCATGAACGAGCCCACGTCGTTCTGGTTATGCATTTCACCATTATGTCCGGCCTTGATCGCTAGACAGATGGATCGGGTATCAGCCGGATCGAGGCGGCTGATCATCCACCCCATGTCCTCGTACCAGTCATGGGAGCTGAGCTGCACCGGAGCTGCCTCAGGCAAGGGCCACGCAAACTGGCGCAGCGGCCAAGCGAACTGGTTGAACCCCGAGACTGCGAATTCATTGTGCATGCCCAAACCCAGGAGTTCAGGCATATCCATGTGCCGCGCCAGTAGCGTCAGCAGCCCAGGATGGAAGCTCGGATTGCTGTCGGAATCGGAAAAGCTGACCCAGACCCCCGGCGACAGCATGGTGCGCACGGGAAACTGCGCAATCGAACGCAGATAGTCGCCTTGCAGAAGATCGATCTTGCCGCCGCTGCGCTCCAACAGCAGATGAGCGAGCACGGCGTAGTTGCCAAAGCCATAGGTCCAGTAATCCGGACCTTCCGAGGATCCACCTTCGCTATCAAAGGCTTCAAGGTAGTCGGCAAGGCTGTGGATGCCACGCGTGACAATCTCGGCCAACCGGCTGGTGTCGGTTTCGAAGTAGAGCGCTGCGCCGACGGCTCCAGCCACGCAGACTGCGGTCCAATTGTTGACCTGCTTTGCTGGCGTTGTATGCAGCCACCAGTGATCGTTGCGATGAAGGAATGGCCCGACCACTCGTCGCTCGACTTCTGCCCGCAGCCGCGCACGCAGGTTGGGTGAAAGCCGATCGCTTAAAAGGTAATCCATCTCAGCCATATCCAGCGCCGTCATCGCTGCTGCCAGATCGAGCGTAGGGCGATCAGGATGGTCGAGATCCCTCGCGTGGGCCGGCCAAGCCCAATTAGTTTCCTCTAGCCGCGCCCAGGCGATCTCCTCCAGAGCGTCGAGGAAGCGTCCCTGCCCTTCCAGCCATTCGGCAAGCGTCAGCCGGTAGAGCATCGAACGGCGTTCGCGCTGCGCATCTTCGTAGCCTTCGCGCCGCCCCGTTTCACGGAACTCGGCATAAAGCCGCGCGGGCAGTTCAGGCATCGGCCTTTCGGTGTCACGTAGGGCAGTCGCGAGCAGATCGGCGATAACCTTGTGGCCAAGAGCCACCTTCAGCGCCTCCAACGCAGATCCGTTGCGTGGGAACGGCATGAAATCAGGTGCAGCCTCGAGCACCATCCTTACATGCTTGACGTTCCAACGCCTCAAATCCACCGATTGTCCCCCGCACCGCGTTAGCTGTTAACAATCTGCTAGCCGAACGTGCACCGACGTGGCCCGCAGGAGACAAAATACGCACGCCTTTAGCGCAAGTTCAAGAAATTTGCGTATTTCACGCAAATTACGCAAATCGGCAGGAATTCGATTGCGCTTTCAGCACAATAGCTTCAGCAAAGCCTTGGAAAACTGACGCGTTTCCACATGCAAGGGCAAAAAAAGCGCCCAACGACCTTAGGCAAGTTTGTGAACGGTCTCACCCTCAACCAGCGACACGCCTATTTCCAGCTGCTGCACTGCACTCTCACCATCAAGCTGACTGGTTAGCAGGCGCACGACACCCCGCCCGATCGCTTCGCGGTCGACGCGTATGGTGCTGAGCCGCGGATTGGCCATGCCGGCGATAGGCAAATCGTCGAAGCCGATCAGGGAGAAGTTTTCAGCCATGGGCGAATCCTGGCCCAGAAGTGCATCCACCATGCTGACCGCCACACTGTCGTTCCAGCAGAACACCGCCGTCACATCGTATTTGTTCTCGAGCAGGCCCGACAGCAATTCGCGGCTGGAATGCTCGTTGGAAATGACCACTGCGCCCTCTGCATCCGGATGATCGGCGATAGCCGCCTCGAAGCCGCGGCGCCGTTGCCGGATGGTCGGCCGATGCTGGTAAGTGTAGTGGAGGATCTTGCGATGACCTTGGTCGATCAGGTGCTTGGTCGCCATGTAGGCGCCGTAAAAATTGGCAGGCGAAACAGAGCTAAACCGCATCAGCGGGTCGCTACCATTGGCAAGGATGATTACGGTCCCTGTTTCCTCAGCCCACTGCGCCATGTCGTCATCCGGGTCGATGCCGGCGAGCACAACTGCCTGGGCGCCAGACTTGGCGACTTGTTTACGCACGAGGTCCAGCGTCACCTTGTCTTCATGCACCAGCCGTACATCCAGCGCGATACCTGCCTCCGCAGCCTGGGCGCGCATGCCCTCAACAATGCCGTGGTAGAAGCTGGCAAGATTTCCAATGGCGCTGTTGAGCGGCACCAAGGCCAGCGCCCTTCTGTCTACCTTGCCACTCACTAAGGGAGGATGCTTGCTCCTATAGCCCAGACTACGGGCTACCCGCTGCACCTCGCGTCGCACCGCGTCGCTGATCCCGATTTCATTGGCCAGTGCGCGCGACACCGTTGAAACGGAGACGCCCAATTGCTCAGCAATATCGGCCTGACTGGCCCGCTTGACTAGCGCCATCTGCACCCTCACCCAATATGCAATATTTGCGTTTATTGCACAAAGCAAGTGATAAATGCGCTTCGCCGCGTGCTGATGGATGCTGAAGGCCATAGACATGCCCGTGAAGATTTGGATCGGAGCGAGAGACACGATCACACCGCCCAGCCAGGCCATGTTCCTGCAGGACGCCTTGTCAGCTCAGACGTCGACCGAAGTCGCTATCGACGAGCATGCCGCCCACTTTACCTATATGAACGAGCCGCCGCCCCACACTGCCGATCCGCATCCCAATCGGCCGACGTTCCTCAAAACCCTCGCCACCGATCTCAACAGGTTCTTCACTACATAAAGCAGCGCCTCAAGAATTCGGCCTGCGGCGTGCCGCCTGCCCGACCGCCCCATCTACTCGGCCTCACCGTACTTTACGGCACGTTAAGCCTAAACCGTCAATATCGAGCTCGGACGCAGGATCACTCGACTGCGGCGATGGGGATCGCCGTGACATGTTGATGGTCGGCACAGACGGTCCGGGCGGCACAGCCTCCCCGGCCAGGGAAGGTCAGGTTTGGCCGTCTCTTTTCTCCCTCCATTGCATGCAGAAAAAGGTTCGGCTCCGCCTTGTCCGTGACAGGCGAGGCCTCGGTGGGAGGTGTCTTCATGCTCGGTTTGGGCAAATCGGCTAGGCGGAACACGAGGGACGACAACCAGGCCACCGTCGATGCCATCATGCGCAGTCAGGCGGTCATCGAGTTCGACCTGGATGGGACGGTGCTTTGGGCCAACGAGAATTTCCTGGCCACCCTGGGCTACGAGCTCGGCGAGCTCGTGGGCCGGCACCACAGCATGTTCGTGGACCAGGAGCATGCAGGCTCGGCGGAGTACAAGCATTTCTGGGACGACCTGCGCGGCGGCACGTTCCAGTCGGCGGCGTTCCGGCGCATCGGCAAGGGTGGCCGCGAAGTCTGGATCCAGGCCAGCTACAACCCGGTCTTTGATCGCAAGGGCAAGCCGGTCAAGGTCATCAAGTTCGCCACGGACATTACCGAAGAAAAGAACCGGGCCGCCGACCACGCAGCGCGAACTGCAGCCCTCAGCCGCGTGCAGGCCGTGATCGAGCTCAACCTCGATGGTACCGTGATCTGGGCGAACGACAACCTGCTTAAGACCATCGGCTATGAACTCGACGAGATCGTGGGCAAGCACCACCGGATGTTTTGCGACCCCTCCTATGTGCGCACTCCGGAATACGAGCAGTTCTGGGCGCGCCTGCGGAGCGGCGAGATCATTGCCGCTGAGTTCCAGCGCTTCGGCAAGGGCGGCAAGGAGATCTGGATCGACGCCTCCTACAACCCCGTCTTCGACGCGCAGGGGCGGCAGACCAAGATCGTCAAGTTCGCCAACAACATCACCGAGCGCAAGCGGTCCGAAGGCATCATCGCGCAGCTGACGGGGAGCCTTGCCAAGATGGCAGAGGGCGACCTCAGCGGCCGGATTGACACGCAGTTTACCGGCCAATACGAAGAGCTGCGGATTGCCTTCAACCAGTCGCTGGGGCGGCTTCTGGACATCGTCACTGGTCTGCAGAAGACCTCGCGATCGCTCAAGACGGCGACCAGCGAGATCCTGGCCGGCGCCAACGACCTTTCCGAACGCACCACAAGGCAGGCGGCCACCATCGAGGAAACCTCGGCGGCAATCGAACAGCTGTCCTCGGCGGTGGGCGAAAATGCCAGGCGCGCCGCGACGGCCAGCCGGAAGGCCAGCGCCGTTGCCGCAGACGCGACCGAAGGCGGACTGGTGATGGGCCAGGCCAACTCGGCCATGGAAGCCATCGAAGCGAGTTCAGGCAAGATTTCCAATATCATCGGGCTGATCGACGACATTGCCTTTCAGACCAACCTCCTGGCGCTCAATGCCTCGGTGGAGGCGGCGCGGGCCGGCGACGCGGGCAAGGGTTTCGCCGTGGTGGCGGTCGAAGTCCGGCGCCTGGCGCAATCGGCGGCGCAGGCTTCAAGCGAGGTGAAGGCCCTGATCGAGGCCAGCGCCAGGGAGGTCAAGGCCGGCTCAGGGCTGGTGGCTGCTGCCGCTGAAAAGCTCTCGGACATCCTTGCCGGAGCGCAGGACAGTTCGACGCTGATCGACTCCATCGCCCAGCTCAACAGCCAGCAATCGGGGGCGCTCGATGAAGTGGCCGTTGCCGTGCGGCAGATGGACGAGATGACCCAGCACAATGCAGCGCTGGTGGAGCAGACCAATGCTGCAATCGAGCAGACGGAAGCTCAGGCGGCTGAGCTCGATTCCGTAGTGGATATCTTCAAGCTCGAGGGGCAGCAGCAATCCGCGCCCTCGTTGCGCCCTGTTCGTCTAGCACGGCGAGCCTAGAGCGTTTTCCCCGCGGCCCGATCGCCGCTACGGGACGAGGAACAGCCTGATCACAAGACCAACCGCGGTGACGGCGAGGACGCCCGCCACCCAAAGGCCGACGAACCAAAGCCACTGCCGGGGCTGGGGCGCTGCCATCAGTGGTAGCCTTCGTCCGGGTCCATCTTCCCGCGGAACACCCAATAGGCGTAGCCGGTATAGGCAAGGATCGTCGGGACGAGGACGAGGGCGCCCACCAGGAGGAACAGCAGCGATGAGTCAGGGGCTGCTGCCTCTTCAATGGTGAGGGCGCCGGGCACGATATAGGGATAGAAACTGATACCGAGGCCCGCAAAACTCAGGATGAAGAGACCCAGAGCGGCCAGAAACGGCTGGAGGTGCTTGTCCTTGGTCAGCCCGTGCCAGAGAGCAAAGGCGCACAAGGCGATCAGTGCCGGCACGAGGAACGAGAAGATCGCCGTCGGCCAGCCGAACCAGCGGTCGAAATAGACCGAATTGATGAAGGGGCTCCAGAGCGAAACGGCACCGATCAGCGCCAGCATCAGCACGCCGCAGCGCAGCGCCACCTGGCGCGCCTTGTCCTGGATCGGTCCGACCGTCTTGAGGTTGAGCCAGCAGGCGCCAAGAAGAGCATAGCCCACGACGACTGCGACGCCGGTCAGCACGGAAAAGGGGCTCAGCCAATCCCACCAGCCGCCCACATACTGCCGGTCGGCGATATCGATGCCCTGGACAAGCGCGCCGAGGGCAACACCCTGGGTGAAGCCGGCAATGGTCGAGCCGATCCAGAAGCCATAGTCCCAATAGTGGGAGGCGCGCTGGGTGCGCCAGCGGAACTCGAAGGCCACGCCGCGAAAGATCAGCCCCAGCAGCATCAGGATGATGGGTATGTAGAGGGCGGGCAGCACGGTCGCGTAGGCCACAGGGAACACGGCCATCAATCCGCCACCGCCAAGCACCAGCCAGGTCTCGTTACCGTCCCATACCGGCGCAATGGAATTGGTCATGAGGTCCCGTTCCTTGCGATCGGCGAAGAAGGGAAACAGAATACCGATGCCCAGGTCAAAGCCATCGAGCACCACATAGGCCAGGACCGCAAAGGCGATGATGGCAGCCCAGACGGTGGGGAGATCAATCGGCATTCGGCAGGCCCTCCCGGATCGGTTCTTCCTGGGCCGGACCTGGCATGATGCCAGCGGCGCGGTGCGGCCCCTTGTCCAGCTCGTGATCTTCATCCATCACCGGCACGCGACGCATCAGGCGGAGCAGGTAGAAGACCCCGGCACCGAAGACCAGGAAGTAGACGATGATGAAGGCGACCAGCGAGGCGCCGACTGCCGGTGCGTCCACGGGCGACAGGCTGTCGGCCGTGCGCATGATGCCATAGACCGTATAGGGCTGCCGCCCCACTTCTGTCGTGTACCAGCCGGCAAGCACGGCAACGAAGCCGGATGGTCCCATCAGGAGCGCCGCACGATGCAGCCAGATGTTGCTGTAAAGCGTGCCCTTCCAGCGCGTCCAGAGGGACCAGAGCCCGACGCCCAGCATCAGGAAACCGATGCCCACCATGATGCGGAAGGTGAAGAACGGGATCAGCGCGGGCGGACGATCCTCGGGCGCCCACTCCTTGAGCCCCTTGACCTCGCCGTTGAGATCGTGGGTCAGGATCAGCGATCCGAGCTTGGGGATTTCCACGGCGAAATGGGTTGTCTCTGCCTTGTCGTCGGGAATGCCAAAGAGGATGAGCGGCGCACCATCTTCATGCGTCTCATAGTGGCCTTCCATGGCGGCGATCTTGGCCGGCTGGTGCTCGAAGGTGTTGATGCCATGCATGTCACCAACGAAAATCTGTACCGGCGTCACCAGGGCGGCCATCCACATGGCCATGGAGAACATGATCTGCGCCTGCCGGTTGGTGCGGTCGCGCAGAAGATGCCAGGCACCGACACCGCCCACGGCGAAGGCGGTGGTGAGGAAGGCCGCCAGCACCGTATGCGTCAGGCGGTACGGGAAAGACGGGTTGAAGATGATGGCCCACCAATCCTCGGGGAGAAAGGCGCCGGTTGCGTCGATGCTGTAGCCGGCAGGCGTATGCATCCAGCTGTTGGCGGAGGTGATCCAGGTCGCCGAGATCAGCGTGCCCACCGCCACCATGGCAACGGCGAACATATGGAGTTTGTCGCCCACCCGCTTGCGGCCGAAGAGAGCAATGCCCAGAAAGCCAGCCTCAAGGAAGAAGGCCGTCAGCACCTCGTAGCCCATCAACGGCCCGATGACGGCGCCGGCTCTTTCGGAGAACACGGACCAGTTGGTGCCGAACTGGTAGCTCATGACGATGCCGGACACGACACCCATGCCGAAGGTGATGGCAAAGATCGTCTTCCAGTATTCGAAGAGCTTGAGGTAAACCGGGTCGCGCTTCCAGAGCCAAAGCGCGTTGAGCACCGCGAGGAAACTAGCGGTGCCGATGGAAAATGCCGGGAAGATGAAGTGAAAGGATACGGTGAAGGCAAACTGTATCCGCGCCAGTATTTCGGCAGTCAGTCCGAAGGTCATCTCGTCCATCCCGGCACAAGGCGGTTCCGGCAGCGTTCGATCACTCGGGGTGAAACGCTGTTGCCTTTATGTGATGAGACGGGTGGGCAAAGATCAAGGCTCGCGCGGGCGCACTGTTGTCGCAGGTGGCTGCGGCGCTGCGCAAGGGCATCAGTTCTGCGTGCCGGGTTCCAGCGACACATCGCCGGGTGGCAGCACGGCACTGTCGCCTGGCATGAACCCGCCATAGTTGAGGGCAAAGGCCACTGCCAGAATAACGATCGCCAGCACGAAGCCGCCGATGATCAGTCTGCCGACCGTGCGGCTGTCTTTGGTGTTTGCCATATGCGACGTCCACTTCTTCGGTGAGAACGGCAGGCCGAAGGCGGAGTTGCAAAGCGTAATCCACAGCAAGCCACAAGGGCATAGCTCCTATCCGGCCCGAGCAGTTGAGGGCCTGTTAACTTCCTGTTAAAGCGACGCAGCCAGCCTTCGGGTGTCCAGGTGGGAGAGCGCATTTGAGCAACATGGATGTTTTCAGCGTGCAGCGCGTATCGCGCGACGGTGTTGTGGACGCTTCAGATTGCGTCACGATCCAGGCGCAATGCGCAGTGCGTGCCGGAGAGGTCGTGCTTGCTGAAAGGCTGTCGCTGCATGGCGAAGTCATCCGCGCCAAGGTTTGGACCCTCAAGGACGATTTCACGCCCCATTCCATCAGCCTCTATGCGGCCCAGCAGGGCTGCTAAGTCCCTACATCATTCCAGCCTGATCCAGGTCGGCGCATGATCGCTGGACTTGTCCCAACCACGTACATGCCGGTGGACGCCCGCGTCGGCCAGGCTTGAGGCGACGGCTGGCGCCAGCAGCAGGTGGTCGATGCGCAGGCCCGCGTCACGGGCATAGGCGTTGCGGAAGTAATCCCAGAAAGTGAAGATCCGCTCCCCGGGGTGCAGCGTGCGCAGCGCATCAGTCCAGCCCTGCCCCACAAGGCCATGGAACGCCGCGCGCACTTCGGGGCGGAATAGGGCATCGTCCTGCCAGCGCTCCGGCTTGTAGACGTCGAGGTCCGTGGGCATCACGTTGTAATCGCCCGCCAGGATCACCGGCAGCTTGCTGTCGAGCAGACCCTGCGCATGCGCCGTCAGCCGCTCGAACCAGCGTAGCTTGTATTCGAACTTCGGGCCGGGCGCCGGATTTCCATTTGGCAGGTAGAGGCAGCCAATGATCAGGCCCTGGACTGCGGCCTCGAGATAGCGGCTGTGCTGGTCCTCTGGATCGCCGGGCAGGCCGCGCCTGGTTTCTACCGGTGTCGCACCGCGCGCGAGAATGGCAACGCCGTTCCAGCTCTTCTGCCCGTGCCAGATGGCGCCATAGCCGGCCTCTTCGATTGCCTTGATGGGGAAGCGTTCATCCGGCGCCTTGAGCTCCTGCAGGCACACCACGTCGGGCGCCTCTTCGGCGAGCCAGCGCAAGAGCACCAGCAGGCGGCCATTGACCCCGTTGACGTTGTAGGTAGCGATCTTCATGGCGGGCCCTTGTCTCGTGACGGCACACAGAAGAGGTGGTGCCGCTCCTCCAATGAACTTTCGACCCGGGGCAGCGTTGCACCGCAAAGCGAAGTGGAGGCCGGACATGGCGAGCGACGACAAGAACCGCGACGGATTGCCGACGGGCGAGCAGCCCGGGATCAGCAATGATGTCGCCGATCCCCATCCCTCTACCGAAGAGCATTACGACCAGATACCGAACCCTGGCGGCGACACGGCGCACGAGCACGACGACATCGGCCCCAACAGCTATATCCACGACGGCAAGGCCGCGCCGCGCCCAAAGAACAAGGGTTCGAGGCCGAAATGACGGCGATCAAGCTCGACGACGAGCTCCTGGACGGGCTGGAGCGCTTCATTGCTGACCGCAACGAGCCGCCTCGCGGCAAGATGAGCTACGAGGACGCCGTAAACGTCATCGTCAACGATTGGCTGATGGCGCAGGGCTACCTCGCCCTGCCCAACGATCCTGACCGCATAACGCCTGCCCTCGAAGCGGCACACGTGGACAAGTGATGAGCACCGAAATCGACCTTGCTGATCCAGCAACCAGCGGCAATGCCCTCCCCGCTTTGCGCGAAGCCAACCAGCCTGCTCGAGCGTCGTTCCGCCTTGCTTGGCGCAACAGCCAAATCCAGGCCAACGCTGAAATCACGCCCCTGGGTCTTCTTGCCATTGGCGGCATGGTGGGCGCCATCCTCCTGGCCGTCGCGCCGATCGTCAGCGCAGCACGAAGCGGACGGCGCCACCGCTAGCGGCGCCACCGGTCAGATCTGGTCGTTGTGCGGGCCCTTGGTCTCACCGACCATCCGGGCGAGTTCGCCGAAGGTGGGCACCCCGGCACCGTCGGCCATGTTATTGGCAAGCCTCAGGAGCCTTACGGGAAAGGCAATGGCATCGCGGTTTGCCGGCGACAAGTCTTCCATCACGCGATCGTCGCCCAGCGCAGTCTGCTCGGCAACGGCAAGGGCGTGATCTATTTCAGCGGTGGAGAGCAGCCCCTTGCGTGCCAGGGCCTGGTTCAGGCTGGCAACGGCGATGAGCAGGCCTTCGAGCTGGAGATTTGCGGTGTTCATCGAGCATCCTCTCATGATCTTTGGTGAGGAACGACTTCAATCCCATACCGTTGCCTTGCCAAACAGGGGAGGCGAGCAATGACGACGCCCAACGATCTCAGCGACAAGGCATTGGCGGTGTTCGCCTTTGCCATCTACCACCAGCTCGAAAGCGGTGACGCAGTCACCAGCGTCGTGACGAGCGATGCCTCTGGCCACAAGGCCGATCCCGGTGCGATTGCGGAACTGGTGGCAGCGGAGCTTGCCACCGAGGGCGAGGGGCGGCTTCACTTCACCCCCGCCGGGCAGTTGATGCTGTCGCAGATCGTTGACCGCATCCGGGGCACTTGGTGATGACGGGCTCGAAAATCCTGATCGTCGAGGATGAACTCGACCACGGTCGTGAACTCAAGGCCATTCTCGAGCGGCATGGCCATACCGTCCTGGGGCCGGCGCCCGACTGCTCATCGGCGCTCGAACTGCTCTGGCGCGAACGGCCCGACTTCGCCTTTGTTGATACCCACCTGGGCTCGGAAACCTGCGAAGCTGTGCTGGAGGAATGTGACCAGCAGGACGTGCCGGTCATCATCACGGCGCCGGAAGCCAGCCTACCGCATTTCGTCGGCAACCGGGGCAGCGTCAACAAGCCGGTCGACGTCACTGCGGTTTCCGGCGCCATCGACCGGCTGTCGGCCTAGCATCAGGTGGGTGCCGACTGGTCGCGGATCACGGGCTTGCCGAGGTCGCCAATATCCTTCTCCAGATGCTCGGGATCCTTGTCTTCGCCGGGCACCGGCACATGGGCTAATGGGTCGCGCTCGCGTTCTTCCTTGAGCGCCTCAGCAGCGAGGCGCTCGGCCTCTTCGCCCTCGGAGAGCAAAGCGGCGGCACGACGCGGCGGAATGCCAAAGTTCTCGGCGAGAAACCGAACCTCCTCGACCTTGTCCTCGTCACGCTGAATTGAATCGGCCATCACCGCCTCCTTAAACCTGGGCATCATCTGGCCAATAATCCGTGGCGGTCGCGAAGGTTCATAAGCGTCTGACGTCTTCAACGATATTGACTCTCAGGTACTCGGCATCTGTCGAATGCCGCCCACAAGCGGCCTGATCGGGCCGGAACCTCCATATCATCCATCAGTTGTCCCCGGACCAACGTGAGGACATCCCATGACACACCATCATGACAAGCCGCATTTCTCCGTCGTCACCGGAGCATCAAGCGGTATCGGCCTCGAACTGGCCCGCATCGCCGCCGAAAATGGCTCCGACCTCTTGATCGCATCGGACGGGCCGGACATCCACGCAGCCGCTGCCGAACTCCGGGCCATCGGTGTTCAGGTCGAAGCCCTCGAAGCCGACCTCGCCACCACGGCGGGAGTAGACGCCCTTTATGAGCGCGCTCGCCAGGGCGGCCGCCAGGTTGACGCCCTCTATGCCAATGCCGGGCGTGGACTGGGCAAGGGTTTCCTGGACCAGGACATTGCTGACATCGAGCGGGTAATCGCCACCAATGTCACCGGCACGACCTATCTGCTGCACCGCTTTGTCCGGGACATGCGGGACCGCAATTCCGGCCGGGTGCTGATCACCGGCTCGATCGCCGGGCTGATGCCAGGCAGTTTCCAGGCCGTCTACAACGGCACCAAGGCCTATATCGACTCTTTCGCCTATGCGCTGCGGAACGAGCTGCAAGACACTGAAGTCACCATCACTGTCCTGATGCCGGGGCCGACGGATACCGACTTCTTCGAGACTGCCGACATGCTCGATACGAGCGTGGGCCAGGGCAAGAAAGACGATGCCTACAAGGTGGCGAAAGCCGGCTATGACGCGCTGATGCGCGGCGATGCCCATGAAGTGGCAGGCTTCGCCAACAAGATGCAGGCCATGATGACCCGTTTTACCCCGGACAAGAAGCTGGCCCAGATGCATCGCGGCATGGCCGAGCCGGGCAGCGGCAAGCACTAGGAGCGCACCATGGCACACGACAAGGACGATGCGCCGAAGCGCGCACGCAAGGACGACAAGGACGGCCAGTTGGCCATCGTCGGCAAGAGCATCACCATCAACCGCCCGCGCAGCGAACTCTTCGCCTTCTGGCGCGACTTCACCAACCTCCCCTCCTTCATGCATGCCGTCGACAGCATCGAGATGGTTGGCGACAAGCGCTCGATCTGGAAGATCAAGGCTCCAGCCGGCCAGCAGGTGACGCTCGAGACCGAGCTTACCGCTGTGGTCGAGAACGAGTCGATCGGCTGGCATTCGGTGGAAGGATCCCAGATCCGCACTGCCGGCGTCGTGACCTTCCGCGACGCGCCCGCCGATCGCGGCACGGTGGTGACCGCCGAAATCGCCTATGAGCCGCCCGGCGGCGACATCGGCCGACTGGCGGCCAAGCTCTTTGCCGCCGAGCCCAACATCCAGGCGCGGCACGAACTCAAGCGGTTCAAGATGCTCATGGAAGCAGGCGAGATCGCCACGGGCGCCAACCACAAATCCAATAACGGAGAAGCCTGATGCGGGCATTGACTTGGCATGGCACGAACGACGTTCGCGTCGATACCCATCCCGATCCGGAGATCATCAATCCGCGCGATGTCATCCTCAAGGTGACCTCGACGGCGATCTGCGGCTCGGACCTGCACCTTTATGACGGCGTTATTCCCGGCATGAAGTCGGGCGATATCCTTGGCCACGAATTCATGGGCGAAGTGGTGGAAGTAGGCGCCAAGAGCACCCTCAAGAAAGGCCAGCGGGTTGTGGTGCCGTTCACCATTTCCTGCGGCCAGTGCTTCCACTGCAAAAAGCAGCAGTTCTCAGCCTGCGACAACAGCAATCCCGTCGAGAAGCAGGATGCGTCCGAAATGCTCTATGGCCATGCCATGGGCGCGGCTTTCGGTTATTCGCATCTGACGGGCGGCTATGCCGGTGGGCAGGCGGAATATGTTCGCGTACCCTTCTCGGATGTGGGGCCCATCGTCATTCCCGATGGCATGGACGATGACACGGTGCTCTTTCTGTCAGACATCCTGCCGACCGGCTGGATGGCTGCTGAAAATGCACAGATCGAGCCCGGTGATACCGTCGCCGTCTGGGGTGCAGGACCTGTGGGGCTATTCGCCGTGCAAAGCGCCGTGTTGATGGGCGCCGAGCAGGTGATCTGCATCGATCACCATCCGCGCCGCCTGGACCTGGCCAAGAAGTTCGGCGCCCAGGTGATCAACTTCGAGGAAACCCATGTGCGCGAGGCCCTGATGGAGATGACTGGCGGCATTGGCCCTGACGCGGTCATTGACGCCGTTGGCATGGAGGCCCATGGCTTTGTGGTCGACAACGTCCTTGATGTGATCAAGCAGAAGATCGCGCCCGGCGCCGATCGCGGCCATGCCCTGCGCCAGGCGATCCTTGCCTGCCGAAAGGGCGGTCGCGTGTCGGTCCCCGGCGTTTATGGCGGCATGCTCGACAAGTGGCCCCTGGGCGCCATGATGGAGAAGGGCCTGCAGATCAAGACCGGCCAGACCCATGTGCAAAAGTACAGCCAAGACCTGCTGCGCCGGATTCAGGAGGGCGAAATCGACACCACCTTCCTGATCAGCCACCGCCTGCCGTTGGAAGAAGCTCCTACGGGCTACAAGAACTTCCACGACAAGCAGAACGAGTGGACTAAGGTGGTCCTGAAGCCGGGCATGTCGGCATAACGACTGCCTGTCGCATGTTCCACTCAGCCCTTTGCAAGCCGCGCGGTCAAACGCGCGGCTTAATCTTTTCGGGAGGCGGAACGGCTTTGTCACAAGGGCGTTGGCCTTCCTACTCAGCGAGGAGCAAAAACATGAATCCCTCCGATCCCCAATATCCTCAGTCCGGACAGGAAAACCTGTCCTCCAACGACAAACTGACCGACCGTGTACAGGCCGATGGCAGCGCTGTCGCCGAAACTGCCATGCGCGATTTGCAAGGCATAACGGAAGAGGCTGCGGCTCAGGTAAGGGCCTTGCAGCAGCAGGCCGGTGAGCAGATTTCTGGTGCGACCGAGAAGGCGAAGTCCTTCGCAACCGATCAGAAGGACCTGTTCGCGGGCCAGATCAACGGCATTGCCGACGCCGTATCCAAGGTGGCCGGTGAGCTCGACCAGTCCGAGCAGCAGACAATCGCCCGCTACGCGCGTGACCTGGCCGGGGGGATTTCCCGTATGGGTCGCGAGGTGGAAAACAACGACGTCGACCAGCTGATGAACAAGGCGCAGGCCTTCGGTCGCCAGCAGCCCCTCGCCTTCTTGGGCGCGGCGGCGCTTGCCGGTTTCGTGGCAAGCCGCTTCGCCCTCGCTTCGGCCCAGCGCCACCAGCAGACCACGTCGGGCAGCTCGACCGGATCGAGCTCCTATTCGCCTTCCGGTTCGTCCAGTTCCTACACGCCGTCGGGTTCCTATGGCTCCACCGGCACCTCCGGCAGCAGCTCGGGATCGTATGGCTCCACCGGCACGTCTGGTACGGGGACAGGTAGCGGCACAAGCAGCTACGGCTCCACCGGCACGTCCGGCACCGGAACCAGCAGCGGTTCCGGCTCCTATGGCTCGTCCTCGACCGGCTCCACGTCGTCGGGCACCAACTGGTCCAGCAACTCGACCTCGGGAGGAAACCAATAATGTCCCAGACAAACGAAGGCCGTCCTCTGGCGGAACTGCTGGGCGGGTTGGCAAGCGACATCTCGACCCTGTTCCGCAAGGAAATCCAGCTCGCAAAAGCTGAAGCGTCCGAGAAGCTTTCGGCGACCATGGCCGGCGTTGTGTCGCTGGTCATCGGTGCCATCCTCGCCCTTGGCGCACTGGGCGTTCTGCTCAGCGCCATCGTCATGCTCCTTGGTGCCTTCTTCATCAACCAGGGCATGGATCCAACCCTCGCCAACGCGATTGCGGCGGGCATCGTCACCGTCGTCGTGGGCATCATCGGGTTCATTTTCATCAACCGCGGCATGCACGCTTTGAGTGCAAGCAACCTCAACATGAACCGAACCGCTGCCTCGCTTGGCCGCGATGCCGACATTGTTAAAGAGAGGCTCTGATGGCTCACGATTCAGAACATAAAACGTCCGCCGAACTGCAGCGCGAGCTCGAACAGCAGCGCAACCGGGTGGAAAACACCATCGACGAAATCCAGCAGAAACTGTCGCCCGGCCAGCTGGTCGACGAAATGCTGGCCTATACCAAGGGCGGCGGCGGAGAATTCCTGTCGAGCCTGCAGCGCAACGTCACGGCAAATCCGCTGCCGGTTGCCCTGCTTGGCGTAAGCCTTGCTTGGCTCATGGCCAAGCCGGCACCAGCCGCCGGTTCGTCCGACGCGCAATGGGACAACTCCATCAACCGCAACCGCGGCTATACCGGCGACGTCGATGACTTCGACGATGGCTTCGATGACTATGATTATGACGACGTGGATTATCCCGTCGCCACCATCAGCGGCTCCAGCCTAACCCGCGTCAGCCAGACTGGCGAAAGCCACAACCGCTTTGCCGAATTCCTCGACGAAAGCGGCAAGAAGTTCCGCGCACGCACCGACTCCATGGGCCGTCGTGCCGGACATTTCACCGACGAAACTGGCAACCGGTTTAAGGGCTTTGCCAACTCGGCGGGTGAGCGCGTCGTCCATATTCGCGACGAAGCGGGCAACCTCCTCGACGAAGCGTCGGGCTGGGCCTCGCATACCTGGAAGATGGCACGGGAGCGCATGCATGATGCACGCGACGCCCTCCATGCCGGCCGTCGTCGCGCCGGCCACGCCGGCTCGAACATGATGGGCCAGATGGGCGGTCTCAACGAGACCATCATCAACCAGTTCCGCGATCAGCCCCTGGTTGGCGGCGCCCTGGCTTTCGCTCTGGGTGCAGCTCTGGGCACGGCCCTGCCACATACGGAGCAGGAAGATGCCGTGATGGGCGAGGCTGCAGATAAGCTCAAGGCGAAAGCCACGGAGCAGGCCGCGAGCCTTTATGAAGAAGGCAAGGAAAAGGTCGCCGACCTGCATGACAAAGTCGCCGGAAAGACCGGCGAAATCTACCAGCAGGCCAAGGACGGCATCACGCAAACCTCCAGCAGCCAGACCTGATAGCAATTGACCGACGAAGCGCCGGCGGCCCCTGAACTCGATCTTGACCGCCAGAACGCGGCGCAACCAAATCGCGGCCGTCATGCCACCGACCCGACCCAGATTCCTGGGCCGGGTCGGCTTGATATTGTCTGGCGCCTCTACCGTGCCATCATGGAAGACCGGATCCTGCTGGTTGCGGCAGGTGTGACCTTCTACATGCTGCTGGCCCTGGTGCCGTCTTTGACAGCTGTGGTCTCGATCTATGGCCTGTTCAATGATCCCGCTTCGGTGGTGGCGCAGGTCGACCTGCTGACGGGAATTGCCCCGCCCTCCGTCCTTCAGGTGCTGCGTGACCAGCTGACGCGGCTCACGACCGAAAGCAACAACACGTTGGGGATCACCCTCATCTTCTCCCTTGCCGTCGCGCTTTGGAGTGCGAGCGCCGGCGTGAAGGCTCTATTTGAGGCCATGAACATTGCCTATGGCGAGGAAGAGCGGCGCTCCTTTATCCGGCTCAATGCGATGGGCCTGCTGTTTACCTTCGGCATGGCCGTATCGGCCGTGATCGTGCTGGCGGTGATCATCGCCCTCCCCGCGATCATCGGTTTCCTGCCGCTGGGCGAGGGGCTGCAATGGGCGGTGCGGATTGCGGGCTACATCATCATGCTCGCGGTGTTGCTGCTGGCTCTCGCCACGCTCTACCGCTGGGGGCCCAGCCGCGAATTGGCCAAATGGCGCTGGATCACGCCTGGGGTCATCCTGATCGTTCCACTCTTCGGGCTCGTTTCGGTGGTGTTCTCCTGGTACGTCTCGAACTTTACCGACGACAACGCTGCATACGGCTCCCTCGGCGCCACGATCGGGCTCATGACCTGGCTCTGGATCACGGTCACGCTTGTGATTATCGGTGCCGAGCTCAACTCCGAGATTGAGCATCAAACGGCGCGCGACACGACAACCGGCCCAGAAGAACCGCTTGGCGAGCGGGGCGCGCACATGGCCGACAGCGTGGGCCGCGCCTGGCCCCCCGATCGTCACAAGCTGGAAAAACCTATTCGGCCGCCGCGCAAGCGCATCTCTTGGGCGACCATGGCCTTTGCCCTACCGGCCGCATTGGCGCTGGGCGCGCTGCGCCGTCGTGACGGCCAATAAGGCGACACCGACCATTCCCGCAACCTTGGAAGCGACAATGCCAACCACCTCGAACGACAACGATCCTCGCCCGGAGACGGATATCGCCCTGACCGAGCAAGGACGCGGCGCGGCAGAACGCGCGGTCTTGGGGAAGAACCCGATGGGATCCATGGCAAGGGTCATCCTGGCGGTGATCCTGTTCATCGTAGTCTTCGGCACGATCTTTTATTTCGTGCAGCGCTGAGCCCTACGGTGCAGCGATCAGCACGATGACGACGATCGCGACCGCAAGCGCGGCAATGGCCGCGAAATACAGAGCCGAACCTGTGGCGGGATGGGCAGGCGCTCGCTCGTGCCGTGGCGTGGACTTGACGTCAAGCCGTCGCTCCTGCGCCGTTGGCGTGTTGCCTCCAGCCTCGGCATCAGTGCCAAGTGGCGCAGCAGCGGGGTCAGGCATGCGGACCTTTTCGCCGGTCTTGCCGCTGTCGATGCTGTCTCGGATCTGGTCAGTCGTGGGTGCTTGCATAACTCTATCAAGCCACGCGCGCCGATCTGGTTCCCACCCGGTGCCGAACCGCACCAAGTGCTGCGCAACCAAATGAACAAAAAGCGGATTTGAGGGTTGATCCTCTACAACACCCGCAGGGAGCCGATATGCCTGAAGCTGACGACCCGTGGATCGACAAGGACTTTGAAGCGCAAGTGCGCGACACGGCCTATTTCCTCTGGGAGAATGACGGTCGTCCGCACGGGCGGGAAAAGGAATATTGGTTCACCGCGCTCGACCGCTGTCTGCGCCAGCGGGAGGCGGACGCCTTGCTGCAGAAGGAGCCACCTCAGGATCAGGGTCAGTCCGGCAGTGCAGAAGGCCGCGATACGCACCTGTCCAGGAAACAGGCTTAGCATGTGTTTGCTGCTCGGCGGCGAGCAGCGCAGGTTGAAGTGGGGGCCAACATGACGGCACAACCAGATCTGACCGGCATGCGGATTGTCGTGGTCGAGGACGATACGGTGCTCGCCAACGCGATCTGCCGGGACTTGCGGGAAGTGGGCGCTACAGTACTCGGCCCTGCCCCGACGCCATTCTACGCCACGCAACTGATCGGCCGCCGCAAGATCGATGCGGCCGTACTAGACCTCTACCTTCACGGCGAGGCCGTGTTCGGCGTGGCCGACCTCCTGCTCGAGCAGGGTGTGGCGATCCTTTTCCTCACGTCCTATGAGGGTGAGCCCATCCCAGCGCGTTTCCGCGGCTGCAGCGTCATGGTAAAGCCAGTGGAGGCAGAGAAGCTCATCGGCGAGATTGTAGCGATGACGCAGCGCCCCAAGGCGCATAAGATTGCCGCTTCCATGCCAGCGATCCTGTCGCGCCAGGCACCGATGCAGACCTTTGCGCGCGCTCTGGCGCGCGGCATATCCTCGACTAATTAGGCAGGAGATAATGGCCATCAAACGAGGCCAGCCCGGATAGTCCGGCGAAATCGAGGATAGTCACCTTGCCATTGGCCAGGGTGATCAGCTTTTGCTTGCGCAGCTGCTGGATCGTGCGGTTCACGTGCACGGTGGAGAGACCAAGGGCCTCTCCCAGTTCAGCTTGGGTCAACGCCAGGTCGAACTGGCCCGAACTGCTCACCAGTCCGACGACCTTGAGCCGGCTGTAGATTTCACAAAGGCAATGCGCCATGCGCTGCATGGCGTCTCGCGCACCAAGGCTGATCACCAGTTGCCGCGCGGAGGCCTGCTGGATGGAGGCACCACGCATCGCTGCCACGATGATGTTGGGCAACTTGTCGGCAAGTGCTGAGAGCTGTTCGAGCTCGATGCGGCCAATGGTGCTCGATCCCAGTGACATCACCGACTGGCGGACCGGGCTGGACGAAAGGAAGCCAAAGTCACAGAGGTCACCGGGGACAATGAAGCCGGTCATCTGCCGCCGGGCTGTATCCAGCACCTGATAATGGCAGGCAAGTCCTTCCAACAGCACCACCGCTTCCTTGGCCGGGCGCCCCTCGGGCAGTATCTCAGTATGACTCGGGACTGTTCTCACATCCTTGATCAGGCCAGCGACCGCAGCCGCCTCGTGCGCCTGTAGCGGATAGAATGCGTGGAGGCGCCGGATGAAGACGTCTGAGATAAGCGCCGGCCGCGCGGCAGCCGCTTCCACGAATTCGTGCCTGTCAACAACTTGCGAAGTGATCATGGATCGAGAGTCTCATTTCCAAGCGGATTGGATGATGCCGTCACCAAGCCAGCAATGGTGGGGACCATAGCACCCGTAACCATCGCCTTTGCTAACATACGTTATCAACGTTGCTCACCCAAGATGGTTCAAGGTTGAGCCAAGTAAACGCGCCGCACGATCTTCATAGCGTCGGAGCAATGCCTTGATTCGCTGGCGCTCGACTTCGCCGTTTCTGGACTGCGCCATGGTCCAAAGTCCAATTTGAAAGGCAATGTAGCAAAGCTCCATTGCCCGAAGGTAGTCGGGAGGGATGGTGCGGCCGATGCGCTGTTCCAGCGATGCGGTCAGTTCCTGTCCCTGTTGCTCTGCCAGACCCAGTTCCACTTTCGCTCCGGCGAGGTCCCAGGCGATGTCCTGACAGCCGATCAGGTCGTGCGCGGCATGGTGATCCAGGCCATCGAGCTTGAGCCAGGTGCCGTCCGCCTGCACCCATTCCCATTCATGCATGCGGTTGTCGGTGGCGCAGTAAATGGGCGTGAACCGCTCCGGGTTCCTGAGGACACTGCCGATCTTGTCAGCAGCGCCCTTTCCCAAAGCCTCGCCCAGATTGTGCAGCGCCATTTCAAACAGCGCTCCCGTGCTCGCACCCGGCACGCTGACGGGCAGGCTGGCTCTCCGCGCCAGGTAGTCAGCTACTCGCTCGAGCGGCGGTCCGGCGGAGCTGTTGGCATCCCTCTCCACCCACGGCATGATCAGGAAGCCGTGGCAAAGGCCGCGAGGCTCAGGTGCAAAGCCAGCTTCGGCGAGGTGCTGCGCCAGCAAGTGCTTCTCCTCGCCGCTGGCGCCGAGGCCAACGAACTTGGCCAGCCACGCCTTGCCTCCGGCACGCGCCAGGAACTTGCGCTTCTCCATCGCTGGATCGGCCGGTGGCCAGATCTGTTCGGAACCACACCAGCGTTCCCTCCAGGCGCCGCCCGAAAGGTCTACAAGCGGGCCTTCAAGCGGGCCGACAGCGGAGGCAATCCAGTGCTTAAGACGCTGATGGTGCTTCGCGGGATTGAGAATGACCTGTTCGAAACTGAGGACGTGCTTGCGGGCACGAGTCCACCGTTCCCAGTGCTCGGAGCTGGCATGGCTACCCAGGTCACCAGCGTGGCTGGGAAAGAAATGGATGCGGCTGTCGTCCACGCCATGCTGCACCAGCCAGTCAGCAACACAGTTGAACGAGCTGCCGGACAGACCCGGCCCCTCATCAACGATCGCGAAGTCGCCCCTCCCCGCCAGGATGTTGGCGGCAAGATCAGGTCCGATCTCGACACGCCGCGCAAACGGGTGGCCGACCGGCCGCACCGTGTGAATGCGGCCGACACCAAGCCCCGCAGCGACGACGGCGGCAAGCCCCGCCCCTATGCTGCGGATGCCGATGACCGTCGTATCCGCTCCTAATCCGGCCTCGCGCGCAGCCGCGAGATAGGCCTCAGGGTAGAGGGCGTAAAAGGCATAGCCTTCCGCCCGCTTTGTCTCGAGACGACCAGCATCAGCCAGGGTACGCAGAGGGTCCAACCAGTCCACCGGCACGACCTCGCGCCCATCGCTATCCCACGAGGCGGCAACTGCCCGTGCCAATCTGACCAGCAGTGCCTCGCCGATATGACGCCGTTCAGTGGTTTCATCACATTTGCTTTCCGCGAACTCGCTGTCGACCACTGCCTGCACCAGTTCGCCGGTGCGGATAAAGGCTCCGGCCAGTTGCTGGTGCCGCTTCATGCCCGGGGACGCCGCGAGCCAATCATCGAAGCGGTGCGCGATCTCGGCCGCCATCTCCTGGGCCTCTTCCCACCGCGCAACGTCCCCGAAAACCAGCATAATCGGCACTTCTCCCTGTTTGAGCAGGAACAAAGCTTGCGGGGTCCCGTTGGTCTCATGATCAAGGGTTTTTCAGGAGCATTCAATGACGGCACGCAAGGTGCGCATCGGCATAGTTGGCGTTGGAAACTGCGCATCTTCACTGGTGCAGGGACTAACCTACTATCGTGATGCCGATGGTAACGAACCGGTGCCGGGATTAATGCATGTTAATCTGGGTGGCTATCATGTCTCCGATATCGAGGTGGTCGCCGCCTTTGATGTCGCCAACACCAAAGTCGGCCGCGATGTGGCAGAAGCTATCCATGCCGCTCCCAACAACACCATCCGCTTTGCCGATGTCGCGCCCACTGGGGTGATCGTGAAACGCGGCAACACGCTGGACGGCATCGGCAAGTATCTCGAAGACGAGATCGAAGAAGCTGAGGAACCCGTTGCCGACGTGACGGAAGAACTGCGCCGCGCCGAGGTGGACGTTCTTGTCTCCTACCTGCCGGTTGGCTCGGAACTGGCCACGCAATGGTATGCCGAGCGAGCCCTGGAAGCTGGCTGCGGCTTCGTCAACTGCATTCCCGCCTTCATCGCCTCCAAACCCGAATGGGAGCAGCGCTTTGCTGCCGCCGGCCTGCCCATCGTCGGCGACGACATCAAGAGCCAGGTCGGCGCGACCATCGTGCACCGTATGCTCGCCAACCTGTTCCGGGAGCGCGGGGTCAAGCTCGACCGGACCTACCAGCTCAATTTCGGCGGCAATACCGATTTCCTCAACATGCTGGAGCGCGAGCGGCTTCAGTCCAAGAAGATCAGCAAGACCCAGGCGGTTACCAGCCAGATCGATGTGCCGCTGCCCGCCGAGGATATCCATGTCGGGCCCAGCGACCACGTGCCGTGGCTCAGTGATCGCAAGTGGGCCTATATCCGCCTTGAGGGAACAACCTTTGGCGGCATTCCGCTCAATGCCGAACTCAAGCTCGAGGTCTGGGACTCGCCCAATTCGGCAGGCGTGGTGATCGACGCGGTCCGCTGCGCCAAGCTCGCGCTCGATCGCGGCATCGGCGGCGCCCTGATCGGCCCTTCGAGCTATTTCATGAAGTCGCCGCCCACGCAGTTTACCGACGCCGAGGCGCGTCGGCGCACGGAAGAGTTCATCGCCGGCGTCGACGAGCCCCTGCTTGGCGCGGCCGAATGACGGCAACCATTTTTCTGCTGCGCCACGCCGCGCATGACCAGGTGGGCCTCTACCTGGCTGGACGCACGTCTGGAATTACCCTCGGCGTTGACGGCCTCGCGCAGGCGCAGCGCCTGGGCGAACGAATGCGCCGCGAACAGTTCGACGCGCTTTATTCCAGCCCGCGGGAGCGGGCGCAGCAAACCGCCGAGGCCGTTGCTGCGGCTCGTGGTGGAATGCCGGTCGAAACCGTCGAGGCATTGGACGAAGTGGACTTCGGTGAATGGTCGGGAAGCACGTTTGACCAGCTCAACACGCGCCCCGAATGGCGGCACTGGAACGAGCAGCGCAGCCTGGCAGCCACGCCGACCGGCGAGACCATGCTCGATGTCCAGCGCCGCGCCATTGATGTCGTCCGGCAGCTCGTTGCGCAACCGGGCGACACAAGAAGCGCCCTGGTCAGCCATGCCGACGTGATCCGTGCCATCGTCGGCCACCTCCTCGGCCTGCCCATCGATGCGTGGCAGCGCTTCGACATCTCCCCCGCCTCCATCACCACCCTGGTGGTGGGCGACTGGGGCAGCAAACTGATCACGCTGAACGAGATCACCCCCTAACCAGAGCAAGGTACGCGTCATGCCATTGTCTGCCGTAGAAATTCGCCAGCAGGTCGAAGCCTTGGGACCTTGGTTTCACAATATCGATCTGGGCGGTGTTCGAACCGCGCCCGACCACTTCCTGGGCGACTACCCCAACATGAAGTGGCGCAAATTTGCCAATGCCATTCCAGCCGATCTTACGGGCAAGACCGTGCTCGATATTGGCTGCAATGCCGGGTTCTACTCCATCGAGATGAAGAAGCGCGGCGCCGATCGCGTGCTCGGCGTCGATTTCGACGACGTCTATCTCAACCAGGCCCGGTTCGCGGCGGAAGTGGCGGAAGTCGACATCGAGTTCCGGAAGCTCTCCGTCTACGACGTTGGGTCGCTCGGCGAGAAGTTCGACGTCGTGATCTTCATGGGCGTCCTGTACCACCTGCGGCACCCGCTACTGGCGCTAGACCTCATCCGCGAGCATGTCGCCAAGGACCTCCTGATCTTCCAATCCATGCAGCGGGGCAGCAAGGAGGTGGGAGAAGTGGCCGAAAACTATCCCTTCTCGGAAGTGGCCCTGTTCAACGAGCCGTCCTATCCCAAGATGCACTTCATCGAGCATCGCTATTCCGACGACCCCACCAACTGGTGGGTGCCCAATGCCGCCTGTGTTGAAGCCATGCTCCGCAGTTCCGGCTTCGAGATCACGGCTCATCCAGAAGCCGAAGTCTATGTGTGCCGCACGGCTCAACAGCCAGAGCACGCCATTCCAGTCTATCCAAAGCAGGGAGCCAGAACATGATCGAAGCCGCAATGATCTGGAACGAGCCGAACAACAAGTCACACTGGGATCCAGAGCTAGATCCGGAATGGGTGCGCTTCGGCCAAATGGTCAACCTGGCCGCTGATGCCATCGCGGCCGCCAACCCCGACGTGACCCGCGTGCTGGGCGGCATCTCGCCGATCGATCCCGGATTCATGACCCGGATGAAGGAATATGGCGTGCTCGATCGGGTCAACGCCGTTGCCGTGCATGGCTTTCCGCTCGACTGGAACCTGTGGCAGATCCACGAATGGCCGCAAAAGCTCGAGGACATTCGCGCCATCACTCATCTTCCCGTCTGGGTCAGCGAGGTCGGCGTCTCGACCTTTGGTGCTGAAGAAGTGCAGCTCTGGGGCCTGCAGCGCACGGCCGAACTGCTCCGGGGCAATGCCGCGCGCATCCAGTGGTACAGCCTCTATGACCTGCCACGCGAGTGGGAAGCGACGACTCGCCACCGCGAGGCGGAGGGCTCCTCCTACTACCGGCACTTCTATATGGGCCTGCTCCGTCAGGACGGCACGCCCAAGCCGGCCGCGGAGGAGTTTGCAAAGCACACGCCGGAAATGGGCGTGGTGCAGTGGTTCCACTACCATGACCATCGGCTCGACGATGCCGTGGCCTGGATGAAACGCCTGGGCGTGACGCATTTGCGCACCGGCCTCTCCTGGGCCGACAGCTTCCGCCCCAATGCGCTGGATTGGTTCGACCGCCAGATGCAGGCGCTGGAGGACTTCGACGTCACCGTCACCTTCTGTTTCACGCCCGAGCATCGCGGCATTGCGCCTCATCACACCAGTCCACCGCAGGTGCCCGAGGAATTTGCCGCCTTCTGCTCTCAGATGATCGAACGCTACGCGCCCCGCCAGGCCGTCCAGGCAGCGCGGCCTCTCGAAGCGGAAGCTGCCCTGGTCTAGGTTCTGCCTATGCCAAGCAAAAAGGCCGATGCAGCGCTGGCTGCATCGGCCTTTCGTTTATTGGTTCACCGTGTCAGGGGTAAAGCACTAGCGCCTTGAGGAAGCCATCGGGCCGGTCGCGCGTCGCATCCAGCGCTGTGTCGAGCTCTTCCAGGGGATAGCGATGCGTATAGAGCGGCGCAGGATCGAGCCGCCCTTCCACCACTGCATCAATCGCGTCGCGAATACCCTGAATATAGATGCGCGGATCGCGCTCATGCGCATTGATCACGTCGAGACCGCGCCAGTTCCACATCTGCATGTTGACCTGACGCGGGCCGTCCTGATGGTAGCCGGCGATCACCAGCCTGCCACGCTCGCGGGTGAGTTCGGCGGCAAGGTCGAGCGGCCACTGCTTGCCCACGGCCTCGATCACGCGGTCGCAGAAGACGCCATTGGTCAGCTCCTTGACCCGCTCGATGATCTTCCAGTGGTCATCCATCAATATGGTCTCGGCCGCGCCGAGCTGTGTGGCGAGGTCGAGCGCAAAGGGACGGCGGGCGATGGCGATAACCCTTGCGCCGGCCGCTACAGCCAGTTGCGTTAGAAGGGCACCGAGAAAACCGATGCCAATGATGGCAACCGTCTGGCCTTCCGAAATCTCGGCGCGCTTGAAGATATTCATGGCACAGCCCAGCGGCTCACCGGGAAAAGGCACGCCGTCGAGGGCGGCCGGCAGCTTTACCACCGCATCGGCCTCGGCAATGTCGTGGGTGGCATAGCTATGGTAGGAAAGCGCAGCGACCCGGTCTCCCACCTGGAGGTCCTGGACGCCTTCGCCCACGGCATCGATGACACCCCAGCCTTCATGACCTAGGCCGCCGGGTTCGGTGGGAAACTTCATCCATTCCGGGCCGGCCCATGGTGTGAGGTTGGACGCACAGACACCGCAGCCTTCGAGCCGCACGCGGACCTGGCCGGCGCCCAGCTGTGGAAGCGGATGGGTCTCGACCGTCATGGTGCCCGGACCGGTGACCACCGCCGCCTGCATCTGCGACGGCGGGGACATAGCAACGTTCATATCGACCTCAGTCGCGGTTCACGAATTTGTTGAAACGGCTCTTACCGCCGTCGCTGGTCTCTTCCTGGTAAAGGAAGTCGAGCTTGTTCTCGTCAAAGATCTTGAAGAACTCGTCCCACTCGATCTGGGTGAGATTGTCCTCCGGCTCACCGAAGTCGATGCGCAGGATGCCGCCCTTGCCGCCGGTATCGACCTTGGCCGGATGGCCGTCGCGGGCTTCGGCCCATTTGCGGATTTCGTCGTGATCGGTGGTCTTGTGGGAACTGCTCATGTTCAGGCTCCTCTTCTGATTATGCTGGCGATGCGGCAACCTGTAGGCTGGCGGCGCTTCCCTGCCCGCGCCGCACCGGCTTCGGGGCCACGGAAGGCCGGCCGATGCCGTGGTAGTGGAGGCCCGCCCGAGCAGCCGCCTCCCCGGTCAGGATGTTGCGGAAATCAAGGAGCTGCCGCCCACGCATGGTCTTGGCCAGCCGCAGGAGATCGAGGGCGCGATACTCGTCCCATTCGGTCAGGACCACCGTGACATCGGCACCCCGGGCCGCCTCCATCGCCGTGTCGTGCCACTGCACGCCTGTCAGCAACGGCTTGGCAGCACCCGGCTGCGGATCGTGGGCATGGACTTCGAGGCCGGCTTCGATCAGGCGCGGCACGATGGTCAAGGCCGCGGCCTCGCGCACATCGTCGGTATTGGCCTTGAAGCTGGTGCCAAGCACGGCGACCCGGCCGCGCGCGGGGGTGGCGGTGATGATGCGGTCGGCAAGGGCGGCCTTGCGCGCCTCGTTGCTGTCGATCAACGTTTCGATCAGCGGCTGGGGCGCGCCGAACTTGCGGCCCGTACTGGCAAAAGCACGCGTGTCTTTGGGGAAGCAGGAGCCGCCAAAGCCGGGGCCGGCGGCGAGGAACGCCCCGCCGATGCGGTGGTCGCGGCCGATCCCGTCGGCAACTGCGGACACGTCGCCGCCCAGGGCTTCGCAGAGATCGGCCACGTCGTTGATGAAGCCTATCTTGAGCGCCAGAAGGGCGTTGGCCGCATATTTGATGAGTTCGGCATTGACGGTCTGCGTGGCCAGCAGCGGAATGCCGGTGTCGGTCAGCGGCTTATAGAGATCGAGCAGCAGCGCCTCGGACGACGCGTCGTCGACGCCAATGACGATGCGGTCGGCACACAGGAAATCATTGATCGCCGATCCTTCGCGAAGGAATTCGGGATTGGACGCAACGGCGATGTCGCTCGTGCCGCGGCTGGCGTCGACCAGCTTCTTGACGCGCCGCGCGGTGCCCGCGACCACGGTCGACTTGATGATGACAACAGCGTTTTTCCGCAGGTGCGGCGCAATGCCGATCGCTGCCGCCTCGACATAGGAGAGGTCGATGTCGCCGTTTGGTGCCGAAGGGGTCCCGACGGCGACAAACACGGCTGCAACGTCTCCGGCCATGGCCTCGGCGTCTGCAGAAAAGCGCAGCCGGCCCGCTTCCATCTGTGCGGCGATCAGTTCGGACAGGCCCGGCTCAAAAATTGGAACTTCGGCCCGGTTCAGGGAGGCCACCCGGGTATCGTCGATGTCGCAGCAGGTCACCTCGTGACCCAGTTCGGCAAGACATGCGCTTGTGGTCAGACCGACATAACCTGCACCCAGAACCAGGATCTTCATACTCGACGCCCTTTCGATCTGCTTCAGCGAAGCTTATTCCAGCAACAGGGCAATGACAGCTTTGTTCCTGATGAAGATGCTTGCGCGGGTCGAATGCTGGTGGCGGCGGCACCGGGATTCGCCCCGTGGTTGGGGGCCACAGCTCTACAACGTCGAATTTCGTTTGCGGCAACGAGGAGATGCATCGATTAACGCAGGATAATCGGCACACCCTTCCGCCGACCTGACACCAAGCTTTCACTTACGCCTCTCGGGCGCCGGTTCCGGGCGATTCATCCACGGTGCCTTCGGTTCCTACACGCTTGAGTCAGCGGCGATCAAATCTTTGGCGGAACTTGTCCGCCCAGGAACGCTTCCTGTCGCAGCTACTTACCTTCGCAATGGGCACCATGAAACAGATACTGATTACCGGCGGCTGCGGCTTCATTGGACGATACGTAACCGAGGAACTGCTTGAACAGGGCTATAAGGTTCGGGTGCTCGATAGCCTCATCGACCAGGTGCACGGCGAAGCGGCAGCGGCCGTGCCGGAAGGCGTTGAACTGGTGCGTGCCGATGTGCGCGACAAGGCTGCGGTGAGCGAAGCTCTGCAGGGCATCGACGGCGTGGTTCACCTCGCAGCCGAAGTCGGCGTTGGCCAGTCCATGTATGAGATTGCCCGCTATGTCGGCGGCAACGACCTTGGCACCGCGGTGCTGCTCGAGGCCATGATCGACTTGCCGATCAAGCGCATCGTCGTCGCCTCCTCGATGAGCGTCTATGGCGAAGGGCTCTACCGCTCCGAAGATGGCGCCACTTTCGGCTCGGTGCGCCGCCGCAGCGCGGACATCAAGGCCGGTCGCTGGGAGCCCGTCACCGCTGATGGCGTTGCCCTCACGCCTGCGCCGACCGATGAGCAAAAGCCGGTCGACCTCGCCTCGATCTATGCGCTGACCAAATATGCGCAAGAACGCGCCGTGCTGATCTTCGGCGAGGCATATGGTGTCGAGGCGGTCGCCCTGCGTCTCTTCAACGTCTTTGGCCCCGGCCAGGCGCTCTCCAACCCCTATACCGGTGTGCTTGCCAATTTCGCCTCGCGCCTCATCAACAACCAGCCGCCCATGATCTTCGAGGACGGCAAGCAGAAGCGTGACTTCGTGCATGTACGCGACGTCGCCCGCGCCTTCCGCCTGGCGCTGGAGCAGCGCTCGGCCGCCGGCCACGTCATCAACGTGGGCAGCGGCAATGCCTATGCCATTGCCGACATCGCCAACATGCTGGCCCGCGCCATGGGCGTGCCCCACCTGGGCCCCGACATCATGAACAAGGCGCGTTCCGGCGACATCCGCAACTGCTTTGCCGACATCTCCAAGGCGCGCGAGCTGCTCGGCTTCGAGCCCCGCTTCCGGCTGGAGGACTCGCTCGACGAAATGACAGAATGGGTCCGGCAGGCCCAGGCGGTCGATCGCGGCGCCGAGATGCGGCGTCAACTCGAAGAGCGAGGCCTTGTTTCATGATGGATGCAAACCCGTCCGGCACCAAAGGGGGGAACATCGTCATCACCGGCGGTGCGGGCTTCATCGGCAGCAACCTTGCCGATGCACTGCTGGGTGACGGCCAATCCGTCACCGTCCTCGACAATCTTAGCCGCAATGGCGTCAACCAGAACCTCGACTGGCTGAAGCAGCGTCACGGCGACCGCCTCACGGTGGTCGTCGCCGATATTCGCAACGCTGCCGCCATCGAGCCAGCGCTTGCGGGTGCCAGCGCCGTGTTTCACCTTGCCGCGCAGACGGCGGTGACCACGAGCCTCGTCGACCCGGGCGAAGACTTCGACATCAATGCCCGCGGCACGCTCAACGTGCTGGAAGCCGTGCGCAAGGGCGGCCGCAAGGCCCCGGTGATCTTTTCGAGCACCAACAAGGTCTATGGCGGCCTCGACGACCTCCGCCTGTTCGAGCAGGACGGCCGCCATACGCCGGCCGACGAACTGATCCGCGCCCGCGGCATAAACGAGGACCGGCGGCTCGATTTCTGCACGCCCTATGGCTGTTCCAAAGGCGTGGCCGATCAGTATGTGCTCGACTACGACCGCTCCTACGACATCCCCACCGCCGTGCTGCGCATGAGCTGCATCTATGGTCCGCGTCAGTTCGGCACCGAGGACCAGGGCTGGGTCGCCCACTTCCTGATCAGGGCCCTGCGCGGCGAAGCCATCACCATCTATGGCGATGGCAAGCAGGTGCGTGACGTGCTGCATGTCAGCGACGCCGTCGCCGCCTACCGGGCAGCCCTGGCGCAGATCGAGACTGTGCGCGGCCGCGCCTTCAACCTGGGTGGCGGACCGCGCAATGCCGTCAGCCTCAATATGGTGCTCAAGGAAATCGAGCATCTCGTCGGCTCGCCGTTGACCGTGGGGCATGACACGTGGCGCGAAGGCGACCAGCTCTACTTCGTCGCCGAAACCAGCCGGCTCGAAGCCGAACTGGGCTGGCGCATGCGCATCGGCTGGCGCGACGGGTTGCGCGATCTCGCCGAGTGGCTGATGGCCCGCGAACAGCAGACGGCACCCGAGGCGCGGCAGGTGCGGGCATGAGCCTTGCGGTGTCCGCAACGACGTCTGGGGCAGGACAAGGGCCACACATCCTGATGACGCTCGACGCCGTCGGCGGCGTGTGGCGCTATGCCATGGATCTTGCCATCGCCATGACGCGGGAAGGTTATCGCTTCACCTTTGCCGGCCTCGGGCCCCAGCCAAGTGCGGCGCAGCGCGCGGAAGCAGAGCAGATCGGTCAACTGCTCTGGCTCGATGCGCCGCTCGACTGGATCACCGAGGACGAGACGGCGCTTGATCGCATTCCCGATCTTCTCCGCCAGATCGTTGAGGCACACGAGATCGATCTCGTTCACCTCAACCTGCCGTCCCAGGCGGCAGGCCTCAGCCTCGATATTCCAGTTATCGCTGTTTCGCATTCCTGCGTCGTCACATGGTTCGCCGCCGTCCGGCACAGCGCGGTTCCCGCTGATTGGGACTGGCAGCGCCGGCGCAATCGCGAGGGCTTCGACCATGCCGATGCGGTGGTGGCGCCCAGTCATGGGCACGCGGCCATGTTGGGCGACAGCTATGGCAAGATCGCCAACCTCCATGTGGTCTGGAATTGCTCCACGGCCCGCCCCGAAAGCTTGGCCAAGGAAGAGCTCGTCTTTGCCGCTGGCCGATGGTGGGACGAAGGCAAGAACGGCGCGCTGCTCGACGAAGCTGCACCGCATTCTGCCTGGCCCCTTTTCATGGCCGGTCCCGTCCATGGCCCAAGCGGTCAGTGGCAAGAGCTCAAGCATGTAAAAGCGCTCGGTGAACTGCCGCATTCCGAGGTCAAGCAGTGGATGACCAAAGCCGCAATCGTCGCCTCGCCGTCGCGCTATGAACCCTTTGGCCTCGCCGCGCTCGAGGCAGCACAGGCGGGCGCGGCGCTGGTTCTTGCCGACATCCCGACATACCGCGAGCTCTGGGACGGTGCCGCGCTGTTCGCGCCCGCCGACGACCCCCAGGCTTTCGCAGCGGCACTCAATCAACTGGCATCCAATGATGTGCTGCGGCACGACTATGCCGCCCGCGCGCAGGAACGCGCCGGGCGCTATACGCTCGCCGCGCAAGCCGCCGCCATGCAGTCGATCTATGCCGATCTGCTGCAGCCCGCCCATATTCAGGAGGCGTGACCTTGCGCTTTGTCTTCTATACCCATTCCCTCGTCTCCGACTGGAACCACGGAAATGCCCATTTTCTGCGCGGCGTGATGCGCGACCTGGTGCGGCGCGGCCACCGGACGCTGGCGCTGGAGCCGGTGGATGCCTGGAGCCGGCAGAATCTCATCAAGACGCAAGGACAGGCGGCGGTCGACCGTTTCGCCCGCGAGTTCCCCGAGCTTCGTTCCGAGCAGTATGGGCCTGGTTTCGACCATGAAGCGGCGCTAGCCGATGCCGATGTGGTTCTGGTGCATGAATGGACCGAGCCGGCGCTTGTGGAGCGCATCGGCCGCATCCGCCGCGATGGCGCCCCTTTCACGCTCCTGTTCCACGACACCCATCATCGGGCCGTATCGGCCGAAGAGGATATCGCGGGCCTTCTGCTCAAGGACTATGACGGCATCCTTGCCTTCGGCGAGACGCTGCGCGAGCGCTACCTCAGGGCCGGCTGGGGCAGCCAGGTCTTTACGTGGCACGAGGCGGCCGACGACACGCTGTTCCACCCGCACCCCGAGATCGAGCGCGAGCAGGACCTGATCTGGATCGGCAATTGGGGGGACAACGAGCGCACCGCCGAGATCAGCGAGTTCCTGATCGAACCCGCTGCCGCCCTTGGCCTCAGCGGCACTGTGCGCGGCGTGCGCTACCCCGAAGAGGCCATTACCGCGGTGCGCCGGGCAGGTCTCTCCTATGGCGGCTGGATCGCCAATGCCGATGCGCCCGCAGCCTTTGCCAGCCACAAGGTAACCTTGCACATCCCGCGCCGGCCTTATGTGCAGTCGCTTCCCGGCATTCCCACCATCCGGGTCTTCGAAGCGCTTGCCGCCGGTATTCCGCTGCTGTCGGCCCCGTGGAACGATGCCGAGGGCCTGTTCCGCCCCGGCAAGGACTTCCTTTTCGCCAAGAATGGCGAGGAGATGCAGCGCCTCCTGCACGAGGTCACCACCGATCCTGCCCTGGCGCGCAGCCTTGCCGCCAGCGGCCTTGAGACTATTCTTGCCCGCCACACCTGCCGTCACCGCGTCGATGAACTGCTTGCCGTACTCGGCCAGGTCGGCAGCGCGCAGGTCACCCGCCAACTCGAAACCCTGGAGCCCGTCGCGTGAAGATCGCCTTTTATGGATCGAGCATCCTTTCAGCCTACTGGAACGGCGCGGCTACCTACTACCGAGGCATGCTGCGGGCATTGGCCGAAAAGGGCTATGATATCACCTTCTACGAGCCGGACGTCTACGACCGGCAGAAGAACCGCGACATTGATCCCCCCGATTGGTGCCGGGTCGTCGTCTATGACGGCACGGTCGAAGCGCTGAAGCAGGTCACGGCAGAGGCCACCAAGGCCGATATCGTGATCAAGGCCAGCGGCGTCGGCTTCGAGGACGACCTGCTGCTCGAGGAAGTTCTCCGGCATGCCGCCCCGCACGCCCTCCGCATCTTCTGGGACGTGGATGCACCCGCAACCCTGGCCGAGCTGCGCGCCAATGCCGGCCATCCGCTGCGCAAGGCGCTCGAGACTATCGACCTGGTGTTGACCTATGGCGGCGGCGACCCGGTGATCAATGCCTATCGCGAGATTGGCGCACATGAGTGCATCCCCATCTACAATGCCCTCGATCCGCACACGCACCACCCCGTGGAGGCCAATCCACGCTTCTTTGGCGATCTCGGCTTTTTGGGCAATCGCCTGCCCGACCGCGAAGCACGGGTGGAGGAGTTTTTCCTCGCGCCCGCCTCGCGCATGCCGTCGCAGCGGTTCGTGCTGGGCGGCTCCGGCTGGGGCGACAAAGGCATGTCGAGCAATGTCAACTATCTCGGCCATGTCGGCACCGCCGACCACAATGCCTTCAACATCTCGGCCAAGGCCGTGCTCAACATCTCGCGCTCCAGCATGGCGGAGACCGGCTTCTCCCCGGCAACGCGCGTTTTCGAGGCGGCCGGCGCCAGCGCCTGCCTCATCACCGACTACTGGGAAGGCATTCCGCTTTTTCTGGCACCCGACGACGAAGTTCTAGTCGCCCGCGACGGGCAGGATGTCGCCGAAATCCTCTCCGGCCTGACGCTTGAACGCGCGCGCCAGATCGGTGCCGCCGCCATGGATCGGGTGCTGCGCGAGCACACCTATGCCCATCGGGCCGAGGAGGCCGACCGCGTGTTCCGCAGCGCCGCCCGCCGCCACAGCGAGGCCGCCGAATGAGCGGCCACTACGACATCGTCATTCTGGGCCTGTCGCTCTCTTCGTCCTGGGGCAATGGCCACGCGACGACCTATCGGGCGCTGATTCATGGGCTGCAGACGCATGGGCAGCGTGTCCTCTTCCTGGAACGGGACGTGCCCTGGTACGCTAGTAGCCGCGACCTGCCCAATCCCGATTTCTGCACGCTCGACTACTATGGCAGCGTCGCCGAACTGCTGGAGCGCCACACCGAAACGCTCAGGCAGGCCGGCGCAGTGATCGTGGGCTCCTATGTGCCCGAAGGGGTCGCCGTAATCGACGCGCTGTCGGCGATGGCGCTGCCCAACTGGCACTTCTATGACATCGACACGCCGGTTACCCTGGCCAAGCTCGGTCGCGGCGACGAGGAATACCTGGCGCGGCGGCAGATACCGCTGTTTGACAGCTATCTCTCCTTTTCCGGCGGACCGCTTCTCCGGCGGCTCGAAACTGAATTCGGCGCCCGCGCCGCGCTGCCGCTCTATTGCTCGGTCGATGCCGACCGCTATGGTCCGACCGGCGAAGCACAGGAATGGGATCTGGGCTACCTCGGCACCTACAGCCCCGATCGCCAGCCGGCGCTGGAGCGGCTGCTGCTGGAGCCGGCCCGGCAAATGCCGGAGCGCCGCTTCGTGGTCGCGGGCTCGCAGTTCCCCGCCGACATCGTCTGGCCGGACAATGTCGAGCGCATCGAACACCTGCCCCCTTCCGAGCATCGTTCGTTCTATAACCGCCAGCGTTTCACCCTCAACGTTACCCGCGCCGACATGATTGCTGCCGGCTGGTCCCCCAGCGTTCGGCTGTTCGAGGCCGGGGCCTGTGGTACGCCGCTGATCGGCGACATCTGGGAAGGGCTCGACCAGATGTTCCCCTCTGGCAGCATCGTGCTTGCCCTCGATACCGCTACCGTGATCCGCACCCTGCGCGACACCACTGATGCCGAGCGCAATGCCATGGCCACGGCGGCGCGCCGCCATGTCCTGGCGGAACATACCGCCACGGCGCGCGCCGGCGAACTTCTCGCCATCCTGGGCAAGCATGCCCAAGCCATTCGTCCCTCTGCTTGAAAGGTCACGCCATGAAACCCACCAACGGCAAAGGCAAGACCATCATGGTGACCGGCGGTGCCGGCTTCGTCGGCTCGCACCTCTGCGACGCCCTGCTGGCGGAAGGGCACCGGGTCATCTGCGTCGATAACTATCAGACCGGCTCCGAAGCCAATGTCCGGGCGCTAGAGAACCATCCCGGCTTTCGCCTGATCGAAGCCGATATCTGCGAACCGGTCAGCGTCGAAGAGAAGCTGGACCAGATCTACAACCTCGCCTGCCCCGCTTCCCCACCACAATACCAGGCTGACCCGCTCCACACGATGATGACCAGCGTGGTAGGCACTGCCAACCTGCTGCGCCTCGCCGAGCAGCATGGCGCGAGCTTTCTCCAGGCTTCGACCAGCGAGGTCTATGGCGACCCCCAGCAGCATCCGCAGCAGGAGGATTACTGGGGCAACGTCAACTGCACCGGCCCCCGCGCCTGCTATGACGAGGGCAAGCGCGCCGCCGAAACCATGTGCTTCGACATGCTGCGCGCCGGCCGGGTGGATGCCCGGGTCGTGCGCATCTTCAACACCTATGGCCCGCGCATGAGCCCCGAGGACGGGCGCATCGTCTCCAACCTCATCGTCCAGGCGCTGAGCGGCGAACCGCTTACCATCTACGGCACTGGGGAGCAGACGCGCTCCTTCTGCTATGTCAGCGACCTGGTCGCCGGGCTCATCAGCTTGATGAATGTCGATCCCAATCCCGGGGCCCCGGTCAATATCGGCAATCCCGGCGAATTCACCATCGCCGAGCTGGCCGACCTGGTTCTGGAGATGACCGGCAGCACCTCACCGATCGTGCACCGCCCCCTGCCGGTCGATGACCCACAGCGCCGCCGCCCCGATATCACGCGCGCCAAGCAACTGCTCGGCTGGGAGCCGCGCATTCCGCTGGCGCAAGGGCTCGAGCTCACCATACCTTGGTTCGCGCAGTCCCTGCGGGACAGCCAGGCTCCCAGGGGTAAACCGATCCAACCGGCGCGCCATCCCGTCGCCGCAGCGCCCTTGTGAGCCATCATGACCGATCACGGGAAGATACCTGACCAGGAAAGCATCCCGCGCTCGGTGCTGCGCAACATCAAGTCGATCCGGCAGTGGCGCGAGGAGCGCCGCGCCAAGCGCTCGCGCAGCGACAAGGTCGCCGACGCGATCAGCCAGTTCGCGGGCAGCATGCGCTTCGTCTATATTCACCTAGTCGTCTTCGGTGGCTGGATCCTGGCCAATGTCGGCTTGATCCCGGGCATCCCGCGCTGGGACCCGTCGCTGGTCGTCCTGGCCATGGCCGCCTCCGTGGAAGCGATCTTCCTCTCGACCTTTGTTCTCATCAACCAGAACCAGATGACCGAAGAGGCCGAGGAGAAGGCCGAGCTCGATTTGCAGGTGAGCCTCCTCACCGAGCAGGAAACCACACGGCTGATGGTCATGACTCAGGCGATCGTCGATCATCTCGGCATCAAGACCGGGACCGGCTTCGATCTAGAGGATCTGGTTCAGGAGACCCAGCCTGAAGTTATCCTTGATGCCGTGGCCAAAGGCGCGCCTGGCGAGGAATGAGCCTGAGCCGACCCAGTTGCCGAAAAAGTTCCAAACTTAACCTTCTGCTAACGTGGATTAATTGACGCCGCTATGCGTTGGCCGCATGGTGGAACCATGTCAGGAGGCGGATGACATGGAGCGGCAATCCCAGATTCTCGAGGTCGAGGTGGAGCACGGCGGCAGTCCGTATCGTGCCAGTTATTTCGTCGAACAATCCACCATTCATGCAAGCATCGGCGGGCGCGTCATGACGCTTCCGCTGGGGCCGTGCCCGGCGGCAGATACGGTGCGAACCATGCTGTCGGGCTATCTCAACCAGGAAGCGCGCCGGCGCAAGCACCTGATGAGCTGGAGCCACGGCTAAGCAAAAAGGGCGCCCTCGCAGGCGCCCTCTTTTATTCCGCAGCTTCCGCGCCGCTTGAGCCCGTCTGGGTCTCGGTGCCGGCAGCGCCGGAGCCTGCTGGCCCAGTGGGTGCCGACGAGCCATCGGCGCCAATAAAGCCGCCCGTGCGGCAGGCTTCAAGATCGACCGTGGCAAGATCGAGCGTCGCGAAATCCACCGGGGCTCCAGCCGCCATCGCACCAGAAGTATTGGTCGCGGCAGCCGTTTCGCTGGCCGACTGATTGGCTGCCGCAGCGGCGCCCGCGCCCTCAGCCACATCGGACTCAGCGCCGGCATCGGCACTGCCGGCCGGGGGCGTTGCCGTTTCGTCCGCAGGAGCCGTCGCGGAACTGCTGTCTTGGGCTGATCCCTCCTGCTTGGCCTGCAGGGCATCGCAATGCGCCTGAAGCCGGCCGACCTGATCGGCAGGCACGGCTGCTCCGTTGAGGGTGAACGACTGCGCAAAGGCCGGTGTTGTCAGTGCGCAAAGCATGGCAGCGGCCGAAGTGGCCATGAAGTTCGATGTCATGGAATTCTCCTTGGCTGGGATAGAGCCCTTGCGTCCGAAACGGCCTCTGTCGTCCGTCGTTGCGCTGCTCCGGCACATCCAACGCAGGTTAAAGGGCTGCTCACGGGCTCCAGATCGCCGCATCGGCGGCATTATTTGCGCCGCCTGGCTTCAACAAGGCAACCGGTGCCGGGCACCCGCCGTTGCTGGAAGCAAACAGAGAGATCCCATGTCCGACAACATTTCGACTTCCCGCCAGATCCTGCCCGGCGACTACTCCGTCCTGGGTGCTACATGGGACGGCGAAGGCACCAACTTCGCCCTTTTTTCCGCCTATGCCACCCGGGTCGAGCTGTGTCTCTTCGATGCGGCAACGGGCGCGGAGACGGACCGGATCACCCTTCCCGAATATACCAACGAGATCTGGCACGGCTATGTGCCCGGCGTCGGTCCTGGCACACTCTATGGCTATCGTGTCCACGGCCCGTTCGAACCGGAAAACGGTCACCGCTTCAATCCCAACAAGCTGCTGCTCGACCCCTATGCGCGCGAGCTTGTGGGCAATGTGGAATGGTCTCCAGCTCATTTCGGCTACCTTGCCGATGCCGAGGAGAAGGACCTCTCCTTCAACGATGCCGATAGCGCGCCCTTCATGCCCAAGGGCAAGGTGATCGACCCGCGCGGCTATGACTGGGGCGACGATCAGAAGCCCAATATCGACTGGGCCAAGACCATCTTCTACGAGACCCATGTCAAGGGCTTCACCCAGCTCCATCCGGCAGTTCCGGAAGAGCTGCGCGGCACCTTCGAAGGCCTGAGCCAGCGCGAGGTCGTCGACTACATCAAGTCGACCGGCGTCACCTCGGTGGAGCTGCTACCCATCCACTTCTTTCCCGACGACGACTTCCTGCTGCAGAAGGGCCTGCGCAACTACTGGGGCTATAACACGCTGGGCTTCTTCGCCCCGGCCAGCCGCTACTATGGCCCCAACGGCATCAACGGCCTGCGCAACACCATCCGCGCCTTCCACGATGCTGGCCTCGAGGTCATCCTCGACGTGGTCTATAACCACACCGCCGAAGGCAACGAGATGGGCCCGACCCTTTCCTGGAAGGGCATCGACAACTTCTCCTACTATCGCACCATGCCCGGCGAGGCGCGCTACTACATCAACGACACCGGCACCGGAAACACGGTCAATACCAGCCATCCCCGCGTACTGCAGATGGTCACCGATAGCCTGCGCTACTGGTCCGAGGAAATGCATGTCGACGGCTTCCGCTTCGACCTCGGCACGATTCTGGGACGCGAACCGCAGGGCTTCGATCAGCGCGGCGGCTTCTTCGATGCCGTCGGGCAGGATCCGGCGCTGAGCAAGGTCAAGCTCGTTGGCGAGCCCTGGGACATCGGCCCTGGCGGCTACCAGGTCGGCGGCTTCCCGCCCGGCTGGGCCGAGTGGAACGACAAGTATCGCGACACCGTGCGCGACTACTGGAAGAACACCGACGACACGTCGCAGGACTTTGCCGCCCGCTTCACCGGCTCGGGCGACGTCTATGACCTGCGTGGCCGCCGGCCCTGGTCGAGCGTCAACTTCCTCACCGCCCATGACGGCTTCACCCTTCACGACGTCGTCTCCTACAACGACAAGCACAACGAAGCGAATGGCGAGGACAACAACGACGGCCACAACGACAATCGCAGCTTCAACTATGGCGCCGAAGGCGAGACCGACGACGAGGGCATCGTCGCCACCCGCGAGCGGCAGAAGCGCAATTTCCTGGCCACGCTATTCCTCTCGCATGGCACGCCGATGCTGCTGGCCGGCGACGAGTTCAGCCGCACGCAGGGCGGCAACAACAATGGCTATGCCCAGGACAGCGAGATCAGCTGGGTCCATTGGGATCACAGCGACAATGCAAAGGCTTTGACAGACTTCGTTCGCCGGCTGATCGAACTCCGTCAGGCACAGCCCCTGCTCCATCGCAGCAACTGGCGCGATATGATGGGGGTTACCTGGTACAACCCTGGTGGCGGGGAGCAACTGCCCGAGCACTGGAATGACAGCGGCGCCACGACGCTTGGCCTGCGCCTGTCGCGCGATGATCTCAAGGACCAGGACGGTATCTGGTGGGAGCTGGTGATCCTGTTCAATCCCCATGACGGCGATGTGGACTTCGTGGTGCCTGAGCGCAGCGAGGGTCGCACTTGGACCGTTGAGATCGACACGTCCGAGCCTGAAGAAACCCGCACGGTGCGGACCGGCCGCACCATCACCATGGGCGCCCGCTCCTTGCTGCTTCTGCATTAGAATCGATACGTCTGCCAGATCGACCCCGATCTAGCCCCCCAAGCGGAAGCAGCCCCACCGGCTGCTTCCGCCTTTCCTTGCGGCGTGGGTCAGTAGCTCCAGTGGAGGAAGCTGCGCTAACCGCAGAATAGCCCACCAGCCGTCACCCTCGGGGGTCCGAAGGTAACGGTCTGGCTGTCCCTGCGCAGTAACCCACCAGCCGTCACCCTCGGGCTTGACCCGAGGGCGCTGCACTTGCGGAACGTTGGTGAAGCAAGACCCCTCGGGTAAAGCCGAGGGTGACAGTCTGGCTGTGCACGAACCCCGCCACCCGTCAGCGGGGCAGTCCGCCGAGCCGGCACCCGGGCGCCGTTATTGCTGAGCCGCCTCCGCACCCTCCGGAAGCGCATAGGCGATAAAGTAGTCGCCGATTGTCGTCTCCATGAAGTCATGCCCGCCGGCATTGATTACTACGATCTGCCGTCCACCGGCTTCATAGGTCATGGGCGTTGCCTGCCCACCCGCCGGCAGTTCTGCCTGCCAGACTTCCTCGCCGGTCTCGATATCGATGGCGCGCAGGATATCGTCGGTCGCCGCCGAGATGAAGAACAGGCCGGAAGCGGTGATGACGCCGCCGCCATTGTTGGGCGTGCCGATGTCGACCGGCAGCATGGAGGGGATGCCGAAGGGGCCGTTCTTTCGAGCGGAGCCGAAGGGGCGATCCCACAGCACTTCGCGCGTGTTGAGGTCGATGGCCGCGATCCCGCCATAGGGCGGCGTCGAGCAGAGGAGCCCGGTAAAGGGCACGCGCCAGCCGGCATTGACCCTGATGCCATAGGGCGCACCGGCCTGCGGGCTGAGGCTGCCATGCGAGCCGCCGCCCGCATCGGCATCGTAGTTCGGATCGGTGATCGGCAAGACGCCGGCAGCGTCCACCTGCTCCCGCGGCACCAGTTGGTTGTAGTTGGGCATGTTGTTGTAGTTGGCGATCATGATGCCCTTTTCGGGATCGATCGCCACGCCACCCCAGTCCGTGCCGCCATTATAGCCGGGGAACTGAATCCAGGGCCGATCGACGGTGGGCGGCGTATAGACGCCCTCATAGCTCGCCTGCCGGAACTGGATGCGGCACCAGAGCTGGTCGAGCGGCGTCGCACCCCACATATCAGCTTCCGTGATGTCGGCCTTGAGCAGGTTGGGGAAGTCCGTGACGTAGGGCTGGGTCGGCGACAGGCGCTCGGGCTCGACGCCGCCTTGCGGTGCAGGACGCTCCTCGATGGTGACCAGCGGCTCGCCGGTTTCACGGTTGAGAATGAAGAACTGCGCCTGCTTGGACGGCATGACGATAGCCGGCACCGGACCCTCTGGCGTGGGGAAGTCGATCAACGAGCCCTGCGCCCCCAAGTCATAGTCCCAGACGTCGTAGTGGACCGTCTGGTAGTGCCAGGCGACATCGCCGGTCTCCACGTCGAGCGCCACAATGGCGGTCGAATAGGTGTTCTCCGCCTCGGAGCGGTCGCTGCCCCAATAGTCGACGGCCGAATTGCCCATGGGCAGGTAGACGAGGCCCAGGTCATCGTCGCCGGACATGATGGTCCAGACATTGGGCGTACCGGGCGTGTAGACCTCGCCTTCGGGCGGCAGTCCCTTCTGGTCGGGACGTCCCATGTCCCAGGCCCATTCCAGTTCGCCCGTCACGGCGTTGAAGCCGCGGATGACGCCAGACGGCGCTTCGCGAGACTGTCCGTCGCTGACCTGGCTACCGACAACCAGCACATCGCGCACCAGCGTCGGCGGCGAGGTCGGCGCATAGAAACCGGGCGCGGTATCGCCGATGCCTTCAAGCAGGTTGACCACGCCGCCATTGCCGAAGTCGGCGCACGGCTGTCCGGTTTCGGTGTCCAGCGCGATCATGCGCGCGTCGTGGGTCAGGTTGACCACGCGGGTGGCGCAAAGATCGGTCTCGCCAGCGGTCGGGTTCTCGAAATAGACGAGACCACGGCAGGAGGCATTGTAGCCGATGGCGTCGGTCGGTGTTTGAGGGTCATAGGTCCAGAACTCGGCACCGGTCGCCGCGTCGAGGGCACTGATCTTGTTCAGCGCCGAGCAGAGATAGAGCCGGTCGCCGACCTTGACGGGCGTGTTCTGGTTGCCGAAAGGCTCGTCATCCTCCGGCAGGTCGCCGGTGCGGAATTCCCAGATCTTTTCCAGCTGATCGACATTGTCGCGGGTGATCTCTGTCAGCGGCGAGTAGCGCGTCGCCCGATGCGTGCCGCCATAGGCTGGCCAGTCGGCGCCGGTTTCCAGGGCCACATAGGTGGGCTCGGGTGGCGCGGGTGGGGCAGCGGCGGCTGGTGCTGGCTCAGTTGCCGGTCCTGCCGACGGCTCGGCTGGCGTTTCAGGCGCGGCAGCGGGTGGAGCGGCCGGCGCTGGCGTAGCTTCCGGAGCGGCAGGAGCGGGAGAGGTCTCCTGCGCCTGCAGCGGCTGGCCGCTATTGCTGCCGATGCCGATGGCACCGACAAGACCGATGATCACCGTCGCGGCAGCCGCGACGCTGCTGCGCCACTGCCCACCCTGGCGCCGAAGCGCTGGCAGCGTCGTCAGCACCAGGACGAGAACGATCGTGGGCGCAACGAGGCGCGGCACCTGCGCCCAGCCGTTGAGGCCTGCTTCCCAGAGGGCCCAGGCGACGGTGGCCACATAGGTGACGAGATAGATCCACAGCGCCGCAATGTTGCGGCGGAACAGGAAATAGGCCGTCGCAACGAGGGCCAAACCTGCCGGCAGATAATACCACGAGCCGCCCAGCGTGATCAGATACAGGCCGCCGGCCGCCAACGGCAGGCCAAAGGCCAGCAGCAGCAGCGCCATCAGCATCGTCCACCAGAAGGAAAAGGTGCGGCGGCTGTGGTCGCTATAGCTGGGTGGCATCTTGGTCTCCTTGAACAGTCGGGAGCCAACGCCTCAATCGCGCCACAGTTCCGCCACGCGGTGCAACCTTTTTGCCCCGGCGGGCGTTTGTGGCGCCCGCCGCCTAGCCGACTTGTCGGTAACCCACGAAGATGCTGTCCAGCGCAGACGACGCCTTGAGCTCACCCAGCGCGTCGATCCACTCGCCGGTACCCGGCAAAGGCGTGACCTTGCCCGAACCCGTCGCCCGCAGGTCGACCGCCACCAGCAACTCGCCGGTGCCGTACTGCCGCCGGAAAGCCAGTTTGTCGGGCGTGGTCGGCACCGGCTCGTAGCTGCCGAGGAGAAACAGGTCCGGCATGCGCTGCCTCAGCTGCAGGAGCGCCTGCGTCAGCACCAGCTTATCGTCAAGCGCGCCCGAGGGCGCGGCCAGCCGCCTACATAGTCCTTCGAAGTCCACCGGCCGGCGGTTGTCAGGGTCGACGAAGCTCTGCTCCCAGTCCTCGGCACCACGGTAGATGTCGGGCACACCCGGCACGGTCAGCTTCAGCGCCACCTGCACCAGCGCCTTGCGCAGCCCCGTCTCGAGGAACAGGGCACGATCCTCCTGGAACCGAGAGAGGAATGCCTCGTCCGAGAGGGCGCGATCGATGAAGGCGTTGACCTCGCCCTCGTAGGCGCCGTTGCTGAAAGCCCAGTCGCTCCGCTCGCGGCCCTCGCGCAGGGACTTCTCCATGGTCGCATTGAGCCGCCCGGCTAGACCCTCGGCCTCGCCGAAGGCCGGCCAACCGCCCAGCAGCAGCTGGAAGAAGAGATAAAGGTCGTTGCGGTGAATGGCATCGCTCGGCAGCATGTCCCGCCAGGTCAGCACCGCCTTTTCCCATTCCTCTGGATGTTCGGCGATGGCGCCGCTGATAGCGCGCAAATCCTCGCCCCGCTTGGTGTCGTGCGTGGACGTCGCCAACAGGGCGCGCGGGAAGTTGGCCAGCCGCCGGCGATTGCCGTCATGGAAGGCTTCAGGGCTGACCGAGAAGCGCTCTGGATGGGCGCCCACTTCATTGAGGGCGATCAAGCGGTGATACCGATAGAGCGCCGTGTCCTCGAGCCCCTTGGCCATGACCGGGCCGGTATATTGCTGGAATTTGCCTACGGCCTGCGCAACCAGCTTGGGATCGTAGTGGTGGCCCAAATTGCCGCCTAGGAGCTTTTCGATGAAGTCGAACAGGGCTGGCGCGAAATAGGGGCTGGTGCGCCGCGCCTTAGCGACCGCCAGGCCAATCTCGCGCCGGTCCAGCTCAGTGGAGCCCGCGTCGTCCATATAGGTGCGATAGACCGCGAGATGGGCGACGACGTCACGCGCCGCCTTGCGCAAGCCGTTCTCGGTCAGCTCGCGCGTCTCCGGCACCGCCCAGGCTACCTCTGCCAGGTACTGTGCTAGCGTGGTCAGCTCGGCGGCAAGCTCATTGTCCATGACTCGCAGCTTGCACTGATATTCCAGTTCCTCAGGCCCCCGCACCGGGCCGGCAAAGTCGAGATAGATGTCGGTGAGCCGCTTCTCCGCCTCCCCCGGCACCAGCACACGGGTCAACTGCTCGCCAAACTCGTAGCCGGTGGTGCCATCGATCGGCCAGTCCTGCCGCAGGTGCTCATGCGGCGCCAGAATTTTCTCGATGAACAAGAGAATGGGGCGCGGCGACTTAACCCTGAGGTTCTCCAGATATCCCTTGGGGTCGAGCAACCCATCGACGTGGTCGATGCGCAGGCCCTGCACCAGCCCTTCCTCGATCAGCTGGAAGATCAGCTTATGTGCATGATCGAAAACTTCGGGTCGGTCGATGCGAATGCCGGCTAGGTCCGCGTTGATGAAAAAACGCCGGTAGTTCATTTCGTCGGCGGCCACCGCATGGTGAACCAGCCGCCAATGCTGCCGCTGGATGAGTGCGTCCAGCGAATTGCGGCCGGAAGGCTCGGAAAGAACCGCTGCAGCAGTAGACGGATCGCCATGGAGCCCGATCAGTTCCTGCTCGTCCTCCGGACGAATTGGCAGTTTCTCGGCGCGATAGGCCCAGACGGCGAAACCGTCTTCATCGCTGCGCAGCTCGATGTCGCCATCAGCCAGAACCTCGGCATAGGTCTTGCCCAGGAACGGCACCAGGATCTTGCCATCCAGCTCTGCCCGGTCCGGGTGCCAGTTGATGTCGAACCAGTCGGCATATTCGCTGGCTTCGCCGTGCTTGAGTACGTCCAGCCAAAGGCGATTATGGGCGCCGCCGACGCCCATGTGGTTGGGCACGAAATCGAGGATCACGCCCATTCCTGCTTCCTGCACCTTCCCGACTAAGGCTCGGAAATCCTCGATCGTGCCCAGTTCGGGGTTGATCCTGGTGTGATCCACCGTGTCGTAGCCATGCGTGCTGCCCGGCCGCGCCATCAGGATCGGCGAGAGGTAGACGTGGCTGATGCCGAGATCAGCCAGATAGGACACAAGGTCCGCCGCCTGGGCGAAGGTGAAGTCCTTGTTGAGTTGAAGACGATAGGTGGCGCGGAGAAGGGGCTGTGTTGACATGGCACCGCAACGGCAGGCCTGCGGCTTTGTTCCGCCATTCTGGTTGCGTCTAACGCAAGTCTGCCATCAGTTTGTCCCGTGCCGGACAAGTCACCACAGCTGCCGCTCCCTCGATCCATTCATCTAAATGACTGACACCGAACAACCTTTAAGCATAGATGTCCTCCACAACAATATACTTGCCAATTTAGTAAAAATGCAGGAGGCTCCTGCTGCACATGTCAGAGGCATCATCGATCGCTGGGAGGCAATACGATGTTTGTTCAAGACTATCCTGGTTCCACAACAACAAGTATCAATGATCTCCCCTCCGTCTCCGGGAGGGCAGTCGCCATTTCAATTTCCGATCCAATGACGAACGTCAGCCTCGACTACGGGGAGCCCGTGGTGCCCTTGTGAAAGAGCGCTGCCATGTCCGAAGCCCTTAGCCTGCTCAATGCCATCCTGGCTGACAATCGGCTTGAGGAAGCCCAACTCGCGGCAACGCTGGATGCGGCACTGGCGAGCGAAGTCGACGTCTTCCGCTATTGTGCGACCACGCTAGGCATTCCCCCTTCCGTCATCATGGAACGCGCCGCGGGGTGGAGCGGCTATCTTTTTGCCCACGCCATTCCGCCCGGCCTGCGCGGCAGTGTCGAGCCCACCCGGCTTGAGGCGCTGGCGGAAGTGCGCCTGTTCCGGATCAACGTCCATGGCCGCGACATTGCGTTTGCAGCGCCGGAGTTCTTTTCGGTGATCCGCATGAAGCGGCGCCTCGCAACCAAGCCGATCCTGCACGACTACATCTGCCTCGTGCCCGAAGCGGCGTTGCGCGAATACCTGGTAGACGCCGCCGGCCCGGCGCTGGTCGACGGAGCGCGGCAAAACCTGGCGCGCCGCTGGCCCTATGCCACTGCACAGCTGGAACTGACGCGCACTGTCCGCCTCGGCTTTGCCGTCGGGCTTGTTGCGCTGGTCATCATCGTGCTGATAGCGCCCCATTTCGCCCAGGTCCTGCTGCTGCCCTTCGTCGTGGTGCTCCTGCTGGCGCCGACGGCCATTCGGCTTGCCGCCCTGTTTGAGCCGCTGCCATCCCCGCCGGTGCTGCGGCGTCCAGCTGACGAGGAACTGCCGGTCTATACGGTCCTTATTCCTCTGCACAGCGAAGCCGCCATGGTGCCGCAGCTCTTTGCTGCCATGCGGGCGCTCGACTACCCGGCGGCCCGGCTCGACATCAAGTTCGTGGTGGAAGAAACCTCCAGTGAAACTATCGCCGCCGTTCGCGCCGGGCTGGGCGATCCGCGCTTTTCGCTGGTTGCGGTGACCGACTCCCGGCCGCGCACCAAGCCGAAGGCGCTCGACTTCGCCCTGCCGCTTTGCAGGGGTGACTTCGTCGTGGTGTTCGACGCCGAGGATATTCCTGACCCGGACCAGCTCTGGAAAGCCGCCGTGCGTTTCCGCGACGATCCCGAGCTTGTCTGCCTCCAGGCGCACCTGGTGATCAGCAATGGTCGCCGCAACTGGCTGGCTGGTCAGTTCGCCGGCGAATATGCCGGTCTCTTCACCGTGCTGCTGCCCGCCCTCGCCCGTTGGCGCATGCCCATGCCCCTGGGCGGCACGTCCAATCACTTCCGCCTCGATGCCCTCCGCCACATCGGCGGCTGGGACGCCTTCAATGTCACCGAAGATGCCGACCTCGGCACGCGGTTGGCGCGGCGCCGGCTCCGGGTTGATGTCCTGGCGTCGGCAACGCGCGAGGCCGCGCCCACCCGGTTCCGGCCGTGGTTCGGGCAACGAACTCGCTGGATGAAGGGCTGGATGCAGACCTATATCGTTCACAACAACAGCCCCACGCGGCTGCGTGAGGAGATGGGGCTCCATGCCTTCCTGGTGTGGGAGGCCCTTGTCCTGGGCATGATCGTGGCGCCGGTGCTCCACTGCGCCTTTCTCGCAACCTTCGCCATCCGGGTAGCGCTCGGCGCCCCCCTGCTCGATGGCTCGCTGTGGCCGGCCTTCTACTTCGCCATCCTGGCAGTAGGCTATGGCAGTGCCGTGGCGACGGGCCTTGTCGGCCTCGGCCGGGTTGGCGCCGCACACCTGCGCCTTAGCCAATTGTCGCTGCCGCTCTATTGGGCACTGGTGGGAGCCGCAACAGCCAATGCTGCATGGGATCTGGTCCGGCGTCCGTTCCACTGGTTCAAGTCGCCGCATCAGCCGGTCTCGGCCGCCGACAGGGCAACGAGCCCCAAAGCCACGACAGGCCAGCCGCAGCTTCAGCCGGTGCCGCAGCTCATAACTTGACCACTTCGTTCATGATAAGCTAGCACGGGCAGTGGCGTGTGGCGGCAGTCTCCGTCACTGCCCTTGTGCAAGACGGGATGGACGCCATGGCGGGAATGTTCTTTGAGGCGACGCTCCAGTCGCGCAGGCACCTTACACCGCGCATGCTGCGCCTGACCTTTGGCGGCCCCGGCCTTGCCGATTTCCGCACCACCGGCATTGCGGACGAGTATATCCGGCTGTTCTTCCCAAACGAGAAGACGGGCAAGCTGCACCTGCCCGAGATCAGCGAGGACGGCCGCTGGACCTATCCGGACGGTCAGGATGCGATCCGCTACTCCACTTATACGATCCGCCGCTATCGCGAGGATCCAGTAGAGATCGACATCGATTTCGTGATCCACGAGGGTGGCCTGGCCTGCGCCTGGGCGCTTGCGGCGCCACTGGGCGCATCCGTCACCATCAACAAGCCGCGTGGCCTTTATGCCCCGCCAGGCGACACACATTGGCAATTGCTGGTCGCCGACGCGACAGGCCTGCCCGCCGTGGCCCGGATCCTGGAGCAGGTCTCACCGCAGATCGAGACCCGCATCTTCCTCGAAGTCGCGGCGCCGGAAGACGAACAGGTGCTGCCGCTGCCCGCCAGGACCACCGTGACCTGGCTGCATGGGAGCGGCAATGGCGTGGCGGCCAGCCGCATGGACGAGATCGTGCGCAGCGTGCCGCTGCCCAAGGGACCTGGCTATGTCTGGGTGGCAGGCGAACAGAAGGTGGTGCGGGCCATCCGCAAGTTCGTGCGCCAGCACCTGCAGCTTCCGCCCGAGCGCTACCAGCTTGTCGGCTACTGGACCCATGAGGGCGAGGAATGGGACGCCAGGTGGGCCGCGCTCGACCCAGCCATCAAGGCGCAGATCGATGCCGCCTGGAGTTCGGGTCGCGATGCCGAGACGGTGCGCGACGAATATGACGCGACGCTGGAAAAGCTCGGCCTCTAGCCCTTGAAGCTATTCATGCGCGTAGCGCGCCTGCTTGGCCTTGACGCGCGTACCGAACACCCGGTCTCGGCCGGCCGCCTTGGCACTGTAGAGCGCCTCGTCGGCGGCCTGGATCAGTTCTGAAGCGCTGCGGTGGAAGTTATCCGGCATGTAGGTGGCCACACCAACACTTGCCGTTAGGATGCCACGCTCGCTGCCCTCGTGCGGGATGCGCGCATCGGCCAGTGACTTGCGGAAGGCCTCCGCCACAAGATAGGCGCCGTCTTCGTCCGTCTCGGGCAGGATGGCGGCGAACTCTTCCCCGCCATAACGCACCGCCAGATCCGCCGAGCGCTTGAGGCTCCTCTGCAGATGGCTGGCCACCAGCTTCAGGCATTCGTCACCCGACACATGACCATACTGGTCGTTATAGGCCTTGAAGCGATCCACATCGATCAGCAGCAGGCTCATGGGACTGCCCGCGCGACCGCTGCGGCCGATCTCGGTGTCCATGGCGCTGTCGAAGGCGCGGCGATTGAGCAGCCCCGTCAGCGCGTCGGTATTGACCAGTTCGTTGAGCTTGTCGGTCGCCGAATGCAGCGCCAGCTCCGCCTGCTTGAGCCGCGTGACGTCGGTGACCACGACCAGCGTCTTGCTTTCGCTCGTCGGACGCGTACGGACCTGCAGCCAGCGCCCGTCGAACAGGCTGATGATCTCTTCGCTCTCACGGTTCAAGTTGGCGAGGATGCGCTCGATCCATTCGGCCGGCGCCGTCGTCGGCTCGATCACCTGCTCACCCGACTTGATGACCTCCTCGAGGATTTCACGCATGTGCGCGCCGGGCTGGCGCAGCTTGCCTGTATAGGGAAAGCATTCCCGATACTGCTCGTTACAGAATTCGAGCCGCCCCTCACTGTCGAACATTGCAAGGCCATCGGACATCTCGGCGAGGGCAAAGGACAGCATGTTGCGGCTGTCGATCAACTCCTGGCGCAACTGCTTGTCCTCGGTGACATCATAGGTCACGCCGGCAAGCCCAATGAGTTCGCAGCTTGGACTATAGAGAGGCACCTTGGAGGTGCTGAACCAGCGCATGGTCCCGGCCTTGTCGGGGATGTGCTCCTCGATACCATACTGCCCCTTGCCGCTGCGCAGGATGGCTTGTTCGGTTTCGTAAAGCTCCTGCGCGCGCTCCGGCGTTGTCAGTTCGAAGTCGGTCTTGCCAATCATCGCCTTGGCGCTGGAATAGCTATTGAAGTCCACCACCCGCTGGTTAACGGCAACGAAGCGGCTGTGGTGATCCTTCACGTAGAAAAAGTTGGGTGACTGGTCGAGTGCCGCCACCAGCAGGTCGCGCTCCGCAGCGCGCCGGCGCGCATGCAGCACCACCAGGCCCGCCAAGATCGTGGCCGCGAAGTTCAGTGCCGCCGTGGGGTAGATGTAGATGGCAAGTGCCGACAGCATCGCATCCACCGGCACGGCGACTGTCAACAGCAGCACCAACAAGGTCACGCAGAGTGCCAGCGCCACGACCTGCGTCAGGTCGGTGTTCCAGCGTGCGGTCAGCACCCGAAGGCCGAGACCAGCGCCGGCGGTTGCCACCATCAGCAGTAGGCCCGGCACCACCCCTGAACCACCCAGTCCCAGGCGCCAACCGGCCGACAGGGCAGTGGCGACTGCTGCTGCCACCGGGCCACCGAGAAAGGCCGAAACGGCCACGAGCGAAAAACGCAGATCCAGGAAAAGGCCCGGACGCACCTCGGCGGCCATAAGCATGGAGCTGACCGCACCGACACCCATGGTCAGGCCGAACAGCGCGCTGCGGATCGGCCCGCGCACGGCGCGCAGCCAATAGCGCGCATGCCCCCAGCCGAGCACGAAAAGCGCAACGACAGCAAGGTTGCCGGCAAGCATCTGCCAGAATGACGTCACGACGCCTCCAGATCCAAGGGCACGCCTGGCCCCTCCTAGGTCATAGCACCTAAGAGTTTGTCATTCCTGAATCCCTTGCGACGCTTTCCAGTTGTTCCGGTCACGGCACCGTCAACTGCGCAGGCCCGGCGCCTCCTTGCCGGTCGACTGCACATATTCGGTATAGCCGCCGCCATAGGCATGCACGCCCTCGGGCGTCAGCTCCAGCACGCGGTTGCTGAGCGCCGCAAGGAAGTGCCGGTCGTGGCTCACGAACAGCATCGTGCCCTCATACTGCTGGAGCGCCGCGATCAGCATTTCCTTGGTGGCGATGTCGAGGTGGTTGGTGGGCTCGTCCAGCACCAGGAAGTTGGGTGGATCAAACAGCAGCATGGCCATGACCAGCCGCGCCTTCTCGCCGCCCGACAGGACGCGGCACTTCTTTTCGATCTCGTCGCCTGAAAAGCCGAACGCTCCCGCCAGTGCCCGCAGCGGTGCCTGGCCGGCCTGGGGAAACGAAGATTCGAGCTGCTGGAACACGGTCAGGTCGCCATCGAGCACGTCCATGGCATGCTGGGCAAAATAGGCCATCTTGACCGACGGCCCACGCGACACCGTGCCGGCATCGGGGTCGGCCGTGCCGGTCACGAGCTTGAGCAGCGTCGACTTGCCGGCGCCGTTGACGCCCATGATGCACCAGCGCTCTTTGCGCCGAACATGAAAGTCGAGCCCGTCATAGATGGTGCGCGCGCCATAGCTCTTGCTCACACCCTTGAGCAGCGCCACGTCTTCGCCCGAACGGGGAGCGGGGCGGAACTCGAACTCCACCGTCTGGCGGCGCTTTGGCGGCTCCACCCGGTCGATCTTGTCGAGCTTCTTGACCCGGCTCTGCACCTGTGCGGCATGCGAGGCGCGCGCCTTGAAGCGGGCGATGAAGTCGAGTTCCTTGGCAAGCATGGCCTGCTGCCGCTCGAACTGCGCCTGCTGGTTCTTGTCGGCAATGGCCCGCTGCTGCTGGTAGAATTCGTAATTGCCCGAATAGGTGGTCAGCGAGCCGGCATCGATCTCGACGATCTTGTTGCAGATACGGTTCATGAACTCGCGGTCGTGCGAGGTCATGAACAGGGCGCCCTGATAGTTCTGGAGAAAGTCCTCCAACCAGATCAGCGATTCAAGATCGAGGTGGTTGCTCGGTTCGTCGAGCAGCAACGCGTCGGGGCGCATCAGGAGGATCCGCGCGAGCGCCACGCGCATTTTCCAGCCCCCCGAGAGGCGGCCGACATCGCCGTCCATCATCTCCTGGGAGAAACCCAGCCCGTCCAGCACTTCACGGGCGCGGCCATCGAGCGAATAGCCGTCCAGTTCCTCGAACTGATGCTGCACCTCGCCATAGCGCTCGATGATGGCATCCATCTCGTCGGCCTTGTCAGGGTCGCCCATGTCGGCTTCGAGCTGGCGCATTTCGGTGATCAGCGCCGAGACGGGCCCGGCACCGTCCATCACCTCGGCCACGACGCTGCGGCCACTCATCTCGCCCACATCCTGGCTGAAATAGCCGATCGTGGTGCCGCGATCGATCGAAACCTGCCCCTCGTCGGGCTGTTCCTCGCCGGTGATCATGCGGAACAGGGTGGTCTTGCCAGCCCCGTTGGGACCCACGAGGCCGATCTTTTCACCCTTTTGCAGCACGGCGGACGCGTCGATGAAGACGATCTGCTTGCCGTTCTGCTTGCCAATGCTTTCGAGACGTATCATGCGCTTGCCAAAACCAGTTCTTCGGCACGCTCATAGGCTGATCAGCTTGAGCCGTATAGCCTCGACGACGGTATGGACGCGATTGCTGGTGCCAAGGCGCTTCTGGGCATTCTCGCAATGCTGGTTGACGGTGCGAGCCGTCATGCCGGTGATGGTGGCGATCTCGCCGGCGGTCTTGCCGGCCGCAACCCAGCCGAGCACTTCGCTTTCGCGCCTGGTAAGGGTGGGACGCTCCCCCTGCCTTTCCGCCAGCCTGCTCAGGAACCGCAGCTGGCCATAGGCATAAAGCGAGAGCATATGCACTTCGAGCCGCTGCCGCTCATCGAGCCGCTTGGGGTCCCCGGCAAAGGATACGACCCCCTGCAACTGCCCTTCGATATGAATCGGCACGCACAGCCCGTTTTCCATGCCGTGCGCCCTGGCCTCCTCCATGACGCGGTGCGCCATGGGGTCGGCCTCGGCGTCATAGCGGACCTCGGCCCACTCGAACGGCAGGCTGGTGACATAGCAATTGCGCGCCACCGGATCATGCTGGGCGTAGTTGAGGCTGGTATAGCGCTTGTACCACTCGGCGTTCCAGCCGGAGAGGAGAATGGCCGCCTCCGGGTCCAGGTCATCCTCGGGCAGGCCGGAAATGATGAAGCTGGTAAAGCCGTAGTGGCCAATGGCCTCCTGCATGATCCGGAGAATACCTTGGCTATCCTGCTGGTGCTGGATAGCGTCGATAAACTTCATGAGGTCGGCGTTCACCGGCATGCCCTCGCCAGAATCCATGTCCCAACTAAGTGACCATATTCCGCGCCGGGTGCAAGGCAGCCTTGCGACGAATGCTTAGGCAGGGCGACGGCGCCCTGCCTTTGCTCAGTGCTTGGCTTCAAACTGATGGGGGTTGAAGTGGTAGGCGGTTGAACAGAACTCGCACACCACCTCGATCTCGCCATCCACGGCCATTTCCTCGCGATCCTCCGCGGTGAAGCTCGTGGCCAGCATCTCCTCGATACGGTCGGCCGAGCAGGAGCAGCGCTCCACCACCTGCATGGGGGCAAAAACGCGCACACCGGTTTCATGGTAGAGCCGGAACAGAAGGCGTTCCGAGCTCAGGTCCGGGTCGGCCAGTTCGAGGTCGTCCAGCGTCTTGAGGTGCACCTTGGCCTCGTTCCAGCCATCGGCCTCGACAAAGTTGGGGTCCGCCGTCTCGGGATTGTTGAAGTCCCCGTCGCCCGGCAGGTCCGCCATATGCGAGATACCGTGCTCGGGCAGATGCTGGATCAAAACGCCGCCGGCCCGCCAATGGGGGCGATGATCGCCCTTCTTGGTGAACTCGGCCACCGCCAGGCGCACCTGGGTCGGGATCTGCTCGGACTGCATGAAATAGGTATGCGCCACTTCCTCGAGCGAATTGCCTTCAAGCGCGACGATGCCCTGGTAGCGCTCGGTATGCGGACCCTGGTCGATGGTCATGGCCAGATGCCCCTTGCCCAGCAATTGGCCAGGCTGGGTGCGGCCCTCTTCGGCGGCCTTGAGCAGCGCTTCTTGGTCGTAGCGGGCATAACCGCGCAGCCCGTCCGGCGCGTCGAAATCGACGACCAGCAGGTTCACCGGACCATCGGTCTGGGTCTGCATGATGAACTTGCCCTCGAACTTGAGCGAGGAGCCGATCAGCGCCGCCAGAACCACGGCTTCTCCCAGCAGCCGGGCAACCGGCGCGGGATAGTTGTGGCGCGACAGGATGGTGTCGAGTGCCTCACCCAGCCGCACGCTGCGGCCGCGGGTATCGAGCTTTTCCAGCGTGAACGGCACGACCGTGTCATCGCCGCTTTCCGGCCGGTCCAGCCCCAGGGCATTCATCAGGTTGTCGGTCATGGTCGTATCCGTTGTCATGTGGTCACGTCGCTTTGGGTGATACTAGGCCTGACCAAACCAGGAGTAGACCTCATCCTGAGCCTGTCGAAGGACGAGGTCGTGGCACCATTGCGTCACGCCCTCGTGGTTCGACAGGCTCACCATGAGGGCTACTCACGCACCCGATCAATATCGGGACTAATTGACATCAGCCCCGAAGGCCCAGCACAGGATAGCTTTTTGTGCATGCAGGCGGTTTTCGGCCTCGTCCCACACAACCGACTGCGGACCGTCGATTACCTCGTCGGTCACCTCGTCACCGCGATGGGCGGGCAGGTCGTGCATGAAAAGGGCGTTCTTGTCCGCCAGTGCCATCAAATTGGTGTTGACCTGGTAGGGTTTCAAGACCCGGCGGCGCTCGGCGATGTCCACGTCGCCCATCGATACCCAGGTGTCAGTGATGACGAGGTCGGCGCCCTCCACCGCCTCGCGCGGGTCCTCGATCAGCTTGACGAATTCGCCCGCCCGCTTGATGTCGTCCATCAGGTCCTTTTCCGGGCTGTATTCTTCCGGCGTCGCAATGGTCAGGTGGCACTGGAACAGTTCGGCGGCATTGACCCAGGAATGAAGCACATTGTTGCTGTCGCCCACCCAAGCGACCTTGGCGCCCTTGATCGGCCCGCGGTGCTCCTCGAAGGTCAGGAGGTCGGCCATGATCTGGCAGGGATGGGCCCGCCGAGTCAGGCCGTTGATCACCGGCACGGTCGCCGCCTCGGCGAGGTCCAGGAGGTCGGCATGGCTGAGGATGCGGATCATGATCGCGTCCACATAGCGGCTCAAGACCTTGGCCGTATCGCTCAGCGTCTCCTCGCGCGAGAGCTGCATTTCCTGGCCCGACAGCATGATGGTCTCGCCGCCCAGCTGGCGCATGCCGACGTCGAAGCTGACGCGGGTGCGGGTGGATTGACGCTCAAAGATCATGGCAAGGACCTTGTCCTTGAGCGGCTGCGGCCGGTCGCCATCCTTGAGGCGCGCCTTGAGCGAAGCTGCCGCATCGAGCATGCCGCGCAGTTCGCCATAGGTGAAATCGTCGATTGAAAGAAAATGCCGTGGGGTGCCGGTCGAGGTCATGGGCCGGGTTCCTTATGTGACGCTGAAGCTGGTCGGTTACACCGAAGTGGTTCCCCTCCCCCTTGAGGGGAGGGGTTAGGGGTGGGGGTTCTGGGCTCGCCTATGCTGCGAGCACGCGGATGGGTCGGAACCCCCACCCTAGCCCTCCCCTCAAGGGGGAGGGAACAGACCGCGTCGTCGGCGCCTTGCCTGCGCGAATTCAAGCATCTTCAATCAATCCACCGCCGGAACGGAAGCCTTTTCGGCCTCGATGGCATCGAAGGCCGCGCCGAGCTTGCTCATGGCCTCTTCGATTTCGGCCTCGGTGACGATCAACGGCGGGATCAGCCGCAAGACATTGTCGCCGGCGCCGATGGCCAGCATGCGGTGATCGTCGCGCAACCGCGCCACGAAGTCGCGCACCGGTGGCGCGATCTTGATCCCCGCCAGCAGGCCCTTGCCACGCAATTCGAGCACATAGTCGGGATATTTCTGCGCCAGCTGCTGCAGGTGCCAGGCGAGCTTTTGCCCCATCTGGTTGACATGGTCGATGAAGCCCGGCGCCAGGATACGGTCGAGCACGGCATTGCCCACTGCGGTCGCCAGCGGGTTGCCGCCATAGGTCGAGCCATGGGTGCCTGGCACCATCGAGGCCGCCACGTCGGCCTTGGCGAGGCAGGCGCCGAGCGGGAAGCCGCCGCCGATGGCCTTGGCCACCGCCACAATGTCGGGGGTGATCCCCGACCACTCGAAGGCAAAGAACCGGCCCGTGCGCCCGTAGCCGCACTGCACCTCGTCAAGGATCAGCAGCATGCCGTGCTCGTCGCACAGCGCGCGCAGCCCCTGCATGAATTCGGTGGTCATGGCGGTAACGCCGCCTTCGCCCTGCACCGTCTCGATCAGGATGGCGCAGGTCTGCGGCGTGATCAGCGCCTTGACCGCTTCGAGGTCGCCCGGCGCGGTGTGCTTGAAGCCGGGCATGGGCGGGCCGAAGCCTTCGAGATAGCTCGGATTGCCGCCGGCCGCGATCGTGCCCATGGTTCGCCCATGGAAGGAGCCGGTAAAGGCAATGATCTCGTAGCGGTCGACCTCGCCCTTGGCCCAGAAATAATGCCGCGCCGTCTTGATCGCGCATTCCAGCGCCTCGGCACCCGAATTGGTGAAGAACACCGAGTCGGCGAACGTATTGTCGACCAGGCGCTGGCCGAGCCGCTCCTGCTCGGGAATGGTGAAGACATTGGACGTGTGCCACACCTTGTCGGCCGCACTCTTGAGTGCGGTGACGATGTGCGGATCGCCGTGGCCGAGCGCGTTGACCGCAATGCCGGAATGGAAATCGAGATAGTCTCGGCCATGCTGGTCATACAGGCGCATGCCCTCGCCCCGCTCGAAGGCGAGATCGGACCGGGCATATGTGCCGTAGAGCGCAGACATGGTTATTTCCTTTTCAACAGGCTTCGGTGGTGCAGCGTTGCAATCGCGCCACAAATGGCAAAAACGCGCTCGTTGCGCAGCGCGTTTCGGAGCCGGAGTAAGGCGGTTTTTGCAAGATAAGTCAATGATCACGCCCCAAGTGCCTGATTTGACTCAGCTCTTCGTTAAGCAGATTTTAACCACTGAATAACCGGGGAAAGTTGCCCCCGACTCTTGATCCTGATTCCACCGATGTCGTAATCTCCCTGTCATTGGGAAACACGATATCTCGTGTGGCGGACCCATCTAGCATACGACGCCTAGCGTTTGACGGCTGCCATGGCCATTTGGCAGCGCAATGAAGGATTCTGTTTTGACGATGGTTTCAGGAGCACAAACGGCGGGCTGGACTGACGAGCGCGTCGAGACCTTGAAGAAGCTCTGGATGGAAGGGCTGAGCGCCAGCCAGATCGCGGGCGAACTGGGTGAAGGTGTCACCCGCAACGCGGTGATCGGCAAGGTCCACCGCCTCAAGCTTTCTGCCCGCGCCAAGCCCACCAATACAGCACCGCGCGCCCGGCCCGCAGCCCGTCCGGCGCCGCGCCGCGTGGCGAGCCCTGCCCCAAGCATGGCCGGCATAGTTGGCGGCGCCGCCAAGGCTGCGCGCCCGACCATGACGTCTGCCCGTCCGCAAACCATGGGCGCGACCGCGCTCGCCATGGAGCCGCAGATGGATACCGAAGTCTACGTGGCACCGGCCGCGGCCGAACTCTTCATCCCCGAAGACAAGCGCCTCAACCTCCTCCAGCTCAATGAGCACACCTGCAAGTGGCCAATCGGCGACCCGCTCAGCAAGGACTTCTACTTCTGCGGCCAGCATTCGCTCGACACCGGCCCCTATTGCGAATTCCACTCCCGCCGCGCCTACCACCAGCTGGACAAGAAGCGCCGCTGAGCGATCACCAGGAACTGCAAAGGGCGCCGCAAGGCGCCTTTTTTGTTGCGTGCTCAGACGTCGCCGAGTGCACCGGGTGAGCTTCCCTCCCCCTTGTGGGGAGGGAATGAGGGTGGGGGGCGGTCCAGCGCCTGAAGGACGAGCGTCAACACCCCGTCCATATTGCGCATGACGTCGCGATTGCTCACCCGCAGCACGCGATAACCTTCACGCCCAAGCAGTTGATCACGCCTGGCGTCATCGGCAATTGACCCGTCCTCGAAGTGCGTGTCCCCATCGACCTCGATGATCAGACGGTGCTTGTGACAGCAGAAGTCGGCATAGAAATAGCTGATCTGCACCTGCCGCCGGAAATGGTGTCCCATCGGACGCAGCTCACGCAGCGCGTTCCAGAGCTTGGCTTCCGGCACGCTCATGGTCTTGCGCAACTGACGCGCCCGTTCGACGCTCATTCCCCCACCCTTGGCGCTACGCGCCGTCCCTCCCCACAAGGGGGAGGGAGACGCCAGATCCGCCGCCAGAGCTTATCCTGATCTATGCGGCCGCTGCAGCCCCCCTCACGGCAGAAACACATCTACGCGCATGCCCTCGCCCGGCTTGCTCTTGAAGCTGAGCTGCCCACGATGGCGGTTCACGATGTGCTTGACGATGGCGAGGCCAAGCCCCGTGCCCTTTTTCTTGCGGCTGGCATCGGCGTCGATGCGATAGAAGCGTTCGGTCAGGCGCGGCACATGCTCGGGCTCGACGCCCGGTCCGCGGTCGATCACCGTGACCTGCTGGGCGAAACCGGGGCGGCTCGATGGCGCCAGGTCGATCTCGATATACTTGCCGCCCGCGCCATATTTGATGGCGTTCTCGACGAGGTTTTCGAACACCTCGTAGAGCTGCCCGCGGTCGCCCGTCACCGTGCTGGGCCCGTCGAACAGGGTCATGCGGATTTCGAGGTCCGCCGCCTTGGCCTGCATCATCAGTCCTTCGCGCACCTCGCGCAGCAAGCCGGCCAGCTCGATGGTGCCGGTGGGCCGCACATGCTGGTGCATCTCGATGCGCGAGAGGCTGAGCATGTCGTCGATCAGCTTACTCATCCGCTCGGCTTGCCCACGCATGATGAGGAGGAATTTTTCGCGCGCCGCCGTGTCGTTCGCCGCGGGCCCAAGCAGCGTGTCGATGAAGCCGAGCAGCGATGCCAGGGGCGTGCGCATTTCATGGCTGGCATTGGCGATGAAGTCGCTGCGCAGCGCGTCGACGCGCTTGAGTTCGGTCAAGCTCTGAAACGTCACCAGCAGCTGCCGGTCCTCGTCTTCGAGCCAGTCCTGGCCCTCGTGGCGGAGCGGGGAAAGAACCACCTTGTCCCAGGTCTCGGACGGAATGGTTTCGTGCAACTCGATGGTGCGCACATTGCCGCTGCGCATCGCAAGGTCGAAGGCTTCCACAAGTTGCGGATTGCGCAGGGAAAAGGTCAGCGGATTGCCGCTACGCACGGAAGGGAACTGGCGGTGTGCAGCCGCATTGGCATGAAGAACCACGCCGCGCCGGTCCAGCACCAGGCAGGGATCGGCCAGCGCATCGGCAACGGCGAAAACCGTGGCATCCTCGCTGGCCTCGGCCGGCGCCGGCACTTCCACGGTGCGGGTGACGACCTGCTGCGGCAGCGGCAGCATGGCGACACCCGCCACGACGACAAGGAAACCGATGACTGCAGCGACAAGGCTGATCTCACCAAACAGGGCCAGCACGGCGAAGACGCCGAAAATGCCGGCGATCAGCCCCGCCTGCGCCAGCAGACGAGCCCCGGCTGCGCTGGCCCGGGAGGCCGGCGAGTTGAGCTGCGGCTGGTCCATGTCGTTTTTCTGTGAATCAGTCAGTTGCGACGCCCCTTGCGCGCAAGTCTGGCTTCATAGCACGCTGAACATGACAATGGAGCGACACCTGTGACCGATCCCCTCGACGGCTTCGACCTTGAAAATCCCGTCCTGCCCAAGGCCATAAAGCACGGCGCCATGACTTCGGGCGGCTATCCTTACGAGGATAAGCTGGATGGGGACATCTATGAAGCGCAGATGTACGAGTTGCAAAAGCAGCTGGTGCGGCTGCAGGCGCACCTGGCCAGCAGTGGCGAGCGGATAATGATCGTTTTCGAGGGGCGCGACGCCGCCGGCAAGGGCGGCACGATCAAGACCTATCTCGAGAACCTCAATCCCCGCTACAACGTGATCGCCGCCCTGCCCAAGCCCAATAGCCGCGAAGCTTCGCAATGGTATTTCCAGCGCTATGTCGACTGGTTCCCCGCCGGCGGCGAGACAGTGCTCTTCGATCGCTCCTGGTACAACCGGGCCGGCGTCGAGCGGGTGATGGGCTTTGCTAGCCCGCAACAGGTCGAGCATTTCCTCGAGGAAGCGCCCGAGTTCGAAAAGCGCATCACCAAGGACGGTATCCACCTCTTCAAGTTCTGGCTGTCGATCGGTCGCGAGATGCAGATCAAGCGCTTCCACGCCCGCCGCCACGATCCGCTCAAGGTCTGGAAGCTCTCGCCCATCGATATCGAGGCGCTGCACAAGTGGGACGACTACACCGCCGCCCGCGACGAGATGCTGGCGCGCACCGATTGCCCGCATGCCCGCTGGACGGTGATCCGCGCCAACGACAAGCGCCGCGGCCGCATCAACGTCATCCAGAGCGTGCTGAGCCGCCTTGATTTCGCCGGCAAGGACGAGAAGGCCATCGGGCAGGTGGACCCGCAGATCACCCTCAAGGCCGACGAATTCCTCAAGCTGCACAAGACCGACTGAGCCATAACACTGATGATTGACAGCCATCCTCAGTGTGAAACTACTGTCGCCAAGTTCGGCGACCGGTTCGCAGGGGCAAATTGAACGTCAGCAGCCAAAAAGCGGTCCTGGTATCCAATGCGCGGGGGCAATCGCCCTTCGTGCTCGTCTGCGACCATGCCAGCAACCGCATTCCCCCTCAATATGGCGACCTGGGGCTCACCCCAATACAGCGCCTGACCCATATCGCCTGGGATCCTGGTGCCCTCGCCGTCAGCCGGCGCCTCAGTGAACTCCTGGATGCGCCGCTGGTGCAATCCACCGTGTCGCGCCTCATCATCGACTGCAATCGCGACCTGTCGGCACCGGACCTGATCTGGACCCTTTCGGAAACCACGCGCATCGCCGCTAATGAAAACCTCGACGCAGCCGAGCGGCAGTACCGCATCGATCACTTCCATCGCCCCTACCATGCCTCAATCGAAACGCTGCTGGAGGCGCGCCGCCATGCCGGGCGCGAGACCATCCTGGTCTGCGTCCACTCCTTCACCCCGGTCTACCATGGCGTGCCGCGGCGCTGGCCGATCGGGCTGATCCACGGCCTCGACACTGGCTATACCGCGGCGCTTCGCAACGCCCTGCAGAACGCCGACCCCAGCCTCGACATCGGTTGGAACGAACCCTACGCAGCCCTTGCCGGCGTGACTCTGACGCTGGAGAAGCATAGCGACGGCAGGGGCCTTGAAGCCACCATGATCGAGCTGCGCCACGACGAGATCCTCGAGCCCGCCGGCGTGACCCTCTGGTCCAACCGCCTTGCCGCCTGCCTTGAGACCGCCCGGCTGGCGCGCCGGCAGGCGATGGGCCTCTAGCGTCACATTCCCAACCTCCGGATACCAGCATGACCGAGACCAGACAGGTGGGCAGTATCGCCTATGCCACGCGCGACCGGCGCTATTTCGAGCGGCGCGGCCTCCAGCGCTATGCCGGCATCTGGAGCCTCTGGGCGCTCGGCGTCGGTGCGGTGATCTCGGGCCACTTCTCGGGCTGGAACTTCGGCTTCATCACCGGCGGCTGGGGCGGCATGCTGGTTGCCGCCGCCATCATCGCCGTCATGTATCTGGGCCTGGTCTCGTCCATCGCCGAAATGAGCGCCGCCCTGCCCCATACCGGCGCCGCCTATAGTTTCGCCCGCACCGCAATGGGCCCATGGGGCGGCTTCGTCACCGGGCTCTTTGAAAACGTGCAATACGTCCTCGCCCCCGCCGTGGTCTGCACCTTCATCTCGGGCTATTTCGGCTCGCTCGCCGGGCTGGACACGGCCTGGTACCCGCTGCTCTGGATCGCCGTCTTTGCCCTCTTTCTCGCGCTTAACATTTTCGGCGTGGCGCTGAGCTACCGCGTCACGCTCCTAGTGACTTTGGTGTCGCTGGGCGGGCTGATGTTTTTCTGGATCAGCGCCCTGCCCCATGTCGACTACGCCCGCTGGGCTCTCAACGTGGGTGCAGGCCCCGACGGCGCCGCCATCGCGCTGCCGGCGGGCAATGGTCCCTGGCTTCCCTTCGGCTGGCAGGGCATTCTCGCCAGCCTCCCCTTTGCCGTCTGGCTGTTTCTGGCCATCGAGCAGGTGCCGCTTGCCGCCGAGGAGGCGGTCGACCCCCAGCGCGACCTGCCGCGCGGCATCCTCCTCGCCTTCGGCACACTCCTTCTGTCCGCAGTGATGATCGTCCTTCTCAACCCGGCCATCCAGGGCGTCGGCAGCTTTGCCCTCAGCACCTCGCTCGAGCCGGCACTCGACGGCATTCGCGCCATCTATGGCGACGGCGCCGCCCCCGCTTTCGGCGTCGTGGCGCTGGTCGGGCTGGCCGCGTCCTTCCACACCATCCTCTATGCCCAGGGCCGGCAGGTCTATTCGCTGAGCCGCGCCGGCTATTTCCCCTCGGGCCTCTCGGTTACCCATCCGCGACACCGGACGCCGCACCTGGCCATGATCGCCGGCGCCGCACTTGGCCTCCTCGTGATGCTGGGCATCTGGTTCAACAATGGCGGCGGCGGACCGGGAGAAACCCAGCTTGGCGACGACATCATCGGCTCGGTGCTGCTCAACATGGCGGTCTTTGGCGCCATGCTGAGCTATATCATGCAGGCGCTGAGCTTCATCATCCTGCGCCGCAGGCTCGGGCACATCCACCGCCCGTTCCGCTCGCCGCTCGGGATCCCCGGCGCGCTTCTCACCATGGTCATCGCCGTGGTGACGCTGTTCTACCAGCTGCAGGACCCCAGTTTCTCCAAGGGGGTGATCTGGGTCGTGCTGTGGTGCGCGCTAGGGATCGGCTATTTCGCCCTGTTCGGGCGCCGCCGGCTCATCCTCTCACCCGAGGAGGAATTCGCCCTGGCGCACGGCGCGTGAACCGATGGCGCCGCTCAGGCGCCGTGCACCACCCCCGCCACGGTCTCGCGCACGCCCACCTCGAACAGGTTGTCGAGATGCGTCGCCACCGTTTCCCCGAACTTCTGGCTTTCGCCCAGGTCGGTGCCGAACACTTCGGTCAGCGCCACCAGACCTTCGTAGAGCGCTTCGGCATCGTCGCCAGCGTCGGCGGCAATGGCCATCATCCGCATGGCGAGCGGATCGCGCACATCGATGCTTTCGCCCTTCTCGTCGATGCCAACCACATAGCGCATCCACGCCGCCACCCCGAGACCCAGCCGCTCGAATTCCATTCCAGCAGCCAGCCGGTCGCGGATCGTGCCCAGCAACCGCTGCGGTAGCTTCTGCGATCCGTCCATGGCGATCTGCCAGGTGCGGTGCTTGAGCGCCGGATTGCGGAAGCGGTCGAGCAGCTGGTCGCGATAGGCGGCAAGGTCGACGCCGGGCATGTCGAGCGTCGGCATGACCTCCTCGGTCATCAGGCCACGAATGAGCCCCACGAAGTCCGCGTCGCCCATCACGTCGGAAATATATTCATAGCCCGCGAGGTAGCCGAGATAGGCCATGGTCGAATGGGATCCATTGAGCATCCGCAGCTTCATGCGCTCAAAGGGCTCGACATCCTCAACCAGCTGCGCGCCGGCGCGCTCGAATGGTGGGCGGCCGTCCGGGAAATCATCCTCGATCACCCATTGGGTGAAGGGCTCCGTCATGATCGGCCAGGCATCCTCGGCGCCGATCAGCTCCGCCACCGTCTGCCGGTCAGCATCGGTCGTCGACGGCACGATGCGGTCCACCATGGTGCCGGGGAAGGCCACTCGGGAGACGAACTCTCCAAGCGCCGGATCGCGCAGGGCCGCGAACTTGGTAACGATGCGCTTCACCGTCGCCCCATTGCTGGGCAGATTGTCGCAACTCATCACCGCAAAGGGCGCAATGCCTGCCGCCTGCCGGCGCGCCAGCGCCTCCACCAGCATGCCCGGCGCCGAGCGCGGCGCGCCGGGATTGGCCAGGTCATGGACGATGTCGGGGTGGCGCTGGTCCAGCTCGCCGGTTGCCGGGTCGTGGCAATAGCCCTTTTCCGTCACGGTCAGCGACACGATCCGGATCTGCGGGCTCGCCATCAGCGCCAGAAGGTCCTCGCGCTCGGTATTGGCGTCGAGCACCTTTAGGATCGAGCCGATCACCCGTGGATGGGTGCCCGCGGCATCGCGCACGGCAATTGTATAAAGCCCATCCTGCGGTGCCAGGGCCTCCTTGGTGTCGGGACGGCGGAGGCTTGCGCCAACAATGGCCCAGTCTGGATGCTCGCGCAGGAGGTCGTCGACATAGACCGCCATATGCGCGCGGTGAAACGCGCCGATCCCCAGATGCACGATCCCGGGCGTGATCTGCTCGCGGTTATAATCGGGCACCCGAACTCCGGCTGTGACTTGGCTGAGGGTGCTGGCGCTGAGACGCGTCATAGTCGACTCCGATCAATGGTTGAACCACCATAAAGCCTGTGCATCTTGTATGGAAGATAGTGACTTGCAGGTCCGTTCGCTTTACCGGCATAACCCACAACGAGGCAATGGAGGGGTCACCTTGGCACAGCAGCGTTTCGTCAGCATCGGGGAATGCATGATCGAGATGAGCGGCGGCGAAGATCGCCAATACCGCCTCGGCTATGCCGGCGACACGCTCAACACCGCCTGGTACATGCGGGCCCTGCTTGGCGGCGACTGGTCGGTCGACTACTTCACCGCCCTGGGCGAAGATCGTTATTCCAATGATATCCGCGCCTTCCTTGACAGCAACGGCATCGGCACGCGCCACATTCGCCGCATAGCCAACCGCCGGCCCGGCCTCTACATGATCCATCAGGAAAACGGCGACCGCCACTTCACCTATTGGCGCGATACCAGCGCCGCCAAGCTCCTGGCCGACGACAAGAGCGATCTTGCTTCGGCAGTCGGCGGTGCCAGCATGATCTACTTCTCCGGGATCACCCTCGCCATTCTCCCGCCCCGCGCCCGCGGCCGCCTTCTTGGCGCCGTGGTCAAGGCCCGCGATGCCGGCGCGCGCGTGGTGTTCGATACCAATATCCGCCCCGCCCTCTGGAGCAGCCCACGCGTCATGACCGCGGTGCTGACCGCTGCGGCCACGTTGTGCGATGTAGTCCTGCCCACCCATGGCGACGAGGCGCCGCTCTTTGGCGACAAGTCGGTCGACGACACGGCAGACCGCTACCTCGAGCTTGGCGTTGAGGAAGTGGTGGTCAAGGACGGCGCAGGCGAGGCGCTGATCGCCACCGCCGGTGAGCGCGTGCGCGTTGCACCCCCAGGCGGCGCTACGGTCGTGGACGCCACGGGCGCCGGCGACAGCTTCAATGGCGCTTACCTTTCGGCACGGCTGGCGGGCAAGTCGCTGCGCGAAGCCGCGGAGGCCGCCCACCGGGTCGCCGGTGTCGTCATCGGCCAGAAGGGCGCCCTGGTCGATCCGGCGTTGCTGCGCTAGCGCCCTTCGCGATCTTCCTTAACATATTCCTGCCGTGTGGCAGCGGCGGTCAGGTTCTTCTCCGCCTGCGTACGGCTGCGGTTGCGCGAAGCACCATAGGCCATGGCGGCGCCCAGCAGCACCACGCCAATCGTCAGCAGGATCAGCCAGAAGGATGGGCCTGAAGTTTCCATGATCGTTCTCCTTGCTCAGCCAACGACTTGGCTGGGCAAGAGTTGCGATCAAAACATGCTGTCGCCCTGAGCCTTCATATAGGCCACTTCCTCGGGCGTGCTTTCGCGACCCAGCGCCGCATTGCGGAAGGGGAAGCGTCCGAAGCGGGCGATGCAGTCGCGATGTCTCGTCATGAAATCGAGCATTTCAGGTCCGAACTGCACGAAATGCCGGCACCCCTCCTCCTGGATTACCAGCGACTCGGCATGCATGAACGGCATGAACAAAAACATGCGCCGGTCCATGGTAATCTGCTCATCTGCCCCCGCAGCGATGGCCTCCTGCGCGAGGACCAGCGCCATCTTGTCCTGCGCAAAGGCTTCGGCTTCGCCGCGATGCAGCTGCCGGCTGAACTGGTCCAGCACGATGATTTCGGCCAGCCGTCCGTCGGGCGTTTCGCGCCAGGTCCAGGCCTCGCCGCGCGCCACCGCAGCATGGGTTTCGCGGAAGGCGACCGCCAGTTCCCGGTCGAATTCGGCCTTGCCGCCAAACCAGTCGTCACGCCCATGCTCGACGAACCAGAACCGGAGAACATCCTCGACACTGCGCATGCAAAGCTCCCGCTGTTGGTCGGTGGTTCTAGAGCAAAGCCCGCGATCGGGCCAGTTAGCCGACGAGGATATGAATGCGATTGCCGAACGGATCCTCGGTCTCGATGCCACCATCGAGCCGCGCGATCGGTGCCTTTGCCTCTTGGAGCCTCGCCTCCACGCCAGCAAGCGTTTCCGCATCGGGAACGACAATGGTGAACCAACGCAGGCCCGCCGATCCCGGTGGCGGCGGCGCGGCATTGGGGCCCGACCAGATGTTGAAGGCGAGCGTATGCGGCATGTAGTCGAGCCCCACATCGCCCATGCCAAAGGAATGGATCAGCAGGAAGCCGGCAAAGCCCAGCACATCGCGGTAGAAATCCATCGCCTCCTGCAAGTCGTTGACATGCACATGGACATGCCCGATCCGCGTACCGGCCGGCATGCGCGGCTCCAGCCTCGGCGCCTCGCCCAGCTCGGCCAGCAAACCGTCGAGGTCGATCGGCTCGCGCCCGGAATGGGGCTGCCCATCCGCCGTCACGGCATAGGTTTGGCCCTTGTCGGGATCACCCAGCGTGCCGCGCCACGGCGTCTCAAAGGTAATCTCGATGCCGTTGCCGTCCAGGTCCCAAAGGTAGATCGCTTCGGAAACGAGGTGATCGGTCGGGGAAATGCGCACATTGCGCTGCAGCGCCCGCACCGCCATCTGCGCCAGCGTGGCGCGGTCGGGCACATGGATGGCCACATGGTAGAGCCCGATGGTGCGCGGCACGACCGGCCGGATAGCGCCAGTTTCGAGCACGATCAGCACCTTGCCGCCCGCACCGAGCCGCAACGCATTGCCGCGCTGCTCGATGAGCTCGAGCCCCACCACATCCTGCCAGATCGCCAGCGCGCGGCTGCGATCGGTCACGGCAAGATGCACCGGGCCCAGCGCCGTTGCGAGAGGCAGGATCGGCTCGGATCGGACATTGGTCTGCACGGATGCGTCGATCATGACGAGGCTCCTGGTTAGCTGAACCCTTTATATAGGGGCGCCCCTCCGCCCTCCATCACGCCCGCGCCGAAGGCATCGTTCACCGATCAATCTGCAATGCGGGGCATGCCAGCCATGCAGGGCATGGTCAGAACTCAAATTTCATAAGAATTTAAGCAGTTTCGCTGACTTCTGTTGCCAAAGCCCTCGGGAGAAGCCGTGGGCAATAATCGGGGCATCAGGTTTTCCATCATGAACTTTCGAAATATTCCGATCCTGCAGAAGCTGGTTCTGACCGTGCTGCTGATGGGCGTTGTCGCAACAGCAATCGCCGCCATTGGCTGGCGCGAGCTCAACTCAATCAGCGATGTCATGGAACAGGTGGGCGCCAAGGAAGTGGCGGCGCGCGAGGCGATGGACCTGCGCATGGACGTGATCGCCATCAGCCGCATGACCTACCAGCTGGTTCTCGATCCCGCCAATCCCGAATTCGTCGAGCAGGCACAGCGGCGCATGGACGAAATGAAGGCGCGCTTCCCCATCATCGAAGCTGCAGCCGACGAGACCGAAATGAGCCAACTGCAGGCGGTCAAGCCGGTGATGGACAGCTATTTCGGCAAGATCAACAACATGCTGACCGTCGCCGCAGCGCAGCCCTTCGACCCAGCAGCCCTCGACGCCGCGCTGGCAGAAGCCCTTGCCGCACAGAAGGTCGTCACCGACACGATCAAGGTCTATTCGACCTATTCGGGTGAGCTGATGGCCCAGATGCGCACCGACGCCGAAGCGTCTGCCTCCCGCGCCATGATGACCCTGATCATCTCGGCCGTCGCCGGCATCGTCATCGGTCTAGCCGCCAGCTTCCTGATCGGCCGCCGCACCATCGTCAATCCGGTGCGCAACCTCACCAGCACCATGATCGAACTGGCCGATGGCAAGCTCGACGTCGAGATCGCCAATGCCGACGCCAAGGACGAGATCGGCGCCATGGCGCGCGCCGTGGAAGTGTTCCGCCAGAACGGCAAGCGCGTCGCCGCCCTCAATGCCGAGGAAGCCGCGCGCAACCTCTCGATCGTGGAACGCGCCGACATGATGGCCCTCCTCCAGTCCGAACTCGCTTCGGTGATGCGCGCCGCCAGCTCGGGCAACTTCACCCAGCGCGTACCAACCGACTTCAGTGACGACGAACTCAATCACCTCGCCGACAGCGTCAACGGGCTCGTGGAAACCGTCGACCGGGGCCTTGCCGAAACGGGCGCGGTGCTTTCGGCCATCGCCAATACCGACCTGACGCAGCGCGTCACCGGCCACTACGAGGGTGCCTTCGGCGCGCTCAAGGACAACACCAATGCCGTGGCCGAGAAGCTGGCCGACATTGTCGCCCAGTTGCGCGGCACCTCCCGTTCGCTCAAGACCGCGACCAGCGAAATCCTGGCCGGTGCCAACGACCTCAGCGAGCGCACCACCCGCCAGGCCGCTACCATCGAGGAAACCTCGGCGGCCATGGAACAGCTCGCCTCCACCGTCATGGAAAACGCCAAGCGCGCCCAGGACGCCAATGGCAATGCCGCCCAGGTCACCGTTTCGGCCGAACAGGGCGGCGAAGTCATGGCCCAAGCCACTGGCGCCATGGAACGCATCACCACCTCCTCGGCCAAGATTTCCAACATCATCGGCCTCATCGACGACATCGCCTTCCAGACCAATCTCCTCGCCCTTAACGCGTCCGTGGAAGCGGCTCGCGCCGGTGACGCCGGCAAGGGTTTCGCCGTGGTCGCGGTGGAAGTCCGTCGCCTCGCCCAATCCGCCGCCTCGGCCTCGGCCGACGTGAAGGTTTTGATCGAGCAGTCGGCCAAGGAGGTCAAGGACGGCTCGCGCCTCGTCGCCGACGCCGCCGAACGGCTCAATGCCATGCTCGAAGGCGTGCGCGCCAGCTCGACCCTGATGGAAGGCATCTCGCGCGACAGCCAGGAACAGTCCACCGGCATCACCGAAGTCTCGGTCGCCGTCCGCCAGATGGACGAAATGACCCAGCACAATGCCGCCCTGGTCGAAGAAATGAACGCTGCCATCGAGCAGACCGAAAACCAGGCCACCCAGCTCGATGCTATCGTCGAGATCTTCAAGGTCAGCGACACCGGCACGAGCACCCGCCGCATGGCGCGGGCGGCCTAAGCTTGCACGGACCTTCCCTCCCCCTTGCGGGGAGGGAAGCGAGATAGGACTTAGCCCTTCGCTAAGTCCGTCCATCGAGCAGGGTGGGGGTATGAGAGCCCCGATATTCGGGCCAAACCACCCCTCCTACCTCCCCACGCCTGTGGCACCACCTGACCGCACCCACGAAGCAGCACCTCCCCCTTTAGGGGGAGGCTGGGAGGGGGTGGCGGGAAGCCCCGATATCCGGGCCAAGCCACCCCCACCCTCGATCCCTCCCCCGCAAGGGGGAGGGAAGGTCGACTTCAGCCTCCTGGCTACGCCACCAACCCCTTGGTCAGCTCCAGCGCCTGCTGCTCGAACAGCCGGCGGTAGATGCCGCCATCGAGCCGGATCAGCGACTGGTGGTCGCCTTCTTCCACGATCCGGCCCTTGTCGAAGACCAGCAGCCGGTCCAGCGCCCGGACCGTCGACAGGCGGTGGGCGATGACCAGCGTGGTCCGCCCCACCATCAGCCGCTCCATCGCCTCCTGGATCTGCACCTCGCTCTCGCTGTCGAGGCTCGAGGTCGCTTCATCGAGGATCAGCACCCGCGCATCGGCCAGAAAGGCCCGGGCAATGGCCACGCGCTGCCGTTCGCCACCCGAAAGCTTGACGCCCCGCTCGCCCACCAGGGTCTCGTAGCCCTTGGGCAGGTTGACGATGAAGTCATGCGCGTTGGCCTGCCGCGCCGCCCGCTCGATCTCGGCGCGCGTGGCGCCGGGCCGTGCATAGGCAATGTTCTCGGCCAGCGTCCGGTGAAACAGGATCGGCTCCTGCTGCACGATGGCAATCTGCGACCTGAGGCTCGACTGCTGCACCTCGGCGATGTTCTGCCCGTCTATGGTGATGCGCCCGCCATTGACGTCATAGAGCCGCTGGATCAGCTTGACGAAGGTCGTCTTGCCCGATCCCGAATGGCCGACCAGGCCCACCCGCTCGCCCGGCGCGATCGAGACCGAGAAGTCGCGATAGAGCGGGGTCGGATGCGAGCCATACTGGAAGGTCACCCGGTCGAAGGCGATTGCCCCCGCTCCGATGCGGATCGGCGGCGCGCCCTTGCGGTCCTCGATGCCCAGCCGCATCCTGTCGAGCGCGACCAGTTCTTCCATGTCGTTGACCGCCCGCTGCAGGTTGCGGATATGCTGGCCCACGTCGCGCAGATAACCCTGCAGGACGAAGAACATGGCGAGGACGAAGGTGATGTCTCCCGGCGAGGCCAGCCCCTGCTGCCACATCAGCAGCCCGGTGCCCAAAATGCCCGCCTGCATGGTCACCATCATGAAGCCCTGGATCGTGCCGCTCAGCGTGCCGCGTTTCCAGGTGCGGCGGGTGCGGATGTCCCACTTGCCCAGCACGTGGCGCAAGCGATCCTCCTCGCGATCCTCGGCACCGAAGGCCTTGACCACCGAGTTGCAGCTCACCGCATCGGCCAAGGCGCCGCCCAGCTTGGTGTCCCAGGCATTGGCAAGGCTTGCCGCCGGCGAGACATAGCCCATCGACAGCATGACGGTGACGGCGATGTAGATCACCGAGCCCAGCGCCACGATCAGGCCCATCACTGGCCAGTAGGAGCCCAGGATAACGCTCGCACCCACCAGCATCACCACCGATGGCAGCAGCATCACCAGCAGGAGGTCATTGAGCGAATCCAGCGCCCACATGCCGCGCGTGATCTTGCGCACCGTGGACCCGGCAAAGCTGTTGGCGTGCCAGTCGGTGGAAAAGCGCTGCACGCGGTGAAATCCATCGTTCACCAGCTCGGCCATCATGCGGATGGTCAGCCGGATGACGCCCTGGAAGATGAACCAGCGCAAAACCACGCTGGCCAGCCCCAGGCCAACCACGATCAGGAAGGCGCGAACCGCCTCGGCAACCGCCGAGGTCTGCCCGCCGGCAATGGCGTCGACGATCTGGCCGGAAAACACCGGCACCATGACCTCGGCCAGCGTGGAGGTGATCACCAGCAGACAGATGACGGAGATGATTGCCGGCCGGGAAGACCACCGGCGGAAGACAAAGCCGAGCACGTTGCGATAGGCGTCGGCACGGAAATCGAGTTTCTTGCGACTCATTTGGCAGTCCGGCGCCGTTCTCCGGCAACCGGCCCTCAACAAGGGGATGAAAGGCACAGCCGAAGCGGGAGGCGAGATGATCCCGTCAGATCAAATGGGCTGTGATGGAGAAACCGCTGCGGTCGACTGGGAGGACCGCGGGCAAGAACCTAACGACGAGGCTTGCCGGAAAGGAGGTCGATGAATGTGCCTGCCAAAACAACGCCTCCCTTGTTCGTGATCTGAAGCGGTGGACGTTTTGTAGCGAAGCCGTTCGCCTTTGCCAACCGCCTAATTGCAGCGTTGCAGAAGATGATGCAAACCGGCAACGCTGTTCTACTCACCCACCGGTCTGCGGGCGCGTCTCCCCTCCCCCTTGCGGGGAGGGGCAGGGGTGGGGGGTGGGCTTGCTCCGCAGCAGTTGCTCCAGCGCCAGATACACGCTCTCCGGATTGCTCAGCACCTCCACATTGCTGAACCGCAGCACCTCATACCCGCGCGAGCGTAAGTATGCCGTACGCCGCGCGTCATAGTCCTGCGCCGCTTCATTGTCGTGGCTGAGGCCATCCAGCTCCACCACCACGCCGGCATGGTGGCAGGCAAAGTCCGCATAGAAGGGGCCGATCTGCACCTGCCGGCGCCAATGGTACCCTTGCTTGCGGAAGCTCCAGACGATCTGCCAGAACCGGCGTTCGGCTGGCGTCTGGTCGGCGCGAAGTTGACGGGCACGAGCAATGGACATGCCCCAGCATACCCCCACCCCAACCCCTCCCCGCAAGGGGGAGGGGAGAAGGGCAGACTAGCCCGTTTCAGACAAGTCACCGATACGCACCGCTGCTCGGGCCTCGTCTCCCCTCCCCCTTGCGGGGAGGGGCTGGGGGTGGGGGTGGGTTTGCTCCTCGCCAAGAGGGAAGCAGAAATCACCCGCCGCTATTCGCCCCCCCCCAACTACCCCGGACTGAACACCGTCACCGCACTCGGCCGAATGACAAAATGCGCCGGCGTCTGCGTCACCAGGTCCCCATCCGTATTGATCGGCATCGGCTCGCGGGTGCGGATGTCGAACTCGGTGCTCTTGGCGGTGCGCACTTCGTCCCAGGCGCCGTGTTCGCCGCGACGGAAGGCGCCCAGCATCAGGCCGAATTTCCAGACATTCTTGAGCTCGAGCGAATAGAGGTCGAGGTGCCCGTCCTCGATGGTCGCATCGGCATGGATCACCGTGCCGCCGCCATAGTGGACACCGTTGCCCACCGCGATCTGCAGCGTCTTGACCGAGACGCGGCCCTCGTCGCTGATGATCTCCGCCCGGAACGGCTTGGCGCGCATGAGCACCTTGAACGCTGCGATCGCGTAGCCGAGCTTGCCCCAGCGCCGCTTGCTTTCGGGCGTCAGGCCCTTGGCGAGGTCAACCGAAAGGCCAAGGCTTGCCACGTTGAAGAATGGGTGGCCATTGACCTCGCCCAGGTCGACGCGGCTGGTATGGCCGGCCAGGATCACATCGGCCGCCTTGACGAGATCGTCGGGAATACCCAGCGTCCGGGCCAGGTCATTGGCCGTGCCCATGGGCATGATGCCCATGGGCAGGCCAGTTTCGAGAATGCCCTTGGCTGCCGAATTGATGGTGCCGTCGCCGCCGCAGACGATCACGAGGTCTGCCTCGTGCCGCCGCCGGGCAATGTCGGCCGACACTTCGGCGGACGTGTCGAACCGCTCGATCACCGCATCCACCCCGCCCGCGCGCAATCGCGCGATCACCGGCTCGAGCGAAGCGCCGCCCCGGCGGGAATTGGGGTTCACCAGCATCAGGGCGCGGCGGCGGGCAGGTGGAGCTGACATGGGCGTCCCGGGTTCGTGTCCCCCGCACATGGCGCGCCCGGAGCCCTAAAGCAAGGGGGACGACCTCGGGCGCCCCGTGGCTATTCCGCGCGGTGCACCTCGATGCCGCGCGTGCTCCACTGCGCGTAGCCCAGCGCGGTCATGAATATGCCGAACAATCCGGCTACCGCGAGCGCCAACATTCCCAAACCTGCTGCCATTTCATGTCTCCTTGACGTGTCATGGCATTTGAACCCCGATAGCCGTCGGCGACTTGATCCAGGTCAAAATTTAGCACTTTTCCCGGGCTGGCCTTGCGCTGCCCACCGGACTAGGCTCCGGCCAACCAGACTCAACAGAGGCAATCGCCCAGATGACCACTTCCCCCATCGATCCCGTCAAGCTCGACAAGCTGGCCCAGGTCGCCATCAAGGTCGGCCTGCAGCTGGCCGAAGGCCAGGACCTGGTGATGACCGCGCCGATGACGGCAGCGCCCCTGGTGCGCCGCATCACCGAGCATGCCTATAAGGCCGGCGCGGGCCTGGTCACCACCATCTATTCCGATGAGGAAGCAACGCTGGCCCGCTACCGGCATGCCAATTCGGCCAGCTTCGACAAGGCCGCCGGCTGGCTCTATTCGGGCATGGCCGAAGCGTTCAAGAACAACGCAGCGCGCCTCGCCATTGCCGGCGACAACCCGATGATGCTGGCTGGCCAGGATCCCGACAAGGTCACCCGCGCCATGCGCGCCAATTCCGCCGCCTACCGCCCGGCGCTCGAACTCATTACCGGCTTCGACATCAACTGGAACATCGTTTCCTATCCGAGCCCCGCCTGGGCCAAGCTGGTCTTCCCCAACGACAACGAGGAAGAAGCGGTACGCAAGCTCGCCGACGCCATTTTCAAGGCCTCGCGCGTCGACCAGGACGATCCCATCGCCGCCTGGGCCGAGCACAATGCCAACCTCAAGCGCCGCTGGACCTGGCTGAACGACAAGAACTTCTCTTCCCTCAAGTATACCGGTCCCGGCACCGACCTCACCGTCGGCCTCGCGGACGGACATCGCTGGAAGGGCGGCGCCTCGGAAGCCAAGAACGGCATCACCTGCAATCCCAATATCCCGACCGAAGAGGTCTTCACCACGCCGCACAAGCTGCGCGTCGACGGCTATGTCGCGGGCACCAAGCCGCTGTCGCACAATGGCGCGCTGATCGAGGAAATGCAGGCCCGCTTCGAAGGCGGCCGGCTCGTCGAATTCAAGGCGGCCAAGAACCAGGACCTGTTCAACAAGGTGCTCGACACCGACGAGGGCGGGCGGCGCCTCGGCGAAGTGGCGCTGGTGCCCCACTCCTCGCCGATCTCGGCCTCGGGCATCCTCTTTTTCAACACGCTCTATGACGAGAATGCCAGCTGCCACATCGCGCAGGGCCAGTGCTATGCCGACTGCTTCGTCGACGGCAAGTCGCTGACGCCGGAGCAGATCGCCGAGCGCGGCGGCAACAGCTCCAACATCCACATCGACTGGATGATCGGCTCGGACAAGATCGACATCGACGGCGTCCATGCCGACGGCACGACCGAGCCCGTCATGCGCGGTGGAGAATGGGCCAACTGATGCAAGCCGGTCAGGCCTCTGCCAGCGAATGGTGATCCGGGCGCTGGCACGGCGCGTCTATAAGCTCATCCTCGCCGTGACGGTGCTGGTGCTCGTGGTCAGCGGCGGCATCGCCTTCGACATCTGGCGCTATGCTGGCGCCAGTTCACCCGACAAGGCCGATGCCGCGCTGGTCCTGGGCGCGGCCGTCATTGGCTCTACTCCGACCCCCGTGCTGGTCGAGCGGCTGCGCCATGCGCGCGACCTCTACAGGTCGCGCCAGGTCGGCCATATCGTGGTCACCGGCGGCCTCAGCCCGGAAGACGACCTGACCGAAGCCGAAGCCAGCCGCAACTGGCTGCTGGCCGAAGGCGTGCCCGCCGAGGCCATCCTTCTCGAGGACAAGTCCCGCACCACGATCGAGAACGTGGCATTCGCCCGCGCCGTACTTGCCGAAAACCGGCTCGCCTCGGTCCTTGTGGTCAGCGACCCGCTCCACATGCGCCGCGCCGTCCTGATCGCCGACCGCCTCGGCATTGCCGCCCAGCCCTCCCCCACCCCCACCAGCCGCTACCAGACCTGGCAAACGACCCTGCCCTTCCTGGCGCGCGAGGTGTGGTTCATGGGGCAGTATCTGGTGGCGGGGTTTTAGGGCCTACCCCTGAATACATACTCCCGGATCGCCTCCGGCTTCATCTCGATCCAGAACCCCGCCACTTCTTGCAGCATGTAAGCGGCGTTGCGGATCACGCAGGGATCGAGGAAATGCTCATGCAGGTGATCCACATATTCGATCACCCCGCTTCCCTTCTCCCGCAAGGGTAGAGGGGAGCTACGCCGTCCAGCCGCCATCGATGATATGGATCTGCCCCGTCGTATAGGTCGCACCTGCCAGGTAAACCGCCAGGTCCGCCACCTCCTCCGGCCTTGCAATCCGCCCGATCGGCTGGCGCGCGATAAACGCTGCCTTGGCCGCCTCGAAGTCGCCCGTGGCGTGCCAGCGTTCATGCAGGCTCGGCGAATCCACCGTGCCGGGGCAGATCGCGTTCACGCGGATGCCCTTGGTGGTGTAGTCGGCGGCGATCGACTTGGTCAGCCCGATCACGGCGGCCTTGCTGATCGTATAGGCCGCCCGGTTGGGCACGCCTTTGATCGAGCTGGCCACTGTCGCCATGTTGATGATGGCGCCATCCCCGCGCTCCAGCATCTGCGGCAGCACGGCCTGCACCGTGCGGATCTGCGCCTTGATGTTGAGGTCGAAGGCGAAGTCCATGTCCTTGTCGCTCATTTCGAGCACCGTGCCGGAATGGACGACGCCGGCGCAGTTAAAAAGGACGTCGATACGCCCGATCTCGTTCACCGCCTGCTGCACCGCATCAGCCGAAAGAACGTCAAGCACCCGCGTGGTCACCCCCGCCATGCCCTCGAGCTCGGCCAGCTTGACCGCATTGATGTCGGTGGCGATCACCTTGGCGCCCGCAGCAACAAAAGCCTCGACCGAGGCGCGCCCGATGCCTTGGGCGGCGGCGGTGATAAGAACGATCTTCCCGGAAATGTCGGCCATGCTGTGTTCCTACTGAATGGTGTTGCGGCTGCCCTCGACCGCCATTCGGTCTATGGCGGCAAAGTCCCAGGCAATGCCAAGTCCGGGCGCGTCGGACGGGCGGGCGCGGCCGTTCTCGATCAGCATGCCTTGGGTGGTAAGCTCGTCCAGTTGCGGAATATATTCAACCCAGCGCGCATTGGGCACTGCGGCGCAGAGCGACACGTGCAGTTCCATCAGGAAATGCGGGCAGACCGCCACGTTGAACGCCTCGGCCATATGCGCCACCTTGAGCCAGGGCGTGATGCCGCCGATGCGGCCCACATCGACCTGGATGACGCTGGCCGCATGGTGCTGCAGATATTCGCGGAAGTGGCTGACCGAATAGAGGCTCTCGCCTACTGCAATGGGCAGACTCGTATGTTGCGATAGCCTGATATGCCCCGAAATGTTGTCGGCCGGCAGCGGCTCCTCGAGCCAGCCGAGGTCGAGCCCTTCATAGGCACGCGCCCGGCGGATCGCCTCGTCGACGGCAAAGGCCTGGTTGGCGTCGGTGAAGATTTCAAAACCCGGCCCCACCGCCTCGCGCACCGCCGCGATGCGGCGCACATCCTCGTGCAGCGGGCGGCCCACCTTGAGCTTGCAGCCGCCGAAGCCGTTTTCCCGAGCGCGCAGCGCATCCTCCACCAGCGCCGCCTCCTCCAGATGCAGCCAGCCGCCTTCGGTCGTATAGAGCGGCACATCCTTTTGCGCCCCGCCCGCCAGCTTGTGGAGCGGCAGGCCGAGCTTGCGGCACTTGAGGTCCCAGAGCGCCGTATCGATCCCGGCCATGGCAATGGCCGTGATGGCGCCCACTGTCGTAGCATGCGTCAGGAACAGCAGATCGCGCCAGATGCTTTCGATGTCATAGGCATCGCGGCCGATGATCGCCGGCGCCAGCGTGCGCTCCAAGAGCGCCATGACCGAGTGGCCGCCGGTGCCGATCGTATAGCTATAGCCCGTCCCCACCACCCCATCGCTGTCGGTGATCCGCACGATCGGCGTTTCCTGCGAAACAAAGCTCTGGATCGCATCGACCCGCTTCACCTTGGGCTTGAGGTCGACCATGACGAGGTCGACGCGGACGATCCTAGCCATGGTGACGCCCTCCCATCAGGGCAATAGCCCCGCGACCCCCTCCCTCGGTCCCTCCCCTCAAGGGGGAGGGATGCAAAAGAGCCGAGAAAGCTGGTGCATGTTCGCCGAGCGCGCCACATCGCCTCCCTCCCCCTTGAGGGGAGGGACCGAGGGAGGGGGTCATCGTGCAGTGCACAATCACAGGCGCACACTCCGCCCCGTGGCCTTGTCGAAGACATGCAGCCGCGTCAGGTCCAGCGTGAAGTCCAGCTCTTCCCCCGGCGCTACCACGCGCGGATTGAGCATCTTGCCCTGCACATCCTTGCCGCCCAGCGACACGAAGAGGATCGTCTCCGTCCCCAGCGGCTCGGCGATGATCACCGTGCTACGCACAGCCAGCGCCTGCCCATCCCCATGCAGCGAGTGGCCGCGCGGGGCAAAGCTTTCGGGGCGGAAGCCCAGGACGATCGCCTGCCCTTCGCTCACCGGCAGCCCGGCGGGAAGCGGCACCTCGATGCCGTCGCTCAGCCGCGCCCGGCCGCCCACCACCACCGCATCGAGCTGGTTCATCGGCGGCGAACCGATGAAGCCGGCAACGAAGGTATTGACCGGGTTCTCGAACACTTCGCTGGGTGTCCCCACCTGCTCGATATGGCCGTCGCGCATGATGACGATGCGGTCGGCCAGCGTCATGGCCTCGATCTGGTCGTGCGTGACATAGATCACCGTGGTCTGCACCCGCTGGTGCAGCTTCTTGATCTCCACCCGCACCTGCCCGCGCAGCTTGGCATCGAGATTGGATAGCGGCTCGTCGAACAAAAACACGTCCGGGTGGCGCACGATGGCGCGGCCCATGGCGACGCGCTGGCGCTGCCCGCCCGACAGGTTGGCCGGCAGGCGGTCCATATAGGGCCCCAGCCCCAGGATTTCAGCGGCCTCGTCGACGCGGCGGCGGATTTCCGCCTCGTCGGTCCTCGCGATCTTGAGCCCGAAGCCCAGATTGTCGCGCACCGTCATGTGCGGATAGAGCGCGTAGGATTGGAACACCATGGAGATATTGCGTGCACGCGGCGGCAGGTCGTTGACCACGCGGTCGCCGATAGTGATCGTGCCGCCCGAGATGTCCTCGAGCCCCGCGATCATGCGCAGTGTCGTGGATTTGCCGCAGCCCGAGGGCCCCACCAGCACCACGAACTCGTTATGGGCGATCTCGAGGTCGATGCCATGCACCGTTTCGAGCTTGCCGTAGCTCTTGCGAACCTTGTCGAGGCGAACCTGTGCCATCGGCTTTCCTTACTTGACGCCGCCAAAGGTCAGACCGGCAATCAGGTGCTTCTGCACGATGAAGGTCAGGACCAAAGCGGGAATGATGATGAGGACGGCCATGGCGCTCATGCCGGTCCAGTCCACGGTAAACTGGGCGGTGAAGTCCATGAGGCCGACCGGCATGGTCTTGCTCGCGGTGGTGCGCGTCAGCTGCGATGCGAGGGCATACTCGTTCCACGAGGTGAGGAAAGCGAAGATGCCCGCCGATGCCAGGCCCGAGCGGGCCAGCGGAAACTCGATCTTCCAAAAGGCTTGCCAGGGCGTGCAGCCATCGATCTGCGCCGCTTCGCTCAAATCCACCGGGATCTGGCGGAAGAAGCCGTCGGTCAGCCAGATGGTGAAGGGGATGTTGATGGCCATGTAGACCAGGATCAGCCCGAAGCTGGTATCGATGATGCCCAGCCGCGCCCAGAGGATAAAGAGCGGCAGCGACAGGGCGACGCCCGGCACGGTACGCGACAGCATGAAGGCGAGGAACAGCGTGGCCTTGCCGCGGAAGCGATAGCGGGCAAAGGCATAGCCGCCCGCCATGCCGATCACCACCGCGACCACGGTCGAGGTGACCGAAATCACCAGCGAATTGATGAAATACTGCGCCACCGGCAGGCCCTGCTGGGCGCTCGACAGGCCGAATAGGCGCTGGAAATTGTCCAGCGTCCACTGCTGCGGGATCCACACGGCGGGCCGCGCCAGCACTTCGATATTGGGCCGGAAGGCGGTGAGCACGACCCAGAGGCCGGGCACGGTCAGGATCAGCATGGCGATGAACACGCCAAGGCGGATCAGCCAGCGCTGCCAGGGTTTCTCGATGGTCATGGCGCTCATTGGGCCCCTCCCATGAAGGTGCGGGCGGCCGTCAGCTTGCGATAGAAATAGAAGGTGAAGACGATCGAGAGGATGATCGACACATAGCCCATGGCATTGGCCGCACCCATTTGCGAGTTCTGGTAGCCGATGCGGGTCATCAGGGTCCAGATGAGCTCGGTCCGCCCAGCCGGCCCACCATTGGTCATGATGCGGATCATGTCATAGGCCCGGGCGACATCGAGCGACCGGATGGTCATGGCGATATAGACGAAGGGCATCAGGAAAGGCAGTGTGATGTGGCGGAACACCTGCCACGGATTGCAGCCATCCACCTTTGCCGCCTCGATCGGCTCCTTGGGCAGGGCCATCAGCCCCGCCAGCAGGAGGATCGCGAAGATCGAGGTCGACATCCAGATTTCGGCGAAGATGATCGAAAAGTTGGCCAGCGTACCATCGACCAGCCACGGGATCGGCTGGTTGATCAGGCCCAGGTCGAACAGGGCATTGTTCACCAGCCCGATCGAGTCATTGAAGATGTACTTGAACTGGAAGCCCACGAGGATGGGCGAGAACATCATGGGAAACATCATGATGGTGCGCAGCGCTCGCTGCCCATAGGTGATCTTGTTGACCAGGAGCGCCAGCCCCAGGCCCAGCACCATTTCGAGGTTGAGCGTGATGGTGACGAACAGGAACGTCCGCCCGAACGCCCACCAGAACTCGTCATTGCCCAGGAGGCGCTGGTAATTGCGCAAGCCGATGAAGTTGAACAGCGTATCGGGCTTGGTCAGGTTGTAGTTGGTGAAGCTCGTCCAGAACGAGACAATCAGCGGCACCAGCACCACCGCCACGATGACGATCATCGCCGGCAGCAGCAGGAGGTAAGGCACCGCGCGCGGCGAGCGGAAGAACGCGGTGATCCCTTCGCTCGCCGTCGGCTGGGAATATGTGTGGGTGGCTGTGGTCAAGACCCTGATCCTACGGCTGGTCGAATCCCCAGCTATCAACAACACGGAGTCATCCCGGCGCAGGCCGGGATCCATGTCCGAATTCCTCCACATCGAAGATGCGGAAAGCCTTGCGCATGGATTCCGGCCGGAGCCTGCCTTCGTGCGCGAAGCGACACGTAGGCCGGAATGACATCGCGTGTGGAATGGTGCCGGACATTACCCCGGCATCCGATGCTTACAGTATCCCCGCATCCTCAAGGATCACGCGGGCATCGTCCGCCGCCTGGTCGAGGGCTTCCTGCGGGGTCTTTTCACCCACGATCGCCGACTGCAGCTGTGGCCAGAGCACGTTGGAGACCTCGATCCACTGCGGAATCAATGGCGGCGTGCGGGCTTCGGCGAGCGAGGCCTGGAAGATGGGGAACATCTCGGCCAAAGCCGGCTTGTCGTTGGTGTTGAAGTATTCGATGGCCTGGTCGAAGGTCGCGGTACGGGTCGGCAGGTTGCCGGCCTGGGCCTCCATCAGCTCGCTGTCGTCATTGGTCATGAACACGGCAAAGCTCACGGCTGCCGGCTTGTTGTCGCAGGCTTCGGTCACCGAGAAGGAATGCGAGCCTGACCAGGCGCCGCGCTTGCCGGCAGAGCCCACGGGAGCCACGGCGAAGCCGAGATTGTCGGCAACCTTGGAGGCCGCCGGGTCGCTGTAGAAGCCGGCAAAACCGGGCCAGTCGAGGTCGAAGGCGAGCTGGCCGGCAGCAAAGGCCTGGCCGATATCGTCCCAGGTATAGTTGACCGTACCGGCCGGAACCGCACCAGCCTCATAGATGTCGACGAACCACCGCAGGGCGGCCACGCCCTCGGGCGAATTGAAGGTCGGGTTCCAGTTCTCGTCGAACAGATCGCCGCCATTGGCGCGCAGGATTTCCATGAAGCGGCCGGAGAGGCCTTCGTCCTTCCCGGCAAAGGCGGTGCCGTAAAGGTTCGGCGGATCGGCAAAGAAGATGATCTGCTGCTTGAGCTCGTCATAGGTCGTGGGCACGGCAAGGTCCACGCCGAACTCGGCCTTGTAGGCTTCCTGCTTGGCCGGGTCCTCGTAAAGGTCCTTGCGGTAGTAGAGGTTGGACACGTCGGTGACGCGCGGCAGCTGCACCAGGCGCCCGTCCACCATGGCGGACTGCAGCGTGCCCGGCACATACTTGGCCAGTTCTTCGCCAGGGATCACCTGTGCCAGGTCGATATAGAGATCGCCATACTGGGGGGCGAAGCTCGTGTGGTTGGAACCCACGCACCAGGTGATCTGGCCGGTCGCGATATCCTGCTTGATCTCGCGGTCGAGGTCGAAGTGGTTCTTGGACGAAACGATCTCGACCTTGGCGCCGGTCAGCGCCTCCCATTCGGGAATGCGGGTATAGAGCTTCTCGTATTGCGTGCCGCCGATCAGCTTGACCTTGAGGGTATAGCCGTCGAACTTGCCGTAATCGAATTCCTGCGCCCCAGCCGAACCGATGACGGCCGTCAACGCGCAAGAGGCGAGGAGCGCCCTCGCCAGAAACCTGGTTGCCATTGTTTTCCTCCACTGACCTTCCGGAGCAGCCCCTTTGGGCTTGATCATCCATATTTGAAAAGTCTATTCGTAGGTAAGCAGATGTGACAGCGCTCGTCAACCGGCAAGGCGGGATCGCCCAAGGCGCGCCCGCGCTGCTGGCAATGTGCTAACACTCTGCTGGCGTTTGGCAGGTTTTCGGATAGCGTTTCAGCGCCGTTGGGGGACATATCGGTGACGATCGACGAGGATGCAGACCGCTATCGCGCGCCGGCGCTGGACAAGGGGCTCGACATTCTTGAGCTCCTCGCCGCCACGGCCGACGGGTTGAGCCAGGCGGAAATCGCCAAGGCGCTCGACCGCACGCCCAACGAGATCTACCGCATGCTCGACCGGCTGGTGCGCCGCAACTATGTGCGCCGCACCCAGGAAGACCGCTACGAAATCACCCTCAAGCTCTTCGAACTGGCCCATGCGCGCCCGCCCATGTCGCGCATGATCAGCCAGGCCATGCCGGTCCTCCGCTCCTTTGCCCTCAAGGCCGAGCAGGCCGTGCATCTGGTGGTCCAGGACCGCAATATCCTCGTCGTCATCGCCCAGGTCGACGGGCCCGGCTACTGGAACGTCTCGATCCGCGTCGGCTCACGCATCGGTCTGGTCAATACCGGCTCAGGCCACGTTTTCCTCGCCTTCGCGACGCCCGAAGAGCGGCGGCTGATGCTGGAAGAGCAGGATATCGGCTCTCCCGAAAAGATGCCCAAGGGGCTCGAAGCGCGGCTCGAGGGCGTGCGCGAGCAGGGCTACGAAACCATGCCCAGCGCCCAGGTCTCGGGCGTTTCCAACCTTTCGGTGCCCATCTTTGGCCCGCTCGGTTCGGTCATCGCGGTCCTCACCTGCCCCTATACGCAGCGCCTCGACAAGCTCGACGCCCCCAACATGAACGCCGTGCTCAAGCTCCTGCAGCAGGCGGGCCAGGAGATCTCACAGCGTTCTGCAAGTTAGGATGGCGCCACGCCCTGGTGCGGCGCTTCAGTAGCCCTCATGGTGAGGTGCGAGTTCTTCACGAGCCTCGAACCACGAGGGCGTGGCACATGGGAGGAAACCAAGATGCGCATCCTCGATACGCACCTGCACCTGATCTACAACGAGAAGTTCTCCTATCCCTGGCTCTCGGGCGCCCCGGCCATCAACAAACGCTGGAGCATCGAGGACTACCTTGCCGAAGCGGTGCCGCTCGGCATCGAATCGGCGCTCCACATGGAGGTCGACGTCGCCGAAGCCGACATGCAGGCCGAGACCGAGTTTGTCCTAGAGTTGCCGCAAGTGGTCGGCGCCATCGCCGCCTGCCGGCCCGAGCACACGACCTTTGTCGACCACATCGAGCGCCTTAGTGACCAGCCGCAGGTCAAGGGCGTGCGGCGCATCCTTCACGAGGCGCCCGACGAGCTCAGCCAGTCCGACCTCTTTGTCGAAAACATCCGGCACCTGCCCGATTACGACCTGAGCTTCGACCTCTGCGTCCGCGCCGACCAGCTGCCCATCGGGCAGATGCTGGTCGAGCGTGCACCCGATGTCAGCTTCATCCTCGACCATTGCGGCGTGCCCGACATCACCGGCACCGGCCTCGACCCGTGGCGCGACAATATCCGCCGCATCAGCCGCCTGCCCAATCTCAACGCCAAGATTTCCGGCGTCGTCGCCTATGCCGGCCCCGGCTGGACCGTGGACACCATCCGCCCCTATGTCGAGCATGTCATCGACTGCTTCGGTTGGGATCGCGTCGTCTGGGGCTCCGACCACCCCGTCGTCACCCTCACCGGCTCGCTCACCCGCTGGGTCGAGGCCACGCACGACATCATCAAGGGCGCCAGCGACGACGAAAAAGCCAAGCTGCTGCACCGCAATGCCGAGCGGATCTACAAGGTCTAGCGTCACACCCCCTCCTAACCTCCCCCTGAAGAGGGGGAGGGACCGATCCAGTTTCTGGCACGATCCTGCCCACCCACCAGCCAGTCCCTCCCCCTAACAGGGGGAGGTTAGGTGGGGGTCCGCCCATGAAGGAGAACACCAAGATGCAACGCTACGGGTCCGTCATCGGCCTCAAGCCCGAGCAGATCGCCGAATACAAGCGCATCCACGCCGCCGTCTGGCCCGACGTGCTCCGTCAGATCAAGGCCAGCAATATCCGCAACTATTCGATCTTCCTGCGCGAGCCGGAAAACCTCCTTTTCGCCTATTACGAATATGTCGGCACCGACCACGACGCCGACATGGCGAAGATGGCCCAAGACCCCCGCACGCAGGAATGGTGGGCCGTCTGCATGCCCATGCAGGCCCCGCTCCCCACCCGCCAGGACGGCCAATGGTGGGCCTCCACCGAAGAAGTTTTCCACGTCGACTGATCGAGGCGCATACTCGCTCCGGCACCCCCGGCCGGCACCCCAGGGCCGTCACCCTCGGCCTTCAGCCGACCGGCCGTCACCCTCGGGCTCGACCCGAGGGCCCTGCACAACCACATCGTCATTCCCGCGCAGGCGGGAATCCCCCTCCCCACCCCCACCACGCCAACGCTCGTCACCACACCCCTTGCCTCCTCCCCTCGTATGTGAAAAGATTATTCACATAAGAATGACGCCGCTGCGTCTTGAGGAGGAGGGGCAGCTTGCCCATCGATGTTTCCAGCCTGCGCCAGAGCTGGCCGGCGCCCAGCCAGCCACGGCCCATCGTCATCATCGGCGGTGGCGGCATCGTCAACGATGCCCATCTTCCGGCCTATCGCCTGGCAGGCTTTCCCGTCGCCGGGGTTTATGACCTCGATACCGAAAAAGCCCGTATGCTGGCTGCCATGTGGGACATTCCCGCCTTCATGACGCTGGAAGAAGCCATCGCCACGCCCGGCGCCCTCTTCGACCTTGCCTTGCCGCCGGCGGCGCATCTGGGCGTCCTCCGCCAATTGCCGGACGGTGCCGCCGTCCTGCTGCAAAAGTCGATGGGCCGCGACCTCGATGAAGCCACCGCCATCCTCCGGCTCTGCCGCGAGAAACATCTCGTAGCCGCCGTCAATTTCCAGCTGCGCTTCGCCCCCATGATGCTGGCCGTTGGCCATGCGCTGGAGCAGGGCTTTTTCGGCACGCTGATCGATACTGAAGTCCACCTCAACCTCGTCACGCCCTGGGAGCTCTTCCCCTTTCTCAAGGGCATGCCGCGGGTCGAGATCGCCGTCCATTCCATCCACTATCTCGACCTGACCCGGGGCCTGCTCGGCAATCCCGTCGGCGTTCACGCCCGCACCATGGGCCATCCCTCGACCGAACTGGCGCAAACCCGCACCAGTGCGCTGATCGACTTCGATGCCGGCCTGCGCACCACGCTATCGATCAACCACAACCACCACTTCGGCCGCCAGTTCCAGGACGCCACCTTCCGCTTCGAAGGCACCGAAGGCGCAGCCGTGGTGAAGCTGGGGCTCCTCCTCAACTATCCCGAAGGCGAACCCGACGAGCTCTGGTTCGCGCGCAAGGGCGAGCCGTGGCAGCAGGTGGCACTGCGCGGCGGCTGGTTCCCCCACGCTTTCATCGGCACGATGAGCAACCTCCAGCGCTTTGCCGTCGGCGAGGACGCGGTCCTCGTCACCTCCGTCGAGGACGCCTGGCACACCATGGCCCTGGTGGAAGCCGCCTTCGCCTCCGCCGCCGCGCCCTCCACCCCTGTCGCAGCTAAGCCTTGAGCGCGAGTTCCGCACCATGACCGACACCAACACGCCCCTGCTCGACGGCCTCGTCGTGGTCGACCTCTGCCAGTTCCTGTCCGGCCCCTATGCCAGCCTGCGCCTGCAGGATCTGGGCGCCCGCGTCATCAAGATCGAGCGGCCCGATGGTGGCGACCTCAGCCGCCGGCTTTACCTCAGCGACACCGAAATCGGCGGCGATTCCACCATCTTCCACGCCATAAACCGGTCCAAGGAAAGCCTCGCGCTCGACCTCAAGAACCCCGATGACCTCGCCGCCCTGCGCAAGCTGCTGGCCAGAGCCGACGTGGTCCTGCAAAATTTCCGCCCGGGCGTGATCGAGCGGCTGGGGCTCGACTACGATGCGGTCAAGGCCATCAATCCGCGCATCGTCTATGCCTCGATCACCGGCTATGGCAGCGAGGGGCCGTGGGTCGATCGGCCGGGACAGGACCTTTTGGCCCAGGCCCGCTCGGGCGTGATGTGGCTCAATGGCGATCATGACCAGGGCCCGGTGCCGTTTGGCCTTGCCATCGCCGACATGCTGGCCGGCGCCGCCATCGCCCAGGGCGTGCTGGCGGCCCTGGTGCGGCGCGGTCTTTCCGGCCAGGGTGCGCATATCGAAACCAGCCTCCTCGAAGTCCTGGTCGATTTCCAGTTCGAGGTGCTGACCACCCATCTCAACGACGGCAAGCGCCTGCCCAAAAGGAGCGAGTTCCGCTCCGCCCACGCCTATCTCTCCGCCCCCTACGGCGTTTATCCCACCGCCGACGGCTTCATCGCCATCGCCATGACGCCGCTGCCCAGGCTCGAAGCTCTGCTCGGCATCGCGGAACTGGCGCCCTTTGCCGACCCCAGGAGCTGGTTTGCCCATCGCGACTCCATCAAGCAGATCATCGCGCAGCGCATCGCCACCGAGACCACCGCGCACTGGCTCTCGATCCTCGAGCCCGCCGATATCTGGTGCGCCAGGGTGCTCGATTGGCCCGAGCTCATGGCGAGCGAAGGCTTCCAGGCGCTCGACATGCTGCAGACCGTGACGCGCGAAGACAATGTTTCCATCACCACCACGCGTTCGCCGCTGCGGGTCAACGGCGTCCGCGCCCGCACCAGCCGCGCCGCGCCGCTGATCGGCGAGCAGAGCGAGCGCATCCGCGCGGAGTTCGGCCTATGACCATCACCCTCAAGGGCATGACCTGGCGCCACCCGCGCGGCTACGACCCCATGGTCGCGACCTCAGCGCAGTGGCAGCAGCAAACCGGCGTCGCCATCGCCTGGGACCAACGCAGCCTGCAGGATTTCGAGACCTTTCCGGTCGAAGACCTGGCGCGCCAGTATGACCTCATCGTCATCGACCACCCCCATGTCGGGCAGATCACCAAGGAGGGATGTCTCGCCCCCCTCGACGTCCCCGGCTGCGAGGCCGAACGCGCCGACATGGCTGCGCATAGCGTTGGCCAGTCCTATCCGAGCTACCACTTTGCCGGTCACCAATGGGCCTTTCCCATCGATGCCGCCGCGCAGGTCCAGGTCTATCGCTCCGATCTCCTGCCGAAGCCGGTCACCAGCTGGGCCGAGGCAGCAGCGCTGGCACGCATGGGCAAGGTCATCCTGCCTATGCGCGCGCCCCATTCGCTGATGAGCTTTTTCACCCTCGCCGCCAATCTGGGCACGCCCTGCCGGCACGAGGGTGCTGAACTGATCGCCCTCGACGACGGCATCCGCGTCATCGAAACGCTGCGCCAGGTCACCGACCATATCGCACCCGACAATTTCGACATGGACCCGATCGCCGCCTACGAAGTGATGGCGACAGGAGACCAATTCTCCCTGATGCCGCTCGGCTACGGCTATGTCAGCTATGCGCTCGATGGCTTCCGCCTCAGGCGGCTGAAATTCGCCGACATCCCCGCCGCCGGCAGCCATGGCCCCGTGGGCTCAGCCATCGGCGGCACCGGCATCGCCGTCTCCGCCTTTTCGGAGCACCGGGAGGCCGCCGTCGCCTATGCCTACTGGGTAGCAAGCGCCGCGACGCAGGCGGGCCTCTATGCTCAATCAGGCGGCCAGCCCGGCCACGGCCTTGCCTGGGAAAGGGAAGCGGTCAACGCACCGGTCGACAACTTCTACCGCGACACGCGCCAGACGCTGGAAGGCGGCTGGCTGCGGCCGCGGCACGACGGCTACATGCCGTTCCAGGACGCCGCCTCGGGCCGGCTCAACCAGGGCCTCGTGGCGGGCGAGGACGCCGCGTCAATCCTTTCGGCCATCAACACCATGTTCGGGGAGAGCTTCTGATGGAGCGGCCGCGCCATTTCGAAAACTACCAGCTGGGCGAGGTCCGCAAGACCTATGGCCGCACCATTACCGAGACCGACTTCGTGGTCCATGCCGGCCATACCGGGGATTTCTTTCCCCACCACATGGATGCCGAAGCGATGAAGGATAGCCCATGGGGCCAGCGCATCGCCCATGGCACCATGACCTTTGCCATCGGCATCGGCCTCACCGCCAGCGAGATCAACCCCCTCGCCTTCTCCTACGGCTACGAGCGCCTGCGCTTTCCCAAGCCGGTCTTTATCGGCGACACCATCCACACCGAGCTCACCATCACCGGTCTCGACCCGGACCCCAAACGCCCCGACCACGGCCGCATCACCGAACAGGTCCGCGTCCTCAACCAGCGCGGCGAAACGGTCCTCGCCTGTGACCACATCTACCTGGCCAAGCGGCAGGCAAGCTAGTTCGCCGCTTGCGCGGAACCGCGCGACATCGCACAGTCTTATCCAAAAACCACAAGGGATGAGATCATGAGCGTCAGCGCCGAGCGTATCGCCGTTTCCACCTGGTCGCTGCACCGCCTCCTCGGCGCGACCTATCCGCACGACCTCACGACCCATGACGTGGGGCCTATGCAGGAGACCTATGGCGAAGGTACCGAGTCGCTCTTGGGCCTCCCCTCGGTCCTGGCCAATCACGGTTATCACCGGCTCGAGATCGTTTCCTTCCACCTGCGCAGCCGCGACCCCATCTACCTCACCGAGCTCAAGGACCAGCTGCGCATTGCCAAGGTGCGCCTGCAGACCCTCCTGATCGATGCCGGCGACATCAGCCATCCCGAACATGGCGAGCGCGACATGCGCTGGATCGCCGGCTGGATCGAGACCGCCAATGAACTGGGTGCCGAGCACGCCCGTATCATCGCCGGCAAGCAGAAGCCCACGCGCGACGCACTCGACCGCTCCATCAAGGCCCTGACCGCCCTCGCCGACAGCAATAGCGGCTCGCCCCTTCGGCTCGTCACCGAGAACTGGTTTGACCTGCTGGCCGAACCCGCCCATGTCCACTACCTCCTTGACAAGCTCGATGGCCGCATCGGGCTGCTGGGCGATTTCGGCAATTGGCAGGGTCCTGAGAAATATTCGGACCTCCGCTCCATCTTCGGCCGGGCCGAACTCTGCCATGCCAAGGCCAGCTTCATCGACGGCGACCTCGACGAAGCCGATTTCGGCGCCTGCGTCCGCCTTGCCGAAGAAGCGGGTTACAAGGGCCCCTATACCCTGATCTTTGACAGTGAAATCCCCGGCGAGTGGCAAGGCCTGGCGCAGGAGCGCGATTTCATTACTTCGATCAACTTGTGACACATCCGCTCAACTGCCTGCCTCTTCAGCAAGTTGTTAACAGGCCTGACGGAGTATGAGCCATGCCCCGGCGCACGCTGAACACCAAGGCGACGACCCTCGACCGCATCGATGAGATCGGACCACTGCTGGCCCGCATTGTCGACAGCGCGGCCGTAGGCATGATCGTCTCGGACATGAGCGGGCGCGTGGTCTACATCAACCGGGCGCTGACGGCGCTGCTGGGCCACACGGCCGAAGACGCGGCCGGCAAGAGCGTGCTCGACATCATCCACAAGGACGACACCGCTACCGCACGGCTGCAGCTGCGCCGCCTCATGCGCAACGAGGCCGAGGAATATCGCGGCGAGCACCGCTTCTGCCACAAGGACGGGCACCCGCTCTGGGTCATGGTCGCGGCGGCTTTGCTGCGCGACGAAACGACGGGCAAGCCGGCCTTCGTCATCACCCAGCTCACTAATATCGAGCTGCAGAAAAAGGCGGAGGCGGCGCTGGCGCATTCGGAAAGCCGCTGGAACTTTGCGCTCGAAAGCGCCCGGCAGGGCGTGTGGGACCACGACATCGTCAACGACACGATGTTCTACTCCCGCATGTGGCGGGTGATGCGCGGCATCCCGCCCGAGGAAGAGGTGGATGGCAACCAAAGCGAGTGGCTGAAGCGCATCCATCCCGACGATCTCCAGCACGTCATCGACAATGTCGATCGGCAGGACAAGGGCGATGAGGGCCTTGATGGCCTCGAATACCGCGAGCGGCGGCGCGACGGCTCCTATGTCTGGATCCTCAGCCGCGGCAAGCCGGTGGAGTGGGATGAGGAGGGCAATCCCACCCGCACGCTGGGCACCGACACCGACATTACCCACCTCAAGCTCACCGAACATGCTCTGGCGGCGGAAAAGGAACGGCTGCGCGTCACGCTCGACGCCATCGCCGATGGCATGATCGCGACAGACGAGCAGGCCCGGATCGTCCTGATGAATCCCGCCGCCGAGCAGTTGACGGGCTGGACTTCCGCCGAGGCCATGGGCCAGTCCGTGGCGACGGTGTTCGTCGTCGGCGATGGCGCGACCAGGGCAGCGCAGCCCTGCCCCGTGGCCCAATGCCTTTCGGAGAACGCCCCGGTGCAGCTCGACGGTGACGTGGTGCTCCTGGGCAAGGGCGGTACCCGGCGCGACGTGCGCTGCACGGCGGCACCGCTCAAGACAGCGGGAGAAAAGGCGACCGGAGCTGTCCTTGTCTTCCAGGACGTGACGCAGAGCCGGGCCATCCAGCGCGAGCTCGCCCACTCAGCCGCCCATGATGCCCTGACAGGCCTGCCCAACCGCAATGCCTTCGATCGCGCCCTCAACAGCGCCATCGCCTCGGCGCGCGACAGCCGCGGCCATTGCCTCCTCTATGTCGATCTCGACCGCTTCAAGCCGGTCAACGACACGTCCGGCCATGCCGCCGGCGATGAACTGTTGCGGCAGGTGGCGGAAACCATTCGCGGGTCGTGCCGCAGCCATGACGTTGCGGCCCGCATCGGTGGCGATGAGTTCGCCGTGCTGCTCCACGATTGCCCGCTCGAGAGCGGCAAGCGCATTGCCGACAAGATCGTCCATGCCATTGGCGCTCTCGACTTCTCCTGGGCCGGGCGGAACTACCGGATCGGCGCCAGCGTCGGTCTTACCACCGTCGGCGCCCAACCAGCCTCGCCCCTGGGCTTCATGGGAGAGGCAGATGCCGCCTGCTACGCCGCCAAAGCCCGCGGCCGCGGCATGGCTGTCGCCTTCGGTGATCTCTAGCGCTCGTCTACCGGCACCCTGTCACACCCACCAGCCGTCCCGAGCCCGCTATTCCAGCGGCTTCAGCCCGCCCAGCAGCGTCGGCAGCAATTCGCTGACGGTGGGATGGATGTGCACCGTTTCCATCATGGTCGTATAGGGCGTGCCCGCGGCCATCAGCTGCAGCAGGGAATGCACCACCTCATCGCCGCCAATGCCCAGGATGGCCGCGCCAAGGATCTGCTTGCTCCTGGCATCCACCAGCACCTTCATCAGGCCCTGTGTTTCGCTCCGCTCGCGGGCGCGCGCCACCTTGCTCATGGGCATCACGGCCATCAGCGCCTTCTTGCCCGATTGCCGCACCTCCGCCTCGCTCATGCCGATACGGCCGAGCGGGGGATCGATAAACAGGCCATAGACGGGGATGCGCCCCTTGATCGAGCGCTTGCCGCCGTCCAGCACGTTGTTCGCCACCACCTCGAAGTCATTATAGGAAGTGTGCGTAAAGGCGCCGCGCCCATTGACGTCGCCCATGGCCCAGATGCCGTCCACCTTGGTGCGCAGGTGATCGTCGACCGGGATAAAGCCCCGCGCATCCGTTGCCAGCCCCGCCGCCCCGAGGTTGAGGCCGGCCGTGTTGGGCGTCCGCCCCAGCGCCACCAGGAAATGCGTGCCCTCCACCGACGCCCGCTTCTTGCCCGTCTGCAGCGACAGGAGGATGCCGTGCCCCGCCTTGGCCACCGCCTCGATCGTGGTGTCGAAGAGGAAGGTGACACCCTCCGCCTCCAGAATCGAACGAATGGCGGCCGAAATGTCCTCGTCCTCGCGGCTGGCGGGGCGCGGCCCGCGCTCGATCACCGTCACCTTGGCGCCGAAGCGCGCATACATCTGCGCAAATTCCAACCCGACATAGCTGGCGCCGGCAATGATCAGGTGGCCCGGCAGGGTGTCGAGCTGCATCATCGAGCTATTGGTGAGATAGGGCACGCTGTGGATGCCCGGCCAGTCCGGCACGGTGGCCGAAGCGCCGGTATTGATGAAGATCTGCGGCGCCATCAGCCGCCGCTTGCCCACGGCCACTTCGGTGGGGGAGACGAAGCTCCCCGCGCCCTTGATGAATTCGAGCGTCTTGAGGCTCGCCACCCAGTCGGTGAGGCTCTTGATCGAGGCGCCGACCACCTTGTCCTTGCGCGCCTTGACCGCCTTCATGTCGACGGTGATGGGCCCGCCCACGCGCACGCCGAGGTCGCCGGCGCGGCGCACCGTCCAGGCCGCCCGGGCGGAGGCGACGAGGGTCTTAGTGGGCGTGCAGCCATCGTTGACGCAGGTGCCGCCCAGATGCTCCCGTTCGACCAGCGCCACCTTGCGTCCCGCCTCGGCAAGCCTGGCGGCAAGAAAGGGGCCCGACTGGCCCGCGCCGATCACGATGGCATCGAACTGTTCAGACATGAAAAACTCCGCAGGCGCAGATTACGAGATAGGGGCGACAGGCGCCAGCAGGATAACCACGAGCCACCACCTCCCACAGCACGTCCCGCCACAGCGCGTCCCGCCACAGCACGTCACCCCCCACAGCGCGTCCCATCCTCACAGCACGTCATACCTCCCACAGCATGTCACCCTCGGGCTCGACCCGAGGGCTCTATACTTATGATGCTGTAGCAAAGTCTAACGTCCTCGGCTCAAGCCCGAGGATGACGTTCAGCGGGGTGCCAACTCAACTGCAGCCCTATCCCACCTGCGCAATCGGCGTATGCCGCGGCATGCGGTTCCAGGCATCGAGCGCGGCAATCTTGTAGGCCTCGGCCAGCGTCGGATAGTTGAAGGCGTTCTCCACGAAATATTCCAGCGTCCCGCCCAGGTTCAGCACCGCCTGGCCGATATGGATCAGTTCGGTCGCGCCCTCGCCCACGATGTGGACCCCGAGGAGCTTGCGGCTGTCGAGCGCGAAGATCATCTTCATCATGCCCGACTGCAGCCCCATGATATGGCCGCGCGAGGTTTCGCGAAAACGGGCGACGCCCGCCTCATAGGGAATGTTCTGCGCCCGCACCTGCTGTTCGGTCAGGCCTACGGTCGAGATTTCCGGCACGGCATAGATGCCATAGGGGAAGAATTCCGGCGCCGGCGGCATGGGCGCACCACAGGCATGGAGCGCTGCGATCCGGCCCTGTTCCATCGACGTCGAGGCCAGCGAGGGCCAGCCGATCACGTCGCCGGCGGCATAGATGTTGCGTACGCTGGTCTGGAAGGTCACGGGATCGACCTTGAGCCGGCCGCGATCGACCGGGGTGATGCCCGTATTCTCCAGGCCCAGGTTCGCCGTGGCGCCCGAGCGCCCGGCGGCATAAAGCAGCATGTCCGAACGAAGGCGCCGTCCGTCCGCGAGGATCGAGATCGGCCAGCCCTGCTCGTCGAGCTCGACGCTTTCCACCTTGGCGCCGAGGCGAATGGTCATGCCGCGCTTGCGCAGGTCATGGGTGAATTCCTCGATGATCTCGCGATCGATGAAGTCGAGGATCGTGTCCTTGGGCTCGATGATGGTCACCGGCACGTCGAGGGCCGAAAAGATCGTGGCATATTCGATGCCGATCACCCCCGCACCCACCACCGTCAGGCTGCGCGGCACGCGCGGCTCGGAGACGAGGCTATCGCTATCGAGTACCGAATAGTCGTTGAAGGGAATGTTGGCTGGCCGGTAGGGCGTCGTGCCCACCGCGATCACCGCATGATCGAAGCTGAACGTGGTCTCGTCGCCATCGGGCGCCGTCACCACGACATGGTTGGTATCGGCAAATCGCGCCATGCCGCCAAAGGTGCGCACGCCATTGCGGTTGAACTGATGCTCGAGCACCTGGATCTCGTGGTCCAGCGTCATGCGCAGCCGCGCCCCGAGATCCTTGCCCTCGATGTCCTTCTTGACGCGATAGGAGAGGCCATAAAAGCCCCGCTCGCGCCAGCCCGAAAGGTTGAGCACCGTTTCGCGCAGCGTCTTGGACGGGATCGTGCCGGTATGCACCGACACGCCACCCAGGCGCAGGCGGTTTTCCACCACCAGCACCGATTTGCCGAGCTTGGCCGCCTGCACCGCAGCACGGCGCCCGGCCGGGCCACTGCCGATGACGATGATGTTGAAATGATTCAAGACGACCTCGATTCGACGCTGCCAAGCCCTAGATCAAGAATGTGACGCCGACGCAAACGTTGCAACGTGTGCCCAGAGCAGGGCTGGGTTGCTGGCGAAAACCGATCCGACAGGGCACCCACCAGCCGTCACCCTCGGGCTCGATCCGAGGGCTCTACACTTGCGGAACGAGGTTGAAGCAAAGACCCTCGGGGCAAGCCCGAGGGTGACGCTCCGGGGCTGGCACTCACTCCCGGCGCTCACCAGAAGAAGGTCCTAGCTTCCTCTAGCCGCGATGTAGAAGTCGTCTCCCTCCCCCTTGAGGGGAGGGATCAAGGGTGGGGGTTCTGCGCCTTCCACCCGCTCAGGCGCCAGTCAATCCGCCGGAACCCCCACCCTCACTCCCTCCCCTCAAGGGGGAGGCTGGGAGGGGGTGTTGTTTAGCCCCTGTCCATCCACCCCACCACCAGCCTTCACCCTCGGGCTCGACCCGAGGGTGACGTTCGGCGATTGCACTCACACAAACTTATCCCCGCCCCCTCTTGCCCGGCATATCCTCCTCCCATCCACCCCGCGCAGGCGGCCTGCAGGCGACAGTGGCGGGAGTGGGCCGGGCGCATGGCGACGTCAGCCAGGGCGGGTCGAGGCATGGGCCGGAATCTTCGCGAGCGTTGGAGATCCCGCGAGTCCCGTGTCCGGCATAAAACCGGACGTCCCGAGACGGCAATCGTCTCACACTATAATCCCACAGAGGCGAAAGCCGTCTCGGGATCCGCCTTCGCAGCCGGTCTGCGAAGCAAGCGAAAACCGCAACCCAGGCGGCGCTTTTGCACGCCCGCTCATTGACACATGAACGCTCGCCGCTATGGTCCCGCCAGCATCAAAGAGGACCCCGCCCCATGTCGCATGCCGATCTCGCCAAGACCATCGATGACGCCTTCGAGGCGCGCGCCGAGCTCGGCTTCAACACCCAGGGGCCGGTGCGCGAGGCGGTCAACGAAGCGCTGCGGCTCCTCGACAAGGGTGAAGCCCGCGTCGCCGAAAAGGTTGATGGCCAGTGGCAGGTGCATCAATGGCTAAAAAAGGCCGTCCTGCTCAATTTCCGCCTCAACGACAACCGGCTGATCGAGGGCGCAGCGGGCGGTTCGCACTTTTGGGACAAGGTCCCGACCAAGTTCGAGGGCTGGAGCGAGAACACCTTCCGCGAGGCCGGCTTCCGCGCCGTGCCGGGCGCCGTGGTGCGCAGCCCCGCCTTTATCGCCCGCAACGTCGTCCTCATGCCCAGCTTCGTCAATGTCGGCGCCTATGTCGATGAAGGCACGATGGTGGATACCTGGGCCACGGTGGGCTCCTGCGCCCAGATCGGCAAGAACGTCCACCTTTCGGGCGGCGTCGGCATCGGCGGCGTGCTTGAGCCGCTGCAGGCCGGCCCCACCATCATCGAAGACAATTGCTTCATCGGCGCCCGCTCCGAAGTCGTGGAGGGCGTCGTGGTCGGCGAAGGCTCGGTCATCTCCATGGGCGTCTTCATCGGCGCCTCGACCAAGATCGTCGACCGCGCCACCGGCGAAATCCACATGGGCAAGGTGCCCCCCTATTCCGTGGTCGTCTCGGGCTCGCTCCCCGGCAAGCCGCTGCCCAATGGCCAGCCCGGCCCCAACCTCTACTGCGCCGTGATCGTCAAGACGGTGGACGCCCAGACCCGGAGCAAGACCGGCATCAACGAGCTCCTGCGCGACTGATGGCCATCGATCCCGTCGAGCTGCTCGAGCGCCTCATCGCCTGCCCCTCGGTCACCCCGGCCGAAGCCGGCGTGCTCGACCTGCTCGCGCGGGAACTCACGGCGATCGGCTTCACCGTCACCCGCCTGCGCTTTGACGGCGACGGCTCCTACGAAGTCGACAACCTCTTTGCCATCCGCGGCGATGGGGGCCGGCGGCTCCTCCTTGCCGGCCATACCGATGTGGTGCCGCCCGGTGATCTCGCCACCTGGAGCGCCCATCCGTTCACGCCGCGCCAGCATGAGGGGAAACTCTATGGCCGCGGCACGGCCGACATGAAGTCGGGGATCGCCGCCATGGTGGCCGCCGCGGCCGCGGTGCCGGCCGACGCGGGCACGGTGATGCTGGCCATCACCAACGATGAAGAGGCCGATGCGGTCAACGGCACGGCCAAGCTCATGGCATGGGCCGAGGCGCAGCAGCAGCATTTCGACTTTGCCATTGTGGGCGAACCCAGCTCGGCAGCGTTCCTGGGTGACAGCATCAAGATCGGCCGGCGCGGGTCCTTTTCGGGCACCATCATCGTTTCGGGCGTGCAGGGTCATGTCGCCTATCCCGACAAGGCCAACAATCCGCTGCCGGCGCTGGCGCGCATCGTTTCCGCGCTCGACACGCCGCTGGACGAAGGCACCACCCATTTCCCGGCCAGCAATCTCGAAGTCACCTCGATTGATGTCGGCAATCCCATCGGCAATGTCATTCCGGCCGCCGGCACCATCCGCTTCAACATCCGCTTCAACGACCTTTGGGCCCCAGACACATTGCGGCAGTGGGTCGAGACGCGCATTGCCAGCGTCGACCTCAAGGGCGCGACTGCGACCTTCGCCGTCTCCGGCGTGCCGTCGCGCAGTTTCCTGTCGCCACTCAGCGATGACGTCGCGCGGCTCGGCGACAGCATAGAGGCCGTAACCGGCATTCGCCCCGCCTATTCCACCGGCGGCGGCACCTCGGATGCCCGCTTCATCGCGCAGTATGGGCCGGTGGTCGAATGTGGCCTGGTCGGCACCAGCATGCACAAGGCCGACGAGCATATCCTGGTCAGCGACCTCACCGGCTTGACCGAAATCTACCGCAACTTCATGCTGCGCTTTTTCGGGGCGTCCGCATGAAACTCTGGTCGGCCGTCAGCAACGCCGCTTTCGGCTGGGCGATGATCCTGCGGGGCGAGCCCGGCTGGCGTGACCGCTTTACCCTCACCCCCGCCGGTGTTGCCACGGCGCTGATCGTTTTCGCCCTTGTCGCCTTTGTCGCCGTCGCCATCGCCGCCATGGGCATCGGCATGCCCAGCCTCCCCGGCGTCCTTGCCGCCATCCTGGTCCTGGCCGTGCCGATCCTCGCCCTCTGGCTGGCCCTGGTATTCACGCGCAAGCTGCTGAAGCAAGGCACGCCCTTCCTGCCCATCCTCGTGCCCGGCGTCTATGCCCTTACCGCCTTCCTTCTCGTGGAAGGTTTCCTTGCCATGATCGGCGGTCCCATCGTGATGCTGGCCTGGGCCGGCATGGGCTACCTCGTTTATTGCCTCGCCCGCCGCGCGACCGAATGGAATACCGGCATTGCTGCGGCATTTTCAGTTTTGAGCGTGGTGCTGCTTGTCGCCCTGCGCATGGCGCTCTACATGCTGAGCACCCTTGCTCCGCCGATCTGACATCGAGAGTTTCCTTGGCCAAACCGACCACCTTCCTCGATGAAATGACCGCGGCGATGCGCGGCTGCGCCGCTCTGGTGATGGGCCGGCGCGAAGCCTCCAGCTTCTTCGATTTCAGCCAGCGCGGCCTTGTCGGCAGCCTGATCGCCACGACCATCGCCATGGCGCTCGCCGGTTTCGGGCCCTTGCTGCTGGGCGTTCCGCTTCCTTCAGGGGCTGCGACGCAGTCGATCATCGTCAACTTCGTCCTCTTCGTCACCCAAGCGGTCACCGCCATGATCGCCCTGCGCCAGATGGGGCGGCAGGACGGCTTCATCCCCTATTTCGTCGCCTCCAACTGGGTGACCCTCGCTTCGGCGCTGATGCTGCTGGTCTCGACGCTGTTCGGACCGCTGGGCATGATCCTGCTGCTGTTCATCGCAGTCTTTGCCATCCTCACCTTCATCAACATCGGCCGTTTCATCGTGACGCTGAAGCCGGTGCAGATCGCCTTGCTCTTCCTGTCGCAGGCCGTCGGGGTGTTCCTGGCCATCGGCCTTGTCACGCTGGCCCTCGGCCCGCCGGTCGCCTAGTAGCTGACGCCGGTGAGATAAAGCCCGGCAGCGGGCGCCATCGCCCCGCAGCGGCGGCGGTCGCGGGCATCGAGCGCCGCCCGGAAATCGGCGGGCGACCACTTGCCCTCGCCCACGAGGCGCAGCGAACCCACCATCGAGCGCACCTGATGGTGCAAAAAGCTCCGCGCGCTGGCCGTGATCACCACATGGTCCATTTCCCCCCGGACGAAAAACTTATCCAACGTCCGCAAAGGCGAGTTAGCCTGGCATTCCGATGAGCGGAACGTGGTGAAGTCATGGAGGCCCAGGATCAGACTTGCAGCATGGTCCATGGCCTCGGTGTCGAGCGGCTTGGGAATGTGCCAGACATGGTCGCGCTCGATCACCGGTGGCGCCCGGCGCGTGAGGATGCGGTATTCGTAATGCCGCGCCGTAGCCGAAAACCGCGCCTCGAAACTATCGGGCACCGCCTCGGCGGCGATGATGGCGATGGGATCGGGCCGCAGATGGTAGTTCAGCGCCTCGCGGATGCGAAACGGGTCCCACTCCCTGCTGAGATCAAAATGCGCCACCTGCCCCAGCGCATGCACGCCGGCGTCGGTGCGGCCCGCCGCCTGGGTGGTGACCGTCTCCCCCGCCATGCGGAAGATCGCCTCCTCCAGCGCCTGCTGCACACTGGGCCGATCCGCCTGCCGCTGCCAGCCCGAAAAGAGGGTTCCGTCATATTCGATGGTGAGCTTATACCTGTAGGTGAGGATGGGAGACACTCATGGCTTTGGTTCGACGGTTCGAAAAGCTCGATAGTGAGCGTAATCAGCTACACCAAGAGGTTGAAGCTCGGTACGCTATCTTCGAGCGTGATGGCGTTGGTTTTGTTCAGATCAATACCTACGGGCGGCCGGATCGAGAAATGCCGGGCATCGCGTCTCAGTCTATTCAACTTGATCGTCAAGGAGCCGAAGCGTTGGTCGACATTTTACGACGCGCCTTTTCGATCAACTAACCCGCTCCGGCAGCTCCCCTGCTCCGCGCAAGAACGTTTGCGCGTCCATGGCACCCTTGCCTTCGCGCTGCACCTGCGTCAGGCGGACCGCGCCGGTGCCGCAAGCCACAGTCAGGTTGTCGAGCAGCGTTCCAGGCGCCCCACTGCCCGTGCCCAAGGTCGAGCGCAACGCCTTCACCCGCACCGGCTTGCCGCCGAGCTCCAGCTCGAACCAGGCACCAGGAAAGGGCGAGAGGCCGCGGATATGGTTGTGAACCTCGTCGGCCGGCCGCGACCAGTCGATGCGCGCCTCGGCCTTCTCGATCTTTTTGGCATAGATCGCGCCCTGTTCGGGCTGCGGCGTGAAGTCGAGGCTGCCGCGCTCGAGCGCCGCCAGCGCCCGGCCCATGAGGTCGGCGCCCGTCCGCATCATCGTGTCGTGCAACTCGCCCGCGGTCATGTCGGGCCCGATCGGAGTCACTTCGCCCAGGGCCACCGGCCCAGTATCGAGCCCCTCGTCCATCTGCATGACCATGACGCCGGTCTGCGCGTCCCCCGCCATCACCGCCCGCTGGATCGGCGCCGCCCCGCGCCAGCGCGGCAAGAGCGAACCGTGGAGGTTGAGGCAGCCCAGTTCGGGCGCATCGAGAATGGGCTTGGGCAAGAGCAGCCCATAGGCCACGACGATCGCAACATCGGCGCCATGGCTGGCAAACACAATCTGCTCGGCCTCGCCCCGGAGCGACTTGGGCGTGAACACCGGCAGCCCGAACCCTTCGGCCGCCAGATGCACCGGCGACTTGCGCTCCTCCTGCCCGCGTCCGGCAGGCTTGGGCGCACGGGTATAGACCGCCACGACCTCATGGCCCGAAGAGACGATCTCGGTCAGCGTGGGAACGGAAAATTCCGGCGTGCCCATGAAAATGACGCGCATTGGCAAACTCCTGGGCACGACCTCGTCCTTCGACAGGCTCAGGATGAGGTCTTCGGCAAACGCAGTGAACGAGCAGTAGGCCTCATGGTGAGCTTGTCGAACCACGAGGCCGTGGCATTAGCCGGCAGCTCGCTTGGCCTGCTTGTCGAACTTCTTGATCACCCGGTCGCGCTTGAGGCGGCTGAGGTAGTCGATATAGAGCACGCCATCAAGGTGATCGAGTTCGTGCTGGATGCAGACGGCGAGCTTGCCCTCGGCCACCTTCTCCACCTGGTTGCCGTCGAGATCGGTATAGGTCACCGTCACGTCGTTGGGCCGCTCGACCTCGTAATAGAGCTCGGGGATAGAGAGGCACCCTTCCTCGGTCACCTGCATCTGCTCGCCGAAATGGGTGATCTCGGGGTTGATCATCACCAGCGGGTCCGGCTTTTCGCCCTCGGGCGCCACGTCCATCACCACGATGCGCTTCATCACGCCGATCTGCGGCGCGGCGAGGCCGATGCCGGGCGCATCATACATGGTCTCCAGCATGTCCTTGGCCAGCGTCTTGATCTCGTCGTCCACCTCGACGATCGGATCGGCGACGGCGCGCAGGCGCGCATCGGGAATGACAAGAATGGGGCGGATAGCCATGGCATTGGTCCGGCAAAGAGGGATTTTCCCTTCGATATGGTATTTCCGCCTCCGGGGTCAACCATGACGCGGAACCGCGCTCCCTTCCCGTCGTTGCCCGCTGAGGAGGAACACCCCATGGCTCACACCTATGAAGGCGGATGCCGCTGCGGCGCGGTGCGCTACACCCTGACCGGCGAGCCCTACAAGTCGGGCCTCTGCCACTGCACCGAATGCCGCAAAGAAACCGGCTCACCTTTTCTTTATTATGCCGACTGGCGGCGTGACCAGTTCACCGTCACCGGCGACTATGCGACCTATGAAGGCCGCAGCTTCTGCCCGGTTTGCGGCGGAACGCTGTTTCATCTCAGCGACGACCATGTCGAAATAGCCCTGGGCTCACTTGACGAGGCGCCGGTTGCCATCGTGCCGCAACGGGAAGGCTGGATCAAACGCCGCGAACCCTGGCTGGTCGCGGTTGTGGATGCAGGGCAATTCCGCGAGGACACCGACGTCTAGAACATTCCGCGAACAGGCGAATCGGCTTAGACTTGGGAAATGGACACCGTCGTTTTCGCCATTGCCGGCTTCCCTGTAACCCTTGCCATGGCCCTGGCCGCGGCTGGAGCAACGATCGCCGTCGGCGCCCTTGTCGCCGTCATCATTCTCTCTGGCAGCAGTGCAAGGCGCGCGGCCGAGGCCGGTGAGCAGTTGGTGGGGCAACTGCGCGAGAGCTTTGCCACCCAACTGGCTGACCGGGACCGGCGCATCGGCGAACTGGACCATCAGGTGCGGGTGGAGCGCGAGCGCGGTGCGGACCAGATCGAGCGGCTGCAGGAAAAGAATGCCGAACTCCTGGCCGAGTTGTCCGCCGCCCAGGCCCGCATGGCCGAACAGGCCGCACAGGCCCAGGCCAGCGAGGCGCGGTTCCTCCAGGCCCGGCAGCAGATGACCGACGAGTTCAAGGCCATTGCCGGCGAGGTGCTCAAGAACCAGAGCGAGACCTTCACCAGACAAAATCGTGAGCAGGTCGACACGCTGCTCAAGCCGCTCAACGACAAGATCGGCGAGTTCCATAAGGGGCTGATCGAAGATCGCTCCACCATGGGCGAGCGCATCCGCCAATTGCTGGAAAGCAATACCCAGATCACCACCGAGGCCAATAACCTGACCCGCGCGCTCAAGGGAAATGCGCAGACGCAGGGCGCCTGGGGCGAAATGATCCTTTCGACCATCCTGGAGCGGTCGGGCCTGAGGGAGGGCGAGCAGTATCTGACGCAGCAGAGCCATGCCGGCACCGACGGCTCGCGACTACGCACCGATGTCGAAATCCTGATGCCCAACGACGACCGGCTGGTGATCGACTCCAAGGTGTCACTGACCGCTTTCGAGGCTTACACCAACTGCGCGGACGACACGCGCGACGTCCACCTGCAGGCGCATCTGGTTTCCGTACGCGGCCATATCCGTACGCTGGGCGAGAAGACCTACCACAAGCACGCCAAGTCCAGCCTCGACTATGTCATGATGTTCGTGCCGATCGAGAGCGCCCTGGCGACGGCCATCCAGGCCGATCCGAAGCTCGTTGAATATGGCATGAGCCAGGGCGTGATGCTGACCACGCCGACGACGCTGATGACCGTGCTGCGCACCGTGCGCAATGTCTGGGACATCGAAAAGCGCCATCGCAATGCCGACGAGATCGCTGAGCGGGCGGGAGCGCTTTACGAGAAGGTCGCAGGGTTTCTTGCCAGCATGGACAAGGTCGGCGAAAGTCTCGACAAGGCCCAGCAGAACTATGCCAAGGCCAAGGACCAGCTTTCCTCGGGCCGCGGCAATGTCGTGCGCCAGGTGGAAATGCTGCGCGAACTCGGAGCCAAGACCGGCAAGACGCTCCCGGCCGGCTGGGATGGCGGCGCCGAGGAAGCGCCGCTGCTCAGGATCGTCGGCAAGGACGAACCGGGCGACCTCGCCTAGTCGAGGCTGAGCTCGCTCCGGCTCTTGAGCACCTTATCCCCGTCCGCCTGTTCTATGAGATAAGCAGGCTCCTTCTGGCTCGCCTCGCGGGTCACTTCCGTGCCCTTGATGGTGCGGGTCACCTTGCTGGTGAAGCGCTCCACGATCTTGCCATGGGCGGTATTGGCGCCCCACTTCCAGCTCACCTTGGAGCCTTTGCGAATGGATCTGGTCAATGTTCTTGCCTCCGTTTGGGGAGACGAACGCACGGCAGCGCTGCCGGTTCGCCCAGAGGAGTTGATCGCCCCCGTCTGAACCTGACCGGTGCTGGGGCGTTGTCGCTCAGACCACTTGAAAGGAGTTCACTCCATGGCACCCAATAATCCAGGCCATATCATTCCCCAGGATATCCAGCCCGGCGACGCATCCGAAGCCTTCGGCCTTGCCGAGCCCTATACGCAGACCGAGATCGAAGACCTGCTTTACGGCGATGACCGCCCCGCCAGCCACCGCCTGGCCCGCCTGCGCGAACTGCGCGAAGAGGCCACCGTGCGCGAAAGCGGCGACTGGGGCGACCAGGATCCGGCAGCGTCCCTGGACGAACTCGATCGCGCCATCGACGAGCTCAGCGCCATGATCGCCAATGGCGATGACGGCGACGACTATGCCGGCCTCGCGCCCACCTTCGACAACGATCCCAATGACCGCCTTGATGCCCTGTCGCCCGACGATGAAGACAGCCGCCACGCCATCGAAGGCGACGACGTGGACGAAGAGGAGCTTGCTCCCCTCGACGAGACCGAATGGGAAGACGGCGATGGCTTCCGCCCCGAAAAGGGCGTGCACTAGATCGTGCCCAACAGCCCCCTCCCCGCCTCCCCCTTCCCAGAGGGAGGTGCCGATCTGTGCATGAGCACGATCGTGCCACAAGAGTGGAGCCACCCCTCCCCCTCTAGGGGGAGGCTGGGAGGGGGTGACGGTTAGCCACTAACATGACCGAAAAAGGTCAAATCACCGTCCGCGCCCGCAACGCCTGGCTCAGCGTCCCTTCGTCGAGATAGTCAAGTTCACCCCCCACCGGCACGCCATGCGCCAGCCGCGTGACCTTGGCCCCCGAACCCGCCAGCCGATCGGTGATGTAGTGGGCCGTCGTCTGCCCCTCCACCGTGGCATTGACGGCGAGGACAATCTCACCGAACTGCGGGGCCCGCGCGATCAAGGCATCGGCGCTGATGTCATCCGGCCCCACGCCATCGAGCGGCGACAGGACGCCGCCCAGCACGTGGTACTTCACCAGCCCCACCCCTGCCCGTTCCAGCGCCCAGAGATCGGAAACATCCTCCACCACGATCAGCATGCTATTATCGCGGCGTGGATCGGCGCAGATGGAACAGGGGCTCTTGGTATCGATATTGCCGCAAACCTCGCAGGTGCGCACCGCCGCAACGGCACGGTCCAGTGCGGCCGACAGGGGCAACATCAGCTGCTCCTTCTTTTTCACCAGATGCAGCACGGCCCGCCGTGCCGAGCGGGGTCCAAGCCCCGGCAGGCGCGCCAGGAGCTGGATCAGCTGTTCGATCTCGGGTCCGCCGGTAGCCAATTGCTAGAACGGGAACTTCATGCCCGGCGGGATGGGAAGCCCTGCGGTAACTTCGCTCATCTTGCGCTGCATCTCGGCTTCCGACTTGGCCTTGGCGTCGGCATGGGCGGCGATGATCAGGTCCTCGAGCACCTCGACATCGTCTTCCTTGAACAGGGACGGGTCGATCTTGACGCCCTTGAGGTCACCCTTGCCCGAAAGCGAGACAGTGACCATGCCGCCGCCGGAACGGCCTTCCACCACCAGTTCGGCAAGCTCGGCCTGCATGGCCTCCATCTTGCCCTTCATCTCGCTGGCGGCCTTCATCATTCCCATGATGTCTTTCATTCGTCGTCCTCTTCTTGTGGGGGCGGTGGCAGATCCGGTTCGGCAGCGACGGCATCGTCGCGCACCTTCACGTTGACCAGCTTGGCGCCGGGGAAAGTTTCGAGAATGGCTTTGACCAGCGGGTCGTCATGCGCGGCGGCATGAGCTGCCTCGACCCGCTGCTGCTTTTCCTGTTTCAGCGTCAGGCCCTCGGGCGGCTTGCTCGAGACGTTGACCAGCCAGCGCTGGCCGGTCCACAGCTGCAGCCGCGCCGACAGTGTTGCGATGATGCCTGGGTCGACCCCGTCGGCCAGCGCCACCTCGATCCGTCCCTGTTCAAAGGACACAGGGCGCATCGAGCCTTCCAGCGCCAGCTTGACCAGCACATCGCGCTTGGCCTGGGCCAGGGCAATCAGCTCCTTGTAGGAACTGACGGTGGAAAAGGCGGGCACCACTTCAGGCTTGGCCACCGCCTGCGGCACGGCAGGCTGAGTGGCAACAGCCTCGGTCATCACCGGGCGCGGCGCCCCGACGCGCATGGCCGAAGCGCCGCCGCCACCACTGGAGGTGGGACGACCGAGGGGCGCCGCAGGCGGCAGGCTCGGTGCAGGCGCCGGCTGGTTGGCCAGCTTGGCGATGAGTTCATCAGGGCTGGGCAAGTCCGCAGCATAGGCCAGGCGGATCAATGCCATCTCGGCCGCCTGCAAACCGTTGCTGGCCCGCGCGACTTCCTCGTGGCCTTTGAACAGGATTTGCCAGGCCCGCGTCAGCGCGCGCATTGGCAGCCGGGCAGCGAGTTCAGCACCGCGCCGCCGCTCGTCTGGCGTCAGCGACACATCGTCGGCGGCAGCGGGCACGACCTTGATCCGGGTAACGAGGTGGGTGAAATCGGCAAGGTCCGCCACCAGCGTCTGCGGATCGGCACCCAGGTCATAGAGCGCGCGCATGGTTTCGATGGCCTGCCCCACCTGCCCACCCATCAGTTCCTCGAAGAGGTCGATAACGCGTGCCCGGTCGCCGAGGCCGAGCATGGACTTGACGGTGGCCGCTGTCACCGTGCCATTGCCATGGGCAATGGCCTGGTCCAGCAGCGAAAGGTTGTCGCGTGCCGAGCCTTCGCCGGCCCGCACGATCATGGCCAGCGCCTCGGGTTCGAAGCTGATGCCCTCTTGCCCCAGGATCGACTCGAGGTAGGCCGTCATGATCTCGGGCGTGATCCGGCGCAGGTCGAAGCGCATGCAGCGGGAAAGGATCGTCACCGGCACCTTGCGGATTTCGGTGGTGGCGAAGATGAACTTCACGTAGGGCGGCGGTTCTTCGAGAGTCTTGAGCAGCCCGTTGAAGGCCGCCGTCGAGAGCATGTGCACTTCGTCGATGACATAGACTTTGTAGGGCGCCGACGAGGGCGCGTATTTCACCGAGTCGATGATCTCGCGAATGTCGTTGATGCCGGTATTGCTGGCGGCGTCCATCTCGATGACGTCGACATGGCGTCCCTCGATGATAGCGCGGCAATGCTCGCCCTCGACGCTGAGGTCGAGCGTCGGATGCGGCCCAGAGGCATCTTCATAGTTAAAGGCACGGGCCAGGATGCGCGCCGTGGTGGTCTTGCCCACGCCGCGGACGCCGGTCAGGATAAAGGCGTGGTGGATGCGGTTCTGCGCAAAGGCATTGCCCAGCGTCTGCACCATCGCGTCTTGGCCGACAAGCGTGGTGAAGTCGCGCGGCCGGTATTTGCGGGCGAGAACGAGATAGGGCGAGGTCGGTGCGTCAGCCATCGAGCCCTTCCACTGCTGGCATGCTGGAGAATCTGCCTGGAGCCATGGCTCATCATAGGGCGAAGTAGGAGGCTGGCAACGACCCGTGAAGGTCTCGTTGGGGCTGCTTCCTTCCGGACCTGACCCGGTTGGCGAGGAACACGTCCGCGCCAACCTCCCGACCCGCTATATGCGAACAAATGTCCCCAAAGGCAAGAGCGGCGCACCGATTTGAACGCATCCTCTTTCCTCCGCGGCCATTGCACCTTAACTGCGGAGGCAGACGATATGCCGCTCAAGGAGAAGCCGGAACATGGCCAGACGCCGCCCCACGCCCCTACGCACTTCCGTGGAAGATGTTGCAGCGTCCAAGCGCGCCCCCTCGACGCCGCAGACCGAGTCACCGGCATTCCGACTCGCCTTTGCCGACGACGACTTCATGACTTCGGAAGACACGCGCGGCATCCGCTTTCAGCTCGAATACCTCAAACCCGAATACCGCCTGCGCGAACAGGGGATCAACTCCACCGTCGTCCTGTTCGGCGGCGCGCGCATCCCAGCACCTGGCAAGCCGGCTTGGGCGGCCAAGAACGAGGTGCAGAAAGCCAATCTCGAAGCCGCATCCATCTACTATGACGAGGCGCGTGAATTCGCCCGGCTGGCATCGACTACCTCCAAGGCGCTCGACTTCAAGGAATTCGTGGTCACCACCGGTGGCGGGCCCGGAGTCATGGAAGCGGGCAATCGCGGCGCGGCCGATGTCGGCGCACCATCGATCGGGCTCAACATTGTCCTGCCGCACGAGCAGGCGCCCAACCTCTTCGTCACCCCCGAGCTCAGCTTCAACTTTCACTATTTCGCGACGCGCAAGATCCACTTCCTGATGCGCGCCAAGGCCGTGGCGGTGTTTCCCGGCGGCTTCGGCACCCTTGACGAGTTTTTCGAAACCCTGACGCTGATCCAGACCGGCCGTATGGACAAGATCCCGCTGCTGCTCTTTGGCGCGGAGTTCTGGGGCAAGGTCATCAATTTTGAGGCGCTGGCCGAAGCCGGCACCATCGCGCCCAACGACCCGCACCTGTTCCATGTCGTCGACACGGCGCAGGAAGGCTGGGAAGTGGTGCGCCGGTTCTACGACCTGCCCGTCACCAACGAGCCACCGCGCGGCGACTAACGCCTATTTCGGTTCGCTGGCGGGGTAGACGCCGAGGATACGGAACTGGTCGGTGAAAAAGCTCAGTTCCTCGAAGGCATGCTGCACACCCACGTCGGACGGGTGGCCCTCGATATCGGCATAGAACTGGGTAGCGGTGAAGGCGCCGCCCACCATATAGCTTTCGAGTTTGGTCATGTTGATGCCATTGGTGGCAAAGCCGCCCATGGCCTTGTAGAGCGCGGCCGGGACGTTGCGGACGCGGAACACAAAGGTGGTCTTGACCTTGCCCGAGCCTGCTGGTGCCTCCTGCTTGTCCCGCGACATTACAAGGAAGCGGGTGGTGTTGTGCCCTTCATCCTCGATATTGGCCTGCAGCAGGTCCAGTCCATAGATTTCACCGGCGAGGCGCGAACCGATGGCAGCAACAGTCTTGTCACCCTTGGCGGCGACCTCGCGGGCAGAACCGGCCGTGTCGGCGCCGTTGATGGTGCGCAGGTTGTGCTGGGCAATGAACTTGCGGCACTGCCCCAGCGCCGGCGGCTGCGACTGCACCGCCGTCAGGTCGGCAATGGTCGCGCCGGGCACGCCCAGGAGGTTCATCTCGATACGAAGATAGGTCTCGCCGATGATGAAGAGGCCGCTTTCGGGCAGCAGGTGGTGAATGTCGGTGATGCGGCCATAGAGCGAGTTCTCGACCGGCAATACCGCCCGGTCCGCCTCGCCCGACTGCACCGCAGCCATCGCCTCTTCAAAGGTCACTTTAGGCACAAAGCTCGCGTCAGGGAAAACGCCGCGCGCGGCAGCGTGGCTGAAGGCACCGGGTTCACCCTGGAAGGCGATCTTCATGGTCATGGCAGTCCCTGCAATGGAGGCGAGTGGCTTTTGAACCGAGGCCGGGATGGAGTCAATTGAACCGCGGTCAAAGCTATGGCGTTGGGTGCGGTGGGGAAATGTCGCAGCGCCGCTTTGAGTGGTTGCACCACTCTAACCGACCGACTATCTTCCGCGCGCGTCGGACCCCTCGTTGAGCAGATTTCCCCCGGGATATCGGAAGTTGGGCGGAGTTCGCATATCGTCCATAGGGGATGGACTGGCAGAGAGTTTCAAATGGATTCGTTCGAGCTAAACAAGATCATGGGCGCCGTGCTCGGCACGCTGCTGTTCGTCATGGGCGCCGGCTTTGTCGCTGAAGCCATCTACCATCCCATCGAGAACCGTGGGCCCGGCTACGCCCTCCCCGAACCGGAAGTCGCAGCCGAAGGCGGCGAAGCCGTCGCCGAAGCCCCGGCCGTTCCGCTCGGCGTCCTCTTGGCGAGCGCCAGCGTCGAACGCGGGCAGGCTGCAGTGCGCAAGTGCCAGTCCTGCCACAACTTCGGTGAAGGCGAACCCAACAAACAGGGTCCCCACCTCTATGGCGTCGTCGGCCGCCTCGAAGGCTCCGTGCCGGACTTCGCCTATTCGGAAGGCATGATGGCGCATAACGCTGCCGGCGATGTCTGGACCTATGAGAACCTCGACCACTTCCTCACCAAGCCCAGCGACTACGTGCCCGGCACCAAGATGAACTTTGCCGGTGTGCGCACCGCTGAAGAACGCGCCGACATCCTGGCATATCTCCAGACCCTGTCGCCCGATCCGGTGCCGTTCCCGGCTGCCGATGTCGCTCCAGCAGAAGCGCCTGCGGCTGACGAAGGCGAAACCGACGCAGGGGCGCCTGCCGCCGAAGCTGCCGGTACTCAGCAGCCTGAACATACAACGCCGACCGATCCGGCTGCAGACCAGCCCGGCAACGCCACCGAGCCCTCCGCTCCGGCCGAGGTCAATGACACGCCGACGACCACTCAAAGCGAAACGCCCGTGGTCGGCACCCCGACCGGCAGCGGCGTTCCTGCGCCCAATGCTGGCGCAACGCCCACCACCACGCCGGCGCCTGCCAATCCACCCGAAGCCGAGCCTGCTCCAGCGGGCGCGACCGTGCAGTAGTGGCTGCCGGATAACGATCACCCAGCCGCGCCCGTCAAACGGCGCGGCTTTTTCTTGAGGTTCACTATGCTGCTGCTGCACCTTTCCGACGTGGACGAAGCGAGTTGGGGCGCCAGACTCAAAGAGGAACTGGCTCCCTACCCAGTGGTGCGCCGGGGCGAGACCTACGATCCCGCCGATATTCGCTACATCTTCGTCTGGAAGCCCAAGCCGGAGGCCTTTGACGGGCTCACTGGGCTCAAGGCCATTCTCTCGCTGGGCGCCGGCGTCGATGCGCTGCTCAAGCATCCCAAGCTCCCGCGAGACGTGCCCATCGTGCGCTTTGTGGATGACGATCTCAGCCAGCGCATGAGCGACTATGTGGTGGCCCATGTCACCATGCACCACCGGCTCTACACCCGCTTCCGGGCCGACCAGAAGGCGCGGCGCTGGAGCCAACTCTACCCACCCGCCGCCTCGCAAACCACGGTGGGGATCATGGGCATGGGCGTGCTCGGGCAGGATGCAGCCAAGCGCCTGCTCGCCCTGGGCTTCACACTGCGCAGCTGGAGCCGCACGCCCAAGCAGATCGAAGGCGTGGAGGGTTTTGCGGGACAGGACACGTTCGACGCCTTCCTTTCGGGCACCGACATCCTGGTCAACCTGCTGCCGCTGACGCCGGAAACGGCAGGCATTCTCAACTACGAGACCTTCGGCAAGCTCCGCCGCAATGTGCTGGAGGGCGGCCCGGTGATCATCAACGCCGCTCGTGGCGGCCACCAGCGGGAAGCCGACATCGTGCGCGCCCTTGGGGACGGAACCCTCGCGGCCGCAAGCTTGGATGTGTTCGAGACCGAGCCCCTGCCGGAGCAGAGCCCGCTATGGGACCTCGACAACTGCTATATCACGCCCCACATCGCTGCCATTTCCAGCGAAACGACGGGCGTGCGCTACTTCTCGCGCATCATTCGCGAACATGAAGCGGGCAAGCCGCTGATCAACGTGGTGGACCGCAGCCTCGGCTACTAGCCGGGGCGTCAGTGCCTCTCCGGAAAGCGGCGCTTGAGCATGCGGTAGACGGCACGGATGCCCTGGTCGGTGCCACCCTGGCTGCGTCCGGCCCGCGCTTCCGGGGCCCAGCCGAAGATGTCGAGGTGCACCCACGCCCCGGCATTGGCGACGAAGCGGCGGAGGAACAGGGCGGCCGTAACCGAGCCGGCAAAGCCACCGCTGCCAGCATTGTTAACGTCAGCGATCTTGGAACTCATCATCGCATCATAGGGCGACCAGAGCGGCATCTGCCACAGCGGGTCGTCCGATAACGCGCCCTCGGCCATGAGTTCGCGGGCGAGCGCGTCATCGGTCGAATAGAGCGGCGGCAGTTCGGGACCGAGCGCCACCCGCGCCGCGCCGGTCAGCGTTGCCATGTCGATCAGCAGCTCCGGGCTTTCCTCATCGGCCAGGGCCAGTGCGTCAGCCAGGATGAGGCGGCCTTCGGCATCGGTGTTGCCGATCTCCACCGTCAAGCCCTTGCGCGAGGGAAGAACGTCGCAGGGACGGAAGGAATTGCCGCTGATGGCATTCTCGACGATCGGCAGGAGGACGCGCAGCCGCACCGGCAGCCCAGCCGAGACGATGGCGTGCGCGAGACCCAGGACGTTGGCGGCACCGCCCATGTCCTTTTTCATGATCAGCATGCCGGCCGAGGTCTTGATGTCGAGACCGCCTGTGTCGAAGGTCACGCCCTTGCCCACCAGGGTCACCTTGGGGTCCCCTTCCCGGCCCCACCGCAGGTCCACGAGCCGCGGCGCCTCTGTGCTGGCGCGGCCAACTGCATGGATCATGGGGAAATTGGCGGCAAGCAGCTCATCGCCGCGCGTCACCTCAATCTGCATGTCGCGCGCCTGGGCAAACTGCTGGATCGCCGCTTCGAAAGCGTCTGGCCCCAAGTCATTGGAGGGCGTGTTGATGAGGTCTCGCGCCAGGGCGGCAGCCTCGAACAGCCGGTCCACTTCGGCGACGTCAGCCTCTGGCGGATATTCCGCTAGTTCTGCAACAGCGGTGGCCTTGCGATAGCGATCGAAGCGATAGGTGCCAAGGCGGAAGCCCAGCGCCGCCAGGATGGGGTCGCCAAAGGCGCCCTCCAGCCGGTAGGATCCAGCCGGCAAGGCAGCACTCGCGAGACCCAGCACCAGGGCCGGACGCTCCTTGGCCGCACCCAGGCCGAAGAGGTAAGACGCCACGCGACCACCCTCGCCCGGCATTGCCAGCAATCGGCCGCGCTGCCCCGTAAAACCGTTTGCTGCAGCCCAGCTCGCCTGCTCCCCTTGGAGCCCAGCGGCCGCCAACCCGCCTTCCTCGATGCAGATGATGGGGATGATTGCGTGTTCTGGCATGAGCGAACTCCATTGGGCGCCGAGTTGTAACCACGCTCTCCCTGCTCCGCAACGCCCGGCACCACCGGTTTAACCGCGCGTTAGGGTTAATGATTTATTGAACAGGCACGGGATCTGCTACCCGAGGAGTAACGCCTGTGCTGTCGCTTGCCCAGTTTTGCAAACCCATGCGAGCCCTGCTGCTGGCGGGCGTGGCCGCACTGGCAATCAGCGCCTGCGCGTCCAACCGCGGCAGCATGCCCTCACCCGATTATTCAGGCATGCCGGCGGCGCAAAGCCAGCAGAGCCTGGCGGAACTGACAGCCCGATACAAAAGCAATCCCAAGGACAAGATGGTGGCCATCCACTATGCGGCGGCTCTCCGCGTTGCGGGGCAGAGCCAGCAGGCCGTCGCTGTCCTCGAGATCAGCATGACGCTTCATCCAAAGGACGTCGACATCAACGTCGCCTATGCCAAGGCCCTGACTGCCGATGGCCGCTTCGAACAGTCGCTGCAGGTGCTCGACAACGTCATCCGCCCCGAAGCGCCCGATTGGAACGCCCTCCTCGTCAAGGGCGCGGCGCTGGACCAACTCGGCCGCAACGGCGAAGCGCGAGCCCTTTATGCGCAGGCGCTGGTGCATGCACCGGGCGAAGCCTCGATCGAAGCCAATCTGGGCCTCTCCTATGCCATGACCAATGAACTCCCCGCTGCCGAACAGCATCTCCGCCGTGCGGTGCAGATGCGCGGGGCGACCAGCCAGATCCGGCAGAACCTTGCATTGGTGGTGGGGCTGCAGGGGCGGTTCGACGAGTGCCGCGCCATCTATGCCGCCGAACTGCCGCCCGAGCAGGTTGAAAGCAACATGGCCTATGTGCGCGCCCTGCTGACGCAGCAGAACCGCTGGGACATGATCGCCAAGAGCTGAGCCCTAGCCGCCGAATGCGCTGACCGAAGGCCCGCTCATGATCTTGATCACGGCAGGCGCCATGATCACGATGAACAGCACCGGCAGGAAAAACAGGATCAGCGGTACCGTGAGCTTGGGCGGCAGGGCCGAGGCCTTCTTCTCCGCCTCCGACATGCGCTGATCACGCCCCTCTTCGGCCATGACGCGGAGCGCCTGGCCGATGGAGGTACCATAGCGGTCCGCCTGGATCAGCGCGGTCATCACGGACTTCACGCCATCAAGGCCCGTGCGCCGCCCCAGATTGTCATAGGCGCGGGTGCGGTCTTCGAGGAAGGCCAGTTCGGCGGTGGTCAGCGTCAGCTCTTCTGCTAGTTCCACGCTCTGCTGGCCGATCTCCTTGGCCACGCGCTTGAAGGCATGTTCAACCGACATGCCCGATTCCACGCAGAGCAGCATCAGATCGAGGCAGTCCGGCCATGCCTTCTTGATCGAAGCCTGGCGCTTGGTCGTCGTGTTCTTGAGCAGCAGCAGCGGCAGGTAGGCGCCCACAAGTGCCGCGCCCACTGCATAGGTCAGGTTGAGATAAAGCGGACGCCCACCAGGCGCCAACACCAGAAGGTAGAGCGCGGCCACCACAAAGATGATGATCGGGGTCATCAGGCGCATGAACAGGAACGTCGTCAGGTGCCCCTGCCCGCGATAGCCAGCCATAGCCAGCTTGTCGACCGTGGCGTCGTCCTGGAACGCCTTCTTGAGGTCGAAACGCTCGACCACCGTCTTCATATAGGTCTTGGTCTCGGCATTGCGGCGGATGTTGCGGCTGTCGCCGGCGGCAACCCCGCGCAAGCGCGCCATTTCCTCGGCGCGCATCTTCTCGCGCTCCAGGGCTACGCGCTTGATGCGATCGCGCATCTCCGACTTGACGATGAAGCTCGAGCCGAATGTGAAAACCACGGCGGCCGCGGAGACCGCAGCAAGCACGGAGATCAGGAATTCCCGCTGACCCAGAAGCGCAAAGATGTCCATGCTAGGCTCCGATCAGTAGTCGAACTGCACCATGCGGCTCATGAAGAACACGCCCGCCGAGAGCATGACCGCGCCGATGCCCAGCCAAATCTGGCCCAGCGTGGTGAAAAACAGCGGCGCTAGGTAAGACGGCGACACAAGGCTCACCAGGATCGCCACGACGAAGGGCAGCGAGCCGATAATGCCGGCCGAAGCCTTGGCTTCGGACGACATGGCCTTGATCTTCTGCTTCATTTTCTTGCGATTGCGCAGCACCTTGGCGAGGTTCCCCAGCGCCTCGCTGAGATTGCCGCCGGCCTGCTGCTGCACGGTGATCACCACGACGAAGAAGTTGACCTCCGGCAGCGGCACGCGGTCGAGCAGGACCACGACGGCCTCGCTCATGGACATGCCGAAGGCCTGCTGGTCTAGCACGCGCCCGAACTCTGATTTCACCGGTTCCTTGGCATCCTTGGCGACCACGCGGATGGAGTCGTTGAGCGGCAAGCCGGTCTTGACGCCACGGACAATGGCCTCCACCGCGTTGGGAAGTTCATCGAGAAACTGGTTCTGGTACTTCTTGCGCTTGCGGTTGATCCACATGCGCGGCAGCAGGTAGGCCGCAGCCACGGCAAAGACCGGCGCGAGGAAGATCGGCACCTGAACGATCACGAGGACCACGAAGACCACCGCGCCGAAGATGACGCTGTTGCGGATAAAGGCTCCTGGCTTGATGGTCATGCCCGCCTGAAACAGCATCTGCGGCAGGGTCAGGCGCTTCTTGGCGTTAAGAGCGTCAGTCTGCGATTTCAGGGCCTGCTGCACGCTCTTGCGCCGCTCGTCGCGGCTGCGGGCAGCGTTGGCTTCCATGCGGTTGACGCGCATATTGCCCTGCAGCGCCTTGCGGCGCTTTTCCGCCCGGCCGCTGCCCAGCGCATTAGGCACCAGCGCGAAGCCGGCTGCTCCAACTGTGATCATGGCCAGGACGATAAGGAGGATGGTGGTCATCAGGCGTTCAGCAACTGGTGTTGCTCGGTATTGGCCTGCTCCAGCGCCTCGATGAGGTTGGGTTCCTCGTTGAAGTACCGGGCGCGCTCGGCAAATTGCGGCTTGGTGATGCCGGTGGAGCGGTGCTTGCCGAGCAGCATGCCGTGCTGGTCTTCGCCCATGATGTCGTAGACGAAGATGTCCTGCGTCACGATCACATCGCCCTCCATGCCCAGGATCTCGGTGATGTGGGTGATGCGGCGCGAGCCGTCCCGCAGGCGTGCCGCCTGCACCACCACGTCGATGGAGGAGGTAATCATCTCGCGGATGGTGCGGCTGGGCAGTGCATAGCCACCCATGGTGATCATGGATTCAAGACGCGAAAGGGCTTCGCGCGGCGAATTAGCGTGGAGCGTGCCCATCGAACCGTCATGGCCGGTATTCATGGCCTGGAGGAGGTCGAAGGCCTCGGGGCCGCGCACTTCGCCAACGATGATGCGTTCGGGGCGCATGCGCAGGCAGTTCTTGATCAGGTCGCGCATGGTGATCTCGCCCTCGCCCTCGAGATTGGGCGGGCGGGTTTCCAGGCGCACCACGTGCGGCTGCTGCAATTGCAGTTCCGCCGAGTCTTCGCAGGTGATGACGCGCTCGTCCTTCTCGATGAAGGCGGTGAGGCAGTTGAGCAGCGTCGTCTTGCCCGAGCCAGTACCGCCCGAGATCAGCACATTGGCGCGAACGCGACCCAGGATGCGCAGGACCTCGGCACCCTCGGGCGAGATGGAGTTGTACTTGACCAGCTGCTGGAGGGTCAGCTTGTCCTTCTTGAACTTGCGGATGGTGAGCGCGGCGCCATCGATGGCCAGTGGCGGGGCGATGACGTTGACGCGCGAGCCGTCAGGCAGGCGGGCGTCGCAAATGGGGGAACTTTCATCGACGCGGCGGCCGACCTGGGACACGATGCGTTGGCAGACGTTCATCAGGTGCGCATCGTCGCGGAAGCGCACATTGGTAAGGCGCACCTTGCCACCCACTTCGATGTAGCACTTCTGCGACCCGTTCACCATGATATCGGCGATGTCGTCGCGCGCCAGCAGCGGCTCGAGCGGGCCATAGCCCAGCACGTCGTTGCAGATGTCTTCGAGCAGGTCTTCCTGCTCGGAGATGGACATGATGATGGACTTGAGCGCGATGATCTCGGCGACAATGTCGCGGATTTCCTCGCGTGCCGCATCCTGGTCCATGGTGGCCAGCTGCGACAGGTCTATGGAGTCGATCAGCGCATTAAAGATCGCCGACTTGGTCTGGAAATACTGCTGGTCCCGCGCCGCATCGATAGGCGCGCGCACGTCGACGACTTCGTCGGCGTTGCGCATGCGGTTGGCCATAGCATCGCTCCGCACGTCCTGGCGAACGGGTGCGGCGGGTTCAGGGCGCGGCAGCGGGCTGGCAATGGGGCGCGCGACTTCAGCGACGCCGGGCGTATTGCCGCCAAAAGTTGTGCGCTTGCCAAACATGGTATCCTACCGTTTCAGAGGGCTTGACGTGGAGCGCCCTCAGGCTCGCTTCTTCAAAAAGGCCGGCAGCTTCATCAGGCTGGCCGAGCGTCCACCGGCCTGCATGGCCTGCCGGCCGGTCACGTGCATGCCGACGCTGCGATAGATGTCGTTGATCCTGTTGCTGGCCGAGACCTCAGCAATCATCTGCCCATTGTTGGCGGCCGTGCCGAACAGCGCCGCGTCGAACGGTATCTGGCCCAGCAGCTGGCACTCGACGGAGTCGGCAAATTCAGCAGCGTTGATCTCGGGCCGGCGTGGCATAGCGAGCTTGTTGAGCACCAGCGACGGCGCGCTCTCGGTTGGCCTCAGGGCGCGGATCGTGTCGGCAAGGTTCTTGGCGTTACGCAGGTTTGCCAGGTCCGGTTCGGCGACAATCACCACCTCGTCCACCGTTGCCAGCGTGTGCCGGATCCATGCGTTCCAGGCATGAGGAATGTCCAGCACCACGACGGGCATGGCGTTCTGGCACATTTCGATGACCTGCTCGAACTCGCGGCCCTCGAAATCGAAGGTGCGGTCCAGCGTGACCGGGGCGGTCAGCAGGTTGATGTGGTTGGCCGCCTTGCTCATCAGCCGATCAAGCATGGTCTGGTCGATCTTCACATTGGCCTGCAGCACGTCCGCGATGCCGTGCGGTGGGTCCTGGTTGAAGTTGAGCCCGACCGTGCCGAAGGCCAAGTCCATGTCGATGATCAGCGTGTCCTGGCGCAGGGCCGTAGCGATGGCCCAGGATACGTTGTGCGCCACCGTGGACCCGCCGGCGCCGCCTTTGGCGGAGACAAAGCCGATGGTGCGGCCGATAGGCGCCGCGTTCTCGGAGGCAAAGAGTTCTGTGATGGCCCCGACGATCTGCTGGGCCGAGGCCGGCAGCACGATATACTCGGAGATGCCGGAGCGGATCAGTTCGCGGTAGAGCAGCACGTCGTTGACATGACCGAGGACGATCACCCGGGTCGAGGCGTCGCACACTTCGGCGAGCCGCTCCAGCGCCGCCGGGATCTCGTCAGGCGGCAGCGTGGTTTCGACGATGATCAGGTTCGGCGTCGGGTTGGACTTGTAGGTCTCGACCGCCCCATCGATGCCGCCATTATGCGTGGTCAGCGCCACCTTGGACATGCGCCGGTCATGAATGGCGCTTTCCACCAGCTGAGCCGTCTGTGAGTGGTCGCAGAAGGCCTGGATGGTGATGCGCGGAATGAGCCGGGCGCCCGAGGCGATCTCGGCTGCAGGCTCTTCCGGCTTCTTTGGCTCAGGAGTGAGAAAACTCATTACAAACTCTCTTTATCGTCGTCTCAGTCGAGCACGAAGCCGACCGACCCACTGAAACCGCCGCGCATCTCACCCGTCTTGCCCACGCCATAGAGGGTTTCGAGGCGGCCGAGGAAGATACCCTCGGCGTCAGGGGCCGGCACTGAATGGTCGGTTGGCACAGGAATGGAATTGGCGATGCTTGGCGCTACCAAGTATGGCGTGACAAGGATGACAAGCTCCGTCTGCTGCGTCTGATAATCCCGAGAGCGGAACAGCGCGCCCAGGATAGGAATGTCGCCTAACCACGGAAACTGATCGACCTGTGTGCTGGAGCGCTCTTCCAGAAGCCCTCCAATGGACAGGGTCGTGCCGCTCGGCAGTTCCACAGAAGTGCTCGCTTCGCGCTTGCTGATCGACATATCAGCCTGAGGCTCAGAGACGGAGGTATCGACCTTCAGCCCTATTGAGCCGTTCGAGCGGACTACCGGAGTGAAGGCCAGCTCGACACCGTATGGTTTGAAGATGACGGTTCTCTTGAGGCGATCCTCATCGTTCTCTGGTTCGTAGGTAACATAGGGGATCTCACCGCCCGCGAGGAAGGTGGCTTGCTCACCTGAAATCGCGGTCAGCGTGGGCTGAGCCAGAACACGCAGGGCTCCACGCTCCTCCAGCGCCCGAATAGCCGAAGTGACCCTGTTGCCATTGGCTCCGAAGCTCGCATCGGCGCCATGCGGGCTATCCTGGTCCTTCATCACATTCGCAAAGTTCAGGAGGTTGGTGGTACCAACGTTGAAGACAGCGGATAGATTGATGCCGAATTGCTTGGCAACAGAACGCTTAACCTCCGAGACAGTGACCTGCAGCATGACCTGCTGAGCGCCCGAAACGTCGAGGATATTGGCGACATTTTCTACCCCGCCGGCGAACTGAATCGCGACTTGTGTGGCGCGGTCGCGATCCTCGGAAGACATAACATTGCCGGTGAGCACCACACGGTTCACTTCGCCGATGTCGTCACCTAGGGTGACCGACTCCACACGAATATTGGAGCCAGGAATTACGCGAGCCAGCGCCGTTTCAAGCGCGTTGCCCACTTGCGATGGCTCCTCCATCACCTTCACGTCCAGCACCGCGATGGTGCGGCCGCTGTCATCGAGGAAAAAGATGTTGGTGTCGCCGCCCGTCACGCCCTGGACGATCGCCCGGGTACGGGTACGCATGATGGCTGCAGCCACTTCAGGCTGCGAGACGATGACCTCCGCCGCTCCCGCGGGTAGATCAACCAGAACCGTCTTGTTGAGCTCGATCTGCATTTCCCGGGTCGCACCGTAGGCGGCCGGTGAGATCGAGACGTGGTTTTCTTGTGCAGTGACTGCCGAGAGGCTCGACCCAGCCAGCAAGGCCACAGCGAACATGGGGACGGCGACAGCACAGACAGCAGCACTGCGGAGAATGGAATGGAAGGTTTTCATGGTCATCTCCGCCCTACATGGGCACCGAGGCGGGGTCGATGGGAGGCATGGTCTGCGGCGCTGCCGCTGGGGTCACGCTCACAGGCGTGTTCACAATTGCCTGCTGATCGGAAGAGACAGATCCCGCTTGCACGGCCTGTTCCTTGCCGAAGCGGATCAGTCGCACGGTCTTGGAGCCTGAAGCGTCAGCAGTCACCGGGTTGTTGAAGTCTACCACCGAACGCAGGGTGAGGCTTAGTTGGCCAGCCGTAGAGGCGTTGACGAGCGTTTCAGCCTGCCCCGGGGTGAGTTCAAGGGTCGCGATAGTAGCGTCGGTAAAGGTAGCCGGCGTTGTCTCTGCGGCACCGGGATTTTCGCCGCCGCCGGTGACGCCGAGTTCGCCAAGGCGCTGGCCAATGGCGAGGACCCGAACGTTAGAGAGGATAAGTTGCGATTGCTGCGCAGCGCCGCTGCCCGTGGTCAAAAGAACGTCGACATGATCATTGGGTACAACAAAGCCGCCCGCGCTGGAGGCTGGCGTAACGTTCACCGAGACACCGCGCATCCCTTCCGACAAAACTGCCGAAAGGTAGCCTTGTTCGGAGCGTACCAGCTTGGCTTCACGGATGGGTTCGCCCGGAAAAAACTCGAAGCGAGCAACCGCGCCAGTTAGCGCCGCGGGCGCATCTGGCATGGCCGAGCTGGTGACATATTCGCTGCGCAGCGCGCCTTCGGGCCAATCCTGCCACGCCACCATGTCTGGCGTGAGCCGCTCGCCCATGCCGATCGGGGTCCGCGCGACGAGAACCTGCGCCTTGGCCTCCTCGATGACTTCAGTCTGGGTAATCGTGGTGGGCGCAGAGCCGCCGCGCGTGACCAGGAAGGCCGCCAGACCACCGGCAACGATCGCCACGATCAGCAAGATGATACGCGCGGGCTTCATGACTTACTCCGGCTGTACGCGGGCACAACGAGCCCAATTCCACCGGGTTGAAGTGTGAGGCCAAAGGGTCAAAGTTTGGTTAACCGGAGCTTTGCGCGTGCGGTTAACAAAAGGTTAGCCAATTGACAGCATATCGGGCGCAGAAGCTAAGCCGTCAGCCGCTGGAAAATGCTGGAGTCCGCATAGACAAGCATGCCCGCGATTGCCAGCGCAATGCCATAGGGCACCCCCTGCTTGCGGTCATGCAATCGCTCCAGCCAGGCAAAGCGCGTGATCACCGGATTGAGCGGCATGGCTCTCAGGGCCAATACGGACAAAGTAAGCGCCCCGCCCAGAAGCCCGGCATAAACCAGGTAGGGCAAGGTCAGACCAAAGCCAAGCCACAGCGTTGTCGCCGCCGCCAGCTTGGCATCCCCGCCCCCGATCCAGCGCAGCGCGAACATGGCAAAGCCCGCGGCCAATACCGCAAAGGCGCACAGCACATGCATGCCAAGCTGTTGAAGCGGAAGGTTTATTATGAGCGCGAGCCCGAAAAAGCCGGCGACCAGAAGCAGGACCAGCTTGTTGGAAATGCGCATGGTCAATAGATCGGACGACGCGGCGAAGGCCATTCCCAAAGGGAAAATCAGCATTGCCAAAGTGGACATCGATCTGCCTCGTGGTCTCAAACGCCACGATCATGCCCAAGCCGCTTTAAGAAAGCGCAAATGAGGGGGCCATACGGCCCCCCTCCGTGCAATAATGACGTTACTGAGCAGTATTGGCCGCTTCGAGATCAAGCCTGTCACTGATGCCATCAAACAGGCCGCTCAAGCTGCCACCGAGAGTGGTTGCAGCAACGATGATGCCAACGGCGATCAGAGCGGCGATCAGGCCGTATTCAATTGCGGTCGCGCCGGACTCGTCCTGCGCAAAGCGTGCGAAGATGTTCATTCCCCAACTCCATTTTACGTCAGCTCGTGACGTTCATCGTTCGACACGTGATACATCGAACAGGAGCGAAGTTACTGGGCGGCGTCTTGCCAAGGAGTTAATTACCGCAAGCATTGGGCCGAAGAATTCGGTATGTTTATCATGCAGTTAATGCGACAACTCAAATACCAACGAGTTTCTCCGGAGCGAACAACTTCCCCTACTCAAACTGACACTGCAAACAACCTCAAGCACTTCACGCTTGGTCAATGCAATCGAAGCTTCCCACCCAACTTAGCCGGGCAGAGATAATCCGCCACATTTGGCAATTGTAAACCATTCTTGTCCAAGCTGCGCGGTGAAGTATCGCGTACCGGATCGCCCTCATGCGTAAAATGTTTGCTGCTGCTCTTGCACTTGGCGTATCGCTGGCATCCTCCGCCTATGCCGTCGACGGCGCACCGATCGACGTCAACGTGAACATGGCCCGCGTGCTGCGCATCAGCGGGGCTGCCGCCACCGTGATCGTGGGCAATCCCGGCATCGCCGACGTCACCATCCAGGACCCGCAAACGCTTATCCTGACCGGAAAAAGCTACGGCCAAACCAATCTCATTGTGCTCGACAGTGCCGGCAATCCAGTGGCCGATACACTGATCGAAGTGGTGCAGATGCAGGCGGGAGCCGTTACCGTCTACCAGGGCCAGGCGCGTACCAGCCTGGCCTGTGCACCCGTCTGCCAATCCGTGGTCATGATGGGCGATGACACCGCCTTCTCCTCGGAAGCCATTGCCTCGGCGCAGATGATCCAGACGCTGGGCAACTGACGGTCACGTCCGGTTAACTCAAACAGCATTCGGCAGGCTATCCTAACGGACAGTTAGGCAAGGCCGCCTAGTCTGAGCGCCGGAAACTGGGCGCGGCCATGGCTTTTGCACGCACATCGCTGATCGGACGGGCATTGCGGCAGCGCAGGCGCGGCTTCCTTCGCGACGACCTCGGCGCCACCGCGGTTGAAGTCGGTCTTCTGGCCCCCGTGTTCTTTCTGATCATCGGTGCGATCCTTGAAACAGCGGTGGTTTTCCTCTCCAGCCAGGTTCTCGACAGCGCCGTTCATGATGCCAGCCGCCTGGTGCGAACCGGGCAGGTCCGCACGACCACGGTAGAGACGTTCAAGACCAGCGTCTGCGACGGGCTCTATGGCCTGTTCGACTGCAGCAAGCTTCATGTGGAAGTGCAGCCTCTGGGCACCTTCAGTGCGGCCAACATCACCCCACCCGTCGACTATGCGTGCAAGACGGCGGTGGAATGCGAAAAATGGACCCGCAACGAAGCTGTAGACACCGGCAGCACGTCGGCAATCATGGTGGCGCAGGTCTACTACCGCTGGCCGGTCATTCTCAATTTTGGTGGCTTCACTCTCGCCAATCTCTCGAACGGTTCGCGTGTACTTGGCAGCGCGACCGTATTTCGCAACGAGCCGTTCTGATGCGCGCCATCTACCTGAAGCTCCTCTCCCATTTGCGCACACTGTGGCTGGCACAGCAGGGTGCCGCCGCAATCGAGTTCGCGCTGATCTTGCCGATCATGCTGACCGTCTATGTGGGATCGGTGGAAGGCAGCACCATGATCTCCATGGACCGCCGCGTCCAATCGGTCGCTGGTTCGATAGGCGACCTTGTGGCGCGCACCAACGGCAAACTCGAAACCTTCTGGCTAACCGACTATTTCAAGGCCTCGGCCGGTATCATGACCCCTTACCCGATCGGGGACCTCAAGCAGGTGGTGACGCAGGTCGAGGTCAAGGCGGACGGGTCCACGGTCGTCATCTGGTCTTATGAATATGCCGGCAACAAGCTGAGCACCAAGACGAACTATGCGCCTCTAGTGCCTGCTGAAATGATCAACATAGCCAAGGGCAAGTTCGTCGTCGTTGCGGAGGCAAGCTACACTTTCACGCCGCTGTCCGGCTTCGTCTATACGCAACCCATTGGTCTCTACCGGCAGAATTTCTTCATGCCGCGCTTCGGCACCAAGATCGAGGTCAAGTAGCCGGCTCTGCTTGCGCCGGCCCCGGACCCATGCCACAAGCCGCTCACCCTTCCATATGCCGGCGGCTAGACCATGACTGATACGCTTGTTCCTGTGTTCGATCTTGGCGGCGTCTTCGTCGACTGGAACCCGATGTATCTGTTCCGCAAGCTCTTCGACAACGAGGAGGATGCGCTCTGGTTCCATCAGACGATCTGCACGGGCGACTGGAACCTCGAATTCGATGCCGGCGAAATCTATGCCGAGGGCGTGGCCAAGCTGATCACCCGCTTCCCGCGCTACTGGCGCGAAATCCAGGCTTTCGACCTGCGCTGGAAGGAGACCCTGGGTGATTTCATCCAGGGCACGATTGACATCCACAACGAACTGATCGAGCAGGATATTCCCACTTTCGCCATCACCAACTTCTCTTGGGAGAAGTGGGTGAGCTGCCTGCCCGAATGGCCGTTCCTCGAAAAGTTCGATGGCGTGATCGTTTCGGGCCTGGAAGGCATGGTCAAGCCTGATCCACGCATCTACCGCGTCTTCTGCGAGCGCTATGGCTTGGCACCCGATTCCTGCGTCTTCATCGATGACAGCGAGCCCAACATCAGCTCGGCGCGCAAATTTGGCATGCACGGTATCCACTTCAAGGACCCGGCCCAGACGAGAGCAGAGTTGATCGCGCTGGGGCTGCCGCTCAAAGCCAAGTAGGCCCCATACCAGATCGTCACCCTCGGGCTTAACCCGAGGGCTCTACACCACTGCCGCATGAGGAAACTGAACCGCCCGCGGTTCAGGCTCGAGGATGACAACCGGTGGTTGACGGCGCACTACCTGAACCGCCCACCCTTCTGGATGACCTCGATCTTGTAACCGTCCGGATCGGTCGCGAAAAAGAACCGGGCGACAGGAGCGTCGCCGTTCTTGAAGTCCACCAGCTTGCCGACGCTTAGCCCTTCGGCGCTAAAGCGGGCGTGTTCGGCCTCGACATCGTCCACCACCACCGCCAGGTGACCATAGCCGTCGCCGAGCTGATAGGGTTCGGTGCGACCCTTGTTGATTGTCAGTTCGAGTTCAAAGTCACTCTCTTCCGCCGCCATGTAGATGAGCGTGAAGGTCTCAAAATCAAGCCGGTCGACGACACGCAGCCCGAACGCCTGTTCGTAGAACCGAACCGAGCGTGCTTCGTCTAGCACGCGGATCATGCTGTGGACCAGCTTGGCCATTACTTGGTCCCGTACATGCGGTCGCCCGCATCGCCGAGGCCGGGAATGATGTAGCCCTTCTCGTTGAGGTGGCTGTCGACCGAGGCGGTGAAGACGGGGACGTCTGGGTGCGCCTTGTTGAAGCGCTCTATGCCCTCGGGTGCTGCCAGGAGGCAGAGGAAGCGGATGTTGTTGGCGCCGCGTTCCTTGAGCTTGTCGATCGCAGCCGTCGCAGAGTTGGCCGTGGCCAGCATCGGATCGACAACGATGATCAGGCGGTCTTCGAGGTTCGAGGGCGCCTTGAAGTAGTATTCCACCGGCTCCAGCGTCTCATGATCACGGTAGATACCGATATGGGCAACGCGTGCCGCCGGGACTAGGTCGAGCATGCCGTCCAGCAGTCCGTTGCCGGCCCGCAAAATGGAGGCGAAAACCAGTTTCTTGCCCTTGATGGCAGGCGAATTCATCTCCGCCATCGGCGTCTCGATCGGGATCATTTCGAGCTCGAGATCGCGCGTGACCTCGTAGCACATGAGGTGCGCGATCTCGCGCAGCAGGCGCCGGAAGCCGGCGATCGAGGTCTCCTTGTTGCGCATGATGGTCAGCTTGTGCTGGATCAGCGGGTGATCGATGACGGTTACGCTGCTCATAGGATCACCTCTCTAAAGGAATGACTTGCCGTGGCGGCCGAGCGCGAGGCCAAGCCAGTGGGCTATGCTTTCACCTATATCAGCGAAGGTGTGGCGAATGCCAATCTCTCCCGGTGGCAGGGCTGGGGAAAAGACCAGGATCGGCACCTGCTCGCGCGTATGGTCCGTGCCGGTCCAGGTTGGATCGTTGCCATGATCGGCAGTTAAGACAAGTAGGTCGTCGTGGCGCAGCTTGCTGATCAGTTCGGGCACGCGGGAGTCGAAATATTCGAGCGCCGCGGCATAGCCCGGCACGTCGCGGCGATGGCCATACTCGCTGTCGAAATCAACGAAGTTGGTCATGATGAAGGCGTTATCATCAGCCATTTCCATGGCGTCCAGCGTCTTGTCGAAAAGCTGCGGCAGTCCGGTGCCCTTGAGCTTATGGGTGACCCCGTGGCCGGCATAGATGTCGGATATCTTGCCGATGGCATAGACCTGGTTGCCTGCCGCCTGGTTGCGGTCGAGCAAAGTGGGCTCGGGGGGAGCGATGGCGAAGTCGCGGCGATTGCCGGTCCGCTTGAAGCTCGTCGCATCCTTACCCACAAAGGGGCGCGCAATGACGCGGCCGATCTGGAGCGGCGCCGTCAGTTCAAAGGCGATCTGGCAAATCTCGTAGAGCCGCTCCAATCCAAAATGCGTTTCGTGCGCCGCGATCTGGAACACGGAGTCGATCGAGGTGTAGCAAATGGGCTTGCCGGTGCGGATCGACTCCTCGCCCAGGGCGGCGATGATATCTGTACCCGACGCATGCTTGTTGCCGAGAATGCCGGGCAGGTTCGCCCGTTGGACGAATTCGGCGATCAGTTCGGCCGGGAAAGTCGGGTCCGACTGAGGGAAATAGCCCCAGTCGAAGGGAACAGGAACGCCGGCAATCTCCCAGTGTCCGGAGGGCGTATCCTTGCCCTTGGAGACCTCACGTCCCACGCCGAAGCGTCCGCCTTTCGGTGTGGCGGACATGCCTGGTGGCAGCGCGCCGGTGGAGAGCGTTATGGCGGCACCCATGCCGAGCGCATCGAGGTTAGGCAGGCGAAGGGGGCCGGAGCGGAGGCCGTCGCGATCTGCCCGGCCAGCAGCGGCCCACTCGGCGATGTGACCGACGGTGTTGGCGCCGACGTCGCCATAAAGCTGGGCGTCGGGCGCTCCGCCGATGCCGACGCTGTCGAGAATGCAAAGAATGGCACGTGGCATGGGTTACTCCCTGGGGTGAATGCGCTCGACGATCAGCGGATGTTTGGGGGGCGCGTCGCCGAGGCGATAGGCGGACTGCAGCCGCGTTTCGGCTTCGGCGGCAGCAGCTTCGTCGGCAGCGTGGATACGCGCGATGGGCGTCTGGGCGTCCGCCTTGGCGCCCAGTCCAAGCAGGCGATCGAAACCGACTCGAGGATCGATGCTGTCGGTCGGCATCGCCCGTCCGCCGCCCAGGGCGACTACGGCCATACCAACGCCGCGCGTGTCGATAGCGACGATCGTCCCCTCCCCCACAGCATAGACGTCGCGGATGATAGGCGCCGGGGCGAGGTACCCATCCATATTGGCGATGAAGTCGGCAGGGCCGCCGAGTGCCGCGACCATGCGACCGAAATGTTCGCTGGCGCGTCCGCTGTCGAGCGCTTCGGCAACGAGAAGACGTGCCGCCTCGGCATCGTCTGCCTTGCCGGCCATCAGCGCGATCTCCGCGCACAAGGCCAGGGTAACCTCGCGCAGGCGCACATCCTGGTGGCGGCCCGTGAGGAAGTCCACGGCGTTGCGGATCTCCAAACCATTCCCGGCGGCACTGGCGAGAGGTTCATTCATGTCGGTAACGAGGGCGCTAGTCCTGAGCCCCGCACCATTGGCGACGGCCACCAGGCTTTCAGCAAGTTCGCGCGATTTCTCGGGAGTGGGCATAAAGGCGCCGGAGCCGGTCTTGACGTCGAGGACCAGCGCGCCAAGCCCTGCGGCCAGTTTCTTGGACAGGATGGAGGCGGTGATCAGCGGAATGGATTCCACCGTCCCGGTCACGTCGCGGATGGCATAGAGCGTCTTGTCTGCAGGCGCCAGATCCGCGGTCTGGCCGATAATGGCGCAGCCGGCCTCCCGCACCGCCTTGCGGAACAGCGCCAGGTCAGGACTGGTCTGGTAGCCGGGAATGGCGTCGAACTTGTCGAGCGTGCCACCAGTATGGCCCAGCCCACGCCCGGAAATCATGGGCACGTAGATGCCGATAGCCGCGAGGATCGGCGCCAGCATCAAGGAGACATTATCGCCCACGCCTCCCGTCGAATGCTTGTCCGCGACCGGACCATCAAGGCCGGACCAGTCCAGCACCGTGCCGCTATCGCGCATGGCAAGCGTCAGCGCCACCCGCTCGTCCATGCTCATGTTCTGGAAGTAGACCGCCATGGCAAAGGCCGCCGCCTGGGCATGGGACACCGTGCCCGCAGCAAAACCGCCGATGAATTGTGCGATCTCCTGCCGGGAGAGCGGCTCGCCGTTCCGCTTCTTGAGAATGACTTCTTGCGGGAGGAAGACCATGGAGGGCTTTCTGTTGTTGCCAGGACCCGCCCACAGTGTCACCCCGGCCCACGCTGGGGCAACACCATGTGTGCTGGAGCCTCAAGCCCCGTAGGGGATCCAGACATTCTTGACCTGGGTGGCCTTCGCCAGGAAGTAATCGCCCTCGAAGCGCCGGTCGGCGAGATCGTAGTCGAGGCCGCGCGTGGTCCAGGTCTGCTTGAGGTTGCCAACAGAGGTTTTTTCGACCATTGCCGAGGCTTCGGCGCTACCTGCGAACCAGAGACCGTCAACGCCGTCGTGCTCGGCCAGGGTCTTGGCCAAGGCCACGCTGTCGCCGGTTACGATGTTGATCACGCCCGAGGGCACGTCCGAGGTTTCGATGACTTGGTAAAGGTCGGTGACGCTGAGCGGCGATACGCTGGACGGGACCAGCACAACCGTGTTGCCCATGGCCAGTGCGGGCGCGAGGAGCGCGACGGAACCCAGCAGCGGGCGTGACGGCGCCGCCACTATGCCGAGGACGCCCAGAGGCTCGACCATGGCGGCAGCGACTGCGCGCGAGGGCGGATTGTGGATGGCGCCATCATACTTGTCCGCGCAGCCGGCGAATGCAAAGAGCCGCTCCACAGAAAGGGCAACTTCCTCGGCTCCGTCATGACCCGTTTGCGCCTCGATGCGGCGGGCGAACTCGGCGCGCCGGTAGTCGAGGTTCTCGGCCAGGAAGTAGAGGATCTGCGCCCGGGAATGGGCCGCGGTGCTTGACCAGCCGAGCGCCGCCCGCGCAGCCTCAACGGCGTTGCGGATATCCTTGCGGTTGCCCTCGCCTACCTCTCCCACGGTCGCGCCGGAGGAGCCGACGACGGCGCGGGTATAGGCGCTGTCGGGGCGGACCTGCTTGCCGCCGATATACATCTTGGCGGTCCGGTCCAGGGGAGCCGCGTCCAGGGGATTGGCTTGTTCGCTCCGCTGGGCCGGAGCGAGTTCTACGCTGGAGAGCGGCTTCAGGTCCTTCTCCCACCGTGGCTTGAGATAGCTGACCATGCCCTCGCGGCCGCCTTCGCGTCCGAAGCCAGACTCCTTGTAGCCGCCGAAGCCTACTGCCGCGTCGAAATTATTGGTGCCGTTGATCCAGACCACGCCCGCCTTGAGCTTGGGCGCAATGTCAAGCGCAAGGTTGATGTTCTCGCTCCAGACCGTGGCCGCGAGCCCATATTTGGTGTTGTTGGCCAGGGCCACCGCTTCTTCCGGCGTGCGGAAGCTCATGGCGACGAGGACAGGGCCGAAGATTTCTTCCGCGACCAGCGTATTGGCGGGCGAGACATTGGTGACGAGCGCGGGCTTGAGGAAGCAGCCAGCGCCCGGCAAGGTCATGTTGTCCGGCTCATAGACTACCGCACCTTCGGCCGCGCCCCGCTGCATCAGGTCGCGGATGCGTTCCACCTGCACCGGCGCGATCATGGCGCCGATATCGACCGACTTGTCGAGCGGATCGCCGACACGCAAGGTCTTCATGCGCGTCTTGAGCTTGGCGAGGAACCGTTCTTCGATGCTCTCCTGCACGAGAAGGCGGGACCCGGCGCAGCAGACCTGGCCCTGGTTGAACCAGATGGCGTCAACCAGGCCTTCGATCGCCGAGTCGATGTCAGCGTCTTCAAAGACGATATAGGGCGACTTGCCGCCCAGCTCGAGCGACAGGCCCTTGCCGGTGCCCGAAGTTGCCGCGCGGATCAGCTTGCCCACTTCCGTCGAGCCGGTAAAGGCGATCTTGTCGATACCGGGATGCGCCGTGATGGCAGCACCAGTCTCGCCCTGCCCGGTGACGATGTTGACCACGCCCTTGGGCAGGCCAATTCGGCCGCAGATTTCGGCAAAGAGCAGCGCCGTCAGCGAGGTGAATTCAGCAGGCTTGAGCACCACGGTGTTGCCTGCCGCCAGCGCCGGCGCGATCTTCCAGGCCAGCATCAGCAGCGGGAAGTTCCACGGGATGATCTGGCCGCAAACGCCATAGGGGACATGGTCGGGAAACTCGCGTGCCAGATGCTGTGCCCAGCCGGCATGGTGGTAGAAGTGGCGGGCGACGAGCGGGATGTCGATATCGCGCGACTCGCGAATGGGCTTGCCGTTGTCGAGCGATTCCAGCACGGCAAACAGCCGCGCATGCTTCTGCACGGCGCGCGCAATGGCATAGAGGTATTTGGCGCGCTCGTAGCCCGAAAGCGCGCTCCAGGAGCCAAAGGCCGCCCGCGCCGCGCGGACCGCGGCGTCCACATCCTCGGCCGTGCCGTCGGTGATCTGCGCCAGCGACTGGCCGGTGGCCGGGTTGTCGGAGGAGAAGGTCTTGCCCGGGGCTGTCCATTCGCCCGCAATGAAGTGGCCGAATTGCCGGTCATGGGAGTCCAGCCAGGCATAGGCCTGGTCTGGCGCCTCGGGCGCGGCGCCGTAGTCGAGCGTATCGAAGATTTGCGCGATCTTGTTCATTTCAGATCCTCCCGCGAGGTCCTGGACCACCGCGTCATTCGCGTTCTATTCACCGCGTCATTCCCGCGTAGGCGGGAATGACGCCGTGGCGCAAAGTCGTCAAACCATGGGCTGACGATAATCCGCCGCATAATGCCCGGTCAGCCCGTGTTCCAGCTGCCGTTCGATATCGGTCAGGAGCGACGAGGCGCCAAAGCGGAACAGATGGGGCTGCAGCCAATGGGTGCCCAGTTCCTCCTTCATCAGCGCCATGTATTTGAGCGCATCGCCGGCAGTCGCGATGCCGCCGGCAGGCTTGTAGCCGATCTCGATGCCCGTTTCCTCGGCGAACCAGCGGATCATGCGGATCATGGTCAGTGAGGTGACCAGATTGGCGTTGACCTTTTCCTTGCCGGTCGAGGTCTTGATGAAGTCGGCACCCGCCAGCATGCAGACCAGCGAGGCCTTGGCGATGTTGGTCTGGGTGGCCAACTCGCCGGTACCCAGGATGGTCTTGATATGGGCGTCGCCGCAGGCCTTGCGGAAGGCGCGGACCTGATCGTAGAGCGCCTGCCAGTCGCCGCGCAGGACCATGCCGCGCTCGATGACGATGTCGATCTCCTCGGCACCATCGGCAACCGAGAGCTCGATCTCGCGGATCTTGGTTTCCACCGGCGCGAGGCCATGCGGAAAGGCGGTGGAAACGGCGGCAACAGGGATGCCGGTGCCCTTGAGCGCCTTGACCGCCGTGTGGACAAAGCTGTGATAGACGCAGACCGCGCCCGGCAGGATGCGCAGGTCACCGACGTCTAGCCGGTCCAGAAGGTCCTGCCGCAGGGGATGACGCGCCTTGGCGCAGAGGCGTTCGACGCGCCCGTCGGTATCATCAGCGTTGAGCGTTGTCAGATCAATCAGCGTGATGGCTTTCAGCAGCCACGCCAGCTGATAGTCCTTTTTCACCGTGCGCCGCGCGCCGATGGTCGAGGCGCGGCGCTCGAGCGCCGAGCGGTTCATGCGGACGCGGCCGACCCAGTCGAGATCGAGCCGAAAGCCGGGATTACGCTTGTGGGGCGTTTCGGCGGGCGGGTTACTTGTAGGCGTCTTGTCGATAACGCGCAGGCTCATAGCTCCTCCACCAGCGCGGGAATGAGCTTCTTGAGCTTGTCCGCGCCCTGCACAGCCATGGTCTTGGTGTGCTCATGGCTGATGTTTTCGGTCGAAAGCCCAGCGCCCATATTGGTTATGGACGAGCAGGCCCAGACTTTCATGCCAAGGAAACGCCCGAGAATGACTTCGGGTGCCGTCGACATGCCCACGGCGTTGGCGCCGAGGCGGATGGCCATCTGGATCTCGGCCACCGTTTCGAAGCTCGGGCCGGAATACCAGAGGTAGATGCCCTCCCCGATGCGGATGTCGAGCCGCTCGGCCAGGGCCCGCGCCTTGGCGCGGAGGTCGGGGGCGTAGCAATCGACCATGTTGACGAAGCGCCGGTCGGTCGGCTCGCCGATCAGCGGGTTCATGCCGGCATAGTTGATGTGGTCCGAAAGCATCATCAGGTCGCCAGGGCGGAAGCGCTCGTCCAGCGATCCAGCCGAATTGGTAAGCAGCAGCGTCTGCGCGCCAAGGTCCGCCATTGCTTCCAATGCCGGCCGCATGGCTGCGGCATTGCCGTGCTCATAATAGTGTTCCCTGCCGGTGAGGACCGCGATGCGCTTGCCGCCCAGGTTGCCGATCAGGAGGTCGCGGCCATGCCCGGACACGCCGCCCCCGGGAAAACCCTTGAGCTCGGAATAGGGAATGGTGACCTTGTCGTGAATGAGATCGCCGATGGCCGACAGACCGGAGCCCAGAACAACCGCAGCGGCAATCGGCTCCTTGCCGGCGATCTTGTGAATGGTCTTGCTGGCCTTGGTCATCATAGGTGCCTTTATCTGCCCAGGAATTCGGGGCCGAAGCTATGCGGAAGCAGCTGTTCGAGCGTCTGCACGAGCGGCTCGCCGTCCACGCCGTGCGAGATCACCTCGACGTCGGGATCGGCGAATTCGCGGATTCGCTGGCGGCAGCCGCCACAGGGGGTGACCGGTGTGCTGCCCGGACCGGTCACATAGATCCGCCGAATGCGCTTGCCGCCACCGGCCAGCATGGCGGCAATGGCGCTGGGTTCGGCGCAATTGCCCACCGGATACGCGGCATTCTCCACATTGCAGCCGCTATAGATGTTGCCATCGTCAGCCAGGATCGCCGCCCCCACCTGGAAGTTGGAATAGGGTGCATAGGCCTTGGCGCGAACAGCTTCGGCGGCCTCGAAGAGCGCCTGGTCGGATGGCTTGATCATGTTACGTCCTCGTGCGCCAGCTAGCAGCTAGCGCTCCTTGGTATAGGGCACGCCGCCTGCCTTGGGTCCGACAGCCTTGCCGATAAAACCGGCCAGAAGAATGACCGTCAGCACATAGGGCAGCGCCTGGATGGCCTGAACAGGGATCTCCACCCCACCGAGTTCGGCGCCCTGAAGCCGGATCTGCAGCGCATCGAGGAAGCCGAACAGCAGGCAGGTGAACATGGCGGGTACGGGCTTCCACTTGGCAAAGATCAGGGCCGCCAGGGCGATATAGCCCTTGCCGGCCGTCATGTTGTTGCCAAAGCCGGAGCCCTGCGCGATGGAAAAGTAGGCGCCGGCAAGGCCGGCAAGCAGTCCGGTAATGATCACCGCCTGGTAGCGCAGCCGCACCACCGAAATACCCGCCGTGTCGACCGCCTTGGGATTCTCACCCACGGCCCGCATGCGAAGGCCAAAGCGCGTGCGGTAAAGCACATAGGCGGTGACCGCGACCATGATGAAGGCGATATAGACCAGCACATAGTGGCCCGAGATCAGGTCGGCATAGATGGGGCCGATGATCGGCACGCCCGCCAGTTCGCTGGCGAATGGCAGGGTGATGGGCTCAAAGCGTCCGCCGGGTCCGAGCGGCGGCGTACGCCCACCCTGCGAAAACCAGGTCTGCCCCAGAAAGGTGGTCAGCCCGGCCGCCAGCATGTTGATGGCAACGCCGGCAATCAACTGGTTGCCCTTGAGCGTGATGGCCGCAGCGCCCTGGAGCAGCGAGGTACCGAGCGAAACAGCCATGCCGGCCAGCAGGCCCAGCCAGGCCGAACCGGTAATGGCCGCCACCGCACCTGCCGCAAAAGCGGCGGCCAGCATCTTGCCCTCGAGCCCGATGTCGAACAGGCCAGCCCGCTCGGAATAGAGGCCAGCCAGGCAGGCGAGCAAGAGCGGGGTGGACAGGCGGATGGTGGCGTCAAGGATGGAGAGAATGGAAGCCAAATCCATGGATCAGCTCTCCCCCTTGGCAGTGGATACCGCAATGGCCTCGGTCTTGGCCTCGGGCGTCATCAGCATGAAGGCCCGTTCCAGCGATGGCCGGAACAGCCCTTCCATGGCGCCGGTGAAGAGGATCACTAGAGCCTGGATCACCACGATCATCTCGCGGGTAATACCCGGGATAACAAATTGCAGCTCCTGCCCGCCCTGGTAGAGCGCGCCAAACAGCAGCGCCGCCAGCGCAATGCCGATGGGATGGTTGCGGCCCATGAGCGCCACGGCGATGCCCACAAAGCCGGCGCCGGCCACGTAATCGAGCACCAGCCGGTTCTGCACGCCCATGACTTCGTTGATCGCCACCATGCCGGCGAGCGCGCCGGAGATGGTCATGGTGATCATGATCATCTTGGAATTGGAGATGCCGGCATAGCGCGAGGCAGTGGGGTTGGCGCCCAGCACGCGCATGGCATAGCCAAACTTGGTGTGCCAGACGAGGATATAGACCCCGACCAGCGCCAGCACCGCGATTACCAGGGACAGGTTGACCGGCGAATAGCCGAAGAAGCTCAGAAACTGCCGCAACTGCGGCACCCGGCCGGCTAGATCGATGGTTTCCGACTCCGGCGCCATGGTGGTGGCGGGCTTGAGCACCCGGTTGACCATGTAGACCATCAGCGCCGAAGCAATGAAGTTGAACATGATGGTGGTGATGACGACGTGCGAGCCGCGCTTGGCCTGCAGCCATCCCGGCACGAAGGCCCAGAAACCCCCTACGGCAGCCGCGGCGAGAATCGCCAGCGGCATGGCCAGGAGCCAGTGTGTCTGGTCCAGCGCCAGCGCCACCACAATGGCGCCAAGCCCGGCAACATAGGCCTGCCCGTCGCCACCGATGTTGAAGAGCCCGGCATGCGCGGCCACCGCCACGGCGAGGCCGGTGAAAATGAAGTTGGTGGCGTAATAGAGCGTATAGCCCAGCCCGTCGCCATAGCCGAAGGCACCATACAGGATGACCTGAATAGCATGGAACGGGTTCTGCCCCACCAGCAGCACAACGAGGCCCGAGACCAGGAAGGCTAGGAGGAGGTTGATGGCCGGCAGCAGGGCCACATCGGCCCAGCGCGGAATAGGTCTGCGGGCGCTCATGGGAGGGGTCCCTGTTCGGCAATGCCTAGCCCGCGTGGGGCGGCCTTGTTGTTGATGCCGGCCATCATAAGGCCCAGTTCGCCCTCCGTAGCGGTTGCAGGGTCGACTTCGCCCACGATGACGCCGTCGAACATCACCAAGATGCGGTCGGCGAGCGAGCGGATTTCATCGAGCTCGACTGAGACGAGGAGGATGGCCTTGCCCTCGTCGCGCATCTTGATGATCTCGTTATGGATGAACTCGATGGCGCCGATGTCGACACCGCGTGTCGGCTGGCCGATCACCAGCACGTCCGGGTCCTGCTCCATTTCACGGGCCAGCACGATCTTTTGCTGGTTGCCGCCGGAAAAGAGCGACGACTTGAGGTTTATGTTGGCCGGGCGCACGTCGAAAAGCTTCACATGTGCCTGCGCTGCCTTCTTGGCCGCGCCGATGTCAAGGAATGGGCCGGAGCCGTATTCGGGCTTGTCGTGGTAGCCCAGAATGGCGTTTTCCCATTCCTGGAACGTCGTGACGAGGCCCATGCGCTGGCGATCTTCGGGAACATGAGCCAGGCCGGCCAGTCGGGCGCGGGCAGCGCCATCGTCGCCCTCGAGCGACAGGGGCTTGCCATTGAGGATCACCGTGCCCGACTTCTGGTCACGCATGCCGGTGATCGATTCCAGCAATTCGGTTTGACCATTGCCGGACACGCCGGCAATGCCCACGATCTCGCCGGCGCGGATGGAAAAGCTCACATCCTTGACGCGGGTGACGCCCAGATCATCGGCAACGACGAGGTTCTGCACCTCTAGCAGGGTCTTGCCGGGCTTTGCCGGAGTCTTGTCGACCCGCAGGAGCACGCGGCGCCCCACCATGAGCTCCGCCAGTTGTTCGGGGCTGGTCTCGCTGGTCTTGACGGTCGCGACCATCTCGCCCTGCCGCATCACCGAGACATTGTCGGTGATGGCCATGATCTCGCGCAGCTTGTGGGTGATCAGGATCACCGTCTTGCCCTGTGCCCGCAGCGTTTCAAGTACGCGGAACAGGTCGTCGGCCTCCTTGGGCGTGAGGACGCCGGTCGGCTCGTCGAGGATCAGCGTTTCGGCGCCGCGATAGAGGGCCTTCAGGATCTCTACGCGCTGCTGCTGGCCGACGGAAATGTCTTCGATGGTCGCGTCGGGGTCGACTTCGAGGTCATACTCGTGCTCGAGCCGGTCGAGCTCCTTGCGGGCGCGGTTGAGGCTGGGCTTGATGAGGCCGGAGTCCTCGGCGCCGAGCACCACGTTTTCGAGGACGGTGAAATTGTCGACCAGCATGAAGTGCTGGTGCACCATGCCGATGCCCAGCGCCAGGGCCTGGCGGCTGTCGGCGATGGACACCTCGGCGCCGTTGACGCGGATGGTGCCGCTATCGGCAGTGTAAAAACCATAAAGGATGGACATGAGCGTAGACTTGCCGGCGCCGTTCTCCCCCACGATGCCGTGGATGGTGCCGCGCGCGACCTTGAGGTCGATGTCCTTGTTGGCGTGAACCGCGCCGAACCGCTTGTTGATCTTTTCAAGCTCGATCGCCCAGCCGCTGGCTTGGACGGATGCAGCGGCCGTTTCCGGCCGCTGCGGGTTCATGGTGCCGTCTTGGCTCATACAGGTCCTAGAGCGGGCAGTTCGAGTCGGTGGTGTAGTCGTGGACTTCGATCTCGCCGGCGATGATCTTGGCCTTGTAGTCTTCTACGGCCGCCGTCATCTCTTCGGTGATCAGCGACTGGTTGTTCTCGTCCACGGCATAGCCGACGCCGTCTTCGGCCAGGCCCAGCACGGTGATGCCCGGCTTGAAGGTCGCGTCGTCAGCGGCTTCGGTCAGGGCGTTCTGCACCGCCACGTCGACGCGCTTGACCATGGAGGTCAGCACCGAACCGGGCTGGAGGTAGTTCTGGTTGCTGTCGACGCCGATCGAGAACTTGCCGGCATCCTTGGCAGCCTGCAGCACGCCGAGGCCCGAGCCGCCAGCGGCGGCAAAGACCACGTCGGCGCCAGCATCGATGGCGGCCTTGGTGAGTTCGCCGGCCGTCACCGGGTCATTCCAGGCAGCCGGGGTGGTGCCGGTGTAGTTTTCGATCAGCTTGATGTCCGGGTTAACCGCCTTGGCGCCTTGGGCATAGCCGCAATAGAACTTGTGGATCAGCGGAACGTCCATGCCGCCGACGAAGCCGACCGAGCCGGTTTCGGACTTGAGGGCCGCCAGCGCGCCGACCAGGAACGAGCCGGTATGCTCGTCGAACAGGATCGACTGCACGTTGGGAGCTTCGACGACGGTGTCGAGCACGACGAAATTGGTGTCGGGGAATTCGGGAGCCACGGCACTCAGCGCAGCAGTCCAGGAGAAACCAGCCATGACGATGGGGTTGCTGCCCTGACCGGCGAAGCGGCGGAGGGCCTGCTCGCGCTGCGCGTCATTCTGCAGTTCCAGATCGACGAAGTTGCCGCCGGTCGCTTCCTTCCAGGCCTGGCCGCCGTTGTAGGCCGCTTCGTTGAACGATTTGTCGAACTTGCCGCCAAGGTCATAGATCAGTGCCGGATCGGCAAAGGCCGCGCCGGTAAGGATCGCGGAAAGCGCGACGCCGCCAGCCATGGCCTTGGTGAAGGTGGTGAGTTTCATTGCGTAGTCTCCCTGTCTCGCACATGAGGGCCGATCCTGGGTCCGGCGGTGCGTCTCCGTGCGCTCGGGCAGAATACAATCGTGCAAACGGGCCCGCTGCAAGAGGAAATCGAGCAGTTTTATCCGGATGGTCAAAATTTGGACGCGCTGCCCACAACTACCTGCAGTGCCGCACAATCCATGGGCGCCAAAGGCACAGAACGCAAGCGATCACTCGGGCGGCAGCGGCGTGACCTTGGCGCCCATCGCCTCGCCGAAGCGTTCGAAGAAGCCGTCGATGATGCGCTGCGCCGAATTGCCGATGATGGCCCGGCCGAGCTTCATGATCTGGCCGGAGGCGCCGCCATGGGCGGTAAAAACCAGGCGTGTATCGTCGCCCTGGTCGCCAAGGACGATATCGGCGGCCCCCTCCGCCATGCCCAGGAGCCCACCCTTGCCGCGGCCCGAAAGCGTATAGCGTTCCGCCTCGACAATGTCGGACAGCACCAGCTCGCCTCGGAAGGTGGGATGGACCACGCCGAGGTTCACCTTGATCTCGAGGTCCAGCGTCGATGCGCTCACCCATTCGATCTTGTGGCAACCTGGGATGGCAGCCTTGAGCACGCCTACGTCGTTGAGCGCCGTCCAAACGGCCTGCCGGGACGCCCCGATGATATAGCGGCCACCGAACTCCATTACCCCTCCGCCCCAATAAGGCCTTGATGCAGCACGAAAGATTTGCTCGCCATTGGGTGTGGTCCCGCTCTTCACGTGCGGCTTTTTCGCACCAATATGGTCTAAATAGTTGCGGTGGCGACCGGTTGCAATTGTAAGCGGCAGCGCGAGCAGCGATCTATAGCGCAGAGCCGCTGGCGGCGGGATGACAGGAGCAAAGAATGGCCAATGAAGTGACCACGGCAACTGAAACCAAGCTGGCCCCCGTCGCCATGACGGAAAAGCCGCTGCAGTACCTCGACAAGGCCGTCAATGCCATCCGCGACCTCGGCCTCTGGCCCGAGCAGCAGGGCGAGCAGCCGATCACCGGTCTCCTGATCCAGATCACCGAATTGGACGAAACCCGCGTCGTTCTCATCGGGCGCACACTGTCGCAGGCTTCAGCCTTCAACGAGGTGGTGCGCGAGCAGATCGCCGCGATGAAGATCGGTGAGCGCTATGAAGAGATCACCAAGGGCTTCGACTCTATCCGCGACGATGCCAAGGGCATGGTCGACCAGCTTGCCGACAACAAGATCGACCTCCTCGAACGCGCCAGCAATGTCTGGATGAAGGTCAGCCGCGGCGACATTGCCACGCGCTTCAACAATATCCGCGACACCTACCTTTCGGTGACCAAGGACACCAAGGACCAGATCGACCGCGAATATGTGATCCTCGAAGCGTATCGCGACTTCCGTGGCGCGCTGAAGCAGGCCGAAGTCATGGCCCTGGAAGTGCTGCAGACCGCCGAGCAGCGCCTGGCCGAGAAGAAGACCACTCTGGAAGCGGCTTCGACGGCGGTTTCGAACTATAGCGGCACCGTGCCGGCAGACCGGGCGCGGCTGGAACTGGATCGCGACGAGAAGCTACGCGAGATGCAGAACGAGGAAAAGCGTTACCAGATCGCCAAGGACCTCTCGGACAACCTCACCATCTCCTACAACACGTCCGAAGTGGTGATGGCGCGGCTGATGCAGACGACCAACGCCAAGGAGCGCGTCTACCAGCAGTCGATCTCGTTCTTTTCGACCAATGAGACGGTGCTGACTGCCCTCTCTGCGTCCTTCACCGGCATGTTCGGCCTCCATGAATCCACCGAAACACTGAACGCCATGAAGGAGGGCATGAGCAAATCGCTCGAAACGCTGTCCGAGATCGGCAATCGCGTCGGAGAGGAAGCTGTGCGCGCCGGCTATGGCCCGACGGTCAGGGCTGATGCGGTTAAGAAGCTCGTGGATTCGGTGATCAACTTCCAGGAAAAGAGCCGCACCATCATCAACGAAATGCGCGTGGCCTCGACCAAAAACTCCGCGGAAATCCGCGACGCGGTGGAAGACGGCAAGCGCCGCCTGGCCACTCTGGCGGCAGAGGGCAATGCCCTGCTGCTCGAAAAGCGGACCTGAGCAGGCGGAGCACTGGGTAACGCCGACAATGAGTGACGTGACAGCGAAAAGTGCTGCGCCCCTGGATGAACTCATGCTGGCCATGGACGTGGTCGACACGCTCCGGCACCGGCAGGACCTGGCGACGCGCGAACTGGCCGGCGTCACCCGCGAACAGCAGCTGATCGAGAAGCTGCGCGACATCTACCACCAGCAGGGCATCGAGGTGCCCGACCACATCCTGCGCGAAGGGGTGGCGGCACTCGCCGAGAGCCGCTTCGTCTATGATCCGCCCAAGCCCGGCTTCGGCACCAGCCTTGCCCGCCTCTATGTCAGCCGCAAGCGCTGGGGCAAGTCGGTGGCCGCCGCCCTGCTCGCCCTGCTTGCGCTGGGTGTCGGTTACTTTGGCGTCTGGCAGCCCTATCAGCGCGGACAGGCTGAGGAGGCGCGCCTCGAATTGAGCGAAGGCATACCCGCCCAGCTCGACGCGCTTTATCAGACCGTCTTTGAAGAAACCAAGGTACAGAAGGCCGTGACCGAAGCCGAGGCGTTGCGGACGCGTGGCAAGGCCTTGGCCGCTGAAGGCAATCGCGAAGGAGCCGAAGGGGCCGTGGCGGACCTGATGGCGCTGCGCGACCAGCTCCGCCAGGAATATACGCTGCGAGTGGTCAACCGCTCGGGCGTTCAATCCGGCTTCTGGACCATACCCGAGGTCAACACTGCTGCGACCAACTACTATATCGTGGTGGAAGCGCTCGACGCCGACGGCAACATGCTGAGCCTGCCCATCCTCAACGAGGAGAATGGCGAAACCGAAGTGGTTTCCCGTTGGGGCGTGCGCGTACCGGAAAATGTTTATGATATGCTGGTCGTCGACAAGCGCGACGACGGCATCATCCAGAACAATGAACTGGGCCGCAAATCCAGCGGCTTCCTCGATGTTGAATATAGCATGCCGGTTCTCGGCGGCGCCGTGACCCGGTGGTGAGGCCATGAGCATACGCGGACCCCAAGCCCTGGCGAGCCTCGACGAAGCCATGCGCGACATCCGTCGTGAAGAAGAGGATATTTCCAGGCGCCTTGCCCGTTCGGCTGAAAAGCTGGGAAAGATCCGCGAAAACGAGGCTGAACTGTTCCGCCAGCTCGCACAGCTCCGGCTCGACCCCTCGGTGCAGGGGGAACTGGACGGGCGGATATCGGGTGCGGAAAACCGCGCGCGCGAACTGTTCAGGTCCCATTCCAAGGAGCTGAGCGAGGCCGAGGCGAATATCGCATCGCTGGACAGCGCCCTGGTGGGACTGACGGCGGAACGTGCAGAAGCCCTCAAGGGGCTCGAAAGCGAGCAAGGCGCTCTTAAGGCGCTTGCTGCCAGGCTTGGCCCCTCCATCGCGCGCGAGCCGCAGTTTGCCGCCAAGCGCGCCGAGGCCAGCGAACTGGCCGACATCGCCGCGCAATCCATGCGCAAGACCGAGCAGGCAGAGGCCGACCGCGACCAGAAGGGCAAGCCTTACCGCGACGACCCGCTGTTTACCTATCTCTGGGAGGCAGGCTACGGCACGGCAAGCTATCGCGCCAACAACCTTGTCCGCTTCTTCGACGGCAAGGTCGCCGACCTGATTGGATTCTCCAAGGCGCGGCCGAACTTTGCCATGCTCAACGAGATTCCGCTGCGCCTGCGCGAACATGCGGAGCGTCAGGTGGAAATCGCCCGACAAGCAGAGCTTGAACTCGACCAGCTCGAAACGGCAGCCATCGACAACGCCGGCGGCAAGACGCTGCGCGAAGCGATTGTGGCAGCACAGGCCCGGATCGATGCGCTGGACGCGCAGATCGTTACGCTTGAAGACCAGCGCGATGATGCCGCCCAGGCCCTCGGGCAGCTCTCCCAAGGCGGCAATCCGGCCTTCGAAGGTGCCTTGAGCGAGCTGGCACAGGCACTCGGCCGCGAGGACATCCAGACACTCCTGACCGAGGCGCGCAAGACCCGTACCGGGCAGGACGACACGCTCGTGGCGCAGATCGACGAGGCACGGAACCGCGCCAAGGAAGAAGAAGGGGAAACCCGCGAACTCAACGAGCGGCTGAAGACCCTCGCGGCGCGCCGCCGCGAACTCGAAGACATCCAGTGGGAGTTCAAGAAGCAGCGCTTCGACGATCCCCGCTCCACTTTTCGCGACGACAAGCTCGTGGGCGACGTGCTCAACGACTTCCTGCGCGGCGGCATCTCCGCGGCATCCTATTGGGATCAGTGGCGGCGCTCGCAGAACTGGAGCGCCGGCACCTCCGACTGGGGCGGCGGGGTGGGCCTGCCCAACAATGGCCGGCAGCGCTCCGGCTCTCCCTGGTCAGGTGGTGGTGGATCGACGTTCAACTGGCCAGATTCCAGCTTTGGCGGTGGCTCGGGTTCGCGCTCGCGCGGCAGTTCGGGGGGCTTTGGCGGTGGCTGGGGTGGTGGATCGGGAGGCGGCTTCTCGCGCCCGCGCACCGGCTCCACCGGCACCCGCAAGCATGGCGGCTTCAAGACCGGCGGCGGCTTCTGACGCCAATTGCCTAGTTGGCCGTGGGCTGCGCCATCAGCTCCCAGACATTGCCCTCGCTGTCCTCGAAATAGGCCGAGTAGCCCCATTCGGATTGCGTGCCGTCGGTGATCACGGCGCCACCGGCGATGACCACCCGGCGGAGAATGTCGTCCACCTCTTCAGGGCTCGATGCCTGGTGGCTGAGCACAAAGCCCGGCGTTCCGGCAACTGCTTCTTCCTTGCCGGCGGTATGCGCAATCTGCGCCCGGGGAAACAGGACAAAGGAGAAGTTGTTGGGAAAGAAGAAGGCCACATGGTCCTCTCCTGCCCCGATCTGCTCGTCGCCGAGGTCGAACAGCGCCCGGTAAAAGGCGAAGGCGCGCTCCAGGTCATCGACACCGATGGTGATGATGGAGATCAATGGCTTCATGGCAGACACTCCTTGCGATCGGGCGACCCTAGAGCATTCGCCCGACCAGTCAAACCGGCGCAGCCCTAGCCATAATAGACGCTGATCAGCTGGCCGCCGATTTCATGCACCTTGATGTCCATCTCGTAGATATCGGAGAGCACTTCTGGCCGGATCATGGCGCTGGCGGCGCCCTGGGCAGCCACCTTGCCATGCTTCATGGCGACGATGTGGTCCGAATACCAGGAGGCGAAGTTGATGTCGTGGAGGACGAGGACAATGGTCTTGCCCAGCTCGTTGGCCGCCTGCCGCATCAGCTTCATCATGCCCATGGCATGCTTCATGTCGAGGTTGTTGAGCGGCTCGTCGAGCAGCACATAGTCGGTGTCCTGCGCCAGAACCATGGCCACGAAGGCCCGCTGGCGCTGCCCGCCCGATAGTTCGTCGAGAAAGCGGCCTTCGAGCGCATCGAGATCGAGGAAGCTGATGGCGCGGTCGATATGGACCTTGTCCTCTGCGGTCAGCCGACCCTTGGAATGCGGATAGCGGCCAAAGGAAACCAGGTCGCGCACGGTCAGCCGGGCCGTCATGTGGTTGTCCTGCCGCAGGATGGACAGCCGGCGCGCCAGGACGTCCGAAGGAGTTTTGCTGACGTCGAGACCAGCAACCGTAATGGTGCCCTTGTCCATCGCCATGAGGCGGCTGACCATGGAAAGCAGCGTCGACTTACCGGCGCCATTGGGGCCGATGATGGAGGTGATCCCCCCTTTTGCCAGTTCAAGCGATACGCCGTCCACAACGCAGCTTTCGCCGTAGTTCTTGGACACATTGGCCGCAACGATCATCGGGCCGATCTCCTCAGCACGAGTGCGATAAAAACGATGCCGCCCAGAAACTCGATGATGATCGAGAGGGCCGTATCGAAGGCGAAAACCCGCTCCAACAGCGTTTGACCGCCCACCAGGGCGACGATCCCGAGAAGGACCGATGCGGGCAAGATGAAGCGATGGAGGGAGTTGCCGACGAGCGTATGGGCCAGGGTGACTACGAGAAGACCAAAGAAGGTCACCGGCCCCACAAGCGCAGTCGACACCGAAACCAGCACTGCCACCAGAACCAGGATCATGCCGACGGTACGCTTGTAGTCGACACCCAGGTTGATGGCATGGGGACGGCCCAGCGTCAGCACATCGTAGACATGGAGCATGCGCCAGCCGATGGCGCTGACCGCGGCAACGATCACCGTCGAAATGCCGAGAAGGCTTGGATCGGCGGTCGAGAAGCTGGCAAACAGCGTGTCCTGCAACACGTTGAAGGCGCCGGGATCCATCATGCGCTGCATGAATTGGGAGAAGGAGCGGAACAGGATGCCGAAGATGATCCCGACCAGCACCAGCAGGTGCAGGCTCCGCTCCTCGCCCAGAAACAGCCAGCGGAACAAAAGAGCGGAGAAGCCCACCATGGCAACCAGTTCGATTAGGAACTGTATTTGCGTATCGATCGAGACCAGGGCGCCGACGCCCAGGAAGAAGACCACGGAGGTCTTGAGCAGCACGTAGAGCGCATCGAAGCCCATGATCGAGGGCGTGAGGATGCGGTTGTTGGTAACGGTCTGGAACAGCACGGTCGAGACAGCCACGGCATAGGCCACCAGCAGCAGCGACAGCAGCTTCTTGCCGCGGAAGGTCAGGACAAAGGTCCAGCTCCCCTTGGCACCCAGGGTCATGAACAGGACGATCGACAGCAGTGCCAAGACCGAAAGAGCGATCAACACCAGGGCCGGGCGGCTCAGCGCGTGGCCAGCCGGACGAACAGTGGCTTCCGTCATCTCGCGCCTCGGGGCGTGCGCAAGAGCAGGTAAAGAAACAGCATGCTCCCCACCACGCCCATCACCACCGAGATCGGGATCTCGTAGGGAAAGCGGATAAGACGTCCGACAATGTCGCAGGCCAGCACCATGCCCGCGCCGCCGACGGCAACCCAGGGCACGGTGCGGCGCATGTTGTCGCCAATCAGCATGGAGACCAGGTTTGGCACGATCAGGCCCAGAAAGGGAATGGAGCCGACCGACACCAGCACCACGGCGCTGACAACCGAAACAATGACCAGGCCCAGCCACATGACGTGCTGGTAGTTGAGGCCAAGATTGGTGGTGAAATCCTTGCCCATGCCGGCCACGGTGAAGCGATCGGCCGCAAGATAGGCGAGGAGGCACCCCGCAAGGCCGAACCAGAGCAGTTCATAGCGGCCGCGGATCACGCCTGAAAAATCGCCCATGTTCCAGGCCAGCAGCGTGCCCATCATGTTGGTGCGATAGGCAATGAAGGCGGAGACCGCACCGACGATGCCGCCCAGCATGATGCCCACCAGCGGCACGAGGAGCACATCGCGCAGCGGAACGGCGCGCAGCACGCGGAGGAACAGGGCCGTTCCCCCAAGCGCGAACAGGGCCGAAACAGCCATCTTGCCCATCAGCGGCCAGCCCGGCGCCAGCAGCGTCACCACGAGAAAGCCGAGGGCAGCCGATTCGCTGGTGCCCGTCGTGCCCGGTTCGACGAAGCGGTTGCGCACCACCATCTGCATGACAAGGCCGGCGATAGCCATGGAAGCGCCCGACAGCAGAAGGGCAACGGTGCGCGGAATTCGGCTGATCAGGAGAACCTCCCCGGCGCGGCCACCCAGCTCACCCGACAGCAAAGACGCCAGCGACACATCGCTGACGCCGACGAAAAGGCTAATGACCGCCAGGGCGACGGTGATGGCAAGTCCAGCGAGAAGGGCGGGCAAGAATCCGGTCCGGAAGAAAAAGGACCCGGCGGCGGCGGCCGCCGGATCTCCGATTGAGCAGTTTACTTGTTGAGGCCTTCAAGCACCTGGTCGAGCAGCAGCATCACGCCTTGGTAGCCATGCATGGTGATGTAGGCAGCCTGGGGATCGACGTAGACGACGTGACCTTCCTTAGCCGCGGTGGTCTGGTTGAAGAGCTCATTGTCGAGCAGTGCGGCAGCAGCGCCTTCGTTGCCGACGCCGGCGTCACGATCCACCACGAAGACCCAGTCGGGGTTGGTTTCGAGCAGGAACTCAAAGGTCACGGAATCACCACCGTGGTCACCATCGGCAACGCTTTCCAGTGCGGAGGGCATCCCGATCTCGTTGTAGATCCAGGAAACGCGGGAATCGGGACCATAGACGCCGAGCTTGCCGGCATTGGTGACGATGGCTAGGGCGTTGCCCTTGCCCTCAGCCGCCGCTGACACTTCGGCCACCTTGGCATCGAGCGAGGCGATCAGCTCGTTGGCCTTGTCCTCGACGCCGAAGATCTGGCCATACTTGGTTAGGTTGGTCTTGATGCCTTCGATGATGGCGCCGTTGTCGATCGACATGTCGATCGTGGGGACCAGGTCCTTGGCAGTTTCATAAGCGGTACGCGAACGCGCAGCAACGATATAGAGGTCGGCCTCGCTGGCAGCGATGGCTTCGAAATCCGGCTCCTGCAGCGAACCGATGGTCGCGGTGTCAGCCGAAACGGCATCGGCGAGGTAGCCAGGAGCATTGGAACCAGGAACGCCAGCCACCTCGATCCCGAGGGCGGTGAGGTTGTCGAAGGCAGCCCAATCCTGCACCAAGACCTTTTCCGGCTTGCCCGGGAGGGTGGTTTCACCCTGGGCATGGGTGACAACGATTTCCTGGGCGGAAACCAGGCCGGTCATGGCCATGGAGCCGGCGACAAGCGCGGCAAGAAGGGCGGGAGTACGTGTGTGCTGCACGGAAGACTTCCAATCCGGGTCTGTGAACGGGCACGCTGCCAAACATGACAACGTCGCTCCGGTAACTAGCCGCGCCCCTCGCCCGAGTCAAAAGCTAAGATGACGCACCAGATCATATTAAGATGCCCGGTCTGAACCTATTCCGGACCGGGCACTGGCATCAGGATTTGGCCAGCAGGTTGCGCAGCTTGCCCAGGGCGGTGGCGCGATCTTCGCGATAGGCGATGGTGCCCTGGAACTCTCCCTGCTTGTCGAGCAGGAAGACCGAGGCCGTATGGTCCATCGTGTAGTCCCCGTCCTCGAGTGGCACCTTGGCGGCATAGACTGCCCAGGCCTTGGTCGCCTTTTCGATCTCGGCCGCTTCGCCGGTCACGCCGGTGACCTTGCCGGTCCAGGCGACGTAGTCGGACAGGACTCCAGCAGTATCGCGCTCAGGGTCGACCGTCACGAAATAGGCGGCGAGGTCGTCCGCCTCCTCGCCCAGTTCCTCGTACCAGGAGGCGATCTCCGCCAAGGAGGTGGGGCACACTTCCGGGCAGTGGGTAAACCCGAAGAACAGGACGGAAGGCTTGCCGTTGAGGCTCTCGCGATTGAAGGGCTCACCCGAGACTGTCGTGAGCTGGTAGTCGCCATGGCCGAGCCCCTGCGCCTGCGCAGGGCGCGAGAGGGCGGTGTAGCCATAGAGCCCGATTGCAGCTACGACAACGAGACCGACAATAGCCCAGAGGCCGGTGCGAAGGCGTGAGAAAGCGGCCATCAGTGCACGTGCTCCACGGCTTCCGCCCCATCGGCTGCCGAACCCAGGACCGGCAGTTCGAGCTCGACGGTTCCAGCCTTCTCGAAAGTCAGCGTGATCGAAACCGTCTCGCCTTCCACCAGCGGCTGGTTGATACCCATGAACATGAGGTGAAAGCCACCCGGCGCCAGTGCCACGGTTTCGCCAGCGGGGATCTCAAGCCCGTCGGGGAGCTTGCGCATCTTCATGACATCGCCTTGCAGCGCCATCTCGTGAATCTGGGTGTCCTTGGCGATGGTGGAGGTGGCGGAAACGAGACGGTCGGCTTCGGTTCCGGTGTTCTCGATGGTGAAGAAGCCACCGCCCACCGGCGCATTGGGTAGCGTTGCCCGCGTGAAGGGCTTGGAGATGTTGATGGGACCGAGGTGAACGACACCGTTATGGGCAAAGGCAGGCGTGGCAAGCAAGATGGCAGCCGCAAAGGCGGCGCGAAGCAGACGGATCATGGTTGTTTTCCGGATGAGGACTTGGGTCTGGTGGCCAGGGGCCGAAATGTCAGACCGAAGCCGGCGGCGCCCGGGGCCCACCGGGCGGAGCCGTAGCCGCAGGCAGCACCGTCAGTGGCGCTGGCGGCAATGCGTGAGCAAGAGCAACACGCTCAAGACCTGCCGGCAAAGCCACAAGGCTGGGCAGCAGAAGATCGTTCTTGCCGATGCCCGCCGCCGGGCATTTTGCGATGCCAGTCTCGGCGTCGTCCTGGCCAGCGGGGGAACACAGGACCCAGCCCGTGGTGGATGTGGTGTATCCGAGCTCCTCGAATACCAGCTGGCTGGCGCGTGCCTGGTGCAGCGGCGCCAGAAGCGTCAGCAGATAGATGGCCAGTACGGCAAATGCCGTACCGATCTCCCTGCCGATGTTGCGCGTGCCCTGCATGCCCACAGTCATAGAAGGTCCCGCACGCGCGTGGAAGAGCGCAAGTGTCGCAAGCGCTCAGATGCTAGGCAGATAGGTATCGCTGCAGAGCGCAATGAAGCTCTTCATGGCTGCGGAAAGTGGCGAGGTCCTGCGCCGCGCAACCAACAACTGCCGGAGCGCCCAGGGCTCGGCCAGCGGCGCACAGACAAGGTCGGTGCCGGCAAGGAGATGAAGGCTTGTCGAGCGCAAGAAGCCGATGCCGAAACCGGCCTCCACCATGCGGACCAAAGCAGGGAAGCTTTCGACACGAAGGTTCTCCTGCAATGGCTTGCCGGCCTTTGCCGCCGCCTCGCTCAGCAGCCTGTTCAGCGAACCCACCTGGTGAATGCCAACGATCGGGTGGTCGATGACGTCGGCGAAACTGATGTCTCTGCGCGGCTCGATCTGTTGCGCCAGCGGATGGTCGGGTGGCGCGAGGACCCAGACGCGGTCGTCCTCGAAGGGTTTGATCTCGAAGCGCGCGAAATCGTAGTTGTCCGAGATGATGGCGATGTCGGCCCGGCCCTCGTCCAGGGCCAGCAGCGCCTTGGCCGCGCCCATCTCCTGGATGTCGATGCTGATGCCCTTGTGCTTGGCGGCATAACGCGCCAGCAGTTCCGGCAAGCGCCCGGTCAGGGCAGAACTCGTGCAGGCCAGGCGCAGGCTGCCGCGCAAACCGCTACCGAAATCGGTCATCACCACGTCAAGGTCGGCAATCGCCCGCAGGACCAGGCGGCACCCATCGGCATAAGCTTTTCCAGCACTGGTCAGCTTGACCCCGTGAGCCGAGCGGTCGAACAGCACCACGCCCAGCCGGCTTTCGAGATCGGACACACGGCGGCTGACGGCGGAGGAGGCAATGCCCTCGCGCTCCGCGGCGCGGCCAATCGAGCCGGTCTCGGCCAAAAGCAGGATCAAGCGCGCCGTAACGCTGTCAAAAGGTGCCATGTCGTCTCCGAGGGGCACCATACTCATCAGCGCCAGATCAGCAAGGAAATGCCGCGCAGGAGGTAGAAAATCCCGATCCCGGTCACAACCCAGCGCGTCCACCGGCGGAAATCGGCATCGGTGAGGCGCTGCAGGATCCAGTGGCCGGCGCTGGTGCCGGCAATGGCGAAGGGCGCGGCAAGGGCGATGGCCGCCCACTCGAATGGCGTGAGGGTGGTCGCGGCGCCCCAGTAGAAGACCACCTTGGACGCATGGGAGATCACCTGCGTCGCCGCCTTGGTCGCGATCACCGTACGCCGGTCCATGCTGGTGCGGATAAAGAAGATGTCCACGGTCGGCCCGGACACGCCGACAGCAAGGTTGAGGCCGCCGCCGAGCAGCCCGCACACAAAGGCATGATGCGGCTTGCTGGCATCGAGCGCCAGCCAGTCCTTGGGGATCCAGACAAGGATTGGCATCACGCCGATGGCAAGGCAGACGACGACGAGGTCGGGCGAGTAGCGGACAAGATAGAGGATCACGCCTGCGGCCAGGAGCCCCAGGCAGATGAAGCCGAGAATGCGCCAGTCGATGAAAGCGCGGGAAAAGAACGCCCGCGAACCATTGGCGATGATCTGGATGGCGCCCTGCACGGCGATGGCGGTGCTCACCGGCAGGATCAGGAGCAGAACGCCCAGGAGCACCAGTCCCCCGGCCATGCCAAAGACACCGGAGAGGGTCGAGGTCAGGAAGACCGCGAGGAGAAGGGCGGCGACAACAGGCAGGTTCATCGGGCAATCCTTGGGCTTACCCTGGCTTCATGCGCCCGGTGCGGAACGGGCGCTAGCCTCCATGCGGCAAGAGGGGGTGCCGGGCAACTTCACCTCTCTCCCGGCGGGAAAGGTAAGAGCCCCCACCCTCCCCTTAGTAGGGGGAGGAGCAGATCGGGGATGGAGCACCGTCCCGCCATACCCACCGCATGGACTCCTCCCCTCCAGGGGAGGTTGGGTGGGGGTGGTCCAGGTTACGTGCTCGCCGCCCGCGCATTGACTTGCGCCACCAGCTCATCGGGGATGTCGTCGAAGCTGGCATAGTTCATGTTGTAGAGCTTGGCGTAGAGCCCGCCCTTTTCCATCAGCTGGTTATGGTTGCCGGTCTCGATCAGTTCGCCATTCTGCAGCACGATGATACGGTCGGCGCCGCGGATGGTGGCAAGCCGATGGGCGATGACCATGCCTGTGCGGCCCTGGAGCAGCGTCTGCAAGGCCTTCTGGATTTGCCGCTCCGTATAGGAGTCTATGTTGGCCGTTGCTTCGTCCAGCACGAGGATCTTGGCGTCGGCCACCAGCGCCCGCGCAAAGCTCAGCAACTGCCGCTGCCCCAGCGAGAGGTTGGAGCCGCGCTGCTCGAGTACCGAGTCATAGCCCTGCGGCAGCTTGCTGATGAACTCATGCGCACCCACCGCCTTGGCCGCCGCGATCACGTCCTCGATCGTTGCGCTCGCCTGGTTGTAGCGGATGTTGTCGAAGACCGAGCCAGTGAACAGGAATGGCTCCTGCAAGACCATGGCCACCTGCTCCCCCAGCGATTCCTGAGTCACGTCGCGCACGTCGTGGCCGCCCACCAGCACCGCCCCAGAATCCACTTCGTAGAACCGGTGCACCAGCGACATGGCCGATGTCTTGCCCGAACCAGTGGGCCCCACCAGCGCGACCGTCTCGCCGGGCTTGACGGTAAAGCTCACATTCCTGAGCACCGGCCGGTCGGGACTATATCCGAAGACCACGTTACGGAACTCGACCGAGCCGTCCATGTCCCGCGTCAGGGGCATGGCGCCCGGCTTGTCGTTGATCGAGGATGGCACATCGAGCACTTCGGTGATGCGCCGGCCCGAGGTCATGGCCCGCTGCATGATGGAATACTGCATGGTCAGCGAACGGATTGGATCGAAGAAGCGCTGGATATAGAACAGGAAGGCGACAATCACGCCCACTTCCAGCCCTCCATTCAGCACCAGGGAACCGCCCACGACGATGACGATGGCCATGGCGATGCCGGTGAGTGTATCGACGATCGGGACCATCACCTGGGCGAAGCGCGAGCCGGTGAGCTGGGTCTGGAGGTTGTTGTAGGCCTTGTCATCGTAGAGATCGAGGTTGACGGCCTGCCGGTCCAGGTTCTGCACCGTCCGCACGCCATTGATGCCCTCGGCCATGGCACCGGCCGTGATGGAATTGGTCTCGTGCGCTGCCCAGAAGGCGCGTTTGGCCGGCGGCAGCCAGAAGATGCGCACGACGAACAGCACCGGCATGGTGCTCAGCGTCAGCAGGCCGAGGCGGAAGTCGAGCGACAGCAGCACCACCACGATGCCGGCAAGCAGCACCATGTCGCCTACCGAGATCACCGATGTTTCGAGGAATTCCTGCATGGAATTGACGTCGCCCTGCAGCCGGCTCATCAGGCGGCCGACTTCGGTCTTGTCCATGAAGCTCAGCGACACCCGCTGCAGTTGCGCAAACATGGCGCGGCGCATGTCGAACAAGACGTTTTCCGCTACCTGCCCCACTTGCGATTCCTGGATCCAGGACGCGGCATAGTTGATGACCACCACGGCGGCAAAACTCGCCACGGCCCAGAGGAGGTTCGTGGTATTGCCGCCCTTGGTCATGCCGCTGTCGATGGCGTGGCCGATGATCAGCGGAATGGCAAGCTGGGTTGCCGTGAACACCAGCACGGCTGCCACGGACAGGTAGATCTTGTGGCGATAGGGCCGCACGAAGGCCCAGATCCGGCGCACGGTGCGCGGATCGTAAGCCTTGCCGAAGATTTCCTCCTCGATGCGATGGGAGCCGACGCTGGCGCGTGGCGGACGCTGGCCTGGGAAAGCGGCGGTCTCGCGATCGTCCTCTTCGATGGCGCTCATTGAGCCGCACTCCCGATGTCGATGTCCTCGGCCGGACGGGTCTGAAGGTCATAAAGGGCCCGGTAGCGCCCGCCTGCTGCCAGTAGCTGCGCATGAGAGCCGCGCTCGACGATCTTGCCATTTTCCAGGAACAGGATCGTATCGGCATGAAGCAGCGAACTCAGCCTATGGCTGATCACCAGGGTCACGCGGTCGCTGGCATAGGTGCGGATGGCGCTGCGGATGCGGTGTTCGGTTCCGGCATCGATCGCGGCTGTGGAATCGTCAAACACCATGACTGCTGGTCGCAGCAGGAGGCTGCGCGCGATGGACAGGCGCTGGCGCTGGCCACCCGAGAGCGAAACGCCGCGTTCGCCCACCACGGTGCCATATTGCGACGGCAGGCCCATGATGTAGTTGTGCAGCTGCGCGCTTTCGGCAGCCCGCTCGATCTTGGTCTCCTTGGACCACGGATCGCCATAGGCGATGTTGTTCTCGATCGTGGTGGTGAAGAGAAACGAATCCTGCTGCACCACGGCAACCGCCCGCCGGAGCGAAGTCAGCGACACTTCGCTCACATCCTGCCCGTCGATGGTGATGCGGCCCCCGCTCACGTTATAGAAGCGCGGAATGAGATGCGCGAGCGTGGACTTGCCGCTGCCCGGCGCGCCGACAATGCCGATCGTCTGCCCCGCGCGCGCCTCGAAGGAAATGCCATCAAGGGTCGGGTGGGTCGCGCCAGGATAGGTGAAGCTCACATCTTCGAACCGGAGCGTCCCTTCGGACACCTTGAGATCGGGCGCTTCCGGCTCATCCTTGATGGTCAGCGGCTCATCGAGAAAGGCGTAGAAGCGCTCGCCGCAGGTCGAGGCCCTGGCATAGGAATTGACCATCAGCCCAAGCTGGCGCACCGGCATTTGCAGAATGGTCATGAAGGTCAGAAAGCTCGCAAGCGTGCCGACGCTCATCTCGCCGGCGATGACCTTGTTCCCGCCAAACCAGAGCACCAGCCCCATGGCGGCAAAAAAGGAAAAGGTCATGGCCGAGGTGTTGCGCACCCGGACAAGGACGCGTTGGTGGGACAGCTCGAGCGCTTCCCGGCTGGCGGCATCGAACTTGGCCAGCTCGTATTTCTGTCCCGAAAAGGCGCGGACAACGCGAATGCCGCCGAGGTTCTCCTCCATGACGCGCGTGAGGGCGGAGAGCTTTTTCTGCAGCACCAGCCAGGTGCTGCGCAGCGTCAGCTGTGCCACCGAGGAGCGCCAGGCGACAAAGGGCACGAAGCTCAGCGCCAGGCAGCCGAGCAGGACATCGGTGGTCAGCAGCATATAGGCACCGACGCCGATCAGGACGGCCAGAAGAATGGTGCGCACCATGCCGGTGGAAAAGAACATGCGCAGCCCGTCAAGATCGAGCAGGCCCACGGTGATCAGGTCTCCCGTATGCACTCTGTCATGGTAGGAATAGGAGAGGCCCTGCACCTTGTCATAGAAGGCGAGGCGCAGTTCGTAGCCGACGTGATGGCCGACCGATTCCGAAAAGTAGTTCTGGAGCAGGGTGAAGAAGCCACGCGCCACCGACACCCCCAGAAGCAGCAAGGCGCTCCACATCAGGGCCTGCTCGGCGCCCTCGGCTCCTGCGGACAGCACGCCCTGCGCCTGATCCACCGCCCGCCCCAGGAGGCGCGGGATCAGCAGTTGCAGCACCGCCGCCACAACAGTGGCGCCAATGGCAATCGAAGCCTGCCAGGGGTGCCGGAGGGAATAAAGCGCAATGCGCAGCAGCGGACTTTGTCCCTTGCCAGCATGGGCGGCGGCAATGTGGGCGTGAGCATCGCCGCGTGAACGGACGCGGCCAGCCTTGTGGGTGGTCAAGGAAGGATCCAGACTTCAATAATAGCTATGGACCGAGCCGCAGGACGGCAGAAGGCGCCGTGACTCGGAAGAACTCGCCCCGCTAATCAACGCCCGTTCGAGCTACCATTCAAGAGCCAATTGCGCTCAAATCATCATAAGCAACGTTCCAAAGCGTCGTTGCGTTAGGCTGGCGGGGCAAGCTCGGGATAGATCACCGCCGAACATTGCCGGTTCTGCGCATCCAGGAGCGCCTGTTCCTCCGCCGTCACCATGCCCGTAGTGATGGCATTCCAGAGATCGTTTTCCTCCACCCCTTCGAGACCGCACTGGCAATAGGTGGTGCACAGCGCCGCCGATGTGCCGCCCGCCTCGCAGGTGGATTGGCAGGAGCGCAGGAAATCGGTGTCGCGCATTGCCACCTGCGGCTGCAGCACCGCCGCGGCCGGATAGATCAGGCCCAAGAGCAGCGGCTGGTGGAGGAGGTAGATCAGAAGGCTCCAGCGGCCGAGGAAGGCCAGGCCGCGCGGCAGGCGCCCCGTCGGCTGGATCGAGGCCAGTCTCGCCGACCATCGGGAACGCAGCACCAGCCGCGCCACGACGATGCCGCTCAGCACGGCGGCAAAGGTGGGAAAAACCGGAACAAGGTCATTGGTGGGCGGCGGGTTCTGCCAGAAGCCGATCCAGGACCAGAGGCGCTGGTCGAACAGCGCGTCGGAGAAAAACAGCGGCAGCGCGATCAACGCAACCGCAAGAGTTACCGTCACCCAGAGCGGCGCACCAACAAAGAACAGCCCCGCGAGGCTGAACAGCGCAATGGCGTGCAGGACCCCGAAATATACAAAACTGTCGGGAAAGGCGAACCACGTAGCCACCGTGATCGCCAGTGCCCCGGCAACCACAAAGATCCAGCGCCGCCAGAAGGCGCGCCAGCGGATGCCGCTGCCGTGACCCAGAACCAGGCCAACGCCCACCAGGAACATGAAGGACCACAGGATGGTGCGGGCAAACATCGCCCAGGCCGGATCATAACCGACATCGGCTGCAATGAAGCGGAAATAGCTCAGGTCCCAGCAGAAGTGGTAGATCACCATGGCGATGATCGCCACGCCGCGCGCGATGTCGACGACGGCAAAGCGCGGGCGTTTCTGGTTCACCCTGCCACCTTCGCCACTACCGCGAGGAAATCCTCGCCATAGCGATCGAGCTTGGCCTGCCCCACGCCCGGCAGGTTCAGCATGTCATGCGGGTGGCGCGGCACGGCCAGTGCCATGGCCCTGAGCGTTGCATCGTGGAAGATCACATAGGGCGGCACGCCCTGAGCCTTGGCGATGCGGGTGCGCTCCTCGCGCAGCGCCTCGAACAGCGGCAGAGCATGGGGCGGAATGCTGGCGGCACGCTCAAGCGAGCGCCGTACTTCCACCGATTTCTTGGGCCGGTCCTTGCGCAGGGTCACCGTGCGTTCGCGCTTGAACACAGCATGGGCGCCTTCGCTCAAGGTCAAAGCGCCATGGTTGGCATGGTCGACCACGATCAGCCCCGATGCCGTCAGCTGCCGGATCACCGATTGCCAGGCCTTGCCGTCGAGATCGGCGCCCTGGCCAAAAACCTTCTGGTGCTGGTGGCCGAAACGGGTGACCTTTTCGGTCTCCTTGCCCAGAAGCACATCGATCACATGCGCCGCGCCGAACCGCATGCCGGTGCGATAGATCGCAGCCAGCGCCTTGATCGCCGCCTCGGTTCCGTCCCAGGACTCGACCGGAGAACGGCAGGTGTCGCAGTTGCCGCAATTGCCCTCATGCTCCTCGCCGAAATGGCGGAGGATCGCCTTGCGGCGGCATTCGGCGGTCTCGCACACGCCAAGAAGCGCGTTGAGCTTGCCGTGTTCGAGCCGCTTGACCTCGTCGGGCGCATTGCCCTCGTCGATCATGCGGCGGCGCTGCACCACGTCAGCCATGCCATAGCTCATCCAGGCGTCAGAGGGTTGGCCGTCACGGCCGGCGCGGCCGGTCTCCTGATAATAGGCTTCGATCGAGGCCGGCAGGTCCAGGTGGGCGACATAGCGCACGTCGGGCTTGTCGATACCCATGCCGAAGGCAACGGTCGCCACCATGCAGATATTGTCTTCCTTGAGGAAGGCATCCTGGTTGCGGCTGCGCGTCTCGGGCGGCAGGCCGGCATGGTAGGGCAGCGCCGGAATGCCCTTGGCGGACAGCCAGTCGGCCGTGTCCTCAACCTTGGCGCGCGAGAGGCAATAGACGATGCCCGAGCTGCCCTTGTGCGCTGCAAGGAAAGCCAGCAGCTGGTCGCGCGGTTTGTCGCGCTCGACGATGGAATAGGAAATGTTGGGCCGGTCAAAGCTCGTGGTGAAGACCCGTGCCTGCTCCAGCCCCAGCCGCTCGATGATATCCTCGCGCGTGGTGGGATCGGCGGTCGCCGTCAGCGCAATGCGCGGCACGCCGGGGAAGAGCTCGACCAGGTGGATGAGCTCCCGGTATTCGGGCCGGAAGTCATGCCCCCATTGCGATACGCAATGCGCCTCGTCGATGGCAAAGAGCGCGATGTCGATGCCCGAGAGCATATTGGCGAAGCTGGGCGTCGCCACCCGTTCCGGCGCCACATAAAGCAGGTCGAGCTGCCCGTTGCGCAGCTTGCGGCGCACCTCGGCGGATTCTTCGGCGGAGAGCGAGGAGTTGAGCGCCGCCGCCTCCACGCCCGCCTGTTTCAGCGCCTCGACCTGGTCGCGCATCAGCGCGATCAGTGGCGAGATGATGATTCCCACGCCGGGCCGGCAGATGGCCGGGATTTGGTAGCACATGCTCTTGCCGGCGCCGGTCGGAAACAGCACCACGGCATCGCCTCCGCCTACCAGATGATCGACCACTTCGGCCTGCTGGCCGCGAAAGCTCTTGTGGCCGAATACATCGCGCAGCACGGCAAGCGGGTCGCGTGGCATGGCCATCGCGCCGCTGGTGAAGAGGTCCCATGCCGATTCAAGCGTGCTCACGAGAGCCGTTGAATCATAGCGCGGGGTGCGGAGCAACTGTCACTGGTAGCCCAGGGCGGTAAACTGCGTGTCAAACCACCACCAGCCCACGAAGCTGAGCACCGCCACCAGGGCGAACGCGGCCCAGCCCTTGGCGGTGAGATTATCGTGATTGGGGGTACGATAGTCGAAGCTTTCGCCAAAGATCAGGAATGCCAGGCCAAACACCAGGCAAAGTGGCACAAGGGCAAAGACGCGGAGTTCATAATGGACTTGCGGGACAGCGGCCTGCGCCTGCTGCAACGGCCACCACAGGAACACGTAGAAAATCGCCGCCCCAGTCAGCAAAATCGCCAATCCGCCAAGTCGTGCCCACATCGAAAAGCCCCCGCATGCGATCGGCGCGGAGACTGTCACGCACAGGCACGCCGATCAATGATGGGCGTGCTGTTCCTGGTTCCGCTTGCGGGTGGCCGCGGCCTTCTTGGCAGATGCCGAACGTTGGGCGGCGGTCCGGCTAGCCGAGGCCTTGCCACCATTGTGGGCGGCCGGATGATCGGTGTGCTTGCCGCGGCCGGAGCCGGATTTCTTGCCGCCACCATCATCCTTGTTGACGGTGGCCCAGGCGCGACGTTCAGCCTCTTCGTGCGATACGCCCCGGTCCTCGTAGCCCTGCTCGATATGCTCGGCCTTGCGCTTCTGCTTGTCGGTATAGGCGGATTTGTCACCCTGTGGCATGACGCCCTCCATGAGTGGGTGAGACCTGCGCGGGCGGGATAAGGGCTCGGCTGCCGATTCGTTGGCCGGGGCGGGAAACCGGAAAAACCATCCCCGTTCCCTATGCCGCCGCGTCCGGTTGACGCGCGCAGGTCTCTGGGGAGGCAATCGCTGAGCCGGAAGATGGTTCCCGGCTCGATTACGATAGCGGTTTGCTGAGGAAGGGCGAGCCGCGTCGCACAAAGCGCCACGGCGTCTCCACCCCCTTGGTGATGCCGATGCGTGGACCGGTCGCCACGTCTTGGCTTTCGCTGGCCGGCAACAGCTCGAAGGGCAGCGCATCGAGCGGCAAGCCATTGTGGCCGATGTCGACGCCCAATGCCTGGCAGAGCTTGCCCGGTCCCGAACAAAGCTGGCGCTCCCCCAGGCCCCCACGCCGTTCCTGCATCAACTCGAGACCGTGCCTAGGTTCCAGCGCCCGCACCAGCACGGCGCTGCCGGGTTGGCAAACGAAGTTGAGGCACCAGTGAATGCCATAGATCTTGTAGACATAAGCATGGCCCGGCGGACCAAACATCGCCCCATTGCGCAGCGTCGGCCCCTTGAAACTGTGTGACGCCGGGTCAGCCTGGTCATAAGCCTCGACCTCGACCATCGGCCCGCCAATCCCCTCCACCAGCAGCGTCACGCCGATCAGGTCACGAGCCACTTCAGCGACGGGGCGGTCGAAGAATGATTTGGGGAGAGTCATTGGGGCACTATAGCCGTGATCCACAGGTCGTTAGCCGTCATCCACAATTCGTCACCCCCGGGCTTGACCCGGGGGCTCTGTACTCTGGCGCTTTCCATTCAGCACAGTCCGCTCGGGTCAAGCCCGAGGGTGGCGGTCGGTGGGTAAGCTCCCAGCCTAATCCACCCGCCCCCGCGCTGCCACCGGCACCGTCTCGACCACTTCCCCACCGCGCACCAGATGCACCTGGTCGAACAGGTTAGTCACCGGGCAGCAGTGATTGGGAATGATGCGGATCTGTTCGCCAATCTTTGGACCACCATCCGGATAGGCCGAAACGTCCAGCGTGCCGTGCTCCTCGCTGAGGCCCACAACCTTGGCGTCGGGATATTCGACCACATAGCCATGACCGACCAGCCCGAGCAGATCGCTGGTCAGCGCCTTGGAGCCGGCATCGACGATGGCACGGCCGGTCGTGGGGTGCGACACCACGGTCGCCAGCACGGTCAGGGCGCAATCATCGAAGCTCGCAGCACCGGCGGCAACCTGCGAGCGATCCATGTAGATATAGGTGCCGGGGCGATATTCCGTGGCGACGCCCGCCTCATCGGCATGCCAGATATCGGGCGTTCCGCCGGTTGTGATGGTGGGCAGGGCGATGCCTGCTGCCTCGAACATTGCCTTGGCCGCCGCGAGCCATTCGGCGGCCTCGCGGTATTTGCCCGCTGCGGGGTAGGTCATGAGGCCCGCCAGGTCCAGCCCAGGCGCGGCGATGATAGCGCGCGCGAGATCGAGCGCCGCCTCCGGCGACTGTACGCCGCAGCGCCCCATGCCGGTGTCGCACTCGACAAACACCCCCAGCGGCTTGGACGCATCGGCGAAAGCCGCCGCAAGTCCTGCGACGCATTCGTGGCTATCTGCCACGACGCGGATGGTCACCCGGTCATGGAGCGCGCGCAGCCGCTTGAGCTTTGCCGCGCCGATGATGTTGAAGGTCAAGAGCATGTCGCTGATGCCGGCATTGGCCATCACTTCGGCCTCGCCCAGCTTCTGGACGGTGATGCCGACGGCGCCCAGTTCGATGGCGCGTTGGGCAAAGCGCGGCAGCTTGTGCGTCTTGATGTGGGGACGAAGCTTCAGGCCGGCCTTGTCGGCAAAAGCCTGGGCGCGCTGGAGATTGCTTTCGGCCCGGTCGAGGTCGACCAGCACGCAAGGGGTATCGAGTTCACAAATTGCAGTCATTTGCCCCTGAGGACCTCATCAACGAAACGCAGGTTGCCCGCCGTCAGACCGGCGTCGACCGGCAGCACCGTTCCGGTGATACCCGAAGCGGCATCGGAGCAGAAGAACACCGCTGCATTGGCGACTTCCATCGGCAGGACCATGCGACCGAGCGGATAGTGCGGCAGGACATTGTCGAGCAGGCTTGGGTCCGCCGCGAGGCGATGGTCCCAGGCCGGCGTGCGGACCGAGCCGGGACAAATCACGTTGGAGCGCACGCCCTCCCCGCCACGTTCGACGGCGATGGCCTTGCTATAGGCCACCAGCCCCGCCTTGGCCGCCGAATAGGCCGGGTTGCCAAAGTGGCCGAGGGCATTGACCGAGGAGATGAAAACCACGCTTCCCCTGCCCCGTTCGGCCATGGCGGCAACGATCGGGTCGGTCATGGCATAGGCGCCGTTGAGGTTTATCGCCAGTTCCGATGCCCAGACGTCATCATCCACCTGCCCCAGATGCTCGGCCTTGGTAAAGCCGGCATTGGAGACAACGGCGTCAGGCAGGCCATGCTCCTGCAGATACCGGCTGACCGCGGCACGCGTCGCCTTGGCATCGGCCTGGTCGAACAGAAGCTGCCCGGTCAGATCAAGTCCCTTCAGCATGCCCGCCTCGCGATCCGCGCCGATCACGCTGGCACCGGCATCGCGGAATGCCCGCACCAGCGACTGGCCAATACCGCCACCGGCGCCCGAGATCAGGACGCTCTTGCCGTCGAGGCGGAATGGCGAGGTCATTGCGGGTCCTTATAGGCCACGCATTCGATCTCGACCTTGCAGTCCACCATCATGTGCGACTGCACGCAGGCGCGGGCGGGCGGATGTTCGCCGAAATAGCTCTTGTAGACCGCGTTGAAGCTCCAGAAGTCACGCGGATCATCGAGCCAGACGCCGCAGCGCACCACATGCTCGAGCCCGTAGCCGGCCTCTTCCAGAATGGCGATGACATTCTTGATGGTAAGATGCGTCTGCTCGACGATGCCGTTGCCCACGATCTCGCCATCCTTCATCGCCACCTGGCCCGAGACGAAGAGGAAGCCCCCGGCCTCCACCGCTCGCGCGAATGGCAGGTTCTGACCACCGGCACCGGCTTTCTCTGCTCCATAGCGTTTGATCGGCATCTTGTCCCTTTCTGAAACTCAGTTTCTTTTCGACACACACTAGGCTACCCATCGAGGCGAACGGCACCCAAAATCTGCTCGAAAATGTAAATTTCTTACGTGATTGACCCCTCAAGCTCGTGCTAGCGTGCAGCGACATGGCCTCGTGCCGACGCTAACATTGTGTGAGCATTCTGTGCGCATTTTCACGGCCGCTCTGGCTACAGAAACCAACACCTTTTCCCCCATCGCCATCGACAAGCGCGCCTTTGAAGCCTCGCTTTATGCCCGGCCTGGCGAGCACCCGGAAACCCCCACGCTGTGCACGGCGCCGATTACCGTAGGCCGCGAGGTCTGCGCGCGGGAGGGCTGGACCCTGATCGAAGGCAGCGCAAGCTGGGCCGATCCGGCAGGACTTGTGGCGCGGCAGACCTTTGAAGAGCTCCGGGACGAGATCCTCGACCAGTTGCGCGCCGCGCTGCCGGTAAACGCCGTAGTGCTTGGCCTCCACGGCGCCATGGTTGCGCAAGGCTATGATGATCCCGAAGGGGACCTGCTTTCCCGCGTGCGGGAAATCGTCGGACCCGATGTCCTGATCTGCGCCGAACTCGACCCCCACTCGCATCTCACCGCCAAACGAGCACAGGCCGCGGACTTCTTCGTCTACTTCAAGGAGTTCCCCCATACTGATTTCGTCGATCGCGCCCGTGACCTCTGGAGCATCGCCGCCCGCACCCTCAAGGGCGAGATCAAGCCGGTCATGAGCATCTTCGACTGCCGCATGATCGACGTGTTCCCCACCAGCAAGCAGCCGATGCGCGGGTTTGTTGACCGCATGTTTGCCCTGGAACAGTCCGAGCCGGGCCTGCTGTCGCTTTCGGTCGTCCATGGCTTCATGGCCGGCGACGTGCCCGAAATGGGCACCAAGGTGATCGCCGTCACCGATGGGGACGCGGCCAAGGGCGCGGCGCTCGCCGAAAAGCTCGGGCGCGAACTCTTTGCCATGCGCGGCACCTTCATGGTGGCACAGGTGGACGAAACGGTTGCAGTCGAGACAGCGCTCACCGCACCCGCAGGGCCGGTGGTGATTGCCGACGTCTGGGACAATCCGGGCGGCGGCACGGCGGGCGACGCCACGGTCATCCTGGCCGAACTCATCCGGCGCGGCGCCACCGATGTTGCTGTCGGCACGATCTGGGACCCGATCGCTGTACAGATCTGCTTCGCCGCCGGCGAAGGCGCTAACATAATGCTGCGTTTCGGTGCCAAATCGGCACCATATACGGGCAATCCGATAGACCAATATGTCACCGTCCGCCGCCTCGTGCGGGGCGCGCAGATGCGCTTCGGCGAAAGCTACGCTCCCTTTGGCGACGCTGCCTGGATCAGCTTTGGCGGCATAGACGTGATCCTCAACTCCACCCGCGCGCAGAGTTTTGACCCGTCGCTGTTCTCGGCGATGGGCATCGATCCCCGATCGCGCAAGATCCTTTTGATCAAGTCCACCAACCACTTCTACGACAGCTTCAGCAAGATCGCCTCGCAGATCATCTACTGCTCGGCCGGCAAACCCTATCCTAATCGCCCTGCAGAAACGGAATACCGCAAGGCCCGCCGCGATATCTGGCCCATGGTGGAGAACCCTTGGGGGTGAAGCGCGTCGTTCTTGTCTCCCACCGACCGTCACCCTCGGGCTCGACCCGAGAGCTCTCTACTTAGCGTGACGAACGGCAAGTGAAGTACCCTCGGGTCAGGCTCAAGCGTGACGTCCGGATGAGGTCGTCGTGTCCTGCTACTCAGCCGACCAATGGCCGTACATGATCGGCATCAGGCCGACCAAGGCCTGGAACCGGTCCCAGCTTTTGCGCTCGGGCGTGGTCCAGCCTGACTCCGCGATCGCCGAAAGGCGCGGAAAAACCAGGCGGTCGAAGATAGCCCGGTCGGTCATCGACTCGCTCCAGATGCAGGCCTGGATGCCCAGGAGATGCTTGAGTCCCTCTTCGGACATGCCCTCGCGAGACTCGAACTCATAGGTCTCCTGCGGCCCCGACCAGCCGGCCCAGCCTGCACCCGGCTCAGCCCAGGCCACGCCATTTGCCATGTCGAGATAGTAACGCTGCCCGGGCGAGACGACGATGTCATAGCCGCGCTCGGCAAGGGCGGCGTTGATCTCCACATTGCGCCAGCCGATGACGAAGGACTTGTCCTTGTCCACGGCGTCGCCATGGGCCGCTTCTTCCCAGCCACCGGTAATGGCGCCCTTGCTCGAAATGTAGTCGTGCACGCGGCGGATGAAGTGGGCCTGCAGCGCCGCCGTGGGCGAACCCTCGATCTCATCGGCACCGTGGTGATTGCCGAGCTGGTTGAACTGCGCCTCGTGCTTCTTGCGCATTTCAGGGCCGGAAAGCTTTTCGATCATATCGAGCGCCAGCGGCGATCCGGACCAGGCAGCAAGCGGCACTTCGTCGGCACCCAGATGGAAGACACCGGCCGGGAAGAGCTCGAGCATCTCGTCGACGACGGTCTCGACGAACTTGTAGACCGGCTCATGAGCCGGGTTCAGCGAGTTGTTGGGGAAGCCCTGGACCGACTGGTATTCACCCTGCTCGTTGGGGTCGCGGAGTTCGGGCAACGCCTGGAGCGCCGCGTAGAAGTGGCCCGGCATGTCGATTTCGGGGATGATCGAGATGGCGAGGCTATCGGCCAGGGCGACGATCTGGCGGATGACATTCTTGCTGTAGTAGCCGCCCGTGGGATGCGGCCCCGAACCCAGGAGCGGCGGCAGTGCCTTGCCGTGGCCACGCCAGGCGGCGACTTCGGTCAGCTGCGGATAGGCATCGATCTCAACGCGCCAGGCCTCGTCTTCGCTGAGGTGCCAATGGAACTTGTTGAGCTTGTTCCACGCCATCAGCTTGATCAGCCGGCTGACTTCGGCGCCGGAATAGAACTGCCGGGCGACGTCCAGGTGGCAGCCGCGATAGCCGAAACCCGGCTCGTCGGTGATGGTGCCGCCGGTGGGGAAGACAAAGGTCTGCGGATATTGCTTGGCACCACGCAGGACATGGCCAATGGTGACGAGGCCGTAGAACATGCCTTGGCGGGTGCTGGCCTCGACAGTTGCCCCAGCTTCGCTGAAATGCACCTCATAGGCTTCGGCAGGCATGCCCGGCTTGTGGCGAATAACCACCGGCATCCCCGCCTCCGAGGCGGGCCGCACCAGGCCTTCTACCGGAAACAGATCATCCACCAGGCCTGCAAAGGCCGCAGCCGCACGACCGGCATCATCGCCCTCCGGCTGCAGGTCGAGGCCGGGAGGGGCGACGCGCGCGCCTGTCGTTGCAACCGACCTGGGCCACGGAATGATCGAGACCGGCACCGGCGCCTTGGCCGGAACCGGGAACTTTACGGCGCCCTTAAGAAGCGGCGAATTGTGGCCCTTGCCCCTGGTCGGGGCTGTCGGCAGCGGAACCAGGGTGCCATCGCTCAACACGACATAGCCGCTATTGGCGCCATCGCTCCAATGACGCAGGCCATAGGAGAGGCCACGTGCCGTCGAGGTCCAGGTCTGGCCAGGCTCGAGCACAAGCCCGTCGGGCGGGGCGATCAGCGTGTGGTTGGACAAGCGCTTGAGCAGCTTGCCGTTTTCCAGCGTCGCGTGCGGATCGATGCGCGCTGGCCCGGAAAAGCCAAGCTGGAAATCACTGACCGCCTCGTCGCCGGTATTGGTGAGCTCGATGCCATAGCCAAGCGGCTCGCTATCGGTGGCCGGGGTCCAGGTGGTGACGAGGGAGAAGGATATGGTCATGGTCGACTCGCTGCAGTTTGGTGCCACGCCCTCGTGGTTCGAGGCTCGTGAAGAACTCGCACCTCACCATGAGGGCTATTTAGGATCCGCACCACGAGTAGCCCTCATGGTGAGGCGGGAGCGAAGCGACCCTCGAACCACGAGGGCGTATCGCTGTCTTTTTCAATCCCCCAAGGGCTGGGCATCGTCGCCGTCGCGATTGACGACGAGCTGATGCTTGATGCGGCGCATGGAGGCGATGGCGGATGGGCCGAGGCGGGTCGCGATGGTTTGCGCCAGGACGTCCACGGTAGCTAGAAAGGCGTAGCGGCCCGGCGTGGGGCGGAAGATGTCCGTGTTCTCGTGCCAGTTGACGGGCAGGAGGATGTCGGACTGCGCCGAGACCATCGAAGCCGAGCGCGTCACCACGATGCGTGTATGGCCATATTCGCCGGCAACGGTCAGCGCGTTGGCGAGCTGGGAATTGTTGCCCGAGAGCGAGAAGGCGACGATGACGGTGCCAGCGGGAGCGGCGGCAGCCCGCATCATCTGCAGCTGGTGATCGTCGCTGGAAGCAACCTTGAGGCCGAGGCGGAACAGACGCGCCTCGACTTCACCCGCCATCATCGACGAGGCCCCGCCAGAGCCAAAAGACAGGACGAAGCTGGCCTTGGAGATGCTCTCAGCCGCCCGCTCCACGGCGGCGAAATCGAGATGATCGAAAGTATCGTAGATGATGGACTGGATGCCGTTAACGACACCTTGAGCGATCTCGTGCACGCTGGATGGGCCAGCGGTAGGCGCGAAGTAGCGCTGTCCGACAAAGCGTGACTGCGCCAGGCGTACCTTGAAATCGGCATAGGAGTCGCAGCCCAAGCGCCGGCAGAAGCGCGTCACCGTGGGCGGCGACACGTCCGCCTGCGCGGCAAGGTCGACAATGCTCATCTTGAGCACGCTGTCCACATCGGCCAGCACGATCTCGGTCAGCGCCCGTTCCGAACGGGTAAAAGCGTTCTTTTCGGTCTGCAACAGGCCGACGATGTCCGACATAGCCTGCTCCCCCCGAGCCTTCTGTGGGATCAGTAGACCGCCATGCCCGCCTGGTCGAAGAGGTGAACCTGACCCAGCGAGAAGCCGATCTCTACCGGAGTGCCTTCCTCGACCTTGGGATCCCCCTCGAAGAGGCCGATGAAGTTCTCGCCAGCCGGCAGGTCGGAATAGAGCACCGTATGGATGCCCAGATGCTCCACAATGCGCGGGGTGACCTTGAGCGTGAACTCGCCCTGGCCAAGCTTCAGGTGCTCGGGGCGGATACCTACGGTGACGCTCTGCCCGGCACCGATGCGACTCTGGCGAGGCAGGTTGAGCGTACCCAGCGCTCCCAGGTCGATGACTGCCGTGCTGCCATCGGCAGACTGCACCGAACCGTTGATGAAGTTCATCTTTGGCGAACCGATAAAACCGGCAACAAAGAGGTTGTCGGGGCGATGGTAAAGATCGAGGGGCGAGCCCACCTGCGAGATGGTGCCAGCGTCGAGCACCACGATCTTGTCGGCCATGGTCATGGCCTCGACCTGATCGTGGGTGACGTAGATCATGGTGGAGCCTAGCCGCTTGTGCAGCTCCATGAGCTCGATGCGCATTTCGGAGCGAAGCGCGGCATCGAGGTTGGACAGCGGCTCGTCAAAGAGGAAAATCTTCGGCTGGCGGACGATGGCGCGGCCGATGGCAACGCGCTGACGCTGCCCGCCGGACAGTTGTCCTGGGCGATGCTGCAGCCGCGGCTCGAGCTGCAGCACTTTGGCAGCAGCATGGACACGCTTGTCGACCTCCGCCTGCGGCAATTTTTCGACGCGCAGCGGGAAGGCGATGTTTTCGTAGACCGTCATATGCGGGTAAAGCGCATAGGACTGGAACACCATGGCGATGCCGCGTTGCACGGGCGGCAGTTCGTTGACCACCTTGCCATCGATAGAGATGTCACCCTGGGTGACGTCCTCGAGCCCGGCGATCATGCGCAGCAGCGTGGACTTGCCGCAGCCCGATGGGCCGACAAAGACCACGAATTCGCCCTCGGCCACCTCGAGATCGATGCCCTTGATGATGCGCGCCTCATTGAAGGACTTTTCGAGGTGCTTGAGGCTCAGTTGCGACATGGTGCGCATCTCCGGTCGGCGGGCTTTGCCCGTAGGCTGGCGGGGGGGTGCCGCCGCCCCTGAGGGCGACGGCGGGTTTGTACAGGCGCTTACTTGTACTGATCGAGTTCGCCAGCAGCCTTGGTCAGGGCATCCTGCGGCTCGGCAGCACCGGTGACCACGGATTGGACCATTTCGATCATGACGTTCTGGAAGCCGACGTAATCGGTGAAGAGCGGCTCCGGCCCACCATATTCGATGCCGTCGATGAAGGGCTGCCAGTGCGGCTGCTCGGCGACCAACTTGTCGACCTCGGCGGACGGACGCAGGGGTGTCAGGCCACCTTCGGAGAGTTCATAGGCCAGCTGGTTTTCAGGCGACGTCAGGAACTTGCCGAATTCGATGACCTTGTCTTCCTGGCCGGTGCCCTTGAAAACGGCGAGCGAGTCGGTGATCAGGAGCGTGCCGGGACCCTGGGCATTGGGGCCGGTTGGAAGCGGAGCGACGCCCCAGTTGAGACCGGCTTCGGTGCCGCGGACGGCGCAGCTAACCGCACAGTGGAGCATGGCAACGCCACCATCGAGCCAGATCGAACGCACTTCGTTCTGCTCGTAGGCAGTCGGGCCTTCTTCCGAATAAGGAACGATGTCCTTGAAGGCCGTGAGGGCTGCAAGATTCTCTGGCGAGTCGAGGACGATATTGCCCTCGGCGTCGATCACCTGACCACCATTGGTGTAGATCCAGTGGAGGAACCAGTGAACGGTACCGTCAAAGGTCTTGGCGACCATGCCGAAACCGGCAGCGTCTGTCTTTTCGGTGATCTGCTTGGCGAAAGCGATCTCTTCTTCCCAGGTCTTGGGAGGCGTCTCCGGATCAAGGCCAGCCTGCTCGAAGAGGTCCTTGTTCCAGAAGAAGGCCTTGGTGGAGAAGGCGACCGGAATGCCCCACTGCGTGTCGTCGAAGGTGACGGTTTCCGGCACGTAGTTGTAATAAGCACCCTTCTCTTCGTCCGTCATCGGCACAGGAACGATAAGGTCGTTCTGGGCGAACTGCTTAAGGGTGCGAGAGCCGACATAGGCTATATCAACGGGGGTACCGGCAACAGCCAAGGTCGTCACTTTGTCCTGGCACTGTGCCCAGCCGACGAGTTCCGGTGCCACCGGGTAATCGGGGTTGGCAGCGGTCCATTCCTCGAAGAGCTTGGTGTAAACGGGGGTCACCACATCGCCGCAGAGGATGATGTTGATCTCTTCGGCTGCGGCGACGCCGGCCAGGCCCGTGGTGCCGGAGAGCGCCGCAAGCGACGCCAGCACAAAGCCTCTAGTCTTGTTCATTCTTTAGTCTCCCTTGTTGCACGCCCGAAGGCGCCTTCCCTCTCGCCCGCCCCTAGGGACAGGTCGAAAATCTATTGTTTGACCGCCCCCGCGGTCAGGCCTGCCACGAGGTAGCGTTGCAGGAACAGGATCACGATCATCACCGGCAGGATGCCTACGAAACTTGCGGCCATCAGTTCATTCCACTGCACTTCCTGCTTGCCGAAAAAGGCAAACAGACCGACCGGCAATGGCATGAATTCTGTCTTGCTGTTGAAGGTCAGCGCAAAGATGAACTGCTGGGCATAGGCGCCGATGAAAGTCATGATCGCGACCACCACGATGCCGGGCATCGCGAGCGGCAGGATGACCCGGCGCAACGTGTAGAGACGCGATGCGCCATCGACCCAGGCGGCCTCGTCGAGCTCGCGCGGAATGCGCAGCATGTAGGTGCGAAGGAGCCAGATCGAGGACGGGATCAGGAAAGCAGCACCGGGCACGATCATGGCCCAATAGGTGTTGAGCAAGCCAAAGCCGCGCATCAGGCGGAACAGCGGAATGAGCAGCACCGCACCCGAGAACATGTTGACCGCCAGGAACATGCCGAGCAGCATTCCCGAGGCAGGAAACTGAAAGCGTGCAAAGGCATAGGCGGCCGGCACCACGATAGCGATGACGATCAGCGTCACGACCGTGGAGATGAAAAAGGAATTGAAGATGTGCATGCCCAGCATGGGGACCGAGGTCCACATGTTCACATAGGCATCAAACGAGGCATTCTCTGGGATGAAGCTGTAGGGCGTCGAGAAGAGCTGGGCCAGCGGCTTGAGCGAGACCAGGAACCCTTCGATGAAAGGCGACAGGACGAAAAACAGGAAGACGGCGATGCCGAGGTAGATCGCGGCATATTCGTACCACTTGTAGCGGTCGATCATGGGCTTGGCAGTGCGCACCCGCTGCCTCGGCTTGACGATGGCAGGGCTATCGGCGGCAGCAATCTCGGTCGAGCGGGCCATGTCGGTCATTTGGCTTCTCCCTGAGACAGCTTGCGGACGGCGCGGAAGTAGATGAGGCAGAAGATCGACACGAAGATGCAGATCACCACGGCGCGGGCCGCGCCTTCGCCATATTTGCGGCTGCCCATGGCGGTCTTGTAGGTGTCGATGATCATGGTCGTCGTCTGACCGGACGGCCCACCATTGGTCAGGATGTAGATGATGTCGAAGCTGTTGAAGGTGGCGATCAGTGAAAGGAGGCTCATCGTGATGATCGCCGGCAACATCAATGGCAGCGTGATGCGGCGCCAGCGGTAGAAGCGGCCGGCACCATCAGTCCAGGCAGCCTCATGCAGATCCTTGGGGATCGACTGCATGGAGGCCAGGAAATAGATCGTGACCATCGGCACGCCGATCCAAACGTCGGTGACGATCGTGGCCCAGAATGCGGTGTCGCCGTAGGCCAGGAACGCCACCGGACCGTTGACCAGCCCGAAATTCTGCAGCAGGCCGGAGATCATGCCGAAGTTGCCGTTATACATCCATGCCCACATGTAGATGCCGATGGCCATGGGCACGATCCAGGGCGGCATGGTGAGGACGCGAAAGAGGGCCTGGCCCGGCACAGCGGCATTGAGCAGGACCGCTCCGAACATGCCGATGATCATCTTCAGCGAGACGGAAAAGAACGTCCAGATCAGGGTTCGGATGATGACTTCGGTGAAATTGCCGGCCGTGAAAATGCGCTGATAGTTGGCCCAGCCGACGAAGTCGTAGGTGGGGCGGAGCGCCGCATTGGTGAACGACAGGACGATTGTGTCGAACAGCGGATAGGCGACGATTGCCAGAATATAGATCAGGGCTGGAGCCAGCAGGAGAAGGGCGAAGGTGACGGCGCTGCGGCTGCTGGTCATGTCACTATCCTCAGTTGGCTCGTCCGAGCGCAGCATCATATTGCTGCCAGATCGGGGTCATGTCGACCACGCTTCGCGTGCGCATTGCCTGATCCATCGACAGCGCCAGGAGGCCTGCCTCGAGCGCGTCGGTGACCGACACCGGCAGCGACACGCCCTCCAGCATGTGTTTGAGGATGTCTTCGGCCATCTGCTCATCGGCGCCGTAATGCACGCTGAGTTCGCTCGGCTTGTAAGCGGTGTCGACGATACGATCGGAGGTGCGGCTGTCGGTGACGCGCAGGAAATTGCGGATGAAATCGCCCTCAGCCATGCCCTTGACGCCCATGACGGCAAAACGGCGGAAATCGTCGGGGACGTTGAGATTGGTGTGGAAGGTCAGTGCGGCGCCGTTCTCATACTGCACCATGGCCGTCTGGAAATCGATGATGTCGCCATCGCTGTCGAAGACCTTGTCCGAACCCTCCCAGCCGGAGGGCTTGCGATGGTAGACTTCCATGTCGTTGATGCCGACATTGGTTGGCGCATTGGCCGGCACGAAGGTGCGGCGGCCACCGAAGCTCGAGACATATTGCGGCCGGCACCCCATGACGCCGTTGTAGAGGTCGAGGTCGTGGCAGCACTTTTCGAGCATGAAGCTGCCCGAGTAGCGCTCGTAACGTCGCCAGTCGCGCATGAAAAAGGCGCCATGATAGGGCGGAATGTGCTCGGAGGCTTCGATGGAGGTGATGTCGCCCAGCAGTCCCTCGGCCTGTGCCTTGCGCAGGTCGACATAAAGCGGCGCATAACGCAGCACGAGCCCGACCATCACGTTGTCGGAGCCATATTGCGCGATCAGCTTGGCCAGTTCCATGGTCTCTTCGACCGTGGTCACCACCGGCTTTTCGGTGAAGATCTTCATTCCGCGTTCAAGGCCGATGCGGATGTGATCGAGGTGCAGATGATTGGGCGAACCAACCATCAGCAGGTCGAGCTTCTCGCTGTCGAGCATTGCCTCGAGCGAGGGAAATGACTGACCAACGTCGACGCCGTGTTCAGTGGCGTAGGAGAGACCGGCAGGCGCAGGATCGACATACCCGGCAATCGAGAAATCGGGCCGTGCCGCGGCAAATACTCGCGCCAGGTAGCCCAGTCGATAGCCGAGGCCGATAATGCCTACCCGCATATGCAATTCCCTGCCTATTGATCGCCGACTTCTGATGAGCCGGCACTGCATTCTGTAAACGATTTTCAAGACTAGGATCGTTACGAAAACAATGTCAACACGAATTTGTCACGTGTTCAATACCAATTTAAGCCACGTGTACGATTTGCCCATTGAGGCAGCTTGATGCGCGATTTCTGGGCGTTTTCTGCGCCTCAAAGGGGACCGACGATGTGGACAAGCTCACCTAAAAGATGCAGCATGGCGCAATTGGTATTCATCTGGGCTCTTGGGAGCTGTTTCAGTCAGATGTCACCGATGAAAAAATGAAACACCCAGCCGCTCACCACGAGCCGACACCACGACGAGATCCCAATGGCCAGCATCAATCCTTTCCCCAACGACCCTGACCGGAGTGCGATCTGGACTATGCTGGTGGAGCGCGACATTGCTGCCTTCGTCGCGGCCGATTGGAGCATGGTGGACGGCGACTTCGTCAAGGAAGGGTTCCTCGGCATCAACGGCAAGAAGTCCGGCAATCCGGACGACTGGCGCATCAGCTTCCCGACACTTGAGGCCTATCGCGACGATTGGATCCGGCAGGCCAGGGAAAGCCAGAAGCTTGACTATGCCGAAGACGTTCTTGCCGGCATCCATCGCGCAACCAGCCTCACCGAGATCGAAATCAACGGCGACATCGCCATCGCGCACAAGAAGTTCGACGGCGAGATCAAGCTCACGGACGGTGGCAAGGACACCCTGAACTGGCAGACGCTGTATTTCTGCCGCAAGGTCGAAGGCGTGTGGAAGCTCACCGGATTTGCCGGCTACCTGCCCTATCCAATGGGATCAGCTGCTTCCAGCTAGGCCGGCCGCTCTTGGCTTCTGATCGCCCCCAGGAGCTTAGGCTCTTCTCAAGGAGCGTCCCGCAAACCTGAGGCCACAATGCTGTCGCCGCAACGCCTGACCATGCTGATCTTCTTTCTGCAGCCGATTGCCTTTGGGGCGTGGCTGCCCCGCATACCCGAGGTGCAGACCGCTCTGGGACTGGGCCCGGCGGCCCTGGCACTGGCGCTGCTCGGCCTGCCCTGTGGCACGCTGCTGACGCTGCCCTTTGCCGGGCCCCTGGTCGGCCGCATCGGCGCTCGCGCTGCAATCATTTCCGGCTTTGTATTCTACACCGCGGCCGTCAGCTTGCCGGCCCTTGCACCCGATCCGGCGCTGCTCTTTGTTGCGCTGATGCTGGCAGGCTCCTCGATCTCTTTTGTGGAACTCGGGCTCAACGTTCAGGCCGATGCCGTTGAGAAGGGCACGGGTGCCACAATCATGACGACGTCGCACGGCTTTTGGTCGGTCGGCATCATGGTCGGCAGCCTTTTGGGGTCGGCAATGGCCGGCATCGACATCTCGGCGCAGTGGGCCATTCCGCTGGTTGCTTTCCTGGTGCTGCCGATAGCACTTCTGGTCGCCAACCGCCTGCCTGTTTACCCGGAGCCCCCGCAGGCGCCTGGCGAACAGCGTTCGGCCTGGGCGCTGCCGAGCTGGGCACTGCTGGGCATCTGCTTTTTCGTCTTCGGAGTAACCATGACCGAAGGGGCTATGGCAGATTGGTCGGCCATCTTCCTGCGCGATGCGCTTGGTGCTGAGGGAGGCCTTGTCGGGCTCGGCTACTCGGTTTTCGCCATGATGGTGGCGGCGGGGCGCTTTGGTGGCGACACGCTCAAGCGCCGGTTCGGCGCGGTCACGACTGCCCGGATTTGCGGTGTGCTGGCAGTGGCAGGGGCTGCCCTCTTGTATATCGCGCCTAACGAGGCGATCGCCCTCGTTGCCTTCGCCATCATTGGTGTCGGAGTATCCGTTGCGTTCCCATTGGCGGTCACCGGAGCGGCGGGGATCGGCGATCGGGCCGCTTCGGCCAATGTCGCCGTGCTGAGCTTTGTTGCGCTGCTCGGCTTCTTGGTCGGTCCGCCGGTGATCGGCTTTGTCGCTGAACACGCGGGAATACGCCTGGGCATTGCCTGCCTCTTGCCCGTGCTATTGATAAGCCTGCTGCTGACCGGCCGGCTCGCCGTTCGAAACAAGCCCACTCACAATCCTGAAGCCGAAATAGCCGGAGTGCTCTGATGCGTATTGCCGTTGCTGGCCTGCATACCGAATGCAGCACCTATAATCCCGTGATTGCCCGCGAGGCCGACTTCCGGTTGTTGCGCGGCCCATCCATGCTCAAGGATGCCTATTTCGATTTCCTGACGCACTTCCCCGCCGAGTTCATCACCGTGCTGCATGCGAGGGCCATTGCCGGTGGCCCGGTGGAGGGGGCGCTCTATGCCCGCTGGAAGCAAGAAATCCTCGATGGGATTGCTGCCGCCATACCGCTCGACGGCGTCTATCTCGCCATGCATGGCGCCATGTTCGTGGAAGGCCTGCATGATGCCGAAGGGGACTTCATTGCCGCCGTGCGCGAACTGGTCGGACCGGACGTGCTGATCGCCGCAAGCTATGATCTCCACGGCAATGTCAGCCAGCGCATCGTCGACAGCCTGGATATCTTCTCCACCTACCGGACCGCGCCACATATAGACGTGCCTGACACGATGCGCCGCGCGGTCACCATGCTGGTGCGGGCACTCACCACCGGTCAGCGCCCGGTCCTCGCCTGGGCGCCGGTGCCGGTGCTCCTGCCCGGCGAGCGTACGTCGACACAGGACGAACCGGCTCGGACCTTCTACACCCAGCTACAGGCGGTGGAGGACCCCACCGGCATTTGGGACGCCTCCTTCCAGGTGGGCTATGTCTGGGCCGACGAACCACGCGCCACGGCCTGTGCCGTGATTACCGGCACCGATCGCACGGCGATGAGCGCAGCCGCGCAGCACCTGGCGCAGAACTACTGGGACATCCGCGAATACTTCGTCTTTGGCACCAGGACGGGCTCGATCAGCGAATGCGTCCAATGGGCGGTCACGGCCGAAACGAGCCCCGCTGTGCTCGCGGAATCGGGAGACAACCCAACTGGCGGCGGCGTCGGTGACCGCGCAGAGGTCCTGGCTGAACTGATCGCCCAGAACGCGCAGGGCGTGATTTTTGCAGGCATTGCCGACAAGGCAGCAACTGACGCGGCCTATGCTGCCGGCGTCGGTGCCCAGGTGCCGCTAACCATTGGCGGCAGCCTTGATCCATCGAGCCGCAAGGTCGAGGGAACGGCGGAAGTGATCTTCCTGCTCGAAACAGCGGATGTGCGGCTGCGCGAAGCGGTGGTGCGCATCGGCGGCATCGACCTCGTGCTGACGGCGCGGCGCCGCCCCTTCCACAACATCCCCGACTTCACCAAGCTGGGCCTTGACCCCCGCACGGCCAAGATCGTCGTAGTGAAGTCCGGCTATCTCTCCCCCGATCTTGGGCCCATCGCCAATCCCAGCTTAATGGCGCTTTCGCCCGGTGTGGTGGACCAGTTCGTCGAGCGGCTGGAGCGCAAGCACAAGCGCGAGCCGCAATATCCATTCGACCAGAACTTCACCTTCACGCCCAAAGTGCTCTGGTCGGCGCGCGCCGGCGCGTAACCATTCCCTCTCCGGTGCGTTGCCCAGCAAACACGCATCGGAGACAGAGATGGAATTCGACGGCAAGGTAGCGCTGGTGACCGGCGCAGGCTCTGGCATCGGTAAGGCAGCGGCGGTTCGCCTGGCTGAGGGCGGCGCCAAGGTCGTGGTGGTGAGCCGCACGCAGGAGGAGATCGACGAGACCCGCGACGAAATTAAGGCCGCAGGCGGCGATGCCCTTTCTGTGGCTGCTGACGTATCCGAGCAGGATGACGTCAAGAATGTCGTCGAGCAGACGCTCAGCACCTATGGGCGCATTGACATCGTCGTCGCCAATGCCGGGATCAACGGGATGTGGGCGCCCATCGACGATCTCAAGGTCGACGAATGGGACAAGACCATCCGTGTCAACCTGCGTGGCACCTATCTCACGCTGCACCACACGGTGCCGGCGCTCAAGAAACAGGGCGGCTCGATTATCATCGTGTCCTCGATCAACGGCAACCGCACCTTCACCTCGCCGGGCGCAACTGCCTATTCGGCGACCAAGGCGGCCCAGGTGGCCATGGCCCAGCAATTGTCGCTGGAGCTGGGCGACGACGGTATTCGCGTCAATGCGGTCTGCCCGGGCGCGATCGACACCGAGATCAGCGACAATTCACAGCAGCGCAATTCCGACGAAGCCGAAGTGCCTGCCGAGTTCCCCGAGGGGGATATTCCCATCACCGGGGGTAAACCGGGGGAGAGCAAGGACGTCGCCGACGTCATCGCCTTCCTCGCCTCGGACGCCGCCCGGCACGTGACGGGTGTTCCCATCTATGTCGACGGCGGCCAGTCGCTGCTGCGGTAGGGCGCGCCTCCTAGTTAGACCGGGCCCCACTTCGCCTCCCCCTCCGTGAGGGGGAGGAGTTTTCCTAGCAATCGTGGCGAGATGATGCCACGTCCCGGACCTGCTCCTCCCCCTTCCAGGGGGAGGGTGGGAGGGGGTCAGTACGTCAGGTCAACACCACATGCTGAGTGAGTTCCTCGATCGTCGTGTCCGCCTTGGCAACATCGCAGACCTTGGTGCCGTGGCTCATGATCACGAAGCGGTCACAGACCTGGTAGGCATGGTAGAGGTTGTGCGTCACAAGCACGCTCGACACTCCCTCCTCCTTGAGCTTGAGCACCTGATGCAACAGTGCTTCAGTTTCCCGCACCGAGAGAGCCGAAGTCGGCTCGTCGAGCAGCAGGACGCGACGTTTGAAGAAGACGGCACGAGCAATGGCGACCGCCTGCTTCTGGCCACCGGAGAGATCGCCCACCAGCTTGTCGGGCGAGTCGATGCCCGAGATGTGGACGGCGCTCTCCAGCACTTCCATCGCAATCTCGCGCATTCGCTTGAGGTCGAGGAAGCCGAAGCGGTCGGTGAGTTCACGCCCGAGGAAGATGTTCCGGGAGATCGAGAGGCAATCGACCAAAGCCGTGTTCTGGTAGATGGTCTCGATGCCGGCATCGGCCGAGTCACGCCGGCTGGCGAAGTCCTGGCGTTTGCCGTCAACTGAGATATAGCCCGAGTTCGGCCGATGGATACCGGAGAGCATGTTGACCGTGGTCGACTTACCCGCGCCGTTATCGCCTAGAAGCCCTACCACTTCGCTGTGACCCACTTCGAAGCTGAGATCGGTCAAGGCCTTGAGCGGGCCGAAGGTCTTGTTGATGTTGTGCAGGGCTAGAAGGCTCATGATGCCGCTCCCCGACGATCGAGACCGTGGTTGAAGATCGAGGCCACGACGATCAGCGTGGCGATGAACATGTCGAGGTAAAAGCCCGGCGCCCGCATCAAGAGCAGCACGTCGGTGATGGTGAAGATCAGCATGACCCCAAGAAAGACGCCTAGGATCGAGCCGCGGCCGCCGCGCAGCGACAATCCGCCAATGACGCAGGCGGCGATGGCCTGAAGCTCGAGGCCGGCGCCCTGGCCCGGCTGCACCGAGCCGACGCGCGTCGTGGCCAGAATACCAGCGAAGGCAGCCATGAAGCCGGCAATGGCAAAGGTGATGAGCTTGATGCGATTGGTGTTGACGCCAATCGCCGTTGCGGCGGAGCGGTTGCCACCCGTGGCAAAGACATGGTTGCCGAAGCGATGCCGATGCAGCAGCGCCCAGAATATCAGGCAGAGCGCGATGAACCAGATGAAGGCAGCGTTGATGCCCAGCACCGTGCCGCCGAACATGGCGCCGAAAACCGGATTGGGATCGAACCGCACCTGAACAGCGCCGTTGAGCAGGAGCACGGCACCGCGCCAGAACAGCAGCCCGCCCAGGGTAATGATGAAGCTGGGGAGGTTAAAGCGCAGCGTCAGCGCGCCGTTGCAGAGCCCGATCGCGGCGCCGATCAAGAGGCCCACTGGAGCGGCCAGGAAGGCATCGACGCCATTGCCGACCAGCATGGCCATCACCACGGCGGTGAAGGTGTAGACAGAGCCAATAGACAGGTCGAACTCGCCGGCGATCATGAGCATGCCGGCGCCAAGTGCCAGGCAGCCAAGCACGGGCACAGATCGCATCATGATGCCCATGTTCTGCGGCGAGAGGTAGCGGAAGTCCTCGGGAAACAAGAGGCCTGCGATGATGCAGCCCAGCTGCACCAAAACGAAGACCAGCAGGATCGCTCCGGCGGGCATGTCGAGGAGGGCGTGAAGCCTATCGGCAGGCGTGCGCCTGGGCATAGTGGCGCTTACGTGAGTCATGTCGGTCACGGTGCATTGTCTCGGATGGAGTGGGACCCCGGCCGTCGACTTGGGATGCGGACGGCCGGGGCTGTCACATCAGCGATAGGTGCCGATGAAGGGTTTCACGACGCCGATGCGTTCCTGATTGAGAAAGGCGCCTTGGCCGGTGTCGACGTCTGTCGGCGTCAAGCCGTAGCGTGCCGCCATGGCGATCTGGGCGATCGGATAGTAGCCCTGGAGGTAGGGCTGCTGGTCCATGGTGGCGAACATGGCGCCCGATTCCACCGCTTCAACGATCTCAACCGCTAGGTCGAAGCCGCCAAAGGGTACGTCTACACCCGCATCGCGGATGGCGCCGGCGCCGACCGTTGAGGTGACCGAGCCCGTGCCGAACACGGCCTTGATGTCGGGGTTGGCGATCAGCGCCTGTGCCATGATGTTCTGCGCCTCGGCCGGATCGAGGCCGGCGCGCACCGTTTCGACGGTGATGCCGTGTTCGCTCATGGCTCGCTCGATGCCGCCGCCACGCGCCACGGCAAAGCTGGCCTCTGGGATTTCGCGCGGGTTGAACACCACGTCCCCTTCCTTGAGGCCGAATTCCTCGATCATGCGCTTGCCCAGCTCGTAGCCGGAAGCTTCCTCGTCCATGCCGACATAGGCCTGGCGGCAATTGCCATCGGCGCCCTCGAGATCGTCATTGTTGAAGCCGATGACGACGATGCCGGCCTCGACGGCGGCGCAGATGCTGTCGTCGAAGGCATCTGAGCTGGAGATCGACACGGCGATCCCGTCCACGCCAGTAGCCACCGCAGACTCGATCAGGTCGTTCTGACGGACCGGGTCATTGTTGGCATACTGGACGTCGAGATCGACGTTGAAGGCGGTGGCGGCGTCCTGGGCGCCCTTGACCACCGGATTGAAGAACTGCACCGATGGATCGAGATAGATGATCATGGTAGCTTCCACCGGATCATCCTGCGCCACTGCGGCGCCGGTCAGCAGCGTGCAGCCTGCCAGCAGAGCTGCTGTCAGCTTGAACAGTTTCATTGCATTTCCTCCCTTGTGAAACGGGCCCTCCTCAGGTCCCGCTTCGCGCAGCATCCTCACGCCGCGCGAATGGCTTTGCCGGTTCTCGCTCTCCTCAGTGCTGGAACCAGGCTGGTCCCCGCCCAAGCGTCATGTGGAGACCCTTGAACTGGGAATATTCATCGAAGCCGAAGCGGCCGAGCTCGCGGCCGGTGCCGCTTTTCTTGTAGCCGCCGATCGGCAGTTCCGGGGTGCCGTCGATCACCGAATTGATCCAGCAGCGGCCGGCCCGGAGCTTCCGGGTGGTCTGCACGGCATTCTCCAGATCGCGTGACCAGACGCTGGCGGAGAGGCCGAAGGCCGTGCCGTTGGCAAGAGCGACGGCCTCCTCGGGCGTATCGAAGCCGATGGTGGCGAGGACCGGTCCGAAGATCTCCTCCTGCGCGATGCGCATGTCGGGCCGCACCTTGTCGAACACCGTCGGGGCAAAGAAATTGCCGTTCTTGGCGTCGACCATGTCGCCGCCGATCAGCACTTCGGCGCCTTCGTCGATACCGGCCGCAACATAGGAGGCGACCTTTTCGAGGTGGTTCTGGGTGACCATGGCGCCATAGCGCGTGCCTTGGCCCAAAGGATCGCCGAAGGGCAGCTTGCGCGAAAGCTCCAAAAGACGTTCCAGCATTGCGGGACGAATGGAGTTCTCGACGATCAGGCGGCTGCCGGAAATGCAGCACTGGCCGGCATTGTGATAGACACCGTAGGCGATGCCATCTGCCGCGGCTTCCAGATCGGCATCGGCAAAGACGATCTGCGGCCCCTTGCCACCCAGTTCAAGACCTACGCGCTTGACGCCAGTCGCGGCGATCCCCGCCAGCTGGGTTCCCACCCGTACTGAGCCGGTAAAGGCCAGCACGTCCACACGCGGATCTTCGGCCAGAACCTGTCCCGCGGCCGGCCCATAGCCGGTGATGACATTGAAGACGCCCGCCGGCAGCCCGGCCTCCAGCGCCAGTTCGGCCAGCCGGATCGTCGTGCCAGAGGTGAATTCGCTGGGCTTGACCACCACGGTGCAGCCCGCGCCCAGCGCCCACGGCACACGCTCGGACACGATGATGAAGGGGAAGTTCCACGGCGTGATGATGCCCACGACGCCTGCCGGCTCGCGCAGGACGAGGCCGAGGCGGTTCTCGCCAATATTGTTGTGCGTCGCGCCTTCGAGACCCCGCGACATGCCCGCCGCATAGGTCCAGAGGTCAGCGCAATAGCCGATCTCGCCCTTCGCCTGCTCCAAAGGCTTGCCCGTCTCGAGGCATTCGATCAGGCCAAGTTCATCGACATGCGCCAGGATTTTGGCGGCAACGGCATGCAGGATGGTGGAGCGTTCGGCGCCGCTCATGCGCGGCCAGGGGCCGTTGTCGAAGGCATTGCGGGCCGCGGCTATGGCAAGTCCGGCATCGGCCGCGGTGCCGGCGGGCCACTCGCCCACCACCTTGCCACGATGGCCGGGGCTTTCGCGCGTCACCGTCTCGCCAGACTGCGCATCGACCGACTTCCCGTCGATCAGCATGCGATAGCTGCGTTTACTCGCCAGCCGCGCATCACTAAGGTTCGGGGCAACGAAATTATCCTGAAAGCGTGACTGCATGCGTATCGCACTGGCAGGCTAGGCCCACCCTCCTCAAGCATCTTGGACGCTGTTGCTGCGTCCTGTATGGAATTGTATGGTACCGTATGGCGCATTGACATCTCCTGTCAATGGCGTGGGCGAGATGTAAGATGACTTTGGATATGCCGACTGCCGAAAGCGGGGAAAGCGCCGCCGCTTCGATCGAAAAGGACCTGCGCCGGGCCATTATCGAACTGGAACTGCTGCCCGGCGCCCGCCTCAGCGAACAGGACATCGCGACCCGGCTCGGCGTTTCACGGCAGCCTGTGCGAGAGGCGCTCATCCGGCTGGCTAATTCGCGGCTGATCGAGATTCGCCCGCACCGCGGCACAGTCGTGGCCCGGATCTCGGCCAAGGAGATGACGGAGGCGCTGTTTGTGCGGCAGTCGGTGGAAATCGCCGTTGTAGCCAAGGCGGCCGAGAGCTTTGACCCTTGGCAGCGCAAGCGTATCGCCAGCCTCATCGGCAAGCAGGCAGAGGCGGCGGGCAAGCTCGATCACGCCGGCTTCCGCGAACATGATGAGGCGTTCCACTTTGCCGTGGCGCAGGGCGCAGGCGTCGGCATTGCCTGGATCGCCATCGCCGATATGAAGACCCACATGGATCGCGTCTGCAACATGACGCTGCAGAGCGAGGCGGACATGGCCCGCCGCGTTCGCGAACACCAGGCCATCATGGCCGCAATTGACGACCACGATGTGGAAGGGGCCAAGAGCGCCATGGCGGAGCATCTGGGCAGCATTCTCGATGACCTGCCCGAGCTCGAAAGCAAGCATGCCAGCCTTTTTATCTGACTATCCCGGAGCCTCTCCATGACTCAGTTTGCCCGCTATCCCAGCCTCCATGGCGTGCCGGTGGTGATTTCCGGCGGTGCCTCGGGCATTGGCGAGTGCCTGGTGCGCGAGTTTGCCGCCCAGGGCGCCAAGGTGGGCTTCGTCGACATCCAGGCCGAACGCGGCCAGCAGCTGGCGACCGAGATTGTCGCTGCCGGTCAAACAGCGTTGTTTGCGGCCTGCGATATAACGGATGTTGCGGCCTACCAGGCAGCGATCAACACCTTTGCCGAGGCGAATGGCGATGCGCTGGTCCTGGTCAACAATGCCGCGCATGATCAACGCCATGACTGGATAGAGGTGACGCCCGCCTATTGGGACGACCGCATGGCGGTCAATCTCAAGCACGCCTTCTTTGCCATTCAAGCTGTGGCGCCCGGCATGATCAAGGCCAAGCGCGGCTCGATCATCAATACCGGCTCGATCAGCTGGATGATCATGTCGCCCAAGATCCCGGTCTATGAAACCGCCAAAGCGGCGACGCATGGCCTTACCCGCGCCATGGCGCGGGAACTCGGGCCGCACGGCGTCCGCGTCAATTCCCTTGTGCCCGGCTGGGTCATGACGGAGCGGCAACTCACCCATTGGGTCGACGCTGAGGCCGAGCGGCAGATCGATGCAACCCAGGCGCTGGCGGGGCGGGTCTATCCCGAAGATGTGGCCCGCATGGCATTGTTCCTCGCAGCGGAAGACAGTGCCATGATCTCGGCGCAGCAATTTCTTGTCGATGGCGGCTGGGCCCACGGCTGACGCGGTTGCGACGCACCAATCTCGTGCTAAAGCAGCGCCATGACGATACTTGTTGGAATCGACACCGACCTGGGCCCCTTCAGCGTGGCGCTCGAGACCGAAAAGGCGCCGGTCACTGCCGCCAACTTCCTCCGCTATGTGGACGGCGGCCACATCGCCGGAATGACGGCCTACCGCATCGTGACCCTGGACAACCAGCCCAGGGAGACGGTGCATAAGATCGAGGTCGTGCAGTGGGGCGTTCCGCCTGTGGACAATGCCTATGCGCATGTCTTTCCTACCATCGCGCACGAGCCGACGTCAGTCACCGGCTTGCAGCATAAGCACCTGACGCTTTCGATGGCGCGCTTTGCTCCCGGCACGGCCGGGGCCGGCTTTTTCATCTGTATTGGCGATCAACCGGCGCTTGACCACGGTGGTGGCCGCAATCCCGACGGACTGGGTTTTGCCGCCTTTGGCCAGGTGGTCAGTGGCGAGGACGTCGTCAGGTCCATCTTCGGACGCGCCCAGCGCGATAGCGAATCCCTGGCCACGCCGGTTCAATTCACGGGCGCCCGCCGCCTCTAGGCGGGCTGACCGCCTATGGCCTGGACAGCCTGCGAACCGGCGGCAATGCCGGCCTCGAGCGCCGTTGCCTCGTCGCCGGACGCCAGGTAGGTCGCCATGAAACCGGCGGCGAAGGCGTCGCCGGCGCCGGTTGTATCCAGGACGGGAACGACGGGCGCCGGCAGTTGCATTCGCATGCCCGCCGCGCCGCCGAGCATGGCGCCTTGGGCGCCGCGCTTCAGCACCACGTTGCCATAGTGCTGGCCGAGCAGCCGGAGTTGTTCTTGGCTCTCCTTGCTCCCGGTCAGCGTCCTCGCCTCGTCTTCATTGGCGAAAATCCAGCTGGCACCTTGAGTCCAATAGAGGAAGTTTTCCGGACCGACCGCAAGGAGGAAGCCCACCGATGCCGGATCGATGGCAGAGGGAACACCCTGCGACGCCGCCCGGCGCAGCAGCGACTGCACGGCCGCGCGAGGTCCTGGCTCGAAGAAGCTGTAGCCCGAAGCCATGACCATGCCGACGCCTTCCAGCAAAGATGGCGGCAGGTCATGCTCGCAAAGATGAAGGTTTGCCCCGCGATCGGTCAGGAAGCTCCGTTCGCCATCGGGATCGACCATGGTGACCAAGACGCCCGATGGCAGTGCCGGGTCAGCCGCTAGCAGGGGCTCGACCCTCCTGTCGCGGAAATACTCCTCGAGCCGGCAGCGATCCTCCTGCCCCACCCGGCCGGCGAAGCGCACATGGGCACCCATGGCGCCGAGCCAGACGGCCTGGTTTGCCCCCGAGCCACCGGGTCGCTGGCGAATGGTGGCGGCCCGATCCGAGCCCCTGACAAGGGCGCCTTCGGGCACCACGATGATGTCGGTCATGACATCGCCGACGACGAGAATGGTGCTGTTGGTGGCCAATTGGAGCTGCCCGGTTATGGGAACGCGAAGTGCTTGGCGAGATAGCGCAAATCCTATCGGTGGAGTAGCTTCCTTTGGCGGCCATGGATGCCGCGCGTGGGTTCTGAACTGGAAACTGCAGCATGAAAGTCGTTGTTCTGGGCGGCGGAGTTATCGGTGTCACCACGGCCTACTACCTGGCCAAGGCGGGCCACGAGGTTGAGGTGATCGAACGGCAGGCGGGGGTGGCGCTTGAAACCAGCTTCGCCAATGCCGGCGAAGTTTCGCCCGGCTATTCCTCGCCATGGGCGGGGCCGGGCATTCCGCGCAAGGCGATCAAATGGCTGACGATGCGCCATCCGCCGCTCATCGTGCGGCCGGTGCCTGACCCCTATATGGCGCGCTGGATCTTGCAGATGCTGGGCAATTGCACGGCCGAGCGCTACGCAGTCAACAAGGCGCGCATGGTGCGGGTGGCCGAATACAGCCGCGACGTGATGAAGGATTTGCGGTCCGAAACGGGCATCCAGTACGACGAGCGTATGGGCGGCACGCTGCAGCTTTTCCGCACACAGAAGCAGGTCGAAAGTGCCCATAAGGATACCGAAGTGTTAGCACAATACGGTGTCGATTTCGAAGTGCTCGACCGCGCCGGCGCCATCGCGGCCGAGCCTGGCCTCAAGCGCTCCAGTGCCACCATAATGGGCGCACTGCGGCTCCCTGGCGACGAAACCGGTGACTGCCACATGTTCACGCAGCGGCTGGCCGAATTGGCCGCCGCTTTGGGCGTCACCTTCCGGTTCAGCACCACGATCGAAGCCTTGGAGACCTCCGGTAACGAGGTGACAGGCGTTTTGACCCGCGCGGGAAGGATCACCGCAGACCGCTATGTGCTCGCCATTGGCAGCCACACACCCAAGCTCGCGCGCAAGGTGGGCATCGATCTCCCCATCTACCCGGTGAAGGGCTATTCGATCACGGCCTCCGTTCTCGATGCCGATGCAGCGCCGGTCTCGACGGTGCTCGACGAGAGCTACAAAATCGCGGTCACGCGCCTGGGCAATCGTATCCGGGTGGGGGGCATGGCCGAGCTTTCGGGCTATAGCACCGACCTGCCGGCGGAGCGCCGTGCTACCCTGGCGCATTGCCTCAACGACCTGTTCCCGGGCGCAGGCGACACGGTCGCGGCAACTTTCTGGACCGGCCTGCGGCCAATGACGCCGGACAGCACCCCCATTCTTGGCCACTCCAAGCTCAGCAACCTCCTGATCAACAGTGGTCATGGCACGCTCGGCTGGACCATGGCCTGCGGGTCAGCCCGCGTCATCGCCGATCTCGTTTCCGGGCAGCGGCCCGACATTGACATTTCCGACCTAGGGCCCTCGCGCTACATCTAGCGCCGCCAAGGACCAGGGGCATACATTTTGATACGTGGAAGCCTGAGGATGAGCGTTTTTAACTCGCCGCTAAGCTTCCCGGCAGATTGCAGGCATTATTAAGCGTTTAGAGCAGCTTACGTGGGAACCATGCTCGGGTGAACCTGCTGGGGCTGCCCATGTCCAAGATGCTTGCCGATTATTTCCTGATGCTGCGCGACCGCTCGACGCTCGGCCAGCAGGTGGCGGTCGTCACCGCCGCGCTTTGCCTGGCCCTGATCATCGCCCTCTCGGCCACGGCTGCCTTTGTGGGGCGGCAGCAGGCGGCGCAGCGCGCCGAGGCGGAGATCGTCGGCGTCGCTTCCAACATGGCCGAGCGCCTCGATGCGCGCATGTTCGAGCGCTTCCGCGAAGTGCGCAACCTCGCAGCGCTTGAGCCGCTGCAGGACATCTGGATGGACGAGCCGGCCAAGATCCGCTCCGTGCTGCAGCAATTGCAGGATACCCTGCCCGAATATGCCTGGATCGGCTTTGCCCTGCCCGACGGCACCGTCAAGGCCGCTACCAACGGCATGCTGGAAGGCGTGTCAGTGGCGCAGCGCCCCTGGTTCATCGATGGTCTGCAGGGCCTGACGGTCAAGGACGTGCACGATGCCAAGCTACTGGCCGAGCTCCTCGGACCGCAGGCCAATGGCGAGCCGTTCCGTTTCGTGGACGTCGCCGTGCCGGTCAAGAATGCTGCAGGGGAAACAATCGGCGTGCTTGGTGCGCATATGAGCTGGACCTGGGCCAGCGTCGTCCGCGAAACCGTGCTTTCAACCGTCGACGCCTCGCTGGCGACGGAAATCTGGGTGCTCAGCAGCAACGGCGCCGCCCTCCTCGGCCCGCCCTATGGCACCATGCCCTATACTGAGGAAATGGTCAGCGCGTTCCGCAAGGCCGGGCGTCAGTCTTTCCACGACACGACGGGCACTGCCGATCACCTGGCTGCGGCCGTCGCCACCGAAGGTTACCTCGATTATCCGGGGCTCGGCTGGACAGTCGTTGCCCGGCGGCCGCTGGATCTTGCCATGGCGCCGGCCAACCAACTCGCTGCCGTGATCATGCTGATCGGACTGGTCTTTGCTGCCATCGGTGCGGCGGCTACCAGCATCCTGGCGCGTGGCCTGACGCGACCGCTGGCCGAACTGGCGGACGGCATCGACCGCATTGGCCGTGACGGCGGCGCCACGATGATCTCGCGCGACCACTCCTCGCGCGACGTGTCGCAGCTTTCGGTCTCCATCCGCTCGCTGCTGCGGCGCGTCGGCACGGCCGAAACGGCGCAGGAAGCCGCGCAGCGCGAGGCTTTGCTGAGCAAGCAGCTCCTGGCCGAGAAGACCCTCCGCATGGGCGAGGACATGCATGCGCTCCAGGTCCTGGCCGATACCGACCCGCTGACCGGCCTGCTCAACCGCCGCGCCTTCCGAGTCTTCGGCTCGGATGCCATGAACTACTTCAAGCGCCACAAGCGCGATGTGGGCGTCCTCGTCATCGATATCGACTTCTTCAAGCGGGTAAACGACACCTATGGCCACGGCGTGGGCGATGACGTGATCCGCACGGTGGGCGAAAGCGTGCTGGCCGAAGCGCGCAACATCGACAAGGTGGCGCGCTTTGGCGGCGAGGAATTCGTCGTTCTCCTGCGCGAGACCGAGAAGGAAGGCCCCGAAATCCTGGCCGAGCGCATCCGGCAGAAGATCGCCAGTGCGCTGATCGAGCACCCAGAGCATGGCGCCATTCATGTGACGGTGTCGATCGGCGGCGCCATGGCTGCCATGGACGACCGCGACATCGAGGATGTCATAGAACGTGCAGACCGGGCTCTCTATGAAGCCAAGGCCAAGGGTCGCAACTGCGTCGTGGTCGCCAGCCCGGCGAGTCTACGAGAGCGCCTCGCCGCCTAGCGCGTGGCGCAGGCGCAACAGGAAGAACAAGGCTAGGGCTTGGCCCGGCATTGTTCTTCATGTGCGGGAATTACCGGAGAGGGTCGAGGTCGCTGTGGATCAGCCGACCTGCGACGCAAAGCCGAGGACATCGAAAAAGGCGATGACCTCGGTGGGAGCGGGCAGCTCCAGCTTCGGCATCAGGATGACCAAAGCCAGAAGGAGAAAGCCAGCGCGATGCAGGCGCTGGCGAGTGGACTTGCGCATATACATGTCGTGTCGCGGGTCCTTAGCGGCCGAAGCGTTCATGACGCAGGCCAGTGGGTCCGATCAGGGCGATATCGGAACGGGTGAGCCCGATGTCGGAGAGGATCTGGTCGCTGAGACCATAGAGCTCCTGACGGGTCTTGCGGGTGAGGCGCTTCTGGCGCCAGTTTTCGATGATGTTGATCATGATGATCTCCGTTGCTGATGCGCGGCTTCTACGGCCACCGCACCAGCCTCGCCCCACCTGTTTGAGCGGGACGCGCGAAAGTTTTCGCCCAAACAAAAAGCCGCTCGCACAGGGTGCAAAGCGGCTTTAGTGGGAGGCCAGATGCCGGTCAGGACGGCGTAGGCGCTCCATGTTAAGGCAGGTCGCCGCGCATGGCCCCACCCAAATGGGTAGGTGGCGGCATGGGTCGGGCGCGCTGAGACAGGAGCGCCGCGATGACTGACAGGGCGAGCACCAGCACGACCAGGGCAACAGCAAGCAGAAGCGTGGTGCGCAGGCCGACCAGTTCGTAGCCGACAGCCAGCATGGCGAGCAGGATATTGCTGGTCATGGATAGGTCTGGATGGTGACTGGGCATGGCTGCCTCCACATCTTTGGGGGAATGGTGCCTGATCTCACATTCCCCACTTTCCGTCGCCACCCAAACGAGTGGGAGGCCGGTGATCCGTAGAAGCGCGAATATGGCCCGTCTGGAATGGAAATTTTGCGCGATTGTCCCCACTCAAAGAGGTGGGCATGCACGATAATTGCAATTTTTACGGCCCAGACCGCTGGACCCAAGCAACGGGCTGCATCAATATAGAGGCGATGCTGCGGAGCGCTCCGCACATCTGGGGAATGCCGAGACCATGCTGTTACACCGGACGTTTGTTGCTGCATTGCGCAAGGCGATGCAGGCGAGTGTCGTTCTTGCCGCCACCTCCAGCGCCATGGCGCCTGCCTGGGCGCAGGAACCGCTGCCATCGCCAACCGGCCCGGTGATCCTGAGCGTATCGGGCACCATTGCCGTCACCAACAATGGCGACAGTGCCGATTTCGACCGCGAGATGCTCTATGCGCTCGGCCTCGGCGACCTCGAAACCACGACGGCATGGACTGACGGCATCCAAAGCTTTCGCGGTGTGACGCTCCAGAAAGTCCTGGAGCGCGTGGGCGCCGAGGGCACCACCGTTACCGCCACGGCACTCAACGATTTCGTCACCTCCTTTCCCTTCAGCGACGCGCAGCAATATGGCGTGCTGCTGGCCGCCTTCATGAATGGCGAGGAAATGCCGGTGCGCGACCGCGGCCCGCTCTGGATTGTTTATCCGCGCGACGACTTTCCCGAACTGCAGCAGCCCGAATACAACGACCGGTGGGCCTGGCAGCTGCGGTCGCTCGAGATCCGATGAGCCTCCGGCCGTGGATGACCCGGCGCTTCCTAGTGGCGCTCCTGGCCATGGCGTTTCTGTTCTCGCTGCTGGTCGCGGCGTCGGTAAGGCTGCTGACCAGCGAGAACCAGCAGCGGGACTATATCACCGAGGACATGGTCTGGCTTTCCAGCCAGGGTCAGTATGAAGCCGTCCGCTTCGCCGATGCGCTGCAGAGCTATGCCCGCGGCCTGACCACCCTGGATGAGCCGCAACTGCGGCTCGATCTCCTGAGCAGCCGCATCACCGTGCTCGAAGATGGGGAGACCTACCGGCAGTTGCAAAGCATCGGTCACGATGGTGACCTGGTGGGGTTCCGCCAGAGCGTCGACCAGGCCACAGAGCAACTGCTGACGCTGCAGCCCACCGACACCGCAGCCATTGACGATCTACATGAGGGGGCCCAGGAACTCGCGGGCAATCTCCGCAACATTGCCAATGCAGCGCTCTTCAAGGAGCGCGAACGCGAGGCCATGCTGCGCGAGCACCGGCGGCACACCTTGTTCGAGGTGCTCGGCACGCTGGTGGCCACCACGGTCGCGGGCCTCATCCTTGCATTCGTCCTGGTCCGCGACCATCGCAACATGGTCAGTGCCGAAGCGGCCCTCGAGCGCGAGCGGCAGGTGTCGCGCCTCCACCGCGCCTTCATCTCGGTGGTATCGCACCAGTTCCGCACGCCGCTTGCCATCATCGACGCCAGCGCGCAGCGCATGATCCGGCGCGGCGGCAGCATGGACCTGTCCGAGATCGCGCAGCGGGCGGAGAAAATCCGCTCCGCCTGCCTGCGGCTGACCCGGCTGATGGACAGCACCCTCAATGCGGCACGGCTAGAGGAAGGCGAGATCACTCTAAACATCCGCCCCTGCGACGTGGAGGCCCTGCTCCGGCACGTCATCGACAATCAGCCCGAACAGGACCAGCAGCGGATCGAGCTTGTCGTGGAGTCGCTGCCGGCCTGGATCGAGGCGGATGCGACCCTGCTTGAACAGGCCGTGCAGAACCTCGTCTCCAACGCCCTCAAGTATTCGCCGGACGGCGAACGCGTGGTGATCGAGGCGCAGCAGCGCGCCGACAAATTGCGCATCTCGGTGACCGACCATGGCGTCGGCATTCCCGCCGACGAAATGAGTTCGCTGTTCCGCCGGTTCTTCCGCGCGCGCACGGCGGAAGGCATTCCGGGCACCGGCATCGGCCTCAGTTTCGTGGAACAGATCATGGTGCTGCACCACGGCCGCGTCGAAGCCCAGAGCGTAGAAAACCAAGGCTCGACCTTTACCCTGCGCATGCCCGTCAACCAGCCGCTGGCGCAGGGCGCCAGCAAGCTCAACCAGATCGAAACGGCAGACTCATGAGCGCGACCATTCTTTGTGTCGAGGACGAAGCGGACCTGCGGGCGGATATCTGCGAGGAACTGGTCGCCGCCGGCTATCAGGTGGACGAGGCCGGCAATGGCCAGGAGGCGCTGGAGCGACTCAAGGCGCGCAGCTACGACCTCGTGCTGTGCGACATCACCATGCCGCGCATGTCGGGCCTGGACCTGTTGCGCCTGGTGCGCCAGGAGCCGGGGCTGGCCGAGCTGCCCTTTATCTTCCTGACTGCCCTTGCCGGACGGCGCGACATCATCGCCGGCAAGGAGGCCGGCGTCGACGACTACCTAACCAAGCCGATCGACTTCGACCTCATGTTGATCACCATTGCCGCCCGCCTCGACCAGGTGGCGCGGATCAAGGGCGCCAAGCCGCAGCAGAGCGAGAGCGACAGCCATAGTCTTCGGGCCGCGCTCCTGGGCGCCGACGAGGCGCTGAACCGCATTTCCATCGGGGTTTTCCTGCTCGATGCCGAGCGCAAGGTCCTTTTCCGCAACCAGCGGGCCGAGGAACTGCTGGCCGAGGCGGACGGGTTGACGCTGTCGAGGGAGGGGCTGCTGCGGGGCGAGAAGCCGCAGCAAACGCAGGCGCTGCGGGACATCATCGACCTCGCGATCAGCCGCGTCGCTGCCGGCAACCGGCAGGGCAGCGACGCCGTCGCCTTGACCCGCGACAGCGGCAGGCGGCCGCTGATCGCCGTAGCCTGTCCGTTGGGGCGCGGACCGGCCGGAGCCGGGGAGCCAGCAGTCGGGCTCTTCGTGACCGATCCGGAATGGCGCTCCAGCGATGCGGCCCATGCGGTGGCCCAGCTCTATGGCCTGTCGCCTGCGGAGACGCGGCTGGCCCTGGCCCTGGTGCGCGGCTTGCGGCTCGACGAAATTGCCGACGAGTTCGGTCTGTCGCGCAACACGGTGAGCTATACGCTCAAGAACCTGTTCCGCAAAACCGAGACCGACCGGCAGGCAGACCTGATCAGCCTCTTCATGTCCAACCCGGTGGCCCTGGGCAAGTCCTGAGCCTCAGGCGGCCTTGCGCTCCACGCGGCCCTTCCGGGTGCCGGCACTGCCCGGCTTGGCCGAAAGGCTGCGCCGCTTGTGCGCCGGCCTGGGCCGGAAGGCGGGATCGCTCGAAATGATTGAGGCGATGGCAAGATCGATGCCGCGGAAGATGTCGCCGAGCTCGGGATAGGCAAGCTCATCGAAGTCGATGGTATGAGGCAGGCGGGGCATGTGAGGGATCCTTTCCGATCTCAGGCGGTGAGGCCATAGGGCAAAGCCAGAAGTGTGAGGACGAGCATGTAAAGGCTCGTCAGCAAGACGGTTCGTTGCATTTGGTGGTCCAGAAAAAGCGATGGGCGGCGCCACATCGTCTGGGCGCCATTAACCACCTCTTAAAGGATGGCTCGCCCCTCAAATGGGTGGGCGCAAAGGATTTTTCGGCTGGTTGCGGAAGCAAAAAGGCGCCGGACCCTGAGGACCGGCGCCTTTTGTTGGCGATTGATCGTGCCACGTCTCAGACGGGCGGAATGTTCTGGTTGCGGCGGAAGACGTTAGCCGGGTCATAGCTTTGCTTGACCTGCCGGAGCCGCTGCCAGGTCGCGCCCGGATAGCTGGCGCGCACCATATCCTCGCCCTGATCGGCAAGGAAGTTGACATAGGTGCCACGCGGCGCGCCACCGAGTGCGGCAACACAGTCGCTGCCCCAGATGTCGTGGCGGGCAGCAGCTTCGGCCGTGCCGTCGATTGCGAGGAAACCGACCAGCATGGCGGCGTCACGATTGGCATAGGCGGTTGCCTCGTTGCTGATCCGCGCTGCCGCTCCCCCCAGCACCCGGATCTGCGCCATGCGCATGGGCGCATCGCAGAGTTCGAGGCGCCGGAGGACTTCGGCGGCTTCGGTGACGCTGAGGTCATCCTTGAACAGCGTCCTCACTGAGATCGTCGGCTTCATGGAAGGATCTTCGGGCAGGTACATCATGCTGTAAGGGCCCGGCCGCACTAGGTCGGCAATGGGTTCGGCCAAGGCGCGGAAGGGCGCCAGCGCCGCCTGCGCCTCGCCGGCGGGGCCCGCATAGGCCATCATGCCGATCAGCACCGTCTTGCCGAAGAGCTCGGGCGGCAGGAAGGGCATGGGCGGCGCTGGCATGGCCAGGAGAATCGTGGTGAGTTCGTCGGGAGCAGCCTTGGCCGCAGCCACGAACCCGGCCAGCACTTCCGGCGTCGCCGGCAGCACCAGCGGGCCACCAGTGAACTCGGGCAGCGGGTTGAGGCGGAAGCAGAAGCGCGTCACCACGCCGAAATTTCCGCCGCCGCCGCGCAAGGCCCAGAACAGTTCGGGATGGCTCGTTTCGCTGACCATCAGGATATTGCCCGAGGCCGTGACCACCTCGGCCGCCACCAGCGCATCGATGGTGAGGCCGAACTTGCGCGTCATGTAGCCGACGCCGCCCCCGAGGGTCAGGCCGCCGACGCCCACCATGGCGCTATCGCCGAAGCCGACGACGACACGGTGCTGGTCAAGTGCGGCCGAGACCTCGCCTGCGGTCAGGCCGCTGCCGACCCAGACGGTCATCTCGTCCAGATCAATGTCGAGCGACTGCAGGTCGCGCAGGTCGATGACGACGCCATCCTGGCTGGCGCTATGCCCGCAGACAGAATGGCCGCCGCTGCGGATGGCGATCTCAAGCTGATTGCGGCGCGCGAAATCAACGACATCGGCCACATCCGGGGCGTCGGCCACCCGCGCCACAAACAGCGGATACTGATCCCAGTTGCTGTGGGCTATGCCGCGCGTGGCGTCATAGTCCTCGTCGTCCACGCCAACCAGGCGCCCGTTGAGGCGCGCCCGTAGCGCTTCGATGCCCAGCGCAAGAAGAGGCGTAGTCTTGGGTGCACCCACCCGCAAATGCACGTTCATTGTTCTCGCTCCATTTCGGCGCCTTCGTGGGCGCCCCATGGCGACGCGGCATAGAGCAAGCCGACGGGCAGTTCCCCACCCGTTTATGGGGGCACATTGGCTTGGCGGCCTCTCTTCATCAGTTTTTATCCGTCAGCAAGAATCTTGATGCGTTCCGGCTCGCCGCGGCGTAGATGATTGTACTTGATCAAAGTAGTAGATGAGGGGTCAGCTATGTCTTTGTTGCTTCCGAAAACTTGGCTGCGCGCGCTGGCGGGCGCCGTCGCCGCTTTTGCCCTGGCAGCCTCGCCGGCGGCGGCTCAGACGCTCGAGCCGCTTCCTGCGCCCACGGGCGACGTGATCCTGGTGGTCCGCGGCAATGTCGAGGTTACCAATAGCGAGGAGGGCGCCGCCTTCGACCGCGACATGCTCACGGCACTCGGCGAAACCGAAATCCGCACCTCGACGCCGTGGACGGATGGCGTGCAGGTCTTCACCGGCGTGCTTGCCCGCACCGTGTTCGAGCGCGTCGGCGCGGAGGGCACCACGGTCGCCGCCGCTGCCCTCAACGACTATACGGTCGAGGTACCGATGGAAGACTTCCAGAACTATGACGTGCTGCTCGCCACTGCGATGAATGGCGAAGAACTGCGCGTCAGCGACAAGGGCCCGCTCTGGATCGTTTATCCGCGCGACGACCAACGGGCACTTCAGGATCGGCGGCTGCACGACAGATGGGTATGGCAACTCAAGTCGCTCAGCGTGCAATGACGCTGAGGCCATGGCTGTCGCGGCCATTTCTGGCCTCGGCCCTGGCCCTGACCGTTCTGTTCGTGCTGCTGCTCACGGCGGTGACGCGCCTCGCCGTGAACGAAAACCGCCTTGCCGGCGAACCGGCCGAGGGGGTCATCTGGTTTTCGAGCCAAGGCCAGTACGAAGCGATGCGGCTGGCCGATACGGCGCTGCTGTTCGAGCTTGGCCGTGTCTCCCATGACGAACTGGTGCTGCGCTACGACCTGCTCGACAGCCGCATAACGCTGTTCGAGGAAGGACAGATGACCCGGCGGGTCGAGGCGATCGGGTTCGAGGACGAAATCGCTTCACTGCGGACGCAGCTGGAAGCGCATCGCGTGCCGCTGGCAACCATGGTCCCGGAAGACGAGGCGGCCATAGCGGCGCTGCACGACACGGCCGCCGCCATGGCGCTGACCATGCGCGACCTTGCCAATGCCGGCATGCTGGATGGACGCGAGCGGCAAAGCACCGTCCGCGACGGCCGCCGGCAGATCCTCTTTGAAATCCTCGCCTTCCTTCTCGCCACGCTTGTCGCCGGCGTCATCGTTGCCATCATTGTGGTGCGCGGGCATCGCGGCATGGCGCGCGCCGAAGCAGCGCTGAGCCACGAGCGGGAAGTGTCCCGGCTGCATCGCGCCTTTACTTCAGTGGTGTCGCACCAGTTCCGAACCCCGCTTTCCATCATCGACGCCAGTTCGCAGCGCATGTTGCGGCGCGGCGCGGCGATGTCGGCCGAAGAGCTGACCAACCGCGTCACCAAGATCCGCAATGCCTGCCAGCGGCTGACGCGCCTGATGGAAAGCACGCTCAATGCAGCGCGGCTCGAGCAGGGCGAGATCAGCTTCAATGCCCGCCCCTGCAATCTCCACCAGCTGATCGTTTCGGTCTGCGAGAACCAGCCGGAGGAAGACCAGGGGCGGATCAGGCGCTCACTGGAGGCGCTGCCGGAAGTCGCCATGGCCGATACGACGCTGCTGGAACAGGCAGTGCAGAACCTTCTCTCCAACGCCCTCAAATACTCGCCGGAAAACAGCGCCGTCTCGGTTCGCGGCTGGCGGCAAGGCGGCGACATCCACATCAGCGTCGAAGATCACGGCGTGGGCATTCCGGAAGACGAAGTGGGCTTTGTAAGCGAACGGTTCTTCCGCGCCCGCACGGCGGAAGGCATTCCGGGCACCGGCATCGGCCTCAACTTCGTGTCGCAGATCATGGAACTCCATGGCGGCCGCGTCGATGTCCAGAGCAGCGAAGGCAAGGGATCGACCTTCACCCTGGTCTTCCCCTTCCGCGCGGCCGAAGCGCCGCGGTTCGTTCAAGCTGGGGCAGCCTGAGGCTTGGCCGGAGAACCGGCCTCTCTTTGAAAGAAGGTGCGGAGATCGCAAGGCGCTCACTTGACGCCCAGTCTATCATTATTTATAACCGAACGGTCGGAAATAAATCGGAGCAGGTCATGGGCCGCAAGCGGGTGGTGGATCAGCAGAGCATCCTCGATGCAGCCGAGCAGGTGGTTGCCCGGGATGGCGCTGCCAATCTCACCATCGAGCGGGTCGCTGCGGAAGCCGGCGTCAGCAAGGCGACGGTGCTCTATGACTTCAAGAGCAAGCAGGCGATCATGGAAGCCGTGATCGAGCGGGCCTTCCAGCGTGACAACGCCGCGCATGGCGAAGTGGAAGCCGCCCTGCAGCAGAGCGGATCGTCATCGGTGGCAGCCAGCCGCATCGTGACGGCTTCGGCCCCTCCCCCCGACGATTTCCGCAACGCCGCCCTCAACCTCAGTGCGGCTCTCGTCCTCGACCAGGGCCTGCGCAAAAAGATGCAGCTCAACCAGGCCGCCGTTCTTGACCGCATCCGGGAAACCGAAGCGTCGCCGCGCGGCGCGCAACTCGCCTACCTGGCGCTTGAGGGCCTCAAGCTGCTCGAGCATTTCGACTTCCACCATTTCGACAGCGCTGAGCGCGCCCGCATCCTGCGCGAAATCCATTGGCTGGTGACAGCCGAACCCGGCGAAGTGCCGCTCCCGACCACTTAAGCAATTCTCAGGACACAGCAATGACTTCGATCCAGCAGGCGGTTACTCCGCCGGCCCAAGGCGCTCGCGCGCCATTTTCCCCGCGCCGTCCCTTCGTCACAGGCGCCAGCGGCTATGTCGGACGCAACCTCATCCGCCACTTCGTGGCCAAGGGCTGCGCAGTGGTGGGCTTGGTGCGCAGCGCCAAGGCCGCCGAGACCGTGCAGGGCTTGGGCGCGATCCCATACATTGGCGACATTCTGGTCCCCACCCTCGTCGAGGGCATGCGCGACTGCGATGCCTTGATCCACGCCGCTGCCGACACCAGTCACGGACCGGCATCGGCACAGCAACTCCGGACCAACCAGGAGGGGACACGGCTCGTGTTTGCTGCAGCACAAGCAGCGGGCGTCACCCGCGCCATCCACCTCAGCAGCGAGTCGGTCCTCGCCACTGGCAGGCCAATCGTCAATGCGGACGAGACATGGCCCTTGCCACGCAATCCTGCCGGCAGCTACTCGCGCAGCAAGGCCGCTGCGGAACAGATCGCCCTGTCCTTTAGCGGCGGAAGTCTCGATGTCGTCGTGATCCGTCCCCGCTTCGTCTGGGGCCGTGACGACACCACCGCGCTGCCGCATCTCCTGGAAGCGGCGCGATCGGGTCAGCTGGCCTGGATCAACGGTGGAAGCTACCTCACCTCCACGACCCACATCGCCAATCTCTGCCTCGGCATCGAACGCGTGCTCACCGGCGGCAGAAGCGGAGAGGTCTATTTCATCACCGATGGCGCACCGGTCACCTTCCGCCAGTTTGCCAGCCAACTGCTGGAAACGCAGGGCGTCGAGCCGCCGGACAAGTCGGTGCCGCGCCGGCTTCTCCACGCCATCGCCATCGTCGGCGACGCATTGGGAAAAATCTCGCACGGCAGAATCGTTGCCCCCCTTACGCTGCAATCCTTCGCCACCTCTGCCGTGGAAGTGACGCTCGACATCAGCAAGGCGCGGGCAGAACTGGGATACGAGCCCGCCATCTCGCTCGAGCAGGGCATGGCGGAACTGCGTGGGGACTGGGAGTGGGACGCGTGAAACTTGTGGACATTGTGATGATCAAGGCTGCTTTGGCCGTCGCACTTTCTGCGACAGCACTATTGGGCGCCGATGCCGTGGCAGCCCAAGAAGCATCCAGCGATCTGGTGCAACTCGCCCGGGCGCTGGAGGACCGTCTTGATGCACGGATCGGGCTCTATATCCACGATTTCGAGGACGGCCAGAGTTGGGAATATCGCGCGGACGAACGCTTCCCGATGGCCAGCACCTTCAAGATGCTGGCCTGCGCCACCCTTCTCGACCGCGACGCTACTGAAGAGACGGTCACCATCGATGCCGCGGACCTGGTGGACTATTCCCCGGTGACCGAAACCATGGTGGGCGAGAGTGTTTCGGCTGCTTTCCTCTGCGAAACCACCCTGCGCACCAGCGACAACACTGCCGCCAACTATCTTCTTGAAGTGCTGGGCGGCCCCCAAGCCGTGACACAGTTCCTGCGCGAGACCGGAGACGAGACGACACGGCTGGACCGCATGGAGCCCGAGCTCAACGAAGGCGAACCCGGCTCCGAGCTGGACACGACGACGCCGCGCGCCATGGCAAGCCTCGCCCAATCATTCCTAACCGAGGATATGCTTCCACCTGCCGACCGAGAGCAACTGACTGCCTGGCTGATGGCCAACGAAGTTGGTGGCCCGCTGCTGCGCAGCGGCATTCCTGCCGACTGGCGCATTGCCGACCGCACCGGCGCTGGCGGTTACGGCACGCGCGGCATTGTCGCTGTCATGTGGCCGTCTGAACGCGAGCCCATCGTCGCCGCGATCTACCTTACCGAAACCGAGGCCTCCATGGCCGAGCGCAACGCCGCCATAGCCGAAATCGGCGCTGCGCTTGCCCGTGCGGTGCACGAGTAAGAACGGTCGCATTCCGTCATCCTTTTCCGAAAGACCAAAACATGCGTTCGAGTGCAATTTGCTTGGCCTTGATCCTTGCGGCTCAAACCATTGCAGCAGCGCAGCCCGCCCGCGACTTTGAACTCTGCCGCTCCCAGCTTGAACTGCTGATCCGCGGCAACAAGCTTACGGAAGCGGAGATAAAGCTGTTCGAGCAGCAGTGCGCCTGCCTGGCGGAGCAGGAGCAAGCAGATACGACGGAAAAGCAGTCCTGCGCCCAGCAGCGCTAGCCGGCCCGCTCGGACCCCTGGTCGTTCCGCGCCGCGTCATCGGTGCGCTCATCAAGCAGCATTTGCATGGCGCGGAACCAGTAGTCGGTCTCCTTGCCCAGCGGTCGGCCATCGTTTTCCCAAAGATGGTACGCCGTCACACGGACCTTCTGCTCGAAGTCCATATCGACGAATTTCTCGGTGTCTTCATACATGACAAGCCCTCCAGTGCTGCTGAGAACGCAGGATGGGCCAGGAACGATCCACGAGCCGCTCACGTGAAGTGCACGCTGCCAGTGGCCAGGTCTGAACAGGTGCGTGCGACTCAGGTGCCGCACTGATGATTAACCTTGAATAATCAATCCTAGCGATCGGAACGAGCCACGGGAACGGCAGTTGAGTGTCGCAACCCGACGCTTGCCTGAGGGTGCCGCGTCAACTCCCACAGGTGGAAATTGAGCAATTCCGAGCAATACGCTGCGCGCGCATTACGCGAATTCGACGGTGAAGCCTCCGACCTGGCGGTACAGCCCTATTTCGAGGATGTGAGCGAACATGGCGGCGCCCCGGTCGTGCCCTTGTGGTCGCCGCGACCGCTGGTGGTGGACCTCGATGGCACATTGCTGCGATCGGACCTGCTGATCGAGCGCATCTTCGCCGAACTGGGCCGGCGCCCGCATGCCGTTATCGAATTGTTCGCCGCGCTCAGGCAGGGCAAGTCGGTGCTCAAGCACCGCCTTTCCGAAGCCGCCGATTTCAACCCCTCCATCCTGCCCTATGATGAAGTGGTGCTCCGCTGCCTCCAGGAAGCGCGCGCCCAAGGCCGTCCGGTCTACCTGGCCTCCGCAAGCCACGAAAAGCTGGTCGCTCCGATCGCCGAGCATCTCGGGCTGTTCGACGGGTGGTTCGCCACCAACGAATTCACCAACCTGTCGGGCCGGGTCAAGGCGGAGCTTCTCGTCGACACGTTCGGCGAAAAGGGCTTCGACTATATCGGCAACGACAAGGCCGACCTCGAAGTATGGCCTCATGCCGCCAAGGCCCTGGCCATCCGCGCCAGTGGTGGTGTGGGCCGCGCGCTGGCCAGCCGGTGCGACGACATCGAGCATCTCGAACATGACCGGGCCACCTGGCGCGAATGGCTGCGCCTGATGCGTGTGCATCAATACGCCAAGAACGCTCTGGTCTTCGTGCCCTTGCTGACGAGCCAGATGTTCGAGCTGACGGCGTTCCTCGCTGCGCTGACAGCGGTGATTGCCTTTTCGCTTTGCGCGTCCAGTGTCTACATCCTCAACGACCTCATCGACATCCAGGACGATCGCGGGCATCGCAGCAAGCGCTTCCGTCCCCTGGCAGCCGGGACGATCCCGATTGCCGACGCGGTCCTGGCAGTCCCCATACTGCTTGGCATTTCGATGGCGATCGCGTCGGCCATTTCGCTGCCCTTCCTCGGTGTGCTGGTCGCCTACTATGTCCTGACCACCGCCTATTCTTTCTTCCTCAAGCGGCAGTTGATGAGCGATGTCGTGGCGCTTGCCGGGCTTTACACCATTCGCGTGGTGGGCGGCGCAGTGGCCATTGGGGCGGGCCTGTCCTTCTGGTTCCTGGGCTTCCTCATGGCCTGGTTCCTCTCGCTCGCGCTGATCAAGCGGTTTGTGGAAATGCAGGCGCGCCGGGAGGCAGGGCTGCCCGACAGCACGAGCCGGGATTATCGCAACGACGACTACCTGATTGTGGGCGCGCTTGCCGCGGCTGCGGGCTTCCAAGCTATTACGCTGTTCGTTCTCTACGGCACCAGCGATGCAGCGCTGGCGAACTATTCACGGCCGGACCTGCTTTGGCTAGTTGCACCGGTCTTGACCTTCTGGCTGGGCCGTGCCCTCGTCGTGGCTCACCGCGGCGAGATGCATGATGACCCAATGGTCTTTGCGCTCAAGGATCGTGTCAGCATCGTCACCTTGGCGGCAGCGGGCGCTTTGGTTGTAGGTGCCATGTGAGGCAGGCTGTGAACGGAGCTGAACTGTTGCGAACTTTGAACGTGGCGCGTGCATGACCACCGGTGCGCTTTACATCCTCTTTGCCGTCATCTCGACGCTCGTGAATTTTGCGACGCAGGAGGCCGTTTTGCTTGCCCTGCCCTGGGCACCCCTCATGCTGTCCATCCTGGCCGGCACAGGCACGGGCTTCGTCTCCAAATACGTGCTGGACAAGTTCTGGGTGTTTCAGGACGGCTTTGTCAGCAAGGCCGACGAGGCACGCAAGGTCGGGCTCTATGGCCTCTTCAGCGTGGCGACGACCGCTATCTTCTGGGGTTTCGAGCTCACGGCCTGGATGATCTGGCAGACCGATACCGCCAAATATGCTGGTGGTGCCCTTGGGCTGGCCGTAGGTTACGCCGCCAAGTATGCCCTCGATCGCCGCTTTGTTTTCCGGGCGGAGCGCGCCTGAATGCTCCTGGAAGGTTGGGGGCGCTATCCGCGCCATGAAAGCAAGCCACTCGCAGCGCGTGCAGGGCTGCATGAACTTGGGCATTTAGTCAGCCAGCATCAAGGCCTCGTCGCCCGCGGCAACGGCCGCGCCTATGGCGATGCGGCTATCGGGGAAGACGCCACGTTGTTGATGCGCGGCCTCGACCGCATGAAGGCCTTCGACGAGGAGGCGTGCTTGCTCACCGTCGAGGGCGGTGTCCTGCTCGGCGATATCATCGAGACTTTCCTGCCACGCGGCTTTTTCCTGCCGGTTGTTCCGGGCACCAAGTTCGTGACGGTTGGCGGGGCAATCGCTGCCGACGTTCATGGCAAGAACCACCACCGCGACGGGGGCTTCGGCGCGACCGTTCATAGCCTTCGCCTCGTGCTTCCCAGCGGCCAGACGGTAACCTGCTCGCCCAGCGAAAACGGGGAGCTCTTCCGGGCGACGATCGGCGGCATGGGTCTTACCGGCGCCATTGCCGAGGCCACGATCCGGCTGCGGAGGGTGGAAACCAGCTTCATCAGGCAACAGACATCGGTGGCGCCAAACCTCTCCGCTGCGCTGGCGGCTCTGGATGCGGCTGACGAGGTGACCTATTCGGTGGCCTGGATTGACTGCCTGGCGGGCGGCGCCGCTTTGGGCCGATCGCTGATCTATGCGGGTGAGCACGCGTCGGCGGAGGAAGTGGTGGACGGCAAGGAAAGGCTTGCCGTTGCCGCCAGCAAGCGGCTCAGCGTTCCCGTGGACCTGCCGGGCTGGACGCTCAACCGCGCGTCGGTGATGGCTTTCAACGAGCTTTACTTCCGGCGCGGGTCCGCCGCCGGTCGCGAGCACACTCTGGTTCAGTACGAGCCCTATTTTTTCCCGCTCGACGGGGTGGGGCAGTGGAACCGCATCTACGGCAAGCGCGGCTTTCTTCAGCACCAATGTGTGGTGCCGCCAGACAATGCCGAAGCGGTGCTCAGTGAAATCCTGGCGCGCTTTGCCCGGTCGGGCAAGGCCTCATTCCTGGCCGTGCTCAAGAAGCTTGGCGAAGGCAGCGGCATGCTGTCATTCCCAATGCGCGGCTATACCCTGGCGCTCGATGTCCAGGTGAGCGAGGAGATATTCCCCCTGCTCGATGAAATCGATAGCTTGGTGGCGCGCGCGGGCGGCAGGCTCTACCTGGCGAAGGACGCAAGGCAATCGCGCGCAACCTTCGAGCAGGGCTATCCAGAACTAGAAGCATTCCGGCAGGTAAGGCGCAGTATCGGTGCCGAGGGCCACATAACATCGAAACTTTCAAGGCGGCTGGGCATATGAGCGAACAAAAGACACTCCTGCTTATCGGCGCCACGTCCGATATCGGCCATGCCACGGCGACCGCCTTTGCCAAGGCCGGCTGGCGCATTCACCTCACGGCAAGAAACCTTGAGGCCGCCGAGCGCAACCGCGCCGATATCGCCGTCCGCACCAGTGTTCCGGTCACCGCCGAGGTTCTGAATATCCTCGACACCGAAAAGCTCGAGAGCTTCGTGGGTGGTCTCGTCCCGCTACCCGACGCGGTTGTGTGCGTGGTGGGGGAACTGGGCGACCAGCAGCGGGCGCAGACCGACATCGCCCATGCCGCACGGGTCATACGCACCAATTTCGAAGGACCGTCGCTGCTGCTTGGAATCCTGGCCGAGCGGTTCATCCAGCGCGGCCACGGTTCAATCGTTGGCGTCAGCTCGGTGGCGGGAGATCGTGGCCGCGGGTCAAACTACGTCTATGGCGCTGCGAAGGCTGGCTTTTCCGCATTCCTTTCCGGTCTGCGCAACCGGGCCAGCGCCAGCAATGTGCAAGTCATCACCATCAAACCCGGCTTCGTGCGGACACGCATGACGTCCGGTATGAAACTGCCGCCACTGCTCACGGCCGAGCCGGATGAAGTGGGCAATGCCATTCTGGCGGCAGTCGAGAAGTCGCGCTCCGGTGTCCACTATGTCCGCAAGATCTGGCGTCCGGTAATGACGGCCATCTGCCTCATACCGGAACCGGTCTTCAAGAAGATGCGGCTCTAGCATGAGCGACGTCGCCGCTAGGAGGACGGGCACGCCCTGGCTTCAGCTCTCCTGGGAGCGGGTCATGGCGGCGCCGGGGCGCATCATTCTTGCGGTCGGGCTGCTGCTGGCAGTGGCACTTGCATTGCCCGGCGAAACGGTGGCGACGCGGCTGCTTGAGGATCTGTTCGCCATCCTTGATGGCGTCCAGCGGGTATCCTGGGGACAGGTCCCGAACCGGGATTTCCATAGCGCCTTTGGGCCCCTCGTCGCCTATATTCCGGCCCTTGGCTATTGGCTGACCGGCAGCCTCGGGGCGGCGCTGCCGCTCGGCAACGCGATCGTGGTCGCGGTTGTGGCAGCTGTTTTATCCTATGTGCTTCCCTCGCGGCTCTCGCCTGCGCTGGCCATTCCCTTCGGCTTCTTCCTGCTGGTGGTACTTGCCGCGCCGCTGAACCTCGGCGACGGCATAACGGCCCTGTCCTTCAACCAGTTTTTCAACCGGATCGGCTGGGTCGGGTTGGCGGCCCTGCTGGTATTCTTCCTCCCGGTACGCGGTAAAATTCAGCCGCGCCTGCTGATGGATGTCGCCTGCGCGGCCGGGCTGGTGCTCCTCTTGATCTACACCAGGGCCACCTATGGACTGGTGGCGCTGGTCTTCCTCCTCTTCATGCTGACCGACCGGCGCCAGTGGCGTTGGGCTGCCTTGTCGCTGGCCGCGGTGGTCGTTGCAGCCGGTCTGATCGAGCTCGTCTGGCGCAGCTCGTTTGCTTATGCAGAAGATGTCGGGCTTGCCCTCGCTGCCGGCGGACTGCTGCGCGGCACACCGGCGCAGTGGCTCGAACTCTTCCTGGGCAATTTCGCCGATTACATACTCCTCGGCTTTCTTTCCGGCCTGCTGTTCTGGCGTCGATTCCGCCTGCGCGATCTCCTGTTCGTGCTGTTCTGCGCCCTTGCCGGTTTCTGGTTGATCAACCAGAACGACCAGCGCTGGGGCATCATCGTTATGCATGCTGCGGCCGCCGTGGTCGCCGAACGGCTGCTTCGCGAGATGGCGCACAAGCCCGCTCCGGCCGGTCAGTTGGTCAACGCAGCGGGCGTCCAGCTCTTTCTGTTCGGCCTGTTGTTCCCCACCATGGTCCATTGCACTGCCGCACTGCTGCTCCATGCGGGCACAGCCGTGGTCAATGGCGGTCAATCGCTTGCCATCGCCCGTCTTGAACGGGTGCGCCTCGCCGACTTGTGGACGCCCGGCGAGTTCGGCGGCAGCCGCTGGTACCTTGATCTCGTCGGCGACGGCTTGAGGGCGCTCGAAGCTGCGGACCAGCCTCCCGGCCGCATCGTTGTTCTGGGCGGGCCCAACCCTTTCTCCGCCACGCTGGACCTGGCTCCAGCTACAGGCGATGTCGCGCAGATGCGCTGGGGCGCCACGCACAATCCGGCGCACCATATCGATCCCGAGCAGTTTCTCTCCTCGGCCGACACCGTGATGGAGCGCCTTGCTGCAGGCGGCACGGGTGACCTGGGCGCGGTCTACCTGCCCTACGTAGTCGAGCACTTCACCGTCGCCGCGCAGACGCGAGACTGGCGCATCTACCAGCGCACCACCGGCGCCGAGCCGACGATTCCATGACCCGGATTTCGGTTCCTGCGGCAACGATCGTCGCCGCCGCTATAACCTTGTCCCTGCTGTTGGCGCTGCCGGCTCGAACCATCACCACCGCCTATATAAATGACGTCTTGATCTTCCTCGATGGGGCGCAGCGGGTCGCCTTCGGGCAGATGCCCAACCGGGATTTCCATACCGCACTGGGCCCGCTAGTCTACTATCTGCCGGCCGTGGGACTGTGGCTGTCGGGCCGCATGGGTGGCGCCTTGCCCGTAGGGATGGGCGTGCTGATCCTGGTGCTCACGCCGGTCCTCGCGTATGTCGTGACCAGCCGGCTCCGGCCGGTCCTCGGCGTCACCTTCGCGCTCTTCCTCCTGCTGATCCTTGCCACGCCGGTCAATCTCGGCGATCCGCTTTCCTCGCTCTCCTTTGCCATGTTCTACAACCGCATCGGCTGGTTCGCGTTGGGATTGCTGGCTATCTTGCATCTCGAACCAACGTCCGGCGGAAAGGCCATTCCGTGGCTGGACGCGGGGGCGGCGGCCCTGCTGGTGCTAATAACGATCTACACCAAGATCACCTATGCGCCCGTGGCGCTGGCCTTTGTCCTGCTAAGTCTGTTCAACAGCCGGCAGCGCTTTTCGGCAGCCGTCGCCATTGGCCTCATCGCGGCCTGCGGCGTGCTCGTGGAACTGGTCTGGGGAGGCACTGCCGGCCACGTCAACGATCTTCTGGCCACCGCGAAGGTGAGCGGTGACCGGAGCCTCCGGGCCATCGTTCAGGCCGGCCTCAACAACCTCCCAGACTTGCTTGTCGCTGCCGTGCTTGCCGTTTGGGCGCTCTTCTGCCGGCCTCGCCTCCAGGACCTCTTATTCTATGGCCTGTGCTTCGGCGGCGGCGTGCTGATCTTGTCGCAGAACGCCCATAGCTGGGGGATCATCACTCTGTTTGCCGCCGCAGCGGTCGCCGGAGAAACCATTATCCGCTCCGGCTCGGCGCGGGCTTTGTCTGGCGCAGCGCTCCTGTTCCTGCTTCTCGCCCTGCCGCCCATTGCGCGGCACACGATCGCCTTTGTCACCCATTCCGCGCTGGCCTTCGCCGATTTCGGCGCGCCATTGCCGCTACCCCGCTTCCAAGAAGTTCGCTTCGGCAGGCTCTGGTCCCCGGGCGACAACGGCTTCAGTGAGCTTTATATCGGCACGTTCGCCGAGGGGGCGGCCATGCTGGAGCAACGCAAACCTGCTCCGGAGCAGGTGCTGGTCCTCGATTTTGCCAACCCGTTCTCGGCCGGGTTGAACCTTGCGCCCCCTACCGGCGACCTGTCGTGGATGCACTGGGGCCGCAACATCAGCGCCGCGCACCATCCTAAGCCCGAGCAACTCTTTGCTGGCGCCGCCGTGGTCATGATCCCCAAGATCGGCATCAACAGTGCCCAATTATCGGAGATCTACGAACCCTATCTTTCCGCGAACTGGCAACTGGTGCGCAATACAAGGACCTGGAAGCTTTTCGTGCCGAGAACCACGCCATGAGTACAGTGCTTGATAGCAGACCAGCCCGCGCTGACATGTCCAGCCTGCGCCGCTTCCTCTCCGTTCCCCGGGTCATCGTGGCCCTGGGCGTCGTTCTGGCGCTGCTGCTGGCCCTGCCCGGCCAAACCGTCACCACAAAATATGTAAATGACCTCTTCATCTTCCTCGACGGGGCCTATCGCATCGTCGAGGGCCAAGTTCCCAATCGCGACTTCCATTCCTCGCTCGGGCCGCTTGCCTTCTACCTGCCCGCCATCGGCTATGGCTTGACCGGCAGCCTGGGCGCCGCCATGCCCGTCGGCCTGGCGCTGGTCGTGGTGCTGCTTTCGGTAATCGGCGCACATCTCATCGGCACACGCATGCCGGCCGCGATCGGGTTGCCGCTGGCCGGGTTCCTGCTTGTGGCCGCCACGGCGCCTCTTAATCCGGGCGAGGGAATAGCCGACCTGTCCTTTGCAATGTTCTACAACCGCATCGGTTGGGCCGCACTGGGCCTGCTGTTCGTGCTGTACCTGCCGCCGGTGCGACCGCACCGCTGGCAGACATGGCTGGACGCAGCTTCGGCGACAGCGCTGACCTTGCTGCTCGTCTACATGAAGGCCAGCTATGGTCTCGTGGCGCTCGGTTTCCTCCTTTTCATGCTGACCGACCGCCAGCAGAGGCTGGCTATGGCGCTCGCTCTCGCCACCTGCGGCGTGAGCGCGGTTCTGGTCGAACTGATCTGGCGCGGCAGCCTGACCTATATCGCCGATCTGCAGCTCGCAGCCGATGTCAGCGGGGATCTGCCGGACCTGCAGCGCCTCGTCACCATCGTGCTGCAGAATCTGGCCGACATAGCCGTCTACCTGATTTTTGCTGCAGCCCTCCTTATCAGCCGCCGCCGCTTCCGCGACTGGCTGTTTGCCAACTTCTGCCTCGGCGCCGGGATCCTCATCATCGAGCAGAACTTCCAAACGGTCGGTATTCTGACCCTGGCGGCAGGCGCGGCAGTCATGGCGGTGAGGCTGTCCGAGAAGCCGCGCACGGGCGCAGTGGCCCGGGGTCTGCCCTTGTTGCTGGCCATTCTGATGCTTCCGGTGGCGGTGCAATATAGCCTCACGCTGCTGCTCCACACGGGGCTTGCCATAACGCGGCAAGCCGAGCCGATGCCCATGCCCGGCTTCGAGGCGGTGCATCTGGCGCGCCTCTCCAACGACGGGCTGTTCCAGAACTTCTCGCGCTACAACCGCTCGCTGGCCGATGGCGCCGCAGCGCTGGCCCAGATGGAGCCAGAGCCCGAGCGCGTCGTCGTCTTCGACTTCGTTGGCCCCTTCACCGCTGGCCTCGGCTTGCCGCCGGCGCGCGGCGACTACCCTTGGTACCATTGGGGCCGGACGCTGGATGACACGGTCTATCCACCCGCGGAAGAAATTCTCGCCGATGCCCAGGTCATCATGGAGCCCAAGGCGCCGATCGAGTTCTGGACCGCCGCGGGCATGCGCCGGATCTATGCGCCTTACCTCGATGCCAATTTCCGGCTGGTCCGCGAAACCGCTGACTGGCGCATCTATGCCCGGCGGCCAGGCTCTTCCGGTTCGCTGGCAAATACCAGCGTCACCAGACAAAGAACCAGCGCCCAGCCATAGGTTGACCCGACGGTGAGCTGGACAGCCGGGGCGGCGCCGAAATAGCCGAGCACAATGGGCACCGGGATGGCCAGCATTGCCGCCACAAGCCACATGGGCCACTGCCGCCAATAGGCGACCATGACCGGTAGCAGGAACAGCGTGTACTGGATCCAACCCAGCGGCGAAGCCATGATGGCGCCGAGCAGGGCGAAGCTGCTGACGCGCATCACCGAGGGGCGCTTGAAGAAGGCCCAGGCGGCCAAGGCCAGCAGCAGCAATCCGCTCAAGGCTGTACCGAGCAGGGGAATGCCGGCGCGTGCGCCGAAGCCGGAGAGCGATGCGTTGGTCAGGAAAAAGGCGCGCTCGCCATCGGACACGACCAGCTCCAGCCACTGCCGGTAGATCTCCGGGCCGTACACGACGAGCGGGATCGCGCTGATCACGGCTGCGCAGAGCACCGAGGCGATGCTCGACTTTCGATAGCCGGCCAAAAACAGCAGCACTGGCCAGACCAGGAAATTCGGCTTCATGGCGATCACGACGCCGATCAAAACACCCGCGAAAACCCACTGCCGGCGTTCCAGCAAGAGCCAGGCGCCGACGGTCGAGAGGACCAGCGGGATATAGATCTGGCCCAGATAGAGCGTGTCCCAGAAGCCGGCCAGCGCCAGCGCCCAAACGGCGAGCAGGGCGGCCCAGCCATTGGGCGCATAGCGCCAGGCGAGAAGCGCGATGACGACAAGGTAGCAGGCGGCGGAAATCAGGTTCCAAACTTGAAAGGTGGTCTCCGGCGGCGCCAGGTCAAACAATTGGAACAGCAGTGCCGAAATGGGAGGATTAAGATTGGGGTTCCAGGTTTCAAAGCCCGGAAAAACCACATGAGGCGTCAGTGGGGGATAGATCCCGTAGGGATTGAGCCCTTCGGCCGCGGCGCGGCCCGACGCCACGAAAGCACCGAAGTCCCATAGTCCGTGCGGCGGAACAACCCGGTGCCACTCACCATAGATGGTCCAGACCGACAGCGCCAACAGCAGAGCCGCCGCCAGGGCGTAAACCACCGCAGGCCCTTTGCTGGGCGAGCGCACCTCGACATAGCTCATGAAGTTCGTCCTCCACTTTCCTTGTCATAACACATGAAGGGTGATCAGTCGGCCACGGGCAAGTAGATCCTCTGCGTGATCTTGCGCCGGGTGGACGTCGTTCTCCGAATGTCGAGGGGATAGCTGCAGCCCGCTTAGCCGGTAAGCCAGACACGCGTCCCCGTCTTGTTCGCGCTTTCGCTCAGCTTTACCCCGACTGGGGGAACGATGAAGGCCGATCGGACGATGTCTTCGCCGCACAGCCGCCCGGACCACCGCATAATCGAGACTGTCTTGCGGCCGTTTGGGAGGCCAGAAATGGTCCATCAGTGTCGTCCGCAGCGGCGCTACCCTCACAATGAGGTAAGCGACGCCCGGTTCGATCCCAAGCAACAAAGCAACACACACTAATCCGCTTGGTGCTGCCCCACGTCTCTGCACCAGTCGTCTCACTGTCAAACCTGGGTTTTGCTTCGGAACACAAGCGATGCAGCCTCATTGATCCAGCAGAGGAATGCGGCTTGGAGAAGTTAGCTATGGCGCAGGATCTTCGGGGACTTTCCACCACGGCTCAAATCGGCGGGCATCCGCTCCACCCCATGCTGATCCCCCTTCCCATCGGGCTTCTGGTTGGGACATTTGCCTGTGACCTGGCCTTCTGGGGTACTGGCGATACGTTCTGGGCATCGGCCGCCTTCTGGGCCCTGGTCGGCGCCCTCGTCACTGCGGCCATCGCCGCTGTCGCTGGCTTCATGGACTTCTTCGGCAACAGCAAGATCCGGGCGATCAAAGATGCCTGGCGTCACATGGTCGGCAACTTGGTTGCGGTTGTGCTGGCTGTCGTCAGCCTCTGGCTCAGGGCAAGCAGTGGTGCCCAGGTCGTTCTACCCTGGGGCCTACTGTTATCCACCCTAGTGGTTGTCCTGATCCTCTATACCGGCTGGAAGGGCGGCGAGCTTTCCTATCGCCACCGCGTCGGTATGCTCCCGGACGATAGGACCTAGGATTGCGCCTCAGGCACGGAAGGCGGCAAATCTTTGGCGCGGTGATGACTAGACCCACGAGCACCGCGGCGCTGGCAGCATGAAGCATCAGCGGCAGGGGTGCTCCTGGTCCGCCAGTGAGTAAAACCAAGACGATATCACCTAAGGGGATCAGGGCGCTAGCCGCCAGCAGGCGCCGGAGCGCGGGGACGGAAACCGGAGCCAGGGCGACTATGAAGCCGCAAAGGGCCAAGTCGCGGATGCCGAGGGCCCGTACATAGGTGCTGTCCGCGTGAGACCCGAGGGGCACACCAAATATTGCGGAGGCCGGCTCTGGCGCCAGCACAAACAACGCGCCCAGTACTGCGAAAACAACCGCAAGCATGAGGGTCAGTGTAAGCCATATCTGCCGCGACAGCATGTCGGTCTCCGCCTCTTGTTGCTTCAGGTAAGAAGGCGGAACTGCAGGCGGAGGTTGCCGTTGAATCAGACGACTAACCTCTGGAGGCAGAAATGATCAATACTCGCACACATGGCATCATCGACTACGTAATGGGCCTGGCTCTGATCGTGGTGCCCTTTCTCTTCAACTTCGGCGCTCAGTCGGAAGCGGCTCTGTGGGTGCCGGTCGTCTTGGGCGTGGTCATTCTTATGACCAGCCTCTTGACCAAATACGAACTGAGCATCGCCAAGATCATTCCCATGCCCGTCCATATTGGCGCGGACGTGCTCGTCGGCTTGCTGCTTGCTGTGTCCCCATGGCTATTCGGCTTCGCCGAGCAGATGTGGATGCCCCATGTCGTGCTCGGCGCGCTTGAAATCGGCGTCGCCCTGACGACCCAGAAGCACTCTGCCTACGACGGGCACGCTTCGGTGGGCAGCGCAGCACATCGCTAAGATCTGACTTAAGGCTGACCAGGGGCGGTGCCACGCAAGGGGCGCCGCCCCTCCGCTTGATATGTCCTAGCACACTTAGACTTTGAAGCAGCTTCGATTGGTGAACTGCTGAGCAACGATCGTTTCTCATCGCTTCGTGGCAAGCTGCACGACGTTCCCGGATGCTCTCCTGGCGCTCACCGCCTCGGCCGCGGTGCGGAGGAGGAGCTCCTCTCCGAACGGCTTGGGAAGGATCGGGAAAGCGACGCGGCTGCCGTTTTCCAGTTGATCGCTATAGCCGGTCATCAGTACCACAGCCAGGTTCTGATCAGCGGCGACGGCCTGCTCGGCCAGTTCGATACCCGACATGGCTGGCATGGTGATGTCCGAGATCAGCAGGTCGAACCGGGCACTGTTGAGCTTGAACAGGCCCTCCGCTCCCGAAGCGGCAATGTCGACCAGCATGCCGGCACTCTCGACGATGCCGGCCACGCCCTGAGCCACGGTAGCATCGTCGTCAACTACGAGCACTCGCATACCGGACAGGGGCGAGAGATCGGCGGCCTCTGCCTCCACCGTCTCGTGCGAAGCGACCTCGACCCGCGGGAGCAGGATATGGACAATTGTTCCCGCATTGGGCACGCTCGATGCAACTGCCGCGCCGCCCGAGCGCCGGGCAAAGCCATAGACCTGACTTAGCCCAAGGCCCTTGGCGTCGGGTCCCCTTGTGGTGAAGAAGGGGTCAAAGACGCGGTGGATGTGCTCGGGCGCAATGCCCCGGCCGTTGTCGCGCAGGGAAATGGCTACCGCCGGACCGCGCATCTGCGGCGTCAGTTGCTCGGCGGCCAGGACATTACGGATTTCGAGGACGATCTCGCCGCCATCGGGCATGGCATCCCGGCTGTTGGCCGCGAGATTGACCAGCGCAACTTCCAGATCCTGAAGATCGAGGCGCACCGCCCAAAGGTCGGGAGCAATATCGGCGCGTACTGCTATATTGGCGGGCAGCGCCTGGGCGATGATCTCCATTAGGCCCTTGGAGCGCTCCCTCAAGCAAACCAGCCGGGCGCCGGCATCGGAACGCTTGGTGAAACTGGCCAAGCGTTGCACCGTGACACGTCCCTTCTCGACGCTCTCCAGCATGAGCCGCGCGGTTTGGTCGAAGCGCGCAGGATCGTCACGGCGCTTCCTGAGCTGCTCGACACCTGACAGCATGCCCATCAGCAGATTGTTGAAGTCGTGGGACAGGCCACCGGCCATTTTGCTCAGGGCATCGAAGCGCTGCCATGTCGCGACAATGACGTCACGCTCCTGGGCGGCCTTGAGTTCTCGGCGTGCCAGGACCACCCCCGACCCGACAATGGCAGCTGACAGAAGCCCGGCGGCCATAAGGGCCCAGAGCGCAGCCCGGCCCGGCGCCTGATACTGTTCCAGTGGCATGCCAACGAAAACACGCCATCCCGAACTTCCCACTGGGCTGGCAATCGCCCGGAGCCCCTTCCCGACATCGGTAGCCGGAGCCTCCAGATGCACCACATCCGCTAAGGGCTGCTCTGCCGCCGCCGCACCGGAAGGTTCTGCGATCGTCCGTCCTTGATCGTCCAGGATCTTGACCTGCCATCCGGCCGGAATGGCGCTTTCCTCGGCGGCGGCGATCAGGGTCGGGGGCCGGAGAACGGCGCTGAGGACGCTCACCACAACACCGTTGCGAAGCACGGGCACTCGGACGGCGAAGGCTGCCGAGCCCAAGGGCCCGACAACAAGTGATCCGATCACGGGCGTTGCGGTCGCAACGCTTTGCCGAAGGCTTTCGAGATCCACTGCCTTTGAGGCCACTCCTTCACGCAGAAGCGGAGAGGTCGTCAGGAGATTTCCTTGGAGGTCTGAAACACGGATGCTCGACCATTCCGGCAGCCGCTCGCGAAGGCGATCCGCGATTTCCCGAAAGGCCGCAGCCTCCATCGGCGGATCGAGCCGCGGCGACTCGGCCAGAATGGTCAGAAGCGCGACCTGCGTATCGAGAGCCTTGGTGACCGAGAGCGCTGCGCGTTCTGCCGTGCGCCGCAACTGTTCGTCGATCTGGTGTTCTTCGCTTCGCTGATACAGCTGGGACAGGAAAGCTGCGCCCAGAGTCAGCGGCAGCAAGGCGGCAAGGACCAGCAGCCTGACGCTGTTCTGGCGGAAGTGTCTTGAGATCTGCAACGTCACTTCTCTGTGCCTGTTCTGCCGTCAGCTTAGCACAAGGTGTGAGCGCTGCCAGTAGTTTGCAGAAGGGCAGTGCTTGCTGGCGATAAGTGTCCCAAGCACTTTCATTGTTCCGCAAATTGGCTAAGGTCGGTCAAGAGCGCTTCGCCTCCAGAACGGGCCTTGATCTTGCCAGACCAACTCACGTCCCGCGCTATCCAGACCGACAACGACTTTCGCGCGCTCATCGATATAGCTCCCGTCATGATCTGGGTGGCTACGCCAGAGGGCGAGTGCACCTTTCTGAGCCGCTCCTGGCGTGATTTCACTGGACAGTCGGAACAAGACGGGCTCGGCTCGGGCTGGTTGTCGTGCATCCATGCTGACGACTGGGCAAGCGTTCAGGGCGCATTCGACCAGGCTAAAGCAGAATGCCGCCCCTACCAAACTGAGTACCGGGTGCGGAACCAGGCGGGCGAGTTTCACTGGGTGCTCGATTCAGCGGCGCCTGTTCTGGGACCAGGCGGCGCCTTGCAAGGCTATATCGGCTCCATCGTCGACAACGAGGCGCGCAAATCCGCCGAGCTTGCCCGCCTGCGCGTGGAGCGGCGTCTGCAAATCGCTATGGAGGCGTCCGGCATCGGCAGCTGGGAGTGGGATCTCGCCTCCAACCTCTTCCACTTCTCTGACCGGGCCCTTGACATCTTCGGCATCGAGCCAACCGGCAGCCCCATCTCCTTCGAGCATGTTCGCCGCCTCATTCATCCCGAGGATCTGCCCGAAGTCACGCGCCTGTCGGCAGCGGCGCTTGACCCGGCCATTCGCGCCCGGGAGCCCTATCGCTACCGCATCAGCCGGGAGCGGGACGGTGAGCTGCGCTGGATCGCGGCACATGGCGAAGCCCTGTTCGACCGGGGGGCTGACGGACCGCCTTTGGTTTATATCGGCACCTTCGAGGACATCACTGAAGAAGTGGTCAGGGAGCAGTCGCTCCAGGACGCCGCTGCCAGACTAAGTCTGGCGCTCGACGCCGCGCAGCTGGCGGTGTGGGAGCTCGACATCACCGAGGACAGGCTATCCCCCTCCCCCGCCCTCAACCGCCTTTACGGCTTCCCAGAAGACGCTCGGCCAACTTCCGACGAGTTCCGCTCGCGCTATGCTCCAGGCGAGCAGCAACGGATCGAAGAACTTGGACGCGAGGCCCGGCTGCGGGGCGAGAACCGCATCCGCGCCGAGGTGAAGCACGTCATGCCGGATGGCTCCGTCAAATGGCTTTTGGTCCAGGCCCAGGAGGCTGAGCCCCTGGCAGACGGGCATGCCCGCGCCATCGGCGTTGCCATGGACATCACCGAGCGCAGGCAGAGCGAGGAGAAACTCGCCGTGATTGCCCGGGAAATGGAACACCGGGTCAAGAACTCGCTGACGCTGGTGCAGGCGCTGGTGGATCAATCCTTCCGCGCACCCCGACCCGCTGAAGAAGGCAAGCTGGTGTTCTCGCAGCGCCTGGCTGCCTATGTACGGGCCACCGAACTGCTCACGAAAAGCGAACAGGGCGCCGAGATGGCAGCCTTGGCCGATGTGGCGCTGGCACCCTTTCGCGGCAACGAGAATGACCAGATCACGACCAATGGACCGTCCGTGCAGCTCGAGCCCGACCTCGCCGCGGCGATCGTTCTGGGCCTCCACGAGCTGGCGACAAACGCGGTCAAATATGGTTCGCTGAGCGTCCCAGAGGGGGGCGTCGAGATCGTCTGGTCCCAAGACAAGGGCCGTTTCACCCTGGACTGGCGGGAGCGGGGCGGCCCTCCTGTGGCGCAGCCGGCCCGCACCGGCTTTGGCTCTCGCCTCCTGGGCGGTGCGCTCCTCCAGGGCAAGGGGGGCGAAACAAGCCTCAGCTTTGCACCGGATGGGGTGCATTTTCACCTCTCGTGCTCGCTTCGATAGGCAGTCGCAAGTACCCGCTCGCGCGAGCGGGTCAGGCGGGACGGTCAGCGGACGTATCAGCCGGCCCCCTCTTGCACATTCGGATCTGAGGCAGTCTGCTATTCGCGCGCTTCTGCCGGTGCGACCGTCATCACACCGTTGCTCGCCAGTGCCAAACTCGGTCATCACCTACCCACGGTACATGACCATGATGCGCGCACTGACCATTGCCTCGATTCTCCTTGCCGGTACCTGCCAGCACGTCCTGGCTCAGCAACCCTCCATTGCCGAAGTTGCTCCCAGGCTCGAGACACTCGCCCTTACAGAGGCAGACAATGATGCCGATGCCGACGATCCGGCGATCTGGATCAATGCCGCGGACCCGGCCCGCAGCCTGATTGTCACCGCGGTGAAAAATGGCGGCATCCGCGTCTATGATCTGGATGGCCAGCTGGTGCAAAGCATTATCCCGGCGGAAGACGGCCGCATCAACAATGTCGATGTCGTCTATGGCTTCGAACTTGGCGGCGAGCCGGTCGATCTTGTCGTTGCCGCGGACCGTGGGCTCGATGTCATCCGCACCTTCCGGATTGATGCCGCCATAGCCGAGCCCCTGACCGAGGTCACCGACCCGGCGGCGGCCCGCGCATTTCCCACGCGCTACCTGGCAAGTGGATCGACCGAGGACAACCCGGTTGATGACCAGAACACAGTTTATGGCCTTGCAGCCTGGCGCAACCCCGCCGATGGCAAGACCTGGGTCGTGGGCACGCAGCGCCACCAGCCAACGGTGGGGATCTTCACGCTCGCCGAAACCACAGATGGCCATGTGTCGGCCACGCTCGACCATGACTTCACCGTTCCCTCCGAGCATGACGGCCAGGATCTGTTTGCAGAGAACGAGGACGACCCGCTGCTCGATTTCAGCCCCCAGTTCGAAGGCACCGTGATCGATCGGGAAACAGGTGTGATCTACGCTGGCCAGGAAGACGTCGGCATCTGGAGTGTTGCGCTGTCGGGCGGGGAGCCAGAGCTGCTCTATGCAACGCGTGGCTCAAGCGAAAGCAGCTTCCACAATCCAGACAGCGTCATTGCCCGCGATGTCGAAGGTCTGACGATCTATTATGGTGGGGACGTCCGCTATCTGCTCGCGTCGAGCCAGGGCGGAGCCCATGGCGATGCCCCGGCACCCGATGCGCCCTATGACGACAGCTTCGCTGTGTTCGACATCACGTCCGGCTTCGAACTGCTGGGCCAGTTCCGGGTCAGTGCAGCGGGAGACATGGATGCAGTGCAGGAAAGCGATGGTGCCGACGTGACGTCCATCACGCTGCCCGGTTTTGAGAACGGTCTCTTCATCACCCAGGACGGGTATGCCGGTGACCTCAACGGGCTTGACGGCGAAACCGCGTCCACCAACTTCAAGTTCGTGGACTGGAAAGCCATCGCCGAGACGTTCGAGCCGCCACTCGCTGTGGTCCCGCAGCCAGTAGCAGCAGGCCAATAGCAGTCCCTCCCGCAGCGGACATAACGTCGAGGATCCGTCCATCAGGATGCGGTTCCGGCGGGAGTTGCTTCAAGGGCCGGGACAGTGAGGTGCTGTGAAATATCTCAGCACCACTGTTTCGCCCTACTGCAACCTGAGGCCTGTATTCTGGTCGAACAGCTTGATGTGGTCTGTGTCCAGTTGCACTTGGACCGGCGTCCCCACTGGGACCGTCAGCCGCTGTCGAGTAAGCATGACGACTGCGGTCTGCCCGATCTGGACCTTGAGGTGGGTTTCAGAGCCAGTTGGTTCGATGTCTCGTAGAATTCCCGATAGGCCAACTTCGCTCAAAGCAACGTGCTCCGGCCGAATGCCGAGGATCACCGAACGTCCCACCAGAGCGTCATCTCCTTGGGGGAGCGGCCACTTTGTGCCCTCGTCGTCGCGCAACGCCAGTTCGGGCTCGCGCACCACAACCCCTTGAACGAAGTTCATGGCCGGAGACCCGATGAAGCCGGCAACGAAGCTGTTGGCGGGATTGTCGTAGATGTCGAGCGGCGAGCCCACCTGTTCGATGCGCCCATCGCGCATGACCACGATCCTGTCGGCCATGGTCATGGCCTCCATCTGGTCGTGCGTGACATAGATCATGGTGGCCCCGAGCCGGGCATGGAGGGCCTTGATCTCGCCCCGCATCTGCACGCGCAGCTTGGCATCGAGATTCGACAGCGGCTCATCGAACAGGAACACGGCCGGGTTGCGCACAATGGCGCGGCCCATGGCGACGCGCTGACGCTGCCCGCCTGAAAGCTGGCGTGGATAGCGGTCGAGCAGCGGCTCAAGGCCCAAAATAGCGGCAGCGCGATTGACCGCAGCCTCGATGTCGGCGCGGCTTTGCCGCGACAGCTTGAGCGAGAAGGCCATGTTGTCGCGCACCGTCATGTGCGGATAGAGCGCATAGGACTGGAACACCATGGCGATGTCGCGCTCCTTGGGCTCGAGGTCATTGACCACCCGCCCGCCGATATCGATCTCGCCATCGGTGATGCTCTCGAGCCCGGCAATCATGCGCAACAGCGTGGACTTGCCGCAGCCGGAGGGCCCCACAAGCACGACGAACTCTCCGTCGCGCGCGGCAAGCGACACGCCGTGCAGTACCTGGAGCGGACCATAGCTCTTGATCGCATTGCGGATGGTGACATTGGCCATTCTGGTTCTCCCCGGTCAGCGACCGCCCATGCCCGCATTGAGGGCGATGGAGTTGTAGATGAGCTTCTGCAAAAGGATGGCGAGGACGATGCCGGGCAGCATCGACAGCGCAGCGCCGGCCATGATGAAGTTCCACTGCGTGCCCTGCTGCGACTGGAAATAGGTCAGCCCCACCGGGAGCGTGGCATTCTCGGTTCCGGTCATCACGATCAGCGGCCAGAGGAAGTTGTTCCACTGCCCGATGAAGGTGAAGAGCGAGAGCAGGCCGATCGCCGGCATCGAGAGCGGGACGATGACGCTGACCAGGATGCGCAGGCGCGAGGCGCCGTCGACCCGCGCTGCCTCTTCGAGCTCCATGGGAATGGAGAGAAAGAACTGCCGCATCAGGAAGGCGCCAAAGGTGCCGAAGGCCACCGGGAGGATGACGCCCTGGAAGGTGTTCACCATGCCCAGGCTGTTGACGATCAGGTAGAGCGGAATGATCAGCATGATGGCGGGCACCATTAGGGTGCCGAGATAGGTCACCAGCAGCGCCTCGCGCCCGGGAAACTTCAGCCGTGCGAAGGCATAGCCGGAGAGGCACGAGATCACCACGGTGATGACGGTGACGCTGAGCGAAACAAAGAGGCTGTTGAGGAAGAAGCGGCCGAAGGGCAGCTGCGTCCAGGCCTTGGCGAAATTGTCCCACTCAAAGACCGTCGGCAGGATGCGGACCGGGATGGCCATCACTTCGGCATTGCTGCGCACGGCATTGGACACCATCCAGAAGAAAGGAAACAGGAACAGCAGCGCGACCAGCGCCAAAGCTCCGTGATTGAGGATGTCCAAGAGGAGGGTGGAGCGGGAACGGGACCTAGTTGTCATAGTGCACCCACTTGCGCTGGAGCCAGAACTGCATCGCCGTCAGCGCCATGATCAGCGCGAACATGACCCAGGCGATGGTGGAGGCGTAGCCCATCTGGAAATTCTGGAAGCCACGCTGGTAGATGGTGTAGCCCAGCGTTGCGGTGGCATTGCCGGGGCCGCCGCGCGTCATCACGTAGATCTGGTCGAAGACCTGGAGCGAGGTGATGGCGGTCATCACCGTGCCGAAGAACAGGGTGGGCGAGATGAGCGGCAGGCGGATCTTCCAGAACCGGTCCCAGGCATTGGCGCCGTCGATGCGGGCGGCCTCCAGATAGTTCTTGGGCACCATGTCGAGCGCCGCATTGAACAGGACCGTGTTGTAGCCCACGCCGGCCCAGAGCGAGACGATGACCACCGCCTGCATGGCCAGCTTCTGATCGGTCAGCATGCTGGGCATGTGGATCGACAGCGAGCCCATCACGAAGTCGAAGAAGCCATTGGGGGCAAAGATCAGCATCCAGACGATGGCGACGGCGATGCCTGGGGTGAAGGTGGGGAGGAAGAAGATTACCCGGAACCACTTCTGCCCGTATTTGAGGCTGGAGATCCAGACCGCCAGGCCCAGCGAGATGACGATGTTGAGCACCAGGTATTCGGCGGTGAAAAACAGAGTGTTGCGCAGCACCGGCCAGAATTGCGGGTCAGCGGTGAACAGGCGGACATAGTTGGAAATGCCGACGAATTGCGGCTGCCCCAGCAGCTTCCAGTTGGTGAAGCTCAGCACCACCGAGGCGACGATCGGCACGACCAGGAACAGGATCATGCCGATAAGGCCCGGCAAGAGGAAGAAGAAGGCCGTGCGCGCCTCCAGCCGATCCAGCCGATTGCCCCAGCGCTTGCGCGCTGCGACCGGCGCCGCAGGCAGATTGTCGATCGCCGCCATGGTCTCCTCCCTCTGGCAGTGGAAACGGCCCGGCCGGTGATCCGGCCGAGCCAGATCGCCTAGAACGGAAGCTGGCTCTGGATATCGGCCAGCACCGCTTCGGGCGTCGAGTCGCCATTGAGGGCAACGGGCATGTACTGGGTGATGAGGTTCTCGAACTCGTTCCAGTATTCGTTGATGCGGAAGGGCGTTGTGTGTTCGAACATAAAGGCGAGCACTTCGCGCGTGCCGGCCACGTCCTTGGCGGCGACATCGTACCAGTAGGTCTGCTCTGCAACCCGGCCCGGCAGGGCGCGGCCTGCCGAGGCGAGGATCTCCGCCGCCTTGGGGCCGGTCAGGATCTGCAGCGCCTTGTAGGCTTCTTCCTTGTGCTGGCTGGCGGCGGAGATGCCCCAGCCGGAGCCGGCGGTGATGAAGCGGGAATCGCCTTCGCCGTGCGGCAGGGGCGCAACGCCGATCTCGAAGTCGACGCTGTCCTTGGTCTGGAGCAGCACCCATGGACCATCGATATACATCGCGGCGGTGCCGGCGGCAAAGTGGCCGCTGCCGGTCACGGCGCCAGCACCCGAGGCAAAAACCGGCGAAACCTTGTCGACCGAGACCAGCTCGGCATATTTGGTGACCGCATCGACATAGCCGGGATTGGTCAACTCGAACTGGTCGGCGTCGTTGAAATATTCGGCGCCCAGCGCCACGGGTCCGGCGATGAAGTCGAAGGCCTGAACGGCATAACCGTAGGTCTGGCCTTCGGTCAGGGCCGCGGCTGCGGCCTTGAAGTCGTCGAAGGTCCAGTCGAGCGCCGGCTCCTCGAGCCCGGCTGCAGCAAACTTGTCCCGATTGTAGTAGACCAGCCACGGGCCCACGTCATAGGGCAGCGCATATTGCGTGCCCTCATGGGAAAGTCCGGCCATGATCGAGGGCTCGAAGACCGAGGTGTCGAAGCCATCGGCCTCGAAGTGCGGGTTGAGCGGCTCCAGGATGGAATGAAAGCTCGGCATGCGCATGGACTGCATGGCCACGATATCGGCAATCTGCCCTGATGAGGCCAGGACCGGCAGGCGGGTCCAGTAGTCGGTCCAGCCCGAGAATTGCGGCGTGACCTTGATATTGGGGTATTCGGCGGTCACCAGGTCGGCCAGGCTGGTGAAGAGTTCGGTGTCATTCTCATCCCCCCACATCTGCCAGGTCAGGTTCACCTGCTCCTGGGCATGGGCGGTGGCAATAAAGGCGCTACTGGCCAGCAAGGCGGTAGCCAAAACATTCGACAGTTTCACGGTAGTCTCTCCTCAAACTACAGGTTGATAGTCAGGTCATGGGCTCCGAAGTGCCAGCCAGGCTGGCGCCGCGGCCAGTCAGGCGGAAAGCATCACCTCCAGGTCGTCGATCATGGCGATGAAGTCCGTGCGCTGCCGGTGCCAGGCGTCCTCGCTCGCGCCGGGCTCTAGCATCCGCGTCATGCGCGCAACGAAATCGGGAGGCAGCCGCTCAAGGTCGGCCGCCATGGGCAAGTTCCAGCCGTCGCCGGGATAGTAGACGCGGTTGAAGGCGAAGACGACCTGCAGGATGGCATTGGCGAGCTTGCCGCTGATGCCCACCAGGAACACCAGGTCCCGCCGGTCGACCTTGCTTTGGTAGTGGTAGTCGCTGGCCCAATAGGCCAGAATGGCGCGGTAGTGGCGGAGCGTTGCCTCGCGCAGTGCCTCCGGATAGCGGGCGAGTTCCGCCTTCCAGCCGGCCAGCACGCCATCGGGATCGAAGACGATCTGCTGGTTGGCGAGGTCGGTGGGAAGATGATAGCCCCAGATGGTCCATTCAAAGCTCTTGGAGACGGGCGCGCCGCTGATCCAGGCTGCAAGGTCCTGCCGTACGCCGGCATAAGACCGCATCCAAACTCCGTCCATGCGATAACCCCTCCCCTCCCAGCTGCGCCTGGCCTCCTCGAAGCGCTGCCACTGCGCCGTTTCCGCAATGTCCGGCCTGCGATAGGCATGGGCATAGACCCGGAAATCGTAGTCCGACTGTGCATCCGCCCGGCCCTTGCCGCGCGATCCGGCCAGGGCAACAGCGCCCCGCCCGTCGCCTGCCAGATCGGCGATTAGCGGCGTCATGGCCGCGATCAGTTCCGCCTCCTGGCGCATGGCAGTGCCTCGCCGCCCTCCCGTCTAGTCGTTGAGGATGAGTTCGATGACAGGCGACACGACGTCGGGTTTGAGCACCGGCAATTCCAACGTCAGCATGCCATCGCCGACCGCCACCCCGATATTGGAGTCCACCTCCGCATCGGGATCGAGCCACTGGATCTCGCTCGCATCATGGAGGAACTGCGCATACTTGATCCTGCGCCCCAGGCCTTCGACATGGACATGACGGAAGGGCCAGGCCTGCAGATGCAGGTACAAGCGGTTACCTTTCTGGGTGAACTTGCAGCCACTGGGTGCCTTGAACTCCGAGGGACCAGCGCCATAGATCGAACGGCCATTGAGCCGCATCCACTCGCCATAGGTCTCAAGCGCCGTGATGGCCCGCTTGTCGAAGGTGCCGCGCGCAGTCGGCCCCACATTCATCAGGAGGTTGCCGCCCAGGGCTACCGTATCGACCAGGATATTGATGAGCTGCCCGGCGTCCTTCCACGTGTTCTCGTCGCGGTGATAGCCCCATGAGCCCGAGAAGGTGTGACACACTTCCCAGCGCACGGGCTTGCCGTTGACCGTGGGGGCAACGCGCGGCGTATATTGCTCCGGCGTCGCCAGGTCCTTGGGGAAATTGCCATCCGGCGGCAGGTCGAGCCGGTCGCCGACAATGATGTCGGGCTGCAGCTTGCGCACCAGGCCGATCAGCTCCTCGCTCTCCCAATCGTTGCGACCCTTGCCGGGCATGCCGCGATGCTCCCGGTTGGGATAGGAGAAGTCGAACCAGATCACCGAGATTTCGCCGAACTCGGTCAGTAATTCCGTGACCTGGTTGCGCATGTATTCGGCATACTGCCGCACATCGCGCGTCTTGTTCATTTCAAGCGCATCGGCGTGGTTGCGTAAGGGATGGATGCCGTCGATCGGGAACTGCGGATGGTGCCAGTCGATCAGCGAGTAGTAGAAGCCCACCTTCAGCCCCTCGGCGCGGAACGCCTCCACATAGGGCTTGAGCAGGTCCTTGCCGTAAGGCGTGTTGGTGGCCTTGTAGTCGGTGTATTTGCTGTCCCAGAGGCAGAAGCCTTCATGGTGCTTGGCCGTCAGCACCACATATTTCATGCCAGCCTGCCGCGCCCGCCTTGCCCACTCGCGCGGGTCATAGAGGTCCGGGTCGAAGTTCTCGAAATACTTTCGGTACTGCTCGGAGCCGATCTCTTCGCGGTTCTGCACCCATTCATGGCGCGCTGCGAGCGCATAGAGGCCGAAGTGGATGAACATGCCGAAGCGATCTTGGATAAACCACGTCTTGCCATCGGACATGCTAGCGCTGCTGCTTACGGCGAAAGCTTCGTTCATCTCATCCTCCCTTCCGGCGTATCGAACCGGTTCGATCAACATCCTTGATTCTTGTTGCCGGAGAGTCAAGCCCTGTCTAAAGGTGTTCTCCGGAGTACCTAAGCGAGCCATACCAGGGTCCTGGTAAGGTCCGGAGGTTCATAGAAGCGGTTCGAGAAGGAGCTGATGGCCACAATCCGGGATGTTGCCGCACTGGCCGAGGTTTCGGTGTCGACGGTTTCGCTCGCCTTCAGCAATCCAGGCCGGGTGAGCGCGCGCACGCTGGAGCGCATCCGCACCGCGGCGACTGCGGTCGGCTACGTGGCCGATCCGCTGGCACAAAGCCTCGCCCGTGGCCGCAGCAAGATGATCGGCTTCGTGGTGGGCAATGTCGGCAATCCTTTCTTCGGCGACATCCGGCGCGAACTGGAGAACTACGCCCTCGAGCACGAACATTTCGTGCTCATCACCGACTCCTCGGGCAAGCTCGAGCGCGAGCGCGCCCTGATCGAGCATCTGATCGGCCTCAAGATTGCCGGACTGGCCCTGGCGCCATCGAGCTTCGGCGCCGACTATGTCGAGTTCATCCAGTCCATCAAGGTGCCGATGGTGTGCTTCGACCAGAAGGTCGAGGGGATCGAGCGGGACTTCGTGGGCTCGGACAATTTCCTGGCCGGAGCCATGTTGACCGAGCACCTCCTGCAGCTCGGGCATCGGCGCATCGCCTTCATCGCCGGTCCGCAGCACCTGCACACGGCATCGGAACGCTATCGCGGCTTCGTCGAGACCATGGCCAGTGCCGGCGTGGAGGTGAACCCCAACTACGTGGTCGATGGACAGTTCACGCGCTCCGCCGGCTATGAAGCGGCCATGCGCCTCCTGATCCAGCCGGAGCGGCCCACCGCAATTCTGGGCGCCAACAATGCGATGGCTTTGGCGGCGCTGCAGGCCATGCAGGAACTGGGCTTTTCCTGCCCGGACGATATTTCGCTGGCCATGATCGACAATGTGCAGTGGAGCAGCGTCATCACTCCGCGCATCACTATGGTGGTGCAGGATACGCTCCAGCTCGGCAACATCATCGCCCGTCGGCTGCTGCACCGCATCACCAGCGCGGAAGCTGCCCATGAGCCGGCGCAGGACCTCGTCCTGGCACCAAAATTTGTACCGGGTACCTCCTGCCGTCGTCTTTGATGTGAAGCGGCAGCGGGCGGCGCCGCTACACCACGGCGCCCTCTACTTTCCAGCACCGCCGAGGAGACCTCGGACGAACGATTTCTGAAACAGCAGATATGCGGCCATGACGGGGATCACCGAAACGACCGTCGAGGCCATCAGCGGTCCGTATTCGACCTGAAGGCTGCTGGCGAAACCGGCAATGGCAACAGTGGCCGGACGGGCATTGTCGCTGGTGGTCAGGGTAATGGCAAAAAGCAGGTCGTTCCAGATGGCGCGGCTCTGGATGATGGCAAGGGCCGCAAGGCCCGAAGCCGATGCCGGCAGCAGCAGCTTCCAGAAATAGGTGGCCGGGCCGCAGCCGTCGATCAGCGCTGCCTCGTACATGGAGCGCGGCACGGACGCAAAGAAGTTGCGCATGAAGAAGGTGCAGAACGGAATGGCATAGGCGGTATGGACCAGCCACATGCCCGGAATGGTGTCGTAGAGCCCCAGGCGCTGCACCAGAAAGAACAGCGGGATCTGCACGATCTGGAACGGCACCAGCATGCCGGTGAGCAGGAGGAAGTAGACCACCTTGCCACCGCGGCCACTCATATAGGCGAGCGGGTAGCCGGCCACTGCGCCGATCAGCAGGGAAAGCGCAACAGCGGGAACGGTGATGAGGATGGAATTGAGGAAAGTCCGTCCGGCCCGCTCGAAGGCGATGGCGTAGTTCTCCCAATAGAACTGGGTCGGCAGGCTCATCACCCGCGTTATCTCGGATGGTGACTTGAACGAGGTCAGGAGCGCCACGACGAGCGGCGTCATGAATATGATCGCCATGCCGAAGAGCACGGTGCGCGTCAGGACGGTCTGCCGCTGCTGGATGGAACTGCTCATTATTCGGCCTCGCTGTCCTGAACGCGGCGGGACATGTAGATGATGTAGGGCATGATGATCACGCCAGCGATGATGAAGAGGTAGACAGCGACGGCTGCAGCGCGTCCCATGTCGAAACGGCCAAAGGCGAGGTCATACATCTGCACCGCGAGCACTTCAGAGGAATAGGCCGGGCCGCCCTTGGTCATGGCCCAAACCACGTCGAACAGGCGCATCGCGTCGATCGCGGACATGCCCAGGACGATGATCGTGGACGGCCATAGCAGGGGGAAGCTTACTTTCCAGAACACCTGCCACGGCGTGGCGCCCTCTATGCGCGCCGCTTCGATGCATTCGGTCGGGATGTTGCGAAGGCCTGCAAAGAAAACAAGGAAGGCAAAGCCGGTCGTCCACCAGGCGACTGAGCCCATCAGCGAAAAATTGACGATGGCGGGGTCGCCCAGCCAGTTCTGCGCCAGGCCGCCGAGACCGACCAGATCCAGCACCGTGGTGATAAGGCCATTGTCTGGTTCGTACATCCAGCGCCAGATGGCGCCCACGGCGACGGCCGGGATGGTGAAGGGTAGGAAGAAGATGATGCGGAAGACCTTCTCGCCGCGAATGCCGCGATCGAGAATCGCCGCCAGGAGCAGACCGACGCCGGTGGGCACGATCAGCATGAAGCCGACCCAAAGGATGTTGTTGAGCGCCGCGTGAAGGAAACGGGGCTGGTTGATCAGCACGGTGTAATTCTGCAGACCCACAAAGCGCATGCGCGGCGAGAATCCGTCCCAGTCGTGCAGCGACAGGTGGATGCTCGAAATGACCGGGTAGATGTAAAAAACTGCGAACAGCAGCGTAGGCACAGCCAAAAAGGCCAGGTGCGTCAGCGTCGTTCGGTTCAGGCGGCCTTGGGACAGGTCCATTGCATGCTCTTGGTTTGGAATGCAAAAGGGGGCGGCGCCGTTCAGGCGCCACCCCCGGGGTCAATTACCAGTTGATGAAGGCGTTTTCCGCCAAGGCTTCCTGACGCAGACCCTCCAGGGTGGCGATCAGCTCCGCCTTGACCGTGTCGGACGGATCGATCGCGAAACGCTCGATCTGCACGCCAAATTCGGTGCCCAGATCGGTCGGCAGCAGGAAGAACAGGTTCGGCAGCACGGCATCGTTGGCCGAAGCTTCCGAGAACTGGCGGGCAAAGGTGGCGCCGGCATAGCCGTAGACCGACGGATCGACATTGACGTTGGGCGCCAGCGAACCCTTCGGCACGGCAAAGGCCGCCTGGCCTTCCGGGGTCGTCACGGCGGCGATGAACTGATCGGCAGCGGCAACGCCCGGCCCTTCCGGCACGGCCAGCACGTCCATCTGGAAGATCGCCTTGCCCACCGTCCCCGGGGCCTGGAACATGTCGAAGCCCTCGCCAGCGGCGAAGCCAGCTTGGTCCATATAGCCGGCCGCCCAGATGCCCATCATGAACATGCCGGTATTGCCGTTGATCAGGTCATCGGCGGTTTGCGTCCAGGTCTTGCCGCTCCAGTTTTGGGCATAGCAGGAGACCATACGGTCGCGGTAAAGGTCGAGCGCTTCGCTGAACTGGGGGCTGTCAAAGCCAAGCTCGCCGCGAGCGATCTGGTAATACCCATCCTCGCCGACTGCCGACACCAGGGCAGCATAGAAATTGTAGAGGCTCCAGAAGGTGCCGCCAGCATTGCCGAGCGGTTGATAGCCTGCTTCGCGCAGCGCGTCGCAGGCTGCGGTGAAGCTGTCCCAATCGGTGGGAACCTCGACGCCAGCCTTCTCGAAGGCTTCCTTGTTGTAGAAGACGTTGTTGATCAGCGAGAGATCGAAGGGAACGCCATAGGGAACGCCGTCGACCTTGACGACGCGCTGCACGCCCTCAGGGAAAATCTCGTCGCCCTTGATGGTGGCCCACACATCCGTCAGCGGATGGAGCTGTCCGCCGTCAGCGAAGGTCTTGAGCTCATAGGCCATCGAGCTTTGGTAGGCTGCCGGAGGACGGCCACCCAGGAAAGCCGTCTGCAACTGGCGGCGCAGCTCGACCACATTTCCAGGAATCACCACACCGGTGATGTTGGCGTCCTCGACAGCGGCATTGCCCACTTCGATCATCGCGTTCATCCCGGCCAATTCAGAGCCGGCAGCGTAGTAGTGCCAAACTTCCAGGTTTTCCTGCGCGTGCACCGCGGTAGCACCTAGAAGTGAGAGGGCCATTGCGGCCAGCAAATTCGTTTTTGTCATTTCCCTACCTTGTCTCCGGCCGTAGCCATCCCTTCATGAGAATAATCTTCTCACAAGAAAAAATCTGCCGGAGCGCTCCCCGAGAGTCAACTACTTGAGCATCACTTTTGCGGTGCAATCTTTTTGAGCAGTCACAAGTACCAGATTTTACGCGAGTTTTCAGCTTTCCCGGACCTGAACTGACTGCAGCGTCAACAGGAGCGGATTGACCGGTCCAGAAAGTCGTGCTTATTTTTCTTCAGTTTAGAAAAATGGGAGGCCGGTTTGGATCGTTCGTTCCTGAGACGTTTTCACGCCAACTCGATCTTCCATCGCATCCGCATCCAGCCCGACATCTCCCAACGCGAGATCATCGAGCGCACTCACTTCGACAAATCCACGGTTTCCTCGATCGTCAACGAGTTCATTGAACGCGGACTTGTGGAGCGGCGCGCGAAAGCCTCGGCCTCTGGCCGCGGCCGGCCCACTGAAGGTCTGGTCATCTCGCCGGCGTCGGGGCTCTTGGTCGGTGTCGAAGTCGAAGCTAGCAAGCTGATCTATGTTGCCTGCGGCCTTGATGGGACAGTACTTGCCGAGCAGGTCTTGCCCTTCGATGGACGGCTGGACGATGTGGAAATCGCCATCACCACCGGCATCGACTCTGTGGTCTCGCTGACGGGCTCGGGCGCCAAGGTTCTGGGCATCGGCGTCTCCTTGCCCGGCCTTGTTGCCAACGACGGCAAGCTGGTCCACGTCCCCGTGCTGGGCTGGCGCGACGTCGACATCCTCGGCCGGCTGTCCCAGCGCTGCACGGCCCCCGTCTATGTCGGCAACGACGGCAAGGCGGCGGCCATGGCCGAACACATGTTCGGCGCCTGCGTCGACATGGACAATTTCATCTATCTTTTCTCCGGCTCCGGCGTCGGCGGGGGCCTTTTCCTTGATGGCACTGTCTACAAGGGAGCGGGCGGACTTGCCGGCGAATTAGGCCACGTCAAGATTGTTCCCCAAGGGCGATTTTGCAGCTGTGGCGCCTCGGGCTGCCTTGCAGCCTATTTGACTGAATCGGCGCTTATCGAAGAGATTTCGCGGCTCGGGAGCGTCCGGCCCACCTCGTTCGCACAGATCATCGAGCTGGCCGAAGCCGGCGAACCGATCGTGCTCAACGTGCTCGAACATGCCGGCGAAGTGCTTGGATCGGCCATTTCGAGCCTCATCAACATCTTCAATCCACCGCTGGTGCTGCTCGGTGGCGATCTTTCGGCCGCCAAGCCCTATCTGTCCGGTTCGGTCGACAAGGCACTGCGGCGCCTCGCGCACCCGGCCATGTATGGCGAGAACATCGTCAAATTCGCCGAGCCCGGCATTGGCGGCCCACGCCTGGGCGGCATTGCCCTGGCGCTCAACGGCGTCACCGACATCGCCGGCTCCCACGTCCTTCCCTGATCTAGAACACTTCACCAGAAAGCATGTCTATGCGTATCGCCATCGTTGGCCTCTCGGTCGAAATCATGCTGTCGTCACCGGCGGTGACCGGGCTTGCGTCCCTGCAATTGTTCGACCCGCAGCAGATGCGCGACAACGACGTGTGGATGGTGCGCGGCATGCTCGAGCGCATCGCTGAGGACAGCGATATCGAGGCCGTACCGCTGTTCTGGGCCACCGCGCTCCCCGGCGGCATCATGACGGCGGAGGCCTATGACATGGTCAAGGCCAAGACGCTCGACCTCCTCTCGACGGCAGGTGAACTCGATGGCGTGCTGGTGGTCAATCACGGCGCGCTCGAGGTGGAGAACCTCGATGCAGACGCCGACTCCGACTTCGTCGGCGCCATCCGCGCCCTGGTAGGGCCCGACATGCCCATTGGCGTGTCACTTGATCTCCATGGCGACATGACACCGCAATTGCTGGAGGCCGGCACGGTGTTCTCGGTGCTGCGCACGGCGCCGCATCGTGACGACAAGTCCACCGGTTATCGGGCCGCCGACCAGCTCATCAAGGTGCTGCGTACTGGCATAAAGCCCAAGAAGGTGGCGGTTAGCCTGCCGATCCTGATCCCTGGCGAAACGGCCGTTACCTCAGCAAGCCCGGCGCGCGAACTCTACGGCAGCCTGCCCCAATTCGACGCCGTGCCGGGCATGATGGAAGCCAATATCCTCGTCGGCTTCGCCTGGAACGATCGCCCCTGGACCAAATGCACGGCCTTCGCCGTGGCGGAGGAAGACGCCAGTCTCGCCCGCAGCCAAGCGGTCAAGCTGGCCCAGAGCATCTGGGACGCCCATGAGCAATTCATCCTGCGCATGGAAACCGCAGAGGTGGCCGAAGGCCTCAAACGCGCGCTGACCAGCCCGCAGCGGCCCGTCTATGTGTCGGATTCGGGTGACAACACCACGGCGGGCGCGGCAGGCGAGTTGACCACGGTGCTCCAGGCCGCGCTGGATCTGGGCGCCAACGAAGACATCGTCGTCGCTGGCATCACCGCGCCCGAGGCCGTGTCCCGGCTCGTTGCCGCCGGTGTCGGCGCCGAGGTCGAGCTCGTCCTTGGCGATGAACACATGTCGCGACCCAAGACGGAGCGTCGCGTCAAGGTCCGGGTCGAGGCCTGTGCCGACGAGCTCGATCTGGGCGGCTTCCAGCCTTACCGCTCCAAAGATGCCGCCTGGGCCAAGGTGCGCATCGGCAATGTCGTCGCAACCTTCCATGCCCAGCCCATTGGCATCACCACGCCCGAGCACTTCCAGGCGATGGGCATCGATCCGGTGGCCCACAAGATCTACGTGGTCAAGCTCGGCTACCTCCATCCCCGCCTCGAAGACATCATGGCGCGCCACATCCTGCTTCTCAGCGACGGCACATCGCAGCTCGATATGTCGCGCCTCGAATGGAAGCGTCTCTCCCGGCCGACCTGGCCGCTCGATCGCAATTTCGAGTGGACCCCGGAAGGCAACATCTACGGCGACGCTTCGTGACGCCGCCCCGCAAGATCAGGAAATCATCATGGCCGTTGTAACACTCGACAAGGTCGTCAAGGCCTACAACCAAACCCGTACGGTGCACGGCATCGATCTGGAAATCGCCGAGGGGGAGTTCATCGTTCTGGTGGGCCCGTCGGGCTGCGGCAAGTCGACGACGCTGCGCATGATCGCCGGACTCGAATCCATCACCGAAGGTGAGATCCGCATCGACGGCAAGCGCGTCAACGACCTGCAGCCGGGTGAACGCGACATCGCCATGGTGTTCCAGAACTATGCGCTCTATCCCCATCTCAGCGTCGCCGAGAACATCGTCTTCGGCCTCAAGCTGCGCAAGGTGCCAAAGGCGGAGATCGCCGAACGGCTGAAACGCGTCGCCGAGATCCTCGGCCTCGACCAGTTGCTCGACCGCAAGCCCCGCCAGCTCTCCGGTGGGCAGCGCCAGCGTGTGGCCATGGGCCGGGCGCTGATCCGCAATCCATCGGTCTTCCTGTTCGACGAACCTCTCAGCAATCTTGACGCCAAGCTGCGCGTGCAGATGCGCACCGAGATCAAGGCACTGCATGCCCGGATTCCCACGACCACCGTCTATGTAACGCACGATCAGGTGGAAGCGATGACGCTAGCCGATCGCGTCGTGGTCATGAACAAGGGCGCCATCGAACAAATCGCGCCGCCCGAAGAACTCTATCTCAAGCCGGCAACGCGGTTTGTCGCCGGCTTTATCGGCTCGCCGGGCATGAACTTCTATCCGGTAAGGGTCGAGTCCTCCGCCGACGCCCTGGCCGTTCGCATGCCCGATGGCCAGCTTCTCGCGGTGCCGCAGGACCGCGCCGACCTCTTTCGCCCCCTCGTGGGTCAGGCGGCGGTTCTAGGCATCCGCCCCGAGCATTTCAGCCTTGGCGATGGTGTGGTCGGGCTCGACATCACCGCGGGTCTCGTTGAACCGCTCGGCATGGAAACGCTGGTTCACTTCGATATGGGCGAGGCGTCGAGCGTTGCCCGGCTCCTGCCGCAAAGCTCGATCCGCAGCGGCGCCAAGCTGCGCCTCGCCGTCGATATGGCACGGGTGCACCTGCTCGACCCTGCAACCGACCGCGTCCTGGGCTAAGCAATGCTCCTCGACGGTCCCGCCTTCCTGCGCCTGCTCGACCGGATCGCCCCCGATCCGGTCCTGGGCAGTCGTGCCATGGGCGTGCCAGCCTATGTGGCGGCGCGGCTGGGTGCCGTCGAGAACGCCCGCGAGGGTGTAGAACGCGGATTCCAGCGCCTCTGCGCCGAAGTCGACATTGTGGCCTGTGACGACAATACCCTGAATCGTGCGATCGGCGAGATCGACCACGAGCCCTGGTTTGAACTGCTCGCTCGCTGGGCGGCCGAAGCCATCTACGCCGATCCAGGCAATGGCGGCAATCCGGAGGCGCGCTCCTGGTCCGAGATCGGCTACGAGCATGGACTGCCGGAGGGACCATCAGGCCCGGACAACATCCCCGTTGCCGAGCCCGTGCGACCCACGCTTGACCAGCATTTCGATGCCATCGTGATCGGCGCCGGAGCAGGCGGTGGCATTGTTGCAAGCCAGCTGGCACTGGCGGGCAAGCAGGTGCTGCTGGTGGAGCGTGGCCGTTGGCTGGACTATGCCAATAGCGGCCACCGCGACCATCTGCGCAACCACCGCAATCCTGTCTATGGCCACAATACCGGGCCCGACGCTGACGATGGCCCGCGCATTCTCGTGACGCCGGACGGGCAGCAACATGCAGTCGAACCGCATACCGTGGCCTATGGCAACAACGCGGCCTGCGTCGGCAGCGGCACCCTGATCTATGGCGGCCAGGCCTGGCGCTTCCACCCCGATGATTTTCGCATGGCCAGCCGCTACGGCGTGCCAGACGGGTCGAGCCTTGCCGACTGGCCCATCGGCTACGACGAACTCGAACCCTGGTATGTGCGGGTCGAACAGGAGATTGGCGTCTGCGGGCCTCCGGGCGCACTGCCGCACGAGCCGAGCCGCTCCGCGCCCCTGCCCATGCCACCCCTGCCGCGTCATGGTGCGGCTTCGGTTCTTGCCGCGGCAGCCGGCAGGCTGGGCCTGACGACCACTCAGCCGCCTATGCTCATCAATTCGGTGCCGCGCGACGATCGTGAAGCCTGCATCGAATGCGCAAGCTGCCCGGGCTTTGCCTGCCCCAGTGACGGCAAGAACGGCACCCAGAACACGCTCCTGCCCAAGGCCCTCGCGAGTGGCAACCTCCACCTTGCCGTCGAAACCCTTGCCGACCGAATCGAGACCGACAGCACAGGAAAGGTCACCGGCGTTCGGCTGATCTGGGAAGATGCCGGGGAGCTGCGCCATGCGGCCTCTGCCCATGCAGATATCGTTGTGGTGTCCGCCGGCGCCATCGAGACCGCGCGGCTGCTGCTCCTGTCGCCGAGCGCTCGGGAACCCGAAGGCTTGGGCAACACATCCGGTCAGGTCGGCCGCCATCTCCAAGGGCACACCTACCCCACCGCCTTCGGCATCTTCGATCGGCCGGTGCACGGCGGCAAAGGCCCCGGCGTTACCATCGCCACTACCGACTTCGTTCATGGTCTGCCCGGTGTCGTCGGCGGCGCCATGCTAGCCGACGACTTCATCATGACGCCCATCGCCTTCTGGGAGCAGGCTCTGCCACCGGGCCTGCCCCGCTGGGGCCAGGCTCCGCATGACTTCATGCGCCGTTTTTACCGGCACGTCCTGGCAGTCAAGGGTCCGGTGCACGAAATCCCCGATCCCACATGCAGGGTCGAACTCGATCCTGCGGTCAAGGACAAGTGGGGCCGCCCGGTCGCACGCATGTCCGGCGTCGTTCATCCCGAAACCACCCGAACTGCAGAAGCCATCCTCGAAAAGGCCAAGCTTTGGCTGTCCGCGGCCGGTGCGAGCCGGGTCTGGGGCACGCCACCGGTGCCGCGGCTGTCATCCTATCAGCATCAGGCAGGTACATGCCGCATGGGCAACTCGCCCGAAACTTCGGTTACCGACGTAAACAGCCGCGTCTGGGGCCACGACAATCTCTTTATCGCCGACGGTTCGCTGCACCCCACCAATGGTGCCTTCAACCCGGTGCTGACCATCATGGCGCTGGCATTCCGCTGCGCCGACCACCTGCTCAACCGGCTGCCACTACAGCCCGACATGGAGTCTTCCCGATGAGCCATCTGCAATCCGTCGCCCTGCCCGACTTCGGCATTCCCCTGGTACGTCCGCAGATCCCGGCAGAAACGCTGTCCGCACGCTGCGACGCGCTTTACGAACGCGCCGGCAAGACCTGGCTCTTCGTCTATGCCGACCGCGAGCACAATGCCAACATCCTCCACCTGACCGGCTTTGATCCACGCTTCGAAGAAGCCGTGCTGCTGCTCGGGCCCAAAGGCCGCCGCGTCGTCATCACCGGGAACGAGTCCGAGAGCTTCACCGCCATCTCCCCGCTCCCGAACCTCGAAACCATGCTCAGCCAGTCCTTGAGCCTGATGGCGCAGGACCGGACCAAAAAGCCGAGCCTTGAAGCGGTGCTGCGGGACGCGGGTCTCTCGAGTGGCGATACGGTTGGTGTCGTCGGCTGGAAATATCTCGAAGCCAATGAATGGGGTGACCAGCGCCCCGGATTCCTTGTTCCCCACTATATGATCGTGATCCTCTCCCGCATCATCGGTGGGCCTGACGGCTTGAGCGACGAGACGGCGCTGCTGATGCATCCGCAGGACGGCCTGCGCAGCATAGTCGATGCCGACCAGATCGCGGCCTTCGAATGGGCCTCGACCCGCGCCTCAGCTTCGGTGTGGAACGTTGTTACCAACGCGCGCCCCGGGCAGCTGGAGATCGAGGCCGGGCGCAACTTCCTTTATGCCGGCGAGCCGCTCAGCGCCCACACCATGTTTGCTTCCGGCAATGCGGGCCATGCCATCCACGGCCTCAACAGTGCCGGCGCCCGCATGCTCGAAAAGGGTGACGGGGTCACGACGGCCGTGGGCTACTGGGGTGGCTTGAGCTCGCGCGCCGGCATGCTCGACGACAGTGAAGACGGCTTTGTTGCTATCGCGGCATCGTACTTCGACGCGCTCGTCACCTGGTACGAAACCGCCAATATCGGGACGACCGGAGGTGCCCTGCACGAAGCGGTGGTGAACAAGCTGGCCGAAGCCAACCTCAAGTCGGCGCTCAACCCCGGGCATCTGGTCAGCTATGACGAGTGGAGCCATTCCCCGGTGCGGCCGGGTTCGACCGAAATCCTGCGCTCAGGCATGGTCTTTCAGGTCGACGTCATTCCCGGCCCAATGCCAGCAGGCAAGGCGCTAAACTGCGAAGATGCGGTTGCCATCGCGGATGCTGCGCTTTGCGCCGAACTCGCGGCCAAGCATCCGGAAACCTGGACCCGCATCCAGGCGCGCCGCAAATTCCTCCGCGACCAGATCGGCGTCACGCTGGGCGAGCACCTGCTGCCGCTTTCCAACATCCAGCTATGCCTGCCGCCGCTTTGGCTCCGCAGCGACCACGTAATCGTTCGTTCCTGATGGCGAAGACTGATCGGGGCCGCTAGCGCGGCCCCTTTCTTTTGCTTGAAGGGGAGCACCGTTCGCTCAAGAAGTGTATCGCCGCGCGGCTAGCACGGCACCTAGCAGATCAGGACGCCACATGATGGCAGCGGGCGGTGTGGCCGGGGCCGACGGAAACCGGCTTGGGCATGGTTTCCTTGCAGACCGATGTCGCCCGGGGGCAGCGGGAGACGAAGGGGCAGCCGCGGCTCGATCGAGTCCAGAGCGGGATATCGGTGGCGCGGCGGCCGGGCACCACGGCGATCTTGCGATTGGGGTTCGGAACGGCTTCGATCAGGAGCTGGGTATAGGGGTGCCGGGGATTGTCCGTGATCTCCTGGCTGGGCCCCTGCTCCACCACATGGCCGGCATACATGACCGCGGTTTCTTCAGCGAAATAGCGCGCCGTGGCGATGTCGTGGGTGATGTAGAGGGCGGCGAGTTGGCGCTGCTGCTTGAGGTCTTCCAGCAAATTCAGGATGCCGAGGCGGACGGAGACGTCGAGCATCGAAGTTGGTTCATCCGCCAGCAACACCTGCGGCCGGACGGAGAGGGCGCGGGCGATGGCGACGCGCTGGCGCTGGCCGCCGGAGAGTTCGTGCGGGCGGCGCTTGAGGTAGTCGGCGGCGGGCCGGAGGCCGACGCTTTCAAGGAGCGCCAGCATCTCGGCTTCGATCGCCTTACCCTTGAGCTCTGGGCGGTGGAGGCGGATGGGGCGCTCGAGGTGATAGCCGATGGACTGCGTGGGGTTGAGCGACCCAAACGGGTCCTGGAAAACCATCTGCACTTCGGACCGGTAGCGTTGGAGGCGTTGGCCCTTGAATGTCGCAATGTCGTCGCCGTGAAAGCGAATGGAACCGGCACTGGGCTCGTAGGCACGAGCCAGCATGCGCGCGCAGGTGGATTTGCCGGAGCCGGATTCGCCGACCAGCGCCAGGGCGCGGCCGCGGGTAAGCTTCAGCGAAACGCCGGACAGGGCGCGCAGAAAGGTCTGATTGAGGAAGGCGCCCCCGAGGACGAATTCCTTGTGCACCTCATCCATTTCAATGACGGGGTCGGCGTTGGAAGTCAGTACCGGGCGGGCTTCTAATTCAGCAAGTGACATGCGGCCTCGCTCCGGTTCTCGGGGTAATAGCGTAGTGCTGGATCCTGTTCGCGGCAGATGTCCATGGCGTGGGGGCACCGCGGCGAGAAGCGGCAGCCTTGCGGCAAGGAACGCAGATCCGGCGGCGTGCCCGGGATGCCTTCCATGCGTATGCGTGGACCGGTGAGGGGCGGGAAGCTGTTGCCCAGGGCCCTGGTATAGGGGTGCTGCGGATTTGTCAGGATGGCTTCGGCGGGCGCCACCTCGACCAGCCGGCCCGAATACATGACGCCGATGCGATCGCAGAACTCGATCATCAGGCCCAGGTCATGGGTGATGAAGAGGACCGAAAAGCCCATGCGCGACTTGAGATCGACGATCTGCTCGATGATGTCGCGCTGCACCACCACGTCGAGCGCGGTGGTGGGCTCGTCCATGATGATGAGGCGCGGCTGGAGCGCCAGGGCAATGGCGATGCAGATGCGCTGGCGCATGCCACCCGAGAACTGGTGCGGGAAGTCATCGAGGCGACCGGGCGGAATGCCCACCAGCTCGAACAGCTCGACGGCGCGCGCGCGGGCACCGTCCTTGCCGCGCTCGGGCTGGTGCGTCTGGATCACGTCCATGATCTGCTCGGACACCGGGATCACCGGATTGAGCGCGTTCATGGCCGACTGGAAGACGAAGCTGACCTCGTTCCAGCGATAGGCTTTGAGGCGGGCCTTGTCGAACTTGAGGACGTCTTCGCCATTGAGGCGCACTTCGCCGCCCGAGACGAGGCCAGGGAGACGGGTGAGACGGGCCAGGGCAAAGGCGACGGTGGATTTGCCGCAGCCGGATTCCCCCGCCAGGCCGAAGGCCTCCCCTTCGCGGATGTCGAAGTCGATGCCGTTGACGGCGCGGGCGACCGAATGCTCGCCGACATAGTCGACGGTGAGGTTGCGGACCTCGATCAGGTTGCGATCAGAAGACATCGGCGCTTCTCCCCCGGCGCGCGAGGAAGCGGCGGATGCGACCGATCTTGCGCGAAGCCTTGAGCTGCGGATTGGTGATTTCGTCGACGGCGAAGTTGATCATCACCAGCGCCGCCCCCGTCAGCATGATGGCGATGGCGGGCGGCCAGATTTCCCACCAGGCACCTAACTGCAGCGCCATGTTGTTCTGCGCCCAATAGAGCATGGTTCCCCAGGTGACGGCATTGGGATCGCCAAGGCCGATAAAGCTCAGCGCCGCTTCGGCGAGGATGGCTGATATGGTTCCCAGCACCAGGCCTCCCATGAAGAAGCTCAGCATATTGGGGAAGATTTCCTTGAGGATGATGCGCCACTTCCGCTCGCCCATGAGTTCGGCCGAGAGGATGAATTCGCGGGTGCGCAGCGACATGGTCTGCGTCCGGATGGTGCGGGCCGACCAGCCCCAGCCGGTCAGCGCCAGCACGGTGCCGATCACAAGGGGCCCCGCACTCTCCACCAGGCTGGCAATAACGATGATCAATGGCAGGCCCGGGAGCACCAGCACGACGTTGACGAGAAAGGTGAGCACATCGTCGATGCGGCCGCCGAAATAGCCGGCGGAGATGCCCACGGCGAGGCCGATCAGGGCCGCGGCAAGGCCTGCGCCGAAGCCGACGGCAAGGCTCATGCGGCCGCCATAGGCGAGCTGGGTATAGACATCCTTGCCCATGCGGGTCGTGCCCATGACATGCTCGTAGCCGGGCGCCACATGCGGCTTTCCGGCCCGGCGCTGCGGATTGTATTCGCTAAAGAGCGGCCCCAGCAGCGAGAAAAGGATGAGGCCGAGCAGCACAACGACCCCGATCATTCCCTTGGGATTGGTGACGAAGGCGGCGAGCGAGGGCGGCAGCCGGCTGGTCCATCCGGGCCGGCCCTTGATACCAAGCTCGCGCATGAGTTCGCCCTGGCTGGGCGCAGCGCTGGCAACCGCCTCCCGATCAAGGCGATCCAGCAAGGTCATGGCGGGAGTATGGGTGATATCAGCCATGGATCAGCCCTTTCGCAAGCGGGGGTCGAGAACGACGTTGGCAATGTCGGACAGGAGATTGGCCACCAGGACCGACATGGTCAAAAGCAGCAGCTGCGCCTGGATGAACGAGTAGTCGCGGCTCTCGATGGCGGTGACGGTGAACTTGCCAAGGCCGGGATAGTTGAACACCTGCTCGGTTACGAGCGCCCCACCGAGAAGAAAGCCGACGGACAGGGCAAGCGAGGTGATCTGCGGCAGGATGGCGTTGCGGGCGACATAGCGGTAGCGGACGCGGCGGTCGCTCAGGCCCTTGGCACGTGCCAGGATGACGAAATCCTCGTTGAGGAGATTGATCATGACGTTGCGCATGCCCAGGTGCCAGCTGCCGAAGCTGACGATCAGGATCGAGAGTACAGGCAGGGTCGCGTGGTAGAGCACATTGCCCAGAAACGCCGGATCCCAGGAGGGTGCGATCCCGGTCGAATGCGCCCGGCCCAGCGGGAACCACTGCAGCTGCAGCGAGAAGGCATAAAACAGCAGCAGCGCCACCACGGCCGGGGTGAAGGCGTTGAGCATGACGTTGATGGGGGTAAAGACAGAGTCGAAGAAGCCACCGCGATTCCAGGCCGCGTGGATGCCCATCATGGTGCCGATCAGGAAGGCCAGGGTGATGGAAATGCCGACCAGGACCAAGGTCCAGGTGGCGCCATAAAACAGCAGCGAGGATGTGGGTTCGGGGAACTGCACCGTCGAGATGCCGAAATCCATGCGCAGGACCTGCCCCACATAGCCAATATACTGCTCCCACAGCGAGCCCGACGTACCGTAGGAGGCTCGGATCGCTTCGACCTGGGCGTCGTTCAGCCGGCCCTGGAACGAGGCGATGATGCGCGCCGATGGATCACCCGGCATGATGCGGGGGATAAAGAAGTTCAGCGTCACCGCCACGAAGAAGGCGGCCAGGTAAAAGGCGACGCGTCGCAGGATGTATATCATTTCGTCTCCTCCGAAACGGCCGGGCGGGACCGGGAGCAAGCCCCGCCGCGGCGTCGGCGTCCTGACCTGTTGGTCTTGAGGATGCCTATCGAGTGCGCGAAGCGTCTGGCTTCTGCGCCTCCTCTCCTTTTGCAGGAGGGTCGTCCTGTGAGTCCCCCCAGCCTCCCCCCAGCCTCCCCCTGAAGGAGGGGGAGGAGTTGGATCGAGTTCCACCCACCGGCAGGACTCCTCCCCCGTCTTCCGGGGGAGGCTGGGTGGGGGTCTACCGCCTACTCCCGCTTGATCGGCTTGAGGGCAAGAGCGTGGATCACGCGCTCGCGCGTGCCTTCGAACACCAGTGGACGCACGAAGGGGTTTTCCTCGGTCACCCAGCCTTCGAACTTACGGGTCGAGTACTCATACCAGTTAGGATTGGCGAAGAGCCCGATCACCGGCAGGTTTTCTGCAACGGCAACGTGGATCTTGGTCATCTGCTCCTGCTGCGCGGCAGCATCGGCCGTGCTGCGGAAGGCCTGCAGAGCTTCTTCAACTTCAGGCAGGCGCATCTGGTGCATGGCCTGGTAGTCGACGCGACCGGCTTCCATGTTGCGCGGATTGAACATCGGATTGTAGGTGTTGTAGGGGGTCGGCCCACCATTGGTCCACATGATGTAGCTGTCGAAGTCGCCGGTGCGCGCCTTATCGTTCCAGGCGCCCTGGTCCATGGTGCGCACCACGGCGTTGATGCCCACATCCTGCAGGTTTTCCGAGATGGTCTGGCCGGTGTTGATCCAGTCGGTCCAGCCATTGGGAATGTTGATCTCAAACGAGATCGGGGTGCCGTCGGGATTGTCGCGGAAGCCGTCATTGTCGGCGTCGACGAAGCCGGCGGCGTCGAGCAGTTCCATTGCGCGATCGGGATCATACTCCATCAGCCAGGTATAGGGCTCGAGCGCTGCCTCATCGAGCCAGGTGGCATAGGCCTCGCCGGTGCCCACCGGGAAGCGGGTATGGGTGGTGAGGCCGAAGGTCGAGATATCGACGATGGTGTCGCGATCGATGGCGACCGAAAGCGCCTTGCGGAATTCGAGGTCGTTGAACGGTGCCTTGGTCGTGTTGATCTGCAAGTTTACGTCGCCGCCCGGCGGCAGCCAGTAATTGTTGTATTCGCTCTGCGGGGTGAAGGTGATTTCCGGATCGGTCAGGCCGGTGCCCAGCCAATCCACTTCCCCCGCCGACATTGCAGCGATGATCTGCTCATTGCCGTTGAGCTGGAGGAAACGCAGACAATCGATAGCGTTTTCTGCGTTGTAGCGGCTGGTCTCATTGCGGCAGAGCTCGACCGAAGAGCGCGAGAAGTTGGTCACTTCCGTCCAGGGGCCAGTGGCGACGATCTCCGTATTGGCGAAGTTCTTGGGGTCCTCCACCTCGGCCCAGATGTGCTCGGGGAGCGGATAGATGCCGCCCAACGCATAGCGCGCCAGAGCATCGGGCTGCTTGAGGTTGAACTTGACCGTGAAGTCGTCGATCTTTTCAGCACTGACGACGGTGCCGGTATCGGTTTCCTCGACATAGATGTCGATGCCCATCGGGTAATCCACGTGGGCCTTGGCATAGTCGAAGGTGAAGATCACGTCGTCGGCGTTGAAGTCCTCGCCGTCGCTCCACTTGACCCCTTCGCGGAGCTTATAGGTGATCGACATCAGGTCATCGGCGATTTCGTAGGAGGTCGCCAGTGCCGGGAAGTCGTTTTCCGGGTGCCAGATATTGTCGATCCACAGCGGCTCGTAGGCAAAATCGCGCACGAATTGCTGCGGTCCGGTTGGATTGTTGGGGTTGAAATTCTCGACCAGCGCGTCGCTGTCGATGGGATGGAGCGTCAGCACCACCCGATCCTCTTGCGCCATGGCTGGCATGCTGAGCGCGAGCGTTGCCAAACCTGCCGTCGTCAGGGCCATCCGCCTGATCGTTTTCATTGTGTCTCCTCCCAATTGGTTCTCCTCCTCGAGAACGGCTCGTTGAAACGGATCGGCCTAAGAGGCCGTCTGCTATGCGACCTCCTTGACGAGGCTTGGCACGGCGACGCTGGAGCGATCGACCAGTCTGGTCCGCACCAGCGATTGCAGCGGCCCGGCCATGGGGTCCGCGAGCAAAGCGAGTAGATGCTGCGCCGCCTGCTTGCCCAACTCGCCGACCTCCTGGCGGATGGTGGTCAAGGGCGGCGACATGAATTGGGAATGGTAGCTGTCATCGAACCCGATGACGGACACGTCCTGCGGAACCCGCAGCCCCGCTTCCCGCATGGCCATGTAAAAGCCTGCCGCAATGACGTCGGCGCCGGCGAACACCGCCGTGAAGTCGCGGCGGCGCGCCAGGAGCTCACGCCCTGCAGAAAGGCCAAAGCTGTCGTGGAAGAGCCCGGACTGCACCTCGATGTCATCGAGGCTCATGCCGACTTCAGACAGCGCCGCCTCCACGCCGCGCAGTCGGTCGATGGCGTCCCCGATCGTCAGGTCGCCAGAAAGATAGACGATGCTGCGGTGCCCCTGGTCAAGGAGCACGCGCATCGCGGTGCGGGCTCCCTCGAAATTGTCTAGCCCCACCGTGGCCCGCGAAAAGGGATAGTGGTTGTGGCCGATCGACACCACCGGCACGGCTGCCTTTTTGAGGATCTCGACCACTTCAGGGCGCATCGGGCGCTCGAGATACAGCACGATACCATCGCAGGAGCGATCAACCATTTCGACAATGGCGCGTGCTTCCATGTCCTGGTCGGCATAGCCCGACGACACCATTAGTGACTTGCCGGCGGGGCGAATGGCGCGCTGCACGCCGTAGATGATTTCGGCGAAGTAAGGCGTGCCAATATCGACCATGACGGCGCCGATGACATTGGATCGATTGGAGCGGAGCGCCCGAGCGAAGCTGTTGGGCCGATAGCCGAGATCGGCAATCGCCTGCTCGATGGCCTTGCGCTTGGCCTCCGAAACATAGCCGTTGCCAGCCACGACGCGCGACACGGTGGAGCGCGACACGCCTGCGCGCTTGCAGACGTCGGTAATGGTAACCATACCGCCTCCCCTCCCGTGATGCCGGCCGTTGATGGGACCGATCCCACAAACTATGGGATCGATTTCACAGGTCTGTCAACCCGCCTTGTGGCTGCCCTAGGAGGGAAGCGGATCGCCGTCACGAGGCCGAGCTGTAGCTGACGCTACGGATGGAGCAATGCCTGGTTCGCCGCCGCGCGGACAGCATCTGTTAGCCGATCCAGTGCTGCTACGGGCAAGCGAGCCACTATCCAGTTCAGCGCAACCGCAATTTCGGTGCCGGGCACCAATTCCACCAGCGTGCCGGCATTAAGGTGTGGCCTAGCCAGCATGACTGGTTGCATGCCCCAGGCCAGCCCGGCAACGGCAAGGTCGATAAAAGCGTGGGTTGAGGCAACGGAGTAGATGGGAGGATCGATCTCGACATCCATCGTTTCCCTTGCCCACCTCGCCTGCAGCCCGTCCCGACGATCAAACCGCAAACATGGTGCGTTCGCAAGCGCCTGGGCGCTAACGCCGGCCGGGAAAAAGCGAGCGACGAAGTCGGGGCTAGCGCAGGCTGCATAGGGCAAGGCTCCGAGCGGGATCTTTCGGCATCCCTGAACACCGTCTGCCTCTGCCGTGATAGCAGCTACCACCTCGCCCGAGCGCAAGCGCTCGGCGGTATGCGCCTCGTCATCAAGGACTAGGTCGAGCGGAGTGCCTTGAACGGCACCGAACCGCTTGGCCGCCTCCGGAAACCAGGTGGCGAGGCTATCCGAATTCACCGCCACCTTGAGAGACAGGTGCCGGTGATCCTTTCCGTCGGGAGCAAGATCGGGCCCGAGTTCCGTCTCGAGCAGACGGACACGGGTGAAGTGGGCACAAAGCGTCTGGCCCAGTGCGGTGGGTTTACAGGGCAGTCCTCTAACGATGAGAACGCCACCGAGACGCTCTTCAAGGCCGCGCACGCGCTGGGAGACAGCTGAGGGCGTGATACCGAGGACCATTGCAGCACGTTCGAAGGTGCCTTCTTCAATTACAGCAGCAACGGCCGCGATAGCGGGATAATCAAGCATGAATGAAGCTAGGCTTCATCAAGCTAAGATTTTCAAGTTTTACTTGTGGCATCCTAAGTGCCATCAGCGCGGCCATGACAACCTTCCTGCCGCCGTTCCTGTCGGGCTTCGCTCTATCTGCAGCACTCATTGTCGCCATCGGTGCACAGAACCTCTTCGTCCTGCGACAAGGGTTGAAAGCCGAGCATGTTGGGCCGATCGTGCTTTTCTTCGGCTTGTCCGATGCCCTGCTTATTGCAGCCGGCGTTAGTGGCGTTGGCGCATTTCTGGCAGCTGCCCCGCAGCTCACCACCATCCTCGCCCTGGGTGGAGCCGCCTTCCTCGGCTGGTATGGCCTTTCAGCACTTCGCCGCACGGCCTCGCCCAAGGCCATGGCTGCAGCCGAGGGCGCCGGCATGCCACTCCGGCGCGCGCTGATGACGGGCGCTGCATTCACGTTCCTCAACCCGCACGTCTATCTCGATACGGTGTTGCTCATGGGAACGGCCGGATCGGCACAACCGCAAGAGCTCCGTGCCATCTTCGCCCTGGGAGCGGCGACGGCAAGTTTCACCTGGTTCGCCACTCTTGGCTATGGTGCCCGTCTGCTGCAGCCAATTTTCGCCCGTCCATCTGCGTGGCGGGGCCTGGATCTGGTGGTCGGCATTGTCATGCTGAGCCTTGCCGCCTCCCTTCTGGTTGGCGCCTTGAACCATCCGACCTGATCAAGGGCGACCCTGTGCACTGCAGAGGCTTTTCGCCGCTTGATCGAGCTGAAAGGCAACCACGAGTAGGCACGACGACGTCAGCCTAAAAGCCGAAGGACAGCGGCACCGGAATGTATCGAATATCACAGCCAACGGTACTGATAGGCTGAAAAACCAGCGCTGATGAGTGGCTATGGCTTTGGAAATGGCGCGCCCGAAGAGATTCGAACTCCTGACCCCCAGATTCGTAGTCTGGTGCTCTATCCAGCTGAGCTACGGGCGCGCAGGCCGTTGAAACGGCAGTTCAGGGCGGAGGCGGAACGCTCAACGTCCTGAAGCGGCGCAACCCATACATGGGCGATGGTGGCTTGGCAAGCGCGCTTGTGACAGTTTTTAGTGGGGGCACCGCTTAGCTGGGGACAACGAGGTTTTGCGGCAGCACGAGATCGAAGCGCGTTCCAGTGCTCTGGTCGGCCAGGACCAGCTTGCCGCCATGCGCCTCAGTGATTTCACGCGCAATGGCGAGGCCAAGGCCCGTGCCGCCAGCGCGGGCAGAGCCCTCGAAGGCGACGAACAGGTTGGCGCGAGCGCGTGGTGGCAGCCCGGGACCGTTGTCGGCAACGGAGAGGACGAGGTTCTCCCCTTCTCGGTCCAGGGACACCCAGACGCGCGGCGAGGCCTCGGCCCCGTTGAGGCTTTCGAGTGCTTCGCGCGCATTCTTCAAGAGGTTGAGGAACACCCGCCCGAACTGGTTGGCGTCGACCGTCAGCACCAGATCCTCGGGTACCTGGTTCTCGAACTGCACCGAAGGGTGCCCCACGAGGCGCGCCTCGAAGGCGGCGTCATCGACCAGCGGGCGCAGCTTTGTGGGGTTCAGGACCGGCAGGGCGGAGGTTTCCCGCCCATAATCGAGCACCGACTGGGCAAAGCCGATGGCCTTGTCGAGCGTGGTCACCAGCCGCGGCGCCAGCCGCTGCACCTTGGGATCGTCCAGCGTTGCCACCTGGTCGGACAGCAGTTGCGCGGAGGTCAGGGTATTGCGCAGGTCATGGTTGATCTTGGCAACTGCGAGGCCCAGGTCGGCCAAGTGCCGGCGCTGGCGCAGCATGGAAAAGAGATCCGATTCCATTGCCGCCAGTTCGCGCTCGACGATGCCGATCTCGTCGCGGCGCGTCGATGGAGTCAGCACAAGGTTGGCATTCTCGGGTGCCTGGCGGAAGGCGAGGATGTTGCGCGTCAGCCGCCGCACCGGATAGATGAAGAGGTTGCTGGCGAGGAGATAAAGCGCGACGGCGGTAATGGCGGCAATGGCCAGTGACACCACCCCGATCTGGCGCGAATAGGCCAGCATGTCCTGGCGCAGCGGCCGCTCATACATCAACAGTTCCACCTGGCTGTCGTCGAGATCGCCGTCGCCCAGGATGCGCAGGGTGCGGCCGGGCGGCGCGAACAGCGTGTCGAGCGCGCCGGCCATCAGCGTCATCAGGTCGCGCTGCCGCATGTCGGCGGTGATGACCTCGCCGGGGGTGATCGGATTGGCGAACTCGATCAACTGGCTCTGCCCTTCGCGGCGATAAACGATAGCATTAGCGCCGGCCGAGGTCAGGAGGCGATCGGTGAGGCTGCGCGGCAGGGCCATGACGTCGGGCACGGCATCGAGCACGCGGGCGGCGACAACGCCCACGCGCAGCCGGTCATCGAGCCAGCTGGCGCGGAAATTGGCGATGGAGGGCAGGTAGACCACCACTTCAACCAGCAGGATCACCGCCATGATGGTGGCGATGAGCTTGATGGAAAGGCCGGAAAACCGGCCGGGCAGGACACTGCGTTGCGCTGTCATGCCCAATCTTTACAGGCAAAGGCGGGACATAGGTAAGCCCCCCGATGGCCGATCAGCGGCGTCTGGACAAGGGAAGCTTGCCCCGCCAGCCTGCGGCTGGACGATTGTTCGCGAACTGCTCGGCCAGCTCCAGCAGAACCGCGGTGCCCGCGGTCGGCGAGAGGGCAAGATCACCGAGCGCGTCAAGGCGCAGGCCGCGCGCAGACGCCAGCGCCAGCATGGCTGCAAGATCGGCGGCGCCCGAGCCGATGATGCCGGCTGCGATGATCGTGCCATCGGCTTCCACCACGAGCTTGGCGACGCCCTGCGCGGTGCCGTCGGCCCGCCGTGCGTCGCTTTCGGCGAGGTTGCTGCGCAGCACTGTTTTCGGCCGCCGCGCCTTGCCTGGGTCGAGCAGGCCGAACTGCGCCAGCGCCGGCTGCGTCGCCACCACCAGCGGCACGGCAAGCGGATCGAGCCGCCCCCTGCCCCGGCCGAGGAGGCGCTGCACCAGGAGGCTGACCTGCCGCGTCTCGACCTGCGGCGCCTCATGGCCCGAAGTCCCGCCCAGGGCGGTGATGCGGCGGTTGGAGGTCTGCCCATTGGCTCCCAGAGCCAAGCGATCCGGCTGGTCGCGGTCGCGCACCAGCTTGGCCGCCTCGAGCAGCGGTCCGTCGAGGTCGGGGCGGCGCCCCATGGCGAGAAGAATGTGGGAGACGTCGAGATTGTCCTCGCCCCCGCTCCGGCGCAGCACGATGCCGGTGCCCTGGCCGCGCGGCACGACGGAGGCGACCTCGGCATCGTCGAGAATGGCAATGCCCTCTTCGCGCAACTGGCGCAGGAGAAGGGCGACCAGTTCGGGATCAAAGCCAGGCAACAGCCCGCCCTGCGGCACCAGCGTTACACTGGAGCCCAGCCGGCGATAGGTCTGCGCCAGTTCGAAGGCCTCGGGCGTGCCGCCGATCACCACCAGGTGGCTGAGCTTGCGCGTGGCGTCGCCAATGGTATCGGGCGTGAAATAGCTCACCGCGTCGAGACCCGGCAGAGGCGGTACCACCGGCTGCCCGCCCATGGCCAGGGCATAGTGGCGGGCGCGGATCGCCGCCTCGCCGCACCGGAGCGTTTGCCGGTCGGTAAAGAGCGCGTCGCCGGTCCGCACGTCCACGCCAAGCGCCGCGAGACGCGCATCGCTGTCGCGTGGCGCAGCCGCCTCGGCGATGGACGCCGCGCGTTCGCCGATCACGCGGAAGCTCAGCTTCGGCTCGGTATTGGCGAAACCCAGCATGCCGGCGCTGCGCATCAGATGGGCCCGCTCGGCGCTGGCGGCAACGGCCTGTCGTCTGAGCCTGCCGCCGGTGGGATCGTTTTCGGCGTCGCGCGGCAGGCGCACCAGCACCACCGAGAGACCATGGGTGCGGGCCTTGATGGCGAGCGCCGTGCCCAGGGCGCCGGCGCCCAGGATGCAGAGGTCAGGTTTGAGAAAGTCCGCCATCGGCTGGAACGGCCCTGTGATATGCTGCCGGACTTATGAGGTCATCCGGTCGCGAAAACAACGGGGAACAGCAGCGGAGGAAGTGCTGGGAGCCGCGTTGACTTGAAGCCCGGATTTCCCTATAGACGCCACCAACCCGCACCGTGGGCGCCCGGCGCCTGATCGTGTGTCTGAAATTCCTGCTTGTGCAGAGCCAAACCAGAGGAACCGTGCCCGGCGCGGTTTGATGTCATGAAGCGTACTTATCAGCCGTCCAAGCTCGTGCGTGCCCGCCGCCACGGTTTCCGTGCCCGCATGGCCACCAAGGACGGTCGTGCGATCCTCAACCGTCGCCGCCGCGACGGCCGCAAGAAGCTCTCGGCCTAAGGCCTTCCCGGCCGGATGACGGCCATGGAGCACAAGCCTGACGCCCTGCGTCGGCTGCGCAAGCGTTCCCAATTCCAAAGGGCTGCCCGGGGCAATCGCGCCGGGCGCTCTGCGTTTGGGCTGCAGGTCGTGCCTGCCGAAGACGCTCAACCCGGCATCGGCTTCACCGTCACCAAGAAGACGGGCAATTCCCCCGAGCGCAATCGCATCAAGCGACGCCTGCGCGCCGCTGTGACAGCTTGCGCGCGTGACTTTGTCGATCACCATGACTATGTGCTGGTGGGACGGCGTGAAGCCCTGACAGAACCCTTTACCAAGCTCGTTGCCGACCTGGGCGCGCTGATCGTGCGCGTGCACAAGCCCCGGTCGCCCGACGAGCGCGCATCTTCCGGCCGCGGCCCACGGAAACCGAGATAATGGAAAACAATCGCAACATAATCCTGGCCATCGTGCTCAGCATGATCGTGCTGTTCGGCTGGCAGTTCTTCGTTGCCGGGCCGCAGATGGAACGGGCGCAGCGCCAGGCCGAGATTGCCGCCGAGCAGCAGGCTGCCGCCGATGCAGCGCTGGCGACCCCGGCCACGCCCGGCCAGGCCGCCGCCCCCGCCGCCGTTGGCACCGCGACCTTTGCCACGCGCGATGAAGCGATTGCGGCATCGCAGCGCGTTTCCATCGAGACCGAGGACCTGTCGGGCTCCATCAATCTTGCCGGCGCTCGCATCGACGACCTGCGCCTCAAGCAGTATCGCGAGACCGTGGAAGACAACTCGCCGATCATCACGCTGCTGACCCCGGCGGGTCTCCCCAATGCCTATTTCGCCGAAGAAGGCTGGGTACCGGTCGCGGGTAACAGCATCGCCGTTCCCAATGCGCAGACCGTCTGGGCCGTCGAGGGCGCCAACACCACGCTGACCGCCGCAACGCCGGTGACCCTGGCCTGGGACAATGGCGCGGGCCTCATCTTCCGCCGCACCATTTCGGTGGACGAGCACTACCTCTTCACCATCCGGCAGACCATCGAGAACCGGACCCAGGGCGATGTGGCGCTCTATCCTTACGCTCGCGTCATCCGTCACAACACGCCCAAGGTGGCCAATTTCTTCATCCAGCATGAAGGCCCCCATGGCGTCCTGGGCAACAACAACCTGATTTCCAAGAAGTATACCGACCTGCAGAAGGACATGCAGGCGACCTACGAGAACACCACCGGCTGGCTCGGCTTCTCGGACAAGTACTGGGCCACGGCCGCGCTGCCGCCCGCCGGCACGCCGATCAATGCCCGCTTCAGCTGGACCAATACGACGGGCTTTGACGACTACCAGACCTCCTATGTGGAAACGACGCCCGTCGTGATCGCCGCCGGCGCCACCGCCGAACGGGAGAGTTTCCTGTTTGCCGGCGCCAAGGAAGAATCGGTCATCTCCGCCTATCAGACCGAATATGGCTTCGACCGCTTCGATCTGCTGATCGACTGGGGTTGGCTGTGGTTCATCACCAAGCCGATGTACTACCTCCTTACCTTCCTCTACTCGATCCTGGGCAATTTTGGCCTCGCGGTCCTTGCCGTGACGGTGATCGTCAAGGCAATCTTCTTCCCGCTGGCCAGCCGCTCCTATGCCTCCATGGCCGCAATGCGCCGCGTACAGCCGGAGATGAAGGCCATCCAGGAGCGTCTCAAGGACGATCGCCCTGCCCAGCAGCAGGCGATGATGGAGCTCTACAAGAAGGAAAAGATCAATCCGCTCAGCGGCTGCTGGCCGATCCTGATCCAGATCCCGGTCTTTTTTGCGCTCTATACGGTTATCTTCATCAGCCTCGACATGCGCCACGCGCCGTTCTTTGGCTGGATCCAGGATCTGGCGGCGCCCGATCCGACCAACATTTTCACCCTGTTCGGCCTGATCCCGTGGAACCCCACCGTGCTCCCGATCATCGGCGGCTTCCTCCACCTGGGCATCTGGCCGGTGATCATGGGCATCACCATGTGGGTGCAGATGAAGCTCAATCCGCCGCCGCCCGATCCGACCCAGGCGATGATCTTCAACTGGATGCCGGTGATCTTCACCTTCATGCTCGGCACCTTCCCGGCGGGTCTGGTGATCTACTGGGCCTGGAACAACACCCTGTCGGTGACGCAGCAATGGTTCATCATGAAGCGCCACGGCGCCGAGGTGAACCTGCTGGGCAACATCCTCGACACCTTCCGCCGCAAACCCAAGCCGGCCGAACAAACCAAGAGCTAAGCAAAGGGCACCCAAGGGTGCCCTTTTCATTTGCAGCTCACGCAACCACCGGACCCAGGCTCCCTCCCCCCTTGCGGGGGAGGGTTGGGGTGGGGGGTTCCAGCCCATCCCCCAGCCGCAGAGCATGGGCAACCCCAGACCCCGATCTCTGGCTCCCTCCCCCCTTGCGGGGGGAGGGTTGGGGTGGGGGGCTCCAGCCTATCCCCAGCCGCAGACAATAGGGCGCCCTCAGAACCCCCACCCTCGGTCCCTCCCCTCAAGGGGGAGGGAGGCGATAACCCCACCATCCGGGCTTCCTGGCCCCCACCGTCACCCACGGGCTTGACCCGAGGGCTCTTAACTTGTTGAAGCAACACCAACTGCGGTACCCTCAGCTCAAACCCGAGCGTGCCGCCCGGAACTGCCCCTACACCGCCGCAATGGCTGGTGCAGAACAGTCCTACAAAGAAAGCCGCAGCATGAGCGACATCGACTATCCCACCGACACGATCGAGCGCGGCCGCCTCCTGTTCGCCCGGCCCTTCCTCTTCGTCAAAGGCTGCGTGCGCATCGCCGACCTGCCGCCCATGGACAGGGTCGAGATCTCCTTTGCCGGCCGCTCTAATGTGGGCAAGTCCAGCCTCATCAACGCCCTTTGCGGCACGTCATCTCTGGCGCGTACTTCCAACACGCCCGGCCGCACGCAGGAGCTCAATATCTTTGAATCCCAGAGCGAGCCGCTGCGCATCGTTGACATGCCCGGCTATGGCTATGCCAAGGCGCCCGAGGACAAGGTGCGGCAATGGACCAAGCTGATCCACCAGTATCTGACCGGCCGCTCCACCCTGCGCCGCGTCTATGTGCTGGTGGATGGCCGCCACGGCCCCAAGGACAATGACCTGACGGTGATGAACGAGCTCGACAAGGCCGCCGTCAGCTACCAGGTGGTGCTGACCAAGGCCGACAAGCCATCAGCCGGCGAGCTCAGCAAGGTCATCGCCGCCACCAAGGCTGCGATCCTCAAGCGTCCGGCAGCCCATCCGCATGTGATCCTCACCTCCTCGCTCAAGGGCGAGGGGCTCAAGGAACTGCGCACCGAAATCGCGATGCTGCTGGAAAGCTAGAGGCTAGGCAGCCCGTTGCCGCAGCACGCGCGGCGCCCGCTCGTCGATGGTGAAGACCTCGACGATCCGGTCCAGCTCGGCCGCCTGCGACTCGGTCTGCTCGATGGCCGCATTGGTTTGTTCCACCAGTGCCGCATTGTGCTGGGTGATCTCGTCCATCTGCCGGACGGCGACGGCGACCTCTTCGATGGCGGTGGCCTGGCTCTGGCTGGCCTGCGTTATCTCACCGATCAGGGCGGCGCTTTGCGTCACCGAGCCGTTGAGCGCGGCAATGCGTTCGGCGATTTCCGTCACGAGCCTGGTGCCGCCCGCCACTTCCCCGGCCGAAACGTCGATCAGCTGCTTGATGTCGCCCGAGGCCGAGGCGGCCGACTGCGCCAGGCGCCGCACTTCCACCGCCACCACGGCAAAGCCCTTGCCGGCATCGCCTGCCCGCGCTGCTTCCACCGACGCATTGAGCGCCAGGAGATTGGTCTGGAAGGCGATGTCGTCGATCAGCTTGATGATGCTCGATATCTTGGCCGAGGAGGTCGAGATGCGGGTCATGGCCTCCGTGGCGCTTTCCATGGCCCTGCCGCTTTCCACCGCAATGCTTGAAGCCGCCGACACCGCCTCATTGGCCTCGCGGGCCCGGGCGGCATTGGCGCCCACGGTCAGCGAGATTTGCTCGATCGTGGCCGTGGTCTGCTCCACGGTCGCGGCCTGCCTCGTGGTGCGTTCGCTGAGGTCATTGGCTCCGGCAAGGATTTCACCGGTTGCGGTCTTGAGCGCGCGCGAGGTGGCGCGCAGGTCGGCCATGACGCTCGAGAGCTTTTCGGCCACGGCGTTGGTGTTGTCGCGCAGCTCGGCAAAGGCGCCGGTAAACGCACCGGTGACCCGCTCCGTCAGGTCCGCACGCGCCAGTGCGGACAGGACCCGGCCGGTGCCGGTCAGGCCATGGTCCACCGCCTCGAGCAGGCCGTTGACTTCGGTCGCCAGCTGCCGAAGGTCGCTCTGCTCGTAATCTGCATTGATCCGCCGGCCGAGATCGCCCGCCATCACGGCGCGCAGGGTGGCGCGCAGGTCATCGCTCAGGGCATCGGACGCAAGGCGGCGCTCTCCCGCCTTGGCGTCGCGCTGCCTTTCGCTAGCTTCAAGCGCCCGCTGTTCGGTCAGCGCCTCCCGGAAGCCTTCCAGCGCCTTGAACATCACGGTCAATTCGTCGGACACGCCCTGGGCGGGAATGACGACATCGGTGCGCCCGGCTGCCAGTTCGTCCGTAAGGCCTACCAGTGTCTTCAGCCGCCGCGACACCACGCGGGAAAACAGCACGAACACCGCCAGGCACCCGAGGGCCGCCGAGGCGCCAGCCAGCACCAGCGGCACGATGACCGCCATGTTGTCTTGCGCCAGCAGTTGCGCAAGCGCCATGCCGCCGAAGACGATGACCAGGGCGCCAAAGCCCATGAAGGCGACGACGAGTTTTTGAGTGATGGAAAGCTGGTTGAAGATGTTCATGTGTGGACGCTCTGAAGAGAGCTCCACATTGCGCCGACATGGTTAATGCCGGCTTTCACCCTCCGCGCCGCAGCTGCGGCAAGTTGGCCATCACCGCGACGTGCAGGCAACCCAGCGGCGCAGGATTTCGGGCAGAACGGCAGACTTGGCCTCGAAGTCCGCGGCGTCCTTAAAAGACACCACGCCCCGATCGGGCGCCGCCCAGGTGATGATCTTGTCCGGGTCCTCGAAGCGGAACAGGTCGTCCGCACCGGCCTTGGCCCCGCGATGGAGGATCAGCTGCAGGCGGTCGCCCGGATGGAGCCGCATGGTGATCCGGTCATCGTCGCTGCCGAACCGGCCGAAGCTGGGCGCATTCCACTTGATGCGCTCCACCAGGTCCGGCACGGCATCGAGGATCAGCTGGCGCAGCTTGAGGATCTCGTCTTTGCGCGCATGCGTCAGGTCATCGAGATAGGAATCGACGGCAGAAAGCATTTCAGCAACAGCCATGTCAGCGCCCCTTGAAGAACTGTCCTATGTAACCGGCTACCTCGGCACTATGCGAGGGCGTGGCGATCGAGGCAATGGCGGTTTCCACCACATTGTCGGGAGCATCGCCGCGCCGCAACTCAGCCAGCGCGACGGCATAGTCGTCCAAGAATTCGGGATGCGGCTGGAAGCTCAATGCCGCCCCGTTGCGATAGGCCAGGCCCGCATTGGGCGTGAAGTCCGACGCCATGATCACCTCGGCCTCGGCTGGTGGCGTGATCACCTGGTCCTGATGCGAACAGGCGACAGAAACCACCTCCGGGACGGCGCGCATATAGCTCGGCCGTGCCTTGACTGCGTAACTGTGGCGCCCGAGGCCCCAGCCCTTCTCCGACTTTCGCACCGCGCCACCCAGGGCGTCGGCCATGATCTGGTGACCGAAGCAGACCCCCAGCGTCGGCACGCGCTTTTCATAGGCCTGGCGAATGAACTGGCGGAGCGGCGGCAGCCAGGCATGGTCTTCATAGACACCCGCAGGAGAGCCGGTAATCACCACGCCCTCGAGCGCGCCGGCATCGCCGAGCGGTTCGCCGTCGGAGGCGAACACGACCTCATAGGAAAAACCCTGTCCGGTGCGGTCGAACATGGTTTCAAACATCTGGTGATAGGGCCCGAAGCGGTCGCGCAAACGAAGAGGCACGTCGCCGGTCTGGATGATGGTGAGCTTCATGCCACCGATATAGCACTTCCTCTTCCCGTCAGAAGAGGGTGGCGGAGGCGGTTGGGCACCACCCCCGCAGCATTCACAGCTTATTTGCCGCCGTCGTTGGAGCGGGCCTTGTCGCCATGGCCAGGCTTACTGTCCTCGACCTTGGCGTCGCCGCCTTCCTGGCCGAAATGGGTGCCGCCGAGATGGCCGCCACCGCTCACCTTGTCGACCTGGTCCTTGTCGGAAGATTGCGCTTTGCTCATGGGAGTTCTCCTTTTGCTGGAGAACCAACGCCCGCCTGCCGCCACCGTTCCCCGATGTCTCCGGGGTTAGGCCGCCTGGAACCGGAGCGACACGCCGTTGATGCAGTAGCGCAGGCCCGTGGGCTCCGGACCGTCCTCGAACACATGCCCCTGGTGCCCGCCGCAATTGCTGCAATGGACCTCGGTGCGCGTCATGAACAGCGTATTGTCCACCGAAGTGCCAAGGGCGCCGTCGATAAAGGTATAAAAGCTCGGCCAGCCGGTGCCGCTGTCGAACTTGGTCTCGGAGGCAAAAAGCGGCTGTTCGCAGCCGGCGCAAAGGAACGTGCCCTGCCGGTGCTCGTCGTTGAGCGGCGAGGTAAACGGCCGTTCGGTCGCCTCGTGGCGCAACACGGCATATGCCTGCGGGTCGAGCCTGGTCTTCCACTCGGCGTCGCTCAGCTTGAACGGAAAGTCGCCCTCCGCCGCCTCTGCACCGCTCATCGGCCGAATGCCGGCAAAGGCCGCGATGGCGGCAAGGGCGGAGCCGCCCAGAAGGAGATTGCGACGCGTGGTGACCATGAGGCGGACCCTTCCGTGGAAAAAGCGAGAGGGCACAGGGGGAATGCGCCCTCTCTATGCAACGCCATTCGAAGCGGCGTCGCACCCGGTTACATCACCGGCCCGTGAGGGCCGGCCTGTATTACATGGCGGACTTGGGGGTCAGCACGGCGTCGATGACGTGGATAACGCCATTGCTCTGGATCACGTCGGCGATGGTGACATCGGCAACAGTGCCGTTTTCGTCGGTCACGGTGACCTTGCCGTCCTCGGCCTTGAGGGTCAGTTCGCAACCGCCGACGGTCTCGACCTTGTGCTCGCCGCCATCGGCTTCAACCATGCCGACGATGTCGGTGGAGAGGGCCTTGGCCGGGATCACGTGGCAAGCCAGGATGGTCGACAGCGTTTCCTTGTTTTCCGGCTTCAGCAGCGTTTCGACGGTGCCTTCCGGCAGGGCTTCGAAGGCGGCGTTGACGGGAGCGAGCACGGTGAACGGGCCTTCGCCCGACAGCGTCTCGACGAGGCCGGCAGCCTGCACGGCGGCAACCAGGGTCGTGTGGTCAGCCGAGTTGACGGCGTTTTCGACAATGTTCTTGTCGGCATACATGGCAGCGCCGCCGACTTCAGGATTATCCTGGGCGAAGGCTGCGCCCGAGAGGGCGGAAACGGAGAGCATGGCAGCGAGGGTCAGCGTACGGAAATTCATCGGTAGATCCTTCCTGTGTTTCGTTCCCATTGTTCGGCTGGGACGTGGGAAGATACGGACCGCTTGAATCCTCAGTTTCGGCGAGTTTCGCCTTTTATTCGCCGCCGGGCGTGAAACTTTTCACGCCCGTTTCTCGTAAGGGCGCCGCCTAGATGGGCGTTGCCGAACCCACGGCCACGATCGGGCCCTGGGCCACGCCGGTGGGCGAACCGCCGGTCTGTTCCAGCGTCACCGCCAAAACCGTGCCCGGCCCGATATTGGCGCGCGCCGCCGCATCGAGCGGGATTTCGAGCCGCTGGTTGACCGGCACCACGCCCATCGACACGGCCGGCTGGTCGCCATTGATGTACCAGAGCTCGAAGTCGCGATCGGGCACCGGCTCGCCGCGCAAGGAGGTGATGCGCACCTGCTGCTGCCCCTGGTCGTAGACGGCCAGGAACTCGACGCCGCTGCCCTGCTGCGCCTGGAGCGCCGCCACCAACTGCACGGCCATCTGGTCGGCATCGAAGCGCGGCTGCATCAGATTGAAGCCCACCGCCGCCACGGCGACGGCCAGGGCGCCCGCGGCAATGCCGCGCCAGAGGACGAGATTGTCCCACCACGACACCTTGCGCCCCGCCGCCACGCGGTCGCCGAAGGCGCGCGCTTCGATGGCGGCATAAAGGTGCTGCGGCACCGGGGTTTCTTCGTATTCGGCATTGAGGGCGGCAAAGCGCCCGACCCAGAAGTCGCGCTCGGCCCGCAAGGCCGCGTCGTCCTCGATCAGCCGCCCGACGCGGTCGTGCTCGGCGGCCGAAAGCAGGCCGAGCACATATTCGGCCACCAGGGCGTTGCGCCCCTCGAAATCGCCGCCCATGTCATCGCTCGTGCTCATGCTGTCAGACAATCTTTCAGTTTGATGAGGCTCCGGCGCAGCCAGGTCCGCATCGTGTTCAGGGGCACGGCATAACGGCTTGCCAGTTCCTCGTAGCTATAGCCATCGAGGTAGGCGCCGCGCACCGCGTCGGCACGATCGGGCTCGAGCGTGCCAAGGCATTTCTCGATCTGGTTCCGGTCCTCGCTATCCTGGGCCGCGCGCTCCGGAGAGGGGCCAGGGTCGGGAATTTCGAGCGCCACATCGAGATCGTCAGAGACGGGCCGACGGGCTCTCAGGATGTCGAGTGAATGGTTTCTTGCCACGGCAACAAGCCAGCTGATCGGGCTGGTATTGCCGGCGACATAACGGTCGGCGCGCTGCCAGACCTTCACATAGATTTCCTGGATGGCTTCTTCGGCCTCCGAGCGGTCCTTCAAGATACGCAGGGTGACGCCAAACAGTTTCGCGCTGGTGCGCTCATAAAGCATCTTGAAGGCGGCGCGGTCGCGCAGCGCGCAGCGCGCGATGAGGTCGGCGATTTCCTGCGATGGCGTGGATTGAAGCGTCATCGATATGCAGGACCTCCCAGCGCGTTGCTCGCGTCTTGGCCCTTATGGAGGACCGGCGTCGCCAGCGCACCATAACCACAATTGGGCTTGGCCCAAATAGCCCAGAAGCGTCTTTTCCTTTCCGCAATCATGCTCTAGACCCGAAAGCGATCTCTCGCAGTTCGCCAACCGATGGGCCCGTCCATGACTGATCAGACTTCCAACGACCGCTTCAGCCATGATGCCGGCATTCTGGCCCAGGCCCTGCCCTATATGCAGCGCTACGAGGGCAAGACGGTCGTGGTCAAATATGGCGGCCACGCCATGGGCGACCTCAAGCTCGGCCAGGCCTTTGCGCGCGACATTGCGCTCCTCAAGCAAAGCAAGGTCAATCCCATCGTCGTGCATGGCGGTGGGCCGCAGATCGCCTCCATGCTGGCAAAGCTGGGCATCGAATCCAAGTTCGAGGGCGGCCTGCGCGTTACCGACCAGCGGACCATGGAAGTGGTCGAAATGGTGCTGGCCGGCTCGATCAACAAGGAAATCGTCGCCCTGATCAATGCCGAGGGCGAATGGGCCATCGGCTTGTGCGGCAAGGACGGCAACATGGTCTTCGCCAGGAAGGCCAACAAGACGGTGATCGATCCCAGCTCGCATATCGAGCGGGTGCTCGATCTCGGTTTCGTCGGTGAGCCGGCGGAAGTCGACCGCACCCTTCTTGATCTGCTCGCGCGGTCCGAAATGATTCCCGTCATCGCCCCCGTTGCCCCGGGCCGCGACGGCAATACCTACAACATCAATGCCGATACCTTTGCCGGCGCCATTGCCGGTTCGCTGGGCGCCAAGCGCCTCCTGTTTCTGACCGACGTCGAGGGCGTGCTCGATCGCGACGGCAAGCTCATTCCAGAGCTCAGCGTGCGCGAGGCCAAGCAGCTCATCGCCGACGGCACCATTTCGGGCGGCATGATCCCCAAGGTCGAAACCTGCCTCGAGGCGCTGGAAAACGGCGTCGAGGGCGTGGTCATCCTCAACGGCAAGATGCCTCATGTCGTGCTGGTCGAGCTCTTCACCGAATTCGGCGCCGGCACGCTCATCGTTCGCTAACCATAGCGGCGGCCGAAGGACGAATTGGCGGGGGTGTGACCCTTTGGCTATAGCGCCGCCTTAACGAAACGTGGCAAATTTTAGCCAGTATGGTTTTTGGGGGTAGTCTCATGGGTTTGAAGGTCAAGCTGGCGGCGGCGCTGATCGCAATGGTTGCCGGAGCTCCCATTCTTGGTGCGCAGGCGCAGCAGATGATGGCGCCGGTGGTCAACAACAGCGTCTACCAGCCGTCCTATTCGGCCTGGGACGGCTTCTATATCGGTGCCCAGGGCAGCCTCATCGGCATGAAGAGCCATGAGGTCAACACGGTGATTGCAGCGCCACCGGCAACAGAGCAACTGCTGGGCGATATCGGCGGCAGTGCCGGCGTCTTTGCCGGCTATCGCATGCAGCTCACTGATTGGTTCGTGCTCGGCGTCGATGCTGAACTCAACAATGTCGCGACCCAGTTCGAATACAATGGCGGCAACTATGGCGCCCTCAAGTGGGATACCGCCGTGCGCGCCACGCTCGGTTATCCAGTTGCCAATAATGTGCTGGCCTATGGCACCGTCGGCTATTCGTGGGGCCGCTTCGACATGTCGCCACAGCTGGGCGCAGGTTCTGAATTTACCGCCGGCGGTTTCCAACTCGGCCTGGGCGTCGACATGCTTGTCACTCAGAATGTCATGGCTCGCCTCAACGCGACCTGGACCCACTACGGCGTCAACACCGTTCCGGGTCCGGCAGGCCGCACCAGCGAACCCAGCAATGCGGTTATCCGCGCCGGTCTCGCCTGGAAGTTCTGATCCTTCCGCTTTCCCAATCGCAAAGGCCGCCCCGAGGGGCGGCCTTTTTGTTTCATGCTTCCACGGCCACATGCTGCGGCGGGGCGAAGCCCATGGGCCGCTTGGGCGCCTTGAAGAAGAAGGCCAGGATCAGCACCAGGGCAAAGGCCGCGATCTGGTACCAGAGCGCAAAGGCTGCAGCATTGGCAAAGGCCGCATGGGGGGGCGAGCCCGTCGCCATGCCGCGGCCAAGCGTGGTGAAGAACAGCTCCCCGACCAGCGCCACGCCCAGAGCGCCACCCACCTGCTGGAAGGCCTGGAGCGAACCCGAACCGGCCCCGGCATCGCGCGGCGGCACATTGGCCAGCACCAGCTGGAACAGCGAGGAGAAGCCCAGGCCCAGCCCGATGCCGGCGATCAGCAGCGATGGCAGGAAGCTCCAGTGGTCGATCGTGTCACCGACGCCAGCGATGATGAAGTGGAGCGAACCGATGCCCAGCACGAGGAGCGTTCCAGCGGCGGCGAGGCGGCCGCGCAGATAGCGCGAACCCAGGCGGCCGGCGATGAAGGAAGCCACCAGCACGCCGACCGAGAAGGGTGTGTTCGTCAGGCCCGATTCGAGCGGCGAAAAGCCGAAGCCACCCTGCAGCAGCAGCGAGATCACCATGAACATGCCCGGAATGCCGGAGGCGAAGATGGTGACGACAAAGGCGCCGAACATGAAGTCCTTGTTGGTGAGGAGATCGTAGTTCAGCAGCTGCGGCTCGTTGCGCGCGGCACGGGCCCGCTGCCAGAGGAAGAATGCCACAAGCCCGACAAGGCCGACGGCGATCATGGCAAAGGTCCAGAGCGGCCAGCCATAGGCGCGCCCTTCGACGATGGGGAAGACGACGGCAACGATCGACAGGCCGAAGAGGGCGATACCGACATAGTCGTTGCGCAGGGCTGGATGACCTTCAAGGCGCGGAATCAGGTAGAGGCCGGCAATGACCGTCACGATGCCGACGGGCACGTTGACGAGGAAGATCGGCTGCCAGTCCAGGCCGAAGAGCTGCGCATCTATCAGGAGGCCGCCTAGGATCGGGCCGCAGACCGAGGCAAGGCCAGCCGAAAGACCAAAGAGCGAAAAGGCCTGGCCGCGCTCATGGGGCGGAAAGGTCACGGTGGCGATGGCCAGCACCTGCGGCGTCATCATCGCCCCGGCCAGGCCCTGCACGGCGCGGGCAAAGATCAGGAACTCGATGTTGGGCGCGAGGCCACAGAGCGCCGAAGCGGCGGTAAAGCCGGCAACGCCCCAGAGGAAGAGCTTGGTGCGGCCAAGAATGTCGCCCAGCCGCCCGAAGGGCAGCAGGCCCAGCGCAAAGACCAGGATATAGACCGCCACCACCCACTCGATCTGCGTGTCGGTCGCCGCCAGCCCGGTCTGCATCGAGGGCAGCGCCACGTTGACGATGGTCACGTCGATCAGGTTCATGAAGTTGGCGATCAGCAGTACGACAAGCGCCACCCAGCGGCGCGGATCGGGCGGCGCAACGACCGCGGCGGAGGCATGAGCAGGCATGGATTTATCCTTGTGACGAATCGGAAATGGGAGCGAAGGCGCGCTCAAGCTCGGCGATGACGCTGTCGAGCTGGTCGCGTCGATGGGGACGCCAGCAATCGGTGAGTGCGGCGGTTGTGATGACGGCAGCAGCGGCAGGATCGATGCTCTTGCGGAAGGACCCGTCCGTGATGCCGAGGCGGAAGATCTCGGTATATTGCTGGGTCCAGAAGGCCTGCATGGGCAGGATGATATCGGCGATGGTGGTGTCGCGGCGGGCGCGGTCGACGAGTTCGCTCAGGACCCCGATGACCTGGGGCATTTCGGCGACCATCTCGCGAAACTCCTTGAACTCCTCGCGCAGCTGGGCGGCGGCAGCGAGCCCCGCCTTGGGGTGACGCAGGGCCTGCGACTTGAAATCATCGCGCAGCGACGCCGCGACAAGCGCGATCAGGGCTTCCTTGGTGGGCACATGGTAATGGAGCGTCGCAATATTGATGCCGACCCGGGCGGCAATATCGCGCGTCCGCAAGCCCTCGAGCCCTTTCTCCACGATAATGGCACGCGCCGCCCCGGCAATCGCCACGCGCCGATCCTCGCCACTTTCACGGCGCTGCGGCAGGTCGTCCAGTCCAGGGTGCTTTGTCATGGCGGGCCGTATAGCCGGTCGCCAACACTCAATCAAGTGATTGATTATAGGGCCACGATGTTCCGGCCACCCGCCAGCCGTCGGCGCCCCAACCACTGAGCGGCACCTCCCCCTTGAGGGAGGATGGGAGGGGGTGTGGTTTAGCCACCATCGACCGGCTAACCCACCATCCGCCCACCCACCAGCCGTCACCCTCGGGCCTGACCCGAGGGCCCTGCACTTGCCGAACGCCGGTTGAAGT
>NZ_DATCMJ010000016.1:0-8965 GCF_036563435.1 Devosia sp.
GGTATTTGCGGGCTGATCGATAGTCTTCTAGCCGACGTTGGGTTCAACATCGCTGCGGCGGGGGAGCAACTGCTTGAGCTGATCCAGCATGCGCTTTCAGCAAATCTCACAGGAAGTAAGCCCTAAGTCGCAAGAGTTGCCTGCGCATTGAGCATGATTGGCGGGAGCAACCCGTCAGCTCTCCATCCCAATGGCGACATTCTCAGCTGCGAAATGGAACGGCAGCTTTCCGGAAATGGGAGTTCCATTCTGAAGGACTGGAATGGGGCGCGTTGCGGATCGGCGGCTCACGACCCCATTTCGGACATAGCAGGTACTTCTGAGTTTCACCGAAAGCTGACATTAGACGGCTTGCCTAGTTCGTCAGAAAGGGCTGGGACGGTTTGAAGGCAGGGCTTTGAGACGTGCGGGTTCAATTTACCGCGGCGGCCAACGGTTGGCTTTCTGAGTTCCTGCTGTTCTGCGCTCGCCATCTACTAGGCGGTATGCCGTTCCACTCATTGAAGGCTCTGTAGAAGGAGCTGGTGTCCTGGTAGCCCAGCAGGCACGCAACTTCGTCTATCCCAAGAGATGGATCTAGCAGGAGCTGTTCACCCAGTTCCTGACGCGCCTCGATCAGCAGTGCGCGAAAGGTTGTTCCATGCTCTGTGATGCGGCGTTGGAGGGTCCGCTCGCTGGTACCGAGATCACGGGCCACAGCAGCTATGTCTGGGCGTCCGCTCGCCAGACGCCGCTTGAGCGCATGCACGACTTGCTCAGCAAAGGAGGTGACCTCCAGGTCAGCGCGCGCCGCTTCAAGAGTAGGGGTGAGCATGTCCAGGAATTCTGGATTCTGGCCCGGAAATGGACGATCCAGGTCCGACGACCGCAGTACTATGAGGTCACGTTGGGCACCAAACCGGATGGGCGCACCGAAGAAGGCCGCGTGCGCATCGCTGGCGGATCCTGCACGCTGAAAATCCACCCTGAGGGGTGTGATCCTCTGTCCCATGCCTCTACGTCCCAACTGCACAAGGAATGCGAAGGTCAGATCCACTGACAATGCGGGTTCAGGACTCGTCGCAGACGGCCAGTCTTTGTAGAGAGTGAACTCGCCGGCGCTCTCCTCAACCTGGATAACTTCGCTAGTTCCCAGACGCTTTAGTCGCAGGATGCGCAGAATGGCGTCGCGATAGTCGGCTGCGTAGATTGCAGCGAGAAACGCAGGTTGGTGTCCAGACGTGTCGAATGCATCGAGCAGCTTGAAGGCGAAATCTGGCGCCCCGGTCAACTCCTCGACTGCCTGCCAGATGGCAAAGACTTGGGCGGTGTTGATAAGACCGCGAGGGTCAGTGTGCAGTGTCGACGGGAGGCGCGCCTGTTTGAGAACCATGGAAGGCGGCAAACCCACCTGCCCAAACGCTCGCCAAAAGGCCTGAGGAAACTTGCATCTGTCGTAGACCACGGAGTTCATTATGGAATCCAGACGAGCGGTGACAAAGGAATGGTGTTGAATTTGGTGAGGCGAGGCAACAAAGAAGTTGCCCCGAGCTGGTGAGGCCCTGCGCCTCCGGCTTTTGGTCGGAAGGGCAGGGAACACGGAGCTACTTGCTGTCGATACGACCCTGGGAGGGTTGGTGTGTGGAGAGTGCCGCCGAAGCGTCTGCCCAGGCGCTGTCCTCAGGATATACCGCGCTGCGCAGGTAGGCCCAGGTGAGCCGCTGGACCAGGCCCAGCCGTTCAGGGTCAGCGTCGGTGGCTTCCGCGACGTCGTATCCGGAGACGCCACCAAGCGAATGCTCGGCGCCATAGAGCGTGAGGAGCGATTTCGGGCCAGGGCTCAGGGTGTAGGCATCGCTGCGCCAGTCGTGACGAGCCGAGAAATTGGGGTGCTGGTCCTTGTCGCCGGCAACCACCAGTCCCTTCCCGGTCATGGCATCGTAGGTCGTCGTACCCAACACCGGATAGTGCCCCCCTGCGAATGCGGCGATGTCTTTGCCCAGGCCGGGAGGAGCCAGCATGACACCTGCCTTGATCCGTTCGTCCGCAAGGCTGATCAGATCACCCGACACGGGGTCATTGACGACCATGCCCAGGAGCATCGCCACCGTGTGGCCGCCCATGGAATGGCCGATGGCGACGACGCGGTCCCGGCCCAGGCGCCCTGCGATACCGGGCGCCTGTGCTTCGATCTGGTCCAGGTTGTCGAGAACGAGCTTCATATCCTGTGCACGTGAGCGCCAGAACAGTGCGCCTTCCGGGCCCGCAGGATCAAGGCCGAGTGCCTTTTGAGTCCTGGTGGGTGGGCTGGATGACGACGAAGCCGCGGGCCGCGTAGAAGTCCACAAGCGGGTTATAGCCGCGGCGGGAGGAGAGATACATCGATTGGCCATGGCCGTGCGACAGGAGGAGGATGGGGAGGTTCTCACCTACAATCGGCGCGGAGATCTTGAGTTCAAGCTCCACGGCGCGGCCAGGCGCCTGCAAGACCACCGGTGAGATCGAGATGACCGGGGTAGGGGCGGCTGAAGGGATATAGTCGGCGGTGTTGATCGGGTTGCTCATGATGTCCTCGCTTGTTTGGCTTGATCAAACTAGCGAGGTGGACGGAGCAGCTCTTTGGCGGAAGGCGCCATTAGAGTGGCAAACGCCGCCACTTCAGCGAGACGTCGCTTGAGAACAAGAAGACAGACTTCGCATCGAAATGAGAACCGCGAAGCGGGCATGCCGCTGAAGAAGGTAGGAGCCTGCCACACCGCTCTCGCCTCGGATCGACTGCAAGCCAAAGGGTTTTTGCAGGAAGGCGGCCTTTGCGTCCCTAGCTGATCAGCAGGCCCGCGGCCATCGCATTGAACGCCTCCACGACCTTGGGCAAAGTCTTGGCTGGATCATCGCTTGCTGCCACCCACAGGGCGGCATTGAGCGCCGCGCCATTCATCAGCCGTGCCGCGGCATCGGGATCAACTTTCTTCATGCGGCCTTCAGCGATCAGGCGCTCCACTGTCCGCCTGATGCTTTGCAGACAACTATCTTGGCTCGGCCACTTTGAGGGATCCCCCAGCACCGCAGTCCATCAAGAAGGACTATGCGCTGAACCTCTGGATCCGTAGCCATCTCAATGTAGGCGGCGCCCTCGGCAAGTAACGCCTCCCAGGCATCAGTCTTGCTGGCCCCAATCTCTCGCGCCCTCCGTGCCATGGCACTGTCGATCTGGTGCACCACCGCTGCCAGCAGGCCCTTCTTGTCGCCGAAGTTATGATAGAGCGCGCCGCGCGTCAGTCCCACCGATGCTGTCAGGTCGTCCATTGAAGCGGCTGCATATCCTTGCGCCGCGAAGGCTTTCCGCCCGGCTTCGACCAGCCTCAGCCGGTTCTCTTCCATCATCGCCTGGCGTCTATTGGCCATCTAAAATCCCGCATACGAGCCGTATACCGCCGCCATTCGCTCGGGCGATTTGCTTTTTGTCTCTGGCCAGGTTGGCAGCCGTCTCGATGGATCCCCCGAGCCCGATTATTCCCAGCAGGTCGAGCGCGCCTTTCAGAACCTTCAAGCTGTTCTCGCCGCGGCTGGTGCGACCTTGGACAACATCGTCGATGTCACTAGCTTCCACACAGATCCCGAAAAGCAGTTCGAGCCCTTCATGAAGATCAAAAACCGCTATTTCAACTCCAAGCCCTATCCGAACTGGACGGCCCTCGGGGTCAACTGGTTGGCCGGCTTCGACTTCGAGATTAAGGTCATTGCGCGCATTCCTTCGGCCGCGTGAACTGATCAATAAGAAGGTTGCCGGAACCTTTCGGCGGCCTTCTACCCCAGAGCGTCTGGTCCGCCGTTGAACTAAATGCTCCGTCGCAGGTGGTAAGCAGGAGCTCATGGGGCGGTTCTCTGATAAATTGTCGTTATAGATGTCGCCACGGCGGTATTTTTTCGTTCAGGAACTGACTAGATCAAGCCGGGTTCTGCCTTAAACGGCAGGAGTTGCTCATGATCCGTGACCTCTTGAAGCTGGCAGTCGGAGCGCTACGCGAAGGTCTCGTCATCACTGATCAGCTGTCTCCGGGTGCCCCAATCATATTCGCGAATGAGACGTTCTGCCGGATCACAGGCTATACGGAAGAAGAAGTGGTGGGGAGGAACTGCCGGTTCTTGCAGGCCCATGACCGGGAGCAGCCGGCGCGTTGGGTTCTCGCAGATGCGCTCGCCAGGGGTGTTCCGGCCACTGCCAAGATACGGAACTACACTAAGTCCGGGCGGCTGTTCTTGAATGACCTGTCGATTTCTCCTCTCAAGGATGCCGGTGGGCAGGTAACCCACTATGTGGGCGTGGTCGCCGATGTGACAGTAGAGCAGCTAGCGGCCGAGCAGCGTGCCGTGATCGAGCAACGGGCGCAGCACAGGCAACGCGTTGAGGCTCTTGGGACCCTCGCTGGCGGCATTGCCCATGACGTGGGCAATACGCTGGTCCCCATCTCCAGCCTCAGCCAACTGCTTGCAGCCAAGCTGCCGGAAGGCTCGGAAGAGCAGGAGATGGTGCTCAAAATATTCGACGCTAGCCAGCGCATCCAGGACCTCATAGGCGAAATACGGCTATTCACCCGCAGGGAAGTGGTCTCGCCAGTGCCGTTGAAGTTGGCGGACGAGGTCAGCCAGGTAATGGCGCTGTTTCGCAGTGGTCTTACTGATGATCTCTCCTTGACCACCCGCATCGACTCCCGCCCGATCATTGTTGCCGAACGGAGCCGCTTGCACCAGGTGATGCTCAATCTTCTTACAAATGCGCAGCATGCTACCGCTAACGTCGCGGACCCCAAGATCGATGTGTGCGTCAGCGAAGTTGGGGCGCTCGAGCATGAACCTGGGCTATCCGCCGGCGGCTTCGCCCATGTGCTGGTGGCCGATAACGGTCGTGGCATGGATGCGGAAACAAGAGCACGAGCCTTTGACCCATTCTTCACCACTAAGGCGCCTGACGAGGGCAGCGGAATGGGGCTGGCAATCGTTCATGGCATTGTGAGCAATGCTGGAGGCACGATCAGGCTTGAAAGTGCACCCGGAGAGGGCACCAAAGTTCACATATTCTGGCCCAAGCTAGGAAACGCCTTGGACTGACGGGCCATCGAGCAGTCCGAGCAACTTAGTTTCTTCGCCAGGACTGAGCATCAATTTTTCCAAGGCGCTTCGGCGGTGCCGCTGAATGCTCTTCTTGTGAAGCGACAGGGCGACCGCCGCCTCGTCGTCGCTCGCGCCGTGCGCCAGAACCGACATCACACGGCGCTGCGTACTGCTCAGAAGTTCGAGCCTGATCTTGAGCTCGGGGGGCGTCTCTGCGTCTCTTGAGGTAGCCAAAGCCTGCTGGATGCTATCAAGCAGGTCTTGGGACACGAACGGCTTGTCGAAGAAATCGACAGCGCCGGCTTTCATCGACAGGGCAACAGTACGTGTGGTCGCATAGGCACTCATGACGATGACCGGGTGGTTGGGATAGCTGCTGCAAATGTGCTGCACACCTGGCAGGCCGCCTAAGCGAGGAAGCCGAAGGTCGAGCAGGATACATCCAGCCTGCGTCCTACCCTCGCTTTGATCGAATGCCTCGATTGAGGGATATTCCGCATATGGGGTGGAAATGGACCGGCACAGGATGCCGATGACATCCCGTACGGCGCTGTCATCATCGATGACGTGAACAGTTCCCAACATAGCCCCCTAGATACCAGTTTTCCCGACCCCGGAACAGTTTTTTTGTACCCGGAGCAAAAATGTTGAGCTTAGAACAAGCAAGTTGTCTTGGAATACAGTTTGCTCGTTCCAAGAACATCCAAGCTTAATACCTGATACAACACATATTCTTAAGCAACAAACGCTATATTCTCTCGCTAGAGATCGAAACGAGAATCCGCAGCCTGCCGCAACGAGCTGTGCCTGATCTTCAAAGTTGGCAATAGCTGGCGCAGAGCGTCAGATTTATTCGATAGTGGGTAACATGGGTATTCTTTCTCGTTTGCAGTTGGGATCAAAGCTGGCTGTGTCCTCGGGCCTTGGCGTGGCGCTAGTTGTCGGCATGCTTGCAGTAGGCGCAGTCTCCAACCAGTCGGTGTCAGTCGCGGCTGATATGGCAATGCGGCAGTCCACCATCGCCCGCAACATTGTCGACGCCGAAGGATCGCTGCAGGGGATGCGCGTGGGCACACGTGAGATGCGTCTTGCTACAACTGCAGACAAACTCGCGTCCGGTGAACAGTTCGCATCATCCGAATATGCGGAGATGACGCCGCTCCTCAACGAAGCTCACCAACTGATGGTCTCAGCTGCGAACAAGGAGCGGGTTGAGAAGCTTCAAGCCTTTGCGGCTGATTACTATAGCCATGTTGACCAGCTTAAAAGCGTGATCGCTGGCGAAATTGCTGGAGGTCTCCTTGTTACTGATGCAACCAGCACGGCACGCAGGCAGATCCTTGACGAGATGGACGCCATAGCCGGCCAGATGAACAACCTCTTTGCGGAAGGCATCGAGACCGCAAAATCGCGAGCTGCGGAAGAGAACGCATCGATGAACCAGCAAATGCAGTCCGCACAACTGCTCAGCATGGCATTGGGGATCGTGGTGGTGCTGGTGCTGATCGGCTCGGTGATCTTCGGAATGAAAGGCGTCGCCAAACCCATCCGCCGCATTACCCAGTCCATGAGCGATCTGGCTGAGGGCGATCTGCAAGCGGAGATCCCTTACACCGGACGCCACGACGAGATCGGCGCCATGGCCGCCGCCGTTCAGGTGTTCAGGGAGAACGGCATCAAGGTCGCGGCCATGAGCCAGGACGAAGCAGCGCGCGCTCAAGCCGCAGCTGCACGTGCTGCCATGATGCAGAACTTCCAGGGTGCATTCGACAGCGTGGTCGAGGCGACTGTCGAAGGCGACTTCTCCAAGCGCATCGAGGGCCGGTTCGGCGATGCCGATATCGACCGCATCTCAACGAACTTCAATGGCATGCTGGAAACAGTGTCCGCCGGCCTCACCGAAGCGGGTCATGTGCTTGCCGCCTTGGCGCGCACCGACCTGACGCAGCGCATGGAAGGCAGCTATCGCGGCGCCTTTGCCTCGCTGCGCGATGATACAAACAGGGTGGCAGATACTCTGTCCGACGTTGTTGGTCAGCTGCGCGGCACCTCGCGGGCTCTCAAGTCTGCCACGGGCGAGATCCTGGCTGGCACCAATGACCTGGCCGAGCGCACTACCAAGCAGGCAGCCGCCATTGAAGAAACGTCTGCTGCCATGGAACAGCTGGCGACCACCGTAACCGACAATGCCCGCAAGGCACAGGATGCAGCATCGCGCACCCAGTCGGCTGCCTTGCTGGCCGATGAAGGCGGTCAGGTGATGGAACAAGCCACCCAGGCCATGGACCGGATCAGCACCTCGTCGAACAAGATCTCCAACATTATCGGCCTGATCGACGACATTGCCTTCCAGACTAACCTCCTGGCCCTCAACGCCTCAGTTGAAGCAGCTCGGGCGGGTGAAGCCGGCAAGGGCTTCGCGGTGGTGGCCGTGGAAGTTCGGCGCCTGGCGCAGTCTGCCGCCCAGGCTTCGGCCGACGTCAAGGCGCTGATCGAGCAGAGCTCGGTGGAAGTGAGCGGCGGCACCAAGCTCGTCGACAATGCCGCGCAAAAGCTGCAGGCGATCCTTGAGGCAGTGCGGGAAAACAGCGTTCTCATGCAGGGCATTTCCTCGGCCAGCGGCGAGCAGTCTTCCGCTATCGCCGAAGTCACCACCGCCATTCGCCAGATGGACGAGATGACCCAGCACAATGCGGCGCTGGTGGAAGAAACCAATGCTGCGATCGAGCAGACAGAGGCTCAGGCGGTTGAGCTCGACAAGATCGTGGACGTGTTCAAAATCGACAGCAGCGGTGAGCGGCACTCCGCGCCACCAAGCCGGGTCGCACCAGCACCGGCCAAGACAGGCATCCGCGCCCTCCAGCACAAGGTCAAGACTGCCGCCAAGTCCTACCTCAGCCACGGCAATGCAGCGGTCAAGCAAGACTGGAGCGAGTTCTGATGGACTTCCTGTCTGATCAAGAGCCCCAGCCGGCCGGCTCGACCCTTGGAGCCGCGGATGCCGCAACAGCCAACCAGTTTGTGACCTTCACCTGCGGCCAGCGCCTCTTTGGCATCGAGATCATGTCCGTCCGCGAAATCCGCAAATGGTCACAAACAACGCCGATGCCCAGTCAGCCTTATGGCGCCTGCGGTGTGCTCGATATCCGCGGCAGCATCGTCGAGATCTATGATCTCGCCGCCATGCTGGGAGCCCACAGCGCCGAAGAGGAGGCGAGCAAGGTGATCCTTGTTGTATCGCTGGGCGATCGGGATGTGGGCGTAATCGCTGATACGGTCTCCGACATAATCTTTGCAAAGCCCGAAGACCTGCGTCCTGCGCCGAACGGAAAGGGACGTGGCGAAAGCAGCGTCGCCAAGCTGGTCAAGAGCGGCGACCAACTCATTGCCGTGCTTGATCTCGACGTGCTGTTTCCAAGCTATACGTCGCATTGATTGAGCGGTGACCCGCCTGCGAGGGTGGGTCACAGCCAAAACAATGGCCGCTCTTTGGCTCATTGAAAAAAGGTCCGCCTACCACCCCAATTGCGCCCTGTCTGTCCCTCGACCCCACTACGGTCTTAAGTCGGTCTGATGCTGACTCGAAAGCGGACGTAGCGGGGCTAGGTCACCTGCTAATCAAGTGGGGTGCACCTCGATATCGAGCTGGCGAAAAGCCTCCGTCTTGGCTTCGTCCTCGACCACGAGATGGTCGATCCGCGTCGCGTCGGCGAGTTTAAACGGCGCGACCGTGCCCAACTTGTCTGTGGTTGCCGCGATGGTGAGAAGGCTGCTTTGCGCGATCATGACACGCTTGATCTCGGCCTCGGCCGCATCAAGCGCGGTGACGCCCAGTGCGGTGTCGACACCGCAAGCGCCGAGAATGAACATGTCG
>NZ_DATCMJ010000019.1:0-192651 GCF_036563435.1 Devosia sp.
GGTATTTGCGGGCTGATCGATAGTCTTCTAGCCGACGTTGGGTTCAACATCGCTGCGGCGGGGGAGCAACTGCTTGAGCTGATCCAGCATGCGCTTTCAGCAAATCTCACAGGAAGTAAGCCCTAAGTCGCAAGAGTTGCCAGCCCATCGAGTACGCTCGCGCAAACCAAAACTCGTCATTCCTATGCCTGTCTGATCGATTGGCGGGAGCAACCCGTCAGCTCTCCATCCCAATGGCGACATTCTCAGCTCAGATATGGAACGGCAGCTTTCCGGAAATGAGAGTTCCATTCTGAAGGACTGGAATGGAGCGCGTCGCTGCCAGTCCGCTGCCTACACATTCTCAGTCGTTCGCCTACTGCTGTTGAGTGCCTAAAGCCGACAAGCGCCTTCAGGATGATACGCAGATGCTCTGATCCGTCGCACTAATCCTTCTTTGCATTGCCTCCACCGGAGTTGCCGTTTCCACCGCCGTTGCCGTTGCCTCCACCGGAGTTGCCGTTTCCACCGCCGTTGCCGTTGCCGCCGCCGGAGTTGCCGTTTCCACCGCCGTTGCCGTTGCCGCCGCCGGAGTTACCGTTCCCACCGCCGTTGCCGTTGCCGCCACCGGAGTTGCCGTTCCCCCCACCGTTGCCGTTGCCGCCGCCGGAGTTGCCGTTCCCACCGCCGTTGCCGTTCCCACCGCCGTTGCCGTTGCCGCCACCGGAGTTGCCGTTCCCACTGCCATTGCCGGCGTTTCCAGCATTGCCATTGCCGCCAGTGGAAGTGCCGGCGGTATCCGCCGGATCTACTGGACGGCCCTGGCTGTCGGCTGGAGTATCAACGGTGCCGTTTACAACTCGAACTCCGTCAAACGAGAACACAGCTACCGAACCAGGTCCGGAAACCTCTAGAGGCTGAGACACGCCGACCTCGGCCTGCTGTCCGCGGACGATGTCAGTGACCAGGTCATTGCCAGTATCCTGCACCTGGACTGTGCCTCGTTCCACGATAACCCGGGCTGCCCCACTTCCCACCGCCACCTGGAAGCGAGTTCCCTTGACCACCGCGGCCATGAAGGGCGTCTGGACGGAGAAGTGCTGAACGTTGCGCTTCTCTACATCCACGGTGATAAGGCCCGCAGCTTGAATGACACTCGTGATTTTCCCAGATCCTTCACGCAGTAGGATCTCGGTACCAGGCTCCAGTTCAATGGCTTCGGCACCACGGGCAAGTCCAACTCGGCCGTCAGGCCCGGTCCGAAGCGTCGCGCCATTTGTGACTGGCATGCCCCTCGCCAAGGCGACCCATCTGCCACTCAGTTTTTGCTCAGCCACGCCGCGCGTTCGGCTCACGACCCAATCCTCTGCAAGAGCAGGTACGAGCATCACGACAAACAACAACAGCTGGAGCACTATTCTGAGCACAGGGATCAATCCTTCGCATTCTTGCGTCTGGAAACGTTGATCCTCAGCAGGTTGCGAGTTCGTTACCGTGCGGCTGATCGGGGCATCAGACGAGACCAAACCGGCCAAGCTGGTAAATCGAAGATGACAGTTGAGCTGACGTTTCGCGGCCAAAAACTACTGTTCGGTAGCCTCAACCAAGTCGGCTAGGGACCAGTGGTGATCTCCGGCACTGCCTCGCAGATCATCAATCTGCCAGCCATCTTCTTCTTCCCGGACAAGCGAGAAGTTTATCGTCACCGGTATGTCACCAGCCCTGAAAGTCGCCACTGCCTCAGCCGTTGCTCCATCCTGTTGCAGGGTTTGAAGATCAAACAGTGTGATGAGGCTGGCCTCGCTTAAGCCGACCATCGGATCAAACCCAAGTTCCTTGAACTGAGCGGGCCCGAGAGTGCCACCCTTTATCATGTTGGTAACACGATCTGAGAAGAACGGCTCGTAGTAGGTCGTTGGCCGGCTTCCAAAGAGGACGAGTTCGTAGAGGGACGACAGCAGGTCCCCAGGGGATGCGAAAAGCGGACCCTGTGCAGACCCTGGCGGCGCAGCACTGCTAGCCACGAGCAATATGCTCATTCGAGCACCGCGTTTCAGGTCTTTCCAGGACAACGACGTTCTCTGCTTCTGCATCAACGATCTAAGGGTAATACCCTCCTGAAGCAGCACCAAGACAACCTATAAACCCATGGCTAACGTCAGCTTGTCGAAGAGGTTCAAAGATGCGGACGCGAAACAAAGAGCCGCCATTTGGCTTAACGTCCCGAGACTCGCCAGTCGGTAACCGACCCTATTGCCAGCATGCTCAAAGGCCCGAAGAGGATCTCTTTCGCCCTGGCCTGGAAGGCTGATGCAACCAGTGTCGCTAGAACACCCATGGTTGCTTGACCGAAGCACGATATAATCCCTCGCCACGGAGGTTGATGTCTGCTTGGTCTACAGCTGCCCGAAAAGCTGCCATTATAAGACCATCCGCTAAGTGCCGTCGCCGCGACCTAAGCGACCGACTGCTTTCAGGAAATTGAAGTAGCACTCTGAATGACCGAAAAGGGCGCATAGCTGATCGGCAGCTTACGACCCCATCTCGGTCATTGGGAGGCAACGAGCTCATTTCCAACAGCGGACACGAACTGTAAGATTGACCACTTGCTGCTCGTATCCAGGACGCGCAAATGCACAAAGGATCATGTCTCTGCGGAGAGATAACTTTCGAAGTCCGTGGCGGCCTTCCCGAGGCTTCCTCGTGCCATTGTAGCAAATGTCGCAAGGTAACCGGACACTACGAAGCTGGGGTGGACGTGAAGAAGTCATCCGTCACCATCAGCGGTGAAGAGAAGCTCACTTGGTATTTCTCATCCGAAAAAGTGCGGCGTGGCTTTTGTTCGACCTGCGGGTCGTCGATGTTTTTCGATCCGCCAGAGGCCGATTGGATCGGCTTGATGCTCGGCACGTTCGATGGGCCAACCGGCACTAAGATCGCCGCGCACATCTTTGTCGGCAGTAAAGGTGACTACTATGAGATTTGCGACGGCGCGCCACAGTACACGACGGTGCCTGCATCCTCTTGAGAGTCCGCTGGCGCAACTCGGCCGCCGAAAGCTGTCAGGCAGCTAACCACTTCGAATTGGCAGGTCAGCAGCCTGCCCCACTACGGCCATACAACTCCAACGCTCTGCAGACTGAATGCAGACGCTGTCGCCAACTTCAACTGTGCACTTCTCACGCTTGAATATGCGCGCAAAATTCGCATAGTGCACGCATAACCGCCCACGGAGTGCGCAATCCCATGTCGAAATTGACGTACACGCAATCAGCAGCTGCAAACCAAGCGCAACTTCCTGATCTTCCGCGACAGGACCAAGACATCTTCGATGACTTCCTGATCATGAAGATCATTGAACAGAAGAGAGTTCAGCAGTTTGGGAATAGGTCTGGAGCCAACACCAATGCGCTGGGCTTTGCGCAGAGGAAAGAGCTGGTGCGAAATCTCGGCGTAAGGATAGACGCTGTGAGGCTGGCTGAGCTTGATGCAGTAACCGAATTCCTGGGGTGCAATAAACAGGAGTTCGTCATGGAACTGCTGGTGGCTGGCCTCGAACAAACAAAGTCAGTGGCTGCTAAGAATGGTCTAGGATTGTTACTAAGCGAGACAATCGATCGTAAGGTGGAGGAGGCAGGCTTTTCCGTCGAACCTTCAGCCAACAAGGGATTTTGGACCCTACACTATAAAGGGCAGCCACTGGAACACGGAGCCGAACAGGCGAAGCAGGGCTAAAATAACTCTAGGGCAATTGAAGCGGAGCTTTCGTGCCGTTGTCCTCCGAAAGCTTCAAAGCGATTTGTATGGCGAGCCCGAAAACCACACGTCGCGACATACGGCAACTGCTGTCTCGTCTGGGGGTCGATCGGCCGTAAGCCAGGCCTTTGTGATGGAGCGGGCCTGTAGAGGATTGGGCACCTTCGTGCACCCAGCCGAATCGGATGCACCAACGCATGGTATGAACCAGGATGGGCCTAGAATGCGTACAGCGAAACCGTTTTCGGACCTTGTCATCAGAAGGGTGAGGCTCACGCTGTTCGATGGACTCCAAGGGAAGATGATCCGCCCGCTCGGCCGCAAAGCTCGCAACCAAGATCCGGGCGGTGAGACGACGCCGGCATTCACGTAAATCAGGTCGCAGTCTGGCAGTTCCATCGCGGTTGCGTCGCCATGCACCACACCCACGGCTTCGAACGGATCAAGGTTAGAGGCGGCTCGATGCGCCAAGCTCTCCTCGATCTCATACGCCTGTACCCGCCCCTTTGGTAGCACCAGCATCGACAGGATAGCGCTGTAGTAGCCGGTGCCCGCACCTACGTGCACCACGACCTCGCCGCTTGCCGGTGCGGCTGCGCCGATCCATGCTGCGTGAAGGTACGGTTCCCCGTTGTTGATCCTTTTCGCCTCGTCAAGGGCAACAAGTCCGTTATGGTACACGTGGATCGGATTGGCGCTCGGCGTCTCGACATAGCGACGGTTAACCACAACCTTCCACGGACCGTGACCGAGGAAGGCTTCTCGGGGGACTAACTCGAAAACGCGCTCGAGCCGTTGATCGTCTGAGCCGCTGGCCACTGCCATTAGTTTCGCGTGAAAGCTGCGCACCTCATCTAGGACTGTCTGATCTCTCACAGATGGCCTCCACGTCCGCTTGCTTTCAATACTGCCTCATAGCAGACGGTCTGGAAACCACCCCTGAGCTGCCGATTGGCGTTGGGGTGTAGGTGGGAACTTAGAGCCCTCCCTCATACATCGATGGTGTGGGGGAACGCTTCAAGCCTCGCAAACTGAGACCCCGCAAAGGTTTCGTAAAAATGAGAGGCTTGAAGCGTCCCCTCAACGTGGCTTGTGCACGTGGGTCCCGATATCGGCAGCGCGACTACTTGTCCTTGTTTGGATCTGGCGGCGTCTTTCCGACTTCGGGTATCGGTGTGGCATCAGCATCGCTGCCGGCCTCCACGTCTTTGAGGTCCGGGGCTTTCGGTTTCGGTTTGTTTTTTTCGGCCATGTCACTCTCCTCAATCAAGGTTAGCGGGTCAGAACGAATACGGTTCCCTCGATAGAGGCTGATGTGACCTTCTTGGCGTTGAGGGTTTGCGCATGTGTCACCGCGCTCGTCCAAGCCTGCGGTGATTGAGAGATGCGATGTGGTTTTGCCCACCAGGAGCAACACCATGCCTCGATACTTTTCCACATTCGAGATGGCATCGACCTTCCAGATACCGTGGGTACGATACTGGAAGATGATCACTCTGCGCTTTACGAAGCTAAGGTGACCAGCACCGAGATGATCAAGCAGCTCGGACGCAGCTTCTGGAACAGCGGCACTTGGGAAATGCAAATCGTCGAGGAAGGCGGCCGCGATATCTCGACGTTTACGTTTACAGGAACCATCATCGACAGACGATAAATTTGAGGGTGGCAGCCACCGACCCCGATGCCGTCGGCCTCCTGTCGATCCCTCACGGCCGTTTGCCATTTACACTAGCGACCTCGAGAGCCGCCGCGCGGTTTAAGGTGGTTCTCTCGCTTTGCGGCTCTATGGCCTCAAGTCTATCGCTCCGTGAGTGCAAGCTTGGCGCCAAGAGCTACGAAGGCGGCTGCAAAGCTGCGGCGCATCCAGGTCATCACCGCAGGCCTCGAGATAACGTGGCTTCGCATCGAAGCGGCAAATAAGCCGTATACTGCAAAAACGACAAATGTCAGCAGCATGAATACGCTGCTTAGTTCCACCATGCGATTGAGCGCGTTTGGAGAAGAAGCGGGAACGAATTGGGGCAAGAAAGCAAAGAAGAAGATTGAGAGTTTCGGGTTTAGGATGTTGATCAGGATCGCTTCAACAATCACCTCGGCAACAGACTTTTCAGTCCTGCTGCCCTCGACGCTGAGAACTCCACTCTCCTTCAAGGTCATCCAGGCCATATAGAGCAGGTAGGCGACGCCGAGATACTTGATGATCTCGAACGCTAGGGCACTTGTATGCAAAATGGCCGCCAAGCCGGAAATTGCAGCGATCATGTGCAGGATGATGCCGACGGTGCAACCGAACGCTGCCCAAAGGCTCGCCTTACCACCGCGGCCCAACCCAGCGGCTATAGTATAGATAGCCCCTGTTCCGGGGGACGCTACGACAATAAAGGTAGTTAGAAGAAACTCGACACTCATCGTCCCGACCCTCATGGCCCAGTTCTATAGGCTTTGAGCCCTCGCACACCATACCCAGTTCCACTGCTGATGGAACAGTCCGGTTTCAACCCAATTCGTCAAAGCCGCCGTTCCCCTTCCCCAACGGAGCCGGGCAGATGCCACCCCAAATCAGACCTTAGCCGCGAGTTCATGACTTTCCGTAAGCTGCCGTAATCTCAGCACTAGGCCAATAGTGCGTGAGGACGAGAACAGCCAGCCATCTGCAACAGGCGCTCGGGGGTAACTGGCCTTGATAGAAAGTACCCCTGCAATTCGTCGCAACCCATTCCTTGCAGGATCTTGTGCTGCAATGGCGTTTCTACTCCTTCTGCCGCAACCCGCATCTTCATCACGCGGGCGAGTTGGATGATTGCCCGGACGATTTCATCGATCTCGCTGTCATGACCAAGCTGGTCGACGAACGAGCGGTCGATCTTGAGCTTGTCGATCCTGTACTTACGCAGGTAGGTGATGGAAGAATATCCAGTGCCAAAATCGTCTAGGGCAATGCGCACACCAGCTTCGCGCAGCTGTGCCAAGGTGCTCTGGACAACTGCAGACCTCTCCAGCAGCAATCCTTCGGTAATCTCAACCTCAAGCCGTTCAGGCGCCAGTCCCACCTCTTTCAGGCATGCAAGCACGCGATCTGCCAGATGTTCATCATGGAACTGGGCAGGCGAGAAGTTCACCGCGATCCAAGCCAGATCTGTCCCGACGGCAAAGGCGCAGGCCCTTTGCAGCACCCACATACCCAAGGCGCCGATCAGGCCGCGTTCTTCTGCAAGTTCTATGAAGTGATCCGGCGAAAGCAGGCCCTGGGCCGGATGGTTCCATCGCACCAACGCTTCCGCACCAATGATGGTCGTGCCTGAGATATTATATAGTGGTTGATAGGCGAGCGTAAGTTCATCACCTGCAATGGCCAAGCGAAGCTCTCGCTCAAGAGCCCTTCGGTGTCTAACTTGGTCGTCCAAGTCACCGACAAAGATCTGATGGCGACCTCGCCCAGTGGCCTTCGCTTGATAGAGCGCAATGTCAGCCTTGCGCATCATGTCTTGTGGTGTGCCATCGGTCTGGTTGGACAGCACGACGCCAATGCTCACGCCGACGTCGGCTTCATCCCCGTTTAGATCAAAGGAGTGACTGATCGAGTTGATGATCCGCTCGCAAAGAATCTCTGCACCCTTATCATCGGCGGGTTCGATTTGAATTATAGCGAACTCATCGCCCCCTAGCCGAGCAACAGTGTCCACATCCCGGACGCATGAAGAAAGGCGTTCCGCGACCTGACGGATGAGCTCATCGCCAGCATGGTGGCCAAGTGTGTCGTTGACGTGCTTGAACCGATCAAGATCGAGGTAGTGCAGTGCAATCCTGGAACCGCTGCGCCTAACGCTCGCCAGAGCACGCTCAAGGCGATCCTCGAACAAAGCTCGGTTCGGGATTTCGGTAAGAGGATCATGAAAGGCGAGAAATTTCGCTTGCGCCTCGCTGACCTGAAGCGCACCCGACGTCTTACGCAGCCGCACAACGAGCAGCGCCAATACTACAGCTCCGAAGATGCTACCTACAACTAGCAGAGGGCCAACCTCCGCCACCAGTTCACGCGCGGGGTATCTGGCATTCCAGGTCAAAAAGCCAATGATGCGCCCGTTCTCCGCTGTCACCGGAACAGCGGCTCTCGAATGCAACAAACTAGCAGTGCCGCTGTAGACGAGCTCCTCCAGCTTGTATTTTGCAGCGATCACCTTTGTCAGTGCCGAGTCAATTGCCTGAACAGAAACCAGCAGGTACTCCTCGCCCGGCCGCTGGGTGACGGCACCTGAGCTGGGGAGAATAGGGCGGACGCTCACAATATTGGCGCTGCCGTCTTGAAGCTGGACAAACTCGAGCTCACCTTGACCCAGCACCGCTGCGGTAGAGTCCTCAAGCCCAGATGCAGCCTCTGCCATTGTCCTGCGTAACTGCTGGACTGATGGAAGAACCGCATCTGCATCGGCTTCAAACCGGCGCCGGGGAGCGGTGGTGCCATTTTCTGCAGCACGGACGGGTTGATTGTCGGGACCGAGTACATACACACGGTCGTGGCCATAGTACTCACCCATCCATTCGACGAGGTTTTCAGCCATCCAGGGACCATCATTAGCGCGAACCGCGATAACGGCGTCGTCCCATATGGCGGAACTATCCTGCTCGAGAGGTAGCTCGTCGGCTTGCTCCTGCAATCCTGCACGAGCCAACGCAGACTGGTCGCTGAGGGCACGATCGTCGATGCGCTGCACCGCCCACCACCCAACAAAGATCGAAACCAGGAGTAGGCATAACCCTAAGCCGACCGAAATCCACGTCAGTTGGACTGCCAGCCCCTTGTGGCGGGACTGGCCTAAATTTGGCTTCTGAGTTCGACTTTTTACGGCAGTCCTAGCTGCCTGCGTAGAGGCCATGCACGATCCTCGGAATACCCGCACAAGGTTGCACGGGCTGTCCTAAGGATGGTTGAACATCATGAACGATCAAACCGACTTTGAAACCGAAATGGCAGGGGACTGCTGTCGACCCCATTCTAAACGTTAAGCTGCGTGTCTTTTTCGCCCAGAAGCTGCCACTACAGGGTGGGTCAGCGTAGGTCGTACTCGACATCGAATCCTGCAGCAATCAGTCGTCGGCCATCGAATACCGGCTCTTCATCCATTGTCGCCTGAATACGGGGATCGATCACGACAGCTTTCACGGCGCGGTCACGAACTTCTTTGCTTGGCCACTCGGTTATCGAGATGACGACTGTCTCACCGTCATCTGCACCCGCTAGCTTTCTGATGTCGGGCAATTCGCCAGCCGCGTAATTGTCCATGGCGTCGGAAGCATGAAAGTCAGCATCATCAGAGTCCTCAGACTGCCAGCAGTCGACGACACGAACAGCACCATACTCTCGATAGATCTCGGCGATACGGGCAGAAAACGCGAGATAGACCGCCTTGCGGTCCGTCCGTACCGGCACAATGGTGATGTCGTTAAACATCTTGCTGTCTCCTAAGAACATGCCGCTACAGAGGTACCTCAGTCGGCCTGACAATACCGTCATCTCGCAAGGCCAACCCTGTCTTGTAAAGCTACGACCAATTCGAGGTCTGGGGAACTGCATTCGACCCACTGCGGTCATCAAGCGACACAATCGGATTTCTGCCAGCGTCCGTTCTCTCGAAGAGCAACAAAGATACGAACGATAGGTGCTTCATCCGAAGTGCTGACGAGTGATCCTAGCTAAAGAGAAGCCTGACTGTCTCAAGCGGCGCCACGTCGGCAACCGACCAGCAGGAGAATGGCCATTGCCCCGAAGAGCACCCACTGCGGCATCGGCCAAGGACTCGAGAACCACATCGCACCTAATCCGAGGAACAGCACCGCGATCAGCGCGAACTGGCCTCCAATAAGCACGGCGACTGGTCGCCGCCAGGCTGGGCGTGTGGCTGCAGCTAGCGCAGCGCCACTGCCAATCAGAAGCAAAACGGTGATCTGGTGCCACATGACATCAAAGACGCCTTTCACTACATGCGGCAAGTTGCTGGCGAGAAGGGGGGACATGATCTCGGGGGTGCCTGCCAAAACGTGGATGGCACTTGTTATCAGTGACAAGGCACCTGCAGCCACAAACCACCACGACGGACTCAGTTCCAGTCTTAAAACAGGCATGTTGCCTCAATACATTGAACCATACGGATCCGTATGTTCTTGCACCGGGACTTGCCGATGTCCATACGGGGCCGTATGGATGCGGCGGCATGACGCGGATAAGGTTCGGAAGCGCAATGGCAGCAAAACGTTACGGGCCGCATGACTGGATAGTTGCAGCGATGGCGGCGCTCGCTGAAGGCGGTATCGAAGCCGTGCGGATAGAGAAGCTGGCGCGGCGGCTCAACACTTCTAAAGGCTCCTTCTACTGGCATTTCGCCGATCGGCCGGCGCTTCTCACGGCTGTGCTGGATTTCTGGGAAGCAGAGGGCACCAGTTTGGTGATCAGCTCCGCTGATACCATCGAGAACCCTGCCGAACGGATGCGGGCAGTTGTCGACGCCGCCTTGATTGCCACAGAGCAAGGTATCGACGTTGCCCGCACCGAGTCAGCCTTGCGCGCGTGGGCAGCGGAGGAGCCGGTGGTAGCCCAGCGGATCGCGCGCGTGGATGAACGCCGGATCGCCTACTTGGCCGAGATCCTTGAGCTCACGGGTTATGACAGCACCTCTGCAAAACGTCTGGGTACCGGCATCTACTTCGCTCTTTTGGGACTGTACGATGTGAGGCGATATGCACCGCCGCTTGCCGTCGACCACGCTTTTCATGCCTTGGTGAAGGGCATAGTCACCTCGGCACCTCAGAAATGAGAACAGCCGACGGTACTGGTCAAGCTACAGTGGGCTGCAGCCAGTCCCGAAGAGGGCACTAATGCTCAATGAGATGTCGTTACGCGCAGTGCTGCTTCGTCTTTGAAGTAAGGGTGGCTGCGTCAGTAACCCCGTCATATGCATAGAGTGGGGCACAATGGACATCATCAAACCGCCAGCAGTGGAAAATCGATCGAGCCTCTATACGCTTGGGATAAGCGAGACGATTCCGTTTCGGGGAATGATAAGCGCTCGGGATCGCCTATGGGCAGAGTTGATCGTGTGGCTGGACCAAGGCAACATACCTCATGCTGGCCTGCTTTACCTCCGGCTGAACGTCGTCAACATGGCCGGTGGAATGGATGTAGAGGCTGGCGTTATTACAGCCCTTTCGTTACCCGGCGAGGGTCGGATCAGGTCTGGTGTGATCCCGGGAGGCATGTACGCGACCTTGACGCACCGCAATCACTCGGTGCGAGCCAACAAACTACTCCTCGATTGGGTAGATACTCACAAGATCCGCTTGGACCGAAAGGTTGAACTTTCAGGAGAGCGTTCCGGGTGCCGATATGAGCAGGTGCTAACAGACGTGACGAACGAGCCACGGAGAACAAACTGGCTAGTTCAACTCAATGTTCTTATGGTCAGCGACTGATGCCCCTGCGGAAGCATGCTGAAGTTGCTCTTCTAACTGGAGGCGCGTCTGCAATTTAGGCTTGTGCACGCTGTGACGATTGCGCCGCTGTTGAGGGAGCGTCACGTAAAGGCAGCTTTCCGGGCTCAGTGAACCTGAACCGGACGTTCTGTTATCCACCTCGAAGTAGCCGGTCAGCTATAGCCACTCAAAGGAGGGAAACTGCCGTCACCAGTTGAAACACAGCGCTTGATGGTCCGAAAGGAATTGGGATTCTAACTAAGGTCTTGTGAGCCGCTAATAAAATCCCGCGTCGCTTACTGCTTTTTAATTCATCCATCTTATGGTGAATGAAGAACGAACAGAAGCAGCGTGCCACTTCGTTGGGACGAGACGCACCCTTGCCCTATGTCTTCGACAAATAGGTCTGTTGCTACGGCTCGGACGTGTTGAGTGGGTGTAATCAATGGGTATAATCTTGCGTATGCAGCTTGGAACCAAGCTTGCGATTTCTTCCGGTCTTGGCGTGACGCTGGTTGCCGCCATGCTTGTGACCAATGTCATTACAAGCCTTTCCATGGCTGATGCAGCAGATCAGGCGCAGCGACAAGCGTCTATCGCGCGGCTAATGGCAAGCGCCGAGGGGGCGGTCGAGGGCCTGCGTATCTTTACACGCGACATGCGGCTCAACGCTTCTCCCGAACAGGTGAAAGTTGCATCCGAGCAGGCAAACACCGAGTTCACCGAACTTGTCAGTCTCCTCGATCAGGCGACGGCACTCATGGTCTCGGAAGAAAATCGTGAACGGGCAGCCTCGATTAAAGCGATGGGTGAGCAGTATCACGGCGCAGTCGACGACCTGCTGGCGGCGCGCCTAGCCGACATAGCAGCCCAGGTAACCGCTCCATCTGTCGCGACTATGACAGTTGTCGATGAAATGAATGCCATCGCCCCTCAAATGCGCGATCTTCTTGTCGAAGGCATGGAGGTGGCAACCGCCCGTGCGGTGGAGGAAGACACCCAGCTCGATGCGGAATTGAGCACCGGCCGCACCATCATGCTCGCCTTTGGCGCAGCTGTGATGCTTGTGCTGGTCGGAGCGGCAATCTTCGGTATGCGCTCCATTGCTGCGCCAGTTCGCCGTATCACCAAGTCGATGGGCGATCTGGCACAAGGCGATCTACAGACAGAGATCCCATTCACGGAGCGCCACGACGAAATTGGCGCCATGGCCGCGGCCGTCCAGGTGTTCAGGGAGAACGGCATCAAGGTCGCCGCCATGAGCCAGGACGAAGCTACTCGCGCCCAGGCTGCGGCTGCGCGTGCTGCCATGATGCAGGACTTCCAGGCCGCCTTCGACACAGTGGTTGAAGCCACCGTCGAGGGCGACTTCTCCAAGCGCATCGAAGGCCGGTTCGGCGATGCCGACATCGATCGCATCTCCACGAACTTCAACGGCATGCTGGAAACGGTCTCGGCCGGGCTCACGGAAGCAGGCTATGTGCTTGCCGCCCTGGCGCGTACCGACCTGACGCAGCGAATGGAAGGCAGCTATCGCGGAGCCTTCGCTTCGCTACGCGACGATACCAATGCGGTGGCCAGCACCTTGTCCGACGTGGTCGGGCAGTTGCGCGGCACCTCGCGGGCCCTCAAGTCGGCCACGGGCGAGATCCTGGCGGGCACCAATGACCTGGCCGAGCGCACCACCAAGCAGGCGGCTGCCATCGAAGAAACGTCTGCGGCGATGGAGCAACTGGCGACCACGGTTACCGACAATGCACGTAAGGCGCAGGATGCAGCATCGCGCACCCAGTCGGCGGCCCTGCTTGCCGATGAAGGCGGTCAGGTGATGGAGCAGGCGACCCAGGCCATGGACCGCATCAGCACCTCCTCAGCCAAGATCTCCAACATCATCGGCCTGATCGACGACATTGCCTTCCAGACCAATCTGCTGGCCCTCAACGCTTCTGTCGAAGCCGCTCGTGCCGGTGAAGCTGGCAAGGGCTTTGCCGTCGTTGCGGTGGAAGTGCGGCGGCTGGCCCAGTCGGCCGCTCAGGCCTCGGCCGACGTCAAGGCGCTGATCGAGCAGAGCTCGGTGGAAGTGAGCGGCGGCACTAAGCTCGTCGACAATGCCGCGCAAAAGCTGCAGGCGATTCTTGAGGCCGTGCGGGAAAACAGCGTTCTGATGCAGGGCATATCCTCGGCCAGCGGCGAGCAGTCTTCGGCCATCGCTGAAGTCACCACCGCCATTCGCCAGATGGACGAGATGACCCAGCACAATGCGGCGCTGGTGGAAGAAACAAATGCTGCGATCGAGCAGACAGAGGCTCAGGCGGTTGAGCTCGACAAGATCGTGGACGTGTTCAAAATCGACAGCAGCGGTGAGCGGCAGGCAGCGTCTGTAATTCACAGCACGGCGTTAGTACCTAAAACTGGCATTCGTGCCCTCCAGCACAAGGTCCAGACTGCTGCCAAGTCCTATCTCAGCCACGGCAGTGCAGCCGTCAAGCAGGACTGGAGTGAGTTCTAATGGACTTTCTGTCTGATCCAGAGTCCCAGCCCGGCGGCTCGACGCTGGGAGCCGCGGACGCTGCAACGGCCAACCAGTTTGTGACCTTCACCTGCGGCCAGCGCCTCTTTGGCATCGAGATCATGTCCGTGCGCGAAATTCGTAAATGGTCACAAACGACGCCTATGCCCAGTCAGCCTTATGGCGCCTGCGGGGTGCTCGACATCCGTGGCAGCATCGTCGAGATCTATGATCTTGCCGCCATGCTGGGGGCCCATAGCGCCGAAGAGGAGGCGAGCAAGGTGATCCTTGTTGTTTCGTTGGGCGATCGGGATGTAGGCGTAATTGCCGATACGGTGTCCGACATCATCTTTGCAAAGCCCGAGGACCTGCGCCCGTCACCGAACGGCAAGGGACGTGGCGAAAGCAGCGTCGCCAAGCTGGTCAGGAGCGGCGACCACCTCATTGCCGTGCTTGATCTCGACGTGCTGTTTCCAAGCTATACGTCGCATTAATTGAGCGGTGACTCGCCTGCGAGGGAGGGTCACCGCCAAAACGAATGGCCGCCTTTTGGCTCATGGAAAAAGGTCCGCTTACCGGCACTTGCTACCGAAAGCGGTCAGTCCACTTGCCACCCCGCAGGCCATGATCGTCAGTCGAGCCCATCTCAGTCGCCCCAAATAAGCGGCCTGCAGCCCGGAGAGCGGTGCTTTGGACGTCACTCAGGTGCGTGAAAACCGGGTCGTTCCCGCCGGCCAAAAGCCATAGTTGCACGACTTCACAAGTGGAGTTGAGGCATGAGACTGCTGGACGGAAAAGTGGCGATCATCACGGGCGCAAGCTCAGGCATTGGACAGGCGGCTGCCAAATTGTTTGCTGCACATGGCGCATCTGTAGTGCTCGTAGCCCGCCGCGAACAACCTTTGAAATCAACCGTTGAAGAGATCAGAGACGGTGGCGGCGACGCCCTCGCCGTTGCAGGCGATGTGAGTGAGGCGCGCACACATCAAGAGGCCGTTGCTGCCGCGCAGGTTACCTTTGGCCGATTGCACATCGCGTTCAACAATGCCGGACTGGTTGGAGCAATGAAGCCTTTGGCCGAGATCGAGCCGGAGCAATGGGCTCACGTTATGGCAGTGAACCTGACTGCGGCTTTCCTAGGTGCCAGGGTTCAGATACCGGCCATGCTGAAGGGGGGCGGCGGAGCACTTATCTTCACAAGCAGCTTCGTTGGCAACAGCGTGGGCTTGCCTGGAATGGCACCATATGGAGTGGCCAAAGCAGGTCTGATGGGCCTGGTGCGCGGCATCACCGCAGATTACGCCGCAACAGGCATTCGAGCGAATGCCCTCCTGCCTGGTGGCACCGCGACCGACATGGCTGGAAACGCTGCCCAACGTGAGTGGGCTGCAGGCCTGCATGCCATGAAGCGGATCGCTGAACCCGAAGAAATCGCGAAAGCAGCGCTATTCCTCGCGAGCGACATGTCGAGCTTTGTCACGGGATCGGCGCTTTGGGCAGATGGCGGCAACGCTGCGGTGAAACTGTAGGTGAGCGTTTTCCTTAAGCCGGCGGTAGGCGAAACGATCTGCCTACCTGCTCGTTGTGCTCGAAACTAGGAGACAAAAATGCTTAAACGCCTGACCGCCATATTTCTTCTAACACTTGCGCTTGGCTCAGCGCTCTCTGCCTGTGACATGGCTCCCGATAACGACGACGCTGAAGTCGAAGTCGATGACGATTGATCTTCAGGCGATATGCCGTAAGCCTTCATCTACCTCGCTCAAAGCCAGCCTTTTCGCTTAAAGTAGAGGAACGGCAGAAGGGCAGACAAAGCCATCAGTCCGATCGCCCACGGATAGCCGATCACCCAGTCCAGCTCCGGCATGAAGTCGAAGTTCATGCCATAAATTGATGCGACTAGTGTCGGCGGCAGGAAGACGACTGCCGCAACCGAGAAGATCTTGATAATCTGGTTCTGCTCCAGATTGATTAGACCGAGGGTCGCGTTCAGCAGGAAATCCAGTCGCGATGACAGCGCTCGGGCGTGGTCTCCAAGGGCAGTAGCATCCCGCTGGATGATCCGCATGAGCTGCTTGGTAGTGCGGTTGTCGTCTCCCGCCTCTTGTACGGCAGCGTAGTAGGCAATGAGCCGTGAAGAGCTCACCAGGCTTTCCTGGACCATGGTCAGCAGCTCTGCCTTGTGTCCAACCTGAGCGATCAAAGCTTCAAGGTTGCGCGTCTTCTTGTTGGCTTTCTCTCGCCCCTTCTTGAAGATCTCCTTCGATATCGTGTCCATCTCGTTGCCGACACGTTCAAGCGCGTCAGCAGTGCGGTCAATCATCGCCTCAATAAGCCCGAGCATCACCTGCTCCCCGCTCTGGTGCGGCAGACCCCCGGCGCGCTGCGCACGCGCCAGATACGCCAGGAACGGCTTAGGCTCGACATAACGCACAGTCACAAGAGACTTGCCCTTGAGAACGAAGGTGATGGGAGTCTTGATGGGACTGTCAGTGTCGAGATGGGCCAGAGCTGTCATGGTCATGAAGACAGCGTCTTCCTCCGAATAGAGGCGCGCCGACAGTTCGATCTCTTCCATCTCGGCTTTGGTGGGGAGGGTGATGGCGATGCCCTGCTCGACCTGCTGAACTTCCTGAGGCGACGGATCGATGAGGTCCATCCAGATTGGTGGATCTGCGGGTAAGCAGGTCTCAACAGGAATGAGTTTGTTGCCGTTACGCGAATACATGCGCAGCATCAGTAGCTCCTAGCGTAGGACGTCAGCGCCAGGACGGATGCAGCTCAGCCCAAGCGACGCAAAAGGATTGAACGACTTCGACTGTCGGGGTTCATGAGGTTGTATCCATTTGAGGCGACAAGCGCTTCGAAGCTCCCCTGCGCCCGCTCCACTGCCTTGTCGATATCCGTATATATGGATAGACGCAGGCCTAACCGGCTGCACGCCGCTGCCTCTTTGTTAGCGAGATCAGTTCACTACTCGAGACTGGCCGTGCAAGCAGGTAACCCTGCAACTCGTCGCAGCCGATTTGAGCTAAAATAGACTGCTGATCGGCAGTCTCGACGCCCTCAGCGGTGACAACCATGTTCATAGCTCGACCAAGTTCTACGATCGACTTGACGATGCTTTCGATCTTCGGGTCACAACCGAGCTGGGCCGTAAATGATTGGTCGATTTTCAGCTTATCGATACCATGGGTGCGAAGATAACTGATCGACGAGTAGCCGGTGCCAAAATCATCCAGTGCTATACGGATGCCGTCCGCCCTAAGCTCACGCAGCGTGGCTTGTACTCTAGGCGAGTTTTGCAGCAACAGGCCTTCAGTTATCTCGATCTGCAAGCGGCGAGGCGACAATCGTGTCTGTCTTAGCACTGCACGAATAGAGTCACCGAAGCGTTCGCTTCGAAACTGTAGGGGCGAAACGTTCACCGCAATCCATGGAAGGGACGTTTCTGCCGCGAACGCGCACGCAGATCGCATGACCCATATCCCTAGTTGATCGATGAGGCCCCGCTCTTCGGCCAAGCCGATGAAGGTTTCTGGCGACATGCGCCCACGGGTGGGATGGGTCCAGCGCACCAATGCCTCTGCACCAGCCAAGCTGCCGTCGGAAGTGCAGAAGATGGGTTGATAAACCAGTTCCAGTCCTTCGCCAGAGGCTAGGGCTGCTCGCAGGTCCATTTCGAGGGCGCGGCGCTCTTGCACCGCTTGGTCCAGCTCGCCGGCGAAGAGTTGATACCGGCCGCGGCCACTCTCTTTGGCCTGGTACAGAGCGATGTCTGCCTGTCGCATAAGTTCGGCCGCGTCCACTGAGGAGTCGCTGGTGAAGATAACGCCGACGCTGGCACCGACAAGCGCCTCGACCCCCGCAATCGGTACAGGCTCTGCGAACATGTCCACGATCTTTTGGCCCAGTGCTTCTGCGGCTGCGGCATGGGGCGGCTGAAACTGGATAATTGCGAACTCGTCTCCGCCGAGACGTGCGACGGTGTCCACCTCGTCGACCATGCCGGAAAGACCCTTGGCGGCGAGACGGATTAGTTCATCACCAGCGGGATGACCAAGAGTGTCGTTTACGTGCTTGAAGCGGTCGAGGTCGATGTAGTGAAGAGCAATACTCGATCCAGTACGGCGCATATTGGCGAGTGCCTGTTCCAGGCGGTCCTCAAAAAGCGCGCGATTGGGGATGCCTGTCAGCGCATCGTGAAAGGCCAAAAAGGAGGCCCGCTCCTGAGTGACTTCCAGCATGCTGGTGGTTCGCTGTAAGCGGCGGAGCAGGAAGGTCACGGCGATAATCGCTAACAGCACCCCTATCGCGATAGTAGGCGCTGTTTCCTTGATCAGGTTGAACGCCGGTTCTTCTGGCACCCAGCTGAAGTAACCGAGGTTGCGTCCATCGCGTGACACGATTGAGGTTGTGATGCGCTCTCCATCTGACGGAGCGGCTTCGGAGAACTCGAGGTCCCACAACTCCGACCGTTCACGAAGCTCAGCAAGCAACGTTCCCTTCAGGAGCCGCGTCGAGATTGCCAGGTATTCCGTGCCGGGACTCTGTCGAACTGCTTCAGTGTGAGGGACCACCGGGCGAATGCTAACCATTGCGACTGCGCCAGAACCCAAACGAACGAAGTCTGCGAGGCCAAGGCCGGTGATCGCCTCGGTGCTGTCCTCGAGACCACCGGAAGCAGAAGCCATCTGCCTGCGCAGGTTCTCGACCAAGGGAAGCAATGCCCGGACTTCTCCTTCATAGATTGCGGGCGGTACGGGCGAGCCTAACTCCACAGCACGAACCACTTGGTTCTTGGAGTCGAGGAGAAAGATCTGATCGTGGCCAAAGTGAAGGCTCATCCACTCTGCAAGGTTGTCGGCAATCCAAGCTGTGTTGCCACTGCGCAGATTGAGCACCGCATCGTCCCACACGACGGAGCTATCCTGCTCTATGGGCAGCCGCGCGGCAATTTCGGCCAGTTCATCGTGAACGGAGCGTGACTCCCGCGCCATGGCTCTATCATCGATGCGCGACGCGGCCCACCAACCAAACGTACCAAGCACGCTCACCAGCACGAAGGCAAACAGGTAAGAGAGGTATGTTATCTGGCTAGCAACTGATGACTTTCGCAGCTTCATCGGGTTTCAATCGCGGTGGGATTCATAACCACAGTAAAGCACGAAACCTAAGAACCCCTCATAATGAAACAAGCACTTCGCCCGTAAGCCAAGGCGTCCACGTTGTTACCGTCCGTTCACCTTGGGTGTGTCGCCAAAAGCAGCCTGTCAGCAACCCACCCCAAAGGTGCCGTTTCCGAACCTGAACAGCCTTTTCGTACTTTGCCTGCTCGAGTACGTCAGACGGATGGAAGAGGTTCACCGCTGAACATCCTCAGCGTCTGTAGATGGCTCTTGGATTGCAGAGGCCCAAGCTGTCCTAGTTTGACCCTTGCACTAAGCGCAAGCACACCAGAAAAAAAGCCGCCGAGAAGGTTCCGCGAGAAATCTTGGTAGCTAAGCCATCGGCCGTATGCGGAAGACCAATCCCGGTCAGTTTCCTTGCCAGATCTCGGCACGAAACGCCCGAACTCTCCATAGCCTTCCTGAGCAGCCGACGGGCTTCGTGCTGGTACTGCTGCTTGTAAAACGCACCTCGGTGGAATGAGCTTTCGTCAGTTCTGCTGCTAGCCATACGGTTACTTCCAAATTCAAGGCATTCAGTTCTTCACCTAAGCGTCAGCTTCTTGGTGCTCGCCAGCCATTTAGGCGGCAGGGGCTCGCTTCTGGTCGACTTGGTGCGTCATCGTGCCCGCTCGTGCTGCCTCGCTTCCGGCAGCTGTCGATGGAGTGGAGCTTTCGCTCGACGAAATGAGGTTTTGTGAGGTTCGTCGCGTCACTCGCCATGCCTTCGAAAATGGCGGACGTGGCCAGTCTGTGGTGGGGCGGGAGTGCCAGTGGCCGGCACCCCCGCTTGGCTCTAACGAGATTTTCGCCGAGCCCTTTCAACAAGGCTGGTTCGAAAAGCTGTCACGGGATTGATCCTGGCTCGCGCCTCCCAGTCGAAAACCCCCAAAGCTCTCCAACAATCGCGAAACACTCCAGGCTCCTCGCGTGCATCGATTTTGACCTGGTCGAAGCAAGGGGAGGAAAGAGGGGTATTAGTTCCTCTATTAAGAGGGAAGCCATTTTGGCGCTGGATTCGACGCCGATCTGGCGTCGCTTTTTGGCGCGGCTTTGCCTCCCGATCCTTTTCCAGAAATATGAGCTCAACCTGCATCAGATGCCGGTTGCCAGGCAGCCGTGCAGGGTGTCGGCGGATGTAGTTTAAAGCTTCCAGGCGCCCGAGATGCCGACATACTGTTCGCGTCGAAGACGACAGTGCCCGCGCCATCTGTTGGTACGTCTGGATAAGAGGCTTCCCTGGCTGATGAGACCAACTGAGGTGGATCAGCAATTGCTTAAGCGCAGGCTTAAGCCCTCGTAGCGAGTGCGCTTTCTTGAGTGCCTCAGAGGACATGGGTGGCCTCCTTAGCGCAATGGCTAAAGTGAACGCCCGCGCAGACGAAGGCCTTTGTACGAGAAGCATTTCGGTATAGGGTAGGGGAGCTATCGAAACCAAAACCGTAGCTCACGGGGCACTCGCAGTTCGCAGCTGCGGTGCCCCGATTTTCTTCCGTCTTCATTCACTGGCCTCCCACAATGAGAGAAGGTAAAGGTCCAGATCTTTCTTGAAGACAAGCGCCCGTTTACCGGCCTTGAGCCGCTTGAGCGTTCCGGAGTCAAAAAGCTTGTAAAGGAATGACCGGGAAAGGCCGGTGTACTGGCATGCCTGGTTGATCGTCAGGGTGACGGCGCCGTCCAAGCCAACTGCAGTTGACGGGACTGCAGAGGATATCAGTGTGTGCATCGCTATCGCTCCTTGTGCTGCGATAGTCAGCGATTTGCCTGATTTTGTCGGACATGTATGTACCGTCCAAAAGCCGCTTTTAAGCGGTACCGGGGCGATAGGGTTTGTACTCCATCTCGCAAATGTCGGGGTGAAGGTTCCGAAGGCGGGCGAAGCGTCTGGCGATTTGGCGGGAGCGTTTCGCAAAGTCATCGGTTCCGTAGTAGGCCCCTGTGCGATTGCCCGTCTTGAAATGATCTCGGATGGCCAAAACCTCCGAGAGTTGCTTGAAGCTGACTTTGCTTCCCCTGGCACGCCCAAGCTGGGTATGCGTCCTCCATGTCGAACGAAGGAAACTGATGTCGTTTTCGACGTCGCTCAGAGGTTCTCTACCTCGGCTTTGACGCACCACATTCAGATCTGGATGTTCCAGCGCTAGCCGAAATAGGACTTCTGCTATCCAGTCCGGCGATCTTTGGTCGACGCCTCTAGCAGCTGCGAGCAAACTCAGCCGCGCCGCAATTTCAGCCCCGGATACGTCTTTGGGCAAAATGTGCGAAAGCAGGGCTAAATCTCGAGGGCGTAGTACAGGCTTAAGACCGGGAGCGCCATAGAATTGGAGGAAATTTTCGAACTCTGCCTGGTCATCAACTTGGTTGTTTCGCGAGCGGGGCATAGCGCCCGACAACGGCTGCTTCCGCATCACTTCGGCTCCAGAAAGTTCGCCCAGTCACCCATCAACAAGCGACGCTTTTCCAACGCGTCGCTCCGGCGGTAAGCACGCTCTGTTGCGTCTCCGACGACATGCGCTAAAGCGGCCTCGGCAACTTCCCTCGCGTGGTCTGTTTCCTCTCCAGCCCAATCCCTGAAACTCGAGCGGAAGCCATGAACCGTTACTCCCACTACCTTCATGCGACGTAACTGCATTTCTAGTGCCATAGTGGAAAGCGGCCGGCCCTCTTTCTGGCCCGGGAACACGTAGTCCGAGATCCTGGCCTCGTGCATTTCCTGCAACAGTTCGAGAGCGCGGCTGGATAGTGGGACCCTGTGAGCACGGCCTGCCTTCATGCGCTCCGCCGGAACTTGCCAAACCCCCTTCTCGAGGTCGACTTCCGACCACTTAGCGTTGAGAACCTCGCCCGACCTGGACGCGCATAGTATGAGCAGTTCCAGCGCGCGGGCGGACGTTCCGTCAAGTTTTCTGAGACGCAGCACGAAGGCCGGTACATCTGTGTAAGGCATTGCAGCGTGGTGGCCGCGCGTCAGTCTGGCTCGTGTCGGCAGAATGTTCTTGAGGTGCCCCCGCCAAAGCGCCGGGTTCTCACCGCTTCGCCAGCCGCGAACCTTGGCAAAGTCCAGAACGCGCTCGATGCGGCCACGTAGACGAGATGCGGTCTCCGGCTTTGTGGTCCAGATCGGCGCAAGCACCTTCAACACATGGTCAGTAGTGATATCAGCGACACGCATCTTAAGGATGGGCGAGCAGTAGGCTTCTCCAAGGGTACTCCGCCACTGTGCGCGGTGCTTGTCATTGCGCCACTGGCTTTCCATCGAGGCCAGGAATTGCGTCGTGCATTCAGCAAACGTTGGTTCCTGACGAGGAGATCGAGCGACCTTTGGGTCAACGCCGGACGCCAGTGCAGTTCTGAGTTCGCTGGCCTTTTCGCGGGCAGCAGACAAGCGAAGAGCTGGATAGCTACCTAAGCCTAAGACTTGGCGGCGGCCATCTCGGGTGTACATAAAGACCCAGCTCTTTGTACCGGTCGGCTTTACGTTGAGGTAGAGTCCGCCTCCATCGCTGTGTCGCCCTTCCGGCAGACTAGAGCGAGCCAGGGCATCGGTCATCCTAGAAAGAGGTCTGGACACTTGGTGTGCACTCCTGTGTGCATTTCAAAGCGTGGATAATGGGACGCTGTTGAGTGCAATTAAGGACACGTAAATCGCTAGCACCGAGATTTTCAACCCCTTTTCGCCTTATAGAACATGTTAATGTACAACGGCGAACGACAGTATGGCGGACTTTCTCTCCGCCATTTACCGCTCGCGGAAAATCGTCCAAATCTGCCGCGGCCCAAGATGTGTGGCAAGCGCTGGTTAATCTTCCGGTCAGCCCGGTGTCGACAGCCTGCGAAACGCTGTGCAGTTTGGCATGATGGCAGATCAGGCACAGCTTCAGGCGCAGCGTTCGGGGAACAACGTCTTTGCTTTTCGGCGCCTCAAATGGGGCGATCCGCCGGCGAAGTTCCGGGTGGACATTGTTCTGCGTCGGGGTTTCCCCGCGCCGGTCGAGGTCTCGGCAGCTGAACGCGACGATGATCCGACAAGCGCTGACGGCCCCGCAGATGCCAACCCCGCGGCCGGCACGCACCAGGGCCAGCCCGTCGCCGATCTCATTCAACGCCGTGTGCGCGAGCGCATTGTTGACCTTGCCATCTGGGGCGCGGCATTCGTGTCCGTTGCGGCGCTTATCGCTGCGCTGGTCCTTGGAGGCTGAAGCGCGCGTGCTCTTGCCCCTCAAACAGGTGGGGCCAGCGGCCGGCGTTTCATCTAAGCCGTCTCCCGCGAACGGGAGAAGCGACATGATCAAGGCTTTGGCCAATTGGCAGAAGCGGCGCCGGTATCGGGCGCTGCATCGGCAGCTCTGCGGACTCGACGGCAGCGTGCTTGCCGATGTGGGCTTGAAGATGGATGACCTTGAAGTCTTGCGGCGCGGGCGTTCGCCCTGGGAGGACAGGTGAAAGGGCCCGGATGAGCCCTCGCCACCCGGGCGAAGCCGCTCGCTGGCGCAGGGGGAACTAGGCGCCGGGCGCCTTGCCGAATATCAGGGCCGCGTTGACGCCGCCGAAGCCGAAGGAGTTGGACAGGGCAAAGTCCAGCGCCTTGGCCTTGGGCATATTGGGCACGAGGTCGAACACGTCGGCTTCGGGGATGGGATCGTCGAGGTTGATGGTGGGCGGCAGGGTGCCGTGCCGCACCGCCTGGATCGAGATGATCGCCTCGAGCGCGCCTGCAGCGCCCAGGAGGTGCCCGGTTGCCGACTTGGTCGAGGAAACCGCCAGGTCCTTGCCCCGATCGGGAAAGACCGCGGCAATGCCGGCAATCTCGGCCGCGTCGCCCACCGGCGTCGAGGTGGCATGCGCATTGACATAGCCCACCTGGCGCTGGTCAATGCCGGCCATAAACAATGCATTGCGCATTGCTACCTGCGCTCCCGCGCCATCGGGCGAACCCGCCGTCAGGTGATAGGCATCCGCCGAGGTGCCGTAGCCGGCAAGGACCGCTAGGGGCCTTGCCCCGCGGGCCTTGGCATGGCTCAGTTTTTCGATCACCAGCACTGCTGCGCCCTCGGAAAGGACGAAGCCGTCATGGGCGGCATCAAAGGGGCGCGAGGCCTTGTGCGGCGCATCGGCATGGCTACCTGATAGGGCGCGCGAGGCGCCGAAGCCGCCAATGGAAATGGGATCGACCGATCCTTCCGCGCCGCCCACCACGGCAACCTCCGCCTCGCCGGTCAGGATCAGGCGCATGCCGTCGCCGATTGCCTGCGCCGAGGCGGCACAGGCGGTGACTGGCGTGCCGATGGGGCCGCGGAACTCATGGAGGATCGATAGCCACCCCGCTGCCAGGTTGGCGAGGAACGATGGCACGGTGAAGGGCGAGAGCCGGCGCGGCCCCTTGGTCTGGATCACTTCGACGGCTTTTGCCATTACGGGTGATCCGCCCACGCCGGAGCCGATAATGGTGGCGGTGGCCGCCTGGTCCTCGGCTCTGGTCGGTTGCCAGCCCGCCTGGTCCAGCGCCTCCTGCGCCGCCCCAATGGCATACTGAATAAAGAGATCCATTTTCTTGATCTCCTTGCCGTCGATAAACGCGGCCGGATCGAAACCGTCCGGATCGGCCCCTTTGCTCGGCACAAGCCCGGCGATGTGACTGACAAAGCCCGTCGTGTCGAAGCGATCGTTGCGCACGATGCCGCTGCGTCCGGCCAGCAGGCCCCGCCACAGCGCCTCGACGCCCACGCCAAGCGGGCTGACGGCGCCCATGCCGGTGACAACGATCGGATCGAGAGGATCAGGCTTCAGCATGGTCTTTCCTTGTGTATATACACGGTAACCGGCGAGCGGAGGCTCGCGAGCGTTGCGTTCAGAGGCGCGCCAGCTGGCGCAGCCCCGCCAGAACGGTATCGAAATCAGGATTGTCGAGCGTCGCGCGCAGCTCCGCCTGCGCCTTGCGCCATTCCGGTCTGGCGTCGTCCACCAGCTTCCGTCCGGCCGGTGTAACCGCCCCGATGCGTCCATTGCCACGCTCGGCGGAGACGGTCGACACCAAGCCCTTGCGCTCGAGCAGGGCGAGGTTTCGCGAGAGCGTTGTCCGGTCCATGGCAATGGCGTCGGCCATTTCGGTGACCGAGCGCCCGGGATGCTTCAGCATCGACCCCAGGATGGAAAACTGCGCGGCGGATATGCCGATGGCCTTGAGCTTGCGGTCGGCCCGGCGGGTTACCGTACGCGCGGCCATGCGGGCATTGAGCACCATGCAGAGATCGAAATCGTCATCGGCCATGACATTTTCTAGCCGTGTATATGCACGGTGTCAATGCGCGCGGCTGCGCCGTCTAACCCGCGGCCGCAGGCATCAGCATTTTGTGCATATGGACTGGTCGCTGATCAGGGCCGGATCGAGTTCGCCCATGCGCAAGGCGATCTCCACCGCAGCCTCGGCCGGGGTGACATCGAGTCTCTGCTGCTGGAGCCACTCATCATTGTAGTAGGTATCGCCATAGCGTTCACCGCTGTCGCAGATCAGCGTCACCAGCGAACCTTCTTCCCCCGCTGCGCGCATCCTGCTGGCTGCCCAAAGAATGCCGATGAGGTTGGTGCCGGTCGACCCGCCCACGCGTCGCGACAGGAGGCGCGACAGCACGCGGGCGGCGGCGATCGAGGCCACGTCGGGCACCTTGATCATAGCGTCGACCACGCCGGGCACGAATGACTTTTCCACCCGCGGGCGGCCGATCCCCTCGATGCGGGAGGGGGTGGCGCTGCGCGCTTCTGCGTCGTTCTCGGTCCAGCCGGCGAAAAAGGCGGAATGCTGCGGGTCGGGAACGCAGAGCTGCGTTGCCAGCCCCTTGAACAGGATATAGCGGCCGATCGTGGCCGAGGTGCCGCCGGTGCCCGCACTCATGCAGATCCAGCGGGGAATGCTGTGCCGCTCGAGGGACAACTGCTGAAAGATCGATTCCGCGATATTGTTGTTGCCGCGCCAGTCGGTCGCCCGCTCGGCAAAGGTGAACTGGTCGAGATAATGCCCGTTCTTGCACTGGGCGAGGCGCTGCGCCTCCTGGTAGACCTGCGCCGGATCCTCCACGAAGTGGCAGGTTGCGCCCTGCAACTCGATGGCCTCGATCTTGCTTCGGCTCGTGCTGCGCGGCAGGACGGCAACGAATTTGAGGCCCAGCATGCGGGCGAAATAGGCCTCGCTCACCGCCGTCGAACCCGACGAGGCTTCCACCAGCACCGTCTCGGGGCCGATCTGCCCGTTGCAGATGCCATAAAGGATCAGCGATCGCGCCAGCCGATGCTTGAGACTGCCCGTGGGATGGCTGGACTCATCCTTGAGATAGATGTCGATCCCCGGAAAGCCGGCCAAGGGCAGGGGGATCAGGTGCGAGTCCGCCGACCGCCTGCCATCGGCCTCCATCAGCTTGATCGCCCGCAAGCGCCATTCTCTGAAACAAGGATTCGTAGGCATGAGGATCTACCAAAGAACAGTTTGACAGCAAACCGTACCACAAAACGCTCCTAGAGTGGAATTGAGATCGGAGGAAGATGGTGATCGTCACTCGTAAGGGCTCCCGAGGGCCACGATCTGCGACGCCGCTTCTCCCACTATGCACCGGCAGCGGCGGCGAAAAACATGTCCCGGATGAAGCGCTTAGCGCAATAAAAGGCTATAAAGTCGGTAGCGTTTCTCCCTGCAGGGGCTATGCTCCAATCAGCATCATCTGACGGACGAATTTCAGTGAACACTTCCCGCCTTTTGCTCACCGCAACGCTCCTTGCCGGCGTTTCCCTTTCCGGCGCTGCCTGGGCGCAGGATTATGATCCCGACGCCACGATCCGCATCGGTTCGCTCTATGAGCCGCAAAATCTCGACAACACCGCCGGCGCCGGCCAGGGCATCAACGAGGCCTTCAACGGCAATGTCTACGAAGCCCTGTTCCAGCTGACCGATGCCGGCGCTGTCGAGCCCAGGCTCGTCGAAAGCTATGAAGCCAGCGAAGACGGCCTGACCTATACCTTCAAGCTCAAGCCGGGCGTGACCTTCCACTCCGGTGATCCGCTGACCGCCGCCGACGTCAAATACTCCATCGAGCGCGTCACCGCCGAAACCTCGCAGAGCTCGCGCAAGAGAAGCCTCTCGACCATTTCCGCGATCGAGACGCCCGACGACCAGACGGTGGTCATCACCCTCTCGGCCCGCTCCATCTCGCTGCCCTACAACCTTTCCTATGTCTGGATCGTCAACGACGCCGCCACCGACATCACCGCCACCGAAGACGGCACCGGTCCCTATACGCTAGGTGAATGGCGCCGCGGCTCGGCCCTGGCGCTCGCGCGCTTCGACGGCTACTGGGACGAAGCGCCCACCAATGGCGAAGTCGTCTACACCTATTTCACCGACGCCACCGCGCTCAACAATGCGCTCCTCACCAATGCGGTGGACGTCATCACCTCGGTCCAGAGCCCCGATTCCCTGGCCCAGTTCGCCGGCAACCCGGCCTTTGTGATCACCGAGGGCGCCTCCACCACCAAGGAACTGCTGGCCTATAACGACCGCGTCGCGCCATTCGATAACGTCCAGGTGCGCAAGGCCCTGGCCCGCGCCACCGACAAGGCGCGTCTCCTTAACTCCATCTGGGGTGAATACGGCACGCTGATCGGCTCCTTCGTGCCACCGACCGATCCCTGGTATGTCGATCTTACGGGCGTCGACGCCTATGACGTCGAAAGCGCCAAGCAGCTGCTGGCCGAAGCCGGTTACCCCGACGGCTTCGAGTTTACGCTCGACACGCCCGACTACGATCCGCACCCGCTGGTGGCGCAGTTCCTCCAGTCCGAATATGCCAAGATCGGGGTGACGGTGAACATCAACATCATCACCGCCAACGAATGGTACACCAAGGTCTACCAGGAGAAGAACTTCGAGGCGACGCTGCAGGAACACGTCAACCACCGCGACATCGTCTTTTACGGCAATCCCGACTTCTACTGGGGTTACAACAATCCCGACGTGGTCAAGCTCGTCGCCGATGCTGAGGCCGCCGGTTCGGAAGCCGAACAGGTGGAAAAGCTCACCGAAGCCAACCGCATCATCGCCGAGGATGCCGCCAGCAACTGGCTCTATCTCTATCCGCAGATCGTCGTCTCGGCGGCCAATGTCTCCGGCTACCCGGTCAACGGCCTCAACTCGCAGTTCTTTGCCTACGATATCGAAAAGAGCCAGTAGCGCCCAAGCGCTGCTTCACTCTGACGCTCGCCACCGGCCGCAAGCCGGTGGCTTTGGCTTTGCGCTGGCTCTATGTTGCGCTGATCGCCCGCAAGGAACCTTGCCATTCTCGCCTACCTCCTCCGCCGCACGCTGATCCTCGTCGCCTCGCTTTTTGTCGCGGCCGTGGTGCTGTTCGTGCTGCTGCGCCTGCTGCCCGGCGATCCGGCCAATGCCTTGCTCGGCGTCGGCGCCACCGACGAGCAGATCGCCGCGGCGCGCGCCCAGGTCGGCTCCGACCAGCCGCTTTATGCGCAGTTCCTGAGCTTTGTCGGCAATCTCGCCCGGCTTGATCTCGGAACATCCTTCGTGAGCCGCGCCCCGGTCCTGGGTGAAATCGCCAACCGCATGGCCGTCACCCTGCCGCTCACCCTGTTCGGCTTCCTGCTGGCGCTCCTCCTTGCCATCCCGCTCGGCGTGCTCGCCGCCGTCCGCTCCAACAAATGGTATGGCGCCGCCATTTCGGTTCTGTCCCAACTAGGCATTGCCATTCCCGTCTTCTGGGTCGGCATTCTCCTCGTCACCCTTTTTGCCATCAACCTGCGCTGGCTTCCCTCGGGCGGCTTTCCGCTCAAGGGCTGGGCCGATTTCGGTGCCGCCATCACCGGCATGATCCTGCCGGCGCTGACCATCGGCCTCGTCATGGCCGCGTCCCTCCTGCGCTATGTGCGCGCCGCTACGCTTGACGTGCTGGGCAGCGATTTCCTGCGCACCGCGCGCGCCCTGGGCGCCAGCTTCCCCGAGGCGCTGCTGCGCCATGGCCTGCGCAACGGGGCCGTTCCGGTGATCTCCATTCTCGGCATCGAGCTCGCCAGCACATTTTTAGGCGCCGTGGTCATCGAGCGCGTCTTTTCGCTGCCGGGCCTTGGCTCCATGCTGCTCCTCGCCATCCAGCAGCGCGACTATCCCAACGTGCAGGGCGTCCTCTTCATTTCGACGCTGCTTGTGCTGCTGATCGGCTTTGCCGCCGATATCGCCCAGCGCCTGATCGACCCGCGGCTGCGCGGCCGGGGAAGGGCAGCCACATGAGCACTGCCGTCGACACCGCGCCCCGCCACCGGCGGCGCCACTCCCTGACGCTTTGGGCCAGCCTCGTGCTTGTCGGCCTCCATGTCGCGGTTGGCCTCCTGACCCTGGTCTGGCTGCCCTATGATCCAATCGCCATGGCCGGCATGCGGCTCGAAGGCCCGGGACCCCTCCATTGGCTCGGCACCGACCGGCTGGGCCGGGACCTTGCCACCCAATTGATGATCGGCAGCCGCATAGCGCTCCTGGTCGGCATAGGCGCCGTCACCATCGGGGCCGCCATCGGCGTCACCCTTGGCCTCCTGGCGGCCTTCGCCAGCAAGTGGCTCGACGATGCCCTGGCGGCAACGCTCGATATCCTGATCGCCTTTCCCACCCTTCTCATCGCCATGCTGGTGGTGGCGGCCAGCGATACGGCAAGCCTCTGGTCCGCGGTTGTCGCGCTGGGCGTCGCGCTCTCCGCCATCGTCGCCCGCCTGACGCGCATCCTCGCCAAGCGGGTGCTGGTCATGGACTACATCACCGCGGCCCGCACCTCCGGCAGCTCCTGGCCAAAGATCGTCGCCATCCACATCCTGCCCAATATATGGCCAACCCTTTCGGTCAACTTTGCCCTGCAGTTCGGCCTCGCCGTGATTGCCGAAGCCTCGCTCTCCTATCTCGGCCTCGGCGCGCCGCCACCCAATGCCTCCTGGGGCCGCATCCTCCAGGAAGCGCAGGGCACGGTCTATACCGCTCCCCTCGGGGCCATCGCCCCCGGCCTGGCGCTGGTCTCCCTCGCCATCGGCGTCAATCTCCTGGCCGACGGCCTGCGCGACGCCATCGATCCTACGAGGCGCGGCCGGTGACCGACCTTTTGACCATCCGCAACCTCTCGGTCTTCGCCGGCGACACACCGCTCGTGTCCAACTTGTCCTTTTCGCTGGCTCGTGGCGAACGGCTGGGGCTCATCGGCGAATCCGGCTCGGGCAAGTCGCTGACCTCCCTTGCCGCCACCGGCCTGCTTCCAGCGGGTCTGTCAGCAAAGGGCTCGGTCATCCTTGCAGGCCAGGAAGTGATCGGCGCCTCCGATCGTCAGTTGAACCAGCTGCGCGGCAAGGCGGTGGCCATCGTCTTCCAGGAACCCCTCACGGCACTCGATCCGCTGATGCGGGTGGGCAAGCAGGTGGCTGAGCCACTGCGGCGCCGTGCGCGCCGCGATGGGCGCAAGCTCGATGGCAAGGCGCTCGAGGCCGAAGAGCTGCAGCTGCTCAACGAGGTCGCATTGCCCGAGCCGCAGCGCATTGCGCGCGCCTATCCGCATGAACTCTCGGGCGGCCAGCGCCAGCGCGTGGCCATAGCCATGGCCCTTGCCTGCAGGCCCGATCTCCTCATTGCCGATGAACCGACCACGGCGCTGGATGTGACCACGCAGGCCGAAATCCTGGGCCTGCTCGACCGGCTCGTGCGCGAACGCCACATGGCGCTTCTTTTCATCAGCCACGATCTTCCCGTCGTCGCCACGACGGTGGATCGCGTCGTCGTCCTCCGCCAGGGCGAAGCGGTGGAAGCCGGTGCAGTGGCCGACGTCTTCTCGGCGCCCCGCCACGACTATACCCGAAGCCTTTTGGCCGCAGCGCGCAGTTTCGATCGGGCGCTGGAGGGGCAGTCATGAGCCTCATACGCGTTGACAACGTGAGCTTCGGGTACACATCGAGCCGCCGCATCGTCGACGATGTCTCGCTCGATATCGCACAGGGCGACACTGTCGGGCTGGTCGGGGAAAGCGGCTCAGGCAAGACCACCCTCCTGCGCCTGCTGCTGGGCCTGGCGCGGCCCGACAGCGGCACCATCAGCTTTGACGGACAAAGCCTCGACCCCGGCAACCGCAAATTCATGCGCGGTTTCCGCCGGCAGGCCCAGGTGGTGTATCAGGATCCCTATTCCTCGCTCGACCCGCGCCAGACCATCTTCTCGATCATTGCCGAACCCCTGCGCTCCCTCAAGGTTGAGGGGGACCACCGCCAGATGGTGGCGGCTGCCCTGCAATCGGTCGGCCTCGATCCCGACGCCGGAACCCGTTACCCGCACCAGTTTTCGGGCGGCCAGCGCCAGCGCATCGCCATTGCCCGCGCCATCGTCCCAGGTCCGAGGCTCCTTCTGGCGGACGAAGCCGTCAGCGCCCTCGATCTCACCACCCGCATCCATGTCGTCGAGCTTTTGCGCGAACTCAGCGCCGACATGAGCCTCCTTTTCGTCTCGCATGACCTCGGCGTTGTCGCCGCGCTCTGCCGCCGTATCGTGATCCTTGAGAAAGGTCGCATCGTCGAGCAGGGCGAAACGCGTCAGGTTCTGGCGCGGCCTCAACACCCCTATACGCAGCGTCTGCTGGCTAGCGTGCCGCGGCTCTCCTTCAAGGACCACACCTCATGACCGACTATGCCAGCGCCTATGCCGACTGGAAAACCCGCCGCCTTGCCGCCCTCAAGGCGCCCGATGGCTGGCTCAACATCATCGCGCGCGACCGGCTGTCGGAAGGGACGGTTTCGGTCGGCAGCGCCCCCGACAACGACATCGTCTTGCCCACCGGACCCGGCCAGGTCGGCCGCCTGACCCAGGATGCCAGCGGTGAGGTTACCTACCATCCGGCCGATGGCGGCGCGCCGATCAAGCTCGAGCTGTCCAAATACAAACCGCCACGGTTCACCTCCGGGTCCCTCCTGCTCGAGGTGACCACGCTCAACGGCCAGAACGCGCTGCGCGTGCGCGATACCGCCTCGACCGCTGCCGATGCCTTTCCGCCGATCGAGTATTTCCCCCTCGACGAAAGCTGGCGCATCGCGGCCGCGTGGGTGGTCCTCGACGCCCCCAAGGGCCTCACAATCGATACGTCCAAGTCCATCGCGACCGAAGTGGCAGCGACCCACAAGGCGGTCTTCAGCCGGGACGGCGTCACCTATGAGCTGCTGGCTACCCACGGAACGCCGGAGGCGCCGCAATTTGTCATTCGCGACCTCACCTCGCGCGACAGCACCTATGGCGCCTGCCGCTTCGTCTTTGGTGAAGAGGTGACCGAGACCAGCATCGTCCTCGATTTCAACAAGGCCATCAACCCACCCTGCGCCTATACCGACTTCGCCGTCTGCCCGCTTCCGCCGGCCGAAAACGTGCTGCCCATCCGCATTGAAGCAGGGGAGAAGCGGCCGCACTGACTTTGCCTCCGGGCCTTCGTAAGCAAGCCGACAGCTTTTCGTCAGCGTCCCGTCAGGAAATAAAATTAACGGCCTGAACACTATAAGAGGCTTTAGCGCTGTCGAACTGGGTTGACAGCGTTGCCGCGCTCCAAAGGTTCATCATGCTGTCCCACCTCTCCATCGCCACCCGCATCATTGGCGCATTCGGTGTCTTGATAGCCATTCTCGCTGCCATCGGCGCGATGTCGTCGTATGGCGTATCCAGCTTGTCGGGTGTGTTCGAGCAGTACCGTCAGGCAGCGCGTGAGACGCTCGAGATCAGTGACTACACCAATGACCTGATCGATCTGCGGCTTGCAGCAGACGATTTCTTCCGGAACACCGGTGAATTCTCGGCGGCGGACATCACTGCCAAGATCGACGACGTGCGCACCATCGATGCTGATGGTTATGCCATGTTTGAGGGCGACCAACTCGCCTTGGACGAATTGGCCAAATTGGTGGAAACCGGCACCAGCTATGGTGAGATCTTTGCCAAGGTCGCAGCGAACGGGGACATGTCCGCCGTTCCGCAGCTGGATAGCCTGGCCGAAAGCATGGCGCAGAACCTGAAGGCCATCTTCGATCACGCCAAGGAGCGTCAGAACAATCTTGGCCCCCATGCCGTGGAGCGTTTCGACGCCACTGAATTCATGGTGATGATCGGCTCCGTCATCGGCATTCTGGTCGGCCTTGGCTTCGCCTTCACGACCGCCCGCTGGCTCTCTGGCGAAATCCGCCGCATGACGCGGATGATGGGTGAGCTCGCCAACGGCAATTACGACCTTGAGATCACCGGCGCTGGTGCCCAGCACGAACTCGGCCGCATGGCTCAGGCCCTCGAAGTCTTTCAGGAAAACGGGCGCGCCGTCCGCTTGTCGGACGAGGCCAAGGCCGAGCAGGCAGCGCTTGCCGCCCAGCGCGCCTCCACCATGCAGCGCTTCCAGGCCGCCTCGGCAACTGTCATCGCCGCGGCCGTCCAGGGAAACTTCGGCACCCGCATCGAGGAGCGCTTCGGCGACGACGATCTCGATCTGGTTGCCGGCAATCTCAACATGATGCTCGAAACCACCGATTCAGCGCTCAAGGAAGCTGGCCACGTTCTCTCAGCACTTGCCCGCACCGACCTGACGCTGCGCATGGAAGGGCAGTATCATGGTGCCTTTGCCAGCCTCCGCGATGATACCAATGCGGTGAGCGACAAGCTGGGCGAACTGGTCCTGCAGCTGCGCAGCGCTTCCCGTTCGCTGCGCGTCGCAACTGGCGAGATCCTGGCCGGCGCCAATGACCTTTCCGAACGTACCACGCGCCAGGCGGCCACCATTGAGGAAACCTCGGCCGCCATGGAGCAGCTCGCGACCACCGTCAGCGACAATGCCCGCAAGGCCGAGGAAGCAGCCAGCCGCACTCGGATTGCCGCCCAGCTGGCAGGCGAGGGCGGCCAGGTGATGAATGACGCCAACCAGGCCATGGAGCGCATCACCTCCTCATCTGCCAAGATTTCCAACATCATTGGCCTGATCGACGACATCGCCTTCCAGACCAATCTCCTGGCGCTCAACGCCTCGGTCGAGGCGGCACGGGCCGGCGAGGCCGGCAAGGGCTTCGCCGTGGTAGCCGTGGAAGTGCGCCGCCTCGCACAGTCAGCGGCGCAGGCCTCCGCCGACGTCAAGCAACTCATCGAGCAGAGCGCCCACGAAGTCAGCGGCGGCAGCAAGCTCGTTTCCCTTGCCGGTGACAAGCTCCAGGCCATCCTGGGTGCTGTCGAGGAAAACAACGAGCTGATGCGGGCCGTCGCCAGCGCCAGCGCCGAACAGACCTCGGCCATTGCCGAAGTCAGCACCGCGGTGCGGCAGATGGACGAGATGACCCAGCACAACGCGGCTCTGGTCGAAGAAACCAACGCCGCCATCGAGCAGACCGAAGCCCAGGCCAGTGAGCTTGACCGCGTCATCTCCGTCTTCCGCGTACGCGACCAAGGCGAACCCGCCGCGATTGCTCAAGCGCAGCCCAGCGGCATCAAGGCGCTTCAGGGCAAGGTCAAGCAGGTGGCCAAGGCCTATCTCAGCCGCGGCAATGCCGCGCTGCAGCAGGACTGGAGCGAGTTCTAGTTCAGGCGCTGGTGTCTTCCGCCGGCGTCTCCACCTTGCCGCGCCGCTGCAGCACGACCGCAATCGTGCTGCACAACAGCGCCCAGGCCGCGCCCAGGCACCAGCCTGCCAGCACGTCGCTCGGATAGTGCACGCCCATGAAGATGCGGCTTGAACCTACAATCGCCGTCAGAAAGATCGCTGCCGCAATGGTGAAGATGCGCAAGGCCCGCGTCGGCGCCAGCTGCGCCAGCACTGCACCCAGCGTCATGAAGGTGACCGCCGACAGCATGGCATGACCGCTCGGAAAGCTCGCCGTGAACTGGTGCGACATCGAGGTCAGGTCCGGCCGCGGCCGGTTATAGCCCATCTTGAGCACCGTGCTGAGCAGCGTTCCCCCCAGCACCGAAATCACCACCAAAAGCGTCGATGCCCGCATCTTGGCCATCAGCAGATAGACGCAGACGCCGAGCACGATCAGCCCCAAGAGCGCAAAGCTTCCCAGGGCGGTGATGTCGCGCACCATTTCATGCAGCCATACCGGCCCGATCACCTGGTCGATATTGCTGGGGTCGCGGAACAGCATCAGGATGGCGTTGTCGAACGCCTCCATCTCCCCCTCCAGCGCCTCGTCGGCGATCTGCAGAAAGGCCAGGATCAGCCCGCTGATCAGCGCAATGGCTGCCAGGAGCGGCGCTTCCCCCGTCACGAAGTCGCGGACGCGGCGGATATGGCGCGATCGCCCCAGTCTGTTGAACATTTTGACGCTTCCTTGTTCCACGACGCAACGTACCATGCCCGCCACACGTTCCGCAGGACCAGCCTAGCGCGAGGACCGGAACGCCCATGCCCGAGCTCTCTTACTACGTCATTCTCAACGCCAATGCCGGCACCGCCAACGCCACCGGCATCGACGCCACCGCGCTTGCCCGGCTGTTCGAGGCGCGAGGGCTTCTCGCCGCCATCGACGCGCGCAAGGAACTGCCGCTGAGCGAACGCATCGCCGACGCCATGCGCAGCGAGGCCCCCACGGTCGTGGCCGCCGGCGGCGACGGCACCATCACCGCCCTGGCCGCCGCCCTGGTCGGCTCGGACAAAAACCTCGCCATCCTCCCCCTGGGCACGGTCAACGCCCTCGCCAAGGACCTCCACGTGCCGCTCGAAATCTCGGAGGCCGTGGCTGCGCTCGCCACCGGCGAGACCCATCGCATCGATGTCGGCGAGGTCAATGGCCGCATCTTCCTCCACAAGGTGGTGATCGGCCTCATCCCCGGCGTCGCCGCCGGCCGCGAATATATCCGCGGCCGCCAGGACACCGCCGCCAAGATCGGCTTCCTGCGCTATTTCTTTCGCCGCCTCGCCCGCGCCAAGCGCATGGCCGTGGTGATCGAGCCCGGCGAGGGCGAACGCCGCATCGAGCGCGTCCAGGCCATCGCGGTGGCCAGCAATTCCTACGACGAGGGCGTCGGCCGGTTCTTCTCCCGCCAGAGCCTCGATCGCGGCACGCTGACCCTCTACGTCCTCCACCATTTCAACATGCGCGATTTCCTCCGCCTCACCACCTCCATGCTGCTGGGGCGCTGGCGCGATGACGAGGCGCTAAGCGTCGAAACCGTCAATTCCGTCACCATCAACATGCGCAAAGACCTGGTGAAGGTCATGTTCGACGGCGAGGTCGAGACGCTGCGCACGCCGCTTCAATTCGCCATCCGCCCCAAGGCCCTTTCCGTCATCGTGCCCGCCGAGGCCACCGCAACAGTTGCTGCCGCATGAAGATCCTCCATATTTCCGACCTCCACTTTGGTCATCACGACCCTGTCCTGGCCGAAGGCTTCGCCGAAGACATCAACGCCCAAAATCCCGACCTGATCGTCGCCAGCGGCGATTTCACCCAGGTAGGCACCAAGGAGGAGTTCGAGCAGGCCCGTGCCTTTCTCGATACGCTCAAGGCTCCCGTTTTCGCCGTGCCTGGCAACCACGACGTGCCGGCCGTCAACATCCTCCGGCGCTTCCTAAACCCATACGGGCTCTACAAGAAATACATCGCCAGCAATCTCGAGCCCTATCTCGAAATGGACGGCGTAGTGCTGGTCGGTATGCGCACCTCGCGCCGGGCGCGGCTGGATTGGAACTGGGGCCATGGCACCATCTCGCGCGGCCAGCTCGAAGACCTCGCCGAGCGCTTCTCCCGCGCCTCCCCCGACGCGGTGCGCATCATCGTCGCCCATCACCCGCTCCTGTTCCCCACCGCGCCGATGATGCAAAAGACCAAGCGCGTGAAGCGGGCGGACGAGGCGCTGGAAACCTTTTCGAGCCTTGGCGTACGGCTGGTCCTCTCGGGCCACTTCCACCTCTCTTATGTGCGCAAGCACGAATCCAGGGCCGCCGCCCGCGAGGGCCAGCCCATGGGCCTCAGCAAGTCCACCGTCGCCCCCATCCTCATTGCCCAGGCCTCCTCGGCAATCTCCACGCGGCTTCGCGGCGAAAACAACGCCTACAATCTCATCGACATCACCCCCGACCTGATCACGGTCACCGTGCGGGAATGGCGCGACGGCGCCTGGCGGACCCGCGACAAGGCCACCGAGCCGGTTTGACCGGGGCGGCTCCGTAGTTCCGACGTCGTCGATTCGAGCAATGTTGCGCTGAGCCCGGGCAACTATAGTGCGCGGACCTGCGGCTTTCCCGCAGGCGGTCGGACAAGGTTAGCCTTGCCCGACGAGGACAAGGCCATTGCGGCTCCTCGCCTGCATTCCCAGGTGGCCTTGTCCTTCCCTCGCTACGAGAGGCTATCGGTACTGAGACTGACCGTGATCAGGATCGGCCCGTCGGCGCCATCGCGCACAAGGATCGAAATCTCCGAGCCCTCTTCCTCGCGCAGCGCGTCGCGTACCATGTCGGCCAGCGCTTTTCTCGCTTCCTTGACGGCGCTGTCCATGTTGGGCAGGTCGACACCCACCTCGTCGATGAAGGCACCGTCGCCATCGCGCACATCGAAATAATAGCGAGGCATCAGCGCGGCTCCTGCACGAGATGGAGATAAGTTTCGTCGAATTGCGCAAAGGCCTTGAGCCGGTCGAGGTCGAGCAGGTCGAGCATGCCGCCGTCCCAGGCAAGGTAGCCCCCATGGCGCAATTCCTGCAGCACCCGGTTGACGTGCACGGTCGAAATGCCGACGGCATCGGCCAGCGACGCCTGGGTGATGGGGAAGTTAAACTGGTTGTCGCGCGCCAGGTTGATTGCGGCAAGCCGGAGATAGATCTCGCAAAGAAGGTGCGCCGTGCGCTGCGCGGCCGACAGGCGACCCATGCCCACCAGCCATTCCCTGTGCATGGCCCCATCGAGCAAGGTTGAAAGCCACAGCATGCGGGTCAGGTGCGGAAAGCGCTGCGAGATGGTGACGAGCCGTTCATGGGGAAAGGTGATCACCGTGCAGTGGCTGAGTGCCCCCACGGAATGGTCCATTTCCTTGAGCAGGAAGCTGTGAAGATCAACGAAGTCGCCTGCCAGGTGAATGGCGGTGAACTGGCGCGAGCCGTTCGGGAGCATCTTGTAGCGGCAGGTAAAGCCGCTGGTCACCAGGGTTGAATGTTCAGGTCGACTACCGTCGGCGACGAGATCGTCGCCGGGGGCAAAGACCAGCCTCTGGTCTGCGGCCTCGGCAATCGCGCGTTTTTCTTCGTCACCGAGCTCATCGCGCTGCTGCAGCTTCCGGAACATCGGCTGCAGCAATTCGGCTGCTTCAATGATCTGGCTGGTCATGCGCACTCCTGCCTCGGTCCCGTCTGTCTGAATAGACGGCCCTCGGTTTGGTTGCTTCAAAAAAGCCATCAAATCGGCAGCACTTAACCTGTGTGATTGCCCATGGAGAAGCACCCCCTTAGTGCGAAACCAAAGGGGAAGCCCATTTATGGCAAATAGCTACCGCGTGGTTGACCTGCGGCCCACGGCAGAAGACGCTGCCGATATCGTCATCGAGGGTGTGAAGTCACCTGAAGCTGCGGCCAAGCAGGCTCTCGGCCTCGATCTGGTGCGTAGCGGCTCGCGCAAGGATCTGGTCGCCCAGGTCTATTGGCAGCTGACGCCTGAAGCCAAGAACATGGTGCGACTTTATTCCCGCGTAGCCAGCACGCGCCGCCGCTGACTAGTGCAGCGTTGGCGGGACGGTAAGACCCAGGGCGCTGGCGCAATAGCCGCCGGCACGCAGAGGCTCTACCAATCCCAGGTTGATCAACTGCTCGCCGATCTCGCGCGGCAGATCACCTGGACCATACTGGCAGAGATGGGTCAGGGCGCTACGCTGCGATTGGGTCAAGCACGACCAGCTGAGGTTCATCTTCGTTTCTCCTTGTGCCGCCTCAAACGTTGCTCGCGGGACGCAGTTCCCTTCATCTTTCGTTAAAACTTGCCGATTTGGGCTGACATTTGCATGAACGCCGCGGCTGCCTTGTTATTGCCGCGTCCAGCCCCTATATGAGCGGCATACGTTTGAGCTCAGATGGCTTTCTGATCGCCGCTAGTCGGTTTTCGCGACCCCCCTGTTTTTGAGAGCGTGTTCGTCCCGTTCCACATGTCGTGGTGCGGTAATGCTGCTTGGCCTTTGGTCAGGCACGAAATGCAAGGGCATGGTTATGATCACCGGCACCGTAAAATTCTTTAATTCCACCAAGGGCTTCGGCTTCATCTCGCCGGAAGACGGCAGCAAGGACGCCTTTGTCCATATTTCTGCAGTCGAGCGGAGCGGCCTTTCGGGCCTCTACGAAGGCGACAAGGTCACCTACGACATGGAAACCGGCCGCGACGGCAAGGCTTCGGCAACGAACCTGGCGCTCGTACAATAATGACTACGGGGCCCGCTTCGGTGGGCCCCTGATCCTCCGGTCTGATCCGGAGCAATAGGTCCGCGACGACGACGGACCAACAGAGAACACATGACAAAACTGAACTACCACGCCCGCGCCGAGCTTTATCTCGGCAGCGATTGGCAGACTGCATCCGCACAAGGGCCGCGGCGCTTTGGCACCGTAGCCCAGGCTATCCGTTTCGCATTCGAGGAAGCTGCCCCTGTTAGCCTTCGCGGCGCCCGGCTGGTCGTTGGCGGCGAGAGCTTTTCCGGCATGGACCTGAGCGGGCTTTATGCAAGCCCCGACTACCCACTGCCGCGCAAGAACGACCTCCGCAAGGCCAGGTCTCGGCGCCAGGCGGCGACCTCCACAGGAGATTCCGATGGCTATCGACTACACCGCACGCGCCGAACTTTACGTCACCAAGCGCCACGCGCGCCGCGCACCGGCCCAGTACAAGCGCTTCAACTCGGCGTCTGAGGCGATCCGCTACTGCATCGAGGAATTGCCCCAGCAGGCCCTCAACGGATCGATACTTGAAGTCGACGAACAGCGCTTCGAGGGACTGGCTATCCAAGCCCTCTATCTAGCCGAAGGCTACCCGCTACCACGGCTCTCCGCATAGGTAGGGAGCCAGGTACTGGCGCTGCTAGCTGCGCCACTGTGGTTCGGGTTCTGCCAGCGTCTGCAATTCCCCAATATCGGCGCCACCGATGCGCCTGAGCAGGAGCCTCGTCAGCTCGCCGCCTGCCGCGAACACATCCTCCCGGATGCTGTCGACACTCGGAAACAGCGTCGGCAAAATACCCGACGTCTGCTTGTAGATCAGCTGCATGTCGCGCCCCAGCACGACGCCGCCCTCTTCAAGCCCCCGCGCCAGGGCAATGGTTTGCAACTCGCTGTCGCAAATCAGCGCGTCCGGCGGGTTTGCCTGTCGGGCAAGCTCCAGTCCGATGCTGCGCATCTGCGCCGGCGTACGCCCGCGGCGCCCGTCCTCGAGCGTGCCGGCGATGCGGCGAGCGGCCGTCGCCTTGTGGAAGGCGTCGACAATGGTGCGGTAGTTCGTGGTGCTGTCATCCCCGATCACCAGCGTGACGCTGCTGCAGCCCTTCGCGGCCAGTCGCTCCACGGCCATGTCGATAAAGGCCTCGGAGTGAAAATCGTGAGATGGGTGGGGCGTCCCAAAGGCGGTGCGCCCATGGCTGACAAAGGGAAATTCCGCTTCGATCATCATCTGCACGCGCGAGTCGCGCGGACTCGTATGGGTGATCACCACCCCGTCTGCGGTTCGGTTCTCCAGGATGTAGCGGATAGTGTCCGCACTGCTATGGCGGTCGAATTCGGGCACCACATTGAGATGATAGCGTGTGTCCCTGATCGCCTGGCCGATGCCCTGGATCATCTGGCGTGCGAAGTCGATTGAGTCTTCAGCGCTGTCGAGCACCAGGGCGATGACATTGGTCTTGCCCGTTCGCAGGCGCACGCCGGCGCGGTCCGGCACATAGCCCAGCCGCGCTGCCGCCTCGGCCACCTTGTCGCGCGTTTCCTGCTTGAGCGTCGTGCCACCGCGTAGCGAGAGGGAAACGGTGGAGAGGCTGAGCCCGGTGACCTCGGCAATTGTGCGGAGTGTCACTCGTCCCTTTGCTGCGTCTTTGCCGCCTGCTGGCTTTTCGATCATGCTTTGTCCGGTGTCCGGCGTCCTTCTTACACTGCCGCGTTGCCAAACCAAACCTTGCTATCGCACCAGCTGTCCTCCCTTGTCGTTGCAACGTTGCAAAGGATGTGTATAGCTCCCCTCCACGCTGCGTTGCTGGAGCTTTCCATGACCTATTCCAATCCCATGGCCACCAAGCTGGGCCTGCTCGATGACGACCTCAAGATGGAAGGCAAGCTGCTCCGGCTTTGTGCCGATCTCCAAGGCAAGATCCTCACGCCCATTCCCGGTCTGGAATGGCAATGGTACGTCGAGCGCGCCGACATCACGGCCGAGCAGGCGCTGGCGGCGGATTGGCGGCAGTGGGAAGCCTTCGGGCCGCACTCGGTCTGGGCCAAAAAGCAGGGGCACACCTGGTTTGCCGCCGAGGTCACCGTGCCGGAGGCTGCCAGGGGCAAGACCTTTGTGCTCCGCTTCACCTCGCAATGGCAGGATCGGCCGGGCTCGACCGATCCGCAATGCCTCGCCTATCTCGACGGCAAGATCACCCAGGCGCTTGATGGCAACCACACCGAACTGGTGATCGAGCGCAACGCCACGCCGGGCAACAAGCACACCTTGCTGGTCAATGCCTTCACCTTCTTCGATCGTCCGCTGGTCGGTTTCACGGTGGATTTCTTTACCCGCAGCGAACGGGCCGAAAAACTCTATTGGGACCTGCAGACGCCGCTCGACGTCGCCGTGCGTCTTTACCAGAACGATCCGCGCCGGCATTCAATCCTCAACATCGTCGAACGGGCCCTGCGGGCTCTCGACCGCCGCGGCGGCTTCACCGCCGAGTTCGAGGCCTCCCTGCCGGCGGCCGAAAAGATCGCCGCCGAAATCTACGATCTGGTCGATACCGAGACGCAGCCGCAGATCACGGCGGTGGGCTCCACCCACCTCGACGTGGGTTGGCTCTGGCGCGTTATGCATACCCGCGACAAGACCGGACGCTCCTTCGCCACGGTGCTCAACCTCATGGAGGAGTACCCCCAGTTCATCTTCATGTATAATCAGTCGGTGCTGTTCGACTTTCTCAAGCACGACTATCCCGAGCTCTGGGAGCGCCTGCTGGAACGCGTCAAGGCGGGGCAGTTCGAGATCGAAGGCGCCATGTGGGTTGAGCCCGACGTCAACATCGTCTCGGGCGAATCCCTGGTCCGCCAGATCATGCGCGGCCGCCGCTTCCATCTCGACCATTTCGGCGTCGATCCGAAGACCGTCTGGCTGCCCGACACCTTCGGCTATTCGGCCAACCTGCCGCAGATCATGCAGAAGTCGGGCCTTGAGTATTTCGTCACCAGCAAGCTCAGCTGGAACGACACTGACCGGCACCCCTACGACACCTTCTTCTGGAGGGGGATCGACGGCACCGTTACTAAGGCCCAGCTGATCACCGCGCAGAACTACGACAGCGAGCAGATCTACACCACTTACAACGGCGACCTCTCGGTCAGCGAGACCATGGGCGCCTGGAAGCGCTACGAGCCCAAGGCCGTCAACAACGAAGTCGTCATGTCCTATGGCTATGGCGATGGCGGCGGTGGTCCCACCCGCGGCATGATCGAGCGCGGCATCCGCCTCGAACGCGGCATTCCCGGCGCGCCGCGCGTCAAGCTCGAGGGCATCGTTCCTTTCCTCGATCGCCTCGGCAAGCGCATGGATGCCCCCGGCAGCCGCTTCCCCACCTGGAATGGCGAGCTCTACCTCCAGTACCATCGCGGCACCCTGACCTCGGTCGCCAGGAACAAGGCCAACAACCGCAAGGCCGAACGCCTGCTGCGCGAGCTCGAATTGCTGGGTGCCCTCGCCCTCACCCAGAGCGGCCATGCCTATCCGGCCGAGACGCTCGCCGAATTCTGGGAGCTGGTGCTCATCAACCAGTTCCACGATATCCTGCCCGGCACGTCCATTCCGGAAGTCTATGTTGACTCCGATGCCGACTATGACCGCATCTTCTCGACCCTGGCGTCCGAGAACGGACCATGGCATGCGGCCGCCCGGGCACTCACAAGACCCGAACCGGGTCAGCTGCGCCTCTTCAACTTCACCAGCCAAAGCCGCTCGGGCCTGGTCTCTTTCGGCACGGGGGACCATGCTAACACAGTGTTAGCATATGGGGGCACACATGTACCACTTCAGCGTCTCATCTGCGCCGATGGCACGACACTCTTCGCCGCCCCTGTGATCGGCCTTCCGCCCCTCGGCTGGGCCGCCGCGCAACTGCTGGTTGGCACCGCTAACATCTCGTCATCGCTCAAGGTTTCCGAAACAGAACTCGAAAACGAGCTGCTCAAGGTCACCTTTGACGCCCATGGCGAGATCACCTCGATCCTCGACAAGACCCGAAATCGCGAAACCATCCAGCCCCACCACACCGCCAACCGCCTGGTCGCCTATGAAGACAAGCCGATGGAGTGGGACGCCTGGGACATCGATCGCTATTTCGAGGAACAGTCCTGGCCTCTAAGTGACTGCGAGTCAAAGATTTCCGTCGCCGAGACAGGCCCCCACCGGGCCGCCCTGCGCATCGAACGCCGCTACCGTTCCTCCACCATCGTCCAGATCGTCTCTCTGCAGTCGGGCGCCCGCCAACTCGAATTCGACACCTTCATCGACTGGCAGGAACGCCAAACTGTTCTGAAAGCTGAATTTCCTTTCGACCTCAACACCTCGGAAATCCGTGCCGAAATCCAGTTCGGCCACGTCAAGCGCCCAACCCATCGCAACACCACCTGGGACCGCGCCCGCTTCGAAGCCTCCATGCATCGTTGGGTCGACCTCAGCGAAGCCGACTTTGGCGTCGCCCTGCTCAACGACTGCAAATATGCCTATGACTGCCACGAGCAACGTGTGCGCCTGACGCTGGTGCGCGGCTCTGTTTTTCCAAGCCCCGACGCGGACTTAGGTGAGCACCGGCTGCGCTATGCCCTGTTCGTCCACGACGGCGTCGCCGACCTTGCGCAAGTGCATAGAGCGGCCGAGTGCTTCAACAATCCCGTTGCCGTTCTCGGATCGCCGGTACCGGTGGAGAGCGCAACGCCAGACCTGCAAACCTTCAGCTTCGCGCAAGTTGATCAGCCCAATGTCACCATCGAAACCGTCAAGAAGGCTCAAAAGGGAGACGCCGTCGTTTTGCGCATCTTCGAGCACGCCAATATCCGCGCCGACGCCACGATCAGCTTCGGACCTGACGTCAAGCGCGTCCGGCACGTGAACCTGATGGAGGAAGGGGCGGGCGAGCCGCTTACCCTCAGGGGCAATTCGGTCAAACTCTCATTGCGTCCGTTCGAGATCGCTACCTTGCTGGTCGAAATCTGAGACGGTGCAAGCGCTCCGTAAGCTATCCACAGCAATCATCAAGCTATTGGGAGCCGCGAAGAATTCCCAATAGACAATCAGCGCGACCCGGCTTCATTTCATGCTGAAATGAGCGGCCGGTGCCGCTCGGAAGCACGTCATAGCCCCAGGAGGTTCTGTCCTTCGTGGTAAGCCACGGGGCTAAGATTGGCGCTGTCGATTGTAAGTGGTGCATGAAGCTCGTATCGCCGCCGGCCATAGATCCATTTAATGCCGGTGGCCGGGGGCTGCAGCATCAAGGCCTTCGCCGCGCCAATGAGCGCGCGGTTCTGACGCTCATCGGTTTCAACAATGGGCTTTCCAACGCCGACATCGCCCGACTGTCTGGCCTGGCGCCGCAGACTGTCTCTGCCATCCTCGCCAATCTGCAAGAAGCAGGCCTGATCGAGCGCGGCCCGGTCCTGCGTGGCCGTCGCGGACAGCCGGCAACGCCGATCTTCCTTCGGGCAGAAGGAGCATTTTCAATCGGCGTGGAGGTGGGCTGGCGCCGCGCCGAGGTCGTGCTGCTCGATCTCGCGGCCAAGGTGCGGTCGTCGCGCCGGTGGCACTACGACTACCCCAATGCAACTTCGATTGCAGGCGAGATCACCTTTGCCGTCGAGGGCCTCCTGCAGGCTTTGAGCGCCGAACAGCGCGCCCTTGCACGAACCATAGGCATCGCGCTGCCAAGCGATATCGCCGGCTATGGCGGCATTCCCGACGAGCAGCGTGCACTATGGGCCGAACTGGATCTGTCGCGCGAGCTGGAACGGCGGACGGGACTGGAAGCCAGCCTCTTCAATGACGGTAATGCGGCCTGCTGGTCCGAGCTGATCGCATTTTCGAGGCCCCGGCCAGGGAATTTCATCTATTTTCTTGTGTCGCACTACATCGCAGCCGGCATTGTCGGCGAAGGTACGCTATGGGAGGGACCGAGCGGGAAATCGGCCAATTTAGGCTCCATGCTGGTTCGCCACCGTGATGGGCCGCTGCAGCAGGCCTATCACATCGCTTCCGTGAGCGCGCTCGAGGCCCGTCTCGCACAGGCTGGCCACCGCTTCACCTCGGGCCTGTGGGAGACCTGGGACTGGGAAGCCTTCGCGCCCGTTGTCGATCAATGGATTGCCGACAGCGGCAACATCCTGGCACGTGTCATGTTCAACACCAGCATGGTCATCGAGACCGACCTGGTCGTGCTCGACACCATCCTGCCAAATTGGCTAAGCGCCAGGCTGGTTGAGAAGGTCAAGGAGGAGCTTCGTGAGCTGCCCGTGGCAAGCTTCACCCCGCCGCAAGTGCGGCTTGGCCACCTTGGTCCATTGGCGCCAGCAGTCGGCGCGGCAGAGCTAACCCTCTACCGTCGCTACTTCTCGCGTACCCTGGCGGACCTTGTCGGTTGACTTGGCGCGGTTAAGCTCCTCTCGCAACTGCGCGCTGGGCGTGAACACAACCACGTGTCGCGACGTGATCTTGTGCTCGGTTCCAGTGCGCGGATTGCGCCCGATCCGTTCGGCGCGGGAGCGCACTTGCAAGGAGCCGAAAGCGGTCAACTTGACCGTCTCCGCCTGCATCAGCGCCGCGCCGATATGCTCAAACATGGAATAGCAAATTGCTGTTGTATCCGCCTTGCTCAAACCGGTGCGGCGCGCGGCCGCCTCGCTGAGTTTGGCGCGAGTAATAGTTTCGCTCAAAGCAGTGTCCCCCTGCGCTTAAATTCATAGCGCGAAGTTAAGCCTCTGTCGAGCAGGTACAGCGGGTGGGAGGAAACTTGAACCACTCCATCAACTTATGTTGACTAATTTTAGAATGGTTATAAGGTGTAGCCAGTTCTATGTAGCAAATCTGCGTTGTTCCAAGCGCTTGCATCCAGCCTGATTCGTAAGAGAGGTCCGTAGTGAGACTGACGCGCCAATCCAATTATGCGATCCGCACCCTGGTCTATTGTGCCGTCAACGAGCCGGGCCTGAGCCGCGTCGCCGACATCGCCAAGGCTTATAATATTTCCGAACTCTTCCTGTTCAAGCTCATCAAGCCGCTGGTTGAGAATGGTCTCCTAGCAACTGTGCGTGGCCGCCACGGTGGCATCAAGCTGGGTAAAAAGGCGGAGGAGATTACCCTCCTCGACACCATTCGCCTGACGGAGGAGAACTTTGCCTTGGCAGAGTGCTTCGAAGAAGGAGCCGACTGTCCGCTGATCGGCGAATGCGACCTGAACGGCGCGTTGCGCGAAGCTCTGGGCGCTTTCTTCGATGTCTTGGCGAGCTATACGATTGCCGATTTGGCCAGCAAGAAGCGCTCTATCCGCGAGCGTCTGGGGCTGACGATGCAGGCGGTGATGGAGCCTGAGCCTGCCGCAGTGTTCTAGACCGTCTATGGGCAAGAACCCGGCTTGGAGCCGGGTTTTTCGTTGAGGCAACAGTTGCAGTAATATATGAGTTTGACAGTCATGTTAGCTTGTGCTTTTCTCCTGTCACCGCGCAGCAGAACAGCCCAGGGGGATCACGGCTCTCTGTAGCGCAGAAGATGACGGGGCTTGCTGCTACCGTCTCCCCGGGCCGGTCAGGATCCTCAACGTCCTGATCGGCCTTTTCTTTGCCTTGCCCTTGTGGTCTATCCGCGCCATGGCCGCTGCACCCCTTCTTTCGCTTCAGAACATCAAGCTGACCTTCGGCGGCACAACGCTGCTCGAAGGAGCTGAACTCATCGTTTCACCGGGCCAGCGCGTGGCGCTGGTCGGCCGTAACGGCTCGGGAAAGTCGACCCTGCTCAAGATCGCTGCTGGCGATGTGACCCACGACAGCGGGGTGCGCTTCGTGGAGCCAAGCGCCACCCTCCGCTACCTTCCGCAGGAGCCCGATCTCTCCGCCTACGAAACAACGCTCGCCTATGTGGAAGCCGGGCTTGGTCCTGGCGATGATGAGTATCGGGCGCAGTATCTGCTGAGTTCGCTCGGGCTGACGGGTGCAGAAAACCCGCGCAACCTGTCGGGTGGTGAGGGCCGGCGTGCGGCTCTGGCTCGTGTACTGGCGCCGCGGCCTGATGTGCTGCTGCTGGATGAGCCGACCAACCACCTTGACCTACCGGCGATCGAGTGGCTGCAGTCGGAACTGGACTCAATGCGTTCGGCCATGGTGCTGATCAGCCATGACAGGCGCTTTCTTTCCGATCTCACCCGCTCAACGGTGTGGTTGGACCGCGGTGTGACGCGACGCCTGGACAAGGGCTTTTCTCACTTCGAAGCTTGGCGCGACCAGGTCCTCGAAGAAGAAGAGCGCGACCGCCACAAGCTTGACCGCCAGATCGTACGCGAGGAGCACTGGCTGCGCTACGGCGTAACCGCCAGACGCAAACGGAATGTGGGACGACTGGAGCGCCTTGCGGGTCTGCGGCGAGACCGTCGCGAGCAGCGGCGTGTTACCGGCGCGGTCAACATGCAGGTTTCGGAAGGCAGGACCTCGGGCGCTCTGGTTGTCGAGGCTGAGCACATCAGCAAAGCCTATGGCAACCGCGTGATCGTCGGTGATTTCTCAACCCGTGTCCTTCGGGGGGACCGGATCGGCATCGTCGGTCCTAACGGTGCCGGCAAGACCACGTTGATCAAGATGCTGACCGGGCTGGATCAGCCCGACAGCGGCACGGTGAAGCTGGGTTCATCTCTCGAACTAGCCATGCTCGACCAGGGCCGCGCCAAGCTCCACCCGGACACCCGCCTTAAGGAAGCGCTGACGGGTGGTGGATCGGACACCTTGCAGATCAACGGCCAGCCCAAGCACGTGGTGGGCTACATGAAGGACTTCCTGTTTGGCCCTGAACAAGCCAATACCCCGATCGGCAAGCTCTCCGGTGGCGAACGGGCGCGCGTCGCGCTGGCACGGGCGCTGTCGCTGCCATCCAACTTCCTGGTGCTTGACGAACCCACCAATGATCTTGATCTCGAAACCCTCGATCTGCTCGAGGAAATGGTCTCGGACTATGCCGGCACCGTCATCGTCGTCAGCCACGACCGTGATTTTCTTGATCGCGTTGCGACCTCGGTGATCATCGCCGAGGGGAACGGTGTGTGGACTGAATATGCCGGCGGCTACTCGGACATGGTGATCCAGCGCGGCGAGGGCGTGACCGCCCGCGAACCTGCCGCCAAAGCGCATCGTCCTGGCAAGACCAGCCTGACCCAGACGACCGAAGCCAAGTCAGCGCCGGCACCGAAGCGCAAGATGAGCTTTAAGGAAAAGCACGCCCTCGAAACCCTGCCGCAAACCATCAGCAAGATCGAAGACGAGATCAGGACGCTCAATGCGGCTCTTGGGGCTGCCGACTTCTACACGCGCGATCCCGCTGGCTTTTCGGCTAAGTCAAAGGCCCTTCTGGACGCAGAGGCACGCAAAGCCAAGGCGGAAGAGGAGTGGCTGGAGCTCGAGCTGCTTCGGGAAGAGCTCGAAGGATAGGCTAGTTCGGCCAGTCGAACTTCGGCTCGGCCAAGTACCGCAGGTCTTCCATGGGCTCGCCGGCAATGCGGCGCAGCAAGAGGTTTCCCATCTGCCGCCCGGCGTCGACGAAATCCTCGAATACCGTTTCGGCCCCCGGTTGGAACTGGGCGAACATCTCCGATGCCTGCTTTGAGATGACATGGACGTTTCCGCCTACATGCCGTCCGCTTTCGTTGAGGGCGCCAATAACCGCAAGCGCTGATACTTCCGAGGCGCAGACCCAGCCGTCGGGACTATCAGGACGTTTGCTGCGCTTGGTCACATAGGTGCGAATGGCGTCCGTAGGGCTGCCGAGATTGACGTCGGCGGCGAACTCGTAGTCGATGCCGGCCTCTGCTGCCGCACGAGACATGCCGGTCTTGAGGTGATCGGTATAGGTCAGGGCGCTGTCGGGCAGGATGATGGAGACCTTCTTGCAGCCCTTGGAGGCGAGCCGCTTGGTCGCGCCATAGGCGTAGGTCTGGTTGTCAAAATCGACGAAAGGATGCTGGTCTGGCCAGTTGCTGCGGCCATGGCTGACAAAAGGGAAGTCGTTATCGAGCAGAAGCCGGATACGTTCGTCAAAGGTCTCCGCTTTGGAGAAAAGAACGCCGTCTGCCATGCGATTGCGAATGATGTGCCTTATGGGCTCGATCGGCTGCACATTGCGAAACAGTGGCGTGATGACGATGTGATACGCCGTGTTGCGGACAGCCTCGGAAAGACCACGCACGATCGACGAACCGAAGCCATAGATCTGCTCGTCAGGTTCGAGCACCAGCGCGATGACGTTGGTGCGGCCGGTCTTGAGGCGCAAGGCCGCGCGGTCTGGCAGATATCCGACTTCGGCCGCGACCTTCTGCACGCGGTCGCGGGTTTCCTGCGAAAGCTCGGGGGCATTGTTGAGGGCGCGCGAAATCGTGGTGACGGCAAAGCCGGTCATCTGAGCGATGGTCTTGAGTGTAGGCTTGCCGGATGGCTTGACGCCGCGCTTGCCCTTGCTGGCCGCCGGCACGTCGTCTTCTGACACTTGGTATTCCCCTCGACCCGCTCTTTGCTGAGCGGTGACGCCTGTTTTCAGCCGAGACCACAACAGATTGTCCCCCCGACTTCAAGCGCACCATGCCGTCAAAACGATGAGGGGCGTACGTCAAATACATGATCTTAGGTATCAAGATTTACAACGCGCCTCAAATATCGAGCAGGCTTTTCTGGTTTTTGCGAAATTTCTGGTGTTCGCCGATCTAGCAATCCTCAACGATGAGGCCTATCTTGCCGTCACTGCATCGGCACATGCCGATGCTTGACCGTTCAACCAGCGGGAAAGGAATCAAGATGACGACATCTATTACCTTCACCAATCATGCAGGTTGTTCGCTCGTACGCACCACTCTTCACGCCGCCAAACGCTGGCAAGGGACCTGTCGCTCGAAACGAATGTGATCTCTGTCACGCCTTCGTCTCACTCTTCCGATAGTTACCCCAGTGTTGCCGGCAAGGATGGTGTGCTCCTCATGAGCATCCGTGCTTTGTCTGTGCAATGCGCAAGTGGAGAATCCACCCATGCAAGAACGCAGTCTCGACCGGGCCCAGGCCCACAAGCCAATCGTTATTGAAGTCGGCGGGGAGCCGTTGGGCGTTGTCGTGCCCAATGCCGAAGGCTTCCGCTTCCTCGCCGTCAAGCTGCCGGCCTTTGTTGTCGATGGGCAGCAGTTTGAAACCGTGGAAAAGGCGCACTTCGCCGTTTCTCAGGCGGTGCGCGGCGCTGTCGAGCTGGACTGAATGGCGCTGCGCTTCGGCGCGGCGCTTTCAACCGGCAACTTGGCGCAACCAACTGATCAGAGCATTCAACAGGGTAGGGTTCTGCCACAGCACGAAGCCTGCCAGTGCTGCAGCGGCAAGAAGAGCCACTGCCATGAGCTTCTTCAGAACTGAAAAGACAAGCCAGGCAACCACCACGGCGGCGGCGCCAAGCGCGATAAGCGTAGGTGTATCGCTCGGAATGGGGCCGCTCCCGCTTAGTCGTCGTTGGTAGCGTTGAGGTCCGAGGGCCGCTTGCCTTCACTAGGGGGAGGCGCGGGCTCGAGGGCCAGATCGACAGCTTCTGCGAGCGCCTCGACATCGACACGGATTTCGCCATCTTTGGCCTGGCGGTCCAGTTCCGCGCTGATGGCCGTGGCTATTGCCTGGCGGCGGTGGTCTCCAAGGGCGTCTGTAATCATCTCGCAACTCCGTTTCTGCAAACTTGCTGGTTCAAGACCTAACGCCCTTGGCCGCGGTGAGTTCATAGCCTCCGCTATTCGCGCGCCGCAATGGCACGGAGAGCCATGACAAAGGCCGTTATGCCGATGGCAACAGATCCAGAATTGTCGATGATGATGGGATCCACGCCGGCGGGTACAGGTGCACTCTCGCGCGCCAGGCGGGCGGTGATCTGGTCGGCGTCCTCACGCCCGCGCGTCCGCAGTCGCTCGGCCCGGCGAGAGATCTCAGCCGTGATAAGCACCACCGAGCAGGAGGGATACTTTGCGCAAGCCTCCGCCACCACGTGGCGCGAGACATTGGCGACGACCACCTTGCCGAGCGTGACGTCGGTATCGACGCTGATCGGCAGGGCGTAGCGCAGGTCATGTGCCTCCCAGGAGAGAGCGAAGCGGCCTGTTGCCTCCATCTGGTCGAAGGTTTCCGGCTCGATGCTATCGTGCTCTTCGCCGGGCGAACCACTCGGCCGGGTGACCACGCGCCGGACGAAACTGAAGCGCTTGTCGTTTTCGAGCGCTTGGCGGGCGCCGCTGATCAGGGTGTCCTTGCCCACGCCCGAGGGGCCAACAACCAGAACCAGAGAACCGAGGGGTGCCCGTGCCATGCTCTCAGCTGACCCTATGTCCCTGGCGCCAAACGCCTTTGACGATCGGCCGATCGTCGACAACCTTGACGCGGACGAGGTCGGCGCGCTTGCCCGCTGCGATCTCGCCCCTGTCGTCGAGACCTGCGGCCTTGGCAGGGTTGCGGGTCACTGTAGCCAAGGCTTGCGGCAGGGTGAGGCCTTCGACGCGCTGCGGCAAGATGAAGGCGGCCTGCAGCAGGGCGAAGGGCACGTAGTCGGAACTGAGGATGTCGAGGAGCCCCGAACGCACCAGATCTGTTGCCGATATGTTACCAGAGTGTGAACGTCCGCGCACCACATTGGGCGCGCCCATGAGGATGGCTAAACCTGCGTCATGCGCGGCTGCAGCGGCCTCCAGCGTCGTGGGGAACTCGGAAATAACGACGCCGTCGCTAACACCTTCTTCGATATGTGCGATGGTTGCGTCATCGTGGCTCGCCATCGGCAGACGAAGGGCCTGTGCGCGGGCGACAAGGTCGCGCCGATTGGCGCTGGAATAGCGTTCGTGCTGCGCCAGCGCTTCGGCGACGTAGCGGTCTGCTTCGGCCTGGGTGCCTCCAAGCTGCTTCTTGTAAAAGAGCTTGTAGGTCTCCATGGAGGTGAACTGCCGCTGGCCCGGCGTGTGATCCATCAATGAGATGAGGCGGGTTGCCGGATGGCTTGCAAAGCTGTCGAACTGTTCCACCACGTCTGCCGTGGGCAATTCGCAACGCAGATGGATGAGATGGTCCGCGCGGAGCCAGCCATTCTGGCGTGCCTCGCCGATCGCGGTGACCAGATGGCCGGCATGTTCACGCATCTGCGGCATGTCCCGGTCGGAGCCGATGCGCACTGCATCGAAGACCGTGGTTATGCCCGATCCGGCGACCTGCACGTCATGCGCGTGAAGCGCCGAAGCGGGGTCCCAGAACACACCCGGGCGCGGCCGGTAATGGGTTTCGAGGTGATCGGTATGCAGCTCGATCAGGCCGGGGATCAGGTAGTCTCCCTCGAGGTCTTCGCCCGCCCGGCTGTCCGATGCGACCTCTGCGAGGAGGCCATCGCGGATAAGCACGCTGCCCACGACGACGTCGTCTGCAAGAACGACACGGGCATTGCGGAAGACCTGTTCGCTCATCCGGGCTGGCCCAGCTTGAAATCGGCAAGGCGGCGGAACGGCTTGCCCGTGTCGGGCTCATGGAACAGCGACAGGCGGTCAAACAGCAGGGGTTCTTCCAGGACGGGCCCGAACCAGGTGGCCGCCGCCTGCATCACCTCCTGCTCATCCTCGCCCGCCAGGCGGTCCGTTAGCGTCATGTGGAACCGGAACTCTTCGAACACATAAGGGTAGCCATAGGCGTCGAGTAGCTCGAGCTGACGCTCGCTGAGCCCTTGGGCCCGCTTTGCCCGGTCCTTCACCGACAAGGGCGCGCGGAAGCGCTCGAAGTCTTCGACGACATGGGCGGCAAAATCCTGCAGCTGCTCATGCTCGCCATCCAGGACCAGCGCGAGGAACCCGTGGAGCGATGCAAGCTTCAGCTGGCCAAGGCTGAACGGCTGGTGGCGGCCGGCGAACTCTGCCAGCGCCTCCTGGAGGTCAGCCTGTGTCGTTCCATCGGCCAGCAGCATGGGCGCCTTGATGGTGGCGTGGAAGCCATAGCGGTTGGCCGATTGCGTCAAGTTCAGCAGCCGGTCCCGGTCGATCCCGGCGACGGGTCCGCTGAACAGGTCACCGTCGGCGGCATCGCGGCCGAGCCAGGTGGCGGCACGTTCCCATAGATTGCTGGTGGCGGAAGGGGCGAAGTAGATCGCGAATCGTTCAGTCATCAAAGCTCCTGCCCAGCCACTAGGCGGACTCTGCGCCAGTATTTTGACACCTGTCCAGCCTGCCTGATGCTCGCTAACCTCGCGGCACCAGAATCGCAAGCCGAGAGAAAACCATGACTCGCGACCTGCTCGAAGAGATGTTCCGCGTGGCCGTGGCGCAGGCGCAGCCGGCGCTGGCCGTTCGGCAGCATCTGCCGGCGAGGCCCGAAGGTCGGACGGTTGTGGTCGGCGCCGGCAAGGCATCCGCCCAGATGGCGCGCGCTTTCGAAGAAGCTTGGGACGGCCCGCTGTCGGGGCTGGTGGTGACCCGCTATGGCTATGCCGAGCCGTGCCAGCGCATCGAGATTGTCGAGGCCGCCCATCCCGTGCCGGACGAGGCCGGGTTCCTCGCCGCACGGCGCATCATGGAGACCGTCTCCGGCTTGGGGCCGGACGACCTCGTCGTGGCGCTGATCTCGGGCGGCGGCTCGGCCTTGCTGCCTGCCCCGGCTGCTGGTCTGACGCTCCTGGATGAGCAGGCGATCAACCAAGCGCTGCTCGCGTCCGGGGCGCCGATTTCGGTGATGAACCTCATCCGGAACCAGTTCTCCGCCATCAAGGGCGGGCGGCTGGCTCGTCAGGCCGCTCCGGCGCGGGTCGCGACCCTCATTGTTTCCGACGTTCCCGGCGACGATCCGGCGCTCGTTGCCTCCGGACCAACCATTCCCCTTTCGGGGACCAGAGAACTCGCGCGTAAATATGCGAGTCTCTACCGCCTCGACCTGCCTCCGCATGCGCGTGCCATGCTCGAAGGCGATGACAATCCCGCGCCGGAACCGGGCGAGGCCGTCTTTGCCTCGAACACGGTCACAACCATCGCTTCGGCAGCAATTTCCCTCGAGGCTGCAGCTGATCTGGCGCGCCGGCAGGGCATAGAGGCAGCCATTCTTTCCGACTCCATCGAGGGCGAAGCGCGGGACGTGGCGCAGGTAATGGCAGCCTTGGCGCGTGAGATCGCATATCGCAACCGTCCCTTTCCCAAGCCAGTGGTGTTGCTTTCTGGTGGTGAAACCACTGTGACCTTGCGTGGCACAGGCGGGCGAGGGGGGCGCAACAGCGAATTCCTGCTTGCCCTCGCCCTGGCGCTGGAAGGCGTGGAAGGCGTTTCTGCTCTCGCCGCGGATACCGACGGGATCGATGGCTCGGAGCAAAACGCCGGCGCCTATGCCGATGGCACAACGGCAACGCGGCTCCGCCGTGCCGGGCATGATCCCCTCGCACTCCTTGCCGGCAACGATGCTTGGACGGCTTTCAACGCCCTGGGAGACCTTGTCGTGACCGGACCAACCGGCACCAACGTGAACGACTTTCGTGCGATCCTGATCAGGTAGGAGAGGCAAATGGCCAAGGCAGTCGGCATAGGCGGCGTATTCTTCCGAGCACATGACCCCAAGGCGCTCAGCCAATGGTACCAGCAGCACCTGGGCGTCGCCGATTTCTGGAACCAGGAAGCTGGTGCCACGGTGTTTGCGCCGTTCAAGCAAGACAGCGACTACTTCCCCGCAGATCGCCAGTGGATGATCAACTTCCGGGTGGATGACCTCCAAGGCCTGCTGGTGCAGTTGCGCGCTGCCGGGATCGCCGCGGAGACGCGGGCTGAGTGGGACACGCCCGAAACCGGCACCTTTGCCCGCATCCATGATCCGGAAGGCAATCCGATCGAGCTGTGGCAGCCGCCAGAATAATCATACAATTTCGCTTGGCAGAGTGGTGTCGGCTCTGTTTTATACGCCTCACTTTTCAGGGAGAGCCATCCATGGCCAAACGCAGGATCGCCGTCATCGGTTTGGGCAAGATCGCGCAGGACCAGCACTTGCCGGTGATCGACGCATCCAGCGAGTTCGAGGTGGCGGCGACGGTGTCGACCCGAGGCCTCGCCCATAACGGGCTGCCCGTCTTCAAGACCCCCAGCGAACTTTATGCGGCCATGCCGGACATCGAGGTCGTCTCCATCTGCACGCCACCCGGTATCCGCCACCAATATGTCCGAGAGGCGCTTGAAGCGGGCAAGGACGTGATGATGGAAAAGCCGCCTACCACCACGATCTCCGAACTCGACGACCTGATCGACTATGCGAAGCGGCTTGATCGCGTCCTCTACCAGACCTGGCACTCGCAGTGGAATCCGGCTGTGGATCGCACCAAGGCGATCCTCGCCGAACAGGGGGTCAAGTCGCTGCGCATCGACTGGCGCGAAAGCGTGCGCAAGTGGCATCCGGGACAGGATTGGGTTTGGGAGCCAGGCGGCTTCGGCGTTTGTGACCCGGGCATCAACGCCTTTTCGATCTTCACCAAGATCATGCCTTTCCCGGCCTTCGTGGAAAGCGCCAGGCTTGTCTTCCCCGCCAACCGGCAGACGCCGGTCGATGTGGAGATTGCTTTCAAGTCAGGCCAGTTGCACCAGCCCAAGCTGTCCGCTGGTTTTAACTGGCTCGAAGAGAGCGGCGAGATCTGGACCTTCACGATCGAGACTGGAACGGGCGACCGTCTCAAGCTCGAAAGCGGCGGCCGCCGGCTCCTCGTCAATGACCAGATGGTGCTCGAGCATGGCGACGGCGAATACGCAGCCATGTATGAGCACTTTGCCGATCTTCTTGATCGGCACGAAAGCGACGTTGACGCCGCTCCGCTGCGATTAATGAGCGACGTCTTCCTGATGGGCGCGCGGGAAAACGGGCCGGAGTTCGAGTGGTAGCCCGGCGCATTCTCTCGGTTTGATGCCGCCCGCGACATGAGGGAATCGTGTTTCGCCAGCTGTTCGCCCATGTAAAAACTCTCGGGTCGAGCCCGAGGGTGAAGGCTGGTGATCAGAAAGGCAGGGGCAAGGCGCCCTACTTTCCGGCGTCCGTCAGGAGACGGAGATCTTCGTCGCTGAGCTTGAGCCGTACGCCCTTGGCCAGGCTCTGAACCTGCTCGACCGAGGTGGCTGAGGCGATCGGCGCACTGACACCCGGCTGTGCTACGAGCCAGGCTAGCGAAACTTCGGCGGGCGTTGCATCATTGGCTTTGGCGACCTGATCAAGCGCGGCAAGGATGCGCTCGCCCTTGCTGTCGAGATACCGTTCGATGCCGCCGCCGCGCGGCGATTTGCCGAAGTCGGCTTTTGAGCGGTACTTGCCCGTGAGGAAGCCCGAGGCCAGGCTGTAATAGACGACCGTGCCGATTTCCTCGCTGGTGACGACCTCGTGCAAGGCTTCGAACTCGGCGCGGTCATAGAGGTTGAAGCGCGGCTGCAGCACTTCATAGCGGGGTAGCGACTTGATCACCGCAGTTTCGTTGGCCGCCTTGACCATCTCGGCAGTATAGTTGGACGCGCCAATGACGCGCACGCGTCCCGATCGGACCAGGGGGTCATAGGCACCCAGCGTTTCCTCGTGCTCCGCCTCCGGATCGGGCCAGTGGCTGAAGTAAAGATCGACATAATCGGTCTGCAGCCGCTGCAGCGAAGCCTCGATGCCCTTGCTGACCGCTTCTGCCTTGAGGCCGCCCCGCTTGTTGGCCGAGTTGACCTTGGTAAAGATATGCACCTTGTCGCGGTTGCCGCGCGCCTTGAGCCACTTGCCGATGATGGTCTCGCTCATGCCCGGCGGGTTGCCGGGTACCCAGTTGGGATAGCCTTCCGCGGTATCGATGGCGGTGAAGCCGGCGTCTACATAGGCATCGAGAATGTCGAAGCCCTGCTTTTCGTCCACCGTCCAGCCGAAGACGTTGCCGCCCAGCACCAAGGGTTCAATGACGAGTTCACTGCGTCCGAGGGGACGACGGTCCATAATGCTTCTCCATGGCTGTGTCCGAGCTAAACGCCGGGCTCTGCGATCGGTTCAGCCTGTGGCACGCGGGGTGCGCAAAAGGCCAGCGCCTGGTTGATGGCATAGAGCGATCCATCCAGGCCTATATAGGCAAAGCTGCCATATTGATCGTTTTCGTGCCGGAGGTAGATAAAGGTACCCTGCCGGATCCGCTCGAGCAGCCACTCGGCGCGTTCCACGAAGCGACCCCCATAGGGCGCTTCGGATGCTTCCGCCGTGAAGCTGGCGTTTTCCCGATCGAGGGTCATCTGCCAGGCGCCGAGCTTGTCGGGGCGGCTGGTATGGACGTGGATGCCCACAGAGAAGTCGTCTTCGCAGCGCACGGCGAGGCAGGTATAGCTTTGGGGCGTCGCATCCCGGTCACAGCCAAGCGTGGCGCGATCCCCTTCCCCGGGCAGTGGCGAATATTGCCAGCCCGCCTGCTGCGCGGCGACAGGTGAGGCGGCGATGGCCAGCGCCAGGATTATCCCTTCGCGGGTTCGATGAGGTCCCATTTGTTTCCGTAAAGGTCTTCGAACACGGCGACGGAGCCATAAGGTTCGTGCCGCGGCGCTTCGAGGAAGGTCACGCCGCGGCTGATCATGGCAGCATGGTCACGGGCGAAGTTGCTGGTCTGGAGAAAGAACATGACCCGACCGCCGCCCTGGTTGCCGACGCGGGCACTCTGTTCGACACCATCCGCCTGGGCAAGCAGAAGTTGCGCGCCAGCTTGTCCCGCCGGTGCGACCAGCACCCAGCGCTTGCCGCCGCCGAGTTCAGTATCGGTGACCAGGTTGAAGCCGAGTTTATCGCAGTAGAAGCTTATGGCCTCGTCATAGTCGGCAACGACGAGGGATACGGTGGCAATCGATTGGGTCATGCGAACATGGACCACCACTGCAGGTCACTGGTCAAGCAGCCGGTTACGAGCGAACGGATCGTTTGGAAACCGTCCAATCCTGTGGAAGGACGTTTCAGCTGTCATCAGATTGACCAAATGGTCAAACTCACCCATTGCACTCCCCTAGATTCTAGGCTTTGTTGGCGCCCAAGCCCCGGTCGGCAACCGGGTGCGCATAAGAAATTCGGGAGACAACAAACATGAAGTTGATGAAAACGCTTCTGGCGGCAACCGCCATGATGGCCCTGGCGGCCGGCGCTGCCCAGGCCAAGCAACTGGTATTCTGCTCGGAAGCTTCGCCCGCTCACTTCGATCCAGGTCCGACCACCGGCGGCAACGACTTCGACGCCTCCGCCCACACCATGTATGATGGCCTTGCCGCCTTCGTTCCGGGCAGCACCGACGTCGAACCCGGCCTCGCCGAAAGCTGGGAAGTGTCCGAGGACGGCCTCGAGATCACCTTCAAGCTGCGTTCGGGCGTCAAGTTCCACACCCAGCCCTATTTCACGCCCACGCGTGACTTCAACGCCGACGACGTGATCTTCTCCTTCGAGCGCCAGTACAAGGAAGACAATCCGTACTTCGCTTATCTGGCCAACCTGACCTGGGACTACTACCAGGGCATGGACATGCCGCGCTACGTCAAGGAAATCGTCAAGGTGGACGACCTGACGGTCAAGTTCGTCCTGAGCGAGCCCAACGCGCCGATGATCGCGAACCTCGCAATGCCGTTCGGTTCGATCGTCTCCAAGGAATATGCCGACCAGCTCGCCGCTGCCGGCACGCCCGAGTTGCTGTCGACCCAGCCGATCGGCACCGGCCCATTCAAGTTCGTGGACTACCAGCTCGACTCCGTCATCCGCTATGCCGCCAACGATGAATACTGGGGTGAGCGTCCCAAGATCGACGACCTGATCTTTGCCATCACGCCCGACCAGTCGGTGCGTGCGCAGAAGCTGATCGCCGGCGAATGCGACATCATCCCGTACCCGGCGCCAGCCGACGTCGAGATGCTCCAGGCCAACGAGAACATCACCGTTCTCGAGCAGGAAGGCCTCAACATCGGCTACATGTCCTATAACGTGACCGAGCCGCCGTTCGACAACGTCAAGGTGCGCAAGGCGCTCTCGATGGCCATCGACAAGCAGGCCATCGTCGATGCCGTCTACCAGGGTGCCGGCCAGGTCGCCAAGAACCTGATCCCGCCCACCATGTGGTCCTATAACGACGCCATCGAAGACGATACCTATGACGTCGAAGGCGCCAAGGCCCTGCTGGCCGAAGCCGGTGTCACCGAGCTGACTACCGACCTCTGGGCCATGCCGGTTTCGCGTCCCTACAACCCGAACGCCCAGCGCGTCGCCGAAATGATCCAGGCCGACTGGGCTGCCATCGGCGTCACGGCCAACATCGTGACCTACGAATGGACCGAGTACCGCGAGCGCGGCAAGGCGGAAGACCGCAAGGGTCCGTTCCAGATCGGCTGGACCGGCGACAATGGTGATCCGGACAACTTCTTTGCCACCCTCTTCTCCTGCTCGGCCATCGGCGTTTCCAATTACTCGTCCTGGTGCAATGAAGAGTTCGAAGACCTGATCCAGAAGGCCAAGGTCACCAGCGATCCGGAAGAACGCACTGCGCTTTATGAAAAGGCCCAGGAAATCTTCAAGGCGGAAGAGCCGGCCCTGACCCTTGCTCACTCCAAGGTCTTCGTGCCGATGAACAAGCGCGTCACCGGCTTCGTTCAGAGCCCCCTCGGCGACCACGTCTTCGACAACGTCGACGTCACCGAATAATTAGTCTAGGAGGCGCCGGGCTCCAGTCCGGCGTCTCCCCTCAAGAAGCAGCCAATGATTTCCTTCATTCTCCGCAAGTTGCTGCTGATCGTGCCGACCGTCATCGGTATCTCGATCTGCGCCTTTGCCTTTGTCCGGCTGCTGCCGGGCGACCCTATTCTTGCCATGGCTGGCGAACACGGCGTGACGCCTGAGCGCTACGAAGTCCTCAAGGAAGCGTTCGGCTACAACCTGCCGATCTGGCAACAATATCTCAATTACCTGGGTTCGGTGCTGACCGGCGACTTCGGCGTGTCGCTGGGGACCAAGCGTCCTGTGCTCAATGAATTTCTCGTCCTGTTCCCGGCAACGGTTGAACTGGCGCTTTTTGCGATCATCCTCGCCACTGCCGTTGGCGTTCCGGCCGGCGTCCTCGCTGCCGTCAAGCGCGGCTCCTGGCTGGACCAGGCCACCATGGGTGTGGCCCTCACTGGTTATTCCATGCCCATCTTCTGGTGGGGCCTGCTGCTGATCATGTTCTTTTCCAGCTATCTTGGCTGGACTCCGGTTTCGGGCCGCATTGCGCTGAGCTTCTTCCTGCGCCCGATCACTGGCTTCATGACCATCGACAGCCTGCTTTATGGCAACTGGCCGGCCTTTGTGTCGGCGCTGCGCCATCTGATCCTGCCCACCGTCGTGCTCGCGACCATTCCGCTGGCGGTGATTGCCCGCCAGACCCGCTCGGCCATGCTCGAGGTGCTGGGTGAAGACTATGTGCGCACGGCCCGGGCCAAGGGGCTGACGCCCAAGCGCGTCATCAACGTGCATGCCCTTCGCAATGCCCTGATCCCGGTGATCACGACGATTGGCCTGCAGATCGGCGCGCTGATGGCCGGCGCCATCCTGACCGAGACGATCTTTTCCTGGCCGGGCATCGGCAAGTGGATGATCGAATCCATTCTCAAGCGCGACTATCCCGTGGTCCAGAGCGGACTGCTGCTGATCGCGCTCATAATCATGGCGGTCAACCTGATCGTCGACGTTCTTTACGCGGTCATCAACCCGCGCATACGGGTGCGATGATGACGGACACCACCAACCAGACGATCCCCAAGGCAGAAGGCGCGCGCCGGGCGGCGCTGGCCGAATTCTGGCACTACTTCTCGATGAACCGCGGAGCCGTCATCGGTCTCGCGGTGGTTGCCATCTTCATCGTGCTGGCGGTTCTGGCGCCCTGGATCGCCCCGTACGCGCCGGAACAGCAGTTCCGCGGCTTCGACAAGCTGCCGCCCTCCTGGATGAATGGCGGCAACCCCGCCTATTTCCTCGGCACCGATGAAGTTGGCCGCGACATCCTTTCGCGCCTGATCCATGGCGCACGCTATTCGCTGACCATCGGCCTTGTCGTGGTGTCCATTGCAGCGGTCGTCGGCATCATCCTTGGGCTGCTCGCCGGTTACTTCCGCGGCTGGGTGGATGTCGTGATCATGCGCGTCATGGACATCATCCTGGCCTTCCCGTCCCTGCTGCTGGCCCTGGTGCTGGTGGCGATCCTCGGGCCCGGTCTCGTCAATGCCATGCTGGCCATCGCCCTGGTGCTGCAGCCCCACTTTGCCCGCTTGGTGCGTGCGTCGGTGATGGCCGAGACCAACCGCGAATACGTGACCTCGGCGAAGATGGCCGGTGCCGGCCACCTGCGCCTGATGCTGGTGACGGTCTTGCCGAACTGCCTCGGTCCGCTGATCGTGCAGGCGACGCTGTCCTTCTCCAACGCCATCCTCGACGCTGCAGCCCTGGGCTTCCTCGGCATGGGTGCGCAGCCGCCCACGCCGGAATGGGGCACCATGCTGGCCAAGGGCCGCGAATTCATCAGCAGCGCCCCCTGGATCGTGACCTTCCCGGGTCTGGCGATCCTGGTCACAGTGCTTGCCATCAACCTGATCGGCGACGGCCTGCGCGACGCGCTCGACCCCAAGCTCAAGAGGAGCTGAGTTCATGGCCCTGCTTGAAATCAGAAACCTCACCGTCTCCTTCGATACCTCAGTCGGCCTGTTCAAGGCCGTAGACGGCATCGATGTTTCGGTCGACGCCCGGGAAGTTCTCGCCATCGTGGGCGAAAGCGGGTCGGGCAAGTCCGTGGCCATGCTCGCCGTGATGGGCCTCCTGCCCAAGACAGCGACGGTGACGGCCGACAAGATGGAGTTCGAGGGCAAGAACCTCCTGACCATGAGTGCGCAGGAAAAGCGGCGCATCATCGGCAAGGAGATCGCCATGATCTTCCAGGAACCGGTGGCGAGCCTCAATCCCTGCTTCACCATCGGCTTCCAGATCGAGGAAGTGCTCAACCGCCACATGGGCCTGCGCGGCAAGGCGGCCCGCGACCGTGCGGTCGAACTGCTGCGGCTCGTGGGCATCAGGGATGGTGCCGAGCGTCTTGGTGCCTTTCCGCACCAGATGTCGGGCGGGCAGTGCCAGCGCGTGATGATCGCCATTGCCCTGGCGTGCAGCCCCAAGCTGCTGATTGCCGACGAGCCGACCACGGCCCTTGACGTGACCATCCAGAAGCAGATCCTTGACCTTCTGGTGCGGCTGCAGGCCGAAACGGGGATGGGTCTCATCATGATCACCCATGACATGGGTGTCGTAGCCGAGACCGCCGACCGCGTGATCGTGCAGTACAAGGGTCACAAGATGGAGGAAGCGGACGTGCTGACCCTCTTCGAGAACCCCAAGTCCAACTATACGCGCGCCCTCCTGTCGGCCTTGCCGGAAAATGCCGTGGGCGATCGCCTGCCGACCGTGTCCGACTTCAACTTTGCCGACGAGATTGCCCGATGAGCACGCCAGTCCTCGAAGTGCGCAATCTCAAGCGCGACTATGTCAGCGGCGGTGGCCTCTTCCGCCCCGCCAAGGTGGTGCATGCGGTGAAGGGCGTGAACTTCAAGCTCGAAAAGGGCAAGACCCTGGCCGTGGTGGGCGAAAGCGGCTGCGGCAAGTCGACCCTGGCGCGCATGATCACGCTGATTGACCAGCAGACCTCGGGCGAAATCCTGATCGACGGCGAGAAGGTGGACAAGAGCCAGGGCGTCACCAAGGCAATGCGCCAGAAGGTGCAGATCGTCTTCCAGAACCCCTATGGCTCGCTCAACCCGCGCCAGAAGATCGGCGACGTGCTGGCCGAACCGCTTTTGCTCAACACCGATATGTCGGCTGCCGAGCGGCGGGAAAAGGCCATGCAGATGCTGGTCAAGGTGGGCCTGGGTCCCGAGCACTATAACCGCTACCCGCACATGTTCTCGGGCGGCCAGCGGCAGCGGATCGCCATTGCCCGTGCACTGATGCTCAATCCAAGCTTCCTGGTGCTCGACGAGCCGGTGTCGGCGCTCGACCTTTCGGTTCAAGCGCAGATCCTCAACCTGCTCAAGGACCTGCAGGACGAGTTCCAGCTGACCTATGTCTTCATCAGCCACGATCTGAGCGTGGTGCGCTATATCGCCGACGAAGTCATGGTCATGTATTTCGGCGATGTGGTGGAGCACGGCACCCGCGATGCGGTGTTCAGCCATCCCCAGCACGAATACACCCGCACGCTCTTTGCCGCGACGCCCAATTCGAGCGTCGAAAGCATACGTGCCCGCCTCGCCAAGAAGGCCGCGGCAGCGGCCTGACAGCGTCTAGGGAAGGACGACGCGCCGTCCTTCCCCCGCCGACCGTACCATGGCATCGATCAGCCGGTGAACGCGAAGCGCCGTGTGCCCGGTGCTGAGCGGGGCGCGGCCTTGGCGCACCGCCTGCACGAAGTCTGCGATCTGTGCTGCATGCCAGTCGAAGGGGAAGGCCATCGGGTCTGCGCCGCTACCGCCCTGGCTGGCTTCGCCGATGGCAATGGTCTCTCCCGCCATGGTCTGGATGGTGAGGTTGCCCGCCGTCAGCGTGGCCGTGGCGGTGCTGAAGTTGATGGTGAGGCTTTCCGGACCGCCCGGGAAGCTGGCTGTGGTCGCAGTTACGGCACCGACGGCGCCGCTGGCAAATTCGAGCCCTGCGGAAACGAAGTCCTCTGTTTCCATGCGGTGGAGCCGCGTGGTTTTGGCCATGGCCGTCACGGCCGATACCTCGCCGCAGAGGCTGAGCATCAGATCGAGCGAGTGGATCGCCTGGGTGATCAGCACGCCGCCGCCATCCTGCGCCAGCGTGCCGCGCCCGGGTTGATCGTAGTAGCTCTGCGGCCGCCACCAGGGAACGAAGAGGGTTACCGCATCAATCCGTCCGAATCGCTCTTCCTCGACGGCCTCGGCGAGGTAGCGCGAGGCCTGGCGGAAGCGATGCTGGAAGATGACGCCCAATGTGATGCCGGCACCATCGGCTATGTCGACGATGCGTTCGGCGGCGGCGAGCGTGCGCTCGACCGGCTTTTCCAGCAGCACGTGCTTGCCCGCAGCGGCGGCGTCGCGCACGATACTCTCGCGCGCATTGGGTGGCGTCAGCACAAGCAGGGCATCTATGCGCGGGTCGGCGAGCAGAGCCTCGAGGCTTTCGGCTTCGCTGAAGCCGTAGGTCTGGCAGAACTGCCGGCGCTGCTCACTATCGCGCCGGAAGACGCCCACCACTTCGATCGTGTCGCTGAGCGACTGGAGCGCCAGCGCATGGGGCTTGGCCCCCATCCCGGCGCCCACGACACCAATCCCGAAGCGAGTGTTTTTGTCTGCCATTATAGAGGTCCTCCGCTGGGCGGGCATAAAGCCATGGCAGAGGAGATTTGAGAAGGCGCCTCAGGACGCCTTGAACCAGGCCCGGTTGGCAAGGAAGGTCTCGAGATCGGCCGCGCTCAGTGGCCGCGACAGGGCATAGCCCTGAAGAATGTCGCAGCCCAGTTCGCGCAGAATTGCGGCGTGTTCCATGGTCTCGACGCCTTCGGCGACCACTTCGATGCCCATGGACTTGCCGATATCGACGATGGAAGCCAGGAGCTGGCGCTGTGCCGGGTCGCGCAGGATCGGGTCGACCAGTTGCCGGTCGATCTTGAGTCGCTTGGGCCTCAGCTTTTGCAGCGACACGATGGAGGCATAGCCGGTGCCGAAATCGTCGATTTCGACATCGATGCCTAGCTCCTTGATGCGGTCGATGTTCCAGGCGACGAGGGCATTGCTTTCGTCGAGATAGATGGATTCCACCAGTTCGAAGGCGATGCGGCCGCGTTCGATGTCGAGCTCCATCAGTCCCTCGATCAGCCCCTCGTCATGGAGGCGGCGGTGCGAGACATTGACCGAGGCGCGCGGTACGGCGAGCCCCATGGTATCCCAACGGGCGAGGGCCGCCAGCGCCTGGGAGAGGACGAGGCGGTCGAGCGCTGCCACGACGTTGAGTTCTTCGGCAATCGGCAGGAAGGTGTCGGGGGTCTTGATCCCCTCCTGCGGGTGGTTCCAGCGGGCCAGGGCCTCGACGCCGACAACCTCCAGCGTCCTGGCGTCGAACTGCGGCTGGTACCAGGCGACGAATTCATCACGCTCGAGGCCGTTGAGGATCTCGTCGGCCACGCGCTTGGTTTTGACGACTTCCGCCTGGAGCGCCTCGGAGAAGAATTCGTAGCGGTTTCGCCCCTGGCCCTTGGCACGGTAAAGAGCGATGTCTGCGTTGATCAGGAGGCGCTGGATATCGAGCGCCTCGCCATGGGCCGCGGCAATGCCGATGCTGACGCCGAAGCGGCATTCATGCCCCTCATAGGTCACGGGCTGGCGCATCTGAACGACGATGCGTTCGGCCAGTTCGGCCAGATAGGCATCACCCTGTTCGGCCGAGGTCAGCACCACGAACTCGTCGCCACCGATGCGGGCGATGAAGTCTTCTGCGCTGCAGGTGTCCTGTAGCACGGCGCTGGCATGAATCAGCATGGCGTCGCCCGCCGCATGGCCCAACGTGTCATTGATCTGCTTGAAGCGATCGAGATCGACATGCAGCATGGCCATGCTACCGGTGCCGCGGAAGCCGGTTGCCGACTCCCGCCGCAGCATCTCGTCAAGATAGCGCCGGTTGGGGAGGCCGGTGAGGCTATCGTGGAGGGCATTATGCTCGATCCGGATGCGCGCCGCTTCCAGTTCACGGTTGCGCGCCTCGGTCAGAAGGGTTGCCTGGCGCAACTCTTCATTGAGCACCACGTCGGCGGTGACGTCCCAGTTGACCCCGATCACGCGGTCGGGGGCGCCGGGTTCGTTGAAGAGCGCTGCCATGGAGCGGACATGCCGGATTGCGCCGTCGGAGAGCAGCACCCGGTACTCCGAAATGTAATGGCCGGTCGCAATCATGCTGCGGAAGGCGGCCTCGGCGCGCTCCTGGTCATCGGGGTGGACGACGGCCTTCCAGTGATCATGGCTCCGTTCGCCGCCGTCTGCGGGCAGGCCATAAAGTTCGTTGGTGCGATCATCCCAAGTTTCCGCGCCGGTCGCCAGATCCATTTCCCAGACGCCCACCTTTGAGACGTCCAGAGCCAAGGCAAGGCGGCGGGAGAGGCGAGCGAGTTCCTTTTCGCGCTGACCACTATCGCGTAGATGCGCCTGGCGCTCGACCATCAGGCGGCCGGTAATGACGATCGGCAGGAGAATGAGCCCGCCCGCAAGCAACATGGCGGCGCGTAGGAGCCAGACATTGCCTTGGGCCGCTTCCCAGCCACCCTTGGGAACCGCCGCAATCTCCCAGCTACCCGAAGGTAGGATAATGGATGCCCTGACCGGATCCTGCTTGTTGAGCTCGGGCCCGAAGAATCGGGTGGAGGGGAGCCCCTTGGTATCCTGAACAGAAATCGAGAACTCGATGCCGGTTTCTGCCGTGAGCAGCCCGCTATCGGCATAAAGGCGGTTGACGTCGATCACCGCCGAAACAACACCCCAGAATTCCCGACCGGCGGCGCCGTCGGTATAGACCGGAAAACGGCCGACGAAGCCGCGGCCACCCTGCACAAGATCGAAGGGCCCGGCCAGTACCAGCCTGCCGCTGTCGCGCGCGCGCATCACCGAACCGCGCTGGGCCGCATTGGTGCGGTAATCGAGCCCCAGCACCCGTTCGTTGCCTGCTAGAGGATGGATCATGCTGACGACGAGGTCCGGTGCCGCAGCGATTGTCAGGAGTTGGCTTTGCTCCTCGAAGACATTGGTGGCAAGGGCGGAAAACCGGGCCTGATCCATGCCTGGTTCGGTGGCAATCGTGGAGACGAGGCCGCGAACCAGCTGGATATTGCCGTTGATGTGGCCCTCGAGCTTGGCGCGGATCAGCGAGACCTGATCCATCACCGCCGCGCGGGCGCGCTGGTGGTTGAGGACGGAGTTCTGCCGGTCCAGGAAAACGCCGCCCACGACCAGAACGCAAAGCGCCAGCAACGCCGGCAGCAGGACCGGGCGCAGCCAGCTGTGTTTTCCGTCTTTGCGATGTCTTGTCTTGCTACTCAAGTATCCGCCAGTGCCGACGCCCCTATGCCCGGCAGCCCATACTGCTTCAGCAGGGTTTATGTATGCCTTATCCGGAGCGGGACGTGGATAAGTGGTTAGTGCTCGATTAATCTTCTGGCGGCTTTTCGATCTCGATTAGGGCGACGCCGGCCTTAACGCAGAGGTCACGAAACGTGTCGGACGGGCAGCGTTCGGTCACGAAGGTGCCGATCTGGTCGATCCGGGCAATGCGCACCGGTGCCGAACGGGCGAACTTGCCGCTGTCGGCAACAAGGATCACGTGGCGGGCATTGGCGATGATGGACTGCGCGACCTTGACCTCGCGATAGTCGTAGTCGAGCAGCGCTCCCTCTTCGTCCAGCGCCGAGGCACCGATCACCGCGTAGTCGACCTTGAAGCGGGAAAAGAAATCGGCTGCCGCCTCGCCGACGATGCCTCCGTCGGAGGGGCGGACGATGCCGCCGGCAATGACCACTTCGAAGCGCGGATAGATGCGCATGCGGTTGGCGACGTTGATGTTATTGGTGACCACCAGGAGCCCGTCATGGTCCAGCAGCGCCTGGCTGACCGCTTCGGTCGTGGTGCCGATATTGATAAAGAGCGAGGCGTCGTTGGGGATGAGCGCAGCTGCGGCCTTGCCGATCGCTTCCTTGGCGGAGGCGGCGATACGGCGGCGCGCTTCGTATTCGAGGTTTTCCACGCCGGAGGGCAGGGTGGCGCCGCCATGGATGCGGGTCAGCAGGCGCTGCTCGCAAAGGATGTTGAGATCCTTGCGGATGGTTTGCACCGAGACGCCGAAATGGGTCGCCAGCGCATCGACGGTGAGGCGGTTGTGCTGGCGCGCCAGTTCAATGATGGCACGATGGCGTTCGGCCCCCTCGATCATGCCGGGTCGAAATCCGCCGGACTGGCCGTGGCCGGCGTCATGCCCCTGGCAAAGCGCCGGGCATTGCGCACATAGCGCTCGGCGGAGGCGGCGAGGGAAGCGACGCCTTGCTCGTCGATGCTCCGTACCACCTTGCCGGGTGCGCCTAGCACCATGGAGTTGTTGGGAATGACCTTGTTCTCGGTAACGAGAGCATTGGCGCCGATCAGGCAGTTCTTCCCGATCTGAGCTCCGTTGAGAATGGTCGCGCCCATGCCGATCAGCGTGTTGTCGCCGATGGTGCAGCCATGAACGATGGCGCCGTGGCCGATGGTGACGTTGTTGCCGATCACTAGCGGATAACCGGTATCGGTGTGGAGGATGCAGTTTTCCTGCACATTGGTGCGGGCGCCGATGCTGATGCGCTCGATATCGCCCCGCGCCACCACGCCGAACCAGAGGCCGGCTTCGGCACCCACCACCACATCGCCCACCAGCACGGCGGTGGGTGCAATCCAGCCGACGTCAGGGTCAATGGATGGAGCGGTGCCGTCCAGGGCGTAGATGGGCATGGCCGTGTCCTCAGGGTGTGACACCATAGGCTTGCCGCATCTGCGCGATTTCCGCCAGTGTGTCGTGGAACCCCGTCCAGTCGTCGCGCTCCGCAATCGGCGCCCAGATGGCTTCCACCTCTTCGATCAGCATGGTGCGCGGCTTGGAGCGGCTGAAATAGGGGTGCGATAGGTTAAGGTCCCCGGCCGGAGCGTAACGCTCGAGCCCGTCGGCCACCGGGCGGAAGCTCTCGCGGGCATAAAGGCCGGCCGATGGACTGGCCGCGGCGCGGCCGGCGCTCTGCACGCCTCCGCGCCAGTCGAAGAAGAACTGTTCATAGGGCGCCTGGCTCTCGGCAAGGAAACCGAACAGCGCCGTCACGAAGCCGCCGTCGGTTTCAGTGTCCTGCGGTTCAAGACCCAGGCGGCGGAGGATCTGGCGGGGCAGTTCGGCCCGGAAGGCTGGCCAGACGGTGTTGAGCGCCGGCTCCAGGGCTTCGACGCTGGTCAGCGGCAGAAAGCATTCGGCGAGACGCGTCAGGTTCCAGGCCAGGGTATCGGGCTGGTTGCCGAAGCTATAAAGCCCCGTCTGGTCGAAATAGGCGGCGGTGAAGGCGGGGTCGTAGGTAGGGAGGAAGCGCCAGGGGCCGTAGTCGAAGCTTTCCCCGGTGATGTTGATGTTGTCGGTATTGAGCACGCCATGAACAAAGCCCGCCGCGGTCCATTGCGCCCCAAGCTGCGCGACCTTTCCTACAATGGCTTCAAGCAGGGCGGCCGGCCCGTCCGGTGCCGAAGCCAGTTCGGGGTAGTAGGTGGCAATGGCATATTCGACCAGGTGCCTGAGGCTCTCGTGGTCCTCGAGATAGGCGAGGCGCTGGAAGGTGCCGATGCGAAGGTGGCTGTGGCTGAGCCGCACCAGCACCGACGAACGCGTCGGCGACGGCTCGTCGCCGCGATCGAGTTCCTCGCCGGTTTCGATGAGCGAAAAACTCTTGGACGTATAGACGCCGAGCGCCTCGAGCATTTCGGTAGCCAGCACCTCGCGGACCCCGCCCTTGAGCGTGAGCCGGCCGTCGCCACCGCGCGACCAGGGGGTGCGCCCCGATCCCTTGGTGCCGAAATCGAGCAGACGACCATCCTCAAGGTCATAGCCCTGGGCGAAAAGGAAGCCGCGGCCGTCACCCAGGTCGGGATTGTAGCTGCGGAACTGATGCCCGTGGTAGCGCAGCGCCAGCGGCTCGGGCAGCGAGCCGGACAGGGGCGTGAAACGCCCGAAATGGCTGATCCACTGCTCGTCGGAAAGATCGTCGAGTCCCATGCGCCGCGCCCAGCGCTGATCGCGATGGCGCAGGATGGTCTGGGGGAAGTCGGCGGGCCGGACCGGGTCAAAGAACTCGGCGCCGAGGGCGAGGTGCTGCTGTGCGGGCTTGAAACTGCTCATGCTCTCATAACGCCTACTCGGCCATGCTGTTGCTGCAGGCCTGCAAGGGTAACACACGCCTAGCGCCTGTGGACAAATCGCCCTATATCGAGCCAGATGACAAGCTCCAGCGACATCCTGCACATCGCCCCTTTCGAAGCCGCAATCTTCGACATGGACGGCACGCTGCTCGATACCGAGAGCGTGTTCCGCACCATCGTCTTTGAAGTCTGCACCGAGCTCGGCTTCGAGATGACCGACGAGGTGCATATGTCCATGGTGGGCGGCAGTCATGAGCGCACGAGCCAGCTGCTGATCGAGGCCTATGGGGTGAGCTTTCCCTATACGCTGTTCGACGAGCGCTGCCGCTTCATCATGCGCGAACGCAGCCATGGCGGCGTTCCGGTCAAGGCCGGTGCGCGGGAACTGGTGACCGAACTGCGCGAGCGGGGGATTCCCACCGCCGTCGCCACCTCGTCCCGCAACCCTCATGCCCAGCACCACCTGACGGCGGCCGGTCTCTTCGACCTCTTCGACACCATCGTCACCCGTGACGACGTGGTTCATCCCAAGCCGCATCCCGAGCCCTATCTCACCGCGGCGAGGCGCCTGGGCATCGAGCCGACCCGGTGTCTTGCGCTCGAGGATAGCCATGCCGGCGTGCGCGCCGCGCATGCCGCGGGCATGCAGACGGTGATGGTGCCCGACCTTGTCCATCCGAGCGAGGAAATCCGCGCCCTCGGCATTGCCGTGATGGAAAGCCTCGACCACGTGCGCCACGCCGCCTTCCCGCGGCGCTAGATCCTCCGTCTCCAGTCTGACGCTTGTCCGGGCGCCGCGCGCGTCCGGCTGCTCCCGCTTAATTGGCAGCGGGTGACGATCGCGTTATCCGTAAACTTTTACGGAACCCATGAACCGGCACTTCACCACGCGGCAAGTGCAGGAAAATATTGGGTTTTCTTTCTCTCCTTGCTCGATTAACCCTGTCTTAACTCGCTAACCGCTATGGTTAAACAGTCGTAAATTTCGTCTTCCCTCCGCTGCACAGCTTGGATAATGTGCCGCCGGGAATGACGAGGGACCTGCAACGACAGGTCCAATGAAGGCCCGCCGGATATGGCTGGACGGGCTCAGGGGCAAGGACGGGGCATTGGGGAAGAGCTGGCGGAATATTGCTGTGCGCGCGGTTTCGCATGCGTTCGCATTGAGTGCCGTTGCACTCGTTCTGTTCATCACTCTTGTTCCCGTTCATGCCGAAACGCTGCGCGTCGCCGACGTGACCCCGCTTCCGGTTCCCGCCGATCTTGTTCAGCTGCGCGCCCAGCCGCCCATCGGCCCGACCATGGTCGGCGTCGCCCCCGGCCAGCAGAAGCTGACTGCGACGCTCCTGGCCAACTATGTGGAGCGCCAGAACCAGCTGCGCGCCTTCGACGTGCTGAGCTACGAGCGCCCGACCGAACTTACCGCTGACGTTTTGATGGGCTATATTGCCCGCAACTCGGCCGAAGGTAACAGCGCCGTTTCCGCCATTGCCAGCCTTGCCGGCGGCTCCAGTAAGCCCGAACCCGCTCTCAACCCGTCCATGCTGGCGGCCTATGTGGAAACGAGCTTTGAGCCGCTGGAAAAGCGCGTCCAGCACGCCAATGCCGAACGCGACTGTCTGGCACAGGCCATCTACCACGAGGCGCGCGGCGAAAGCGAAGCGGGCCAGCTGGCCGTGGCCAATGTCATCGTCAACCGCGCCCGTTCCGGCAAGTTCCCGTCCACCTTGTGCGGCGTGATCTACCAGAATGCCGAAAAGGGCCGCTATCGCTGCCAGTTCACCTTTGCCTGCGACGGCCGCAGCGATACGCCGGGTGAGCGCCGCGCCTGGGCCCGTTCGGCCGATCTGGCCCAGACGGTTTATGCCGAATTCGCCACCGGCGAACAGGTGGGCGCCGTTCCCGGTTCCACCCTTTACTATCACACCAAGGCGGTGAGCCCGTCTTGGTCCAATACCTATAATGCCGTCGCCTCGATCGGCTCGCATATCTTCTATTCGCCCAACTGAGGCGCCCCTCATCCCCTTAGTCGTGACGTGCCAAGGCGCCGCCTGAAACGCGGTTGTCTCGTGACGAGCGGACCCCGAGGCTGCAACCGCCTCTGAGTTTGTTTGTAGTGAGACGGAAGCCGCCCCGGGGTCACCGATTTTACGTCGGATCACGGGACTCGCGCCGCCCCAACGCTCGCGGGGTCAGCGGCCCATGTCTCGGCGCGAGCAAAGGGCCACGATCTTGCCCCCTCGTTCGGCGTCTCCCCGGCTGCTGGTCGCTGCAGCACCGCTCGCATTCCGGGTCGATGGGGGCAGTATGCGCCGGCGTGGAGGGGGTGGGGATAAGTTTGTGCGGTGGAAAGGGTCGACTGCGGGGGAGGTGGGTGTGGGGGGCGGTCGCTGGACGACGGCCTGTTTCACCGGCGTCACCCTCGGTCGCTTGATTGCGGACCATCCCACTGGGCGTCACCCTCGGGCTTGACCCGAGGGGACTGTACTTGGGGGAGCAAAGGGAAGTGAAGAGCCCTCGGGTCAGGCCCGAGGGTGACATGTGGTGTGTGGGAGCCATCGGGTCGAGCCCGAGGGTGACGCCTTGTGGGTGAAGGGCTCTCGGGTTAGGCCGAGGGTGACGTGAGGGGGGATCCGGCTGGTGGCACGAGGTATGGGAGATTGCAAAACCCCCACCCTCGATCCCTCCCCTCAAGGGGGGAGGGAAGGTCGACTGCGGGTGCGGGGGTGTGCCCGGGGCAGGTCGCTGGACGACGGCTCCCTCCACCCGGCGTCACCCGTGTTCGATGGATCGCGGGACCAACCCACTGGCCGTCACCCTCGGGCTTACCCGAGGGGACTGTACTTGAGCGGAATCAAGAGAAGTGAAGAGCCCTGGGTAGAGCCCGAGGGTGACGCCGCGGTGGGTGGGGAGCCGCCCGGTCGAGCCTGAGGGTGACGTCTGGTGGGTGAAGAGCCCTCGGGACGAGCCCGAGGGTGACGTGTGGTGGCGGTACCTACTCCGCCGCTTGCAGCAGGAGGGGGCCGGCGGTGGGGTGGGCGGGAGTGCCGAATTTATCGAAGTTGGCGCGGAAGAGGTTGGCGAGGTGGAGGGCCTGGCGGTCGTATGCGGCCGGGTCGGCCCAGGTGGCGCGTGGCGTCAGGAGGCGCGGCTCGACCCCGGATACGGCCAGGGGAACCGCGAAGCCGAAAAGCTCGTCGATGCGCGTTTCGGCTCGGTCGAGTTCGCCGTCGAGCGCTGCCGAGAGCAGGCGGCGGGTCGAGGCGATGTCGATGCGCTTGCCGGTGCCATAGCCGCCGCCGGTCCAGCCGGTATTAAGCAGCCAGGTGGTGGCGCCGCTGTCGCGGAGCTTTTCGGCCAGCATGTCGCCATAGACCGTTGGGTGGAGCGACATGAAGGGCGCGCCGAAGCAGGCCGAGAATGTCGCCTGCGGCTCGGTCACGCCGCGTTCGGTGCCGGCGACCTTGGCGGTATAGCCGGACAGGAAGTGGTAGACCGCCTGCTCGGGCGTGAGGCGGGCGATGGGCGGCAGGACGCCGAAGGCATCGGCGGTAAGGAAGACCACGGTCTTGGGCGTAGCGCCGACGCTGCCCTTGGCGATAGCCGGCAGCACATCGAGCGGATAGGCGGCGCGGGTGTTTTCGGTCAGCGACACGTCGTCGAAATCAGGAACATGCCTGTCGTCCAGGACGACGTTTTCCAGCACGGTGCCGAAGCGCCTGGTGGCGGCGAAGATTTCGGGCTCCGCCTCGGGGCTCAGCTTGATGGTCTTGGCGTAGCAGCCGCCCTCGAGGTTGAAGACGCCATCGCCGCTCCAGCCGTGTTCGTCGTCGCCGATCAGCGGTCGGGCCGGGTCATTGCTGAGCGTGGTCTTGCCGGTGCCCGAAAGGCCGAAGAACAGGGCGGCTTCCCCGTCCTTGCCCAGATTGGCCGAGCAGTGCATGGGCAGGACACCCTGGCGCGGCGCGTGGAAGTTGAACAGAGAGAATACGGATTTCTTGATTTCCCCGGCATAGAGCGTGCCGGCGATGACCACCACATTGCGGCTCATGTCGAGCGCGATCACCGTGTCGGTGCGGCTGCCATGGCGCTCGGGGCTGGCGCGGAAATGGGGCGCGTGGACGATCGTGACCGGGGTGGGGTTGCTCGCCGTTTCCACCGTCTCGCCGGGGCGGATCAGGAGATTGCGGATAAAGAGCGCATGCCAGGCACTGGGGGTCAGGACCGTGACGCCATACTGGAAGCGCGGATCGGCCCCGGTCAGCAGATCCTGCCGGAACAGGGCGGCGCCGCCAAAGGAAGCGACCGCGTCCTCGAGCAGCGTGTCGAACTGCGCCGGGCTCATGGCGGCGCAATTGTCCCACCAGACGCTGGTTGCGGTCAAAGCGTCGCGGACGATGAACTTGTCCTTGGGCGAGCGGCCGGTGAAGGCGCCGGTGCGCACGGTGACAGCGCCGTCAACGGTCAACTCGCTTTCATCGCCCTGCAGCGAACGGGTGACCAGCACCGGAGCGCGATCGTTCACCGAAACCGTTCCGGCCAGCGCCGCAATCCGGCTGCGCAGGGTCTCATGATCGAACTGGGTCATGTGGGTCGCTCCAAAGATTGCGGCAAAGGTGCCGCCATGTTGGATCGAACCTAGGCGCTGATGGTTTAGCTCAGACAGCCCGAAATGCGTCTTACGACGGAAGTTGCATCAGGGCCACGGGGCGTTTGTCGGCCGCGGCGCCCTTGGCCGCGCCTTATTTAGTGCGTAATTGTCCAATGCAAGCGTACAACGACAAAGCCACATGTTTGCAAGCGTCCGAACAAGAAAGGCAGCCAATGCCCAAAATCGCCCTGGTCGATGACGACCGCAACATCCTGACCTCCGTCTCGCTGACGCTGGAAGCCGAAGGCTACCAAGTCGCCACCTATACCGACGGGGCGTCCGGTCTTGAGGGGCTGACCACCGACAAGGCGGACCTGGCCATTCTCGACATCAAGATGCCGCGCATGGACGGCATGGAACTGCTGCGCCGCCTGCGCCAGAAGTCGGACGTGCCGGTGATATTCCTGACCTCCAAGGACGAGGAAATCGACGAACTCTTCGGGCTCAAGATGGGCGCCGACGACTTCATCACCAAGCCGTTCTCGCAGCGTCTGCTGGTGGAGCGGGTGAAGGCCATCCTTCGCCGCTCGGCCCCGCGCGACCCCTCGGCGCCTGCCGGCGCGACTGGCGAGCCGCAACCGGGCAAGGCTCTGATCGAGCGCGGCTCGCTGGTGATGGACGAGGAACGCCACACCTGCACCTGGAAGGGACAGCGCGTGACGCTGACGGTTACCGAATTTTTGATCCTCCAGGCGCTGGCACTGCGCCCCGGCGTAGTCAAGTCGCGCAATGCGCTGATGGACGCGGCCTATGACGACCAGGTCTATGTGGACGATCGCACCATCGACAGTCACATCAAGCGCCTGCGCAAGAAGTTCAAGCAGACCGACGACGATTTCGAGATGATCGAAACGCTTTACGGCGTCGGCTACCGCTTCAAGGAGCAATAGTTCCGCAAGTGGCGATCCTCGATCCGGAGCAGCAGGGCCGCACCGACGCGTCGCAGCAATGGCGCGCGCCGGGAGCCGACGAGCCTGCGCCGGAGCGGGAAAAGCGGAGGTCCGCCAGAAGCTGGCGGACATTGCTGGCGCCCTTCTACAAGCTGTCCAGCGGCATCGGGCGCTTCCTGAACTTCACCATCTTCTCGAGCCTCACCCAGCGCATCATCGTGCTGAACCTGGCGGGGTTGCTGGTGCTGGTCATCGGCATCCTCTACCTCAACCAGTGGCGCGCCGGGCTGATCGACGCGCGCGTGCAGTCGCTGCGGGTGCAGGGCGAGATCATCGCCGCCGCCATTGCCGCCTCGGCGACCGTGGACAGCGACGTCATTTCGGTCAATCCCGATCGCCTGCTGCAGCTGCAGGGGGACGGCACGGTGTCGTCTTTCTCCTATTTCGACCCGAGTCTGGAATTCCCCATCAATCCGGAGCGGGTGGCGCCGCTTTTGCGCAACCTCATCATCCCCACCCGCACCCGGGCCCGCATCTACGACCAGGGCGGGCTGATGATCCTCGACAGCGACAATATCTACGCCCGCGGCGACGCGCCGCGCACGGTGATCGAGACCGAGCAGCAGAGCTTTTTCCTCTGGGACTGGTGGAATGCCGTCCTCTCCTGGGTGCCGGGCGACAACTTCCCGCGCTATCAGGATTTCGGCGTCGAGCAGGGCGGGCGCTATCCAGAAGTGTCCTCGGCCCTCCAGGGCGCGCCGGCCGATTTCGTGCGGGTCGACGACCATAATCAGCTGGTGGTTTCGGTTGCAGTCCCCGTGCAGCGCATGCGCGCCGTGGTGGGCGCCATCCTCCTTTCCACCGCCCCTGGCGATATCGACGCCGTGGTGGCGCAGGAGCGCTGGAGCATCCTCCGCATCGCCATGATCGCAGCGGCGGTGCAGATCGCGCTGTCGCTCCTGATGGCCGGCACCATTGCCGGGCCGATGCGGCGCCTGTCGGAGGCGGCCGAGCGGGTGCAGACCGCAGGCAATGCCCGCGCCGAAATCCCCGACTTCACCGATCGCCCCGACGAGATCGGGCACCTGAGCGGCGCTTTGCGGCGGATGACGGACGCGCTCTATAATCGCATTGAGGCCATCGAGCGCTTCGCGGCCGACGTGGCTCATGAGCTCAAGAACCCGCTGACCTCCCTCCGCAGCGCGGTAGAAACCCTGCCGCTGGCCAAGCGTGCGGAGGACCGGGCGCGGCTCAACGACATCATCCAGCACGACGTCAAACGCCTTGATCGCCTGATCACCGATATATCCAGCGCCAGCCGGCTCGATGCCGAACTGGCGCGCGAGGGTTCGGAACGGGTGGACGTCGAAAAGCTCGCCGAGGCCATGGTGGGCATCCAGAAGGACATGGCGCAAGGCCGCGGCGTGTCCGTGGAGATGGGCAAGCGCGCCGGCAAGGGTGCGGCGGTGATCAACGGGCACGAGTCGCGGCTGGCGCAGGTCTTTGCCAACCTGATTGACAATGCCGTCTCCTTTTCGCCGCCGGGCGGCGTGGTGCGCGTAGCGATTTCGACTGATGCCGAACAGATCGTGGTGACCGTCACCGACGAGGGGCCGGGCATCACGGGGGACTTCGGCAAGATCTTCCAGCGCTTCTATACCGACCGGCCCGAGGGCGAGAGCTTTGGCGACCATTCAGGGCTGGGCCTTTCGATCAGCAAGCAGATCGTGGAAGCGCACAAGGGTACGATCCGCGCCCAAAACCGGCAGGACCGCTCCGGCGCGATCTTCACCATCGTCCTGCCGCGGATCAGGAGATAGGGGCTCATGACCAGGAACGTGCATGGAACGGGACTGCTGCTGGGCGAGACCGGCGTCTTGCTGCGGGGTCCCTCGGGCGCCGGCAAGTCCGTGCTGGCGTTGAGCCTCCTTGATCGCTGGGAGGGGCGGGGACTGGCAGCGTTTCTCGTCGCCGACGATCGTGTCGATCTTGTCCCCACCGGCGCTGGGTTGACCATGGTGGCGCCCGATCAACTGGCGGGTCTGATCGAGCTGCGCGGGCGCGGCATAGTGCAGCGGCCCTTCCGCCGCGAGGTGCCGCTTCATCTGGTGATCGACCTTGTGCCCGACCTGGTGCGCATGCTCGAGGAAGACCAGATGGTAGCGGAAATCGAGGGCGTGACCCTGCCGCGCGCGCCGGTGCCCTCGGGAGGCGTGGTCAGCGTTGGCCATCAACTGCTGCTTGTGATCGAGGCCATTGCCGCCCTTGGGCGCAACGCGACGGCATCGGCAGAAAAAACAGCTTGAATCGCATGCCGTCAGCGCCGAAAATGCCGGCTGCTCGTCCTTTTGGGGCCGGGTTCGCGTTCGTTGGGGCCTTATCAGTCTTTCAACGAACAGGGGGCAGGATTCGCTGTGTTGCCGGCGTGGACCGGCAGGCTGAGGACGTGGCATGATAGGTCTGGTTTTGGTGACGCATGGTGCGCTTGCCAATGAATTCAAGTCGGCACTCGAGCATGTCGTGGGGCCGCAGGACTTCTGCGAAACCATCGCCATCGGTCCTGACGACAATATGGAAAATCGGCGCAACGACATCCTGGCCGCGGTGGACCGCGCCGATGACGGCGCCGGCGTCATCATCCTGACCGATATGTTCGGCGGCACGCCCTCCAACCTCGCCATTTCCGTGATGCAGAACCGCGACGTGGAAGTGATCGCCGGGGTCAACCTGCCCATGCTGGTCAAGCTCGGCCGGGTGCGCGGCGACATGGTGATCAAGGATGCGGTCAACCTTGCCCAGGAAGCGGGGCGCAAATACATCACCGTGGCCAATTCCATCCTCGGTGCCGGCTAATGGACGGGGCGGCGGGAGGCGGCAGGGCCGTTGCCCAGCAGTTGACGATCGTCAACCGCAAGGGCCTCCATGCCCGCGCCTCGGCGCGTTTCGTGCGGACCGCCGAATGCTATGATGCCAGCATCAGCGTTATCAAGGACGGCACTTCGGTCAGCGGCAATTCCATCATGGGGCTGATGATGCTGGGCGCCGGACCGGGCTCTACCATCCTGGTCCAGGCCAGCGGCAAGCAGGCCCGCGAGGCGCTGGAGGCGATCGTGGAGCTGGTCAACAACGGCTTCGACGAAGACAGTGACGGCGTCGCCGGCTGAACGCGATCGGAACGCCGGAGCGTGCCGCCCATTGTGTGAGCGCAGGCGGAGGGGTTCATGCGGCGAGCGATAGCGTCGGTTGCGGGATTGGGGCTGGCACTCGTGCTCAGCCAGTTTCCCGAATATGCCCAGCAATATACGCAGCGCCTCGGCGGAGCGGTGGACGAGCTCCGCGTCATCACCGAGGACTTCGACCGCGCCGCGCTTGCCGGCGGGCTCGATCGGGCAGCGGCGCTCGAGCGTTATAACGCCTCCAACGATGACTTCCTGGCTGGCCGCGGGACCTCGATGACGGCCACTTTCCAGCGCTACGAGCAGCTCAGCGCCATGCTGGCAGAGGTGGAAGGTGCCGATGCGGTGGGGCGGTTCCAGGCACTGCCGGCCTATCTCGACAGTGACATCGGCCAAAGGACGCTGGCCAATTATCGGCCCGCCGTGCCGGTGACGATGGAAGGTATCCTTTATGCCGGTGGCGGCTTCATCCTTGGGTACCTGATCCTGTCGAGTCTCTGGCGCTTCTGCGCGCTGCCCGTCCAGCGCTGGCGCCGGCGCCGCTATGCAGCCTATCGCTGACGCAGATATAAACATTTCTTTATATCATGTTGATCGGCGACCCTGCCTTGCGTATAGCAGGAGCTGCCATTTCCTGCCGGAGCCAGACATGACCGCCACAGCGACCGACTATGCGATCAAGGACATTTCCCTCGCCGCCTTTGGCCGCAAGGAACTCGACATTGCCGAGATCGAGATGCCGGGTCTGATGGCCATTCGCGCCGAATTTGCCGCGTCGCAGCCGCTCAAGGGCGCCCGCATCGCCGGTTCGCTGCACATGACCATCCAGACCGCCGTGCTGATCGAGACGCTGGTGGCGCTGGGCGCCGAGGTGCGCTGGGTCTCGTGCAATATCTTCTCGACCCAGGATCATGCCGCCGCGGCGATCGCCGCCGCCGGCATCCCGGTTTTCGCGCACAAGGGCGAAACGCTGGAAGAATATTGGGACTTCACCGACCGCATGATGGACTGGCCGGGCGCCACGCCCAACATGATCCTCGACGACGGCGGCGACGCCACCATGTACATCCTGACTGGCGCCAAGGCGGAAAACGATATTTCGGTTCTCGAAAATCCCGGCAACGAGGAAGAGGAAATCTTCTTTGCCACCATCCGGCGCCGCCTCGCCAAGTCCCCGGGCTTCTTCAGCAAGATCCGCGATGCCATCCGCGGCGTTTCCGAAGAAACCACCACGGGCGTGATGCGCCTCTACCAGCTTCACGCCAAGGGCGAGCTCCCGTTCCCGGCCATCAACGTCAACGACTCGGTCACCAAGTCCAAGTTCGACAACAAGTATGGGACGCGTGAATCGCTGGTCGATGCGATCCGCCGCGGCACCGACGTGATGCTGGCAGGCAAGGTGGCCGTCGTTTGCGGCTATGGTGACGTGGGCAAGGGGTCGGCTGAATCGCTGCGCGGCGCCGGCGCCCGCGTGCTGGTGACTGAAGTTGACCCGATCTGCGCCCTCCAAGCAGCGATGGAAGGCTTCGAAGTGGTGACGCTCGCCGACGCTGCCCCGCGGGCCGATATTGTCGTGACCGCAACCGGCAACAAGGATGTGCTGACGCTCGACGATATGCGCAACCTCAAGGATATGGCCATTGTTTGCAATATCGGCCACTTCGACAACGAGATCCAGGTTGCGGCGCTCCGCAACTTTAAGTGGACCAATGTGAAGCCGCAGGTCGACCTGGTCGAAAAGCCCGATGGCAAGCGCCTGATCCTCCTCTCCGAGGGGCGTCTGGTGAACCTGGGCAATGCCACCGGGCATCCGAGCTTCGTGATGTCGGCCTCCTTCAGCAACCAGACGCTGGCGCAGATCGAGCTCTGGACCAATGGCGACAAGCTCGAAAAGAAGGTGCATGTCCTGCCCAAGCATCTCGACGAAAAGGTCGCCGAACTGCATCTGGCCAAGCTCGGAGCCAAGCTGACCAAGCTCACCAAGGATCAGGCGGATTATATCGGCGTCTCGCCGGAAGGTCCGTTCAAGAGCGGTGAATACCGCTACTAGCAGCGGATTGGATCGAGCAGGACGCCCGTGGCTTTGGCTGCGGGCGTTTGATTTTGGGGGTGGGTGCTCCGCCGGTTAGCCACTCGGCCATAGGCCTCATGGCCTTCGAACCTAAAATCGCTCCACCGGAGCGATTTTGCGCGAAGCGCCGGTTCGAAGTTTCTGCTTCGTTCTTGGTCAATCCCCGATAAGGCGGCTTTGCCCATAATGCACATTCATTAAGACTCTTTTAGGTGATTCACCGTGCCGGTATGGTCGGGGTGATTCGGCTAGCAGGGGACGCGCAGCCGGGTTGGAGAGGGCCGGAATCCTTGGGGAGTCCGCGTTGGCCGCTTCTTTGTACCGCGTATCGGCCGATGGGCCGGCCGACACCATTTTTGATTGACCTTGAGGCAGCTATGGCGCCGGATCACCTCCGGAAGCAATTGGGATTCGCGGCGATCGGCGCCGCGCCCCTGACCCTGATGATGGCGGTCCCCGCCCTCGCACAGGGCATCAATCCGGCCAGCATAGCCGGTGCAGCACCCATAGCTATCGCTGTTGGAGCCGGTGCCTTTGCCGTCCTGGCCGTGACGGTCGTGCGAACGATGTTGGCCGATGGCAAGGCGGCGCGGTACCGGGCGAGCGAACAGATCGCCGGTTTGCGCGCCATGGTCGACGAATACGAAGCCCTGCTCTCCGGCTCGCGCGAACTGACCGTGCTGTGGACCGAAAGCACCGGCGGTGCACCGCGCCTGCTGGGTCAAACAGCCGCCGTCTTGCCGCTGGGCCGGCAGCCGGACAGCATCCTCAGATTCTCGTCCTGGCTGGTACCGGGCGATGCCGACAAGCTTGGGCGCCTCCTTGAGGGGTTGCGGGTCGATGGCCACGCCTTTGCCGTTAGCCTCACGACGTTGGAGGGGCGGGTGATCCGCGCCGAGGGCTGGGTGCTCGGCAGTGGTGCCGCCATGCGCCTGCGCCCGGCTTTCCTCCAGGCCGGCGCCGAGCCTGCCCTGGTTGCCGCGGCAGCCTCGGGTGACCAGGCCAGTGTCCGCGCCGTTCTGGCAGCGCTGCCCCAGCCGGCCTTTGCCCGCGACAAGAGCAACCGCCTGGTCTTTGCCAATGGCGCCTATCTGGACCTTGCCAGGCGCCTGGGCAAAACCTGCAGCGAAACGGCACCAGCCGAATTGCTCGACACGCCGCAACTCAAGCAGCACCTGCAGCAATGCGCTGCCGGGGACAAGCCGGGCACCGTCTCGGTCACCTGGCCGGGCCAGGGCGCTTTCGAACTGGTGGAATTCCCCGTCAGCGAGGGCCGTGCCGGTTACCTGCGCCAGCTCGAAGACGAGGCGGCACCGGCCGCCAATGTGGGGCTTGCCCATGTGAGCGGCATCATCAGCGCCCTCACCACCCCGATCGCCATCTTCAACGCCAAGCGTGAACTGGTCCAGTTCAACGATGCCTATGCCAGTCTGTGGGGACTGAGCCGCAGCTTCCTTGTGCCTGGGCTCGATGAGCGCGCCATTCTCGACAAGCTGCGCACCGAGGGCATGTTGCCCAACGAGGTCGACTACCAGACCTGGCGCAGCAAGCACCTTGAGTCCTATTCCCGCAAGACGCCGCATGAGAACGAGCCGTGGCACCTGCCCGATGGCCGCACCATCAAGGTGATCTCGGCCCCCGCTGGCCCGCAGGGCGGCGTCATCTATGTGTTCGAGGACATCACCGAACGGCTCAAGCTCGAATCGACCAACAAGGCCTTCAGCAACGTCCAGCGCGAAACCATCAATGCCCTGAGCGAAGCGGTGGCCGTGTTCGGCACCAATGGACGGCTGACGCTGAGCAATCCGCGCCTTTCCGCCCTCTGGAAGCTGCCGACCAACGAACTGGGCCGCAATCCCCATATCGACCAGATCGCCGAGGCTTCGGGCCGCGCCATTCCCGAAGATGGTGCCAGCATCTGGCGCGATCTCAAGCGCGGCATCATCGATCTCAATCCCACTCGCTCCGACCAGACCGGGCGCCTCAACCGCTCGGACGGGCGGCTGCTCGACTATGCCATCACGCGCCTGCCCGATGGGCAGACCATGATGACATTTCTCGACGTCACCGAAAGCGCCAGCTATTCCAAGGTGCTCAAGGAACGAAACGACGCGCTCGTGGCGGCCGACCTGCTCAAGGACGCCTTTGTCGAGAACGTGTCCTATGAACTGCGCTCGCCCCTGACCAATATTATCGGCTTTGCCGATCTTCTCGCTGGGAGCGAAGGCGGCACGCTCAACGAGCGGCAGAAGGCCTATATCGACTATATCCGCGCCTCCTCGGTGACGCTGGGCGTGCTGATTGACAATATTCTCGACCTGGCCTCCGTCGATGCCGGGATCGCCGAATTGCGGCCCGAACTGCTCGACGTGCCGACCTTGATCGACAAGGCCAAGGCCGGTCTTTCGGCGACCTTCCCCGAGATATCGGGGGAGAAGCCGATCAACCTCGTGGTCGACATCGAGCCCGACATGCCGCCATTCATCGCCGATGGGACGCGCATCGTGCAGGTGCTCTATAACCTCCTCAGCAATGCCGCGCGCTTCTCGCCGCCGGGCGGGGAGATTCGCCTCTCGGTCAGCCATCGCGCCGAGCGGATGCTGTTCGTGATCGAGGACGAGGGCCCGGGCGTGACCGACGAGATGCGGGCGGCCATTCAGACGCGTATTGACACGCCTTCGGGACGGCAGCGCGGCGCCGGGTTGGGTCTCGCCATCGTCAAGACCTTCGTCAACCTCCATGGCGGCACCATCCTTGCTGAAAAGCGGGAACCGCGCGGCTCGCGCATCGTGGTCAACCTGCCGCGCGACAGCGCCATGGCCGGTGTCGCCGAATAATGGAGCAGATGCTCCCCGACGACGCGGCCACGGCGCAACTGGGGGCAGAACTCGCCAATACGCTGCAACCGGGTGATCTCGTCATTCTAGAGGGTGATCTGGGGGCGGGGAAAACGGCGCTGGCCCGCGCCATTATCCGGACGCTCACCGGTGATCCCGCGCTCGACGTGCCGTCGCCGACCTTTGCGCTGGTGCAGCCTTATGAAATGGCCAGGGGACCGGTGCTGCATGCCGATCTCTACCGGCTGGGCGATCCGCGGGAGGTCGATGAACTCGGGCTCCTCGACAATGCCGCCGCTATCGTCCTGGTCGAATGGGCCGAGCGATCTCCCGAGATCGTGGCGGCGGCGACGCATGTTGTGTCGCTGTCCATTCCGCCCGGTGGGGCGGGGCGGCTAGTCACCGTTCGCCGCCAGCAGCGTTAGGGTGGCCTGATCCTCGCGGCTATCGAAGAAGGCCCTTAGCGCCTCCCGAAATACCGGGTCTTCCGGATCGGCGGCGTGAAACAGTGTCATGGACGAATGGAACTTGCGGTCGTCGGGGGAGCCGAGGATCTGCCCCAGCGTCCGCGGTGCAGGGCCGCCGGGCGCATGGAGCAGCACGGCTCGGGTGCATTCATGGAGGCGCGCACGAAGGATCGGGTGCGCGAGATAGGCCTTGGCCTCCGTAAGGTCCGCGACGGCGAAGTGGCGCGCCGTTTCGCTGCGGCCGAGGCCGGCGAGCTGGGGAAAGATGAACCACATCCAGTGGCTCCGCTTCTGCCCGGCGCGCAGTTCGCCCAGCGCCTGCGGATAGACCTGGTTCTGCGCATCGAGGAACTTTTCGACAAAGGCTTGGCCGGCGCTGTGCTGAACCATGGTGAACTCCTTGCTCGACGGGAGGAGCAACGGCTGGACCCTCAGGGGGTTTCCCCATTGTGATCCGCCCTCCGGAACCACGCCGGGCGGTGGGCGATTGCTTTCCTGAAGGAGATTGCCATGCAGATGCCCCCCACCATTCCCACACTGCCCGATGACACCGAACCGGGCCCGGTGCCGCCTATCGGCCCCGGCCATGCCGAGCCCGACAACGAGGACGTGCCGCTGCCCGGTGGCGACGATCCAGGCGAAGCGCCCAGCTTCCCGCCCGAACAGACGCCCTTTCCCGACAGCACGGTGCAGTCGCCGCCGGTGTGATCCTGTCCCCGCCCCATGAGGGCGGCGATAGTTCTTTAGACGCCCGGCACCGCGTGCTTGACGTCGCTGAGGCTGGGGGCGTCGACGCGGCGATAAAGCGCCTGCACCACGCTATAGGCGCCAAAGGCAACGAGACCCAGCGCGGCAATGCCATAGAGCCAGCGGCCAAAGGGCAGGGCATGGACATAGTCGAGCGCCTGGCTGATGCCGCCTGCCTGTTCGGGCGAAACGGTGAAGGCGGCATAAAGGAGGAAACCGCCGATAATGGCCAGAAGCGCACCGCGCGCGGCCAGGCCGAAGCGGCAGACGGCATCGAGCCAGTTTTCGTGCGCGGGCGGCAGGTGGATGCGCTTGCGGTATTCGCGCGTCACGCCCTTCCAGATCTGCACGAGGCCGGCAATGATGACGCCGATGGCGACGAGGCCGAGAAGCCACATGCCGAAGGGCTGCTGCAGCAGCCAGGCCGAGGCACTTTCCTCGCCATTGCCACCGCCGCCGCTGCCGCCACCAGTCAGCGCCATGCGCGCCGCGGTGAGCGCGAGGAAGATATTGGCGCCGCCGCTGACCAGGGAGCCGACGCGGCCGATAAAGCCCTTGGCGTCGTCCTCGACATTGTCGGCGTTAAGTAGCCCCTGCGCCAGACGCCAGAGCACATAGCCAAAGAGCCCGACCGCAACGATGCCCATGAGGATACGGCCAAAGGGCAGGTCGAGAATGCTCGACAGGGCATCGGACGACCCCTGCGCATCGCTGCCGCCCCAGAGGGCGGAGGTGAGGGCGAGGCCGCCTAGGAGGATATAGACAAGGCCACGGGCGGCATAGCCGAGCCGGGCCAGGGTTTCGAAGTGATTTTGCATGGGTGACGCTCGCCTCTGTTGGTCAAAATGAAATGGCGGGCGTGCTCTTCCGTTCCGGCTTGCGCGGCGGGATCGAGCAAGCATGCGCAGGCGCCGCCCGGAGAGGCGGTGCGGGGTGGAAACGGCTCCGAGGCGGCAAGCGTCTCTGGGTGATTAGTAGGTGAGACGATTGCCGCCTCGGAGTGCCGATTTTACGCACGCTACCGGACTCGCGCCGCCCCCAACGCTCGCGGGGACGACGGCCGATAACTGCACGCGGTCCGGGATCCGGTATCCCCGTCCGTTCGGCATCCCACCGCAGCCGTCCGTCTCGACTCCGTTCCGTGCGGTGGTGACGAGGCCATTATGCGGCAGGTGGCGCGGGCGGGGATAAGTTTCTTCGGTGGCACTCTTCCCCCTTCCCCTTGGGGGGAAGGGTTGCGGTTCTGCGCTCGCCCATGCTTTTGGCCTCTGGATGGGCCGGAACCCCCACCCTGGCCTCCCCTCAAGGGGGAGGGGACAGACCGCGTTCGTGGCGCCACGTTGGGCATATCGAAGCATCAGACGGCAGCGTAGGCTGCAGCCGTTTACCCTCGGTTAACCATGAATGGAGGTCCCGGGAGCGCCGGGGCGACTGATGCATTGCATTTACATCAAATGCGAGGCAGCGCCATGACCACCGATCCCATTCTGAGCGACCGCGACGTCGCCGAATTCCTCGACCTGGCCCGCTCGGCCAATGTCCACTTCGACATCGTCCAGGACCGGCTCCACATCCGCATGGTCAATCCCGACTGGGCCATGTGGAAGCCCTGCCGGCACCTGCTCGACGAAATCGGCCAGGAGCGGATCGAGGCCTATGTGCGGCGCGAAGCGGCGCAGCACCAGGCCGTCACCCGCTGGACCCATCTCAGCGCCGAACGGCTGCACCTGGCGGCTGAGGCGATGCGCTAACCCGCTGGGAACAACCAATAGTTGTTCCTGGTTTGTTCCGAAGCTAGACTTGCGGGCGGAGACTTGAGTCGATGCCCTCACCCTATCGCGGCGAACGCCCCTATCCGGGCAAGGAATATCTGTTGCGCCACGCGGCAGCGGCCAACCAGCTGGTGGTCTGCCGCTGCAACCTTTGCCGCAAGCTCGTGCGCTACCTCGCCACCGATCTCGTCACCATCCTCGACCCCAATCGCGACGCCCTCGAGCCGCCCTTTGTCTGCTCGGGCTGCGGCAAGACGGACTATATCTATGTGAAGCTGACCTCGGCGATACCGGCCGATGTCGGGCACCTCCCGGTGCGACGGCCGGGACCGGTCCGGATGACGCGGACGTGGCGGTGGGTGAAGCTGGGGGATGAGTGAGGGGACTCGTTAAAACGATCACCTTAGCGCATAGCTGATGTTGCAGTGTAGAGATGGTGACTCTCGCCTCAACGGCTAGTGGGTTCACGTGCATCAACCAAGAGCGCTCTGTGCAACATGGGATGTATGTGCAGCCTGCTTGTTCCGTCGATCACATCAGGGGACATGATCGGAGTGTCCAGGTGGGACCAGAGGTACCTTTCGACTGAAGGCGTTTTGAGCCCTACTGCCCCGACACGATAAAGCTCGCTCACCGCTGTTCGTAATAATTCATCTTGGCTGCTACCTGCATTCGGCTGCAAAGTATTGATGGACAGCCTTACGATAGGATCAAGTGGTGCATTGGCGATTGCGCTGGCACCTATAACGAAGTCTTGCCACTGACTGCCCTCCACCAGTTCCTTTGCCTCGAAGACATGTCGCCGCCGCGAGAGAAGACGCAAACATACGTCGAGGCTAGGAAGCGCCGCCTTCCACTCGGCAATAAGCGCGTCACGTTGCTTGCTCGAGTAAAAACCCTCGGCATCTCGAATATTCTGCGCAGTAACCTGCCGACTATCTACCGCCTGTTCCAGGCAATAATTTACGAATGCGATAACGTCCCGAGGACGGTTCAGGGTTCGGCGCACGATGTACTGAAACGGGTCTACCTGCCCAACATTATGACTGAATATATCGGAAAAGTGGACATTTGCGTTGGTGTACTGTCGCCGAAATAGGAGTCCAATACGCTTGTTTGCTATTTCGAAAAGCTGCTTCTCATTCCACTTTATTCTGGCGAAGTAGTCTTCGTACTTGTCAGCCTGAAACCCGCTATCGGACGTTTCCTGGATTACGCGTTGATAGACGTCGATACGCAGCGCTACGGAGATGCTGCAATTTCCAATCGACCGGAACACACGGACCGCTTCGATTAGACCGCGAATTAGTTTGAAGCGAACCGCCTCATCGACCCAATTTTCGTCGATCTGATCGATGAAGATGGAGGCGTGCTTCTGATATTTCTGAGTTTGTACGAACTCTCCAAGCATTGAGATCACCGCAGATATATCTGCTAGCTGTTGAGGGCTAATGATCTGCTTTATGCGTCGGTCTAGCTGAGTCTTCTTGTCCTTGCTTAAGGTGCTGGCGTAACCCGCTCTCGCGGAGAATTTTTCGACCTCGATCCCGAGGTCCGCATGAACCTTTTCCTCCAGCTTCTCACTGATCTCCTTCACAGACTCGTCAGCCGTGATCCAAAATTTGTCTCGCCAGAGAGACAAATATTCTAGCGCCTTTGTCCTTCGAGGGTCTTTCTTATATCTGTCGTTCAGCTTCTCGAACAAGGATCGTGACGAGTTCAAGTCATTCACTTGGAAATAGACCTGAATAAAATTTAAAAGTAGAACATGCTTCCACATGTACTGAAAGAAAAGATTAAGCGGTGCATCCACGCTATCAAGGAAGGCAAATATGTCTGAGTTGGCGACGTATGTCATCGCCATGTCGTAGACGTTGATGCGTTGTGGACGTTCTTCCCCTCTCTCGATAATCCGTAATATTGCAGTCTTGCCTGATCCTGTTCGACCCAACACAAAGTTTTTTTGTTGGGGGTGACCTTGAACTGAAGCCAGCACAGGATTCGACACGAAAGCGTCGAAAAGGAAACTGTCGTCATTCTCAGCGGAGTTGGCGCCGATGTTGGCCCCTGCCGCAATTACAATCTTATCAGATTTCATCGAAAGCCCTCGAAGTCAGCTTCCATCAAAAGCAAACTGTAAATCAAGCATCGGACGCCTCCATCCACCGCCAACTTGTAGTTGTGCGAGAGAGTGGATCGGCGGAACTATAGAAAGGGCCGGAAGCGTTGCGAGATCGCTAGGTAAGCGCCCCTTCCAACACCTCCCTATTCCTTCCCATCCAAGCTGCACTCCTTGCCCGCCACGCCATGGCCCACAGTGCCTCGCTCGGCCCTGTGCTCTCCATCGTAATCCCCGCTTCCGCTGCTTCGTTGGCGGCGTCGGCGATGGCCAGTTCGATCATGGTGGGGACGAGGCGGGGGCGGTCGCGGGGGGCGAGGGCGTAGCCGTCGGTGATGGCGCGGAGGTAGCGGGCGCGGGTGGCGAGTGGGGGCAGGTTGAGACGCTCGGCGAGGTCATCGTCGAAAAGGTGGGCGTTGAGCCAGCAGAGCTGGGCGAGTTCGACCAGCGGATCGACCGGGCCGGCCTGTTCCCAGTCGATGAAGCCGGTGGGTTGGCCGCCCTGGGCGATGATGTTCCAGTCGCCGAGGTCGCAATGGCCGACCAGGCGTGGTCCGGTGCCGAGGGTCCGGCCGAACCAGGGGCGCCATTGGGCGTCTTCAGGTGGCGTGAAGCGGCGGCTGATGTCGTGGAAGCGCCGCAGCATCTGGCCGAGGGTGAACATCGCTTCTTCCGGCCAGGGGCCGGGATGGGGCGAGGTGCCGGGGAGGAAGGAAAGGGTTTCGCGGCCTTGGCGGTCGAAACCGCTGCCGACGACGCGCGGGGCGGCGGTGAAACCTTCCTGTTCGAGATGGCGGAGGAGCCTGTGGACGGCAGGCGCCCAGGGGCCGGTCTGGCGGTGAACCACGTCGCCGATGCGCGACACCGCCGTGCGGCCGCCGCCGGTGAGGGAGATTTCGGTGGGGTTGGTCATGGGGAGAGTGAGGCAGTGCAGAGCCCTCGGGTCAAGCCCGAGGGTGACGGTCTGTGGGTGGGTTGATGTTGTGCCTATGGAACGATGCGGTGCTTGGGGGCACAGGGATGCAACACTCCTGATTGTCACCCTCGGGCTTGACCCGAGGGGGCTTCACTTCCAATCATTGGGCATGGCTGCGTATACCTACATCCTTGCCGACATGCGCCGGGCCGCACCTATATCGGGGTGACCAATGACCTGGTGCGTCGCGTGTATGAGCACCGCGAAGGGCTGGCCGAGGGTATACGCGCAAGAACAATATTAAGCGGCTGGTGCATTATGAGGTGCATGACAGCATCGTCGTTGCGATCCAGCGGGAGAAGACGCTGAAGCGCTGGTATCGAGCGTGGAAAGACTCGCTCATCGAGGAGCACAATCCGGAGTGGCGTGACCTTTGGGACGAGATCGTCAAGTGAAGAGCCCTCGGGCTTGACCGAGGGTGACGATCTGAGTTGGTGGCGGAATGGTGGCTCGCACCGACCGTCACCCTCGGGCTTGACCCAAGGGGACTGTACTTGGCTGAAGCTCCGTAAGTGAAGAGCCCTCGGGTCGGGCCCGAGGGTGACGGGCGGGGGGTGGGGGAGGTGCCTCTCGGTGCGTGTGGCACGGCTGGGCCCTGCGAGCGTAGCTCTCCGGGCCTGGAAGCCTGAAATCGCTCCACTGGAGCGATTTCACCGCCGAAGGCAGCCTTAGCCATTCGAGCATAGCTCTCATGGCCTTCTTGGTTTGAAGGGCTCCACTGGAGCCTTTCATCTGCTGCGCAGACCACCGGCGAAGTTAGTGCGCCTCGTCCCAGTTATGCGCGGCGTGGGCGTCGACCTGGATCGGCACCGACAGCCGGACCGCGGGTTCGGCCGCGTTTTCCATCACGCGCTTGATGACCGGGATGGCTTGGTCCTCCGTGCCTTCGGGGACTTCGAAGATCAGTTCGTCATGCACCTGGAGGAGCATGTCGGCTTCGACCCTGGCCTTCTGGAGCTCGCCCTCCATGCGGATCATGGCGCGGCGAATGATGTCGGCGGCCGAGCCCTGGATGGGGGCGTTGATGGAGGCGCGTTCGACAAAGCTCCGCTCGGCCGGATGGGAGGAATTGGCGTTGGGGAAGTTGATCTTGCGGCCGAAGATGGTGGACACGAACCCGTCGGCTTTCACGCGGCGGCGCTGGCTGTCCATATAGTCCTTGATGCCGGGGAAGCGCTCGAAATAGGTCTTGATGTAGTCGCCCGCCTCGCCGCGCGGAATGGCCAGCTGGTTGGCAAGGCCAAAGGCGGAAATGCCGTAGATGATGCCGAAATTGATGGCCTTGGCGCGGCGGCGGACGTCGGACGGCATGCCCTCCACAGGGACGCCGAACATTTCCGAGGCGGTCATGGCATGGATATCGAGGCCCTCCTCGAAGGCATCCTTGAGCGCCTGGATATCGGCGATATGGGCGAGGACGCGCAGCTCGATCTGCGAATAGTCGGCCGAGATCAGGACCTTGCCGGGGGCAGCGACGAAGGCGGTGCGGATCTTGCGGCCGTCGGCGGTGCGGATCGGGATGTTCTGGAGGTTCGGGTCGTTGGAGGAGAGGCGGCCTGTCAGCACCGAATGCTGAGAATAGGTGGTGTGGACGCGGCCGGTGCGGCGATTGATGTAGTTGGGGAGGGCATCGGTATAGGTGCCCTGGAGCTTGGTGAGCTGGCGCCAGTCGACAATGGTGCGCGCCAGCGGCACGCCCTTGGCGGCGAGGTCTTCGAGCACGTCGGCGCCGGTGGACCAGGCACCGGTCTTGGTCTTGGTGCCGCCTTCGAGCCCCATGCGATCAAAGAGGATCTCGCCCAGCTGCTTGGGCGAGCCGAGATTGAACGAGGAACCGGCCAGCTCATAGGCCTCGGCCTCGAGCGCCGCGGCGCGCTGGGCGAAATCGCCCGACAGGCGGGCAAGGATCTGCCGGTCGACCGAGATGCCGCGCCCTTCCATGCGCGCCAGCACCGGGGCGAGGGGGCGCTCGAGGGTTTCATAGACCGTGGTCATGTTCTCCGCGGCAAGACGGGGTTTCAGGACCTGCCAGAGGCGGATCGTCATGTCGCTGTCTTCGGCGGCGTAGCGGGCGGCCTTGTCGATCTCGACCTGGGCGAAGGTGATCTGGGTTTTGCCTGTACCGATCAGGTCCTTGATCGGGGTGCCGGGGACGCCCAGCCAATGATCGGCGAGCTCGGCCATGGTGTTGTATTGCGGGCCGTCGAGCGAATAGCTCAGGAGCAGCGTGTCATCGACGGAATTGACCGCGATGTCGTACCGGGCAAGCAGGCCAAGGTCATACTTGGCATTGTGGAAGATCTTGAGGATGGAGCGGTCGGCGAAGAGGGGCCGGAGCATGTCGAGCGCCTCGCGCATGTCCATCTGCCCCACGGCCTTGCCTGTGCCGAACATGTCGCCTTCGCTCGAGGCATGCCCCAGCGGCAGGTAGGCCCCGGTGCCGGGGGTGACGGAGAAGCTGATGCCGACAAGGTCGGCGGTCTGGTTGTCGAGGCCGGTGGTTTCGGTATCGGTCGCCACATGGCCGGTGAAATAGATGCGGTCGATCCACTGCTGGAGGTGATCGCGGTCGCGGATGATCTCGTAGGCTTCGGGGGTGAAGGGGATGGCCTTGACGCGCTGGTGCTCGGCGGCGGCGTGTCGGATCAGCGGCGCCTCGGCCTTGCCGGAGGCCTCGGTGCGCTGGGCGCGGGCCTCGGCGCGGGCCTCGTTGTTGAAGCCAATGGGGCCGGTCTGCTTGACGGCCAATTCGGGATCGGGATCCCAGGCATCGGGATCGGCGCCGAGGAGCCCGGCGAGGCGCTTGGTGATGGTGGCAAATTCCATGGCTTTCAGGAACGGAAAGAGCTTGCCCGGCTCGATCGGCTGGCGCGCAAGGGCGCCGAGGTCGAGCTCCACCGGCACGTCGCGCGAGAGGGTGACGAGGCGCTTAGATATGCGTGCCAGCTCGGCATTGGCGATGAGCTTTTCGCGGCGGGCATTCTGCTTGATTTCAGTGGCGCGCTCGAGGAGGGTTTCGAGGTCGCCAAAGGTATTGATGAGCTCGGCGGCGGTCTTGACGCCGATGCCGGGGACGCCGGGGACGTTGTCGACCGTGTCGCCGCACAAAGCCTGCACGTCGATGACCTTGTCGGGGGAAACACCGAACTTGTTGAACACTTCCTCGACGCCGATCCAGCGCAGCGGCGGCTGGCCGGGGCGGGGAATGGTGTCCAGGAGGCGGATCGAGCCCGAGGGCTCGACCAGCTGCATCAGGTCCTTGTCGGAGGAGACGATGGTGACCTTGCCGCCATGGTCGCGCGCCATGCAGGCATAGGTGGCGATGATATCGTCGGCCTCCCAGCCCTCCATTTCGATGGAGGGGATATTGAAAGCGCGGGTGGCGGAGCGCGTCAGCGGGAATTGCGGCACCAGCTCTTCGGGGGCGGCCGGGCGCTGTGCCTTGTAGTCGGGAAAGAAATCGTCGCGGAAGGTCTTGCCCTTGGCGTCGAAGATGACAGCCATGTGGGTGGGCTCGTCCTCGCCCTTGAGGTCTTCCATGAGCTTCCACAGCATGTTGCAAAAGCCCTGCACGCAGCCGACGGGGAGGCCATCGGACTTGCGATTGAGCGGGGGCAGGGCATGGAAGGCGCGGAAGATATAGCCCGAGCCGTCGACGAGCAGCAGATGCATGTGGCGATTCCAGTCTGAAGCGAGCGGGGACTTTAAGCGAGATTGCGCCGCGTCAAAAGGGCTCTGGACCGGGGAACCCGACCACAAATATAACCGTTCCCGCAAGCTGGGCTGAAGCGGCCCACCTCGAACCGATGGATGGTAAGCTGCATGCCCGAGACCGCCGCGCAAGACAAAGCCATGATCGGCGTTCCCGGACTGGACAATATCCTTGTGGGCGGATTGGCTCGCGGCCACCTCTATCTGCTGGAGGGCAGCCCCGGCACCGGTAAGACCACCATTGCGCTGAGCTTCCTCCTCGAAGGGCACCAGCGGGGCGAAAAAGGCCTCTATGTCACCCTTTCGGAAACCGAGGGCGAGCTGCGCCTTACCGCCAATTCGCATGGCTGGGAGATTGACGACAAGTTCGAAGTGTTTGAGCTGGCGCCCCCCGAAAGCCTGCTCGACAGCGAGCAGCAGCAGACCCTGCTCTATTCGTCGGACCTCGAACTGGGCGAAGCCACAAAGTCGATGTTTGCCGCGGTGGAACAGGCCAAGCCCGACCGCATCGTACTCGATTCCCTTTCCGAGATCCGCCTCCTGGCGCAGAGCTCACTGCGCTACCGCCGTCAAATCTTGCTGCTCAAGCACTATTTCGCCCGCAATGGCGCGACCGTCCTGATGCTCGACGACCTGACCAGCGACGCCAATGACAAGACCGTCCATTCGGTGGCGCATGGCGTGATCCGGCTCGACGAACTGGCGCCCACCTACGGCGCCGAGCGCCGCCGCCTGCGCGTGATCAAGTATCGCGGTCAGGCCTATCGCGGCGGTTACCACGACTTCACCATCAAGCATGGCGGCGTCAGCGTCTTCCCGCGGCTCGTGGCCAACGAGCATCGCACCATTTATGACCGCGCGCCGCTCACCAGCAACATAGCCGAACTGGATGCCCTGGTGGGTGGTGGCATCGAGCGCGGCTCGAGCACCCTGGTGCTTGGCCCGTCAGGGTCGGGCAAGTCGCTCCTGACCCTTCATTTCGCCCGCGCCGCCGTGGAGCGGGGTGAAAAGGCGGCGCTGTTCATTTTCGATGAAGAGCTGGGCCTCTTGTTCAACCGCGCCAAGGCGATGGGGATTGATCTCGAGGGTTTGCAGGACCGCGGCGACCTCATCATCGAGCAGGTGGATGCCGCCGAACTGTCGCCTGGGGAGTTTGCCCATCAGGTGCGGGAGCGCGTTGCCCATGCCGGCGTCAAGACGGTGGTGATCGACAGTCTCAACGGCTACCAAGCGGCCATGCCGGAAGAGCAATCGCTGCTGCTGCACATGCACGAACTGCTGCAATACCTCAACCGACAGGGCGCCACGACCTTCATCACCGTGGCCCAGCATGGCCTCGTCGGTGACATGAAGTCGCCGGTGGACATCACCTACCTGGCCGACAGCGTCATCCTCTTGCGCTACTTCGAGGCCGTCGGACGGGTGCGCCGCGCCATCTCGGTGATCAAGAAGCGCAGCGGACAGCATGAAGACACGATCCGCGAGTATCGCATCGGAAGCAATGGCATCTCCATCGGCCAGCCGCTCGAAAACTTCCAGGGTGTGCTGCGCGGCGTACCCACCTATACGGGAGAGCCTGCTCCACTGCTGGGCAGCGAACCGGATCCCCGCTTTGGGCCGACCAGCGGAGACGTCGAGGTTTGATCAACTCCGAGCGCGCCCTGATCCTGGCGCCGCGCGGCCGCGACGCGGCGGTGGCGGCTGCCCTGCTTCAAGGAGCGGGCCGGCAGGCCGTGGTCTGCGGCTCCATTGCCGAACTGGTCGGTGGCATGGAGGAGGGGGCAGGGCTCGCCGTGGTGGCGGGCGAGGCGGTGCAATATGCCGATCTCACCGCCATCAGGCAGTGGATCGAAAGGCAGCCGACCTGGTCGGACTTTCCCATCATCGTTCTGGGTGAAAGCGGCCGCAACCAGGAGCAGTTGCCCATGATGGCGCAGCTGCATGCTACGCTGGGGAACGTGATCGTTCTCGAGCGGCCGTTTCATCCAACGGCGCTGATCGGGGTTGTCGAAAATGCCCTGCGCGGCCGCCGCCGGCAGTACCAGTCGCGCCGCTACCTCGAGAAAACCGTTGAGGCCGAGCAGCGGCTGCAGACTGCGCTGCTGGCCGGCCGCATGGGTTCCTGGGAGCTGGACGTGGTCGAACTGGTCCTCACCGGCTCGGACCAGTTCAAGGCCTGTTTCGGCCGCGGACCGGAAGACCAGTTCACCTTTGCCGACCTCGTCGAGGCGGTGTCGCTGCCCGATCAGCGCCGGGTGCAGCGCGCCTTCGACGATGGCATGGCGGGTGCCGACCTTGTACTCGAATTCCGCATCCATTGGCCCGACCGGAGCGAGCACTGGGTGGACATGCGGGCGCGTGTGCTGACCGACCGCAGTGGACGGCCGCGGACGCTGGTGGGCGTGGTCAGCGACATCACCGCACGCAAGGCGGCGGAGGCAGAGCGCGAGCGCCTGCTCGCCGCCGTGGCCGCCGAACGCGAACGCACCCAGCAGTCGCTGCGCGGCGAACGGGCGCTTTCGGGCCTGCTGCTGACCAGCGTGCCGGCCGGCATCGTGGCCTATGACACCGAATTGCGGGTGACCATCTGGAACCCGGTGATGGAGCGCATCTTCGGCCTGCCGGCGCCTGCCGTGCTCGGGCGTCCGCTCGCCAAAGTAATCGGCCAGGAACAAAGCGACACGATCGAGCCTCGGCTCCGTGATGCTTTGGCGGGCGTGGCCGGGCCGATCGAGGAGATCGAACTCTCGACCAATGCCAGCGGGCAGGTGGTGCTGGAAAGCCAGCACGCCCCGCTGCGGGGCGGCGAGGGACAGATCGTGGGCGGCGCCGCCTTCTTCCGCGAGATCACCGATCGCCGCCGCGCCGAAGAACAGCTGCGCCAGGCCCAGAAGATGGAAACCATCGGCCAGCTGACCGGCGGCGTGGCGCATGACTTCAACAATCTCCTCGCCGCGATCCAGGGCAATCTGGAACTCCTGCGCAAGCGCCTGCCGGACGATCCGCAGATCCAGCGTTTCATCGAGGGGGCGCTCAAGGGCGCCCACCGCGGCGCCTCGCTAACCGCACGCCTCCTGGCCTTTGCCCGCAGGCAGGACCTCAAGGCCGAACCGACCGATCTCAGCGCCTTGCTCGATGGCATGCGCGGGCTGATCGAGCGCTCCATCGGGCCGCTGATCACCGTGCGCTTTGCCATCGCTCCCGACCTGCCGCCGGCAAAGGTCGACGCCAACCAGCTCGAGCTGGCGATCCTCAACCTCGCCGTTAACGCGCGCGACGCCATGCCCGATGGTGGACACCTGAGCCTCGAACTCGAGGAGCGCAATGACGATCCCGAGCTCAGCGGCCGCTATCTGCGCCTTGCCGTGAGCGACACGGGAACGGGCATGGACGCCAAAACGTTGGCCAGCGCAATTGAGCCATTTTTTTCCACCAAGGAATTAGGCAAAGGTACAGGTCTTGGTCTATCGATGGTGCACGGGCTTGCCGTGCAATTGGGCGGCGCCTTGCGGCTCCGTAGTCAACTGGGGCAGGGAACCACAGCCGAGCTCTGGCTGCCGGTCTCGGCAGCCCCGGTCAGGGAAGTGATGGAAATGGCCGTTGAAACCGTTGCTGCGCCGCAGGCCTCCACCATCCTGGTGGTCGACGACGATGCGCTGATCAACATGAACACCGTCGACATGGTCGAGGATCTTGGCCACAAGGCGCTGGAGGCCTATTCGGGCAAGCAGGCGCTCGAGATCCTGGCGTCGGACGCGCATGTCGATGCTCTTATCACCGACTATGCCATGCCGGGCATGACGGGTGTGGAACTGGCCGAGAAGGCGCGCGAATTGCGGCCCGACCTCCCGGTGCTCCTGGCGACGGGCTATGCCGACCTGCCTTCGGGCACGACAACCGACCTGCCGCGCCTGGCCAAGCCCTACCATCAGGCCGACCTCGCAACGCAGATCGGCAAGCTCCTGCAGGGTCGCGGCGGCGCCAGCGCCTAGATCTGGATTTCTCCGCGCCGGGCGGCTTCGACCGCCAGCTGCACCCGGTTGGTGGCACCCAGCTTGACCATGGCGGCCTGCACATGCTGCTCGACGGTGCGCGGCGAAATGCCGATAATCATTGAGGCCTCCGCCGAGGTCTTGCCCTGGGCGACCCACTGCACCACCTCGCGCTCGCGCGGCGTCAGCACCGACCCTGCCGCCTGGCGCGCCAGGCCCATGCCATCGGGCGTGGCATCGGAGCCGATATAGCCGCCCAGAGTTCCGTCCTGGTTGAAATAGGGATGACCGACGGCGACGACCCAGCGGTACTGACTATCGCGCCGGCAGAGCCGATATTCGGTAAGGTAGGTAGACTGCCCGCCCGTCGCATCGCGGAAGGCATTCAGCGCCAGGAGCTGATCGTCGACATGCACAGCCTGGCACCAGCCGTCGCCCTCGCCGGCGCCTGGTTGCTGGCCGGTGAAATCATACCAGTTCTGGTTGAGGTAGATGCAGTAGCCGTCCGGCTCGGTGATCCAGACCATGAGCGGCGACTTGTCCGCGACATTGCGCAGCTCGGTGCGGATGGGATCCCACACGATCTCCCGATGGGGTCGAACGGTAATCGGGATCGGCGCGCGCAATGATGTCTCCCCCAGACCAATAACCCCGAATGCCGCAGCAGCAGGAAGGTTCCTGGAGGAAGCGCCTAGCGGAGTCCGGCCTCTTCGAGGAGCCCGGCGCGCTTGGCATCATAATAGTAGCCGCGGGCGTAGAGGCGCATGGCCTGGTCCTGATTGCCGCCTGCCGTGACATAGGCACCGGCAAGGTAGCGCACGGCGTAGCGGAGATTGGTTTCGGCATCGAGCAGGCCCGACGGCGACCCACGATAACCCTGCCCGGAAGCCGTGGCGTGGCTGATCTGCATCAGCCCGTAATAGGGTCCGTTGCGCGCCGCCGGATTATAGCCGCTCTCGCGCACGATGACGCGTCGCACCAGCGCCTCGGGCACCTTGTAGTGTTCCGAATAGTGGGCGATCAGCGGGTCGAGCGAACCGCTGGCATAGCCCAGCGCGCTGGGTGCTGCCGGCACGGCGGTGGCGTCGGGAACATGCCCAGCGGGCGTTGCCGCCGGTGTCGCGAAACTGGCGAGCGCCGCCTTGGCACCGCCCGGCGCCGGCTTCAACCCGCTCATCGAACAACCCGCAACCGCCAGAGCCAGCATGGCCGCGGCGCCAAGCGCCATTGGGGTGCGGAAGGATGTGTGTGTCTGAGCCATGGGGGCACTCTAGCGCATTTTCCTGGGCGCGGCGATAGAGCTCAAAAACGGCGGAGTCATGGCCGAACGGAGGCAGGAGCCGACGACGCGCGGCTCTCACGCATGCCGGTTGGCGCGATTTCCGCACATTCCTGCACTCTGCGGACAGGCTTGGCAGTGGCGGCATAGCCGGTTCCGGCCGATCTGCAATGTTCCTCCTCATGTTCCTGAACGGAATGTCTGGAGCCCGCGAGGCTCTGCAACAACAGCGCACCTTGTGCGCAGATGAGGATCCAAAATGAAAAAGACGCTTTCGCTCTCTATCGCCCTTGCCGTCGCTGCCATCGGCTATACGACGGCCACCGCTCCGAGCCTGGCTGCCACACGCCTTATGGTGAGCTCGCTCGAAGGCTTCCAGTATCGCTGCGAGCATCACGGCGGCGCCTACGCCAAGGCGGGTTCGGTCGTGAGCTGCAATACGCCGTCGGTTGCGGTGAGTTGCGAGTACTTCCATCCGCGCCAGGCCTATTGCAACTGGCCGGGCATCGAGCGGCAGATCGACGTGGTCCGCGTCATCGGCACGCTTCCGCCGGCCGGCAGCATCGTTGCCTCGTCGTCGGACAATGGCCCTGGCGGCAATGGTAATGGCGGCAATGGCGGCGGTGGCAATGGTGGCGGTGGCCTGCAGGGGCCCAAGGACATCAAGGACGCCCCGCAGGAAGACCCCAAGCCGAACTTCGACGGCCCCAAGGACTTCCAGGATGCGCCAAAGGAAGACCCAAAGCCCAATTTCGATGGTCCTAAGGACTTCCAGCTGGCTCCCTGATCGGCGCCACCACGCTTTTGAAGGGCGACCCACCAGGGTCGCCCTTTGCTTTTGTGCGGGTGCGGACAGGCAATCGTCGAAGGCCCACTCCTTTGGGTGGGGTCGCGCCCGCGCTGCGTCGCTATTGAGGGGCAACAGCAGCACCGACGTCGGGGAGAACGTTCGATGGTCTTGCAGCAACCCCTTTCTCGCTATGCCCGATTTGCCACCGCCGAAGTGGACGAGGCGCGCCAGCAGGTCGCCCGCGTCTTCTGCGATCACCGGCTCCAGCCGCGCCACCGCGCCCGGCGCCTTGATGCCTGGCAGAACATGGCCCGTCTGGGCAGCATCTCCGTCGGGGCCATGAGCTATGGCGCCGACGTCGAGATCGACCCTGGCGAACTGGGCGACTTCTACCTGCTGATGCTGCCCTATTCGGGATCTTCCACCATCCGCCATGGCCGGCAGGAGGCCGAGGGCGGCCTCGCCTGCGGCACCATCCTTGGGCCGGAAGATCCGACCGTCATGCAGTGGACCGCCGACTGCGCCAAGCTCATGCTGCGCATCGATCGCGAGGCGCTGGAGCGGCAACTGTCCAACATGCTGGGCGGCGCGCCGGTGCCCCATATCCGCTTCGACCTCGCCATGCCGCTGTCGGGGCGGGGCGCGCAATGGTGGGGCATGCTGCGCCTCCTCATGGACAGCCTCGAAGGGCCCGAGGCCATGCCGAACGCGCTGGCGACCAGCCTCCACGAGTCACTGCTCCTGGTGAGCCTGCTCGATTGCCAGCCGCATAGCCATACGGCGCGCCTGGGCATTCGGCAGAACTCCATTGCCCCGCGCCATGTGCGGCTGGTGGAGGCCTATATCGAGGACAATGCCGACAAGCCCCTGACTGTGGGCGATCTCATCGCCGTCAGTGGCGTCAGCGCCCGGGCGCTGTTCGACGGCTTCCGCCGCTTCCGCGACACCTCGCCGCTGGCGCATCTGCGCAGTGTCCGCCTGGCGCGGGTGCGCCAGCAGTTGCTCGATGCGGGCGACAACGAGACGGTGACGACGATCGCGACGCAATGGGGCTTCTACCAGCTCGGGCGCTTTGCCGCGCAATACAAGGCGACCTTCGGCGAAGCGCCGTCGGAAACCCTGCGCCGCCGCTGACCTGCTGACTTTCCGCATTCGCCGCATAGCTGCAGCACTGCCTGCATAGCCGGGAGGCACCGGCCAAGGCCACTATCCCCGCATGGTCCAAAGGCAATGCAGGGAAATGCTATGAGGAAAATAGGTATCGTGGGCGCCGGCCAGGCCGGGCTGCAGCTGGGCATCGGTCTGCGGAGAGATGGGTACGAGGTCGTCATGACCTCCAACCAGACGGCGGCGCAGATCGGCGATGGCCGGGTGACGTCCAGCCAGTGCATGTTCGATCGGGCGCTCGAGAGCGAACGCCGGCTGGGTCTCGACTTTTGGCACGACGCGCCGCCCGTCGAAGGCATCCAGTTTTCGCTGGTGCCCGGCGGCAATACGGCACTCAGCTGGTCGTCACGCTTGGATCGGCCGGGAAAGTCGGTCGACCAGCGCATCAAGATGCCGCGCTGGATGGAAGAGTTCGAGCGACTTGGCGGCGACCTGCGCATCGCCGATGTTGATAAGGCGGGCCTCGAAGCTCTTTCGAAGGAGTGCGACCTGGTCGTCGTTGCCTCTGGGAAGGGCGAGATCGGGCGGCTGTTCGAGCGCGACGACAGCCGCTCGCCCTTCGACAAGCCGCAACGGTCCCTGGCGCTGACCTATGTGCACGGCATGACGCCGCGTGCCGAGCATTCGGCGGTTAATTTCAACCTGATCCCTGGCGTCGGCGAGTACTTCGTTTTTCCGGCGCTGACCCTCAGCGGACCCTGCGAAATCATGGTGTTCGAAGGTTTGGTCGGCGGGCCGATGGACAGGTGGGCGGCAGTCACAACGCCGGCCGAGCACCTGGCAGAGAGCCTGCGGATTCTCAGAGAATATCTGCCCGACGAGTATGCGCGAGCCAAGGACGTGACCCTGACCGATGACCGGGGCATCCTCGCCGGCCGGTTCGCTCCCACCGTGCGCAAGCCGGTGCTGAGGCTGCCCTCGGGTGCTCATGCGCTGGGGATGGGCGATACGGTCTGCCTCAACGATCCCATCACTGGGCAGGGCGCCAACAATGCCAGCCACTGCGCCGCCACCTACCACGCTGCCATTGTCGCGCACGGTAATCGCCCCTTTGACGCCCCGTTCATGCAATCGGCATTTGACCATTACTGGGACTATGCGCAGTTCGTCGTGGCCTGGACCAACAACATGTTGCTGCCTCCACCCGACCACATGGTCCGGATCCTGGGTGCTGCCCAAATGGATGCGCGGATTGCCCATTGGTTCGTCAACGGCTTCAATGATCCAAGGACCTATTTCCCCACCATCACCGATCCGGCACTGACCGATGCCTTCTTGCGGAGGGCGGCATGACATCCCCGCTTCCTTCGCTCGACCCGGCGCTGTTGCGCCGGGCTCTGAGCATGTTCGCCACCGGCGTCCTTATCGTCACGACACGTTCAGGCGAGCGCGTGCATGGCATGACGGCCAATTCCTTCACTTCGGTCTCCCTGGCGCCACCGCTGGTTTTGGTCTGCATCGACCATCGCGCCACCATGAAGCAGGCCTTGCTGGAAGCCGGCCACTATGGATTGTCGATCCTGGCGCATGAACAAGAGCACCTTTCGCGGCACTTTTCGTCACGAAAGGGGGCGGGCGTCGATGTTGAGTTCGAGGACCTCGAGGGCATTCCGGTGGTCAAGCACGCGCTCGCACAGTTCTCGTGCCGAATTACCCAGGCGCCGGATGCCGGAGATCATCTGATCTTTGTTGGCGAAGTCACCGGCTATCGGCACGGAGAAGGCCAGCCGTTGCTGTTTTTCGGCGGCGGCTACAAGCAGCTGCACAGTGCTAGCGAAGCCGGTTTGCAACCAAGTGCCTGAAGGACTCAAACTTACCGGCCGGAGGCGCTGGGGCGGCTGAATATTTCGGTCAGACGGAGCAGGGCGACCAGATGCACGTTTTCCGGGGATGCCGGTGCCTTGGCGCAGTGAACATCGGTGACTGCCGTGAACCGGATGCCGTTGTGGGTGCCTGAGGCGCTGAATTCCAGCCGCTTTTTCTCCGGTCGGTAACGTGACCATCTTACCTTAAAATGCAGCGGACCCAGCATAGGGATGCCAATAGCTCGCCGCCTGGTTCGTTCCTCAAGTTCGGGAATTGCGCTGACGTACCGCCTGCCGCGGGATGCCCAGGTGGGCGGTCCGCTTCACCACATGCCGCGCATGCGGGATGCGAGATCCACCGATATCCCTGTCTTAGGCAGGAGGTCGCTGCGGATCGGGGCTACAGGTGGCCACAGAATATCCTCGAACAGGGGCTTCATCGTGCGGGGAATGAAGCGGGTGCGCTGCGCGTAAAGGTGCCGGTCGCCATTGCGCGTCTGCTGGGTGACATAGAAGCGCTGCGGCACAAGGAGGTGCAACTCGTCCTTGGCGCGGGTCATCGCCACATAAAGCAGGCGGCGCTCCTCCTCGAGCTCGTGCGCCGAGCCGGTCCCGAGGTCGGACGGAATGCAGCCATCGACGACGTTGAGCACATGGACCGATTTCCATTCCTGGCCCTTGGCGGAATGGATGGTGGAGAGGATCAGGTAGTCTTCGTCGCGCAGCGGAACGCCGGCCTGATCACTGGTGGCCTCGGGCGGATCCAGCGTCAGTTCGGTCAGGAACTTCTCGCGACTTGGATAGCCGGAGGCAATCTGCTCGAGCTGGATGATGTCGGGAACACGTGTCGCGGCGTCTTCGTACTGCCCTTCCATCAGCGGCTCATACCAGTGCCGCGCCTGGGCCAGTTCGAGCGGCCAGGCGGTCTCCCGCTTGCTGAGCTTGCCGACAAGCTCCACAAGCCCGATCCAGTTCTGCCCAGCCTTGGGTGGCGGAGGAACCTCTGAGAGCGCCCAGGCCGGGTTGGGGTTGCTGTCGAGCGCGTCGAGCACGCGGCCAGCCGTCGTGGGGCCAATGCCGGGGAGCAGTTGCAGCACGCGAAAGCCGGCAACCCGATCGCGCAGGTTCTCGGCCCAGCGGAGAATGGCCAGCATGTCCTTGATGTGGGCAGCGTCCAGAAACTTGAGCCCACCGAACTTGACGAAGGGGATGTTGCGGCGGGTGAGTTCGATCTCGAGCGGACCCGAATGGCTCGAGGTGCGGAACAGCACGGCCTGCTGCTTGAGCGGCGTTCCCGCCTCCCGGTTCCTGAGCACGCAATCGGCCACATAGCCGACCTGGTCGGCCTCATCCTTGACGGTGACCAGGAGCGGCTTGGCTTCCGACGGCCGTTCCGACCAGAGATTCTTGGTGAAGCGCTCGGTGGCCTGCTCGATGACTGCATTGGCCGCAGCCAGGATGGGCTGGGTGGAGCGGTAGTTGCGGTCAAGCGTCACAATGTCGGCTGCCGGGCTGAAATGCCCGGGAAAGTCGAGGATGTTGCGCACGGTCGCCGCGCGGAAGGAATAGATCGACTGGGCGTCGTCGCCGACCACGGTCAGCCCCCGACCGTCGGGACGCATTGCCAGAAGAACGGCGGCCTGGAGGCTGTTGGTGTCCTGGTATTCGTCGACCAGCACATGGTCGAAGCGGCCGGAAACCTCGGCGGCGATGGCCGGCTCGCTCATCATGCCGGCCCAATAGAGCAGCAGATCGTCGTAATCGAGCACGTTCTGCGCCTGCTTGGCCGCAACATAGGCGCCAAAGAGCTGGCGCAGCTCGCCCGCCCACATGGCGCACCAGGGAAACACCGTCTTGAGCACGTCGTCGAGGTCGCCCTGGGCATTCACCACGCGCGAGTAGATGGCAAGGCACGTCCCCTTGGTGGGAAAGCGTGTGGCCTTTTCGCTGAAGGCCAGATCGTGCCGCACCAGGTTCATGAGATCGGCGGAATCTTCGCGATCGTGGATGGTGAAGGCGGGATCGAGGCCGATCTCGTGTGCATGCTCGCGCAGGAGGCGCGCGCCGATGCCATGGAAGGTTCCGGCCCAGGTTAGGGCATCGCTGACGGCACCGGAGCCAACGCCAAGCACGCGCGAGGCGATCCGCTCCACCCGGCGGCTCATTTCGGCAGCGGCCCGGCGCGAAAAGGTCAAAAGCAGGATCCGGCGCGGATCCGCGCCGTTGACCATGAGATTTGCCACCCTATGCGCCAAGGTATTGGTCTTGCCCGAGCCGGCGCCGGCAATAACCAGCAGCGGCCCGGCTTCGCTGCCGACGCCATGCTCGGCGGCCCGGCGCTGTTCCGGGTTGAGAGCATCAAGAAAAGCGGTGTCGACAGGCATGAATCGGTCCTTGAGATAGGCTCCCAAGGGACCGCATTCTCTGTTTGTTCGCAAGCGCCCGTTTCAGATGTCTTTGTGAAGCGGCAAGGATGTGGCCGGCCTGCTGGTACGGGACCCCATGCCACCAAAGAGTATCTTTGATGAAAGGTCGCGGAAAAGGAGGATCAGCCTGGCTTCCGACGGCCGTTTCCACTCGGAAAAGGCGTCTGGGGTAAACGAGCAAAGCTGCCCCAGCATGGCGCCGGTATGGATATCGATCATATGAGGTTCCAATCGGTTTCGGTTGTGACGCGATTGGTCGTTCGGCAGCGGCCGCTTTCGACTGGGAATCTTTTTTGCCGTGGCAGTCGAAACCCGCTGCTTCCGTTCGGCTATGGTCGAAACAATTGGAGACCGCCTATGCGATACGCATTCCTGATCTATCTCGACGAGGCCAAGTTCGAGCTGTTGTCCCAAAGCGAGCGGGATGGCTTCGGCAATGCCATGCTCGACTATGACGACGAGCTCAAGGCAAGCGGTCACTGGATCATGGCCGAGCCCTTGAAGGCGCCTTCGGAAGCCATCACTGTGCGGAAGTGGTCCGGCGAGCTGAGCACTACGGACGGCCCGTTCATGGAAACCAAGGAACATCTGAGCGGCTTTTGCATCGTGGAAGCGCGCGACCTCAACGAGGCTTTGCAGCTTGCCGGCAAGATGCCGCTCGCGACCATGGGTTCCATCGAAGTCCGGCCGCTCGACGTGCTCGAAAGGGTAGCGCTATGAGATATATGTGCCTTGTTGTTGTCGATACCGATCTCGCCGGCGCCATGACTCCGGACGATTGGGCACGCATGGGCGAAGAGTCCTATGCCTATGACCAGGGATTGATGGCGCGCGGCGTCTACGTGCATGCCGAGGCGCTGGAGGGCCGCCAGCTGGCGCGGACGGTGCGGGTGCGGGGCGGGGAGGCGACGATCACTGATGGTCCCTTCATGGAAAGCAAGGAGGTCGTTGCCGGCTTCATCCTGGTGGATGTGGCCGATGCCGACGCCGCCATGGAGATCGCCCGCAACATTCCCATGGCGCGGCTCGGCGCCGTCGAAGTGCGGCCGGTCATGACCTTCTAGCCATGAGTGCATGCGGCCCGGCCGAGCTGGAGCAGGCGTGGCGTCAGCACTCGCGCAAAGTGCTGGCGACGCTGATCCGCTTGCTGCGTGACTTCGACCTGGCCGAAGAGGCCCTGCATGACGCGTTCCTCGCGGCGGCCCGGCAGTGGCCGGAGCAGGGCATGCCCGGCAATCCAAGCGCCTGGCTGGTGTCGGCCGGCCGTTTCCGCGCGCTCGACAAGCTGCGGCGCAGGTCGCGCTTCGCGGCGGTGCAGAACGCGCTGCTGTTGCAGCAGGACGAGGCGGAGGACACGGCGGCGGGGGAGGACCTGGTGCTCGAGGATGACCAGCTGCGCCTGATCTTTATCTGCTGCCATCCCGCGCTTGCGCCCGAAGCGCAGGTCGCGCTGACCTTGCGCGAGGTTTGCGGGCTGACCACCGAGGAAACGGCACGTGCTTTTCTGACCCGCACTCCGGCCATGGCGCAACGGATCGTACGAGCCAAGAGCCGCATCAGGGAAGCGGGGCTGCTCTACGAGGTGCCCGAGCGCGGTGAACTGGACCGGCGCCTCGATGCCGTGCTGCGCGTGATCTACCTCGTCTTCAACGAGGGCTATTCGGCGAACGCGGGTGACCTTGTGGCGCGGGTCGACCTCTCCGACGAAGCCATCCGGCTGGCTCGCCTCCTGCTCGATCTGCTGCCCGAACCCGAAGTCATGGGCCTGCTCGGCCTGATGCTGCTACACGAATCACGCCGTGCGGCGCGCACAAGTGCCGAGGGCGAGATCGTGCTCCTCGCGGATCAGGATCGCAGCACCTGGAATGCCGAATTGGTGCAGGAGGGAACGGCGCTGGTCGGCCGGGCTTTCGCAAGCGGTCATATCGGGCCCTACACACTGCAGGCGGCGATTGCCGCAGTTCATGCTGCTGCCGCAAGTTCCGAAGCAACGGACTGGACGGAGATCGCAGGCCTCTATGACGTGCTGATGCGCGCAGCACCATCGCCGGTGGTGCAACTCAACCGCGCCGTTGCCATCGGCATGGCACGTGGCGCCGAGGCGGCCCTGCCGCTGATCGAGGCGCTGCTGGAGAAGGGGGATCTCACGGAATACCATCTCGCCCATGCCGCAAAAGCCGACATGCTGCGTCGGCTCGGCCGGCGGGCGGACGCGCTGGCCGCCTACCAGCAGGCGTTCGCCCTGTGCCGGCAGGAGCCGGAGCGGCGATTCCTGCAGCGGCGGATGCACGAACTCGAGGGCTGAGGAGCCTGGCGCTCAGTCGCGTTACCAACAGCAAAGCGGGTGGTGCGTAAAAGGTTAACCATTTGTTCAACCTCTCCGAAAGGGGATGACGGCAGCTTCTCCCGCGATGGAGGCGCCATGTTCTCGGTAATTTCCTGCCTGGCCGCGACACATGACTGGCGCTTCGTCGCGGGCGCCATCAGCATGTGCATGATCGGCGCTTTCAGCACCGTGATCATGCTGACCCGGGCGCAGGACTGCGCGCGCGATCACCGGCGCGTCTGGATCGCGGCGGCAGCGGCAACCGGCGGCACCAGCATCTGGGCAACCCATTTCATTGCCATGCTGGCCTATGATGGCGGCTACCCGATCAGCTACGACGCCGGGATCACGGCCGTCTCCATCCTGGTTGCCATGGGCATGTGCTGGGCGGCGTTCACGGCCGCCTTCCGGTGGCCGAGCCTTCCAGGAGTGATCGGGGCCGGTTGCCTCTTTGGCCTTGGAATCTCGGCCATGCACTTCACGGGGATGCTCGCCGTGTCGGCTGCCGCGCGGCTGACCTACGCGCCCGGCCCAGTTGCGGTCGCAGTGGGCTCGAGCTTCCTCTTTGGGTCGCTGTCCCTGCTGGCGGTGCGGTTCCTGACGGGGTATCGGCGTATCCTTGCGGGAACGGTGCTGGTCACCACGACTGTTTGCGCGCTGCACTTCACGTCCATGGGCGCCGTGACGCTTGTTCCCGACCCGCTCGTGGTGGCGCGGAGCCTTTTTCCGATCGATCATCCGGTGCTTGCGGCAATCGTCGCCGCGGTGTCTTCGGCGATCGTTCTCCTGGGAGGCGCGGCGGCCCTGATGGACCGTTACCTCACCGACGTGCGCGGATTGGCGGATGCTGCCATGGAAGGGCTCATCTTCGTCCAGGACGGCCGGATCGTGGAGGCCAATCGCAGCCTGGTCCAACTCCACGGCGGCAACGCTGCCGATTTGCGCGGCAGGAAGGTCAGCGAGATTCTGCCCCACCAGCCGGCCGCCTTTTTCGACGCGGCGACCCGCTTCGGCGAGTTGATCAAGGCCGATGGAAGCTGCGTGGATGTCGAGGTCCTGAGCCGGGAACTGGAGTATCGCGGCCGCCAGAGCCTGGTCTACGTTGTGCGCGACCTGACGGAACGCCGGCGCTCCGAGCGGATGATCGACCATTTGGCGCGGCACGATCCCCTGACCGGCCTTGCCAATCGCCGGGAGTTCGACCTGTGCCTGACCCATTTGCTCGGGCAGAGGGCTCCGGAGGACCAACACGTGGCGCTGCTGTGCCTCGATCTTGATAACTTCAAGACCATCAATGACACGCGCGGCCATGCGGCGGGCGACGCTGTGCTGCGAAAAGTCGCCGATGTGCTGAAGGATGCCGCAGGTCCAAATGACTTCGTGGCCCGGCTGGGCGGGGACGAGTTCGCTATCGTCCAGCGCGGGGAGCAGCAACCCGCCACGGCTCGTGCGCTTGCCGAAGCGGTGATGGCGCGCATCGGGGCGTTGACGCAGTCCGATCCCGCCTTGCCCGCCTTTGGCACCAGTATCGGCGTCGCCATTGCCGCAAAGGGTGATGTGCCGGCGGAGACCTTGCACGCTCATGCAGACGCAGCGCTCTATGAAGCCAAGAAGTCGGGCCGGGGAGCAGTCCGGCTTTATGACGCGGAGCTCGAGGCGCGCATCAAGCGCAAGCGGCAAGTCGAGGCAGAACTGCTCGAGGCGCTTGCCAGCGAACAGTTCGGCCTCGATTTCGAGCCCTTCACCGGCGGTGCCGATGGGACCCTTCTGGGCTATCGGGCCAGCATCTGCTGGGAGCATCCCGTGCAAGGCCGACTAAAGGCGGGCGACTTCCTTCCGCTGGCAGAAGAGCATGGCCTCTTGAACCGCGTCGTCGCCTGGATGTTCGAACGGGCTGCTGCGGAAGCACAGCTATGGCCAAACCAGCTGCGGCTGGCCGTGCCGCTCCCTTGCCATCGCCTCCTGTCTTCGGCCTGCTACGAACAGCTCTCCCGCATCCTCCGCTGTGCCGGGCTCGATCCACGCCGGCTCGACCTGGTCATCCCGGCCTCTGCCCTGGGCAGTGCCGATGCTTGTGCAGCCGCAACGCTGCAGCGGTTCAAGGGGCTAGGCGTGGGGATCATCGTGACCGATTTCCTTGCCGAGCATTCGGCACTCACCGCACTGCAGGGGTTTGGCTTTGAGCGGGTCAGGGTGGATGCCGCTTCGTTCTTGCGGCTCAGAGACCGGTTCTCCGCCAAGGCACACGACGCGGCGCTCCAGTTCCTCGATGCGGTCGGCATTGGCTGCATCGCCCGTGATGTCGAGACTGGCACGCATCCGATGCTTCCGGCCGGCACCTCCAACGATCCGGACCAGACCGGCAACAGGGTGGAACTGCGCTATTCGACACCGATAAGCTTCAGCGCTTCTGATGCGAAGCGGCAGGTGCTGAACTAATCAACCGAAAGCGCAGGGCGAGGGGCAGCCGGCACCATTTTCATCCCTTGACGAGGCAATGTAACCGGTTACATTCGAGAGCACGGGCCGCCTTGGCTCGGATCGAGCCGGCGCCATGAAGTGTCGGATGGGAGGACATTTATGAAGAAATCTATCGTGCTGGCGGCGGCGACGCTTGCCTTGATGACCGGCTCTGCCTTGTCGCAGGAAAGCTTCAAGATCGGCCTCAGCAATGGTTGGGTTGGGTCGGAATGGCGCACCCAGATGATCGAAGAGGCGCAGGCCGCTGCCGAAGCCTGGGGCGAGCAGGGCGTCGAGATCGAACTGGTGATCCAGAGCTCGGACGTGGACGTGCAGGGCCAGATCGGCGCCGTGCGCAACATGATCAATGAAGGCGTCAACGCCATCATCATCAATCCCAACAGCCCCACCGCCTTCGACCCGATCTTCGCCCAGGCCAAGGAAGCCGGGATCCTCGTGATCGCCACCGACGCCGAAGTCAGCTCGCCCGACGCGCTCTATGTCGGCATCGACCAGACCGACTACGGTCGCAAGGGCTGCGCCTGGCTGGCCGAAACGCTCGGCGGCGAAGGCAAGGTCGTGACCATCAACGGCGTTGCCGGCCATCCGGCCAACGAAATGCGCGCCACCGGCTGCAACGAGGCGCTGGCAGCTCACTCGGGCATCGAGATCGTCAACGCAGCCAATGCCAACTGGGACCAGGCCCAGGGCCAGCAGACTATGCAGAACCTGCTCGCCACCTATCCCGACATCAATGGCGTCTATGTGCAGGACGGCATGGCCGCCGGCGCCTGGCGCGCCATCGAGGCTGCCGGCAAGACCGCGGACATTGCCGCCACTGGCGAAGTGCGCAAGGACTTCCTCGACCTCTGGAGCGCCAACAACTACAACTCGGCCGCTTCGGTGAACCCGCCCGGCGTGATGGCCTCGGCCCTCAACGTCGCCGTGCTGGCCCTGCAGGGCAACGAGTTCAAGGAAGGCATCCTTGGCGGCGTCTATGGCAATGCCATGTTCCTCGACATTCCCTTCATCAGCAACGAGAACCTTGCCGAAGCAGTGGCGCAGGCCGAAGGCAAGCCCGGCCACTGGTCGGTGACCCAGGTGCTCTCGCCTGAAGAAGCCAAGACCCGCTTCTTCCAGTAAGCATTGACCACCATCCGGGCGCCTGGGGCGCCCGGACATCCGCCCGGCAGCTTCTCCGGCCCGCCGGCCTGTTCTGCATTTCCCTTCCCGCCTGGATCTCCCATGAGCCCCGTCCTCGAAGCCAGCAATATCACCAAGCGGTTCGGTGCGGTTCAGGCCCTGGCCAAGGGCGATCTGACTCTGGAGAAGGGCGAGATCCATGCCCTGTTGGGTGCCAATGGTTCGGGCAAGTCGACCCTTTCCAAAGTTATCGCCGGCACTATCGCACGCGACGGTGGCACGCTGCGCTGGGAGGGGCGGGACCTTAACCCTAAAAGCCCGCGCGAAGCCGAGGCCCTGGGCATCGGCCTCTTTTACCAGGAACTGTCGCTCATCCCGCAGCTCTCGGTTGCAGACAACATTTTCCTTGGCCACGAGCGCAAGGGCGCAGGTGGCTTTCTCGACGGCAAGACGCTGCAGCGCGATACCGAAGCCTTGCTTGCCCGCTTTGCCGCGGTAGCAGGCGAGGGTTTCAGCCACGACGCCACAGTGTCGCGCCTGAGCCCGGACCAGCGGCAGATCGTTGAAATCCTCAAGGTCCTGTCCCGGAAGCCGCGCCTCATCATCTTCGACGAGTCGACCGCTGCGCTCGACCGGCGCCAGGTGGACGTCTTCTTCGAGATCCTGCGCGAGTTGAAGGCCGAGGGCGTCACCAGCATCTTCATCTCCCATCGCATGGACGAGATTTTTGCTATTTGCGACCGGATCACCGTGATGCGCAACGGTGCGACCGTGGCGAGCTTCAGCACGGCTGGAACCACGCGCGAAGCGGTGGTGCATGCCATGGTGGGCGAAGTCACCATCAACGAGCGCGTGGCGCGGGTGGTGCCGTCCAATAGCCAGAGCCGCCTCGAGGTGACCAACCTCACGAGCCGCCGCCTGCAGGACGTATCCTTTGCCCTCCGGCCCGGCGAAATCCTGGGGCTGGGCGGCCTCCAAGGGCAGGGCCAGTCTGCCGTGCTCCGGGGCCTTTTCGGTGCCGATGCGTTGTCCGGCGGTTCGGTCATGCTGGATGGAAAGGCGATCACGGTGCGCAAGCCGGCCGATGCCATCCGCTCGGGGCTTGCCTATGTGTCGGGCGACCGGGGGCGCGACGCCGCCTACCATGGCCGCTCCATCTTCGAGAACATTGCTTCGGCAAGCCTCGTCAAGGAGCGCCGGTTCTTTGTCTGGCCCAACAACCTCAAGCAGCGCTTCACCGACGCGGCCGCAGCGCTCAACACCAAATATGCCGGGCTAGAGGCGCCGATCGGCTCGCTCTCTGGCGGTAACCAGCAGAAGATCTTCATCGCCCGCTGGCTGGCGACCAATTCGCCCGTGCTGCTGCTCGACGATCCGACCAAGGGCATTGATCTTGCAGCCAAGGCCGACTTCTTTGCGCTGGTCCGAGGCCTTGCCGACCAAGGCGTCGGCATCATCTTCTATGCCTCCGAAGACGCCGAACTGCTCAGCCTCTGCGACCGCATCCTGGTGTTCAATTCCGGATCGGTTGCCGCAGAACTAAGCGGCGAGACGCTGACCGCCTTCCATCTCACCAACGCAGCATACGGGAAGGCGGCATGACCCTGTTCCGCAACCGCCTCTGGCTCGTGACCCTGAGCGCCTTGGTGGTGTTCTTTGTCATCAACTGGATTCTCCAGCCCAACCTCGTGACGCCGAATGTCCTCAAATCCAACCTGTCGGTGTTCCTGCCGGTTGTGCTGGTGGCGATCGGACAGACCTATGTGGTGCTGGGCGGCGACATCGATCTTTCGGTCGGGCCGGTCGTGGCGCTGGTCAATGTCGTCACCGTCACGATCATAGCAGCCTTGGGTGGCGGTGCATCGGGGGTCCTGCTGGGCCTCCTTGCTGGCATGGTGACGGGCGCTGCTTGTGGGCTGTTCAATGGCCTGCTGATCTCGGGTCTGAGGTTTCAGCCCATTGTCACGACTTTTGCGACCGGCATCATCTTTGGGGGCCTGGCGCTCCTGATCATGCCGACGGCGGGCCTGCCGGTGCCGGCGGAATACTGGCGCACCTATGGCGGTGCCGTTCTGGGGGTGCCGCTGGTGGTGTGGATCTTTGCCCTGGCGCTGGTCGTGATCGCGGTGATCAGCCGCCGCCCCTTCTTTAAACACCTGTCGGCCGTTGGCGGACAACGCACCGCAGCCTTTCAGACAGGCCTCAAGACCGGCCAGATCCGCGTCCTTGCCTATGTGCTGAGCGGGCTCTTTGCCGCGGCGGCGGCACTCTGCCTGACCGGCGAGACCGCGAGCGGCGACCCGCTGATGGGGCGCACCCTGGCGCTGGCTTCTGTTTCGGCCGTGGTTCTGGGCGGAACGGCCCTGGCAGGCGGCTCGGGCAGCGCCTTTGGTTCGGTGCTGGGGGCGCTGGTGCTCGGCATGATCGGCAATGTCATCTTCTTTGCCGGCTTGCCCTTCGATTACCAGACGCTGATCCAGGGCCTCATCACGCTGCTGGCCCTGGCCGGCGGCGTGCTGGTCGCGCGACGCTAGGAGAACGGCATGGACCGCATCAAACCCGTTCTCACCAATCCGCTGGTTCTAGCGACGCTGTCCATCGTTGCCCTCCTCGCCGTGGGCGAGACGCTGTCGCCCGGCTTTGCACGCGGCGACCAGATTATCCGGTTGCTGACGGTGTCGGCCATCCTGGGCATGGTCGCCGCCGGGCAAAGCCTGGTGGTAATTGGCGGGCGGGAAGGCATCGACCTTTCGGTCGGCGCCCTCATCTCGCTGGGCGCTGTGCTGGCCGGCAATGTCATGGGTGGTGCGGATGGCGGCATCCTGCCGGCCATCTTCGTGGCCGGCGGCATAACCTTCCTCGTGGGCCTGGTCAACGGTTTGGGCGTGACCTTCCTGCGCATCCCGCCGCTGGTCATGACGCTGGGTATGACCGGCGTGATCCAGGGGGCGCTGATCGTCATTTCTCGCGGCATCCCGTCCGGCAATGCGGCGCCCTCGCTGATGGGCTTCGTCAACCGCCCGCTCATTGCCGGCATTCCGGGCGTGCTCTGGCTCTGGCTGCTGCTGGGCATCGGCATGTGGTTCCTGCTGCGGCGCACGCAGTTCGGCTACGCCATCTATGCCATGGGCTCAAATGAGCGCGCGGCGGAGCTCACCGGGCTTCCGGTGCGCCTGATCCGCACCCTCCTCTACGGGCTTTCGGGCCTGCTGGCCGGCGTCACGGGCGTGGTGGTGATCGGTTACACCGGCAACAGCTTTGTGTCGGTGGGCGACCAATATGTGCTCCCCTCGGTGATCGCCGTGGTGATCGGCGGCATTTCCCTTGCTGGTGGTTCGGGCACCTATCTTGGCGTCATGCTGGGCGCCATCGCGCTCACGCTGCTGCAGAGCGTGCTCACAACGCTGCAGATGGAGTTCTGGAGCCGGCAGCTGATTTTCGGGGCCGTGCTGCTCCTCCTGATGCTGCTGTATGGCCGGACCAACCGACTTCGGGTTTGAACCGTGGCTGCCGCAACCATCAGGAATGTCGCCGATCTCGCGGGAGTGTCGACGGCCACGGTGTCGCGCACCCTGACCCATCCTGAGCGGGTGGCCAAGGCGACCCGAGAGCGTGTGCTGGCGGCCGTGCAGTCGACCGGCTTTGTCCCCAACCGGCAGGCCGTGGACTTCCGCCGGCGCGCCACCAAGAACATCGTCCTCCTGGTTCGCGACATTACCAATCCGTTCTATCTCGACATCTACCAGGGGGTCGAGGAACTCGCCTTTGCCAACGGCTATAGCGTCTTGATGGGCGATGCCGCCTATGACGATACGCGCGTTGCGCGCTATGTCGACATGGTGCGCAACCGGCAGGCCGACGGGCTGATCCTGATGACCGGCTGGCTGCCGGAGAGCCTGCCTGAGCACAATCTTCCCACCACAGTCATCGCGCTTGAACTGGTAGCGGGTAGCGCCTTGCCGGTTGTGTCCATCGACAACCGGGCCGCCGCCCGCATGGCGGTGGAACATCTGATCGCGCTGGGGCACCGTCGCATCGCCCATATCACCGGGCCGATGAGCCTGATGATGTCGGCGGAGCGTCACCAGGGGTACCTGGATGCCCTGGCTGCCGCGGGGATCAGGCCCGATCCGCAGCTCACCTTCAACGGTGATTTCCACCTTGCCGCCGGTGGCGAAGGCGTGCGGGCCATGTTTAGGGATGGCGCCGATTTCACGGCCATTTTTTCGAGCAACGACGAAATGGCAGTGGGTGCCATCAACGAGTTGCGGGCGCGGGGGCTCGATGTTCCCGGCGATATCTCGATCGTCGGTTTCGACGACCTGAACTACGCCCTCTCCTCCGATCCGCCGCTCACCACGCTGCGGCAGCCGCGCCGCGAAATCGGCCGCCGCGCCATGCAGATGCTGGTCGACCTGCTGGAAGGCAGGGAACTGCGGACGCGGCACGACGAGGCGCCGATCGAACTTGTCGTGCGCGCCAGCACCGCACGGCCACGCAACACAATCCTCAAGGGAGTAGGGGCATGACCACCACGCCGCGCCAGACGTTGCGCATCGGCTTCATCGGTTCGGGCTTTATCGCCCATTTTCACCTCCGTTCGCTGACGGGGGTACGCAATGTCGAGGTTCGGGGCGTCTATTCGCCGACCCCCAAGAAGCGCGAGGCCTTTGCCGAAGCCGTTGCCGAGCTCGATCTCGGCCAGTGCCGGGCCTATGACAGCCTTGAAGCCATGCTGACCGCCGACGACATCGATGCGGTCTGGATCCTCTGCCCCAACCACACGCGCCTTGATGCCATGCGCCAGATCGCCGATGCGGTGAAGTCGGGCCGCTCCAAGGTCTTTGCTGTCGCCTGCGAGAAGCCGCTGGCGCGCACCATTCGCGAGGCGCGCGAGATGCTGCAACTGGTAGAGGAGGCAGGCCTCAACCACGGCTATCTTGAAAACCAGCTGTTCTCGACGGCAGTGCTGCGCGGCAAGGAAATCATCTGGCGCCGCGCCGTGCCCGCGACCGGGCGTCCCTACCTCGCCCGTGCTGCCGAAGAGCATTCTGGTCCACACGAGCCCTGGTTCTGGCAGGGACAACAGCAGGGCGGCGGTGTGCTGCTCGACATGATGTGCCATTCGGTCGAGGTCGGGCGGTTCCTGCTGACCGCGCCGGGTGCAGACCGATCCACGCTCAGGTTCAAGAGCGCCACCGGCGCTGTGGCGACCCTGAAATGGGCGCAGAAGAAATATGCCGCCGATCTCAGCGCCCGCATGGGCCGCGAAGTGGATTATTCCCGCCGCCCGTCGGAAGACTTTGCCCGCGGCATGCTGACCTTTGAAGACGAGAACGGCAACGAGGTGGTGGTGGAGGCGACGACCTCATGGGCCTATGTCGGGCCTGGCCTGCGCATCCAGCTCGAACTCCTCGGGCCCGAATATGCACTGGAATTCTCGTCGCTCTCGACGGGGCTCAAGATCTTCATGTCGCGCGCCGTGTCTGGCAGCGAGGGCGAAGACCTGGTGGAAAAGCAGAATGCCGAGCAAGGCCTGATGCCGGTGCTCGAAGATGAGGCCGGCATCTACGGCTATACCGACGAGAACCGGCACATGGTCGAGGCCTTCCGCCGCGGCGAGGCGCCGCTCGAAACCTTCAAGGATGGTCTGGCCGTGGTCGAGATGCTGATGGCCCTCTACAAATCCGCCGAGGAGCAGCGCACCGTCTTTGCCGACGAGGACCTGCTGGACTATGTGCCTGTGGTGGCAAGGCCCTAACCGGCGGTCTGGGAGATCACCGCGAAAACGATCGCGAGGATAGCAGCGACGAGCACCACCACCATCAGGACTAGAGGCAGAGGCCCCGCCCACGAGTTTGTGGCATCTCGGGTGTCGAGTGGCTTGTTGTCGTGGGGGCCTATCTCGGGCATTTGCCGGCTCCAGAATTGCTGTCGTCGGAAGCAAACTCGCGCGGTGCCACGCTGTTCCGTGTTAACCTCGGGTAAACCACGCTCCCAGATGCGGTGGAACCCTCCCTGACCCTTCTGATTGTGGTGATGAGGGAGTGGGGAGACTTCTATGGAGCAGGGTGAGGACTTCGACGAACGTCTGCGCAAGTCGGCGCGGCTGTTGCATGCGTGGGCTTGGATGGCAGAGCTTTCGACGCGGCCGGAGGAGGCGCTGCACGTCCTTCAGGAGGAAGCGCGATTCCTGGTGCGCATGGGACCGCAACATCCGCAGCGATGGCGCGAAATCGGCAGCCTGATCGTCGCCTACAACAAGCTTATCGGCGGCGTGCGGCACCGCTGCCCGGACAGCCACCGGGCCGCTTGAAGCCGCGCTACTGCGTCGAGCCGCGCATCACCGAGCCGACCTGCGCGGCAAGCTCCTGCCGCGTGAACGGCTTGTTCAGTTTGGGCAGATCCGGGTCGATGCCTTCGAGCTCGGCATAGCCGGAGATCACGAGCACTTTTAGCTGGCTGACCTGCTCCAAGAGGTGGCGCGCCAGCTGCGTACCGGTCATTCCCGGCATCAGATGGTCCGTGACCACGAGGTCGGGTTTCAAGCCATCATTGATTAAGCTCATCGCCTCGTTGGCCGATCTGGCCTCCACTACGCGAAAGCCGAGTTCCGCAAGCATGTCCGCGGTGCTCATGCGCACCATGTCTTCGTCGTCCACAAGGAGTGCCAGGCCCTGCGCGCCCGACAGCGCTTCGCCCTGGACCTCTGCCTTCTCGACGGCCTGCGGCAGGGAGCCGTCCTGTGGCAGCCAGAGTTCGACATTGGTGCCGATTCCGGGCCGGCTATGGATGGTGAGGGCGCCGCCCAGCTGGCTGGCGAGGCCATGCACCATGGAAAGACCAAGCCCCGTGCCCCGGCCGATGCCCTTGGTGGAAAAGAACGGCTCCACGGCGCGCGCCAGGGTCTGTGCGTCCATGCCCATGCCGGTATCGGCGACCGACAGGCGGATGTACTTGCCCGCCTTGAGGCTAGACCTGGCGCCAAAGCCCACAGTCTCCGCTGATGCCGTGATCCGCACAGTGCCGCCTTCCGGCATCGCATCGCGCGCATTGACCACAAGGTTCAGCAAGGCCATTTCCAGCTGGTTGGCGTCGGCCTTGGCCTGGGGCAGGCCGCGGCTGGCATTCACCACCAGCTGGATCTGCGGGCCCATGGTGCTGGTGAGGAGGTCTACCATGCCCTCGATCAGGGTCGGGATATCGACAGCCGTCGGCTGGAGCGGCTGCCGCCGCGCAAAGGCCAGCAGCCGCTGCACGAGGGTCTTGGCGCGGTCGGCGGACAGGAGGGCATTGCCAATGAGCTTCTGCTCGCGCTCGTCGCCCGTGCCCTTGCGCTGCAAGCGGTCGAGCGTGCCCAGGATCGGCGTCAGCAGGTTGTTGAAGTCATGCGCCACGCCGCCCGTCAGCTGGCCCATCGCTTCCATCTTCTGGTGCTGACGGAGGGTTTCTTCGGCGACAACCTGGGACGTCACGTTGCGGCTCGAGCCGATCAGCCGGGTAACGCGGCCTTCGGCATCACGCACCGGAACAATGGAGGAGTCCCAATATTGCGAGCCGCTCGGCAGATCATAGACCTCGCGGTATTGGTGCACCGTGCCAGTAGCGACGACCTGCCTATAGGTTTCCGCAATTTTTTCCGCCGCTGAAGGGGGCAGGAAGTCCTCGATGCGCTTGCCCCTGATGTCCTCGATCTTGAAGCCCACGCCGGCCTCGTGAGCGGGATTGACCTCTTCGGCGACAAAGCCCCCGTCCTCGCTGATACCCATGACAAAAAGCGCCTCGGGAGCATTCTCGAAGTAGGCGCGGTAGAGCGCATCGGCATCCCGGCGGGCGCGCTCAGCCTCCAGCAACCTATGCTGCTCGCGCAGCCGCTGCGTGACGTCGCGCACGAACTGGTAGGCCCCGACCACCTCTCCTGCGGCGCCACGCAGTGGAAAGAACTGCATCTCGTAGGATCGTTGATCGGGTGACTGCTCGCCAAAGGTTTCGACAAGGACGAACTGCTCGCCAGCCAGCGCCCTTGACCAGATGGCTTGGAGGTTTTCCCGGTCGCCTGGGCGCTGGGCCAAGGCGGCGAGCATGTTGTCGCCGGCACGGGGTTTGGCAACGCCGAAGAGCTGTGCGAACTCGGTTGCCGCAGCCGCGTTGATGGCCACCCAGGTAAATTCGCGGTCGACGACCTGAACAAAGATGTCGGTGCCGTCGAGGATATCGGCAAGCACCTTGCGCTCGGCCAGCGCCGCGTCGACGCGCTGCTCCAGGGTCTCGTTGAGTTGGCGTAGCTTGGCCTCGGCAGTGGCCCGTTCTACCGCCTGCCAGGTCTGCTCGACCACTTCCCGTGCCAAAGCTGTGTCGCTCTCGGTCCAATGATGCGGTTCGGGATGGTGGAGAAAGAGCATCGCCGCGAAGCGCCCATCCTTGAACAGGGGAACCGCCAGCACTGAGCGGGTATTGATCGCCGCAAATGCTGATCGCGATGGCCCGACGCGCGGGTCATGGTCGACATCGTCGACCCACATCATGCGCCCGGCGCGCAGTTCGGCGATGATCTCCGGGCCGAAATTGTTCATGCGATGGCGGCCGGCCACGCTGCCGACCCGCCCATCTGTCCAGTCCCTTTCCACGGTGACATATTCCTCGGCGGGGTCGATCTCGCCATAGCCCACCCGCGCAATGCCCAGTTCCCGTCCCAAGGCTTCTGCCGCGGTGGTCATGACCTGGACGGGGTCGCTTTCCCCGCGCAACTTCCGCTCCAGGGTGAGCCGGAAAGCATCCCGGCGCTTGCCGATCACCTGCTGGGTGGTTTCAGTCACGGCGCAGAACATGCCGCCGATAGCGCCCGCGTCATCCAGAACGGGGGAGTAGGAGAAGGTGAACCAGGTCTGCTCGTCATAGCCACGCCGGTTCATGACCAGCGGCAGATCCTGCTGGTAGGTGGCTTCGCCCCCAAGCGCCGCCTCGATCAACGGCAGAATATCGGTCCAGATCTCGCTCCAGATGTCTATGAAGCGGCGCCCAAGGGCGGCTGGGTGCTTGGCGCCGAGGATTTCGGCGTAGGCATCGTTGTAAAGAAAGCCCAGCTCCGGCCCCCAGGCGGCGAACATCGGAAACTTCGATTGGAGCAGGAGACCGACCGTGGTGCGCAGCGCCGGCGGCCAGGTGCCAGGCTCACCCAGGGGGGATTGGGACCAGTCATGCTCACGCATGCGCCGCGCCATTTCGCTGGCCCCCCTAAAGAGGTCATGGCTGGAAACGGCGTGGCTGGGCATGTGGAGCTAACCTCTTGAACATAGTAGCTTTGGCAAGTTCCGCTCCGGCGGTCTATATCCAAAGTGAAGCCCGGAGCAGTGGACTTGCCTCCAACGAGCACAAGTGATTGATCCTGCGCTACTCAAACAGGAAAGACACGTTCGTGACCTCTGAACTGATCGCCGTCACTGCTCTTTATGACATCGGACGCGGCCGGGTGGGACGTCCGATCGAGCAGTATATCGGCTGGCTTAACGCTACACTGCGCCTGCCGCTGCGCTTCACTATCTTCCTTGATCCCAATATCGACGCGAGCCTGGTTACCTTGAAGCCGGGTGATCGCCTGGTGCGGACGCCGCTGGAAAACTTTTATCCCCTGCGATGGGAATCCAAGGTCGACGCCATCCGGAGCCGCTCGCAAAGCCAGGATCTGACCTTCACCCTTCCACGCTATGCCCTGGTAGTCATGAGCAAGTATGACATGATGCAGCGCGTGGCGCGGGAAGAGGGCGGGGCGTGTCGCATGCTCTGGATCGACGCGGGCCTTTCGCGCTTCTTCCGACAGGATCTGGCTGCAGGGCGGCTATCTTCGCGTCGCCTCGAACGGCTTGGCAATGCAGGCTTTGCGGCACCGGCCACCAAATGGGGGCTCAAGCAGATCAAGGAAGGCAATGCAAACAACCTTGTTGGCCAGTCTCCACGTTTGATTACAGCCTGCGATATGTACGCCACCGGCGCGGGGGCAATCGATGCTGCCGATAAGCTCTATGCCATGGTGGAGCAGCGCTGGCTGCCCAATGGCAAGTGGGACAACGAGCAGGTGGCCATGGGCTGTCTTCTGGCCGAGGGTTGGCCTGGCTTCCAGGTGACCGGCGTCAACTCCAAGTTCGGTTCGCTGGTGGAGGACCTGTTCGGGGTAAAGCTGCATCGAAGAGGGCTGCCGGGGCGCATCCAGCGTTGGTTCGATAAGGTATTGGGAAGGCAGCGCGCGTGAGCACGCGGCACGTTGTACTTTCCGGCTGCTCGGGCGGGGGAAAGTCTACGCTCCTGACGGAACTGCAGCGGCGGGGCTTCAAGGTTGCCCCCGAGCCTGGCCGGCGCATCGTTGAGGAAGAATTGCGCGGCGACGGCAAGGCGCTGCCCTGGGTCGACCTCGAGGCCTTTGCGCAGCGGGCGATGGCCATTGCCGCGGACGATCGCAGGCGCATGGCGGGAGAACCCGGCTGGGTCTTCTTTGATCGTGGCCTGATCGATGCGGCCGTGGCGCTCCAGCATGCGACCGGCCAGCGGGCGGCGGATCTCCTCGAGCCATATGAGCGCTACCACGCGACGGTGTTTCTGACGCCGCCATGGCCGGAAATCTATGTCACCGACAGCGAACGTCAGCACGACTTGGCCGATGCCGAGGCGGAATACGGGCGGTTGCTAACGGCCTACGATGCGCTTGGCTATCGCACTCTACTTGTCCCAAAGGTGCCGGTCGTCGAACGCGCCGACTTCGTGCTGCAGCATCTTTCCTAAGCCAGAAGTGTTTCCTTGCCTTCCCCGACACCTATGATTGGCGCGACAGCAGCCGCTATCTTTTCACGGGCTTCCGTCGAAAGCGGGAGGATAGGGCGGGGCGGTTCAGCCAGTCCCAGGCCGAGCATGTCGAGCAGCACATACATGACGCGCAGACTGCCGTAGCTCCTGAAGGTATCCCAAAGCGGTTGAAGCAGTGCGTCAAGCCGTTCCGCCTCCGCGGCATCGCGGTTTCTGGCGGCGTGGGCAAGGGCCATCACTGGGCGGGGCAGCATGCCACCCAATACGCTGTAAAAGGCATCGGCTCCCGCCAGCAGCGCTCCGGCCATGCCCCAGTCGCCGCTATAGCCGATGGCGAGGCCGGTGCTGTCGCGAAGACGGGCGAGTTCGCCGGCGAAGTCGTTGTCGGGTGGAAGCGGCATCTTCACCGCCGCGACAGTTGGAAGGCGCGACAGCCGCTCAAGAAGGTCTGCCCCGAAGGCGAAATGGGTCGTGCTGGGATTGTTGTAGATGGAGAGCGGCAACTCCGAAGCGGCGGTGACGGCGCGGTAATGCTCGAAGGCTTCGTCCTGCGTCAGTGGCGTATAGGACACTGGTGCCATCAGGAGCGCATCGGCGCCCGCGGTCTGCGCATGCTTGGTTAGGGCAACGGCGTTGTCGCTGCGCAGCGCCCCCACACCGACGACAATTGGCACGCGGCCCTGCACAGCCTCGACGGCCGCCTCAAGCGCACGCTTCCGCTCCTCGACCGGCAGATAGGCATAGATGCCCGTGGAGCCCAGAAGGCCAATCGAGTCCACTTTGGCCTCACACAGCCGCTCCATGAGGCACGCAAGCATCTCGGTATCCACCCGCCCCTCAGTATCGGCGGGTGTGATCGGGAAGGCTGATAGGCCGCGGAACAGATTTGGGTTGTGGGCTTGCATTGCTAAGGCTTCCTGATTGCCGGCGACGACTACAATCCGGCCAAGCGCTTGTCGAGGATCGGAGGCAGGATCAGGCAGGCTCCTCGGCACAAAGGACCACTTCCGTACCCGCAGTGGCCAGGGCCCGCGCCGCGGCTTCATCCGGGAGGCGGTCGGTATAGAGCCTGCCGACCTTGCTGAAGGGCACGACCTTGACCGAGGCGTCACGGGACCACTTGCTGGCGTCGGCGGCAAGAATGGGGGTGCGGGAGTTCTCGATCAGGACGGCCGTGATCTGGGCTTCACTATAGCTGAAGTCGAGAACACCATTGCTGGGATGAAGCGCCCCGGCGCCGATGACGGCATAGGACGCGTAGAATTTCTCGAAGAACCGCAGCACGTCGGCGCCGATGACATCCCGGTCGTTGTGGCGCAGCAGCCCGCCCGTCACATGCACCTCGACCTTTGGCGCCTCGCAGAGGGAAAGGGCGACATCGATATTGTTGGTGACCACCGTCAGGCCCGGATGGTCGGTCAGCGCCTGGGCCACGAATTGCACGGTGCTGCCGATGCCCATGAACACGGTCGAGCCCGGCTCGATGGTCTCGGCGATGCGGCGGGCGATGCGCTTCTTGGCGCTGCTGTTGAGCACCGATCGCGCATTGATAGAGATATTGCGCCCCTCGACCGGAACATCCACGCCGCCATGGAAGCGGCGAGCGAAGCCGAGGTCGCACAGGGCATTGATGTCCCGCCGGATCGTCTGCGTAGTCAGGTCATAGCGGGCGGCAAGGTCGTCGATATACTGAGCGCCGTCGCTCTCGATCAGCGCCAGGATATCGCGTTGCCGCCCTGAGAGCGTATGTTGCCCCATCGCGCCCTCAGTTCAGGAAAGCCGCGGGATTGTCGGTGATGACGCCGCTAAGGCCTGCGGGCCAGAACGAGGCCAGCACTGCCGGTTCGTTGCAGGTCCAGACCCGCACCTTGATGCCGAGCCGGCCCGCCTCTTCCAGCAAGCCGATGCTGAGCGCCTTGTAGTGGAGGTGGATGGTTGTTGCGGGAATGGAAGCGAGCCGTTCCTGCCAGTTAGGAGGGACCTTGCTCCACAGCATGGCCATTTCGAGCCCGGGCTCCAGCCTGTGCATGGCGGCAAGCGCCTCCGGGTCAAAGCTCGAGATCATGACGCGGGTGGTGGCCCCCGCCGTCCTGAGCGCCGCCCGGACCGAAGTTGTGAGCTGTTCGAGCGAACGGTGATGCTCGTGCTGCTTGATCTCGATATTGGCGCCAAGACCGAGTTGGCCGAGAAGCTGCAGCGTCTCGGAAAGAGTGGGCACGCGCTCGCCGGCAAAGGATGCGCCGAACCAGCTTCCGGCATCGAGACGATCGAGGTCGTCCTTGTTCAGTGCGCCCAATGAGCCGGTCCCGGAGGTGGTGCGGTCGACACTGTCATCATGGATGACCACCAGCGTGCCATCGGCGAGCAGGGCCACGTCCAGTTCCACCCACTGGGCGCCTTGCTCCGCCGCAGCCCGGAAGGCGGCGAGGGTATTTTCGGGTGCAACGGCGGAGGCACCGCGATGGGCCTGCACTTCGTCCCGCTGCGGTCCGGTTTTGACGCTGTTCGACATGACGCTTCTTTCAGGATCCCCTGCGCTGCAGGGGGTGTTAGTTCTGGCCAGTACCATCCGTCCGGCGGCCGGTCTGGCTGTTGAAGGGATGCATGGCCGATGTCGGCGCGTAGAGCCTGATCGCGGCACCCTCCACGAGGCTTGGCCGCCCGGGAACGCGCAGGATCAGGGTCTGGCCTGCCAATGCTACATGGAGATGGCTCTCGCCCCCGATGGGTTCGAGCAGTTCGACCACGCCATCGAGTTCGATACCATCGCCATGTGTCGGCTGGATGACGAGATCGTCGGCCCTCAGACCGACAATGTCGGTGTCCTGGGGAAGCCTGCTGAGGTCAAACCCGGTTGCGCCGGCAAGGGCATCCACAGGTATCAGGTTCATGGGTGGCGAGCCGATGAAGCCGGCGACGAACAGGGTGGCGGGCCGGTCATAGACTTCGGTCGGCGTCCCGATCTGCTCGACGAGGCCGCTGTTCATCACCACCAGGCGGTCCGCCAGGGTCATGGCCTCGAGCTGGTCATGGGTCACATAGAGGCTGGTGGTCTTGAGCCGGCGCTGGAGCTTGCGGATCTCGACCCGCATCTGCACGCGCAGCTTGGCGTCGAGATTGGACAGCGGCTCGTCGAACAGAAAGGCCGAGGGTTCACGCACGATGGCGCGGCCCATTGCCACGCGCTGGCGCTGGCCGCCTGAGAGCTGGCGCGGTTTGCGGTCCAGCATCGGGCCGATCTCGAGGATCTCGGCGGCCTCGGCAACGCGCCGGTCGATCTCGGCCCGTGGGGTGCCCCGGTTCTTGAGCCCGTATTCGAGATTTCCGCGCACTGTCATGTGTGGGTAAAGGGCGTAGTTCTGGAACACCATGGCGATGTCGCGCTCGGCCGGCTCGGCCTTGACCACGTCGCGACCGCCGATCTCGATGCGGCCCGAGGTGACGGTTTCCAGACCCGCCACCATGCGCAGCAGGGTGGACTTGCCGCAGCCGGACGGTCCGACAAGGACGATCAGTTCGCCATCGGCGACGGAAAGGTTGACGCCTTTGACGGCGAGGACATTGCCGCCATAGCTCTTTTGCAGGTCGACGAGGTTGATGGTTGCCATAACTATTTTTCCGTTTCGACCAGGCCTTTGACGAAGAGGCGCTGCATGAAGATGATGACGAGGACCGGCGGCAGCATGGCCAGCATCACGGCGGCCATGACGAGGTTCCAGTAAGGGTCGGCGTCGGCGCTGGCCGCCAGGCGTTTGATGCCCATGACGATGGTGTAGTAGCGGCTGTCGGTGGTCACGAGCAGCGGCCAGAGATATTGCACCCAGCCATAGATGAAGAGGATCACGAACAGCGCCGCAATGTTGGTGCGGCTGAGCGGCAGAAGGATGTCGCGGAAGAACTTGAGCGGTCCTGCTCCGTCGACCCGCGCCGCTTCCATCAGTTCGTCGGGAATGGTGAGGAAGAACTGGCGGAACAGAAAGGTCGCCGTTGCCGAAGCGATCAAGGGAATGGTGAGGCCGGCATAGGAGTTGAGCATCCCCAGATCGGCCACGACCTTGAAGGTGGGCATGATGCGTACCTCGACCGGCAGCATCAGGGTGATGAAGATCATCCAGAAGGCTAAGAGCCGGAACGGGAACTTGAAGTAGACGATCGCATAGGCCGAGATAATCGAGATGATGATCTTGCCGATGGCGATAGTCAGAGCCATGACCGTCGAGTTGATGAGCATCAGCCAGACCGGCGGTGCGCCGGCCGAGGAAAGGCCATTGGTCAGCATCAGCGCGTAATTGTCCACCATGTGCGGACCTGGCAGCATCGGCGCCAAGCCACGGGCGAAGGCATTGGCGTCGTGGGTGGAGGCGATAAAGGCCAGGTAGACCGGGAACACAACCGTAGCGACGCCGACGATCAGCACCAGGTGCGTCAGAAGATTGAGGAAGGGCCTGTTTTCGACCATGGCAGGCCTCCTAGTACTGCACACGCCGTTCGACCCAGCGGAACTGGACGACGGTGAGGATGATGACGATCAGCATCAAGATGACCGATTGTGCCGAAGATGACCCGATGTTGAGCCCCAGGAACCCGTCGGCATAGACCTTGTAGACCAGGGTCGTCGTGGAGCCCGCTGGGCCGCCGCCTGTCGTGCCGTCAATGATGCCGAAGGTGTCGAACATGGCGTAGTTGATGTTGACGATCATGAGAAAGAAGGTCGTCGGCGACAGCAGCGGAAACACAATGGTCCAGAAGCGCTTGAACGGACCAGCGCCATCCATGGCGGCGGCTTCGACCAAGGACTTGGGTACCGACTGCAGGCCGGCGACAAAGAACAGGAAGTTGTAGGATATCTGCTTCCAGCTGGCGGCGATGATCACGAGGATCATGGCATCGTTGCCGTTCACCCGGTGGTTCCAGCGATAGCCGAAAGCGTCCAGCAGATAGGGCACGATGCCGATGGTGGGGTTGAACATGAACCACCAGAGGATGCCCGCCACAACGGGCGCCACGGCATAGGGCCAGACCAGCAGCGTCGTATAGAACTTGCCCGAGCGCAGCAGGCGGTTAACGCAGATCGCAAGGAGAAGCGCCACGCCCATCGACAGCGCCGTCACGCCGATGGCGAACAGGGCCGAGCGGCCCATGGCGTTGAGGTAGCCCGGTTCAGCAAAGAGCCGCGTGTAGTTCTGGAACCAGATGAAAGTGGTCCTGAAGCCGAACGGGTCCTCACGCTCAAAGGAGGATTTGACCGCCTGTGCGGCAGGCCAGAGAAAGAAGATGATGGTGATGATCAGCTGCGGCGCGAGCAACGCGTAGGGAAGCAGCTTGTTGGGAAAGATCGTGCGTTTCGATTGCATCGCCGGCTCTTGAACTGCAGCTGGAGCGGACCCGCACCGTGGCGCGGGCCCGTCGCGAGCCGGGTTTAGCTGTTGGATGCCTCGAAATCGCGCAGGATCTGGTTGCCGCGTTCAACGGCGCTATCCAGAGCCTCCTGGGCGGTCTTCTGCCCCGCCAGCAAGGCCTCGAACTCGGCGTCCACGGCGTCGCGCGCCTGGGTCAGGTTGCCGAAGCGGACGCCTTTGGAGTTTTCACTCGGCGTGCCGCGCATGATCTGCTCGATAGCGATGTCGGAGCCAGGATTGGCTTCGTAATAGCCCTGTTCCTGGCCTAGTTCGTAGGCGGCATTGGTGATGGGCAGGTAGCCGGTGAACTGGTGCCAGTCCGCCTGCACTTCTGGCTGGCTGAGATAGGTGAAGAACTTGGCGACGCCGTTGTAGACCTCGTCGGACTTGCCGTTCAGCACCCAGAGTGTGGCGCCGCCGATGATCGAGTTCTTGGGCTCTTCGATCACGTCGTCATAGTAGGGCAGGGGCGCAAAGCCGACCTCGAAATCGGTGGCGTTGCGGATGACGCCGGCGCGACCGGCCGAGGAGTTCATGAACATGGCGCATTCCTGCGACACGAATTTGGGCTGCGCGTCGGCGCCACCCACCGGACCGCCATACTGGAACAGGCCCTCGTCGGACCAGCGCTTGAGGTTGTCCCAGTGCTTGACCGTGACTTCGTTGTTGAAGGTGAACTCGGCAGCCGGGCCGCCAAAGCCGTTCTGGAGGGTCCCGAAGGGCTGGTCATGCAGCGCCGACATGTTTTCGGTGTGGATCCAGGTGATCCAGGCGGTGGTGAAGCCGCACTTGGCCGCGCCCGAGTCGACGATCTTGCGTGAGAACTCTTCGACTTCTGCCCAGGTCTTGGGCGCCACTTCCGGGTCAAGGCCGGCTTTTTCGAACACGTCCTTGTTGTAATAGAAGATGGGCGTGGATGAATTGAAGGGCATGGACAGGATGTTGCCCTCGGTATCGGAGTAATAGCCGACCACTGGCTGCAGGAAGCCGCTCGGATCCCAGGGCTCGCCCTTGTCCGTCATCAACTGGTGCACCGGGTAGACGGCGCCCTGGGCGGCCATCATCGTGCCGGTTCCCACCTCATAGACCTGAACGATCGCGGGCTGCTCATTGGCGCGGAAGGCGGCGATCGCAGCGGTCAGCGTCTCGGGATAGGTGCCCTTGAAGACAGGCGTAACCTTGTACTCGGTCTGGCTTTCGTTGAAGCCCTGGGCGACTTCCTCGAGTTTTTCACCCAGTTCGGCGCTCATGGCGTGCCACCAGGTGATCTCGGTCTGCGCGGTGGCCGGCGAGGCCGACAGGACGGCAGCCAACGCTGCCGACAGGAACAGTGCGTTCTTGTACATGCTCACTCCCTTTTATCTCCCGGAGCCTCCCGCTCCGAGCTTGCCTTAAGTGGTAGCAGCCAGCGTTCCCGTTGCAAGCGAAATGTTCAAGTGAACATCATGGGTGGGGAAATGAGCATCGACCGAGCGCCTAACATGTGAGGATTGCGTCGTTCGATTTCATATGAACATCATAGGAGGCTGGTCCGCCAACAGTCGGCGCAGCTGGGCGAGGAGGCCTGATGTATTTCATCGCTGTACACCTGGTGGCTGCCATCGTGCTGCTGCTGTGGGCAGTGCGCATGGTGCGCACCGCGGTGGAGCGCGCCTATTCTGTCCAGCTCAAGCGCCTGCTCGCCCATGCCAATCGCAGCCGCATTGGCGCGGCCGCCGCGGGAACGGCCATGGCCGTGGCGCTGCAAAGCTCGACCGCCGTTGCCGCCCTTGCCTCGAGCTTTGCATCGGGCGGCTTGATGGAAGGGCGCACCGGCCTGGCGCTTATGTTGGGCGCCTATCTGGGCTCGGCGCTTGTTGCGAGCCTTCTTTCGTTTGACCTGAGCCTCCTCACGCCGCCGCTGATCATTGCGGGTGGCGCGCTGTTCCTCAAAGGACAGAGCCGGCAGACCAAGCAATTGGGCCGCATGGTGCTGGGCATTGCCTTCGTCCTCTTGTCCCTGGAGATGGTGGGCGAGGCCACCGCCCCCTGGCGGGAGAGCGACGTCCTGGGTGCGGTGATCACCTACCTGCGCGGCGATCTGTGGACCGGATTCCTGGTCGCCGCCCTTGTGACCTGGATGTCCTATTCGTCGGTCGCGAGCGTTCTGGTCATCATCACCTTTGGAGCGGCGGGGCTAATCCCCTTCGCAGTGGCCGCCGCCTTTGTGCTCGGCGCCAACCTCGGCGGCACCCTGATCGCCTGGAGCATGACGCGCGGCGGCGACATCCGGGCCGCCCGCATCGCCATGGGCGCCCTGCTGTTTCGCGGCGGTGCTGCGGTGCTCTGCCTGCTGCTGTTCCAGATCTCGCAAGCGCATCTCTTCGACCTGCCCGGCACGGTGGGCATGCAGGCGAGCGTGTTGCACATCGCCTTCAACCTGGCAGTTCTGCTGGTCGGCCTGCCGCTAACGGGTCCGGTGGCCCGGCTGATGGACAAGCATGTGACCGCCGCAACCGCCGAGGGTGATCTCAACGTGGCGCGGCTGCGCAGCACGGCCTTGTTATCCACGAGCTATCGCAACACCGATGCCGCCCTGGCCAGCGCCACGCGGGAACTCCTGCGCATGAGCGAAATGGTCGAGGTGATGCTGCAGCCGGTGATGGAAATCTTCCAGAGCGGTGACAAGCCAGCCATCCGGCGCATCAAGACGCTGGAGACCGAAGTTGACCAAGCCAATCGCGAGATCAAGCTGTTCCTGACCCGTCTCGACTGGACCGCGATGGATCCGGCGCAGGCGCGCCGGGCAACCAATCTGACCAACTTCGCCATCAGCCTCGAGCAGGCCGGCGACATTATCGCCAAGCAGCTGCTGAAGCTGGCGGAGCAGAAGGCCGAGCGCCGCCTCGCCTTTTCCGAGCAGGGCTGGGACGAGTTGACCACCCTGCACGCGCGGGTGCTCGAGAACATGCAGCTGGCGCTCAATGTCCTTGTTTCCGAGGACACCGAGTCAGCGCGTCAGCTGGTGGCGGAGAAGGACGAGATCGGCATCCTCGAGCGGCAAAGCATGGAGCAGCATTTCGGCCGGATGCGCGGTGGCAACCCTACCAGCATCGAATCGAGCGACCTTCATCTCGAAACCGTTCACGCCCTACGGCGCATCAATTCTCTCCTCACCAGCATCGCTTACTCCATCCTCAGCGACAACGGCGAACTCCTGCGCTCACGACTGGTGCAGTCGGGCTAGGACGAGCGTACGGCTAAGGTCCTGAGTTCAGGTGGCGTTCACCCCCGTGGCGGCGTTTCACGCCCTCCAACGCTCGCAGCCGTTCTCAACGCAATGCGCGAAATACGTCAAATTTTATGCTTAACCAAAGGTAAAGGTTCGCGTTTCACGGCGTGCGCGAGTGGTCCATGGTGCCGGTCCATTGAACCATGGACGCCATGTTGTCTTACACTAAAAATAAGCAAGCCGAAGCGACGTCCGCGCCAAGGGATACTCTGCCCGTCTTTGCAAAAGCGCCAGGCATTGTCTTGGGCGGCTTGCCGATTGCGGTGGTGACGCGAGCGGAAGCGGCGCGCCAGATGATCGATGCCAGCCGGAGCAAGCTGCGCGGTATTCGTCCGATTTACCTGACATCGGGCAATGGCGAAGTCATTGCCCGGGCTGCCGCAGACGAGCGGATCGCCCAACTTTTTCGGTCAGCCGATCAGATCGTGGCCGATGGCCAGCCCATGGTGCTGGCCTCGCGATTGCTATGCCGGCAGCCGCTGCCGGAGCGCGTGGCGACCACTGACCTCTTCCATGATGTCGCTCGGCTGGCAGTGCGAAGCGGCCATAGTTTCTATTTCCTGGGAGCGACGCCAGACGAAAATCAGAAGGCGGTCGAGCAAGTGCGGGAGGCATATCCCGGTCTGCGGATTGCAGGACGTAGTCATGGGTTCCTGTCTGGCGCGGAGTTGGATGCGAAACTCGCCGAGATCAACAACTTGGCGCCGGACATTCTATGGCTGGCGCTTGGTGTGCCGCGGGAACAGGAATTCGTTGCCGAGCATGGGACCAAACTAGGAAAGGTTGGAGTTATCAAGACCTCTGGAGGTCTCTTCAACTTTCTCTCCGGGTCCAAGCGGCGGGCTCCCCTTTGGGTACAGCGCACAGGGCTCGAATGGGCCTTCCGCATATGGCTTGAGCCGAAGCGACTATTCTGGCGCTACCTCACGACCAATCCTTTATCCGCATATCTGCTTCTGACCAGGTCTGAGTAATTCGCCGTGAGAACTGAGCTACTCAACCATATCGAGCCTCGGAAGGTCGGTGAACAGCCCACCTACTCGGCCTTCCGCATTGGCTCCCCGCTCGATCTCGCCCTGACAGAACTGCAGCCAACAAGCGCTTTCCAGGCGCCGGTTTTTATAAGTGCACTCCTCGAAACTATTGCCCGTTCTCAAGGGGCCGAACCGGTGCTTATCGGTGTGAAGGCAGAATGCGGAGCGCTCGTTGCAATCCTTCCTTTCGTGTTGGTGAAGCGCCTGGGGGTGCGGGTCATCGAGGCTTTGGACTTCCACGTGGTGGACTATTTTGCTCCCACGCTCGCCCCTGCCCACCCGTTCGATCCGGACGCCTTGTGGGCCGCCGTTCGTGCCGCTCTGCCGACAGCAGACGCTATAACGCTCAAGAAAGTGCCGCAGCGGCTTTACGGACGTCCGCATGCGCTGACAGGTGCGAGTTGGTTGAAGCCAATGGGAGCTGCAGCCTTCACCACTGAATTAGGTGCCGAAGTACAGGCAAAGCGGTTTTCCTGCAGCCGTGACGTCCGCCGCAAGTCTCGCAAACTCGAAAGTCACGGCAAACTGAGCTTCCACGTTGTGAACGACCAAGATGGACGGGCAAAGCTGCTCGACACAATGTTCCAGTTTCGCGAGAGAAGGTTCCTTGAGATGGGTCGACGGGATCCGTTGGCGAACCTTGCCTATCGAGATTTCTACACAGAGCTGGCGCTTGCCCAAAATTCGATTGTTCGAATGTTTGCCCTTTGCGTCGATACAGAGGTCATTGCGGCCATCTATGGCATCTATGATCGGGAGATACTGACCCTCCTGATCTCCACGATGTCCTCTGATCCCAAATGGATGGTCGGCTCGCCCGGTCTGGTTGCATTCTATCGAACGATGGAATGGGCTTCATCCCAAGGCTATCAGCTGCTCGATCTCAGCGTCGGATCGTCGGGATACAAGGAGCGTTTCGATACCGACCGTGTAGAGCTTTTTGAGTATCAGACTGCCCTTACTTTCCGAGGCGTTCCCGTCGTGGTGGACGCTACCTTGCGCCGCTGGTTCCGCCTTTTTATCCATGCCAACCCAAGGGCTGGCAACCTGCTTCGCAGGCTGACAGAGGTCCGGTCTATGATGGCTTTAGCCCGATGACCTTACCCTTGATCGGACGTCTCCCCAATTCCGAGGTGCTGAGGAGCATCGCTGGTTCTATTGTGCTCAAGGCCGGGACGGTGACGGCAAACTTCGCCCTTATCGCCTTGCTTGGCGCAACGCTCGACGCCCATGATTTTGGCGCCTTCTCGATGGTGTTCAGCGCTGCCGGGCTCTTTGCTATTGTCGCGGTTGTGGGACAGCAAGTTCTGCTCATGCGGAGGTGGAGCGAACTGTCGGCTTCCAACGATCTGCCCCGGTTGAGAGCGAGCTTAGAGTTCAGCAGCAAGGTAGTTGCCTGTGGCCTGCTGATCGTCAGCGGGAGCTTCCTATTGGTCGCCCTGTTCTTTCTGAAGCCGCTGGAAGCGGTGGCGGCGACCTTCTTCCTGGCCTCGCTGTCACTCACCAATGTCACTTCACATCTGATCCGGTCCTCCTCAGGCATATTTGTAGCGGATGCAACGGTGGTCCTGGCGGGGATGGTGCCACCGATAGTCGCCCTTATCATCGGTCATGTTCTCCGACACCCGATTGGAATGGACTTGGTCCTGATGCTGATGGCCGCCGGCGGCATTGGCGCAGCTTCATGGCACCTGTTGCTGTTCCGCCAGACGCTGAAGAAGCTGCATCCGACCCTCTTCTCGGTGGAGCCGAGCCGGGATAGCGGCGAACTTGTTCCAAGTACCGTTCGGCTTTGGGCTTCCCAGTCGCTCGAAGTATGCAACCAGTACCTGGACGTCCTTATCGTGGGCGTGATGCTGGATCCTGCAAGCGCCGGTGGCTACTTTGTAATCACTCGCCTGGCCAACATGTTCTCAACCCTGTCGACGGCGATCTACCTCAGCACCACCCGCCATCTTCCGGATCTGTTCTTCGGAAAGAAGCAGAGCCAGATGGAAAGGCTGCTGGATACCACCGCTGTGGTGGTTGTACTTGCCGTGGGCATAGGCCTGCTCGGACTTGTTGCGGCAGGTGGATACCTGCTCCAGCTTTTCGGCGTGGACCAGCAGGAATGGCTCGTCAACCTTCTTGTGCTGAGCGCCAGTACCGCCTTCGTGTCAGCGATGGGTCCAGCGCCCATCCTGCTCAACCTGGCCGGCCACGAACAACGTTACTTGAACACTCTTGCAGTCGGAGTTGTCATTCGGCTTGTCGGCTTCGCGCTCCTTGTGGCTAATTTTGGCGTATCCGGAGCTGTGACAGCAGTGATGCTGTCCTCGCTTTGGCTGGGCTTCCGGCTGCGCTGGCAGGCTATGGCACTAACCGGACTTGACGTAAGTGTCATGCGCCTCGGTGGGCTCGTCCATCTGCCGGGATGGAAATCACCTGCCGCATCGGCCGGAGAGTAGAGCTGACATGGCGATCATCGATTTGATCCTGCCGATGGGCCAGACCCGCACTTGGCACGAATCGCTGAGAAGCGCTTTGTGCGCGGAGGGGCACCAGGTGCAGATTGTTCATGGTCACGTCGGAAGAGCGCCTCTCGGCCTTGATGCCGTTCTTCTTGCTGAGAAGAAGGCGTTTCGGAAAGCGGACGCCTGGCTGTCAGACTTCAAGCCAATGCCCGTCACCGAAGGCCGCAATCCGAGCGAACTCAGCATTGCTCTGGCACCAGGACAGAATTCATCAACGACGCTGAGCTTTGGAGCCGGGGAGAACGCCGACCCGCTGCCCAATTGGGCCACCGAGATTGCCTTCGGCATCCTGCCGACAATCGAGATATTCCGTAGCGGTGGACGCATTGCCCATGCCGACCCAATGGTGGACAATCGCGTAATCATGGCGCGAGGCCTTGATGATGTCCTGGCGCGGGCCGTCACCCTCATGACCAAGACGGTGCAGTCCGTTCTTGCCGGTGCAGCCGGTCGCTCAACGCCGAAAGGCAAAGCTGGTCAAGGTCCGTTCCTGGCAGGTTACCTGTCGCAGAACTTACCGCGCCTAGGGCGCGAACTGTTGCGCCGCCGACGGTTTCAGCAAGCGCACTGGCGGGTGGGCTTTCGCTTTACCGAGGGGCTTGGCGTCGCTGAAACAGCAACCCTGGCTGGTTCCCCATGGCACGTGCTACCCGACGATGCGGCGCGCTTTTATGCAGATCCATTCCCGTTCACCTGGGAGGGAAGGCACTACATGTTCGTCGAGGACTATGTTCATGCTCTCGGCAAGGCGGTGATCTCCGTAAGCCATATCGATGCAAGAGGCGAGCCCTCCGTGCCGGTGCCGATCGTGGAGGAGCCGCACCACCTTTCCTACCCGCAAGTCTTTTCCCGCGATGGCCAGATCTGGATGCTGCCGGAAGCCAGTGCTGGGCGGGAACTGGTGCTCTATCGCTGCACCGAGTTTCCCTGGCGCTGGGAGCGCTACGCCGTCCTCGCTCAAGGGCCATCCCTTTCAGATGCGACCTTGCTAGATCACGACGGCTGTCTTTGGCTCTTTGCCACCGACAACAGCCTGGGAGGCAGTTCGTCGGACACAATGGTGGTATTTCGCGCGGACGCGCTGACCGGCCCTTGGAGGCCCCATCCACAAAATCCGATAACCATCGACAGGGCAGCGGCCCGGCCGGGTGGCGCCATTGTCCGCTCCGGCAGCAAGCTAATCCTTCCCCTGCAGAACGGAACATTAGGATACGGCGGCGGTTTGGGGATGGCCGAGATCATGCGCCTGACGCCGGAAGAGGTGGTTGTCGGGGTACCCCGCCCGGTGGAAACCAAAGGCTATTGGCCCTATCCTCAGATACACACCCTCAATCGCTTTGGCTCACTTGAAGTAATCGACGGCATTGCAGCAGTCCCACGCCCTCGCTAGCCAGGCAACGGGGCTGCCGGCCGGGCGCTTGCAGTATGTTTCACTTAGGAAAGAAGCGCAGCGTAGCCGTCGCACATAGTGGCGGGCGCGTATCTTACGGCCAGTTGCTTGCCTGCCGCGGAAAGCTCCTGAGCGCCTTCGGGGTTGCTGCGAAGCGTTTCGATGGCGGCTGCGATATCTCTGCCGTTCTCGGTTTGCACAAAAACCGCGGCAGGGGTTCCGTCGGGAGCCGTAAGCACTTCGCGGAGAACCGGTATGTCGCTGGCGATCACGGGCATTCCCAGGATCGCTGCCTCTGCACCCGCCAGACCAAAGGTCTCGAAGCGGGTGGGGAAAACAAAAACGTCTCCGGCAGCCAGAAAGTGATGGATTTCGGCAGGCGGAACCTCGCCCACCATATGGAGGCGGTTGGCCGCGCCGAGTTCGGACGCAAGATCCTTTAGGGGCTGGGCGTCAGGGCCAATGCCCGCCAAGGCAACGTGCAGATCGGGAACAAGTGCAAGGGCCGCCACCAGGGCGCGCTGGTTCTTGTCACGAGTAATCCGGCCGGTTGAGATCGCCAGAAATACGTCATCGGGCAGTCCAAAACGTCGGCGCGTAGCGGCCTGATCCAGGCGCGCGGCTGGTGGCGTGACGCCATGGTCGATGCGGCGCAAGCGCCGACGGTAGCTAGGCACGTGATTGCCAAATTGCTTCTCGGTCCAGGAGGAGTTCACAACGCTATGGTGATAAAGTCCCAGTGCGCCATAGAGGTGATCGATCCGCGACATCAGCCCCAAGAGGCCTTGCTTTTGCGGCTCACCACTTTGGTTGGCGATGATGTGCCGCGCACCGGCCAAGCGTGCGCCCAAGGTGCCGAATGCCACCCCGTGATACTGATAGGCTATGACCGCATCTGGTCGTTCACGGCGGATGTATCGGAGCAAACCAGCGACAGAACGGAACAAGTCTGCCATTCCCTCGGGCGGCTGGCCGAGGATGAAGTGGGCATAAGGATCCCCGTCATAGACATCGGTCTTGCGATACATAAAGACCGTGCGCACCTCATGGCCCTTGGCGCGCAGACCAGCGCCGACCATGTCGGAAACCCGCTGAGCACCTGCGGCTTCCGCCTGAGTCTGAACTTGAATGATCTTCAAAAACAAACCCTGTTGAAAGACCGCATGTGGATTTATGGCAGTCAGTGAAGCGCTACAAACGACATTTGAGTAAAGGTTTCAGCAGTAAGGTTAACGGATGGTGAACGTTGGCGCGGTCATGTGGTCAGCTATAACCGGAAGGAAAGCGAGGTCCGTGTAACGATGAGCCAGCCCAGTACCACCCAACAAGAAGCACCTCTATTGCTCTTTGACATCAGAGGAATGTTTGAGGTGCTGTGGAGGCGGCGCGTCCTTATTTTATCGACTACTCTGGCCTGTGTTGCGCTGGCGCTGCTATACATAGTCACGACTGTACCAAGCTTCACAGCAACAGCCGTCCTGCTCGTCGATCCGCGTGAAGCACAAACCACCGAAGCAAGCAGCGTTCTACCAGGTATCGGCAGCGATAGTGCCGCCATCTCGAGCCAAGTGGCAGTGATCCAGTCGCGCGAGGTACTTGAAAAGGTATTCCTTGCAGAGAAGCTGGACCAGGATCCTGAGTTCTCCCAGTCGGGCTCCATTCCATCGCTCATTGGAATGATCACCGGCGGCTCCAAGCCGCCCACGGCAGCTATGATGTTTGACAGTTTCGCGTCGCGCCTGAGCGTTGAGCGCGAAGGCTTGACCTACATCATAAATGTCTCCTTCCGCTCATCTGATCCGAGCAAGGCAGCCCGGATCGCCAACGCCGTCGTCGATGAATATACGAGCCGCCAGAAGGTCGAGAAGGCCACGGCTAACGCTGAGGTCACCGATCTGCTGACCAGTCGCATCTCGGGATTGCAAGCTGCGGTGAGCCTCGCAGAGCGCGCTGTCGAGGACTACAAGATCAAGAACAATCTTTTCGACAGCGGTAGCGGGAGTACGCAGACCCAAGCTCGCATCGATCAGGTCAACAGCCAGTTGGTTGTTGCGCAAGATATCGAGCGGCAAGCCAACACAGCCTATGAACAGGCTCTAGCAGTCGGCCTTAGTCCCGCCGGCGTGGATCGACTTGCGCAAATTTTGTCTTCACCTTCCGCTGAAAGCTTACGCGCGGAGTACAATGCCCGCCTAAACGCCCTTGCGAGCGCCCAGGCAACACTCGGAGCGCGGCATCCAACGATCGTGAGCCTGGCAGCCGAGGTTGAGCGGACCGAACGATCACTGATTGCAGAGGCGCAGCGTATCACAAACGAACTCAAAGCGCGTGCAGAAGCCGCGGCTGGCAACGTCGCAAAACTCGAAGCGGACCTTGAGCAACTCAGATCAACCTCGAACCTGGCCAATTTGGGTGCGGTAGAGTTGAGGCAGCTCCAGAGAGATGCAGAGGCCAAGCGTGCCGTCCTCGACCAGTTCTTGATGCGCAGTCAGGAAACCGGACAGCTTGAAAGCATGCAACTGAGCAACGCGCGATCGATCAGTCCTGCTCATCCGCCTGCACAGGCCACATGGCCACGTCCCAGTCTGTTACTTTTGCTGGCTACGATCACCGGGTTCTCAGTGGGGTGCGCCTTGGCTCTTGTCCCAAGGGCAGGGAAGAATGAGGAGATAGACGTTCCGTACAGCAAAGCGGAGGCAATACGAGAGGACATTCGCCACCGTAGCCCCGTCTATGCGGGCTCGACCGTCTCCGGCAGCGCTAGCGTGTCCACGCGGCGTCCCGGTCGCTATGCTCAACTGAGGTAGACGTGGACCGGTCGCCACCCAACTGGTCTAGAAGAGCCGCGATTGGTTTGATCGGCGTGGCAGCCTTTGCCGTCCCTACGCGGTTTGGTTGGTCCAAGTCTACTACGTCCAGTCAGTTGGAGTTCCTATCGCGGTCAGTCAACGTACCGGAATGGGCTGTTGCCGACGGCGGCCTGGGTCCGAGTGCGGAAGTGCTCGAGACGCTTGCCGCCTTGGGTTTCCGCTCTGTTCGGCTGCCTGTAAACAGTGACAACTGGGCGGGAGACAATGCTGTTCGGCGGCGCGCTGCAGGAGCACTTCAGGACGCATTGGAGCAGCTGGGCAAGGCCGGTCTCGGGGCCACAGTAGATTTTCATCTGGGTAGCGGACTTTACAAGGCGCTTGTAAACTCTCCGGGTGAGGGAAGCCGGCTCGTCCGAGCCGCCTGGACCAAATTGGCGCCGGTACTTCGTGACACGTCGGCCGACCAGGTCTTCCCAGAACTTTTGAACGAGCCGCCACTCGCTCAGGAGCACTGGCTGCCCCTGCGCCAGGAACTTATCGACATCGTTCGACGGAGCTGTCCGGATCATGCCGTGATATGGGGGGCAAGCTCCTATCAGAGCATCGGGGAAACATTGGGTTGTCCGGTGCCAAAGGATGCCAACAGCATAGTTGGGGTTCACTATTACACTCCGCTCGCGTTCACTCATCAATGTGCAGAATGGGACGATTCCGGCTTTGCGCTGTTGCACGATCTGCCATTTCCGGCCAGCTCGAAGTCACAATCCGTCAAAGCGTTGCGCGAAGAGCTCCTAAGCAAAGGAGATCAGGCCGCACTTGATATCCTTGACCATGAAATCGAGACGCCCTGGACCGAGCAGCGGATCGAGAATGACTTCGCCGTTTTAGCTGAATGGTCGTCAGCACATGGTGTCTCCGTGGTGATAAATGAGTTCGGCGTTTACAGCGCGTGCGTGCCGCCCAAGAGCCGCATCACCTGGACGGCTGCCGTACGACGGGCGGCAGAACGGCACGGGTTCGGTTGGAGCTTTTGGGAGCTGGATCATGGTTTCGGCCTCATGGGCGATCGAGCCGACTACCGAACATTTGACGTCGATCTCGTTGCGGCTCTTGTCGGCGAGGAACTTGCCTCATGAAAAGCACCACATCGCCCGCGTTACCGCAGTCGTACAGGGTGGAGGCGGGGGCGCTCAGCCTAGTGTATCTACTGGCAGGCGTGGCGCTGACCACGCTTGCTGTATCGTCCTTCATCGCCTCCATGCCCTTCGGCTTGGTCGCAACGTTCCTGTTGACCCTAGGGCTTGTAGTTCTTCATCCTGCGAGCGCCCTCACTATCATCCTTACTTCGTTCGCGCTGCAGAACGTAATCATTGCGACGTATTCCGGGCTCGTCAGCAACGACGAGGTTTTTGACTCGCTTCGCGGCGCCAACTTCGCGATTTTGATGACGCTGTATGGCGCGTTCATCCTTGCCAGCTTCCGCCGCACGGCGATGACATCGCACATCCGGGTGTGGCTCCTGCTCAGCTTTGCCGTTCTTGGGGTCGTGTGCTTCTACACAGCTTTGGGCGCCGTATCAGGGCTGCCTCGGGACGCGATCGTCTACTTCCGCAACACCATTTCACCGCTGGCGTGCTTCCATGTGGCATTGGTGGCGACCAGCCTCTACAAAATCGACCTCAGAAGACCGCTGACTTGGCTAACTATCCTGCTCATCAGCTACGGGTATCTTGAACTCTTTTTTGCCTTTGATTTTCTCGGGCTGTTTGGGGGCGATCTCTATATCGAACGCGCAATGCGCCGCCAATTCGACACCGGTGTTTGGGAAAAGGCGCTGCAGCAAACTGGGTATGTTTACCTGGGACTGCACGATGCAATGACCGCCAACTTTTTCAACACGCCATACCTGGCAGGCCTGCTTCCGAAGGTGTTCCGGATTGGTGGACCCAATTTCCATCCAATCAGCTTTGCTTACCTGCTTTCCATCACGTCGACCTACTTCGTGCTGCGCAATAAGTGGGGGCTGCCTCTGCTGGCGTTTCCTTTGATGCTCATCATTGGTTCAAAGGGCGCGATGATCCTTTTCCTTCTAGCACTATGCGTTCAGATCGGCTTGGGGGTCTTTCCCGCAAGGATAGTGTTGGTGTTGCTGATGATGGCCGCATTCAGCTGGATTGGTCTAGCCATCGCAATCGGTTATCCGGGAGGAGACTACCATGTCTTGGGCTTTGTCTCCGGTCTGCGCGAGTTCGCCAGTAACCCGTTCGGCCATGGCATTGGCTTGGGCGGCAATCTATCCAGTACAACGGAGCACGTTGACTTCGATGTGGCCCAAGCCGAAGGATTCACCTCTGTTCCAATTGAGAGCGCCGTCGGGGTGATGCTCTACCAAATGGGAATTGGTTCATTTGTGTTCTTTGGGTTCCTTTTTGTTCTTGCCTGTACCTGTTGGCGCCTATTCCGCACCATGCATAATCGCGGGTTCCTCTTTGGCTGCGTCGGCATCATTGTCATCAGTGCCAATGCAGTTCTACAGGAGGAGGCATTTTATTCTCCACTCGCGCTAGGACTATGTCTTCTGATCACTGGACACACGCTTGGGGCTCACCTTCGAGAACAGCTTCAGCCAAACCGGGTAGATGCAAAGCCCTATGTCGAGAAGGGATGAACCCGCCGGCAGCATGGCTGCCATGAGGGCCGGAAGCTGACAGGCCGTGTCAGCGCGGCGTCATTTTGCGGTCTCTATGGTGCGTCGGCCAAACGTTTCGGCGAACGACAGGAGACCACCATGAAGAAGATCTACGCGCTGACACTTAGCGCCGCCCTCCTCGCAAGCTCCGCCGCTTATGCTGACCCCAAGGGCGAAGGCAGTTCCGGACACGAGCCGCAGGGCAACGGGCACAAGGAATATGTGCTCAAGGATGGCACCACGCACAGCAATCCGGGCGAGATGTTCCAGCATCTGCGGGAGCGGGACAATGGTCTTGCCGCCGGCAATCCAAAGGACATCGTCAACGCCTATCCCGACGAATTCGACACTGTCGGCGACCTGATCGAGCAGAAGCGGGACGAATAAGGTTCGCTCCTGCGGCACCTTCGCTTCAACCTCCAGCGTCGTCGGGGACCTCTGTCTCCGGCGATATCAGCGCGCGTGGCAGCCATGCTCTGGCCGGATTCCGTTGTCACAGGCGCTCCGTACAATTGCGTGGATTCCGTTTATGATTCGCTTCCGATCCTCGCGTACCTGCCAAGGGGGCGCTCCCGCCCAACCGGCCCCAGTTGTGAGTGAGTGAGCTTGGTCCAGAACCGCTATACGTTGGCCGAATACGTGGGCAATCCACAGGACTGGCGGTACACCTGGGAGATCAGGGACGATGTGACCCTTAGCTCCACCTGCGATTTCTGCAGCCGTACGCTGCAGCGGGTGACCTATGAGGTGTTCCGCGAAGGGCGCACCGCCTGGATCTGCGAGAGCTGCGTCGCCCGCTATAATATCGGCGGTGAGATCGACGGGGAGGTACTCGGGCCCAAGACGGCGCGTGGCTATGCCCATGGCCTCACGGCGCGCCTCAAGCAGCAGACCTGCCACGACCTGATCCGGCGCGTCCAGACGGCGCTGCCCGAGGCGGAGCTGGGAGAGGTTGTTGTTTATTTCGACCGTAACCTGCAGCTGTCGCCACAAGGCGCCGCGCGGCTATTTGCAGCCATGGTGCAGATTGGCGAGGAAACCAGCGCCGGCGTCTTCGAGGTACAGACTAGGAGCAAGGCACATCAGCAGGAGTTCGGCGCCCTGACCGATGCCGAACGCCGCCTCGTCTGGATCGCCCTTTCGCCGCAACAGCGGCGGCGCCTTGCCTCGCTGGGCTTTGCGCCCGAGGGCACCGTGATCCGCCGCAGCACCGGCCGCCGGGCCTCGCTCAGCGAAGCAGAGTTGGCCGCCCCACGCATAGCAGTCCTGAGCGAGGTGGCAGCTCTTGATCGCGCGGAAAAAGAATAGCTAAAACAAGAGATTAATCTTTTTGGGTGTTTGGCGAGGCGGGAAGGTTTAGCCACCCTTGCCCCATTGCGGGCGTGATCGATCTCAACAATCCTTGAGATCACGATCAGCCACAAGGATGGGGCCATGAATGCAACCCCGCGACACATCGGGACCATAGTTCGTCATGCCGCGGGCCTAGCTCTCGCCCTGCTTTGGCTCGGCGCCGCACAGGCCGCTTCCTCCTATACGCTGGGTGTGTCCGACAAGCTCGCCATAAGGGTGGTGCAGTGGAAGGCAGCCGATTCGAGCTTCCAGGAATGGACGGCTCTGGGCGGTGAATATGTCGTGGGCGCCGATGGCAGCGTCAACTTCCCGATGGTCGGGCCGACCGAAAGTGTCGGCAAGACCACGGCCGAACTGGCCGGTGCGCTTGGCGAGTCGCTGAAGCAGGCGCTGGGATTGAGCACCGCGCCGACGGTGACAGTGGAAGTCGCGGCCTATGGTCCGATCTATGTTTCGGGCGATGTCGGTACGCCCGGCGAATATCCCTTTGCGCCAAACCTGACGGTCGTGAAGGCGCTGGCACTGGCGGGCGGCGAACGGCGTAGTGTTGAAGCGGTTTCACGCCCGGAGCGGGAAATGCTGACCACATCCGGCGCCCTGACCGTGCTCGAGGAAGAATATCGCCGCCTTCTGGTGCGCCGCGCCCGGCTCGATGCAGAGCTGGCGAGGGCGGCCGAGATCACCGTTCCCCCAGAGCTAGAAGGAGCCGAGGACCTCGACGCCCTGCTGGCGGCCGAAATGCAGATTCTTGAGGCGCAGCGGCGCCAGGCGGAGGCGCAGTCCAAATCGCTTGCCGATCAGGTCTCCCTCCTGAACAGCCAGATTGCCGCCTTCGCCCAGAAAGAGGCGGGCAGCGAGACGCAGCTGGCCAGCGCGCGCGAACAGCTCGAAAAGATCACCTCGCTTTCCGATGACGGGCTGGCGCTCGCTTCTCGGGTGACCTCGCTGCAGACCAATGTTTCAGACCTCGAGGCGCGCCTGCTCGATACGCAGACGGCGACGCTCCAGGCGCAGCAGGACATTGCCGCAGCCGAACGCGAACAGGCACGGCTGACCGACCAGCGCATCTCGGATCTGTCGCTCGAACGGCAGACCGTGGACGGGCAGATCGCGGCCCTCCGGATCAAGATCGGCACGCAGCAGGCGCTGGTCCAGGAAGCGGCCCTCTCCACCGGCGCAGTTATCCCCGCCCAGGAGGGCCCCAGCTATAGCTATTCCATCATCCGCGACGGCGAGGAAATCGCCGCGGACCTTCACACCCCCCTTGTCGCCGGCGATGTGGTGGTGGCCCGACTGGAGTTAGCCCAATGACCTTCAAGCCCTTTCTCTTCGCCCTTGGCGCCACGCTGCTGGCCCAGCCGGTAATTGCGCAGGAGGCCGCATTTTTCGAAAGCTTTGACAGGCTCGACCAGGAGCGCTGGTACGTGTCCGACGGCTGGAGCAACGGTGCCCACCAGAACTGCACCTGGTCGGCGGACCAGGCGACGGTCAGTGGCGGCGCGCTCCGCATAGGCTTTGCACCCGGGCCCAAAGGCGACAGGCAATACCGGTGCGGCGAGATCCAGACGCGCAAGGCCTATGGCTATGGCACCTTCGAGGCACGGCTCAAGACACCTGCCGTATCGGGGCTCAATGCCGCCTTCTTCAGCTATATCGGTCCGCAGCAGGGCAAGCCGCATGACGAGATCGATTTCGAAATCCTGTTGCGCGACACCGGCCATGTCGACACCACCACCTGGGTCAATGGCGTGAGCGGCGATGGCGAGATGGGCGCGGGGCAGTCGCATGCGCTTCCCCGGCCTTCCGATTCCGGCTTCACCACCTTTGCCTTTACCTGGGAGCCGGACCGGGTCCGCTACTTTATCGACGGCCAGCTGGTCCGCACCATCGACAATCCCAAGATGGTGCCGCGCAATGCCCAGCGCATCTTCTTCAGCCTTTGGGGGTCCGACACCCTGACCGAATGGATGGGCGCCTTCGCGCCCGTCTCTGCGCCCATCGCCATGGAAGTGGACTGGGTCGCCTATACGCCGATGGGCACCGACTGTGCCTTCGAGCAATCCATCTTGTGCCAAGACTAACGAGGACTAATCATGAAGCTGGTGTTCTTTCGCGGCACGGTGCCCAATTTCGGCGACGAGCTGAACCTGCATGTCTGGCCGGCACTGCTGCCGCAGGGCTTTCTCGATGAGGACGAGAGCGAGCTTTTCGTCGGCATCGGCTCCATCATTGGCGATCACCTGCCGGCGAAGTCGCGCAAGTTCGTGATGGGTTCGGGCTATGCCGGCTATATGGGCCTGCCCGACGTGCATGACGGCACCTGGGACATCCGCTTCGTGCGGGGGCCGAACACGGCCAAGACGCTCAAGATCGACCCGGCGCTCTCGATCTGCGACAGCGCGATCCTGCTCCGGAACATGGATCTTCCGGCACCGGACGAAAGCGTCGGCATCGCGTTCATGCCGCATTACGAAAGCCTTGAGCGCGGCAACTGGGCCGCGGCCTGCCGCAAGGCCGGCATGACGCTGATCGACGCCACGGACCCGGTGGAGAAGGTCTTGAGCCAGCTGCGCGGTGCGCGGCTGCTGATCACCGAAGCCATGCATGGCGCCATCGTCGCCGACGCCCTGCGCACGCCCTGGATCGGGGCCAAGCCGATCTATGGCGGTCATCACAAGAAGTGGCTCGACTGGGCGGGTGCGCTCGATCTCGACGTGCGGCTGAATACGCTCAAGCCCAGCAGCGTTCTTGAATTCTATATCGAAAAGACCGGGCGCGGCGGCGCGCTTGGCAAGGTAGGGCGCTTCAACAAGTCGCCCCTGGCCGCCATTCCCAACCGCGTGCTGACCGACATGGCCGCACAGCATCTGCTGAGCATGGCAAAGCTCGAGCCGCAGCTTAGCCGCGATGCCATGATCGAGCAGGTGACCGAGCGGGCGCAGACGGCGGTTGACGATTTCGTCCGCAGCCGAGTGGCTGTCGCCTAGGACCGGCGGCGGCGGACGAAGCTCAGGAGGGTTTCGAGCCGCCGCCTGCCCAGTATCAAGACTATGGCGCCGTAGCCCAAGGCTGCGGCGCTTATTGTTGCGCCCAGCCGGGTGACGACGTCGGTGTCGGCTAGTTGCTGTTGTGCCCACCAGCCGCAAGCCCACATGACCATGGTCGCGGCCACAGGCAGGGCGAAAGAGGCCAGATAGGTCCAGACAGAAACGCCGAGCAGTTTGACCACCATGCGCAGGGTCGGCAGCCAGAGGAGGCAGTTGAGGATGACCAGCGAGGTGGTCAGCGCCACGACGCCCCAGCTGGAAAACAGGAAGATGTAGAACACCGTCGCGACCTGCTTGCCGAGGATATAGTAGAACCAGATATCGGCCTGGCCTTGGCTGCGGATCAGCGACGACTGGAGAATGCCCACGGCGGTCAGGAGTCCCAGGACGCAGAAGGCCTGCACCACCGGTACGGCTGAAATCCAGCTTTCCCCGAAGGCGAAGGGGATGAAGTCGGGTGCGATCAGCGCCAGCCCGGCAAAGACCGGAAAGGCCACCACGGACGAGGCGAAAGTGCCCAGCATATAGGCTGAACGGAGCTTTTCCGGTTCGCGCTGCATCGACGAAAGCAGGGAATAGGAAACAAGGTTCAGCGCGCCCGAGATCAGGTCGGTCAGGATCTGGAAGATGCGGCGCGAGAAGCTGTAGATGCCCAGCCATTGCGGGCCCATCAGCGCGCCGATCAGCAACTGATCGAGGTTGAGCGTGGTGATGAAATGGCTGCCGTTGGAAAAGAGGCCATAGGCTTGGAGGTCGCGCAGGGCAGATCGGTCGAACTGCCAGCCCGGCAGCCAGCGCGCACCGATCAGGGCGCCGATACAGGCGGCGATCGACCCCGCGAGCTGCGAAAAGGCGAGGGCCCAGAGGCCGAACCCGGCCCAGAGGAGCCCGAGGCAGACCAGCGCCGTCACCACGGAGGCGATGGTGGTGCGCAGGGCCAGCATCTTGAACGACATGGTGCGCACGATGAGCGCATTGGGTACGGCGGCTGCCATTTCGAAGATGACGCGGGCGGCCACCAGCGGGATCAGCAGCACCAGCTGCGGCTGGGCAAAGGCGCTGGCGAGGAAGGGCCCTGCGCTGCACAGCAGACCGTAGATGACGAGCGCCGCGCCGACGCAGAGCCAGAAGACGGTATCGAGATGCGCCGGTGTGATCTTTTCACGCTGGATCAGCGCCTCGCGAAAGCCTGCCGGAGCGACGGCGACGCCGATGCTCGCGATGCTGACGGCAAAAGCCACGATGCCGAACTCGGCGGGGGTCAGGACGCGCGAGGTCGCCAGGAACACCAGGAACCCAAGGGCACCGGGCACGAAGCTGCTGACCAGCGACCACAGCGTGCCCTTGATGGCCGCGGTTGCACGCCCCTTAGTCAGGTGGTCGCGGGGTGCGTGGCTTTCCGTAGCAATGGTCATGCGCGCTGCATCAACCCCGCCTGGCGGGAAGCGACGAAGCGGTCGAACTCTGGGGTCAGGCGACCAAGGGTGCGGATCAGCATGCCGCGTGCCGTAAGGCGCAGCTTGTCGGCCGGCGAGACATGACCTTCGAGCACTTCGGCGATCAGCGCCTTGCCGACATGAGTGGCGCGCACGTCAACGGGCGCGGCAAAGCGCGGATTGGTCATGAAGGCAGCGCGCTGCTGGACGCTGCTCTGGTTCCAGACCATCTGGCGCAGCGCTTGGACCGCCCGCTTTAGGTCGAGCTCGCGCCGCAGGTAGCCGGCGGAGAGCTCCGCATTGCGGGTGGTCTGCTCGCCGTTCTCGGCCCAAATCGCCAGCGGCTCCATCGAGACGTAGATGGGCTCGACGATGGAATAGGTGCGCAGATATTCCTGGAGCGTGGCGGTGCATTCATACTGGATCTCCAGCTGCGATCGCGCCCTGACGGACCAGAACAGGCCGCCATTGGAGACGCCGATCCCGGCCAGCATGGCCAGGCGGAACTCGTCGGCGTCAAAGCGTCCTTCGGTGAAGAGGTCGTCAAGCACACCGATGGTGCCGACGCTGGCGGCGGCGGTACCGCTGGCATGTTCGATCAGCTGGTTGCGCAACACGATCTCGACGCCTTCGCGCTTGGTGAGGGCGATATTGGCCTCGCAGAAGCTGGGCATCAGGAAGTTGTCGTCTTCCACGACGCAGAAATATTCGGCGCCATGGGGATTATCGGCGGTGAAGCAGTGGTCGATGTTGCGCGAGGCAAAGAGCTGCGGCTTGTTGGCCGTGTAGTGAATGCGCGGGTCGTTCAGTTCCGCAACCACGTGTCGGCCTGCCTCGGATGGGTCGTCATCGAAGACGTCGCAGACCCAGGTGGTCACGGTCTGGGCGATCATCGACTCGAGGGCGCGGCGCAGCGCCTCCGGCCGCTTATAGGTGGGGGTGCGGAAGTGAACGAGGTTGGGCTGGTACGGCGACATGGCTCAGAACTCCTCGGAAGGGACGCGGCCGGCGGGCGGCCGAAGCAGGACCGCGCAGGGCGATGAGCCCGGCGGCGGCATAGATGAGCGTGGCAACGCCCATGATGGAGCGAATGGAGAATTCGAAGAACACCTCGACCTCGATGAAGCTGCGCATGATCATCAGGGTCTGAAGGCCCAGCAGCAGTGCATTGGGCGCGGTGGGCCGGGCGAAGGTATAGGCCGCCATCAGGATGAAGCCGCCATAGATGATGGCGATCTGCAGCAGGAGGCCGATGAGGCCGATCTCGACAGCGTTGGAAATATAGGTGTTGTGGAAATTAAAGCCCGCGCCGGACGGCACGCCGAACATGGCCCAGAGCTCCTCGGCGGGGGCGAAGCCGACCACCCAGAAGGAGCGGTAGCCCAGGCCCTGCAGGGGACGTTCGGCGATAAAGGAGAGGCCGGTGGCCCAGAGGTCAGTGCGACCTGTCAAGCTGGCATCCTTGCCTGAGCCCTCGAGGATTCCTGCAAGGAGCGTATCGCCGGCCGTGGCCACGACGAGGGCAAAAGCTGCGGCAAGCAGCGCCAGCATGGCCAGGACGAACAGCCGCTGCATGCTGCTCAGCCGCGCGGACAGGATGCTGAGGAGGACAATGCCGATGCAGGGCACCACCATGAGGCTCGCCCCAGCGGACTGCGCCAACACCAGCAGGGGCGGGGAAATGGCGGCACCAGCCAGCCCTAGGAGACGCAGCACCCAATGCGACTTGCCGTCTGCCGCTACGGCAACGGAGAGAAGGGCGAAGACCGCGATATGAGCGGCGACGGCGTTCTTGCTGCCGAAGGCGCCCACCCAGGCGCCGCCCATGCCGGTGCGGCCAAACAGGAGGCTGGCAATGACGCCGATGCCGTAGACGACGAACATGAGGCGCATCAGCGAGGCGGTGGAGATACGTCCGGTGATGACAATGGCCACCATCAGCGTGAAGGCGAGTTGCAGGCCGTAGCGGAGCGAATTGGCTGGGTAGAGCGACCACAGCGCCGTGAGCATGCAATAGGCGGGCAGAAGCAGGACGAACCACCAGCGGCGGAGGCTATCGATGCTGGCCGGAATGTTGGAAACGATCAGCAGCGCGCCGCAAGCCATGAAGGTCAGCGCGGCGAGCGAGCCGAACATGGCGTTGAGCACAAGAGCGGCAAAGGCGCCAAAGATCAGGATGTGGGCCTGGTTGAGGGTGATGGTCATAGGGCGGCGCCCTGTTCCTCAAGCTGCACCTCGGGAATGAAGCCAGCGGCATAGCGGCCGGCCGCATCGAGCGGAATGCAGCGGGCCCGCGCATGCGCCGCCAGCGTCTGCCAGAGGAGGTTGCCGCGCGGCGCGGACCAGTCTTCCTGGTCGACCGGGACATAGTCGGGGACCACATGGTCGGCTCCGGCCGTGCCCTTGCGGCCAAGCCGCAGGGTCTGCGCCACCGGGCCGTGCGGCTCGGGCGCCTGGCGGCGCGAACGCCCTTCGGCAAAGGAGCGCCAAAGTCGCAGGAGGTGGCCCGGATCGCGCACAAGATGGCTAACGGCGGCACCTGCCTTCCGGCGCTTGATGCTGGCGACCAGCTGCTCATAGGCAAGGCCGGAGGTCAGCACTTTCCGGCGCCTAGCAAAGGCGGCGGCGAGTTCCGCAGGGATCGGCGCAAGCGTTGCCACCAGTGCATCCTGGCGCGCGACCATTGCTTCCATGTCTGGGACCGAGAGCCGGTGCGAAATGGATTGGGCGTGGCGCCGGTAGAGGTAGAAAGGCTCGGGCAGCACGACCATCCGGGCGCCGCGCAGGAGAAGGCGCAGGACGAAGTCGTAGTCTTCACCGATGCGCAGGGTCTCGTCATAGCGGGTGTCGCGGACGAGGTCGGCACGGATCAGGGGCTTGAGATAGCCGAGCGCCGGCGTTCCATCAAGGCCGGCCAGCACCCAGTCGCGGGGTGAAACGGTGAAGCTGCCGCGCCCTTGCCTGCCCAGCATCAGGCGGGGCGGGCTCTGGTCTTCGTGGAACAGCAGGAGGTCATCGGCGACGATGTCGCCCTGGCGCTGGCCGGCAAGGGCGAGCAGCCGCTCGAACCGTTCGGGATGGATGATGTCATCGGAATCCACAATGGCGACCCACTCACCTCGGGACGCGTCGAGGGCCTGGTTGCGGCAATGGGCGGGGCCGCGGTTCAGCGGATTGGCAAGGAGGCGGATGCGTGGGTCGTCGGTCATCAGGGCGCGCACATGGGCCAGGCTATCGTCGCCGGACGCATCGTCGCTGACGATGACTTCGAGGTCACCCATGCTCTGCCCGAGCACCGAGCGGAGCGCCGGCACGATCTTGTCGCCGGCCTGGTAGTTGGCCATCAGCACCGAAAGGCGCGGCGTGCCCGACCTAAGCGGGTGAAGTGGCTGCATGACCATGCCCGTCCGGCAACGCCCTCAGGCGACGCCTTCACTCGGGGCCGCTTCGTTGGCGGCAAAGCTCTGGCCCACCTGGCCCAGAAGCTCTTCGAGACGCTTGATCTGCATGTCGAGTTGAACGATCCGCTGACGTGCCCGTGCACCGCTGGTTTCGGCCGAACCGATCGCCGCCTCTTCGGAGCGGTCGCGCCGGCCGTATTCGGGGACGTTGTCGAGGAGCGCGGCCGCCTGGGCATTGTACATGTTGAGGCGCTGGGCCAGCCCGTCGCGCTCGCGGCGGGCATCGGCAAGCGCCATGGAAATGGCGTTGGTGATGGTTCCGAGGCGCGCTTCATCGGTCTCGGCGTCGCGGCCTGGATTGCGGGCGCGGAAGGCACGGGGGCGGAGGGAAAGCAGAACCATTGGACTCTCCTGTTAGCGGCTGCCGGTGCGCAGGATCACGACCTTGACGGTCTTGATCAGGATCACGAGGTCACCGAAGAAGGACCATTCGCGTACATAGCGGGTGTCGAGCTGGACGCGCTGGTCGTAGTCGCAATCGCTGCGGCCGCTGACCTGCCAGAGCCCGGTAATGCCGGGGCGGACGGCTGCATAGTGCTCGATTTGCTCGGCATAGCGCACCACCTCGTCCTGAACGATGGGACGCGGGCCGACCAGGCTCATCTCACCGCGGATCACGTTGATCAGCTGCGGCAACTCGTCGAGGCTGGTGACCCGCAGGAAGCGGCCGAGCGGGGTGATGCGCGGATCGTCGCGCAGCTTCTGCGTGGCCTCCCACTCGGCGCGCGCCTGGGGGAAGAGTTCGAGGTGGCGGCGCAGCGCCTCCTGGGAATTGACGACCATGGAGCGGAACTTGAGGCAGCGGAAGCGCTTGCCGTCGAGCCCGATGCGTTCATGCGAGAACAGGATCGGCCCGCGATCGGTCGAGAACATGATGAGCGCAATAAAGAACATGGCGGGGAGGGCGAACAGCAGCAGCAGCGTCGCCGCGCTCAGGTCGAAAGCCCGTTTGGCGCCTATGCCCCGCCGGTTGCCCCGACGGAAATCGGAAGGACTGACTTCAGCATTTGTGATCGACATGATGTTCTCTCGCGAAGTTTGAAGCCTACGATAGGGGCGGCGGTGAACGTCCTTCTGGACAGGAGGTATCCTTCGCGAAAGCGCATGGCTGACGCGGGGAAATGCCTGGCAAACATCGATCTAGGTCCGGCCTTCTGCCGGATGAACCGCCTTTGAGGTGCCGCTTCCGTGGCCCGGTTGCGTCACCATGAGCGAGAGGCAAACATGATCGGAAAGAGGTGGCAACGCCCGATGCGCATAGCTGCAATGCGCTGCGTTAGTCACAAATTCACCTAAAAGCGACCCGGCCCAGCCAAGGCAAATCACCCTTCCAAGTCAAATAGGAATGCTGCGGTCGGTGACTGAAAGTTTAAGCTGCACGCGGCACTGCGCAGCGGGTGCACAGTGAAGTAACGATTTAACAGGAGGGGAAGTACGCGAAGTCTACAGGCTGAACAGGAATACGATGCCGTTCCACAGCAGGTAGATGCCAACCCAAGCAAGGGCCATCGTGCCGATCGCAACGAGACCCCAGGGCCAAGCCAAGCCCGAGCGGTGCTGCACCGGAGGAGAAGCGGTCAGCGGCGCCTTGTGCGCCGGACTGTCTTTGCTCCCCTTTGGCTTCACCAAACCCTCCCGTAGCCGGCCCGGCCGTTTCCTGCAGCGACGTTTCTCGCAGGGCGGGGGCTGATCGTCATCCCCAGGGGCCTCCGTAGCACACCGGGGGTAAATACAACCCTCACGGCACCGGCGAAATAGGACAAACGTTCACGTCTCCGTTGACCCCGCTTTGTCCAGGCCTCGTCAGCAACAATTCGGCCTGCTCTACTTGCGCCGGTGCGGAAGCTTCTCACTTATACTTCAAGACGTTCGTATCCTGCGGAAAAGATGCGGCCATGCGCAGCGTGAAATATGACCAAGATCGCCGCATTTGCCTGCAATCTAGGCAAGTGCAGACAACAGCATAACTGCAATCGAGCCATGCAGTTCCAGGTCGAAAATAAGGTAGCTGGACTTGAACGGGCGTGGTCCAATTCCTCCGCCGACCTCAAAAAGGAGAGTGAATTGCAAAAACGCGTCAAGACTGCTGTCTTCCCCGTCGCAGGACTGGGAACACGTTTCCTGCCTGCAACCAAGGCGATGCCCAAGGAAATGCTTACCGTGGTGGACCGTCCGCTCATCCAGTATGCGGTGGATGAGGCACGCGAGGCGGGCATCACGCACTTCGTCTTCGTCACCGGCCGCAACAAGGGCGTCATCGAGGATCACTTCGATCGCCAGTTCGAGCTCGAGGCGACGCTGGAAGCCCGTGGCAAGACCAAGGTGCTCAAGGAACTGCAGCGCGACCTGCCGTCAGCGGGCCGCACCAGCTTCACGCGCCAGCAGGAGCCTCTGGGCCTCGGCCACGCCGTGTGGTGCGCGCGCGAAATCGTGGGTGACGAACCCTTCGCCCTGCTGCTGCCCGACATGCTGTTCAAGGCCGAGCGTGGCGTGCTCAAGCAGATGATGGATACCTACGAGGTAACCGGCGGCAACGTCGTGGCCGTCGAAGAAGTGCCAATGGCCGAAGTGTCGTCCTATGGCGTCGTCGGACGCGGCGAGGGCGACGACACCGGTTTCCGCATCACCGACATGGTGGAAAAGCCGGCAGCCGCCGATGCGCCGTCAAACCTCATCATTTCGGGCCGCTATATCCTCCAGCCGGAGGTGTTCAGCCTTCTGGCCGACCAGCCGCGTGGCGCCGGCGGCGAGATCCAGATCACCGATGCGATGCAGACCCTGATGAAGCAGCAGCCCTTTGTCGGAGTGAAGTATGAGGGCCAGAGCTTCGACTGCGGCTCCAAGATAGGTTTCCTTGCCGCCAACGTCGCCTATGCGCTCGATCGCGAAGACATCGGCGACGACTTCCTGGCAGCCCTGTCCAAGATCGGGCTGCACACGACGCTGATGGAAGGCTTCAAGATCGCGGCCGAATAAGCATTAAGCGGCGCCCCTAGTTGGGCGCTGCCTCCATTCTCTGCTCGGCACTGTAGGCGAACCGCTCCAGCCCACCTGCATCGGTAAATTTGGGCAGCGCGTTGAGGTCAACGTTGTTGAGCACGACCCCCACAATATAGTCGGCAAGTTCAGGTTCCCGCTCCAAGAGGCCAGTCAGCAGGCGACGGGGCGTCTTGCCCCATTCGGCGACCAGGATGCTGCCATCGGTCAGCGGCAGCACGGCAAGCGCATCGATCACGAGGCCCAGAGCGGGCAGGTCGATGATGACGTAATCAAACTGACCGCGCGCTTCCGCCAGCACCTTTTGCATCACGAGTCCTGAAAGATCGCCAGCGCCCGCTTCCGGTGCGGAAGCCGAAAGCGTTACGAGGCCCGTCTCGGGATCTACTGCCGTGACCTTGCGCCAGTCGCCCAGTTCAGCGCGTGGAAGGCGTACCGGGGATGCGGCGCTGTTTTCGTCGGCATTGATCATCAGGACGCGTGAGCCGGAGGCGGTCAGCATTTCGGCGAAGGAAGAGGCGAAGGTTGACTTCCCTTCTCCCGGAAGCGCCGAGATGATGCCGACAACCGTGGTGCCCCGATCTGCCGCCGGCTGCAGCACAAGCCGCGCGGCCTTGAGCGTTTCCATATAGGGACCACCCCAGCGCCGGCCGATGCGCCGGTCGAAGGCACTGCGGACCATGGTCCGAATGGTGCGGCGCTGGTCGGCTGCTGCGGCGCCACGCTCGAACTGCAGGCGGGGGACATAGCCGAGAAAGCGGAGTCCAAGATGGCGGCGCACCTGCGAGCCGACACGGAAGCCGCTTTCCCGCAATTCATTGATGGTGCCCAAGAGGGTGCCAATGAACGCGCCGCCGATGAACGCGGCGGCCAGCACGACCATGGTCTTGGGGCTGGCGGGCTGCTCGGGCAACAGTGCGTCGGTCACGATGCGCACGGATGGGATGGGGAAGCTCTGGCGCTGGACAGATTCCTCGTAGCGCAAGAGATAGCTGTTGTAGAGCGAGCTCAGGGCGTCGGAGCGCTGCTGCAATTCGTTGAGGCGAACCTGCTCCTGGCTGATGGAGCCGGCGCTCTGCCCTTCGGTGTCGATGTCGCGGCGGAGACCGGCTTCCTGCTGCGTGGCGATCGAGAGCTGCGTCCGGTACTGCTCGTCAAGATTTTGCAGCAGCGCATAGATGCGGCTGTCGAGCGCTGATTTCTCGGCACGTAGCGTTTCGAGCTGCGGGTGATCGGCGCCATAGCTGGCCTCCACTTCCGCGATGCGGCTGATCAGGGCCGCCGACTGGGTGCGCAGCAAGGCAATCTCGGACGGATCAGCCGCCGTGCCGCTCAGAAGCGAGACATTGCTTGAAGCGGCCTCCGGCCCGGCGGCAACGACGGTCTGCACCTGATCAGAAAGGGCACGCAAGCGCGCCGTCTCCGCCTGGGCTTCTGCAAGCTGACCCGAAAGGCTCTCGATGCGCTGACGGGTGAGATTGCGGTCCTGGCCGACGGAAAGGCCGGTTTGGCGGCGGTATTCCTCGATGGCAAGGCTGGCATTGCGCTGGCTTTCACCGATTTCCGTGAGGCGCTGCTGCAGCCAGTCGGCCGCGGCACTTGTCGCCTCGAGCTCTGCATTGAGCTGGTCCTGCAGCAGGGCATCGGCATAGGCCTGGGCGATGCGCTGCGCCAGTTCGGGCGTGGCGGCCTCATAGCCGATGCGGATGATGGAACTGCGCCCCATGCGGTCCACCTGCACATTGGAGCGCAGCATGCCAACCACTTCCTCAAGGCCTGCCTCCGCGTCCACCGGGCGCGGCGAACTCAGGAAGGGCACAAGGCCGCGGACGCGCTGGCTGAAGGAAGGAGGCGGATTGAGGAATTCCTGGTCCGTCATCAGGTTCTCGGCTCGGGCGACGGCGGCGGCCACGCGGCTGGAGCGCAGCACCTCGATCTGGTTGAGCACCTGGGCTTCCATGTCGACGCTGCTGGGAACAGTGCCGGCCTCGCCTGCCGCCTGTTCGAGATTGCGGTCGAGCAGGACCTGGCCCGCCGAGAGGTAGCTGCGCGGCGCGAGGGAGAGATAGAATGCGGCCAGCAGCAGCGCGACGGCAATGCTCAGCCCCAACACCAGAGCCTGGCGGCGAAGCAGGGAAAAGACCCGCTCGAAATCTATGGTCTTGAGATCGCCCTGCTGCGGCGCCAGCGTCTCTGGAAAGGTGGATTTTTCAAGCATGGATAACTCCGGCTAGGGCCGAGAAGAAGCGCCTCAGGAAGGCGTCGAATGTCCGTAATGGGCGGCCTGGCGCATACCCAGGATGCCGCCCGCGACCCCGATGTGGAGGACGGCGCGCAGCCAGTTGCGGCGGCGCTGGACGGGGGAAAGGGCAGTCAGCGCCGTCATGGCACCGCAAAAACCGATCTTGGCACCAACCAGCGTCAGGGCCTTGGCTCGTGAGCCGGCCAGAAGCATACCGTGGGTCTGGCCGAAGCGGAGGCGGCGCCTGACCAGCCAGTCCATGCTGGCCCGTTCGGCCGGCACCGGCTCCTGCACCAGCGCGTCGGGCGCGAAATCTATGCGGCCACCAAGAGCTGTCAGCTGGTAGAAAAAGGCCGTGTCCTCGCCGCCCGACCGGCCGAGCGCCAGGTCAAATCTCAATGAGCGGAAGGGCGGGCTCCAGCGGATCAGCACATTGCAGGTATAGCCGGTGCGGATCGCGCCGCCGACAAAGACCGGCATGGTGGAGTGGAAGTCCCCGTGGCGCATCCACTTGGGGGCGTCGGGCCTATAGATGGCCCGAACCGGCCCCAGCACGGCCGCAGCGCCGCTCGCTTCAGCATTGTCGACGAGGGCAGTAAGCCAGCCTGGTGTCACCACCTCGTCGTCGTCGACAAAGGCGACGAAATCGCCTTCGGCATGATCGAGGCAGGCATTGCGCGCCACGCAGATATTGGCGGCGGGCGCATGCACATACTGGATGGGAAAAGGCACTTGCGCGCGCATCTCCTCCACGAAAGCCAGGGCGCTCGGTTCATGATCGTTGTCGGCGATCACCACGCGGATGGTGTGTTTGCCGGCATCCAGCAGGGCAATCGAGCCCAGCGTCTGGCGCAGGAAGCTGCGGCGAAAGGTGCAGATGCAGATGTCGATGCTGGCCATGACGCTTACACCGTGCCGCGGCGGAAGGGGCGCTGGGCCACATGGGCCCAGAAGCCGGACGACCAGGCGAAATGCATGATCATGGCCGCGACGCCGACCAGCGGCGACAGCAGCATGGGCATGCCATATTCGGGATAGTGCTTGCGCGCAGCATGAATGCCCAGGGCAAGGCAGCCGATGCCCCAGAGGGCGAGCGGCACGAGAAAGCCCCAGTGCAAGATCGACAGCGCGGCCAGCAGGACGACCGGCAGGATGGCCAGAGGCGCCATCTGCCGCAGCCGTGGGCGCATGCGGTGCTTGAAGATGTTGCGGGCGCGGCCGCCGCCATAGCCGAAATACTGCCGGAACAGGCCCCTGGCGGTCGAGCGTGGATAGTAGGTCATGCCGGTGCGGCTGGTGAGCCAGATCGTGTGGCCGGCCTGGCGCAGGCGGTGATCTAGCTCGGCATCCTCGTTGAAGCGGAAGCTCTGGTCATAGCCGCCAACCTCCCGAAAGGCATCGACCCGCATCAGCGCATGATGGCCATGGTCAACCGGGCCGCTGCTCTTGCCGGTGCGGTGGGCGGAGCCGCCGGTGCCGATGGCCGAGTTCTGCGCCGTGGCCACCGCGCGCTGGAATGCTGCATGGCCCACTGTGGTCATGGGCACCACGACGCTGCCCACCTGTCGCTCCTCGGCCTCTGCGACCAACTGGCGACAATAGTCGGCGGGATAGGCCCCGTGGGCGTCGATGCGGATAAGGTAGTCGATGCCGGCGCCGAATTGCCCAACGGCAAGGTTGATGGCGGCGCTCTGGATGCGCTGCGGATTGTCCATCAGCACCACGCGGGGTTCCGCTTCGGCGCGCCGGGCGACGATGCCCCGCGTGCCATCCGTGCTGCCGCCATCGGCGACAATGATGCGGGCGTCCAGCGCTTCGGCTTCCACCAGGAGGGTGTCGAGGAGGGGGCCGATATGGCGCGCTTCGTTGAGCGTGGGCACGATGATGATGGTCTGGGCGCTCATGCTGCGGCCTCCAGCTCTGCTGCAACCGGGCTGTGACCTGCGAGCTGCCGGACAAGTTCGAGGCATTCCTGCTCCTCGCAACGGAACAGGCGCTTGTCCTGGCGCGCGACGGCGGCGGCGAGATCCCGGACCCGGGCGGCGGTCATGGTCCCAAAGAGGGCTGTCAAGGTGTCCACCGCGATGTCGGGCACGACGATGCCGATGCCGAGCCGCTCGATGAAGGCTGCGGTTTCGGTTCCGGCCAGGGCGATGGGAATGGCGCCGTTGAGGCACCCCTCGTAGAGGCGATTGGGCAGCAGCCAGCTCGAGTTGAGGCCCTCTTCGAAGAAGTCGATCGCCCACACGAAGTGTACGCGTGAATAGAGCGTGGCGAGATCGTCGGGATAGCGGTAGGGGCCGCCATAGTGGAGATGCGGCGAAGCCTCGGCAGTGCCGTGGAAGTTGTCGAATTCGGTCAATGCTGGCCGCCCGCGCAACTCGACTTCGATGCGTCCGCCGAGTTGGCGCGAAACGGCATCGAGCGCCGCCAGCGACTTGCGGCAGCGCAGGGCGCCGAACCAGCCGACCCTGATCGGGTCAGGCGCCTCGACCAGGGCGGGATTGGTCCCAAGTTCTGCGAGGGACGGGGCGAACACCTTGTTCTCCACCAGTAGCGTGGGCGGACTGCCGTGGATGGAGAAGTGGTTTCGGAGGAAGGCCGGTGAACTGGTGACCAAAAGATCGGCGTTCCGCATCAGGCGCTGCTCCAGCGCCCGCATGCCCTGACCGATCTGATCCTGGCGCAGCATGAGCCGATGGAGATCGAGGCACTCATAGGCCAGCCGTGGCCGGCGCGGCCAAAGCTGCAGGAGCCGGTTGGCGACGCCGAGCATTTCGAGATTGCGCGCCACGATGATGTCAGGCGTCGCAAGCGTTTTGGCCCAGACCGGCGCCCGCCAGGCTGCCCCCACAGCCGCCGCCAGCCGCTGCACCATGCGGCCGTCATGGGTAATGTCGAGTTCGAGAACCGTCTCCACTGGCAGGCGCGGCGGCGGTGCGTCGCCGCGGCGAAAGCCCGCCACCTGAACCTCGGCGCCGCCGGTCAAAAACATGCTGACCCGCCGCTCTACGGATGGATCGGAAAGGTTGTGAACCAGGTACAGAATCTTTGGCACGAACGCCTCCTGCCCATCGGCGGCTTTGATGAACGGGGAGTTGAGAATGGGCGGAAGAGGGGGTCAACCTTGCCTGAAGTGACGCTGTGATGCGCCGGACGCATGTCATGAAACCGCCTCAAAACATGTCGTGCACAGCAGGTCGGGGTGCTTCGCTGGTTCGAAACAGCTCGAAAGAGGCGCTGCCGCCGCTCTGGTGGTTTACGTGTTAGTGGCTCCTCTCGAGGAACGATGTTCTGCCTTTGCAGTCAGGAGTGCCTTTTTCAGGTAATATTTTCTCCTCCGGCGGGGCCGGCACGCAATTCGGCGCCTTCCCAATCACGACCGGATTGATAGTGTTTCATCATTGCTTAACCGGAGGCTCCGATGAAACGGACAGCCAAGCTTGTTGCCTACACCGCTCTTGCTGCGTCGCTTGCAGTCGGCTTTTCGATCACTGCCCATGGGCAGGACAAGACGCTGATCAATGTCTCCTATGACCCAACCCGCGAGCTTTACCGCGAGTTCAACGAAGCCTTCGTCGCCCATTGGCAGGAGACCAAGGGGGAAAGCGTGGCCATCCAGGTGACCCATGGCGGCTCCGGCTCCCAGGCCCGCACCGTGATCGACGGGCTGGAGGCCGACGTGGTGACGCTGGCGCTCGAAAGCGACATCAACGCCATCTCCGACGCCAACCCGGCCTTGATCCCGGCCGATTGGCGCGGAACGCTCGAGAACAACAACGCTCCTTACACGTCGACCATCGTTTTCCTGGTGCGCAAGGGCAATCCCAAGGGCATCCAGGACTGGGACGACCTGATTGCCGATAGTGTCGAGGTCATCACACCCAACCCGAAGACCTCGGGCGGTGCCCGCTGGAACTTCCTCGCCGCCTGGGCCTGGGCGCGCAATGCCAATGGCGGCGATGAGGCCGCGGCGCAGGACTATGTGGCAGAACTCTTCCGCCATGTGCCCGTGCTCGACACCGGCGCGCGCGGCGCGACGACCACCTTCGTGCAGCGCGGCATCGGCGACGTCTTGCTGGCTTGGGAAAACGAGGCCTATCTCGCCCTGGAGGAACTGGGCCCCGATGCGTTCGATATCGTGACGCCATCGATCTCCATTCTCGCCGAACCCCCGGTTGCGCTTGTCGTTGGCAATGCCGAGCGCAAGGGAAATACCGAGGTGGCGCAAGCCTATCTCGATTACCTTTATTCCGATGAAGGGCAGGCGATCGCTGCTGCCAACTACTATCGTCCGTTCAAGCCGGAAGCGGCTGCGGCCGAAGACATTGCCCGCTTCGGCGAACTCAACCTCGTTACCATCGACGATTTCGGCGGCTGGCGCGAGGCGCAGCCCAAATACTTTGGCGACGGCGGTGTGTTCGACCAGATCTATTCCGGTCCGACGCAGTGATCCAAGTGGCCGGCTCCATCCGAGCCGGTCATTTGTTTTCCATGGGAGAGCAAGATGGTCCACTTCTTTGGCATTCTTCACCCCGGCAAGCTCCGGCGTCATGCCGCCGGTGAGGCGCCCGCCAAGGCAAGCTTCTTTGGCGGCGTGCCCGATGTTAATTTCGGTGCCGTACCCTTGAGCCGGCTAGAGCAGGACGCCTGCTATCTTCACGGCAAGGCACCCGAGCCTAATTGCGACGATGGCGCTCACGACGGCGACGCCTTGCCGGAAAATTCGGTGGTCTAGTGGCTTGGGCGACAGGACATTCTTGAACGCCGAAAGTTCAGCGCCCAGCACTGGCGCAAGTCTGTTCATGCAATATCGCCGCCGCAAGAAGCTTTTTCTACAAACCAGCAGAAGGTTGCGGTGCGGTCGGCTTGAGTAAGTCGACCTTCTGGCTAGAGTTGCGGCCGTTGAGAACGGCACGCCTGATGGTGCCTGTTGGGCGAGAGGGGACAGCATGGCAGCACGATGGCGCCTTCGCCAGCCCAGTGTCATTCCCGGGTTTGGGTTGACCCTGGGATTTACCCTGACTTACTTCTCGCTGATCATCCTTATTCCGCTCGTGGCCCTCGTGGTGCGAGCGTCCGGCCTCGGCTGGGGCGGCTTCTGGGCCGCCGCCAGCGACCCGCGTGTGCTCGCGGCCCTGCGCACCAGCTTCGTGACCGCGCTTGTCGCCGCCAGCGTCAATGTCGTGTTCGGAACGCTGATCGCCTGGGTGCTGGTGCGCTACCGCTTTCCCGGGCGGCGCATATTCGACGCCATGGTCGATCTGCCCTTTGCCCTGCCCACTGCCGTGGCAGGCATTGCGCTGACCGCAATCTACGCACCCAATGGCTTCGTTGGGCAACTGGTGGCGCCGCTGGGCTGGCGCATCGCCTACACACCCATAGGCATCATCATCGCCATGATCTTTATTGGCCTGCCTTTCGTCGTCCGCACCATCCAGCCGATCCTCGAAGAAGTCAGCCACGAGGTCGAGGAGGCTTCCGCCACCCTGGGAGCAAATCGCTTCCAGACGATTTCACGGGTGCTGCTGCCAAGCCTGGCACCAGCCATCCTGACCGGCTTCGCCCTCGCCTTTGCGCGAGCAGTTGGCGAGTATGGCTCGGTCATCTTCATTGCCGGCAATATTCCATTTGTGTCGGAAATCGCCCCTTTGCTGATCGTCATCCGGCTTGAGGAGTTCAACTATGTCGGCGCTGCCGTGATTGCGACGGTGATGCTGGCGATTTCTTTTGTCATGCTCTTCCTCATCAACCTGATCCAGGCGTGGAGCCGCAAGAGGTATGGCTATGGCAGCTAGTGTGCGCCGCTCCTCGCCGACCAGCGAGCCCCTGGCGGTCCGTTGGGCGCTGATCCTCCTTGGCGTAGCCTTCATGGCGCTTTTCATCGTCCTGCCGCTGGTTGCCGTCTTTTCCGAGGCGCTCCGCCAGGGGATCGGCGCCTATTGGCAATCCCTGCAGCAGCCTGATGCGCAGTCGGCGATCCGGCTGACGCTGTTGGTTGCGGCCATTGCCGTGCCGCTCAACGTGGTGTTCGGCGTCGCGGCGTCGTGGACGATCGCCAAGTTCGAGTTCAAGGGAAAGGCGTTCCTGACCACCCTGATCGACTTGCCGTTTTCGGTCTCTCCGGTGATCTCGGGCCTCGTCTATGTGCTGCTGTTTGGATCGGGCAGCCTTTTGGGACCCTGGCTCAAATCTTACGGCATCGAAATCCTCTTCGCCGTGCCCGGGATTGTGCTGGCGACGATTTTCGTGACCTTTCCCTTTGTTGCCCGCGAGCTGATCCCGCTGATGCAGGATCAGGGGACAGGCGACGAGGAAGCCGCCTTGTCCCTCGGCGCTTCCGGCTGGCAGACCTTTTGGCGCGTCACGCTTCCCAACATCAAGTGGGGCCTGCTCTACGGCGTCCTGCTCTGCAATGCCCGCGCGATGGGCGAGTTCGGGGCTGTCGCCGTCGTCTCGGGCAAGATCCGCGGCCAAACCACGACCATGCCGCTGCAGGTGGAGATGTTCTACAACGAATATCAGGGCGCCGCGGCCTTCGCGCTGGCCTCGCTCCTGGCCCTGCTGGCCCTGGTGACGCTGGTGCTCAAGACCGCACTCGAATGGCGCTTCGGCGACGAACTCGCGGCCACCGGACGGGGGCATTAGCGCTCAGGCCAAGTCCTTGAGCATCTCGGCCAGCATGGTGGCGTTCTTGATGGCGTAGCCGTCGAAGTCGTTGTTGAAGTAAATCCAGACGCGCTTGGCCTCGGCTTGCCGAATGCGGTCGGCCCACACCGTCAGCTCCGCCTCGCTATAGTCATGGCGATACCACCGCTCCACACCATGGAAGCGGATGTAGATGTCCCCGGCTGTCTTGACCAACTCGTCGGGCAGGCGGGGACCGCTGCAGGAGCAGAAGATAGCTCCCGCTTCACGGAAAGCTGCGTAGACTTGGTCGTTCCACCAGCTGGGGTGGCGGAACTCCACGACGTTGCGATGCCGCGGGTCCAGCTGCGCGAGGATCGCGGTCAGCAGCTCGGGCGAATAGTGCACGCTGGGCGGCAGCTGGAAGAGGAAGCAGCCCATGAGCGGACCCAGCAGATCGGCGATATAGCCGAAGTCCTGCACCAGCCCCTCGGTGCCTTCGAACTTGTTGATGTGGGTGATGAGTTCGGACGCTTTGACCGTATAAATCATCTGCCGTCCCTCGGCCTGTTTGCGCCAGGTAAGGACGGTGTTGATGGTCGGCCAGGAATAGAATGGGGCGTTGAGCTCCACCGTGCTGAAGTGCTCGGCATAGTGGGCGAACCACTCCTTGGTCGGCATCTGCGTGGGGTAGAAACTGCCCTTGAGGTGCCAGTAAAACCAGCCCGAGCAGCCGATGTTGAGTGCCGGCGGCTCGAATGCTTGCGGCGGTACACCGCTCTCCTCAGCCAGGAGGCGTGCCTTGTGCATCTTGCTGGCGCGCAGGATGGTGATTTCACGCTGCTTGATGCGCCGCTGCGCCTTGCGTGCGCGGCGTTCTTCGAGTGTCAGTGTCGCTCCGGCCATGCGGAAACAACACTGCTGCGCGTCAATGGTTCAGCGACATGGTCAGCGCGCGTTCTGCCGGGTGTGCCGGGAGAACACGGTCAAAAACAGGATGCGGACGTCAAAGCCAAGCGACCAGTGGTCCACATAGTGGAGGTCGTGGAGGGTACGTCCTTCGAGACTCTCGCGCGTGGACGTATCGCCGCGATAGCCGTTCACCTGCGCCCAGCCGGTAATACCTGGCTTGATCCGCTGGCGGCCGGCATAGACGGCGAAGCGCTTGGCCAGCGCCGCGTCATCCGAGAGTGCATGGGGGCGAGGCCCGACCAGGCTCATGTCGCCGCGCAAAACGTTCAGCAATTGCGGAAGCTCGTCGATGCTGGTCCGGCGCAGGAACCGGCCGAACGGGGTGATCCGCGGATCATTGGCCCGGGCCGGCGTCATGGCGCGTCCGTCTTCCAGCACCGACATCGAGCGGAATTTCAGAATCCAGAACACTTCGCCGTTGAAGCCGCGGCGTTCCTGGCGGTAGAAAACCGGCCCAGAACTGGTCAGCTTCACCACAAGCGCGGTGATGAGGAGCAGGGGCAGGAGAGCGACCAGCATCACACTTCCGAGTGCCAGGTCGAACAGCCGCTTGACGGAGCGGTCGAGGTCATCCAGCGGCTTGCTCAGCACCCGGACGGAGTTAGCGGGTCCGAAGGGCAGGATATCCAGCAAGGTCGGCAACCGCCCGAGTTCCTCAGCGATGGGCGCAAACATGACGTTGATGGCATAGTGCCTGCATTCCGCCAGAACTGCCGAAACTTCGCGCAAATCGGCCGGGTCGCCGACGAAAAGCACCGAGTCGCAGCCCCGCTTTATGCACGTGCGCACAAAATCCGCAGGAACGGTCTCGGCGCCTTCCCTGACGGCTTGCATGGCGACGACCTGCGCGCCGCGCTGCCAGACCGGATAGCCGCTCTGGAAGCTCTGCAGGGCTTCAGCCCGGCCAACCAGGGCGATTCGCTCGATCTGCAACTGGCCAGCCAACATCATGTCCGAAAGCCGGCGATAAAGCGCCAACCGCAAGGGCACAAGTACAAGGGCGCTCAGGGCGAGTTCCCCCCAGTGCAGCGGCATCTGGTTTGCCAAGGCGCCGGGAGAGGCCAGGTACAGAAGATCGGCAGTGGCTACGGACATCAACAGGCCCAGGACAGCCCTTGCCGAAGCGTAGCGCGGGATGCCGGGATAGCTCAGTGCCTGCCGGTTCGTCCCGAATGCCAGCACGGCATAGACCAGGCCCGCAATGCCCGCTGCGACGAGCTGATCGGTCCAGGCGAGGGTGCCGGAGCGGAAGAGCCAGGCCGTGATGACCAGCATGCCGGCGCAGGCAATGCCCTCGATAGCGGAGAGCGCACAGGCGAGAACAGTGCGACTGGCAAAGGCATACCGGCGCCGCCTTCTGGCGTCGCGATAGGGGTAGCTGATGCTATCTTGCAGCATGGCACGCCTCCGCCAACCCGGATTCGGGAGGATAAGCTTAATGACGGGTTAACACCTAGCATCGGCTTTGCACCTCCGCATCGGCTGCGGCCAAACGCAGTTAATGGCTAAAATGCTGTCATTTGGTGCTCAGACTGTTAGCACTTTGCGCTTTGGCAGGGCGCGACGTTTCCGTTATGGAATTGTCATGAACCTCAGCCTTCAGATACGCCCCGAGTGGCGCCGGCCGGCCAAGACGATTCTTCGCGTTGCTGCCTGGACTGCGCTTGCCATCGTGCTGCTCGCCACTCTTTCCCCGATCGAGTTCCGCCCCCATTCCCCACTGCCAGTGCAGTGGGAGCGGCTAATGGCTTTCGCCCTTTGCGGCTTTCTTTTGGCTGCCGCCTATCCGCGGCACATCGTGCTGGTCCTGGCAGTGATTTTCGTCAGCGCCATCTCGCTCGAGGCACTCCAACTGATCACCCCCAGCCGCCACGGACGGATCATCGACCTGGCCGCAAAGCTGGTCGGCGGCTCGGCGGGCGTGGTGGCCGGAGCCATTCTCGGGCGCGCCATACTCCCTCCCCAAAGTGTGAATCGCGGCTAGCCTGCGTGGGGAACTAACGACGATCCGAGCCCTTTCTCCTCCAGTGAAAGAGGAGACGACACATGGCTGGATTGAACATGGGTTCGGCTGGCATTGCCCTTTTGGGCCTGTTGGCAGTCAAAGGTTTTCAGCACAAGGACGAGATCGGCCGCATGCTTGGCGACATGTCCGCCAACAGGGGCGGGACGTCCGGTGCAGCGGGTGCGGGCGGCTTGGGCGGCATGCTCGGCGGTCTTGGTGACATGCTGAGTGGCCGCCAGGGCGGCAGCGTGATCAACGAAGGCCTTGGTGGTTTGCTGGATCGCTTCAAGCAGACCGGCCATGGCGATGAGGCCGATTCGTGGGTGCAGACCGGGCCTAACAAGCCGGTGCAGCCTGCTCACCTGGAGGCGGCCTTGGGCGAAGACGTGATCGAGCACCTGCAGCAGCAGACCGGCCTGTCGCGCAGCGAACTGATGCAGCGCCTCAGCACCAACCTGCCGCAGGCCGTGAATCGCCTGACGCCCGAAGGACGCCTGCCGACGACAGACGAAACCGACGGCTGGGCCCGCGCTTGACTCCCGACGAACTCAAGCTGCGTTTTGAACTGGTGCGGCAGTCCATCGCGGGATGGACTGCCGACACTGCACATTTCGTGGGCGCCGCCAGCGAAGTCCGGCAGACCGGTACGCCCAACCATGATGACCTGGCGGCGGCCGAGCGGACGCTTCGTTCCGTCGTCGCGGAACGCGAGGCGTTCACGGCCTCGGTGGACGAGGCAAAGGTCGTCGATGACGACCTTGCCCGCGGAGTGGAAGTCGCGCTCAACGAGTTATCCCTGCTCGAGCGCGATCTTGGCTCCGCCGTGGAGGCGATGTCAGCGGCCAAGTAGCCGGTTCAGCGGTGGATAGGATCCTTACGATGCCAGTTATCCAGCTTGCGGGCAGTGCTGTGCGGACGCATGGCCCATTCGATGCCATTGCCGATAACGTGCTGCACCATGGGATTGTGGTAGATCGGAAAGGCTTCGTGACCGGGCGAGAAGTAGAAAATGCGGCCGAGGCCACGGTAGAAGGTCAGGCCGGAGCGAAACACTTCGCCGCCCTTGTACCAGCTCATGAAGATGATCTCGTCGGCGGCCGGGATGTCGAAGGGCTCGCCATACATCTCTGACTGGGGGATTTGGAAGAAGGGCGGCACGCCCTCGGCGATCGGATGGTTGGGATTGGTAACCCAGACGCGCTCGAGGTCGCCTTCGGGCAGTTCGCGCCAGGACAGGTTGCAGTTGGTCCCCATCATGCGGCGGAACATCTTGGAATGGTGGCCCGAATGGAGCACCACCAGGCCCATGCCGGCGAGGATGCGCTGCTGCACGCGATCGATATATTCGTCCTTGACCTCGTCATGGGCCACATGGCCCCACCAGGTCAGCACATCGGTGCGGTCGAGCAGTTCCTGCGTCAGTCCCTGTTCCGGATCGTCGATGGTGCGGCGCTCGATGGTGAAGTCGCGGTTCTTGAATCCAGCGGCCAGGGCCCCGTCCATGCCGTCGGGATAGATCTTGGCGACCGGCGGGTCGTTCTTTTCGTGGCGGCCTTCATTCCACATGGTGAGGCGGATAGTCACAATCTGCTCCGTAGCTGAGGTCAGGCGGCGATGACGCGGCCCGACTGGTCGAAAAGATGAAAGGCACTGTGGTTAAGCGCCAGCTGCACGGGGGCGCCGGGGCTGAGGGCAAGGTCTCCCTGTGCTCGCACCAGCAGCGTGTCCTGACCGTCGCGCACGTTGAGGTAGGTTTCCGCGCCAAGGCGCTCGACAATGGCGATGGCACCGCTGAGATCGGCTTGAGCGACATCGTCCACTGGCCGGATGTCTTCTGGACGAATGCCAAGCGTTGCGCGTTGCCCGATGGCGCCGGCGACCGAATGGCCATCCAGCCGCGCCGTCCAGCCGGCATCGGCCTTGAAGACCTGCCCGGCCGTGTCACCGGCGATGCTGCCGGAGACCAGGTTCATGCGCGGCGAGCCGATGAAGCTCGCCACAAATGTATTCACCGGATCAGTGTAGAGGGCGATGGGCGTGTCCCATTGCTCGACCTTGCCCTTGTTGAGCACGACGATGCGCGTGGCCATGGTCATGGCCTCGATCTGATCATGCGTCACATAGACGATGGTTGGGCGCAGTTCCTGATGGAGGTTCTGCAGTTCGGCCCGCATCTGCACGCGCAGGGCGGCGTCGAGGTTGGACAGCGGTTCGTCGAACAGGATGACGCGCGGGCGCTTGATGATGGCGCGGCCGATGGCGACGCGCTGCCGCTGGCCGCCGGAGAGCTCCGCCGGGCGGCGATCAAGAAGATCGGAAAGCTGCAGCAGTTCGGCAACGCGACCGACCTCCCGCGCGATCTCTGCCTTCGGCACTTTCTTGAGATCGAGGGAGAAGCCGATGTTCTGGCCGACCGTCATATGCGGGTAGAGCGCATAGGACTGAAACACCATGGCGATCCCGCGCTGGTCAGGCGGGACGTCGTTGATGCGCTTGCCGTTGAGGATGAGGTCGCCGCCGTCGATGGATTCAAGGCCGGCGATCATGCGCAGGAGCGTGGACTTGCCGCAGCCGCTGGGGCCGACAAAGACGGTGAATTCGCCGTCTTCCACCTCGATGTCGACGCCTTGGATCACCTCGACCGCGCCAAAGCTTTTGCGCACGCCGGACAGCTTAATCATGGGAGTGGTCATTGCTTAGCCTTTGACGCCGCCGGAGAAGGTTTGAACAAGGAACCGCCGCGCGAAGCTGAAGGCGATGACGGCGGGAATGAGATAGATGGTGGCGAGGGCCGCCAGCAGGCCGTAGTCGATCTCGTTGACGCGCAAAAAGGCGCGGAAGAGACCGATGGGTAGGGTCTGCAGTTCCGGCGAGGAAAGGAGGATCAGCGGCAGGAGGAAATCGCCCCAGGCCGACATGAAGGTGAAGAGGCCGGCGGCTGCCAGGCCCGGCAGCGCCAGGGGGATCAGGACACGCCGGATGCGCTGCACCAGCGTTGCGCCATCAAGGATCGCTGCCTCTTCATAGTCCTTGGGCACGCCGTCGAAGAAGACCTTCATGATCCAGAGCGCCAGCGGCAGTTGGCCGGTGGCAAGGACAACAATGAGCCCGAGATAGCCGTCAATGAAGCCAAAGATCTGCATGAAGCTGCGGTAGTTTTCCCCGACCAGCGGACGCAGCATGTTGCCCATGCCGTTGTTGGCGGTGAGCAGGATCTTGTAGAGCGGCACAAGGAGCGCCGTGGACGGCAGGACGCGGATCAGGAGGATGGCGTAAAGGAAGGGCTGCTTCCACCAGGCCTTGGAGCGCGACAGCGCATATCCGCCGAGGCCCGAAATGATCATCACGAGGATGGTGGCGCTGAGTACCGTAAAGAGCGAATTGGCGAACCAGCGGACGCCGTTCTCTTCGGCAAACACCTTGATGTAGTGATCGAAGGTGATGCTGTCGGGCCACTTGAGGAAGAGCTTGGCATTGCTGTCCACCGATGCCAGCGCCATCCACACGAAGGGCAAGAGGCAGAAAATGGAAATGACAATGAGGGTGAGGTAGGCCATGGCCGTGTAGAGGCCAGACCGCTTGAGGGGAACGCCGGCCATCAGACTTCCACCTTGAGTGAGCGCACATAGGCAATGCCCAGCGTCAGCGACACCAGCAGCGCCACCACGGCACCGGCAGCGCCATAGCCGATCTGGAAGGCCGTGAACGACTGGTTATAGATATAGACGCTGATCACCTCGGTCTTATTGCCGGGGCCGCCGCGCGTCAGTGCATAGACAAGGCCGAACACCGAAATCGTCGAGACCGTCGAGATCAGCATGTAGAGGAAGATGGTCGGCGCCATCAGCGGTAGCGTGATGCGCGTGAAGATCTGGCGCGGATTGGCGCCGTCCATGCGCGCGGCCTCATAGACTTCGCTGGGCACGGCGCTGAGGCCGGCTGTCAGCAGGATCATGGCGGTACCGATGCCGCGCCAGGTATTGACCATGACCACCATGAAGAGGGGGAAGGTCTGCAGCCAATCGGTCCAGGGCAGGCCGAGCGCCATCATGATCTTGCTCAGCGTGGCGTGATCGCCGCCCGCGAGCATGGAGATCCACATGAAGCCGGCCACCACTTCGGGCGCAGCATTGGGCAGGAGAATGGCGGCGCCGAATATGGGGCTGCCGATCACCTTGCGGCGCAGCGCCACTGCCGAGATGAAGCCCAGGACGAACTGGCCGATAATGGCCGAGCCGACCACGAAGACGAAGGTGACAAAGAGCGCATTCCAGAACCGTCCGTCGGAAAACAGGCGGAAGTAATTGGCCGCGCCGACGAAACGCGGCTTTGCTGCCGCAAGGCCGGTCAGCGCCTCGTTGGTCATGCTGAGATAGATCGCATAGAGCGCGGGATAGATGGTGAGGATCACCAGCGGGATCAGCGCGGGCAGCAGCAACAGCAGCGTCTGCCGTTCCCTGCGCTTCTGGAATGCGTCCAAGGCCATTGATCGCTGCCTGTGCGGGATCTGGGAAGGAGACGCGGCACGAGTGGCCGCGTCTCAGGTGTCGCTCGGGAGGAAAGCGACCCTATTTCAGGGCTTCGTCGCCCAAGGTCTGACGAACATGATCGATCAGGATCTGCTGGGCACCGGCGGCGTCCGTTTCCTTGCGCAGGAGCGCTTCGGTGGCACGCGCCACGCCCTCGGACACAACCGACATGCCCGTCGCCTGCTTGAGATAGGTGCCGTTGTTGGCGGCAGCCTGGATCGGAACCAGTTCGGTCAGCGCCTGGAAGCGTGGGTCGGACTGCACGGCATTGCTGGACGGGATGTTGCCGATGCGGGTTGCGGTTTCGATCTGGTTCTCGATGGAGCCGGTCTCGAGCAGCGCCTTCTTGGCCAGCTCGAGATTGGCCGACTTGGCGTTAACCGCCCACGGTGCGCCGAGATTGGCCAGAACGAATTCACCGCTTTCCTGACCTGGATCCGCCCAGGTACCCACCACTTCGGTGACGTTGGGGATGGGGTTCCGGCTCTCGCGACCCCAATCGAAGATATAGCACCAGGAGCCGCAAGTGGTCGCGGCAAGTTCGCCGCTCGGGAACATCTCGTATTTGGGAATGACCCAGGGCTCGGGGCCGAGCAGGGGATCGACCGGCATCAGGTCGGCATCGATCAGGTCCTTGTAGAACTGAAAGACGTCGAGCACGCCTTTGCTGGAAAGATCGAACTTGCCGTCCTCGGTGACAATCTGCGGCGCCGAGGAGCCGATCAGGAGGTGGGAGAAGCCTTCGTCGAAGGCGCCGCCGCCCCAGCTGGTGCCGGCGGGGAACAGGAGGCCATAGGCGCCGGTCTTTTCCTTGATCTCCTTGGCGCGGGCCAGGAGATCAGCCCAGCTCTTGGGCTGCTCGGTGGAGATGCCGGCCTTTTCCAGCAGGTCACGGCGGAAGTAGATCTGCTGGATGCCCAGGATATAGGGCATGACATAGGTCTCGCCATCGGGGCTGACCGCCAAGTCCCGGGCGACATCCACGAAGTCCTTGTAGGGCTCCCAGGCGGCCAGCTCGGCGCCAACGGGCGCCAGGTAGCCGGCGGCAACCATATCGGCCACTTCGGCGGCGCTGGGAATGGAGAAGAGGTCCGGGCCGTTGCCGGCGGCAAGCTCGGTCAGGAGCTTGGTCATGTAGTCCTTGTCGGGCGCGGGATATTCGACGATCTCGACGTCGACGCCGAGGGTTTCCTCGATGCGCTGCGCTGTTGGCGTGAAGGCATCGATGCCGGCCTGGCCGTGCAGCGCGATGCGCAGCGTCTGGGCATGCGCGGTGCCGGCGAGCAGGCTCATGGCGATGGCCGCAAGGCCACCTGCAACAAATCTATTCACTATGTCCTCCCTTGGCAGCGCATTGACTGCCGGTCCCTTGATGTGACGGCGAGAAATGTACACGCATACATTTTCTCCGCAAGATGGAATCTGCGGTTGGTGGAAAACACCCGTAGCGGCGTCTCTATTGGCTGTTTTTCCTGTTTACGGCGGCTTTAAACGTCATGTACACGTCACCAGAAGCAGGAGGAGTTTTGCGATGGTGTTGCGTCTGGGCGTGATTGGGGCCGGGCTCAAGGCGGCGGATTACGCCAAGGGATGGGCCGCGATGAGCGATGTCGACATCGTCGCCACGGCCGAAGTCAGCGAAGTGTCGCGCAAGCGCTTTGCCGACACTTGCGAAGCGGCGGGCGCGGCGCGGCCGGCAGAGTATCCTGATGCCGAAACCATGCTCACGGCGATGCAGGGACGAATGGATGCGGTTTACGTCTCGACACCACATGTGTTCCATGGCGCCAACGCGCTGGCTGTGATTGAAGCCGGATACGATCTCCTGCTGGAAAAGCCGATGGTGACCACCGTCGATGAAGCACTCGCGCTGGTGGAGGCGGAGCGCCGGACCGGGCGCACGGTGGTGATCGCGTTTCAGGGTGGACTTTCGCCCCTGGTGCACGACACCAGGGAGCGGGCGCGCCAGGGTGACTTCGGCGACCTCATCAGCGTCAATGCTTCTATCTGGGAAGGCTGGCGCGACAGCTATGCGGGGCAGTGGAAGCAGAACCCGGCCATCTCGGGTGGCGGCTTCATGTTCGATACCGGCGCGCATATGATGAACACGGTCTGCGTCCTGGCAGATGCCGAGTTCGAGCGCCTTTCGGCCTTCACCAACAATCGCGGCCTGCAGGTGGATCTGGTGACGGCGGTGGCGGCGCGGCTCAGCAATGGCGCGCTGGTGACCTTCAATGCCGCCGGCGAAGGCCCGCCGGGCTGTGCTTCGGCGATCACCTTCTTTTACTCGAAAGCCATCGTGCGCATCGATGCCTGGGGGCAGTGGCGGGAAGTGGCGATCGACGGTGTTGCCGAGCCGCGGGAGACCAGCGAAATCCGTGACACGCCCATGCAGACCTTCCAGGCGGTGCGGGACGGGCGGCTCGACAATCCGTCGACCGTGGCCAATGGCTTGCGCTTTGCCCGGCTTTGGGACGCCATCAAGGCCTCGGCCTCTCGCGACGGCGAACCGATTGCGATAGGGTGACGGGGCCCCAGAGCGGGGCAGGGAAGACGGACGGCGTGCGACGCAAGGGACTGACATCGGTGGAACTGGCGCGGCTCGCCGGGGTCTCGTCCGCCACGATTTCCCGCGCCTTCTCCCCCGACTCGGCCATCAAGCCCGAAACGCGCAGCCGCATCCTGGCGTTGGCGGACGAGCATGGGTTCCGGCCCAATGCCATGGCGCGCTCGCTCAACAACAGCCAGTCGCGGCTGGTGGCGCTGGTGGTCAATACGGTGGCCAATCCCGCCGAGGGGGAGGGGCTGGATCAGCTGATCCATCGCCTCCAGGCACGCGAGCGCATGCCGCTGCTGCTGTGCTGCGCCAACCACGAAGATCGCAGCCAGCTGATGCGGATCGCCTCGACCTATCAGGTCGATCATGTCGTGCTGTATTCCGACGCGGTTTCGATCGACGACGCCGTCGATATCTTCCGCTCGGCTGAACTGGTGGTGGCGTCTTCCGAGCCGCTCCAAGGGCGACCTGTCTCGGACGTGCGGCTCGATGCGAATCGGGCTACGGCCGAGGTGGTCGACAGGCTGGTGGCCAATGGCCGCCGGCACTTTGTTTATCTTTCAGGCCGCTCGTCCAGCCATATCGACAAGCAGCGCATGGCCTGGTTCGCCGCGGCGCTTGAGGCGCATGACCTGGCTTTCGACGTAGTGGAGCATGGCGATTATTCCTATGAGTCGGGCTACAAGGAAGCCGTGCTGCTGCTGCGGCGGAGCCGGCCCGATGTCATTGTCTGCGCCAATGACCTGATGGCCGTCGGTGTCAAGGATGCGGCGGCTTTGCTGAGCATAACCGTTCCCGACGATTTAGCCATTGTCGGCCATGACGGGGTGGCGCTGGCGGCCTGGGATGCCCATTCGATCACGACCATCATGCCGCCCGAGGGCTCGGTCAGCGTGGCGCTGGCCGAGATCATCGAGCGCAGCCCGGGCGATGAGCCCATCCAGCACGTGGTCGACTGCATCGTCCGCTGGGGCCGGAGCACGGGCGAGCTGCCGCGCCGCGACTAGCTCTGCTTGCGCCGCTCGGTGCTGCGCCGGGCGACGAGGCGTGGCGTGACGACGAAATGCTCGGCCTGGGCACGCCCCTTGATGCGCTCGGTCAGCAGCCGCGCCGCCTGCAGGCCGAGCAGCTCTCCCGACTGGTCAATGCTGGAAAGGCTGTTCTGCGCAAAGTCGCAATACATGGTGTTGTCATAACCGACGATGCCGACGTCCCCGGGGATCACGAGACCCATGTCTGTGGCGATGCTGATGACTTCGAGCGCGATGAAGTCCGTCCAGCAGAAGATGGCGTCCGGCCGCTGCGGTCCCTCGAGGAGGCGGCGCGTCGCGACTTGCACGTCACGCAGTGTTTGCGACGTTTGCACGACATTGATGTGTTTGCCCAGTCCGGCTTCCATCATGCCGCGCCGATAGCCCAGTTCCCGCTCCGCGATGATGGTGGATGTCCCGCTCAGCAGGCTGAGCATGGCGATGTTCTGGTAGTCACTTGCCACCAGGTGCTTGACCACGAGCATGGCGCCCTGCTGGTCGTTGTTGTTGACGGTGTCGAAGCTCTGTGCGGTCGGATCGTGGTGGCCGATGGTCACGAGCGGCTTAAGGGCCGCGATCTTTTCGTGATTGCCGCGATCCTCGGTCGAGCCGATCAGGATGATGCCGTCCATCTGCCGGTCCATCATGGACTCGACGATGGCCATTTCCGTCTGCACGGATGACTCGCTGATGCCAATCAGCGCCCGATACTGCGTGCGCTCGAGGGCATTGTTGACCCCCACCATGATGTCGGCAAAGAACGGGTTGCGCAGGTCGGGCAGCACAAGGCCCAGAGTGTAGGTCTGCCCACGCATCCCGCGTGCAGCCGCAAGGGGGCGATAACCCAGACGGTCCATCGACGCGCGAACTTTTGCCTGTAGAGACTCCGACACCCCGTAGGCATCGCGCAAGACTTTGGAAACAGCGGCGACGGAGACGCCAGCATCCTCGGCCACTTCCCGGATGGTCACGCGGCTGTTTTTCTTTTCACCATCGGTGGCCATGATCAGTCGAGCTTTCGTGAGGGCGCGGCCCTGCGGTTATTGAGTGCAGCAATAGCCGCAAATTAGGCCTTGTCAAAAGCGCTAATCTGTAGAACGATGCACGTAGAACATTCTACAAGATCGCGATGGCGACAGGGAGGCATGGCGTGAACGACGCACTGGCGCTCAATATTTCCGCAAGCGAGGCAGTCCAGCATAGCTGGACAGCCCAGATGATCCGTCCCTTGGCTGACGCTGGCGTTGGTACGCCTGCGAGCTTTGTGGCCAAGAGCTTCACCCTCGATCGTGTTGGCGGATCTGAGCAGCTGCGCATTAGCGCGCTCGGCCTTTATCGCGCCTTCATCAATGGCAAGCGTGTGGGCAATGACCTGCTGACGCCCGGCTGGACCAGCTATGACGTGCGGCTGAGCTATCAGACCTACCAGGTCGGTGACCTGCTGCAGGTTGGGGAAAACCGCATCGAAATCTGGCTCGCCGATGGCTGGATGCGTTCGCAGATGATGTGGGGCGCAGCGCCCCTGTTCAATGTGTGGGGCGACAAGATCGCGGCCATCGCCGAGCTGCAGGCCGGCCCTGACGGCGGCGCCGTGCTGCTGAAGACCGATGCGAGCTGGGAAGGTGGCGAGCTCCCGATCCGCAAGTCCGGCATCTATTTCGGCGAAATCTTCGATGCCCGCATGGCGCCCAAGCTCTCGGGAGGCGTCGATGCCGTCGCCTTCGACGCCGGCCGCCTCGTCGCCCATGAGACGACGCCGGTGCGCGAGCTTGCGCCGTTGTCACCCGTCAAGCAGTGGACCGACGACGCAGGCCGCACGGTCTACGACTTCGGCCAGAATATCGGCGGCTATGTCGCTTTCGAAGTTCGCGGCCAGGGCGGTGCGACTGTTCATGTCGAGCATGCCGAAGTGCTCGACAATGACGGCCAGTTCTATAACGGCAACTTCCGCACCGCCGAGGCGCGCCTCGAATATGTCTTGTCGGGCTCCGGCACAGAGAGCTACCGGCCGCACTTCACCTTCCAGGGCTTCCGCTACGTGCGGGTGCGCATCGAGGGCGATGCGGAACTGCTCAGCATCGTTTCGGTGCCGATCAGCTCGGTTGCCGAGGCCAAGGCGAGCTTCACCTCAGGCAATGCGCTGGTCAATCGCCTGGTGCTGAACACGCTCTGGTCGCAGCGCGGCAATTTCATAGAAGTACCGACCGATTGCCCGCAGCGCGACGAGCGCCTGGGCTGGACCGGCGACGCTCAGGTTTTTGCCGGCACCGCCATGTATCTGGGTGAGGTGCAGGGCTTCTTCCGCAAGTGGATGCGCGACCTGATGGTCGACCAGCGGGAAGACGGCGCGGTGCCGCATGTGGTGCCCGATCCGACCCGCTTGCAACCCGAACACTATCCGGGCTTCTACGGCTCGACTGGCTGGGGCGATGCCGTCGCGGTCGTGCCGTGGCAGCTCTATCTCCACTACAACGACACGGCCTTCCTCAAGGAAGCGCTGCCCGCCATGATCCGCTGGGTGGATTTCGTGTGGTCGATCAGCGATGGCCCCATCGTGTCACCCCCGCGGCAGTGGGGCGCACGCGGTTTCTCCTTTGGCGACTGGCTGCAGCCAAGCGGCCCCTCGGCCAAGCCCCTGCCCACCATCGGCGACGAGGCGGCAGCAACGATCTACCTTTATGTGACGTCCAAGCTTGTCTCCCGCATTGCCGGGATCGTCGGCGACGAGGCCACGGCAAAGCGGCTCGAGACAATGGCGGCCGAGGTCAAGGCGGCGTTCGCCTGGGAATTCGTCACCCAGTCGGGGCGCCTGGCCTATGACGACCAGACCTCCTACGCCCTGGCTTTCCTCCACGACCTTATTCCCGAGGAGAAGCGCGAGGCCGCCAAGCACTACTTCAAGGCGACCATCCTGCGGGCCGAGGGGCGCATCGGCACCGGCTTCATCGGAACGCCGGCCCTGCTTCCCGCACTGGTCAAGATCGGCGAGCCCGGTATTGCCGCTGACGTCTTCCTTCAGGAGAACGTGCCCGGCTGGCTCTATCAGGTGAAGATGGGCGCCACCACGATCTGGGAACGCTGGGACGCTATCCAGCCAGATGGCTCGATCTATAATCCCCAGATGAACAGCTACAACCACTATGCCTATGGCGCCGTGTGCCAGTGGCTGCTGGAAGGCGTGGCGGGTTTCCGTCCGGACGAAAACCGTCCGGGTTTCGAAACCATCATCTTCGAACCGACGATCATTCCCGAACTGTCGCCCGTGGCGGCGCACCATGACTCGCCACGCGGCACGATCAGGGCCGCCTGGACCGTAGAGGGCGATCGCGTCCGCTACGAGATCGAAGTGCCTGGCGGCACGAAGGGCGTGCTGCGCCTCGGCGACCGCTACGGCCAGATCGAAGTGGATGGCGAGGCCTGGTCCGGCGGAGAGCGCGAACTGAGCGCGGGTCAGCACACGATCACCTTTACCTATCGCCCTGCCGAGCACCTCAAGCTCGCCAAGGTGGATATCAACGCCCGCACGCCCTAGGCTTGTGGGAAACACTGTGCCCGCATAAGCGGGCTCGACCGGGAGGAAGACTATGTCGACCAAGAACAATCTGCTGCTTGCCGGCTTTGCCGCCGGCCTTCTGGGCATGACCGCCCTTTCCAGCGCCGCCATGGCGCAGAGCGTGAACCTCACCATGCTCGTCGATAACGCCTCGCATACGATCGCGATCTCCGAGGCGCTGGTGAACGCATTCGAGGAAAAGAACCCCGACGTCTCCATCGAAATCGAAACCCGCCCCGGCGGCGGCGAGGGCGACAACATCGTCAAGACCCGCCTGGCGACCGGCCAGATGACCGACATCTTCTGGTACAATACCGGCTCGCTGCTGCAGGCGCTCAACCCCGCGCAGACCCTGGTGGATCTCAGCGGCGAAGCCTTCATGGACGGTATTGCCGACAGCTTCAAGCAGGTGGTTTCGGCAGGCGAAGGCGTTTACGGGGTGCCCACCCGGCCGGCCGAGGCTGGCGGCATCTTCTACAATACCAAGATCTATGAGCAACTTGGCCTGTCCGTTCCCAAGACCTGGGACGAATTCATGGCCAACAACGAGAAGATCAAGGCCGCCGGCATCCCGGCCGTGATCCAGACCTATGGCGAGCCCTGGACCAGCCAGGTGATTGTTCTGGCCGACTACTACAATGTGCAGTCGGCCCATCCCGACTTCGCCGAGCAGTACACTGCCGGCACGGCAAAGTTTGCGACTACCCCTGAGGCGGTTCGCAGCTTCGAGCGCCTCAAGGCAGTGGCCGATGGCGGCTACTTCAACGAGGATTTCGGCGCCGCCACCTATGAAGACGGCCTGCGCATGATCGCTCAGGGCGAAGGCGCCCACTACCCCATGATCACCTTTGCCATTCCGGCCCTGTCGGAAGGCTATCCTGACCAGATCAACGATGTGGGCTTCTTTGCACTCCCCGGCGATAGCGCCGAGGACAATGGGCTGACCGTGTGGATGCCGGCTGGCTTCTACATTCCGCAGACCTCGTCCAATGTGGACGTTGCCAAGCAGTTCCTGGCCTTTGTCGCCAGCCCCGAAGGCTGCGCCGTCCAAAGCGAGGCCGTGGCCGTCAATGGACCCTACCTCATCGAGGGTTGCGAGCTTCCCGAGGACGTCGTGACCTCGGTTTCCGACCTGCTGCCCTACTTCGAGGAAGGTGGCAAGAACGCCCCAGCGCTCGAGTTCCTGTCGCCCATCAAGGGTCCGATCCTGGAACAGCTGACGGTTGAAGTGGGCTCCGGCATCCGTGAACCCGCCGATGCTGCCGCCCTCTACGACGAGGACGTTCGCAAGCAGGCTCAGCAGCTCGGTCTCTCCGGCTGGTAAGCTATCGCTGACGTTCGACCGGACGGGCTTCCCGTCCGGTCATTTGTTTGCAAGGATTTGCCATGGCCGCTGCAGCACCCACATCACACGGCAAGAGCCGTTCCCTTTATCCTGGCTGGTTCTTCCTGCCGGCGGCGGTGATCTATGCGGTGCTGTTTCTGGCGCCCACCCTGTCCTCTTTCTACTATAGCCTCACGCGCTGGACGCTGTTCAACGCCACCTTTATCGGCCTCGACAATTTCGTGCAGTTCTTCCGTGAGCCATTCCTGGTTCAGGGCCTGATCAACACGGTCGTCTATGCCGTCATCACCTCGGGCCTCAAAGTGGTGCTCGGCATGGCGCTGGCCATGCTGCTGACCAGCAATATCATTGCGCGCGGCTACCTACGCTCCGTGGTGTTCTTTCCCGTCCTGGTCTCGACCGTGGGGGTGGGCATCACCTTCACCGTTCTGATGCATCCCACCCAGGGCATGATCAACGAGGGGCTGGCCCTTCTCGGCATCAAGGGCCCGGGTTGGCTGGTCGATCCCAAGCTTGCGCTGTTTTCGGTGGCGCTGGTGGATGTGTGGAAGGGCGTGGGCCTTGCTACCGTGATCTATATTGCCGGGCTCGTTGCCATTCCCAAGGATTACTATGAAGCGGCGCGCATTGATGGCGCCGGGCCATGGCAGAACTTCCTCTATGTCACCCTGCCGCTGAGCCGCCCCGCCACAGCCACGGTGATCACCCTAAGCTTCATCGGGGGCCTGCGCACCTTTGACCTTATCTGGGCCATGACCAAGGGCGGGCCAGGCTTTGCCTCCGATACGGTCGCCTCGGTGATCTACAAGCAGTACCAGGCGGGCTTTTATGGCCTCTCGACCGCGGGCAATGTCGTGCTCTTCATCCTGATCGGCATCCTCGTTGTGCCGATCACCATGTTCCTCAACCGCAAGCAGGGCCACGAATGAGATCGCGCGCTTCCGTTCTGGGCGGCATTGTCGCCATCCTGGCGTCGGTGGTGGTCTTCCTGGTGCCGTTTGCCTTTATCGTCCTAATGACGTTCAAGGACCAGCGGCAGGCCGCGCTCCGCGACTTCTCTTGGCCGACGGGCTTCCACCTCTGGGACAACATCGTCACCGTGGTCACCACCCGCAACTGGATGCTGGTGACGGCCTTCGTCAACTCGACGATCCTGACTGTCGCCAGCGTCACGCTGCTGGTGATCCTCGCCGCCATGGTGGGCTTCGTGCTGGCGCGCCGCAAAACCAAGTTCAATGGGCTGATCGAGTTCCTGATCCTGGCCGGCCTCATGATCCCGCCGGCCGTGGTGCCCACCATCACCCTCCTTCAGGGCCTCAAGCTCTTCGGTACGCTCCATGGCATGATCTTGATCGAGGTGGCCTATAACCTACCCTTCTCGATCATCCTTTACCGCGCCTTCATCGCCACCATTCCACGCGAGCTCGACGAGGCGGCGCGGATCGACGGGGCGCGGCCGCTGGACGTGTTCTTCCGGGTGATCCTGCCGCTGCTTTGGCCGGTAACGGTGACCAATATCGTGGTCCAGTCGGTGGGCATCTTCAACGACTTCACCAACCCGCTTTATTACCTGCCGGGCAATGCCAATGCGACGGTGCAGCTGACGCTCTACAACTTCCAGTCGCAGTTCAACACGTCGTTCAATCTCCTCTTCACCAATATTGCGCTCATCACCATTCCACCGCTGATCGTCTTCCTGTTCTTCAACCGGCAGATCGTTGCGGGAATGACCGCCGGCGCCGTCAAAGGATAGTCATCATGGCTGGTCTCTCGCTCAAGTCCCTCCACAAGAGCTATGGCGAAGTCGAAGTCATCAAGGGCGTCGACCTCGATATCGAGCATGGCGAGTTCGTGGTGTTTGTCGGGCCTTCGGGCTGCGGCAAGTCCACCCTGCTGCGCATGATCGCCGGGCTCGAGGACATCACCGGCGGTGAACTCTGGATCGGCGACAAGCTCTGCAATGCCGTGGAGCCGCGCGACCGCGGCATCGCCATGGTGTTCCAGAATTATGCGCTTTATCCGCACATGACCGTCTACGACAATGTCGGTTTCGGGCTGAAGCTGGCCAAGACGCCGCACGACGTGCGCGAACAGAAGATCCGCGAAGCGGCGCGGATCCTCCAGATGGAGCACCTGCTCGATCGCAAGCCGAGCCAGCTCTCGGGCGGGCAGCGCCAGCGCGTGGCCATCGGCCGTGCCATCGTGCGGCAGCCGGAGGTGTTCCTGTTCGACGAGCCGCTGTCGAACCTCGACGCCGCATTGCGCGTCGATACGCGCATGGAGATCTCCAAGCTCCACCAGGACCTGGGCGCGACCATGATCTATGTGACGCACGACCAGGTCGAGGCCATGACACTGGCCGACAAGATCGTGGTGCTCAACGCCGGGGTCGTGCAGCAGGTCGGCGCGCCGATCGACCTCTACCAGCGGCCGGCCAATCTCTTTGTCGCCGGCTTCATCGGCTCGCCCAAGATGAACTTTGTCGAGGTCAAGGTCGGCGCGGTCAATGGCGAGACGGTCACCGTCTCGGGGCAGGACGTGCTGAACCTGCAGCTGACCAAGCCTGCCGCCTCTCTTGGTGTCGGCGATACGCTGACGCTGGGCGTGCGACCGCATGACCTCACGCCGGTTGCCTCGGGCTCGATCCTCGGGCGCGTTGCCCTGATCGAACGCCTGGGCAACGAGACCATCGTCAATGTGGAACTGCCCTCGGGCGCCTCCTGGCTGGCGGTGCTGGCGGGCGATCATGCGCTGACGCGCGGCGAGAGCCTCACCTTCAATGCCGATCCGGCCAAGACCATCCTCTTCGACAAGGCCGGCAACGCGGTCTACTAGACGACGCTGCCGGTCTATTCGGCGGGGTCGGCCAGCCCATTGGCTGCTTCGAGTTCGCGCTCGAGCCGCGCTTCTTCCTCGACCTTGGGCTTGGAGAAGCGCGCCAGCATCAGGTAGGCGACGGGCGTGAGATAGAGCGTGGAAAGGGCGGCAAAGCTCAGGCCGCCCACCATGACCCAACCGAGCGCCGTGCGCGCCTCGGCACCGGCGCCCTTGGCCAGCACCAGCGGCAAACCGCCCAGGATCGTGGCGATCATCGTCATCATCACCGGCCGCAGGCGAATGTTGGAGGCCTGTTCGATGGCCTCGGCCACCGACAGGCCGCGGTCGCGCAGTTGGTTGGCAAATTCCACGATCAGGATGCCGTTCTTGGCCATGATGCCGACCACGAGGACGAGGCCAATCTGGGAATAGATGTTGAGCGAGCCGCCGGTGACCAGCAGGGCGTAAAGCGCCGCGGCGACGCCGAAGGGCACCGTGGTCATGACGATCACCGCGCTCCAGATGCTCTCGAACTGCGCGGCCAGCACCAGGAGGATGATGACGAGGGCGAAGCCGAAGGTGACGAAGAGACCATTGCTGGCTTCGCCCAAGGTCTTGGCCTCGGCCATCGGGATGATCGATACGCCTTCCGGCAGAATGGGCCGGGCGATTTCGAGCGCCTGATAGTAGGCATCGCCTAGCGCAAGGCCGCTTTCGAGGCTTGCCGTCACCGGTACGGCCCGCCGCTGCTGCTCGCGGCGGAGCGAGGGCGGCACGGCGGATTCGGTGATGGTGGCGATGGTCGACATGGGCACGTAGCGGTCGTCGCCGGTCTTGACGAACAGGGTCTCGAGATCGCGCGGGTCGTTGACCGGATTGGAACTCGACACCATGCGGACGGTGTAGCTGGTGTCGTTGATGAAGACGTTGCCGATATCGGCGCCGTCGATCATGGCCTGCATCGTGGTCGCCAGCCCGTTGATGTCGATGCCCAGGGCATCGGCGCGCGCTCGGTCGACGGTCAGGGTTAACTGCGGCTGCGTGGTGTCATAGCTCACCTGGACGCGGCCAAAGCGGCCGTCTTGTTCCAGCTGCGTCGTGATGGTCTGCGCCGTTTCTGCGAGCACCGCATAGTCCGACCCCACGACCGCAAACTGCAGGCCCGAACCGCCACCGCGAATGCCCAGGCTATTGCCTTGGCCCACCGAGGCGCGTACGCCCGGAACCTGAGCCATCAGCGCCTGGATATCGGCAGCGATCTCGGCCTGGCTGCGCTCGCGCTCGCCCCAGGGCGCCAGCGTAAGGGTGAGCGAGCCACCGCTGCCCCAGCCGGACAGGACGAAGATCGAGGCAACTTCGCCGCTTTGGACGAAGGGCTGCAGCATGGATTCAACCTGCGTCAGCTGGGTGCGGACATAGTCAAGGCTGGCGGTGCTGGGAGCGGAAATGCGCAGCGAAATCTGCGAACGGTCCTCGGGCGGGGTGATCTCCTGGCGCAGGTTGCCATAGACGAAGAAGGAGGAGGCCGCAAAAAGCAGCGCGATCAGGACGATCACGAAGGGGTTGTGCAGCGCCAGCCGGAGCGTGCGCCGATAGAGGGCGGCAAAGAACCGGCCAATTCCGCCGATCAGGCCGCCATGGCTCTTGTGCTCGCTGCCTTTAAGGAGGCGCGAGGCAATCATGGGTCCCAGGGACAGGGCAACCAGCGACGACAGCAGAACGGCAATGGCCAGGGTAAAGCCGAATTCGCGGAACAGCCGGCCGGTCTGGCCTTCAAGAAAGGAGAGGGGCAGGAAGACGGCGGCGAGCGTCAGCGTCGTCGCAATCACGGCAAAGAACACTTCCTGAGTACCCAAGACGGCGGCGGCCCGTGGACCGGCGCCCATGCCCTTGCGGCGGACAATGTTTTCCAGCACCACGATGGCGTCGTCTACTACCAGACCGGTGGCAAGCACGAGCGCCAGCAGGGTGATGATGTTGAGCGAAAAGCCCGCGAGATAAATGCCGGCCACGGCACCTAGCAGGGCAATGGGCATGGAGAGGGCGGGGACGACCGTAGCGCGCCAGTCCAAGAGAAACAGGTAGATGATGCCCACGACTACGACGAGCGACACAAGAAGCGCGATCTCCACCTCGTGCAGCGCACCCTCGATGAAGACGGCGTCGTCGCTGGATATCTTGACCGTCACCCCCTCTGGCAGGGTTTCGTTGAGCGTCTCGACGGCCGCCTCGACGCCTTGGGAGATTTCGATGGTGTTGGACTGCGCCTGCCGCACGATGCCCAGGCCAATGCCGGGCTCGCCGTCGGAGCGGAGCGAGGAGGTGCTGGCCGCGGCGTCGAAGACGACGGTAGCGACATCGCCGAGCACCGTGCGCTTGTTGAGGATGAGCTTCTCGAAATCTTCCGGCGTCGTGACTTCGGAAATGGCCCGGACCGATATGTTCTGGTTTGGACCATTGATGGAGCCGGCGGGCGTGTCAAAGGCGATGGTGGAGAGGGCATTGCGCACATCGGCAACGGTGAGGCCGAGGCTGGCGAGCTTGACCGGATCGACATCGACCTCGAAGGCCGTTTCGCGCGTGCCATAGACTTGGACTTCGGCCACGCCCTCGACGGCAGCCAGCCGCTCGGAGATGACATCCTCCACCAGGGCGCTGAGGTCGGCAACCGACAGGGTATTGGAGGTGACGGCTAACTGCATCACTGGCTGTGCGTCGCTATCGGCCTTGAAGATCGTGGGATCTTCCGCGCCTTCCGGAAGGCTGCGCGTAGTGCGGCTCAGAGCATCGCGCACATCGGAGGTTGCGGTGTCGAGATTGGTGCCGTCGGAGAATTCAAGCGTGACGCGGCTCGACCCGGTCGAGGAAGACGAGGAAATGCCGGTGACGCCCTGCACCCGCGCCACAGCGCCTTCGACCACCGCCGTGACCTCACGGTCCACCGTTTCGGCCGCCGCCCCAGGAAAGCTGGTCGAGACCGACAGCACCGGCTGCTCGACGCTGGGCAGTTCCCGCACTTCGGCACCGAGCAGCGCCGCAAGGCCGGCAACCACGATCAGCGCATTGACCACCAGGGCCAGCACGGGCCGCCGTACGAACAAGGCTGCCAGGGTCCCGCCGCGTTCGTTCTTTTGCGAAATCGACATGGCTGTTTCCGATCAGGGCTGCGGCGTGGCGTCGGCCGTGGCGGCGGGAGCCGCTCCGTCCGGCCCTTCAAGCAGCGTCACCTCGGCGCCGTCGCTCAACTGGAGGATGCCCTCGGTGATGATGGCGTCGCCGGGCTCGAGATCGGCCCGCACCAGCACGCCATCGCTGTTCCGCTGGACGATCTCGGCCATGGTCTTGACGGCCTTGCCCTCCTGGTACTGCCACACATAGGAGCCTTCGGCCGACCAGAGGATAGCCAGGGGATTGACGGCGGGGAAGGTCTCGCCTGGAAAGCTTAGCGACACGGAAAAGGACATGCCGGCGCGCAGCAGCTCGTCATCGTTGGGTATCTCGGCCTGGACCTGGAGGGTGCGGCTTGCCGGGTCGATGCGGTTGTCCACGGCGCTGACCTCGCCCGCAAAGCTTCGGCCGGGCAGCGCCACGGCGGAGACTTCGACAGCCATGCCAGGCGAGACGGCGGCGGCAAAGCGCTCGGGGATCCAGAAATCCACGAGGATAGAGGAGGTGTCGTCGATGGTGGTGACCGCCGTCTGAGCCGGGACGTAGTTGCCGGGGGTGACGCGGATAAGCCCGACCGTTCCGGCAATGGGGCTGGAAATAGTGCGGCGCGAGAGCGAGACCTCGGCATTGCGCAGGTCGAGGTCGGCATTGGCGGCGGCCAGTTGTGCCGCGGTTAGCGCCGTGGTGGCGACGACATTGTTGCTGGCGAGGCCCTCCGTCCGCGCCAGCGTCGCCGCCGCGTCTTCCGCGGTCAGCCGCGCCTGGTCGAGCGCGATCTGCTCGGCCTCGGAATCGAGACGGGCGATGACATCGCCTGCAGCCACGACCTGACCGGGGCGCACCAGCACTTCTGCGAGGGTGCCGCCTGCCGGAGAGGAGACGGTTACCGAGCGCGAGGCGGTGCCTTCGCCGATGGCGCTGAGACTGTTGTTGATGGTGGCAAGGGTGACGGCAGTGGTCACCACATTGGTCTGCCGGTTGAAGCCGCCGGGGCGGGCGGGACCCCGAGGCCCGCCCGGATTGCGCCCGCCCGCGGCAGGCGCAGCCTGTTCGGCAGCCGGGGCAAAAGGCACAGCAATGCCATAGGTGGCCAGCATGGCGGCGGCGCCAGGCACGAACATGACGACAGCCACGGCCGCGGCAGCCAGAACGATAAGGGATGCCGTAAGCTGTCGGAGCAAGCAGGAGCCTCATGCGGAGCGGGGAGGTGGCTGGTACGAGCCGGCCGAATTGCCCAACCCTACCAGCGCCAGAGGATCACGCACGTTACAAAGCTGTAAGTTCGCATGAAATTGACAGAAAGGCTGGGTCAGCTTGGCTGCGGTGTCACCCTGGCATGCTCGGCAAATTTGGTGACGAGGCTGGCCGCGCGGTGCTGGAGCTGGGTCACCGCCTCCGGCCCGAAGGCGTGTTCCTCGTAGTCGAGGAGGGCGAGAGCCCCGATGACTTCCCCGGTGGGCAGGATCAGCGGGACACCGGCATAGAGGTGGATGCCGTTGAACTGAAGATAGCTGTTCTTGGCAAAGCGCGGGTCTTCGCTTTTCGCGGTGACGACGAGAGGCTCGGCGCTGGTGGCGATGATTTCGGTGAGCTGATGCGCGTCGGCATCGGCCATGTGCCGCTCGTCGTCAAGGAGGTTGAGCGAGGCGACCGGCACGTCGAACTCGCCGGCGATCTTCTCCAATTCGGCGCTGATCAGTGCATCGTCCGCCATTGCGGTGCGGCTGCTGGCTGAACGGACGCTGTCGGGGCAGTCGATAGTGCCTGCCTGCCAGGCTTGCTCAAGCTCCCTTATGGCCTCGCCGTCGCTTCGGTAGATGGCATCAAGATGCAGCTTGTCGGCGGTTAGTCCATCAGGTTGTTCACCTAGGGCGCACACCACGAGGCTGAGGCCAGGGGCGCTCGCCCGGAGCCGCCGCGACACATAGCGGGCGTGGGAGCGGAAGTCGGCGCCCAGGAACACCATGGCGACGGCACTGACGCCATCAAGCTCCAGGCGCCCCAGGGCTTCGGGGGTGATTGCCAGCGGTGGCAGCACCTTGGTGGGAACGCCCTTTTCGCACAATTGGAGAGCAAGAAGTCGGGCTGCAGCCTCGTCCATCTCGCTGCGGCCACCGACCAGCAGCACGAGCCGCCCCTCTGGCGCATCGGCTTCGTCGAGTTCTTCGAGCACGATTTCGAGCGAATCGGTCAGCTGCCGTCGCTGTTCCAGCGCTTCGGGGCGGTCGGTGAGCTCGGCGCTGGCAAGGCGCAGCGCCGGCATCGCCACCTCACCGATGAAGGCGGGCTTGCCGTGTTCGGCGACATAGTCCTCCATCGTTTCGACGGCCGACTGCGTGTTGCCCTTGAGCAGGCGTTGGTAGAACTGCTCGGGCGGCGTGAGCACCGGCTCGCTGCCCAGAAGCGTTTCCAGGAAGCGGAACTGCGGCAGGTGGCGCCCTATAACCACGAGGCAGACGGTCATCGGCGTGGCAAGGATCAGCCCGACCGGACCCCAAAGGGTGGCCCAGAACATGGCGGAGAGGAGGATGGCAATCGGCGAAACGCCGGTGCTGGAGCCATAAAGGCGGGGCTCGACGACATTGGCGGTGGTGAGATCGAGCACCATGAACAGGCCGATGCTAAGGATCAGCATGTTCCATCCCGGATCCACGGCGAAGGCAAGGAAGATAGGGACGATGGCGATGATCAGCGCGCCCACAAAGGGGATATAGCGGAAGACGACAATCAGCAGGCCCCAGAGCACGGCACTGGGCACGCCGATCAGCCACAGGCCGAGGCCGAACAGGAACCCGTAGGTGCAGTTAACCGCCAACTGAACAAGGAGGTAGCGGCCGACGCGCTTGCTGGCATCGGCGATGGCAATATTGGCCTTGGCGTAGTCGCTGGAGCCGACGAGACGAATGAAGCGGTCGAGGAGATCGGCGCGGCCCAGCAGCAAGAAGATCAACACCACGATGACGATGGCGACCGTGGCCACCGGACCGACGATTGAGCCGAGAACCGAGCTGAGGAGGCTGAATGGGCCGCTGTCATTGGAAACGACCACCGGAACGGGGCGGCCCTCCACCGGCGCCTCTGGACTGCCACTGGCGCTCAACTGTTCGGTGAGGTCGGTGACCGTCTCGTTGATCCGCTCTAGCACGGCGCCACCGCCGAATTGTTCCTGCAGTCCGTGGAGCTTGGTGGTGACTGTTTCCTGGTAGGCGGGCATCTGCTGGCCGAGCCGGGCCACCTGGAGGCCGGTAATGCCGGCAAGGGTGGCGAGGATAAGGATCGCTACCAGGACGGCGAGGACGACCGCCACCGGATCGGGTAAGTGCAGGCGGCGATTGAGCCAGGTCACTAGGGGCGTGAGTGCGAAGGCCAAGAGCGTGGCCAGCACCAGCGGCACGATGATGCCGGCCCCGAAATAAAGGAGCGCCGCCACCACGGCAAAGGTGCCCAGGGCTTCAAAGGGGGAGGTCCGGCGCCCAGGGGGCAAGACAACACGGCGCCCAAGCATTCTACGTCTTCCTCCCGAGGCCGTGATGCGGCCTGCCTTGCTAAAGCCGGTATGGGCCCAATTGGTTCAACAAGGAAGCAGGCCCCCCTACTTTCGGCGCGACCGCATGGCGCTGAGGGCCGCCGAGGCCGGAAGGGCGACCAGCATGGCGCCAAGCGAGTGGCGGCGCTCGGGGCGGAACTTCTCGCGGGCGGCATGGTAGCCGGCGACCCACTCGGCGCTCTTGCCGGCAAAGGCGTCGTCGCCAGTGTCTGCACCCGCTTCCTCGCCCACCGTGTCGGCGGCATGGGCGTCGCGATGGCCCAGGGGAGAGTCGCGGCCGGCCGTGGAGTCCTTTCGCGTCTGCCGTTCGGCTTCCGAATTAAGTTCGGCGCCGATGATCACCGCCGTCACGGTGATCCATAGCCAGGTGAGGAGGGCGATGAGGCCGCCGAGCGATCCATAGGTCTTGTCGTAATTGCCGAAATTGGCGGCATACCAGGAGAAGAGCAGCGACACGACGATGATGAGGAGCGTGGCAAGGATGGCTCCGGGGGAGACCCAGCGCCACTTTGCCTGCTGGCGGCTGGGGCCGAAGCGGTAGAGCGCGGCAAGCCCCAGCATCAGGATCAGGGCCAGGACGACATAGGAGCCGATGCGCAGGAGCCATTCGACACCCGCGCCAAGCCCGATGAACTGCAAGACCGCCGGAACCACCACGGCGGCGCCCAGCAGAACGATGGCGCCGACGATACCGGCGAGGGTGAAGAGGAGTGCGGTGCCATTGAGGACAAAGAAGTTGCGCTCTTCCTTTTCGTCATAGGCGACGTTCATGGCCTCGAACATGGTCTTGACGCCCGAGCTCGCGCTCCAGAGGGCAATGGCGACCGAGATTAGCAGGGCGAGACCAAGCGTCGTTTCGCCGGTGCTGGTCAGACGTGTCAGTTGTTCATTGATGATAGCCATGCCGCCTTCGGGCACCACGGTCGAGAGCATGGCGACATGTTCGCTGACGGTGGCCGGGTCGTTGAACAGGCCGTAGATCGAGACAAACGCGGTGAGGGTCGGGAAGATCGAGAGCAGCAGATAATAGGTTACGGCTGCCGCGATCAGCGTGACGCGGTCGTCGTTGAACTCGCGATAAGTCCGCCACAGGACGTCCTTCCAGCCGGAGGGTGGAATGTCCTGGGGTGCGTCGGCATTGCGGCCATGGCCGGTGCTGGAAGTTTTGGTCACGATCTGTCTCCCGATTAGGGGAGCAACGGTGAAGCCCGGGCTCGGTTGCGGCCGTCCTGAAGCAAGCGCATGGAACTTCACCGGGCCCGAGTGGTTGGCCTCCACCAGACGAGGAGAGTCCAATGACTGAAATCGACAAGCCATCCACCATCCCGCCCCAGCAGCAGAACCCGCCCGGCACCATCGGCGAGATGACGCCTGATCCCGATCATGGCGAGGAAAGCTATGTCGGCCATGGCAAGCTCGAGGGCAAGGTAGCCATCATCACCGGCGCCGACAGCGGCATCGGCCGCGCCGTCGCCATCGCTTTTGCGCGCGAAGGGGCCGATATCGTCCTGTCCTATCTCAGCGAGCATGAAGATGCGCGCGACACGGCGCAGTGGATCGAAAAGGCTGGCCGCAAGGCCGTCGTGATGGCTGGCGACATCACCGAGGAGAGCCACTGCAACGCCCTGGTCGACGCTGCGGTCAACCAGTTCGGCCGGCTGGATGTGCTGGTCAACAATGCTGCGTTCCAGCGCACCTATGCCGATATCGGCGACATTACGGCCGAGGAATGGGACACGACCTTCCGCACCAATATCTATGCGCCGTTCTACCTTAGCAAGGCGGCGGTGCCGCATATGAAGCCGGGCAGCGCCATCATCAATACGACCTCGATCCAGTCCAAGTCGCCGTCCCCGCCGCTTTTGGCCTATGCCAGCACCAAGGGCGCGGTGTCGAACTTCACCACGGGCCTGGCACAGATGCTGGGCGAGAAGGGAATCCGGGTCAATGCGGTGGCGCCCGGTCCGATCTGGACGCCATTGATCCCCTCGACCATGCCGCCCGAGAAGGTCGAGAATTTCGGGCAGCAGACGCCGCTCGGACGCGCCGGCCAACCGGGGGAATTGGCAGCCGCCTATGTCCTTCTGGCGTCGGAGGACGGCAGTTACATGACCGGGGCGATCGTTCCGGTGACGGGCGGTGAACCGATGCTCTAGGCGACCGAGGCGCTGCCCGCGGGCAGCGCCTTCTCTTTAGTGCTGGCGCCAGCGTTCCAGCCGCCGCTCAAGGAGGCGAAGTGCCTCGGTGATGAGTACGCCCAGGAGGGCAAGGATCAGCACGACCACGAAATAGGGCGCCATGCGGAAGGTGTTGCCATAAGTGGCAAGGAGCCCGCCTAGGCCTTGAACAGCGGTATAAAGCTCGGCCACCACGGTGTTGATGAGGCCGATCGTGGCGCCGAGGCGCAGCCCCACAACAATGAAGGGTGCAGCGCCGGGCAGGAGGATCTTGGTGAAGACCTGAAGCTTCGTGGCGCCGGCGGAGTGGGCCATTTCCACCAGTTCAGGATCGCCATTACGCACGCCGGCATAGGTATTGACCAGGATCGGCATCACCGCGCCGAGGGCAACGACGGCAATCTTGGCCTCATAGCCGAGGCCCAGCAGCACAATGATCAGCGGGATGAACGCCACGCGGGGCGTCGCCATCAGGGCGTTGAAGAACGGGTCCAGCACCTTGCCCACCAGCGGCACGCCGCCGGCAACCAGCCCAGCGGGCAGGCCGATGGCAATGGCAATCAGCATGCCGCCAAGATAGACGCCCAGCGAATTGGCCGTCGCCTGGTAGATGGCTGGCTGGGCAAAGAGGGTCGTCGCCGCCTGCCAGGTCGCAAGCGGCGTTGGCACCAGATTGCGGCCGACCAGCAGCGCCGCCCCCCACCACGCGAGGATCAACAGCACCACGAGAACAGCGCGAAACAGCCAGATCGTGGCGCTCTCCCGCAGCGGTGCGGCCGTTCTTCGCATGATCGTGGGCGCCCTCAGAGGCCGGTCACCCGCCAGATCGCGTCGCCGACGTCGTCAGCCATCAGCACAGAGCCGTCCTTGGCAAGGGCGACACCGACGGGGCGGCCATAGCTGTACTTTTCGTCCTCCGAGAGGAAGCCGGTCAGGATGTCGCGCGGCCGGCCAGTCGGCTTGCCACCCTCGAAGGCGACAAAGGTTAGCTTGTAGCCGCTAAGCGTGCTGCGGTTCCAGGAACCATGCTGGCCGATGGCCATGCCGGGCCCAAAGCCGGGCAGCGTCCCCTCCGGGAGCCAGCAAAGGCCGAGCGACGCGGTGTGACCGCCTAGAGCATAGTCCGGGTGGGTAGCGGAAGCGACCAGTGCCGGATCCTGCTTCACGCGATCGTCGACCACGCCCCAATAGGAATAGGGCCAGCCATAGAAGGCGCCATCCCGCACGGAGGTGAGGTAATCCGGCGGCGTCTCATCACCCAAGCCGTCGCGCTCGTTGACTACGGTCCAGAGCGTCTGGCTCGTTGGTTCCCAGGCCATGCCGACCGGGTTCCGTAGGCCGCCGGCGAAGATGCGGCTGGTGCCCGTCGCCAGGTCCAGTTCGTGGATGCAGGCGCGGTTGATTTCGGCTTCCATGCCGGCATCGCCGATATTGCTGAGCGAACCCACCGCCACATAGAGCTTGGTGCCGTCCTGGTTGGCGATGAGGTTGCGCGTCCAGTGGCCGCCCGGGATCAGGTCCATGATCTTGCGGCCAGTAGCGGTGATACGGGTGGTGCCGCTTTCAAAAGGATAGGCGAGAACGGCATCGCTGGCGCCGACGTAAAGCGTCTCGCCGAGCAGGACCATGCCGAAGGGCTGGCGCACGCCGTCAATCAGCGTGTGGCGCGTTTCGGCGACGCCATCGCCGTCGGCATCGCGCAGGAGAATAATGCGGTTTGGGCTATCGCCAGAGGCGCGGGCCCGCTTCATCGTGCTCGACATGGCGTGGTCGAACAGGGTCTTGGGATTGCCCGACTCGCCCATGGACTCGGCGACAAGGACATCGCCATTGGGCAGGACCAGCATGTTACGCGGATGGTCGAGACCAGTGGCAAAGGCGTTGACCTTGAGGCCTGCGGCGGCAATGGGTGTGCGGCCGTTTTCCCAGCCCTTTGCCGTCGGCATCTTGAGGGTGGGAATGCTGCCCTGCGGCTTGGCGGCAGGCATGGCGGGTGCCGGACCATAGACCGGGCTGCGTGGTCCGTCGCCGGAGTGACGGACGGCAACTGCGACCGCTCCAATGGCCGCAACAAGATTGGCAAACAGCGAAGGCTTGGACATCGACTAGCTCGTTCTGCGCGTGACGGATATTGATCTAGGTCATGCCACCAGAATGGGCGAAACACCATGGCTTATTGCACAGTCGCACGCGCAAGTTGGGCGGCAGCGTTGAGCCCCTGTCAACGTTATGTGGCTTGCCCTGTGGCCAGAAGGGCTGCGCGGCGCTAGAAAAGCGCATGATCTTTTTGGCCTTCGCAGTCGATGCCGTTCTATATGCGGCCCTTGGCACGGTCATCATGCTTTTGATCGGGCGCCGCCTGCCGCCGCCGTGGAACAGGGCTGCCGTCACTATTCCCGTGATCATCTGTCTTGGCTTGTTGCTCAGCATGGCGACTTTCCCACGCTGGATCGTCATGCCATGGCAATTGCCTGACCTTCTCAACAGCTGGTTCTAGATCGCCTTGCCCCTGACATTGGTCTTGGCTGGTGACTAGACATAAAAAAACGGCTGCCCGGGAGGGCAGCCGTTCGCTTCAGCAGAGCTGAAAATCTTAGAAGTGGTAGGAAACGCCGACGGTTGCCTTGGCACCTTCGAAGAAGGAGTCCGAAGCGCCGTCGAAGTCGCCCTGGCCAACAACTTCACCGCGAACGGTGATCGAGTCGGTCACTGCGAATTCAACACCACCACCGAGCTGGTAGACGCCCTGGTTGAAGCCAGTGCGGTTGTTG
>NZ_DATCMJ010000001.1:0-566902 GCF_036563435.1 Devosia sp.
GATCCCGCGAGTCCCGTGTCCGGCATAAAACCGGACGTCCCGAGACGGCAATTGTCTCACACTATAATCCCACAGAGGCGAAAGCCGTCTCGGGATCCGCCTAACTTCCAGAACCGCAACCCAGGCGGCGCTTGCGCACGCTTGCCCGCTGGCACGGGCTGTGGAACACAGGACGCCGGACTATTCGGAGCAAGCCATGTCCTTTGAAAAACTCGATACGCTCGGCCGCCGGCTGGAATCGCTGGAACATGCGCTGTCCATCCTGGGCGCCGACGAGGCGACCCACATGGCGGTGGGCGGCGGCGAGAAGCGCGCCGAAGCCATGTCCAATCTGGCCGGCATGTACCACAGGCAGGCCACCGCGCCCGAAATCGCCGACTGGATCGAGGCCGCCAAGGCCCAGGACCTGTCGGAGGACCAGCAACTGGCGCTCGGTGAGTTCGAGCGCAATTACATCAACGCCACCTGCCTGCCCACCGAATTCGTGGAACGGCGCACCGCCGCCACCATGCGCTCCGAGCAGCTCTGGCGCGACCTCCGCGCCAAGGGCGACTGGGACAGTTTCCTGCCGGCCCTCGAAGGCGTCGTCGCCCTCGTGCGCGAGGAAGCCCAGCTCCGCGCCGACGCCACGCAGCTGGCGCCCTACGATGCGCTGATGGATCAATATGATCCGGGCAACCGCATGGCCGATCTCGACGGCGTCTTCGACGACCTCAAGACCTTCCTCAAGGACTTCGTTGGCGAGGCGCTCGATGCCCAGGAGCGGCGGCTGAGCCTCCGCCCGCGCAAGAGCCTCCATGGCCCCTACCCGATCGAAAAGCAGCGCGAGCTCGGCCTTGCCGCCATGCGTGCCGTCGGTTTCGATTTCACCCATGGCTCGCTGGCCGTCTCGCACCATCCCTTTTGCGGCGGCGTGCCCACCGATGTGCGCATGACCACGCGCTACCGCACCGACGAATTCCTGTCCTCGCTCATGGGCGTGCTGCACGAAACCGGCCATGCCCTTTACGAGCAGGGGCTGCCCAAGGACTGGTCGCACTGGCCGCTGGGCAAGGCCCGCGGCATGGGCATTCACGAGTCCCAATCGCTGTTCGTCGAAATGCAGCTGGCCCGCAGCCCGGAATTCTGGGAATTCGCCCTGCCGCTGGTGCACCAGCATCTGGGTGAGGACGCCATCCCCGGCTGGGAAATCGCCGATATCCTCAACGAGGTGAACTTCGTGGAGCGCGGCTATATCCGCGTCGATGCCGACGAGGTCACCTACCCGCTCCACGTCATCCTCCGCTACGAACTCGAGCAGGACCTTGTCAGCGGCCGGATCGAGGCCAGCGACATCCCCGAAGCCTGGGACGCAAAGATGACCGAGTACCTGGGCATCTCCACCATCAACGATCCCCGGAACGGTCCCATGCAGGACGTTCATTGGCCGGGCGGCGCCTTCGGCTATTTCCCCAGCTACACGCTCGGCGCCATGATCGCCGCCCAGCAATGGGCAGCTTTGGAAAAGGCACAGCCTGACCTGCGCGACGACATCCGCCGGGGCGATTTCGCCAGCATCAACCAGTGGCGCGCCGACCACATCTGGTCGCAGGGCTCACGCTGGTCGACGCCCGACCTCATCACCCGTGCGACCGGCGAGCCGCTCAACGCGGACTTCTTCAAGGCGCATCTGAAGCGGCGATATCTGGGGAGCTGAGCCGGCGCTCGCAGCATCACGCAGCGGATGTTGACCACCACCAGACGTCACCCTCGGGCTTGACCCGAGGGCTCTTCGCTTGCGAACCGTTTGGTAAGTGCAGTGTCCTCGGGTCAAGCCGAGGATGACGCCGGTGGGCGTGGCCACTTCGAAGACGACAGGTTGACATCTCCGCCCCCTTCCCTATTTTCCCTCAATCCGCAGCACTGACCGGACGGCCCAAATGGATTCCACTTTGAACGACTGCCTCGCCCGCATCGCTCATCTGGAATCCGCCCATGCCTGCCTCCGTTTCCCTGCACCAGCTCAGCTGGTCCACGCCCGATAACCACCAGCTCTTCAGCGGCCTCGACCTCTCCTTCGGCCCCCACCGCACCGGCCTGATCGGCCGCAACGGCACGGGCAAGTCCACCCTGCTTCGTATCATCGCCGGTTTTATCCCCCCTGCCAGCGGCTCTGTTACCCTTCAGGGCACCATCGGCATGCTGGAACAGTCGGTACAGGTGAGACCCGAAACAACCATTGCTGAGCAACTTGGCATCGCAGCCGAACTGGCGCGGCTGGACCGCCTGGAACAGGGACTCGGCACGCTGGACGACGCCGGCGAAGCCGATTGGACCCTGCCCGGCCGCGTAGAGGAAGCGCTCGCGGATGTGGGGCTTCCCCACTACGCACCTGATCGTCCGGTCACGACGCTAAGCGGCGGCCAGCGCACGCGCCTATTGCTGGCCCGCCTCCTGCTGGCCGAGCCCGACATCATCCTCCTTGATGAGCCCACCAACAATCTCGACGCCGATGGACGCGCCGCCGTGGCCGAACTGCTCGGCCGCTGGCGCGGCGCCGCCATCGTGGTCAGCCACGACCGGACGCTGCTCCGCCAGATGGACGCCATCGTGGAACTGACCAGCCTCGGCGCCAGGACCTATGGCGGCAACTGGGACCACTATAGCGAGCGCAAGGCGCTGGAACTGGCGGCGGCGGAGCACGGCCTGTCCACCGCCGAGCGCAAGGTCGCCGAGATCGACCGCAAGATCCAGGCCGTGGCCGAGCGCAAGGCCCGCAAGGATGGCGCCGGCAAGCGTAAGGCTGCTCGCGGCGACATCCCCAGGATCATGCTGGGCGGCATGAAGGAAAACAGCGAGAATACCAGCGGCGAAGGCGCCCGGCTCGCCAGCCGCCTGCGCCAGGCCGCAGCGGAAGCGGCCTCCGAGGCGCGGGCCAATGTCGAAGTCCTGACCCCGCTCTCGGTCACGTTGACGCCCACCGGTCTTCCGGCGGGCAAGGTCGTGCTGCAGGCCGATGCCCTGAGCGGCGGACCCGATGCGGCAGCGCCCGTCATCAGGAATTTCTCGCTGCAGCTGACGGGACCCGAGCGCGTCGCCGTCACCGGCCCCAACGGCGCGGGCAAGACCACGCTGTTGCGCCTCCTGACCGGCGATCTGGCTCCGGCAGGCGGTTCAGCCCGTATCCTGGTGCCCCATGCGCTGCTCGACCAGACGGTGAGCCTCCTCGATCCCCAGCTCTCCATCCGCGACAACTTTCGCCTTCTCAATCCCGACGCCGACGAGAACACCGGCCGCGCAGCCCTCGCCCGCTTCATGTTCCGCGCCGATGCGGCCCTGCAGCTGGCCGGAACCCTCAGTGGCGGCGAGATGCTGCGCGCCGGGCTCGCCTGCACCATTGGCGGCAACAGCCCGCCGCAACTGCTGATCCTCGACGAACCGACCAATCACCTCGACATCCACGCCATCGAGCAGGTGGAGGCGGGGCTGCGTGGCTATGACGGCGCTTTGCTGGTCGTGAGCCACGATGCCGACTTCCTCGAACACATCGGCATCGACCGTACGGTCATACTCGGAGGCGACGCTAGTTGAGAAACACCGTGACCGTATCGCCCCTGCCCGCGGCATCCACCACGGAAAGGGTGACATAGCCGGGGCCGTCCGGATCCCAGAGGTTCTGCCGGGCAAAGTCCGGCCGGCCGATCGGCGCGCCGTTGGCGAAATAGGTGAAGGGCGGCACCCCGTTGCGCACCTTGACCATCAGCGGCGAGGCAAAGCCGGTGGCCAGCCCCAGGTCGACGTCGACCCCGTCGCCGGGATAGGCAATTTCGGGCGCCGCGTCCCGCGCCACCATGTCCTCGTCGGGGTGGCGGAAGCGGCGCAGCGGCGTCGGTAACTCGCTGTTGGAGGCAATGATGGCCCCGCTCGGCGCCCGCGGCAGCGGCGCACGCCGATCTCCGAGGCGGTCGAAGGCCTCGAACAGGATCGGCGCTGCGCCCACAATGCCGGAAAGGCCGGGCACCGGCTCCCCATCCGGCCGGCCCACCCAGACGCCTACGACGGTCTTGCCATCAAAGCCGATCGCCCAGGCATCGCGATAGCCATAGGACGTCCCGGTCTTGTAGGCGATCCGCCCGGGGGACCCATTGAGCGGCGGCGGCACGTCTGCCAGGATATCGGCCACATACCAGGCCGCCACCGGGTCCAGCACCGGCGCCGCAAGCCCAGCCTCCGGCGCCGGCACAATCCCGTCATGCAAGGTGACCGGTTCGCCGCCATTGCCGATCGCGGCATAGGTCGCCACCAGGTCGCGCAGCGTGATCCCCACGCCACCGAGGCCCACGGCAAGGCTGGGCGCCGTGTTGACCGGCAGGCGCGGATCGGCATGCGCCCGGCGCAGGCGCGAGACCAGCCGTGCCGGGCCTACGGCATCCAGCACCACGACGGCCGGGATGTTCAGCGACTCGGTGAGCGCATCATGGATCGTCACCGTCCCCCGGCTGAAACCGTCGAAATTGACCGGCACATAGGCGCCGAATGCCGTTGGACGGTCCTCGATCAGGCTCTCGGGATGGGCCAGGCCCAGTTCGAAGGCCAACCCATAGATCAGCGGCTTGAGCGTCGATCCCGGAGAGCGGATGGCCGTGGTCATGTCGACATAGCCAGCGCTCTGCGTTGCAAACAGGCCTGCAGAGCCCACCGAAGCCAAGATATCCCCGGTCCCGATATCGGCTGCTACAATAGCGATGGAAACCTTGGGATCAACAATGCGCGCCCGTCCTGCAGCCAAACGCTCAAGTGCCTCCTGCAGCCGCCGGTCGATGGTGAGCGCCACTTCGCGTTTCTCGGGCTGCGCCTTGACCGCCTGCTCCGCCAGGTGTGGGGCAAACATGGGGAACTCGCGACGCACCAGCGGCACCGGGTCGTCCTTGGCCGCAAGCGCCTCTTCGGCGGGCAAGGCTCCCATGGCGACGAGCCGGTCGAGCACCATGTCACGGCTGCGCCGCGCCGCTTCCGGGTCACGGTCCGGCCGCCGCGCCTCGGGCGATTGCGGCAGCGCCACCAGCAGCGCCGCTTCGGCGGTGGTGAGCCGTCCCGGCTCCTTGCCGAAATAGGCAAGGCTTGCCGCACGAACGCCCTCTATATTGCCGCCGAACGGCGCCAGCGTCAGGTAAAGGTCGATGATCTCGTCCTTGGTGAGGTCCTGCTCCAGCCGGTCGGCATGCACCATCTGCCGCAGCTTGCCCCAGAGGTTGCGCGTCGGCTGGCCCTCGACCAGCCGCGCCACCTGCATGGTCAGCGTCGAGCCGCCGGAAACCACCCTTCCCCCGGCCCCGACAAACTGCCCGGCAGCACGAGCCATGGACGACCAGGCAATGCCATGGTGACCCGCAAAGCCTCGGTCTTCATAGGCGATCAACATGTCGAGATAGCGGGGGTCGACCGTCTCTCGGTCCACCGGCAGGCGCCAGCGTCCGTCGCGCGTGGTGAAGGCGCGCAGCAACTGACCGTTGCGATCGGTAACCGCCGCAGAAACCGGCAGCGTCGCCACATCGGGCGTGGGCGGCAGGCTTCCCGCCGCCTCGCCTACCATCGAACTGAGCTGGACCGAACCCGCTGCCAGAAGAACGAACAGCGAGAACCCGGCAAGCGTCAGCCGCCGGATCCAAGGACTCGGCACCCATTCCCTGGGTCCTGCCGCCGCGTCGCTCATCGCCCGGTCGCGGAAACCTCGATCGACCCGGCTGCCCCGTTGGCCCGGTATTCAGGGCGGTACATGTCCTCCACCGTGGCACCGGGCAGGACGAAGCTGCCCGGAGAAACCGCCCGGACCAGATACGCCGTCCGGAAGATTCCACTTTCGCTGGAGTAACGGAATGCCGCCACATACTGATCGGTCCGCGACTCCACATGCGTAGCCCCGTCAAGCGTCAGCCAGTCGAAGTCGGAGACACCGCCGCCGGCAGAAAGATCGGGGTTCTCGATCTCGAAGCCCGCCGGCAAGGGATCGGTCACCAGGTATTGCCCGGATCCCAGCTGATCCGGCCGCACCGTAAGGAGAACCACGAAGCGGTCATTCTGCGCGATCGCATCGTTCTCGGGGTCGATCGGCGTTCCGTCGGGCAGGAAGTACTCGCGGATCAGCATGAAGCCATTGCTCGCCTCCTCCGGCGCCTCTTCAGGATAGCCCGTCACCGTCACCTTGGCTTCGGTATTGCTCTCGCCCGTATTGCCGATCTCGACCGGCGCGAAGTCGGTCTGCGAGAAGGAGCGATAGACTTGGCCGGTCAGCGCCTCGCCATTGAGGGTGATCGAGCCATCCGTGCTGGCCTCGCCCAGGGCGGCAGCAGCCAGCAGCGTCCAGCTGTCTTCTTGCGTCGAGGTATAACGCTCACGGTCCCGCAGCTTCGCCAGCTGGTTGGACAGCGAGGTCAGGTCGACCCCATCCAGCTTGAACTCGGCGGCCAATGCCAGGACGCCCGCCATGTCACGCAAGCGCGTCCCATAGTCGTCGCGGTAGCGCTTGTCCTCGGGCTCCGAAAGCCCTTCCACCGCAGCGGCAAAGGCCGAGTTGGCACGGCCCGGATCGCCATAAAGCGCCAGCGCTGCGCCAAGCTGTGCCTGCGCCAGCGGCGAGCCGAAGGCATCGAGCCTTGCCTCGTGATAGTAGCGCAGGTCGCCCATGGACACCTTTCCAGCCCGCGCCAGATCGTAGAGCGCATAGGCCACGCCCTCGCCGCCATCATCGAAGTCGCTGGCATAGGACAGCTGATTGGCCAGGTTGTCGAGGGCTCTGGTCATGGCCTGTTCGGGCACGGCATAGCCTGCATCCTTGGCCCGCAACAGGAAGTCCGTCACGAAACCATCCAGCCACATGTCCCCACCGTCAAAGGGCCGCCAAAGACCGAAGCCGCCACCAGCCGTCTGTTTGGACAAAACGTCGGCAATGGCATCGGTGACGGTCTGCTCGAGATCACCGTCCTCATCGAGGCCAATCATCTTGGCAACATCGTTGAGGTACAGCAGCGGCAGCGCCCGGGCCGAAACCTGCTCGGAACAGCCATAGGGGTAGCGGTCGAGCGCCAGCAGGAGACCCGGCACATCGAGCCGCGCCATGGGGCCAATCGCAAGCGTCATCTGGCCGGTATTGGCAAGGAAGCTGTCAAAATACTCGCTCCCTATGGTGGCGCTTTCCCCGGCCTTGATCGGCACGAGGCGGCTATTGGTGACAGGCGCACTGACCGGCCGCACCCCGAGCAGCAACTCCTTGACCTGCTCGGTACCGTCTGGCGCCGTTATCGTCAGCACCAGCGGCCAGTCCCCGATCTGCATGCCGTTGAGCGCCAGGTCGAGCGATGTGCGCTCGCCTTCTGCCAATTGCACCTCCTGGGCCTCGGCCGGTGTCGCAATCCCCTCGCCCGTGCCGAGCGCAACGCCATATGCACCCGCTTTACCGCCCACATTGTTGATCTCGACAAGGAGGCGCGACTCGTCCCCGACGCGCAGGAAACGCGGCGGGCTCAGCGTGACCACGACGGGATCGCGCACGATGACATCGGCCGAGGCATGGCCGACAGCCGTTTCGGTCCAGGCCATGGCCATGACCCGCACGGTGCCGGAGAAGTCGGGCATGTCGAAGGTGACGACCGCTTTGCCGTCTTCACCCACTTTGACAATGCCGGAATGGAGCGCCACAAGGACCGAAGTGGCCGGTGGCGTGCCGGTACGGGACGAACCGCCGTCGCCGCCCGAACGCATGGCGCCGGCAAGACCCTGCATCGGATCGATCAGCGAGCCGTAGAGGTCACGGACGTCCATGCCCAGTTGCCGCTGGCCGAAGTACCAGCCATCGGGATCGGGCACCTTGAAATTGGTGAGGTTGAGAATGCCAAGATCCACCGCCGCCACGGCAACATAGGCGGTCTCGCCTGCTGCAAGCTCGCCCAGATCGACCGTCGTGGTGAAACTCTGCCGCGGCAGCGTTTCCTCGGGTGTATCGAGGGTGACGTTCAGTTTGCGCTCGCCGGGATCGACATCGGCGAAGGCAAGGCCAAGCGCACGCGAGGGCATGCGCTTCTCGGCAGCGTCCGCCGGCCGATAAAGCACGGCCGTGACATAGGCCCCCGGGCCCCATTCCTCCGTCACCTCCAGCGGCACCGTGGTACCGCCTTCGGGTACATCCACCGCCTCCATGGCGATGACGCGGTTGTCGATGACCATGACCAGGGCGGTGCCGGCAAACTGCGGGTCAAGCTTCAGATTGGCCGTTTCGCCAACCCTGTACGCTGGCTTGTCCAGCGCCACCTCGAGCGTGTCGGGCGTGTCACTGCCGGCATCGGCATAGTAGTAGCCGGCATAGAACTCATAGCTCGACGAAGTCGGGTTCTCGCCGTTGCTCTCCACCTCGACGCGATAGAGCCCCCAATCGACATTGGTGCCGATCGTCGCGGGGCCGCCATCGGGGGTGTCGACGGCGCCCGTCGCCACTTCACGCGTCGTCGTGATGGATTCCCACTGCCAGGTAGAGCCATTGCGGTACCACTGGTAGTTGGTCTCGACGCGCGAGATGGACCACTGGAGGCCAGTGCTGGCCACCGCTTCGCCTTCCGGCGACACGACGATGATGTCGAACCTGGCTTCGCTGCCTTCCTCGAGGCCGGATGCGTCGCTGAAGGCTGGCTTGATGCCGATGCGGTCTCCGCTCGCCAGAACGGGCCGGCTGATGCTGCGCTCGACAGTCCGCCCGTTGGTGTCCACCAGCCGCAGCAGCAGTTGTGCTTCGAGCGGACGCGTGGTGACCTGCGGTTCGGGCAAGCTGATCTCTGCCACCGCGTTCCCGGCCTCATCGGTCGTGCCCACCACGCCCAGCGGCTCCCGGGTCGTCTCGATCGTGTCGTCGAGGCGCCCGAAGGTATAGCCGGGGAACGCCGTCAGCGTGGTCCTGGGGCTGATGATGGCGTCGGCTTCGATGTTGAGGCCCGGTGCCGTGGCGCCATAGAGGTACTTGGCAGCGACGTCGATTTCCGTGGTGACGCCGGTTTCCATCGCACCTTCAGCCGCGCTGACCTCGAACGACAGGCGTTCGGGCTCGAAATCTTCCACCAGGAAACTGGTGCTCGAAAGCGACGCGCCCTTCGGATCGGCAAAAAGGCGTGCTGTCCACGAACCGCGCATGGCCTCTGCAACCATCGGCAGCGCCACGAAGTAGCCGCCGGCACCCTCGTCCTGGAGCACCTGGCGCGTTGCGACGACGCCGTCAGGACGCTCGACTTCGAGCGTCAGCGGCAGGCCGGTAACGGCGTTAGCGCGTTCGTCGCGCAACATGGCCGTGAGATAAACCGTCTCGCCCGGCCGGTAGACGCCACGTTCGGTGGTGGCAAAGACGTCCAATGGACCGGGAGACGGGCGCCCCTCAACGCCGCGGTCTGTCAGATCGAAGGCGGGTCGGCTGAGGTCGAGGAAGGCATAGTCGCCCTCATCAGTCTCAGCCACCAACAGTTGCGGCGCCCTGCCCCCGGTGCCGCGGGCCAGACCTGGCGCGAAGATGGCACGCCCATCTGCATCCGTAGTGCCTTCGCCCAGGATCTCATTGTTCACCGCCACCAGGCGCACCTTGGCGCCGGCGATGGGCTGCGCGTCGGTGAGCCCACGCACAAAAGCATGCACGCCATCGTCGCCCTGGATCGTCGTCAGGCCGAGATCGGTGACGATGAACCACTGCGTGGCCACATCTTCCCAATATTCGTCGCCCGCTTCGGCGATGCGAGCGGTGATGACATAGGCACCAGGCTCCATCTCGCCCAGCGCCTCAGCCACGGGGATGGCGGTCGTCGTCAGCACATTGGGTTCGCCACGCGCGAGATCGACCTCACCATGCCAGACGTTTTCGCCAACCCGGCTGGCGATGTCCTCGGCGCCGTATTCGGAGAGATTGCCCTGGAAAATGCCGTCACGGACAGCCGTCGCAATGGACCGGTCGCCGATGCGATAGATAACGACCTCGGCCTTTTCGGCATTCACGGACGTAATCGGCAAACCGCCGCCCAGTCCTGCCGGCATCACATAGGCATTGTTGGCAAAGCCGACGAACGGCGCCCGATCGGGCACGTAGACGTCGAGCATCACATCCTTGAGCAGGCTTTCCCCATCAGCGGAAGGCAGCCCGGCGCGCAGGCGAATGGAATAGCGCCCGCCATGCGACAGCCCTTCCACGCAGATCTGATCCTGCTCGGTCTCGACCGAAGCCGCAGGCGTGTCCGCCACCACCACATAGGCGCTGAGGTCACTGGAGCCCAGCGGCAGGGGTTCGGAAAAAATGGCACAAACGCGCGGCGAGGCCGCTTCCGCATCCACCACATGATCGGTGACGCGGAAGCCGTTCTGCGCCACGACCTCCTCGAGATGGGCAGCAACGGCTTCGTTCTCGGCCAGGGCAAGGCTGAGGCGGTAGGTCGCGATCGCTTCGCGCCACATTTCTCTGAACTCGAGCGCGTTCGCCAGTGCAGCCAGCGAATCCGCGCGGTCCTGCTCTTCGGTGGAGCGGAGGAAGGCATTCATGGCTGCGGACGTGGCCGTCGATACCAGATCGGAAAGGCCGTCATTGTCCTCTTGGCCCGACACGGTTTCGGCACGAGAAAGCGCAGCTTGCGCCAGGGCTTGCCAAACATTGCGGTCACTGGCGTTGATGGCGAGGGCCTGCCGGTAGGCGACAATGGCCGCGGCGACATTGTCTTCGGCACTGGCTTCCTCGGCCGATTGCACCAGGCCGCTATAGGTCACCTTCGGCGGCGGCGCATCGGTCTGGGGCAGCTCGTCGGCAAAGCGATGCGCAGCGTCGACGAGGTCCTGCGCCGGGAATGGCAGCTCGGCATGACGGACGGCCTCCGTAGTGGCCGGCGCCGGCGAGCGGCTGACCTTGCCCGAGACTGCGCCGTCGAACGTGGTTTCCTCGCCCACAGCGCCCTTGAGGAAGCACCAGTTGCTCTGTGCGTTGAAGGTAAAGGCCCGACAGATGTTATCGTCGACGCAAGCCGCCGTGCAGGCATCGAGATCGGTGTTCTTGAGAATGGAGTAGTCGAACCCGGGAAGATCTGTGTCTTCCAGCAGGCTGATCTTGTGATCGGCAGCCATCGCCGCGGGCGAACCAAGCACCAAAGCCAGCGCCAGCCCAAGCCAGCGCACCTTCGAGACCACCTGCAGCATGTTGCCCTCCCAAGTTCAACGCCACCATATGCCCGTCAAGTCCGTGGGGAAGCAAGATGCGAAAATGTGGCGGTTAAACAGTTCTTGCTTTGCCTGGCGCAAAGCAAAAGGCCCGCTGCAAAGCGGGCCTTGGGAAGTTCGATTGGACTACTCGTCGCGATATACCTTTTCGCGCCGCTCGTGCATTTCCTGCGCTTCAAGGCTCAGCGTAGCGATAGGACGGGCATCGAGGCGCGCCAGGCCGATCGGATCGCCGGTTTCTTCGCAGTAGCCGTAGGTCCCATCGTCGATCCGCTTGAGGGCAGCATCGATCTTGGCGATCAGCTTGCGCTGGCGATCACGCGTCCGCAGCTCCAGCGAACGGTCGCTTTCCGAGCTGGCCCGGTCGGCCATGTCGGGATGGTTCTGCGACTCTTCCTGCAGGTTCTCGAGCGTTTCGCGGCTCTCGCGCAGGATATCCTCTTTCCAGGCGTTGAGCTTGGCACGGAAATATTCGCGCTGCCGCGGATTCATGAACGGCTCGTCGTCACTGGGCCGGTATTCAACTACTTCTGCAACCGAAGTCATCAGCAGACTCAACTCCAATGCACCCCTCAGGCGGCCTATATATGCGGCTGGCCTGCGCCCCGCAAGCAAACACCGTAATGCTGCTTAACCAGCGGCAGCCATAGCGCGAAAGGCGCATAGCCCGATACTGACAACAGTTTGATGACCGCCGCTAAAGAGGAGGAAATCTGTTGAACTTCGCCAGTTCGACCCGAACGCGCAGCTCGATGTCGTCGAGGAGACTATCAAGACCCGAGCCCGTCTGCTCCCGCGCCTCGCCCAGCAGGCGCACCATGTCGTCGAGACTGTCCGGGCTAACTTTGCCCAGCAAGAGGTCGGCACGAACATGGTCCAGCGTGTCGAGCAGCGCCTTGCCGCGCCGTACGCTCTTCTTCTTGCCGGTCAGCGGCTCCTCGACGCCCTGGAGTGCCAGAATGGAGTCGAGACCGGTCAATGCCTGTGCCGGCATATGACTAGCGACACGCGCCGGAGCGCTGCTCCCAGCCGGGACGAAGTCCACAGCCGCACCGGCCTTGCCGGCAGCTGCGCTGCGGTCAACACCGGAGAGACGATTGGTTGTATCGATGCGCAAGCTAGGGACTCGAATTCATGGACAAGGCCACCCCGGCAAAATCTGCCGGGAGCAGTTAACAGGGCGTTAACGCACTCGGCAGGAATTGCATCCTTGGCGTTTCGACGCAGAGAATTGCACCGCAGTCAGAAAATAATTCGACGCTATTTCAAAGATCTAAGCACAATCGACCGGGTTGGCATGGTTTTCGCAATAACCTCCCTGCCGCGTCTCCCGACGAGCCCGCGGCCAATGGACGAGGGTGTCGATGGCCAAATTTCTGCTGCGCAAGCTGTTCGCCGGTCTGCTGACCGCTTCGATGACACTCCTGCCCACCACCTCCGCGCAGGGCGCGGCGGCGCGCATCAAGGACATCGTCGATTTCGAAGGCGTCCGCGAAAACCAGTTGGTCGGCTACGGTCTTGTCGTCGGCCTCAACGGCACCGGCGACTCGCTCAACAACTCGCCCTTCACCAAGCAATCGCTGCAATCCATGCTGGAGCGGCTTGGCGTCAACACCGCCGGCGAGAACGTCCGCACCGCCAATGTCGCGGCGGTCATGGTCACCGCCCACCTGCCCCCCTTCGCCACCCAGGGCTCGCGGATCGACGTTTCCGTGGCGGCCATGGGCGACAGCGACAGTCTCCAGGGCGGCACCCTTCTGGTCACGCCCCTGGTAGGCGCCGACGGCGAGGTCTACGCCATTGCCCAGGGCCCAGTATCGATCAACGGCTTCAAGGCCGAGGGCGACGCCGCCAGCATCATCTCGGGCGTTCCAACCACCGGCCGCATCTCTTCGGGCGCCATGATCGAGCGGGAGATAGATTTCCATCTCGGCTCGCAGACCTCCCTGCGTCTGGCCTTGCGCAACCCCGACCTGACCACCGCACGCCGTATCGCGCTCGCCGTAAATGACTTCATTGGCGCTCCGACGGCGACGCCGGAAGACCCGGCCACCGTCCGCCTCACCCTGCCCCCAGGCTTCAACGGCAACATCGTCGACCTCCTCACCGACGTCGAACAGTTGATGGTGGAGACCGACCAGACCGCCAAGATCGTCATCGACGAGAATTCAGGCATCATCGTCATGGGAAAGGACGTGCGCGTCTCGAGCGTCGCCGTAGCCCAGTCCAATCTCACCGTAACGATCGCCGAAGATCCTACCGTGGTTCAGCCGCAGCCATTTGCCAACGGCGTCACCGCAGTTGAGGACAATACCCAACTCAACGCCAACCTCTCCGAGACCGCGCTGGCCGTCGTCAACGAGTCCGTCACCCTGCAGGAACTTGTGGACGGCCTCAATGCCCTCGGTATCTCGCCGCGCGATCTCATTGCCATCCTCCAGGCCATCAAGGCGACCGGCGCGCTGCAGGCCGAGATCGAGGTGCTGTGATGCTGCAATCCCTGCACAAGCCCGGCTCGACCCTCTCGCCGGCGCAGTATGCCACGGTCAAAGCGCAGGCCGAGGAACTTGAAGGCGTGTTTCTCAACACCCTGACCAAGGAACTCTTCTCCTCCATCAAGACGGACGAGAGCGCCATGGGCGGCGGTTTTGGCGAGGAGACCTGGCGCTCCATGCAATCCGAACAGCTCGCCGCCACAATGGCACAAGGTGGCGGACTCGGTATCGCCGAACAATTGCTGCCCGACCTGCTTGCCATGCAGGAGGCCGCCAACAACCAGAACAAACTACCGGGAGCCCCGAAATGACCGCAGCCGCACGCCTTGCCGCGCTCGACAGCCTGCCAGCCGAAGAGCTGTGCCACATGGCCGAAACCGCCCTTGCCGCCCTGGTGGACGTCATGAACCAGGAAACGACCCTGCTCCGCGCCGGCCATATGCGGCAGGCCAGTGTGCTGACGCCGGAAAAGACCAGACTGGCACAGGACTATGTCAGCTTCGCCCGCTCCATCCAGCGCCAGGGTCAGCGGCTGGGCACGCAAGCGCCCGCCGCTCTTGCCCGCCTGCGCCAGGGGCACGAGAGCCTTGCCACCCAGATGGCCGAAAACCTCCGCGTGCTGGCCACGGCCCGGATGGTGACGGAGGATCTCCTGACCGACGTCGCCAAGGTTGTGGGGCAGCAGAACAAGGCCAAAGCCTATGGGCGTAGCGGCGCTGTCGCGATCGATCCGGCAAGCTCTGCCCGCGGCATAGCCGTCAATCGCGCGATGTAAGGCATTTGTTTAAAGTTCGACTTGGAGCGGTAATGGCACCAAAAGGGGGCGGCGATAGTTCTGAAGGTTAGCACGCTGACCTCGCGAGGATTATCGCATGATCTCCGCCATTGCCGCCGACCTTCCGGTGACTGCAGACACGTCTCGTGGTCACCGCCGGCCGCCAGCGCCGCACAAGATGACGTCCAGGCCTGAAACCAAAGACTACACGAAGGCGCTGGAGGAAGACCGAGCCACACTGGCGGCACAGCCTGAGAGCCCGACCATACCCGCCGCGGCGAACTTCGCAGCCTCCGTCCTGTCCGGCGCTCTCCCCCCGGTTCCCGAGACGATGGAAGAACTGGTCCGCCGCATCGGCAGCAGCCCCATTCCCGTCGAATCACAGGCGCGTCTCAAGGACCTCCTGGTCTAGTTAGCGCCCGATGAACAGCTAAACGCCGCCCGCAAGTAAAAGCCCCGCCAAGCGGGGCTTTTTCGATGCACCCGGCAACTATTGCCCAGCAAGTGCGCCGCAATAAACGCCTGCGATTTAACGGTTCCTTATGACCTCCGGGCCCAAGTTCGGACGACCTCAGAAGAGGCTTCGTAGTACAGCGCATTCCTAGAAAAGGATGGACCATGTCCGATATCTCGCTTTCGAAAGCCGTTCGCACGAACCTGCTTTCGCTCCAGAACACCGCGACCATGATGGCAGCAACCCAGGATCGGTTGGCCACGGGCAACAAGGTGAACTCTGCCCTCGACAACCCGACCAACTTTTTCACCGCCTCGGCCCTCAACAGCCGCGCCGGCGATCTGAACCAGCTGATCGATAACATGGCTAACGGCGTCAAGACGCTGGAAGCCGCGGACAATGGTCTGACCTCGATCACCAAGACCCTGGAATCCATGCAATCGACCCTGCGTCAGGCCCGCCAGGACAAGTCCTTTGCCGTCGACACATTTGAAGTCGGCAAAGACAGCACCCTCAAGGTTGCCGGCGGTCGCTTCGGTGAATCCACCGACATCAAGCTGCAGGCTCCAAGCGGTGGCACCAAGGCAAGCGTTTCCTTTGCTGCCGCTTATGCCGAGCCGAGCATTGTGGGCTCTGCTGGCAATGGCACTATTGCTGGTGCAGGCGCTCGCGCCGTGATTAGCTACAACGCCAGCCACTTCACCGCGACCTCCAAGATGAAGGTTGATGGCCAAGAGATCACCTTCGATGGTGACGGCAACGCCACTGACACTGCGGCCGCAATCCAGACCGCACTGGGCGGCTCGGGCTCTGACTACACCGTCACCGCGGACACCGTGCGCAACTCGATCATCATCGAGAACAAGGACAAGACCCTTGCCTCGCCGAAGGTTGAATTGGGCTCCGGCATCACTGCAGCCACCTATGGCGAGACGTCATTCACCTACAATGCTGCCCATGCCGGTACCGTGACCGTTGGCGGTCAGGAGATCAGCAACGGCGGTGGTAGCTTCGACGAGTTTGTCACCGCGTTGAACGCGAAGGCCGAAGACGGCGGCTACACCGTCATCGCCGACAAGGCGACGCAGAAGATCACCCTGCGCAACGCCGAGCCGGGTGCCACTGCAGCTCCGACCATCTCCGGCCTGAGGGAACCCCTCGGCGCCAAGACCACGTTCGACCTGACCGGTGCAGCCGGTACGGCCAGCAACGAGATCGATTTCACGATCGACTCGATTGCACTGAACGACATCGTCGGTGCGGACGCGGCGACCGTTGGCGGTAACCTAAAGACCGCCATCGAAGGTAACGCCACCCTCAACGCCAAGTACTCGGTCACCATGGATGGCGATAACCTGGTGCTGACCCAGAAAGCCGGGGGTGCTGGCAAGACTGCTGCAGTCATGACTGCAACGGCTACCGGTACGGGTACTGCCCCGACGTCTACCACTGGTGCGTTCGTTGACGGCGATTCCACCGGCATCGCCGTGACCCGCACCAACGGTGCCGCCGGCGCTTCCACCAAGACCCTTGACGCTGCAGCGCACAAGTTCTCGGTGAATTATGGCGGCAAGTCGGTCGACCTCAATATTGTTGGTCGCGATGCCACTTCGGCAACGCCAAAGGAAGACCAGCTGAAGTCGATCAATGATCAGCTCAAGGCTGGTGGCCTCAGCGATATCGTGGCAACCTTCGACGCCGACGAGAAGCTGGTGCTGACCTCGACCAACCCGGAAGCCAAGACGCTGGCTATCTCCGGCACGAGCAACGACTTGTTCGGTACCAAGACGGTCTCCACCGGTGCAGCTGCGGTCTCCGCCTACAAGGCGACCAACGCCGTCGATCAGTTCGTTGAAGAGATCAACGGCAACGCGGCAACTTCCAAGTTCCTCCGTGCCTCGAACGACAACGGCAAGCTCCGCATCGAGAACCTCTCGACGCAGGAACTGTCCGTCGATTTCGACAAGGATGGCGCTAATGGCGCGGCTGCAACCTCGCACAAGATCGCGGGCAACTCCGTCCGTGAAGGCCTGGCCAAGCAGTTCAACGAACTCAAGGATCAGCTCAACAAGCTCTCCGACGATGCTTCGTTCAACGGCATCAACCTCCTCCGTGGCGACCAGCTGACGATCACCTTCAACGAGACTGGCAACTCGTTCATGCAGATCAAGGCTGGCGACGATCGTGGCGTCAACTCGCAGTCGCTCGACATCAGCGATCTGTCGGCCGTCGAGCTCGACGCCGACGAGAACATCGACAAGCTGCTTGGCGACATCAAGCTGGCTCTGAACGAAGTTCGTTCGCAGTCGTCTGCCTTCGGTTCGAACCTCTCGATCGTGCAGAACCGCCAGGACTTCACCAAGAACATGATCAACACGCTTGAGACTGGCGCTGCCAACCTCACGCTGGCTGACATGAACGCGGAAGCAGCGAACCTGCTGGCTCTTCAGACCCGTCAGTCGCTGTCGTCCTCTGCTCTCTCGATGGCTTCGCAGGCCGACCAGGGCGTGCTGCAGCTGCTCCGTTAATCGAAGCACTTACACTCGAATCGAAAAGGCGGGCTTCGGCCCGCCTTTTTGCTTTTGGCGCGGCGATTCTGCTGCGCCGACGGCCCTTCGGTAGTGTTCCAACCTGGCACAACCGTCAAAAGCGAGCAGTAACACTCCGGAAATCATCGTTTCTGCGGTCTTAACAGGCGTGGTTAATTCGTCATTAACGTTTACCTCCGTAAATCAAACCTTACTTGAAGGCGGAAGGCGTCCGGCCTCCCGGATGAGGTAAAGACCATGTCAGACATTTCCCTGTCGAAAGCAGTTCGCACGAACCTGCTGTCGCTGCAGAACACAGCCGATATGATGGCCAAGACGCAGGAACGCCTCGCGACCGGCAACAAGGTCAACTCGGCGCTGGACAACCCCACCAACTTCTTCACCGCCTCCGCGCTCAACAGCCGCGCCGGCGACATGAATTCGCTGATGGACAGCATGTCCAACGGTATCAAGACGCTGGAAGCGGCGGATAACGGCCTGACCTCGATCACCAAGACGCTGGAATCGATGCAGTCGACGCTCCGCCAGGCGCGCCAGGACAAGTCCTTCCAGACCGACACCTACGAGGTGAAGGCCGAGAGCACGCTCAAGCTCAGCGGCGGCCGTTTCGGTGAAATGCGCGAGATCCGCCTGCAGGCCCCGACCGGCGGCGAGAAGGCTCAGCTCACTGGCGCGCTGCCATATGCAGATCCCATCGCAGTTGCTCCTGAAGGCAATGGTGCACGCACCCTGATCGCGTACGACGCCTCGTTCAGCCAGAACGACAAACTGCGCATTGACGGCAAGGAAGTTACTCTCGGTGCCGGTGCCTATGCTAATGCCAGCGACCTAGCTGATCGCATCTCTGCAGCACTGACGACGGCAGGCATCACTGGCTATACGGTGAACGACACCGGCACTAGCGTCTTCATCGAACAGGCAGATAAGACCCTGCCCTCCCCAAAGATCGAGTTCGTCACCGGCGTCAATACCGCGACCTACGGCGAGACTTCTTTCATCTACGACGCAGCCGACATCGGCACGGTTACCGCCGGCGGCCAAAATATCACCACCGGCGGCGGCACGTTTGAGGAGTTCGTCGACTCGTTGAATGAGAAGGCCGAAGTCGGCGGCTACAAGGTCACTGCCGATCCAGCCACCAAGCGCATCACCCTGGTTTCCACCACACCAGGCGGTACTGCACCGACCATCACCGGTATCCGTGAGAATGCCCCAGCGACCGGCGCCTCCCACACCTTCGACGTAAACCTCGCGAACGTAAACGGCAGTTCCGTTTTCGGTAGCGCGGCCTTTGGTGCAGCACCCGCCAGTGTCTCGGCGATGATTACCACGCTGAATGCCGATGCAGGCTTCAACGCCAGCTACGTTGCGTCCGACGACGGCACCGGTCGTCTGGTTGTCACGAGCAAGACCCCGGGCACTGCCTCGCCAACGGTCAATCCAGCCGGTGGCGGCGCTGGCCTGACCAGCGTCCCCGGTTCGGCTGAAGCTGGAGCTGAGGCCATCACTGACGGCATCGCCGTCACCCGCACCGCAGGGGTCAACGGTGCCTTCCTCACCGAAGTCGAAGCGGCCTCCCACAAGATCACGCTGACCTACGGCACCAAGTCCGCCGACGTCAACATCGTTGGCCGCGACAGCTCGCTGTTCAAGGAAACTAATCAGCTCAAGCTGATCAACGATCAGCTCAAGGCTGCCGGCATCAACGATCTCGAAGCCACCTTCGACGCCGACGACAAGCTGGTCTTCACTTCGACAACCGCCGAGTCCAAGACGCTCGCCGTTTCGGGTGAAAGCAGCAACCTGTTGTTCGGCAGCGCCACAGTGGATACTGGCAACCCTCCGGTGTCCGCCTACAAGTCCTCGAACGCTGTTGACCAGTTCGTCGAAGAGATCAACCGGAACCCCGAAACAGCCGGCTTTATCCGCGCGTCGAACGACAACGGCAAGCTGCGCATTGAGAACCTGTCGACCCAGGAACTTGCCGTGGAGTTCGACAAGGACGGTGACGGGGTCGGTGCCTCGACCAATCACAAGATTGGTGGCAACAGCGTCCGTGGCAGCCTGGCCAACGAATACAACGACCTCAAGAACCAGCTAGATCGCCTGGCGGACGACGCCTCCTTCAACGGCATCAACCTACTGCGTGGCGACAACCTGCGCATCACCTTCAACGAGAGCGGCAATTCCTTCATCGAAATCCAGACCGAAGGTCAAGACGGTATCAATGCCGGTACGCTCCAGCTTGACCAGCTTGCCGCGATCGATCTCGACCAAGACGTCAGCATCGATGCTCTGCTCAACGACGTGAAGCTAGCACTCAACCAGGTCCGCACCCAGGCTTCCCAGTTCGGCTCGAACCTTTCGATCGTGCAGAACCGCCAGGACTTCACCAAGCAGATGATCAACACGCTGGAGACCGGCGCTGCCAACCTGACGCTGGCTGACATGAACGAAGAAGCGGCAAACCTGCTCGCCCTGCAGACCCGCCAGTCGCTGTCCTCCTCGTCCCTGTCGCTGGCCTCGCAGGCGGATCAGAGCATCCTCCAGCTCCTCCAGTAAGGGCACGTGCAGGGTTCACGCAGATAACCGCAGGGCGGGCCTCAGGGTCCGCCTTGATTGTTTCCGCCGCATTGGCGCGCTAGATCACCGGCAACACCGAAGCTTGGAGAGACGAGAATGGCGCTCAAGGTTGAACTCAAACCCGGCGAAAAGCTGCTGGTCGGGAACTGCATCATCACCAATTCGGACCAGCGGACGCGCCTCTTCATCGATGGCCGCGTCCCTATCCTGCGTGAGAAGGACATCCTTACTTCCGAGACTGCCAACACCCCCGCCAAGCGCATCTACCTGGCCGTCCAGCTCATGTATATCGAGGACGATATCACGGCAGCCAAGGACGCTTACTTCGCGCTGGTGAACGATTTTATCGAGGCGGTTCCATCTTCCGTCGGCCTGATTGCGCAAATCAACAACGAGATATTAACCGAGCAGCTATACAAGGCATTGAAGGCTGCTCAGAAGCTTATCGACTACGAACAGGATCTGCTCTCCAATGTATCAGCAAGGCGCGAAGGCCTACCAACAGACGGCCAAGGTAGTTGAATCGTCGCGTGAACGAGAGTCTGCTCTGCTCATGAAGGCAGCGGCCAGTCTGCAAAAGGTCAGGGACGAGTGGCCCAACAGCTTCGATGACATGCAGCCTGCGCTGAACTTCAACCGCAAGCTCTGGACCATCTTCATGACTTCGGTCACCAAGGAAGATAGTCCACTTCCGACCGAAGTGCGCCAGAACATCGCCAACCTGGGCCTGTTCATCATGAACCAGACGCGCGAAATGACGCTCGAGCCGCATCCACAGAAACTGGACGTGCTGGTTCGCTTGAATCGCCAGATCGCCGCCGGCCTGCGCGGCATGTAGCCAGCGCCGCATCGCCTTTCAAAGCCCCGCCTCGTGCGGGGCTTTTTGATTTCTGCTGCTACTCATGGTCAAAAGAAAACCCCCGCTCATGCGGGGGTCAAAACCTCGAAAATGGGAAACCTTTTTAGATGAAGTTCACCAGGCTCAGTTTGCTGACCATGGACGTGGTCTGGTAGCTCGCCTGAAGGCGCGTCTGCAGCGCCAGGATTTCCATGGCCACGTCCTCCTTGCTCACCGTCTCGATGTCGCTAAGCAAATTGTCGAGCTGGGCTTTGTAGTCGGTGTGACGCTTGGTGGAGTTTTCGAGCGTGCTGCGCGCCACGCCCAGCTCCATCGTCAGGATCTCGATCGATCCGGCTTCGGGATTGTGCGCTTCCGACATTTCCGACTGCTGCCTGATGGCCATGGCGTCAAAGCGACCCTTGGAAGTCTCATCCCCCGGCGGATAGGTTTCAACCGACATCGAGGCCATGGTGCGCACCAGGCGAAGGAAGCCTGACTCATTGGCCTGCATGCCATAGCTGACGCGCGTTGCATCATCGACCTGGGCGGTCACGCTCTGGCGCGGGCTGCCCTCCGCCGCCTTGGCAGCGTCAGTGAGCACCAGTTCGAGCCCGCCAGCGATGTTCTTGGCTGTAGCCTGTGGGTTGGCACCGATGGTGAATTGCCCAGGACCGGCCTTGCCGGCGACCGCCATCAGGGACACTTCCCGGACCGTTCCATCCGGCTGCGTCAGCGAAATGGTGACCTTCTCATTGGGCAGAGGATTGGTGGTCACCTCGAGCGACACGGAACTGGGATCGCCAGCGGTGTGGGTAGTCGTGATACCGGCGGTGGAAGCCGACACGCCGGTGACTTGGAAGCCATGAGCGGCGGACACTGGCGCCCGCTCCGTCAGGGTCACCGTATCTGTTGAGGTCGCGATGTCGAGGCGCCCCAATCCTGTGGCAGACACGGCGGGGGATTGCCCCTGGTACCACATGATCGTGTCTGCCGCCGTGGCGACCCGCATCCCCGTAGCGGTAGCGGGATTGCCGTTCACGCGCAGCACCGGCTCTCCTGGGCCATTGAAGAAGTTCTGCGCAGCACTGAACGTCGATGCGGCCGGCAGCTCCTCGGTGCCAACCTTGACCAGTTTGGCATCCAGAGCCGCCTTGAAGTTGGTGGCCGTTTCAGCGGCATCTGCACCGATCACAAAGCCGTCGACGGAGGCACCGGCCTGCTCTTCGGTCAGCGCCTTGAGCGTGATCTGCGTCTCCGTGCCGTCCGGCAAGGTCAGCCCAACGGTGATAGTATGCCCGGCAACGATCTGATCGGCCGGCGCGGGCTTAAAGGTGACGCTGATGGCATCACCATGGGGTGGCGTGCCGGGGACGGGCTGCGCCACTTCCACCGCGCCACTGGTGGTCGACACCGTGGACAGCTTGAGCCCGAACGGGTGCACGCCATCTTCCGCCAGACCAACGACGTTGACGCCATCGAGGTAGGACTGCAGCCGCCCACGACCATCGAGACCCGCATCGGCGGCCTTCCGCTCGGTAACGACGGCATTGAAGCCCGCCTTCCCCGCCTGCCCGTTCAGCAGGACATCGGTCGTGGGCAGTGGTGGCGTATCGGTATTGGAGCCGCCGAACAGATAGCGCCCAGCAACGTCCGAGTTGAGCAGCGTCACCAGTTCGTCGAGGCGGGCCTTTGAGAGACCTGGCAACGTCGCCATGTTGATGTCGTTGGTGCCGTACTGGCCCTGGATGGCAGAATTGCGCGCCTCGCCTTCGATCTTGTCGAAGCGGGTCATGGTCTTGTCGAGGAAGCTGAGGCGCAGATTGACCGTATCGATATTGCCCGAATAGCCCTCTATCTTGCCCAGGCGAGAGCGTACCGACAGCGACATCGGCAGGTCACGGCCCATTTCCGAGAGCTTGGATGCCTTTTCGCCTGTGCCCAACTGCGTCTGCAGCGTGGCGAACTTGTCCTGCATTTTGGAGATAACGCCGAACCCGGACTGCAGCGGGAACATCGACTTGTTGACGATCATCTTACGTTACCCCTCAAGTCGCCTGGAACAGCGTGTCGAGCAGTTCCTTGACCACCGACACCACACGTGCGTTGGCGGCGTAGGCATTCTGCAATTCCATCAGCCGCGCCATTTCTTCATCGACATTGACGCCATAGTCGCTCTCCATTTGGTCGGTGATGGTATCGAGCGTCAGCTGCCGGTCGTCCCGTTTGGTGATTGCAGCGTTGATCGTTGAGCCTTGGAACCCCACCACTTGCGAGATGAAGTCGCTCATGTTGCCGCTGAGCTGGAACTTGTCGCCATTGCCCGCCGGATTGCCGCCGGACACGAATTTCATCTTGGCGAGCTGGTCGATAACATAATCGGCGCGATCGGATTCGCCCAGCGTGCCACCCACCTCATACTGCACCATCAGCCGGTTATCGGCGAGAATTGCGTTGTTGACCGAGATGCGGGAGGCAAAGCCCTGCTTTTGCGCCGGATCGGTATCGAGGTTGTTGGTAAAGGGGCTGTTGCCCTGATCCACGAAAAGGTTGAAGCCAAGCCCTGCGCCCTGCAAGCCTTGCGACGTGGTGCGTGTCACGAGTGTCTTGACGTCAGTCTTACCAGGAAGTCCATCATCGAGCACGCGCAAGGTATCTCCGGTGCCGGTAATCTCAAGCCCGGGCAGCATGCCACCAAGCTTGTTGAGAACCTCGGGCGTAGCGCCGGCCGAAAGGTCGATGCCGATAACCCGCTGCCCGGTCGCATCGACATAATCGGCGGCTTCCTTCGTGTTGACCAGGCGTACCCGCTTGTCGACGCCATTGGCCGTGTAGTTGAGCAGCACGTCGTTGCCTGGTGCGAGCGCGGATAGATCAACCTCGAAGCCGGTGGCGTCGCCCACCTTTGCGGCGGTGCCGCTCGTCGTGATGGTCGAGAATGCCGTTGCAAGGTTGCCGGCGATCTCGTCGAGCTGATCCTGCGCCTCGACCAGTACCTTGTCGCGCAGTGAAATCAAGCCACCCAGTTCCCCACCCTGCAAGACGCCCTGGCTCACCAGATCAACGGTAAGCCCAGAAGGCGTTGTCAGTGTCAGCTTGCCGACCTTGGTCAGTTCAGGATCAGGATTGAACTTGGAATTGGGCGAGAGATTGCCGGCACTCTCGAAGTTGAAGCGAGAAATCCCGTTGTCCAGCAGACCCACACCCGAGCGGGTCATCAGCGCCACTGTGCCGTTGGGGCGATAGTCCGCCTGTACGTCGATCAACTCGGCGACGGATGAAACCAGGCGGTCGCGCTGGTCCTGCAGGGCGGCACGGGCGCTGTCGGTCATGCCGAGGTCGAGCATGCGGCTGTTGACCTCCGACAGCGAGTTCAGCATGCCGTTGAGGTTGTTGACGCCAAGGGCAATCTGACCTTCGGTCTCCTGCCGCATGCCTTGGATCGTGCTGGACATGCGGTTGAGCGTCTCGGCCATGGTCTGCGCGGCCTGAACCGCAGTTGACCGCGCCGTGTAGTCGTCAGGGCTGGTTGCGATCCCCTGCATCGCGTTCTGCAGGTTGTTGAACAGCGTATCGAGCGAACCGGCGCTGCCGGGTTTGCCTAAGAAGCCCTGCAACCGGTCGAGATAGCTCGCCTGCACGCCTGAGTTGGCGGTGTCGGAGACCTGGCGCGTGTAATAGGTCTGAAGGCTCTGGTTGAACGCTCGGTTGGCTCCTGCCGTGCGGGCATAGGAGCTGTTCTGGGCATTGTAGTCGATGATGTTGAGGGACTGCCTGTGATATCCCGGCGTACCCGCATTGGCGATGTTGCGGCTCAGGATGTCCAGTGAATCCTGATTGACCCGCAGGCCAGAGACAGCGTTGGTGAGGGAGGTCGACAAACCCATTCTGGGGATCCCCGAAGGAAGACGTTAGGTCCGGGGCCAGACGCCCCGAACCAGGTTCAAGAGCCCGCCTTAGCGGATCATATTGAGGGCTTCCTGCAGCATTTCGTCGGCCGTGCTGACGATGCGGGTGCCTGCGGCATAGGCCTGCTGCGTGACGATCAGCTTGGTGAACTCGTCGGAGATATCGGTGTTGGAGGCTTCCAGGGCTCCACCCAGCACGCCCGAACCGGACAGGTCGAGAATGGCCTCGCCCGATTCCGACGTGGTCGAGAATACGCCGCCGTCGAGGCGCTTGAGCTTGTTGATGGCGTTGAACTCGGCTGTCACCACCTGGGCCATGTCGATACGCTCACCGTTCGAGTAGGTGGCGGTGACGCGACCATTGTCGTTGATGGCGACAGAGACGAATTCGCCGGCGCCATAGCCGTTCTGGTTCAGCGTCGAGACATTCGCCGTGCCGTTGACGTCGGCGAACTGGCTGAGGCCGTTGGTGTCATAGCGGAACTCGACATCACCGACGGTCACGCCATTGATGGACAGGTTGCTTAGAACGATCGAGGAATCTGTGGGAGATGCAAGCGAACCGTCCGGTGCGAAGGTGAAGTCGGTGGGAACTTGCTTCCACATTTCTGCGCCGCCCGTAGCAAGGCTGTCCGACATGTAGAACAGATTCCAGGTGTCGGTGCCGCCGGCCTGCGCACTGGAAACCTTGGCCCAACGCAGTTGCACGTTCGCTGGCGCGCCATTCTCGGCGTAGACGGTGACTGCACCACCCGAGATGGAGTTCGATAGGAATAGGGCGTTCTGGTTGGCTGCCACGGAAGTCACCACCGTGCGAACAGGATCGGTGGAATTGGTGAGGTTGGGAATGCCGAGGCTGGCATCGCCTTCGACCACCTGGAAGCTGGCGTAGTGATTGTCGCCGAGTGTGATCTGGATACGGTTGCTGCCGTCGAGCGAGACAGTTGCACTGGCGGCCGAGGGACCGCCATTGGCGCGAATGGAGGCCTGCAGGTTGGCTAGCGCCGAAGCGATGTCCCCCGACACGTCGACGCCTTGGTTGGAACCACTATAAGTAGCGGTGTTATAGAAGTCGTAGGTGGACGTGGTGCCGTTGATGTTGAGCTTGATGCTCTGGCCAGGCTGGAAATAGGTCGCCGCAGCGGCGTTCATGGTCGCGGGCGTTGTGCCGGCCGCAAGGCCCAGCCCCGAAAGTGTCGGCACGTCCCCTGCGAGAGTGAACGACGCCGAGGTGTTTGTTCCAAGGTCGATATGCACTTGGCCGTCAGCGTTGAGGGCAACATTGGCATTGGCGGCAGGTCCTCCGCCGGCACGGACCAGGCCCTGGATCGTTGCGAGAACGGAGTTGATGGTAACTGGCGGCGTGATGTCGATGTCGTTGTTGACGCCCGCCCCTACTGCTGGGGCCTCAAAGAAGTCGAACACCACCGGGGCATTGCCGCCAACGGTTAAGGTGAGAGAGCCACCATTTGCAAGAACTGTGTTGGCATTTGCTGTGCCGACCATTGCCGTCGGCTTGCTGCCGTTCAGCGTCGCAGTCGTTGGCACGGCAACGATCTGATTCGTGCCGCCGACACGTGCGGGAGTGTTACCCGTGGCTGAATAGCTCCGCGGCTGCATGAGTTCGCTGTTGAAGATCGCCTTGTCGTAGGCCGTGGTCTTGGGCAGCTGCGGCAGGTTGGCCTGGTAGTTGATGCGGTTGGACTGCTGGGCCGGCAGGAAGCTGTTGGAGAGCTTGATCACTTCCGGCACGGAACCCGAAATGTTGCCCGTGCGGGTGTCGATCGGCAGGCCCTTGAGATAGTAACCGGCACCGTTGACCAACATGCCATCCTTGTCGATCTCGAAGTCGCCGCGGCGGGTGTAGAAGTTGCTGCCGGCAAAGACGGGGTTGCCGTCCGACTGGCCGATCTTCGGCTCGACGACGAAGAAGCCGTTGGAGTTGAGCGCAATGAAGGTCTCGTTGGACACCGTCTTGATGTCGCCACCAATGTCGTTGGTGCCGCGCGACTGCGCCAGCACGGCGCCGGGTACCTGGCGCGAGATCGGAGCATCGGGGATCAGGTCGAGAAAGTCGGTCTCGATGCGCTTGTACCCAGTGGTCTGCGAGTTCGCGATATTGCCCGAGATGTTTTCCAGCGCGTGCGCCTGGGCCCGCAGACCGGTCACCGCACTGGAAAGAGCGCCATAAATGCCCATGTGATACTCCGAAAATCCGTTGCGCCGTCGGACGCATTCGGCAGAAGCAATGCAAGGGCGATGCCAATCAGCTTTGGCTTTGTTTTAGTTGAACAATTTCTCTCAACGCACGCAGGATGAGCTACACCATCGGCAAGACCATCCTGCCGCTACGGCAGAAATTGCCGACCGCTTGTCGTCAGGCGTGGCATGCATTATTGCATGACCCGCAAACCGGGGCCCTACATGCTGTTTTCCAGTGCCGATGAATTCGTCAAAGCGCCGCGACGCGCCGTGACCGTGTTCGGCATGGCAGGCGTGGGCAAGACGCGTCTCAGCAACATGCTGCGCTCCAGCAACTGGTTTCACTATTCCGCCGATTACCGCATCGGCACCCGCTACATGGGCGAGTTCATCGTCGACAACTTCAAGGCCGAGGCCATGAAGGTGCCGTTTCTGCGCGACCTGCTGCGCTCGGACTCGATCTATATCTCGTCCAACATCACCTTCGACAATCTCGATCCACTGTCGACCTATCTCGGCACGCCTGGCAACCCTGACAAGGGCGGCCTGCCGCTGGCCGAATACCAGCGCCGGCAGGAGCAGCATCGGATTGCAGAGATTGCGGCCCTCACCGACGTCCCCTACTTCTTCGACCGCGCCAAAGCCCTCTATGGCTATGATGACTTCATCGCCGATACGGGTGGCTCGCTGATCGAGGTCATCGATCCAACCGATCCCCAGGATCCGGTGGTAAGGACCCTCGCCGCCTCCACCGCCCTGCTCTATATCCGCGGCACCGGCAAGGACGCCGCTGAACTGGTTCGCCGCTTCAAGCAATCGCCGAAGCCCATGTACTACCGCCCGCCCTTCCTCCTTGAGAAATGGGCCGAGTACAAGCTCATCCACGGCATCGTGGACGATTGCGATGTGGACCCCGCGGGCTTCGGCGCCTGGGGCTTCGAGGCGCTCCTGCATGACCGCCTGCCCCGCTATCAAGCGTTGGCCGACAACTTTGGTTATGTAGTCGAGGCATCCGATCTTGCCACGGTGCGTGACGGCGACGAGTTTATAGACTTGATGGCTGCAGCGATCGAACAGCGAATGCGATAGCGCGCTTCCTTCGGGGAGACGCGCACCGCCTGCATCGCTTCACGATCCATCTCTCGCAAGAGGCTCTCATGCCTATTCGTATTCCCGACAATCTCCCCGCCCGCAAGACGCTCGAAGACGAGGGCGTCTATGTGATGGATTCGACGCGCGCCGCGCGCCAGGACATCCGCCCGCTGTCCATCGGCCTCCTCAACCTGATGCCCAACAAGGAGCGCACCGAGACGCAGTTCACCCGGCTGATCGGCTCGACGCCCCTGCAGGTGGAACTAACGCTTGTGCGTGTCACCGACCACCAGAGCAAGAACACGTCCGAGGACTATCTCAAGACCTTCTACAAGACGTGGGAAGAGGTTCGGCCGCAGAAGTTCGACGGCTTCATCGTCACCGGCGCCCCGATCGCCCACATCCCCTTCGAGGAGGTGCGCTACTGGCCCGAAATGCTCGAGATCATGGATTGGACACAGACCAATGTGCACCACACTATGTTCATCTGCTGGGGCGCGCAGGCAGCGCTGCATCATTTCCATGGCGCGCACCGTTATCGCATGGGGCAGAAGGCCTTCGGCGTGTTCCGCCATCGCGTCATCAATCCGCGCTCGCCTTTCCTGCGTGGTTTCTCCGACAGCCCGATGATCCCCGTGTCGCGCTACAACGACATCGACCGGACCACACTCGGGCCGGACCTCGAGGTGCTGATCGACAACGCGGAGATCGGCGTCTGCATGCTAGGCGATCGCAAGCACCGCGCGGTGCATTTCCTCAATCACCTGGAATATGACAATCGCTCCCTGGCGGATGAATACGAGCGCGACATCAAGGCAGGGCTCGATACTGCCCCGCCAGCCAACCTCTTCCCCAATGGCGACACCACCGCTGAGCCCGAGAACCGCTGGCGCAGTCACGCCCACCTGTTGTTCCAGAACTGGATCAACGAGATCTACCAGACCACGCCATACGACATGACCAAGATTGGTACGGGCGAGGAATAGCTGCCTTCTCGGAGGTCACTTCCGCCAAGGCGGGAGTGACTCGGCTACTCCCCTGCGCCCACCCGCTTGAATGCTCTGCACAATTCCCTATCTTCCCCGGACGATAGAGAGACCTGCGCGTGCCCCAGAACCCTACGACCATTGTCGACGAACTGGGCATTGCCCTGGCCAATTTGGCTGACGCTGCAACGGGTGCAGTAACGCCAACCTTGCGACTGGGGGTGACCGGCCTCAGCCGGGCCGGCAAAACCATCTTCATCACGGCCTTGGTCCATAGTCTGCTGACCGGCGGCCGCATGCCCGGCTTTTCGCCGCTGGCTGAAGGCCGCTTCATCGGCGCCAGGCTTGCCGAGTATCCCGACGCCACTGTGCCACGCTTCGCCTATGAGCAGCACCTGGCTGCCCTGACGAGCGCCAATCCCGTCTGGCCGGAAGGAACGCGACGGATTTCCCAGCTCCGGCTGGTACTGAAATTCCAGTCCAAGCGCTGGTTCGGCAGCATGCGCGGTCCGTCGATCATCAATCTCGATATTGTCGACTATCCCGGCGAGTGGCTCCTCGACCTGCCCCTCCTCGGCCTCAGCTATGCGCAATGGAGTGCCGAAGCGCTGGATCGCGCCGATCGCCTAGGCTCTGGCAAGGAAGCAGGCCCCTTTATCGACTTGCTCAAAGAGATCGATCCACTCGGGGAGGCACGGGAGCCCGATGCGGAGCGCCTTGCTGCCGCCTTCACCGAATACCTGCGCCGCTCGCGTGAACACGGTGCCCTCTCCTCCCTGCCGCCGGGGCGTTTCCTCCTCCCAGGTGACATGGAAGGTTCGCCGGCGCTGACTTTTGCGCCTCTTCCACCGCAGCGCCAGGCGGTGCGTTCTGGCAGTCTTTATGCCCTGCTCGAAGGGCGCTTCGAAGCTTACAAGGATCAGATCGTCCGCCCGTTTTTCCGCGAACATTTTGCCCGCCTTGATCGGCAGATCGTTCTGGTGGACACCTTGCGCGCACTCAACGCCGGCCCTGCCGCCGTCGCGGACTTGGAGGCGGCCCTGACTGGGGTACTCGCCTGCTTCCGCCAGGGCGAGACTAATCCCCTGCTCCGCCCCTTCGTGCGCCGCATTGACCGCATCCTCTTTGCGGCCACCAAGGCCGACCATGTCCATCACACCAGCCATGATCGGCTGGAAGCGATCCTCAACCGGCTGGTGGCCAGCGCTAGCAAGCGTGCCCGCTTTGCCGGTGCCGAAACCAAGTCGGTCGCCATGGCCGCCATCCGCGCAACACGGGAGGGCACGATAGTCGAAGCTGGCGAGACGCTGCCGACCCTGATCGGGACACCGGTGAAAGGCGAAACGCTGGCTGGCACTTCCTATGATGGGAGAACCGAGATCGCGCTTTTTCCGGGCGACCTGCCGGAGCAGCCCGATCGGTTGTTCCAGGAAGGACAGTCGGCGGCGCTCAACTTCCTCCGCTTTACCCCGCCCCAACGCCTTGAGCGAAATGCAGAAGGCGACGTGATCTTCCCCTATATCCGGCTTGATCGTGCCTTGGATTACCTCATCGGGGATTGGCTCGCATGAAACCGCCTGTTGCTCGTCCGACCAACACCGTCTCTTCCGATCCCGACGCTACTCGCACACCGCGGGCCTTCGCCGCGAATGCGGCCGCCGTTGTGGAGCCGGCTTTCGACCCTTCGGAGGACGAGGCGCTCGTCGCTCCGCCACCTCGCCGCATGGGCGGGCTGGCCAAGTTGGCCTGGACGACCGGTGGCATCCTGGTTTCAGCCGGCCTGGGGCTGGCGGCTGAACGGCTCGTCAGCGACCTCTTTGCCGCCAACCAATGGCTGGGCTGGGCTGGCATTGCCGTGCTGGCCTTGTTCGTCCTCGCCGTTCTCGCACTTGCGGCGCGGGAAATGTTCGCCCTGCGGCGGCTCCGGGTACTCGATGCGCTCAAGCGCGATGCCGCGCATGCCACGGCTGAAAACGACCTCGATCGCGCCCGGCATGTCACCGACAGCCTTCTCACGATCTACGTCGCGCGCCCCGATCTCGCCCGTCCCCGGCAGCAGGTGGCGGAAAACCGGGAGCATGTCTTTGACGGGCATGATCTGGTGGCGCTGAACGAACGGAGCTTGATGGCACCGCTTGACGCGCGTGCCAAGGCGCTGACCGCAGCCTCGGCGCGGCGGGTGGCGCTGGTCACCGCCGTTTCGCCGCGCGCCCTGGTAGACGTCGCCTTCGTCATCTACGAGAGCATTCGTCTCGCCGGTGCGATAGCCCGGCTCTATGGCGCCCGACCGGGTCTATTGGGCTTCTGGCGCCTCGCGGGCGCGGTGTTGGGTCATCTGGCGGTCACTGGCGGATTGGTGCTGACCGATGGCCTGATCGAGCAACTCGTCGGCCAGGGCCTGGCCGCCAAACTCTCTGCCCGGCTCGGCGAAGGCGTGGTCAACGGGCTTATGACTGTGCGCGTCGGCATCGCCGCCATGCGAGTAGTCCGCCCGCTCCCTTTCGAGACGCAGAAGCAGCCCATGGTACGCGACTTCATCCCGGAGCTGACCAGGCTGGCGTCCGATCCAGGCTAGGATCAGGCGGCGTGGTCGAGCTGCTGCATCGTCTGGAACGTCTCTACCTGCGGCCTTGCGAAGTAGTACCCCTGAAACAGGCGAAGCCCCAAGCTGCGCAACACCCTCATTTCGGCTTCCGTTTCGACACCTTCGGCGAGGAGCGTAATGTTGAGCTCGGCAGCAATACCAACGAGGCCGCGCACGATGGCGTGCTTGACCTTGGAAGCTTCGATCCCGCGCAGCAGTTCCATGTCCAGCTTGATCAGGTCGGTCTGGAAGCGGGCCAGCAGCGACAGCCCAGCAAAGCCGGCACCGAAATCGTCCAGCGCCGTGGTGAAGCCCATGCGGCGGTATTCCGAAACAATGTGACTGACGTGAGCGACATCGTCGATGCGCTCGTTCTCGGTAAACTCGAACATTAACCGGCTGGTGTCGAACTGCATGCGTGAGGCAGCAGCAAGGGTCGCGCGGATGCATGCCTTGGGTTCGTAGACCGCGTTGGGCATGAAGTTGATGCTGAGCTTGGCGTCAGTGTTGCCGATCTTGGAACCGGCCAGTTCGATCGCCTTGACGCGGCAGGCCTGGTCGAAGGCATAACGGTTCTGCTCATTGACCTGGCTGAGCACCTGGTACGCGCTCTCGCCCCCGGTACCCCGAACCAGCGCCTCGTAACCCCATACCTTGCCGGCGGAGATATCGATGATGGGCTGGAACGCCATGGTAAAGGGAATGGAAAAACTGTTGGCGTCCGTATTGCGGCAGCCCTTGCATCCGGTAGGCATGACTTAACCTATGTTATTGAGCAACCAGCGCAATCTGGCCTGCATCCTGGCCCATAGGTCTTAAGTCACCGTCAATCGGCTCGGTTACCAATCAGTCTTTTGCGGCGCTCGGCGCCAGCGTCAACTTGAGCCCATCCAGCGCGTCGCTGCACAGAATCTGGCAGGAGAGCCGGGAATTTGACCGGACGTCTCCAACGCTGTCCAGCATGTCTTCTTCGTCGTCGCTCGGCGCGCCGACCACATCCAACCAGTCCTTGTCGACATAGACATGGCAGGTGGCGCAACTGAGGGCGCCGCCGCATTCGGCCTTGATGTTGAGACCCCAGTCACGGATCACTTCCATGACGCGCCACCCTTCCAGCCCCTCGAGCTGGTGGTTTTCGCCGGCCTGGTCCGTGACATGGATGATCATGAGCGTGCCCTCAACTTTCACGGGCGTCCATAGCGCCCCATGGCGCCACTCCGCAAGGGAGTGGCTCTCACGCTTTCGGCCTATGCGACACCCAGCTTCTTCTGCAGCTTGGTCGAACTGGTCGTGTACTGGAACACCACCCGCTCGCCTGGCGAAACGATTGCCTTGGCTGCCTGAGCCATCAAGGCCGCCTCATGGAAGCCCGAGAGGATCAGCTTGAGCTTGCCAGGGTAGTAATTGATGTCGCCGATGGCGAAGATACCGGGAACCGAGGTCTCGAATTTTTCGGTGTCCACCACGATCGTGTTGTCGTTGAGTTCCAGCCCCCAGTCGGCTACGGGACCGAGCTTCATGGTCAGGCCGAAGAAGGGCAGCAGGCGGGTCGCGGGGATTGAAAGGTCGCCCGCATCGGTCGTGAGATGGACGTGGTCGATCTGCCCATCGGTACCATCAAGCTTGGCAATCTGGCCAAGCTGGAAGTTGACCTTTCCGTCCGCAACAAGTTCCTTCATCTTGTTGACCGAAGCGGGCGCCGCCTTGAACGCGTCGCGGCGATGCACCAGCGTCAGCGTCCTCACGATGGGCTCGAGGTTGAGGGTCCAGTCGAGCGCGGAATCGCCGCCGCCGACGATCACCACGTCCTGATCACGGAAGTCTTCCATGCGGCGCACGGCGTAAAAAACCGACTTGTTCTCGAACGCCTCGATGCCCTCGACCGGAGGCCGCTTGGGCTGGAACGAACCGCCGCCAGCGGCAATCACCACCACCTTGGTGTGGAAGGTCTCGTCGGCGTCGGTCTGGAGCTTGAACGAGCCGTCGGCCTGCTTCTCGATCGAGTTGACCATGCGCGAGAAGTGGAATTCCGGCGAGAATGGCGCAATCTGCGCCATCAGGTTGTCGGTCAACTGCTGACCGGTGACCACCGGGAAGCCCGGAATGTCATAGATCGGCTTCTCGGGATAAAGCTCGGCGCACTGGCCGCCGGGGCGATCAAGGATGTCGATGAAATGGCATTTGAGATCGAGCAGCCCGAGTTCGAAGGCGGCAAACAGGCCGCAGGGACCTGCGCCGATGACGACGACATCGGTGGTAATTTCTGTGCTCATGTGATCTCAAGGTCCAATCGCCGGAGCGGCAGGGCTCCGGATTAAGCTGATAAACGTAATCCACTTACCCTAGTGGACGCGGCGGAGGAAGGGGCGGGTGCCGACGGGGACTTCCGTGAGACCAACCGGTTGATAGAACAGGGCAACTTCGGGAAGCCGGTTCTCGACCAGGGCCTGGCGGGTGGGCTCGTGGGTGACCACCAAGGCATTGATGCCGCAGCGGCGCATCAGCGGGATCTGATCCTGCAGAACGTCACCAACGGCCCTGATTTCGTTCGCATAATGATAACGTTCTGCTAACAGCCGCGCGGTGGAGTAACCGCGGCCATCGGTAAAGGCGGGGAACTTGATCGCCACCGATGCAAAGCGCTCAAGATCGCCCTCCACATCTTCGATCCGGTCGCCCGGCACGACCAGGAGACCCAGCGGGTGCTGCGTGGCGAGAAAAGCCTCGCGATTGGCGAGGAACACCGCCAGCGGCACGTGCTTGTAGGCAGCCGTCGCCGGCGTATCGTCCTCGGCCCACTCACGGAACGGATCCGCGATGAAGGCGCCATCCTTCCACAGCGTGTGCTTGGTCGCGGCGGCGTTGGTCATGGGCGAGGCAATGGCTCCGTTGAAGTCGAAGTGGATGCCGCACTCTTTCTTGTTGAGCCCGCGCCACCGTCCGGCGCGCGGATCCTCGCCTTCGGCAACCACCGAGGTGCAAGGCGCGCAGCCAATGGACTTGTAGCCCTTAGCGAACAGCGGATGCTCGGGCAAGCCGTGCTCGATCTTGTAGCGGTTGACGTCGGCGTCCGAGAAGTAGGCCAGCGGATTGACCTTGATGCGGTCGTCGCTGGTCAGCTCGAAATGGGGTAGCACGCCGCGCTCCTTAGTCTGGAAGCGTTTGCGACCGGTGACCCAGCCACCGAACTGGAGCGTGATCGGCTCCAGCGGCTCGGTCTTGCGGATATGGCAGCAGGAGTCCGGGTCCGTCTCCCAGAGCGTACCGGCCGGATCGAAACGCGCAAGGTCGGCCGGGTCGGGGTGGATGGCGTGAACGTTGATGAGGCCAAGATGGCGCTTCAGCGTTTCTACGTAGTCGAGGGTTTCAGCGAAGTGCTTGCCCGTCTCCAGGAAATAGACCGGCATTGAGGGATCAACCTGCGCCACCAGATGCAGCAGCACCGCCGAATCCGCGCCGAACGAGGACACGATGGCAAGATCGCCTGGCAGGACGTCGCTGACGGCGTAGCGGAGCACGCCAAGGGCGTCCATTTCGTCGAACATGCCGTTAAGGGCAAGGATGCCGAGTGCGCGCAGCTTGTCGTGGGCTACAGGAACCTGGGCCAGCTTAGGCATTGCCATATAGAGCCTCCTTGAATGGAGCTTCGCCCAGGCGGCGATAGGCCTCGATAAAGGTCTCGTCGCTGCTGGTGCGGTGGGCGATATAGGTATCGACCAGCGTTTCGATCGCGCCTGGCACGTTTTCCGCCTCGAAGCCGGGACCAATGATCTTGCCCACCGATGCCTTCTCGGTCGCGTCTCCACCAAGGGTGATCTGGTAGAGTTCGCCACCCTTCTTCTCGACGCCAAGAATGCCGATATGGCCGACATGGTGATGGCCGCAGGCATTGATGCAGCCCGAAATCTTGATCTTGAGATCACCGATTTCTGCCTGCCGCTTCGGTTCGGCGAAGGTCCGGCTAATCTCCTGTGCGATGGGGATCGAGCGGGCATTGGCCAGCGCGCAGAAATCGAGACCCGGGCAGCAGATCATGTCGGTGATGAGGCCGGTATTGCCTTCGGCCAGACCTGCAGCCACCAGCGCATCGTAGACGGCGCGAAGGTCGGTGATCGCCACATGCGGCAGAACCAGGTTCTGCTCATGGGTGACGCGCAGTTCGTCGAACGAATAGCGCTCTGCCAGATCGGCTACCACATCCATCTGCATGTCGGTGGCGTCGCCCGGAGCACCGCCCACGGGCTTGAGCGAAATGGTCACGGAGGCATAGCCGGGATGGCGGTGGGAGTTGATGTTGTTGTCGAGCCAGCGCCCATAGGCGGGATCGATAATGGACTCATAGGCAACATCGATCTTGGTGGCGCCGAGCGCCTTAAACTCTGGCGGCGCGAAATAGGTGGTGATGCGGTCCACCTCCTCTTGCGGCAGCGTCAGGACGCCGCCACGCACCTGGGCAAATTCGTTCTCCACCTGCCCCTTGATGGTCTCGAGCCCTTCCTCGTGCACGAGGATCTTGATGCGTGCCTTGAACTTGTTGTCCCGCCGGCCATAGCGGTTGTACACGCGCATGATGCTTTCGAGGTAGGCCAGCAGGTGCTCGTTAGGCACGAAGCTGTTGATCAGCTTGCCCACGATGGGAGTGCGGCCCAGCCCGCCGCCGACCCAGACTTCCCAGCCGATCTCTCCGGCTGCATTGGTGGCTGCCTGCAGGCCGATATCATGGAAGCGGATGGCTGCCCGGTCGTTGGGCGAGCCGGTGATCGCAATCTTGAACTTGCGCGGCAGGTAGGAAAACTCTGGATGTAGGCTCGACCACTGGCGGAGAATTTCCGCTATCGGCCGCGGGTCGATGATCTCGTCGGCTGCAGCGCCGGCGAACTGGTCCGTCGTGACATTGCGGATGCAATTGCCCGAGGTCTGGATCGCGTGCATTTCGACGCTGGCCAGTTCTCCGAGAATGGCCGGCACGTCCTTGAGGCGTGGCCAGTTGAACTGGATGTTCTGCCGCGTGGTGAAATGGCCATAGCCGCGGTCATAGGTGCGGGCGATATGTGCGAGCTTGCGCATCTGCCGCGATGACAGCGTCCCATAGGGCACGGCGATACGCAGCATATAGGCGTGGAGCTGCAGATAGAGCCCGTTCATCAGCCGGAGGGGGCGGAACTGCTCTTCGCTCAGTTCACCCGAGAGGCGGCGATGCACCTGGTCGGAAAACTGTGCAGTACGGCCGGAGACGAAGGCCGCGTCGAATTCGTCATATCGATACATGACCGTCCTCCCCCAGATGCTGGCGTTCATAGGCTTCGCCGCGCAGGCTCAGCGGTGCTGTGGGACCCGCCGCGCGGATGCGTTCGCGCAGGCGCTTGGGCGTGACGACGCCCGCCTCGAGCGTGACCTCTTCTATCTCGATGCCCACGATGCGGCCCGTCGCCTTGCTGGCGGCGATGGCGGCATCGCGATCAGCGACTTCGTCTTTGCTGAAGACGCGCGCCCATTGCAGGTTCTCTACCCAAGCACCTGTGGGGTCGAGATAAACCGTCCCGCCCGACGTCAATTCATTGCCAGTCAGTATTTCCATTGCTGCTACGCTACCTTGAAGCTCATGCCGGCGAGCTGGGCAGCGTCTGCCCAGTCGCCGGCCTCAACGGCTTCGCCTACAAAAATGATTGCGGGACCATCCGCCAGGGTCGCATGACCTTCAATCAGCGACGACAGATTGCCCGAATATGTTGTCATTGTGCTGCGCCCGGCATTGACCACGATACCCACTGGCGTCAGTGGGCTGAGGCCATGCGCCACTAGGCGCCCGGCAACCTCGGATGCGATGGACTTGCCCATATAAAGCGCCAGCGTCAGCCCAGACTGGGCGAGCTGCGCCCAGTGGTTAAGCTCGCCGTCATCGGCGCCATGGGCGGTCGCCATGATGAAGCCGCTGGACACTTTCCGCAGCGTCACCGGCGTCGCCGTATCGGCAGCGGCAGCGAGGGCGGCGCTGATGCCCGGAACGATCTGGTATTGTAGCCCCGCCTTGCGCAGCGCGGATATCTCTTCGCCGGCACGGCCAAAGACCATCGGGTCGCCTGACTTGAGCCGCGCCACGCGCTTGCCTTCCCTGGCAAGCCGCACGATCAGCGTGTTGATCTGCGCCTGGGAGAAGCTGTGGTGGCCCTTGGCCTTGCCGACATCGATCCGCTCGGCATCGCGGCGCCCCATGTCTACGACGACGCTCGGGACGAGCTGATCATGAACGATGACGTCGGCTTCCTGGAGCAACCGCTGCGCGCGCAGCGTCAGTAGGTCTTCCGAGCCAGGACCGGCGCCGATCAGCCAGACCACGCCCCGTCTTTCTCCGGCTGCGTGCTGCTGCAGCAGCTTGGTCGCGGCGACCAAGCCTTCGCCCCTGCTTTCGGCCCGCTCGATCTCGGGCGAGGTGACCAACCGCTCGTAGAAGCGGCGGCGGCTTGGCCCGTCCTGAATCAGGCTCTCAGCCAAATGGCGCAAGCGTCCGGCAAGTCCAGCGATTTTGCCAAGATTGGGCGCCAGCATGGCCTCGATGCGCGCCCGCACCAGCCGCGCCAGAACCGGCGCGTCGCCTTCGGTGGAAATGGCAACGGTGAGGGGCGCCCGCTCCACGATTGAGGGGGTGTAGAAATCGCACTCGGACGGGACGTCTACGACGTTGAGCGGGATGCCGCGGGCGCGCGCCGAGACCTTGGCGAGCTCGGCGTCGGCACCCTCTTCGGCGACAAAGACCAGGGCGGCGCCATCAAGGTCGGCAGCAGCGAAAGCGCGCGCGTGGACTTCGACCGGAAAGCCGGAAAAGAGCGGCTCGACACTGCGTGAAATAATGACGACCTGAGCAGTAGTCTTAGTGACCAACCGGACCTTGTTGAGGGCTTCTTCTCCACCGCCGACGATGACGATGCGCTGACCCTGTACTTTGTAGCTCAACGGAAATGTGTTGAGTTGACCCATTGGAACCCGTGCACTGAATGGCGGGAAAATACGCGACAGCAGCCGCCTGCCACAAGGTGTTGAGATTCAATAGCTTCTATATTTCCCTTCCGGTGCTGCGGATGGAACGAGGCCTATGGCTTTTGCCCAAGACCGCGATATGAATCTTTGGACCGCGTGCCTGGAAGAAATTTCGCGCAAGGATGTGCAGGAGAGCAGATGAGGACCACCCGCAACATCGCCGCCGTTTTCCTCCTCGCAGCTGCGGTGGCGCCCGTGACAAGCCTGGCGATGATGCCCTGGCCCCGAAAAGGAATTGCGGACGTTCCCAATGGCGTGGCAGCGCCCTTTGTAGGCCACTGGTCGATGGAGCAGGACGGCAGGCCCGCGACCGTCTATGCCACGTGCAAGCTGCCGGTGCGGATCAGGGCCGCCGACGACACGCACATCTTCTATGAAGGACCAAAGGACAGGGAAGCCGAGGCCGCCACGCAGCTGGTGGCGCGCGACGGCCGCACGCATTGGGAGCCCATTGCCGGCGGCCCGCGATATTTCACCGTCTGGGTCCATCCGGATCGTTTCCACCTCTATGAGGCGGAGGTGGAGGCCGAAATTGACTGGGGAGAGCCCTACGCGTTCACGCGCTGCGACTAGCCCTGCCGGCTGGGAACATGCACGACGAGACCATCGAGCGCATCGCGGACCTTGATCTGGCAGCTGAGACGGCTCTTGGCCGTAACGTCGAAGGCGAAATCCAGCATGTCTTCCTCCATGTTGGAGGGTCCCCCCACCGTCTCGGTCCAGGCGTCGTCGATATAGACATGGCAGGTGGCGCAGGTGCAGGCGCCGCCACACTCGGCGATGATGCCGGGTACGCCGTTCATGATGGCCGTTTCCATGACAGTGGCGCCATTCTGCGCCTCAGTCTCGATGCGTTCGCCGTCCTGCTGGACAAAGGTGATCTTGGTCATGAAGTCTCGGGGCTTGCTGTGTAGGGAGGGATATAGGGGATGGGACAGCGGTTTGGAACCCTGACCCAATAGCGAAGCTAAACCCTGCGCCTATTGTGATCGGTGGGTTGTTGCCTTGCGGAAATCCGCAGTAGACATCGCGGGCCGCTACGAAAGCGTGCCCGAACTTGCCTGAACCCCGATGCCACGACCTCGTCCTTCGACAGGCTCAGGATGGGGTCTACTGGGACGTCGTGGCTAAAGCTCCAGCAACCCCTCAAGGTAATGCCGCTCCACCCCAAACGTCTGCTTGATCTCCGCAATCTGCCCTAACACCGCTTCGCGGTCTCGCCCTGCCCTGCCATCCTTTTCGGCGACGATCAGGTTGTTCTTGGGCGTGTGGGCGTCGGAGACGAACTCGAAGACCTTGGTGCGATAGCCGTGCAGTTCCAGAAGCAGCGCACGCAACGTGTCGGTGACCATTTCGGCCTGCCGTTCGAGGAAAATGCCGTGGCGCAGCAGCGGCTGCAGCGTGCCCGATGGCGTGCCCGCCTCCATCTGGCGGCGGATCTGCTTATGGCAGCAGGGTGCCACGGCGATCAGGGATGCACCGGCGGTGATGCCCTTGAAGATGGCGTCATCGGTAGCCGTGTCGCAGGCGTGGAGCGCAATTACGGCGTCGGCGCCGCTGGCGTCATAGTCGATGATGGTCCCGGCAACGAAGCTGAGATTACCGAAGCCGGAAGCGGCGGCCGTCGCATTGCCGTCGGCGACCAGCTGGTCCCGTAGCTCAACGCCGATCACCTCGATCGGCTGCTGCGGCGCCAGGTGATCGTAAAGAGCAAAATCGAGATAGCCCTTGCCGGCGCCCATATCGACGACGCGCGGCTTCTCCGCCTTGATCGCCTGAATCAGTGGCGCAAAGATTTCGACCATCTTGTTGATCTGCCGGAACTTGTCCTGGCGGTCGTTTCGAACCTGACCGTCCTTGCCGGTGATCCCAAGCGCATGCAGCCAGGGCTTGCCTGTTTCGCCCAGCGGACGATTCTTGGCGCGGTTGTGTTCGGTAGAAGGCGCGGCGCGACCGGCAACTTCGGTGCGCTTGAGGCGGATCTTGTCGCCGTTGCGCTCGAACAGGAGGTCGAACTCTGTTGTCGCCAGCTGCGCCGAGCGAAATTCATCCTTGAGGCCCTGGCGCAAGAGCGCCAAGGCCTCGGGCTGGATCAGGTTCTTGATGATGTCGCGCGTCTTGTAGTGAAAGGTGAAGCTGAATTTCTCGCTTCCCTTGGCGACGATCTTCTTGACGTCGACATTCTTGAGGTCCGCTTCCGCGCCACGATAGCCGCCCAGCTTGAGCTTGATCAGCGTATTGCTGGCGAAGGCCGTCTTTACGGCCGAGAGGAATTCCTCGATGCGCTCGGTGCTCAATGCCGTTCCTTGGTGGTGAGGAAGCGGATGGCGGGGAAATCCTGCTTCGCGCGATCGGCCCACCAGGCGTTCTGCGCGAGGAAGACCGGCGCGCCAGTGCGGTCCTCGGCCATGTTCATCTTCTGCGCGGTGATGAAGCGATCAAGCTCTTTGGGATCGTCGCTCTCGACCCAACGCGCCACTTCATAGTTGAGGCTCTCGAAGGTGATCGGCACGCCATATTCCTTGGCAACGCGCGACGAGAGCACTTCGAGCTGCAGCTGGCCAACCACGCCCACGATCCAGTCGGCGCCCACCATGCGGCGAAACACCTGGGTGACGCCCTCCTCGGAAAGGTCGCTCAGCGCCTTGGCCATCTGCTTGGTCTTCATGTGATCGGTGAGACGCACGCGGCGGATGATTTCTGGCGCGAAGTTGGGAATGCCGGTGACGTTGATGGCAGCGCCTTCGGTCAGCGTGTCGCCCACCGACAACGTGCCATGGTTGGGGATGCCGACGATGTCGCCCGCCACCGCCTGCTCGGCCAGTTCGCGGTCATTGCCGAAAAAGAACATCGGGTTGGAGACGGCCATGTCCTTGCCCGAACGCACGTTCTTGAGGCGCATGCCGCGCGAGAAGGTGCCCGAGCAGAGGCGCACGAAGGCGATGCGGTCGCGGTGATTGGCGTCCATGTTCGCCTGCACCTTGAACACGAAGCCGGTGACCTTCTTGTCGGCCGGTTCAATGGGTGACGGAATGGCAGGCTGCGGGCGCGGCTCGGGGCCCCACTCACCCAGCGTGCGCAGGAGTTCGGCCACCCCGATGCCCTTGAGCGCTGAACCGAAGAGGACCGGGCTCAAATGCCCGGCATGGAAGGTTTCGAGGTCAAAGGGCGGCAACATGGCGGTCGCCATTTCCAGCGTTTCGAGCGCCGACATGAAGACCGGGTCCTCGACCAGCGTCTCGTTGTCGAGGAGGTCCTCGATGGCGTCGTATTCGGCTACCGGCTTGCCCTGGGGCGAGAGGACGCGCTTTTCCAGGAGGTCGAGATAGCCGTGGAAGTCGACGCCCTGCCCGATCGGCCACAGCACTGGCGTCAGGTCAAGCGCCAGCTTTCCCTGGATCTCGTCGATCAGGTCGAGCGGCGACAGGCCCTCGCGGTCCACCTTGTTGATGAAGGTGATGATCGGAATGTCGCGCAGCCGGCAGACCTCGAAGAGCTTGAGGGTCTGCGACTCGATGCCCTTGGCGGCGTCGATCACCATGATGGCGGCGTCGACAGCCGTCAGCGTGCGATAGGTGTCTTCCGAGAAGTCCGAGTGGCCTGGCGTGTCGAGGAGATTGAGCGTGAGCCCGTCATAGTCGAAGGTCATTACCGAGGAGGTGATGGAAATGCCGCGCTGCTGCTCCATTTCCATCCAGTCCGACCGCGTCGAGCGTGTGCCGGCCTTGCCGCGCACGGCACCGGCCGACTGGATGGCGCCGGCAGCGGCAAGGAGCCGCTCGGTCAGCGTCGTCTTGCCGGCGTCGGGGTGCGAGATGATCGCAAAGGTGCGGCGGGTGCGGAACGGCTCTGCAGACAGCCGGGGCGCAGCCTCGGCAACAGTGGACATGGACATCGGATAAGCTGGACTCTTGGGCCGCTGCAAGAGGCGCGGCAAGGTTAGCCGCTATATAGGTGATGGTGGCGGGAGGGTCAAACCGAGCGCCGAAAACAAATGGGCCCTGCCGATGGCAGAGCCCAGACACAGACGCGAAGTTGATCAGAACTTGTAGGCGAGACCGGCGCGAACGGTATGCGATGATACTTCCACATTTGGATAGACGACATCGAAGTTCATGTTGCGAGCACCCAGATTGGTATAGCGGTATTCCAGGCGGCCGGTCAGATTGTCCGAGAACGCCATTTCCACACCGGCACCGACCGTATAGCCGACGCGGACCGAAGCATCGGAAAACACGACGCCGGCCGGACTGGTGGTAGAACCGCCCGCATTGCCAAGGGCAACGCCAGCAGTGCCGTAGAACAGCAGGGTGTCGACCGCCACGCCGAAGCGCGCCCGGGCAGAACCCTGCGAATTCACATAGCCTCTGCAGGTCCAAAGGGGATTGCCGCAGGCGCGGGCGCCGTTGAAGCCTGAATAGTCCACATCCGCTTCACCACCGAAAACCAGGTTGCCGGACTGTGCGTTGAAGCCGGCGAACACGCCCCCCAGTGCGCCCGTACCTTCGATCGTGCCTTCGCCCGGAGCAAAGAGACGTACGCCCTGTCCGCCGATCCATGCACCGATATAAGCTCCGCTCCAGTCAAAGCCAGCGTCCTCATAAATGGGTTCGGGCGAAGACGGGATGACGAGATCGGCGGCAAGCACTGGCGTTGCCAGGATCGCCAAAACGGCAACGGTTGTGGTCTTGAGCATTTGAGCCTCCAGGAATGCTGGTTAAGCTCTAATGATTTATAGTTAATATCGACCTAATACTTCAGGTTGCCGCAATTTCAGGCAAGTAATTGAGGAGGAACAATTGTCCTGTCTATGCGGCTTCGCCGTCCAGCATGCTAGCAATAAAGCTTCGAACCTCCTCTACCGCAACGCAGAGGTCGCCGATGCGCTCGCGGGTGAGTGGCCGCCCTGCCTGCAATTCGGCTTCGCAGCCTCGGGCAAGATCGGCGATGGCCCAGGCGCCGACGCCATTGGCAGCACCCTTGAGCGAGTGGAGGTTGAGCGCCAGATCGTCGAAGCTTTCCGCCTGCTGCAGGCGGCTGAAATAGGTCTTGGCGGTCGTATCGAAGAGGCGGAGGATCTCCAGTTCCAGCCCCTCGTCGCCCAGGCACTGCTTGGCCAGATGCACGAGATCGATGGGGCGCATACCGCGCGGCGTGCTGACCTGGGCTGCGGCTTTGGCCGCTCCGACTGACGACGCCATGGCTGGCTCCTTGTACTGGCATGGCGACGCGCCCGGCGAAAAACTGGGCAATACCATGTGTTCAGGCTAGATTGCGCAGGTGAACAGCTGATTAAGCCACACCTTTGCCTTGCTTGGGGGCTTGGAGCAGACGGGGCTTCTTCCCCAAAAAATTAACCTTTGGGTAAGTTAGCACTCGGTTTGCGTAAAATTGAATGTATTAATGCGCTTTGAACCAGCACGCGGCGGCGACGGTTGGGGGAGCGATGCAAGTGTTTTGCATCAAATTGTTCCCATTTGGCGATGCGACCGGAAACGGCTGCGGAGTCATGACAACTCGACCATCCGCCTTGTTGCTGCGAAGCCGACGCGAGAGTTGTAAAGAGTATGGCGAAGAATCCGACCCCCAATAACGATCCCGCCGCGCTGGCTTTCTCGGCCGTCGAAGACGCTCTCAAGGACTCGGTGTTCAATCTGGACAGCACCCCCGCCAAGGCGCCTGAGCGCCGTGCCGCCGACCCTGCGCGCTCCGAGCGGCTGCGCGCCGCCGACAAGATCGCGCAGCAGGCTGGACCGGTCGCCAATGACGATCGCTTCCCTGCTTCCAAGATTCTTTACAGCCTGCAGAACCGGTCTTCGGCCGCGCCGACCTGGATCGCGCTGGTCCTTTCGCTGGTCTGGCTCGCCGCGGCCGGTGCCGTGGCCTGGCTGCGCTATGGCCCGCAGATGCAGAACTTTGGCCAGTTCGCGGGTACTGTAGACTTTGTGGGATTGCTGGCGATCTTGTTCCTCCCGGTCGTCGGCTTCTTTGCCGTGGCGACGCTGTTCCGCCGCGCGCAGGATCTGCGCAACGCTGCGTCTTCGATTACCCAGGCGGCCATGCGCCTCGCCGAGCCGGAGGTTACCGCGGCCGACAAGGTTGCTTCGGTTGGTCAGGCCGTGCGCCGTGAAGTCAACGCCCTGGGCGATGGACTGGAACGCGCCCTGTCGCGCGCCGGCGAACTCGAAGTGATGATCCACAACGAAGTCACGGCCCTCGAACGCACCTATTCGGACAATGAGTCGCGCATGCGTGCGCTGATCGCCGAACTGGCCAGCCAGCGCGAAAGCGTGCTCACCAATACCGAACGCGTGCGCGAAGCGATCACAGAAAGCCATACCGGTTTGGTGTTCGACCTCGACATGATCAGCCAGCGCATTGCCGGCACCATCGTCGAGAGCGGCGGCAATCTTACCCGCGCGCTCGAAACCGCCGGCAACACGCTCACCAACACCTTCGGCGAGCGCACCGAGAACTTCGTGTCGCTGGTCGACAATCGCACCACCGACTTCATCAGCGCACTCGATGACAGCGCCGGTCGCCTCGCCCTGAGCTTCGACGACAAGACCAGTGCGATGGCCGAAGTCCTCGACGCGCGGACGGCTGACCTCAATGCCGGTGTCGAGAACCGCATCGCCTCGCTGACCGACGCCCTGGACGCCCATTCGAACTCGATTGCCGAGGCCATCGACTCGCGGACGCAGGCGATCGAGCAGCGCACCGCGGCCCTAACCGGCAGCTTCGAGGACCGTACGCAGTCCATTGCCGGCCTGATCGAAGCCCGCACCAGTGAACTGGCTTCCGCGCTGGACGAGCGCACCTCCAACCTGTCGACGCTCCTAACCGAGGGCGGCGCTTCGCTGCTCGACCAGTTGCGCGACCGCGGTCATGAAGTGACCGGCGGGCTCGACATGATCGGCCAGCGTATTGCCGATGACATTACGGCACGCTCCCGCGAGGCCGAAGTGTTGCTGAACGCCCTGACCCGGCAGCTGGACGAGTCCGTCTCGATCCAGCTCAATGCCATGGATAGCCGCCTGCAGACGGCGATGATCGAGATCAACGGCGCCCTCGACGATACGTCCGAGCGCGCCCGCATTACCCTGGCCTCGGCCGGGCAGGATTCCCTCGGCCAGTTCGATGCGCGCCTGACCGAGATCGCTTCGATCCTCGACTCGCGCCTCCATACGCTGGACGGCGTGATCGGCGACAAGGGCGATAGCCTGATCGCACGGCTCGAAGCGCAGGGCACAAGCTTTGCCGCCCGCGCCAACGTGCTCGAAATGGCACTCAACGAGGAATCCGGCCGCTTCAACGACGTGGTGGCCGAACGCACCCGCGAACTTGGCGAGGTGCTCGGTTCGCGCACCCAGGTCATCAACGAGACCTTGTCCACCCGCAGCCGCGAACTGTCGCAGTCACTCGAGGGCCAGGCCGGCCTGATCGCCGATACACTCGACGGCCGTACCAGGGCGATCGAAGAGGTGCTCGCGGCGCGGACGACCGAGCTCAGCAGCGCCATCGAGACGCGGGCCATGGAACTGGGCGACACGCTGAGCGGCCACGGCCGCGACATGAGTGAAGCCATTCGGGTGCGCAGCCAGGAACTGGGCGAGACGCTCCAGGGCAGCACCTCGGCCTTCGACCAGGCCATTGCCGGACGCACGCAGCGCCTTGCCGACACCCTGTCGGAGCGGACCAACGCGCTGTCGCTCGAAATCGAATCCCGCACTGGATCGCTGGCGAGCCAGCTCGATGAGCGTACCACGACCCTCGTGACCCAGCTCGACGACCGCACCGCCACGATGGTGGGCCAGCTGGATGATCGTACCGCCACCATGGTTGGCCAACTGGATGACCGCACCGGTCTGCTGGTTGAGCGCCTCGATGACCGGACGGCCACCCTGGCCAACCAGATCGACGCGCGCACGAGCGGCCTCGGCGCGCAGATCGACGAACGCACCGGCGCCCTGGCCAGCCTTCTCGATGACCGCACCGGCACGCTGTTTACCCAGCTCGATAGCCGCACCGGCAGCTTCAACAACCAGCTCGACGATCGGATCGGCGCTTTGGTGAGCCAGCTCGACCAACGCACTAGCGGCCTTGCCAACGAGATCGCCGCGCAGACGAGCACGCTGACCGGCGAACTCGACGCACGGGCCACCGAATTGCGTTCGGCACTCGATGGCGGCACGGCCCAGCTCGCCCAGGCCGTAGGCACGCGTACGCAGCAGCTGTCCGAGGCGCTGAACCAGCGCACCCAGGCACTGAGCGATACGCTCGAGACACATACGACCTCGATCGGCGAAACCATCGGCCTGCGCACGGCCGAGCTGGCCGATACCATCGCCCAGCAGGGCGAGGAAGCACGCACAAAGATCGACGGCGCACTGCGCGAAGCCACCGACAACATGAGCGAGCGCGTCAACTCGATGTCGTCGCTGATCGCCGAGAAGGTGTCCGAACTCAACACCAACCTGGGCACCGGCCTCGACAGCGCCATTGGCCGCCTCTCCGACGCCGAGCATGGCATCACGGCACGCATCGACCTGGTCAGCAACACGGTCAGCGACAGCGCCCGCCAGGCGGCCGAGCTCATCGAGAGCGGCGTCAATGCGGCACGCAACGCCATTACCGACATGGTCGACCAGCGCCTGGGTACCCTGCCCGAGGCGATTACGGCCCGTGCCGACATCACGGCCGAACGCCTGGCCGCGCTCAATGCGACCATCAACACGTCCATCACCCAGTCGATGACCGACCTCGAAGCCGGCGCCGACCGCATCGAGGAAACCATCGCGACCCGCATCACCGCGGCCAGCCAGAACATCGTGGCTGACATCACGACCACGGCCAACCGCATGGACGACGCGGTACGGACGGCTCTCGAGCAGATTCGCGTCGCGGCGACCGACATCGACCACCTGCTCACGGTCAAGGCCGTGGGCGCGGTGGATACGATCGAAACCCGCCTCACCGACATCAACCAATCCGTGGAGCAGCATACCTCCGCCTTTGCCCAGCTGGTGACCGAGCGGTCGGCCCAGCTGCAGGGTGCGCTTGCCAGTCACGGCAATCTCCTGCGCGACGCTCTTGGCGAAAATGCCCGCGAAGCCGAAGCCATCATGGCCGTTTCGACCTCGCGCATTCTCACCGACGTCACCTCGGCGCTGGGCAAGCTTAACGACAGCAACCTGCTGCTGCAGCGCGTGCTGGACGCCTCGACGGCCAACCTTGCCAATCTCGAGACCAGCGTGGCCCAGCAAACGGCGAGCTATTCCACCACGGTGCGGGACGCCATCGGCCAGACCGAACAGGCCGGCGCCATGGTCAGCCAGCACGTCCAGGCGCTGCAGGCGACCATCCGCGGCATGGTCGACGAGTTCTCGTCCATCCTCGGCAAGCTCGATGCAGAAGCCGCCCAGATGACGCAGGCCTCCACTGCCCTTACCGTCTCGAGCGACAATGCGCTTGAAACGCTGGAAGACCGCCGTGGCGCCATGGATGCTCTGGCACAGAGCTTTGCCCTGCGCGCCGACGACATCGATGGCCGCATGCGCATGTTCGCCCAGTCGATCGCCGATACGGTCAACGACACCGAACGCCGCCTGATCGGCGCCCGCCGGGCCATGGACGAGGCGCTCACCGCAACCACCGGCACCATCGTCGAGACCATCGAGGCCTCCACCAACACGGTTTCGCAGGCTCTGCAGACCAATGCCGATCAGGTGGACAATGCGGTGCAGCGCGCCGCAGAAGCGGCCGCCGCAGCACTCAGCCAGACCGCATCTTCGGTCCGGCTGGCGCTCAACGACCAGACGTCGCAGGTCAACAGCGCATTGGAAGAGAACGCCCATCGCGTCAGCGACGTGCTGGCTTCGACGGCTGGCAGCGTGACCGATGTCCTGACCACGACGACGAGCACCCTGGCCGACACGATCAACGACAGCTCGGCCTCTGTGCGCAACGCCATTGCGGCCAATACCGGCACCTTCCGCCGCGCCATGGACGAGACCACCGGCACCTTCCGCCAGACGCTTGACGAAACCGCCGGCGAAGTCGGCGAAAAGATGGGTGACTTCCGCCAGGCGGCCGATGCCGAAAGCCGCCGTGCCGCCGCGGCCCTCCAGCAGGCACAGCAGCAGATGGCGGCCGAGATGCAGCGCGCCATCGAAGAGGCCACCCAGCGCTTCAACGACACGGCACGCGCCATGCGCGAAACCGCCCGCGAAGTGGGCAGCGAACTCGAAGCTACGCGTGCAGAACTGGCCCGCGGCGTCAACGAACTGCCCGAGGAAACCCGTGCCAGCGCCGCCGCCATGCGCCGCGTGGTCGCCGAGCAGATCGAGGCGCTGAGCGAGCTCAACGCAATCGTCCGCAGCCAGCCGGCAACCAGCGACGTGGCCGAGCGTCGTCCGTCCCGCCCTGCCCCGCGCACCGAAGCCCGCGTCGAACAGCCGGCCTACCAGCCGCGGCCGGCCGAACCTGCGCGCGACGTCTATCGCGAGCCGGCGCGCGCTCCGCTTGTGGATCCGATCCGCACCACGGAGCGCCAGCCCGAACCTGTCCGCCAGGCCGAGCCCGTTCGACAGGCCGAGCCCGTCCGTCAGGCTGAACCCGTGCGCCAGCCCGAACCGGTGCGCCCGGCAGCGGTTGCCGAAGCCGAGCCGGCCCCGCAGGCCGGCGAGAATGGCGGCTGGCTCCGCGACGTGTTGCGCAATGCCACGGCCAAGCAGCAGGGGGCGCAGCCGCAGCCGCAGCAGGCAGGCCTCTCCGGGCTCACCGAAGAGATCGCCCGCTCCATCGATGACCGTGCCCTTGCCGATGCCTGGGCCCGTTACCAGGCCGGCGAGTCCAACGTGTTCTCGCGCCGCATCTATACGCTGAGCGGCCAGAGCACCTATGACGACGTCCGCCGGAAGCTGCAGCGCGAACCCGACTTTGCCCGCACCGCCCAGGCTTATATGAGCGAGTTCGAGCAGTTGCTGAAGCGCGCTGCCGCCGGCCCGCAGCCTGCCGCCGAGACGCGCGAATATCTGCTCAGCGACCGCGGCAAGGTCTACACCACCCTGGCCCATGCCAGCGGCAGGCTGAACTAGGTTCTTCCCAAAACAAAACGGCCCCGGATGATCCGGGGCCGTTTTGTTTTGGGCCAGTGCTCTAGTCAGCTACGGCTTCTGTAGCTGGTGGCTCACGATCGCCGCGTTCCCAGTGGCCCTACCGTCCTCAAGCATCCTTGGGCGGCTTGAGGCGCAGCGAGACCAGGACGCAGACAATGGCTATCGAGGCCGTGGCGGTGGAGTAGAAAAAGGCGTGGGTGCCGAAGTGCTCGACCAGGATGCCGAAGATGGTCAGCGCCAGCATGGCGGCGCCCATACTGAGCATGTTGGCAAAACCCTGCGCCTCGGCCGCATTGGCTTCGTTGGTCCAGTTGGCGATGAAGTGCACGATGCCGAAATAGCCCATGCCGAAGCTGAAGGCGTGCAGCGTCTGCGTCAGGAAGAGGACTTCCACCGGCGGATTGAAGGCCATGATGGTGAAGCGCACCAGGGCCGCAAAGGCGGCGATCAGGATCATGTTACGCGCCGTGAAGCGGCCGCCGAAACGACGCCAGGCAAACATCAGGATCGCCTCCCCCACCGCCGCGATGCCGAGCAGCGGACCCAGGAAGTAATTGGGTATGCCGTTCTCGTGCCAGAGCAGTGCGCCGAAGCTGCCGATCACCGAGTTGGACGAATTGACCAGGGCAAAGGCCACTAGGGGCAGAACAAACCAGAGCTTGAGCGAGTCCTTGAGCTGGCTGCGGGGCATCTCGACCCCCGGCGTGTTGGTGAGCGTCAGCTCGGGCGCGGGGGCTCGGAAGCGCGGCAGAAGGAAGGCCAACGCCGCCCGCAGCAGCACCATGGCGACATAAAGCGTAACGAAAATTCCCGAGCCCAGCACGTTGAGGAAAAGGCCGAGCCCTGCGGCGGCAAAGACATAGCCAACCGTCGCCCAGGCGCGGATGGCGCCGAAGTCGGTGCCGTTGCGCCGCGTCATGCGGACGGTGGCAGCATCGATCACCGGCGCCACCAGGCCATTGCTGGTGGCGGTCAAACCCCAGATCAGGAGAATGCCCCAGAACTCGGAAACGAAATAAAGCGGCAGGGGCGCGAGCGCCGACACCAGCGAAATGAAGATGAGCGCCGAGCGCCAGTCGTCCGCGCGGTCGGCGACGCGGCCCACGATGATGTTGAGCAAGAGGAGACACAGCGTCGGCAAGGCGTTGACGAGGCCAATCTGATCTGCCGGGATGCCGTGCTCGCTGAGCCAGATGCCCAGAAACACCGAGGCGACGCCGCCCGGAACATAGACCATGAACTGGTAGATGGACGCGCGCAGCTCGGGCGTGTCCCAGCGCGAAGGTGCCGATGGCATGGAAGGTCAACTCCGGGCAAATCACTGCCCGGCGCTTTCCTGACTCGCATCAGCGGCCTTGGCAAGGCCGTTTGCAACGTTACTGTCCAGCTCAGGCGCGCATTTTGCGCGAGGGTGCCAGCACTGGTTCGAGCGCCTGGAAGAACTGCGCAGCGCTCACCTCCCAGGTGAAGCGCTCACCATGGGCTCGGGCGTCGGCGCGATCGAGGGTCAGGGCACGCAGGACTGCCTGCCCCAGATCGGCGTCGAGTGCACCGGCCTTCGGGTCGGAGAGCACATCCAGCGGTCCCGTGACGGGGAAGGCCGCCACGGGCGTGCCCGACGCCAGGGCCTCCGCGATCACATTGCCGAAGGTGTCAGTGAGGCTGGGAAATACCAGCACATCGGCGCTGCGGTAGATGGCGCCCAACTCCTCCCCGTGGCGGTAGCCGAGGAATACCGCGTCTGGAAAGGCGCGCATCAGGCGAAGGCGATCGGGACCATCGCCGACAACGATCTTGGTGCCGCGGACGTCGAGCTCCAAAAAGGCGCCAATGTTCTTTTCAGCCGCAACACGCCCGACATGAAGCAGATGTGGCCTTGGCAGGTCGGTGAACCAGGTCTTGGAACCGGGGTGGAAGCGCTCGCCATCAACGCCGCGGCTCCAGAGGGTGAGATTGCGGAAGCCCTTATCGAGAAGGTCCTGCCGCAGCGATGGCGTTGGCACCATGGTTCGGGTGGCAGCGCTGTGGAACCAGCGCAGATAGCCATAGGTCCAAGGTTGCGGCACCGGCATGCGCATGGCGAGATATTCGGCAAAGCGTGTGTGGAAGCTGGTGGTGAAGGCCAGCTCGCGATCTAGGCAATACTGCCGCGCCAGAAGACCGAGCGGCCCCTCGGTTGCAATGTGGATATGGTCGGCAGCGACCATGCCGATGTGCCGGGCAACGGCCCGCCTGGTGGCGAGCGACAGCCGAATCTCTGGATAGGTGGGGACCGGAAGCGTCCAGAATCGCTGCGGCGTCAGGTAGTGGAGGTCATGACCGGCCGCTTGCAAGACCCGGCCGATGCTTTCCAGGGTTCGCACGACGCCGTTGATCTGGGGGCGCCAGGCGTCCGTGACGATCAGGATGCGCCTGGAAGGGGTGGATCTGAACACGTCGAGCTGCATGGCGGCACCGATAAGGGTTTCAGTTCTTCCCTAGTGTGGCGCATCTTGGCGTCGCTCGTGTGAATGGTTGGTGACGGGCCGGTGACGCGCGGCTCAGCTCGCAGCCGCCCGGCGCAGGCGGAACTTGCGCGGTTCACCGAGCACCATCTCGGTCCACTTGATCAATTCGAACTCGCCCTCTGGCGTCTCGATGATGGCGGTGCAGCTTTCCACCCAGTCGCCGGTATTGATGTAGTGAATGCCCAGGCGTGAATGCATGTCGGCGAAGTGGATGTGGCCGCAGATGACGCCATCGACGCCCGACTGCTTGGCTTCATGCACCAAGGCTTCCTCGAAGCGGCCGATGACCGAGACCGCGTTCTTGACCTTCTGCTTGGCCCAGGCGCTCAAGGACCAGTACTGCAGGCCCAGGCGGCGGCGCACCCAGTTGATGGCGATGTTGACGCGCAAAGCGGCGTTGTAGGCCCAGTCGCCCACATGGGCGAGCCACTTGGCGTTCATCACCACCACGTCAAACTGGTCGCCGTGGATGACGAGATAAGTCTTGCCGGTGGCGGTAGTGTGCACGGTGCGGTCGACGAATTCGACCTCGCCAAAATAGGTGCCGAGATATTCGCGCAGGAACTCGTCGTGATTGCCGGGAAGGTAAACAATGCGAGTGCCTGCAGCGGCCTTGTCGAACAGCAACTGCCCGAGGACGTTGTACTCGCTTGGCCAGTGCCAGTTCTTGGCAAGGCGCCAGCCATCGAGGATGTCACCGACCAGATAGATTGTCTCGGCCTCATGGGCGCGCAGGAATTCGATCAGCTGGCCGACCCGAATGGGCTTCATGCCCAGATGCACATCCGAGATGAAAATGGCCCGGACTTGTCGGACTTCGCGGTATTCCGCCATCCAGCAACGACTCCTGCTTACTGGAGGCGCACTTTATCTGCGGAACGCGGCAGAGGGAACCATCCCTGCAGAGAAGGTGGGGAAAGCTCGCGTGGCTAGCGAATGCGCTGCTTGAGCTCGACGATACGGCCGTAGCTCTGCTCGATGCGGGCAGCAAATTCTGGATCCGCCTCAGCTTCTGCTAGGAGGATATCGAGGACTTCCTGACCGAGACCCGCCCGGTAGTCCGCGGTGTTGGAGAACAGCAGCACATCGGTGCCGGCGCGCACCGCCTGGACCACGGTCTCTTCAAGCGTGAAGTGATCGCGGATTGCACCCATTTCGAGGTCGTCGCTGATCACCACGCCATCGAAGCCCAGATCTTCACGCAGCACGCCGGTAATCCACTGCGGGGAGAGTGAAGCCGGCGTCTGCGCCCCTTCCTCGGCATAGCTGGCATGGAACAGGTGCCCCACCATCACCATGTCGACGATGCCCTCCGCGATGAGTTCACGGTAGGGATCGAGTTCACTCTCCTGCCATGTCTGGGTAATGTCGACAAAGCCCTCATGGCTGTCCGCTGTGGACGAGCCATGTCCGGGAAAATGCTTGAGCGCGGTCAGCAAACCGGCGGCATGGTGACCACGGATGAAGGCCTCGTCATAGGCGATCACGGTCTGCGCCTCGTCCCCGAAGGCGCGGCCGAAGCGGGCAATGACTTGATTGTTTGCGTTGAGATTGACGTCGGCCACCGGACCGAAATTGACCGAGAAGCCGAGGTCAGCAATTCCCTTGGCCATGTCGCCATAGATTTCCTCGGCCACGATGGGCGAGTGGTTCTTCGCTATGGTCGCGGCGTTGGGGATCTCCTTGAAGCCCACGGCCTTGGTCAGTCGCTCAACTGCGCCACCTTCTTGATCGACGGTTATGAAGGGCAGGAGTTCAGGCGATGCCGCCCGGAAGGCCTCGTTCATGCCGCGGACGGCGTCCAGCGACTTGACGTTGGTCTTGAGAAACATCACGCCGCCGAGACGACCTTCGGCCAGTTCGCCGGCGAGGGTCTTGACCGAGGCATCCGCGGCGTCATCGCCCTGGAAGCCCACGACGATCATCTGCCCGGCCATCTGTTCGATGGTTTGCGCGTGGGCAGCGACGGAAGACAGGGCGAGCGCCGATATGGCGAGGAGAAGATGACGTTTCACATGCAGGTCCGCAGAGGAATCACCGGGCAACGATGACGGGCAAAAGCCGGTGAAACAATGACCGGTTAGAAAAAGCGTTCACCTGCATCGGTCACGAAAGCGGGATGGCCCACCGGCTCCAGCCGGTAGGCCTAGGATGCATCAGCGGTTCTGCCGGTTCTCGATCAGGTCCGTCACCACAGCAGGATCAGCCAGGGTGGAGGTATCGCCCAGGGAGCCGAAATCGTTCTCGGCGACCTTGCGCAGGATGCGGCGCATGATCTTGCCGGACCGCGTCTTGGGCAGGCCCGGCGACCACTGGATGAGGTCAGGGGTTGCGATGGGGCCGATTTCCTTGCGCACCCAGTTCTTGAGCTCGCTCTTGAGGTCGTCGTCCCCGCTCTGCCCGGCCATCAGCGTCACATAGCAGTAGATGCCCTGCCCCTTGAGGTTGTGCGGATAGCCCACGACGGCGGCCTCCGAAACCTTGGGGTGGGCCACAAGCGCGCTCTCGACCTCGGCCGTGCCCAGGCGGTGACCGGAAACGTTGAGTACGTCGTCAACACGGCCGGTGATCCAGTAATAGCCGTCCTCGTCGCGGCGGCAGCCGTCGCCAGTGAAGTAGTAGCCCTTGTAGGTCTCGAAATAGGTCGAGACGAAGCGGCCATGATCGCCCCAGATGGTGCGGGCCTGGCCCGGCCAGCTGTCCTTGATGGCAAGGACGCCCTCGCCCTTGGTCTGCTCCTGGAGGCGCCCTTCCGGCGAAAGGAGCACCGGCTGCACGCCGAAGAAGGGCTTGGTTGCCGAACCTGGTTTGGTGGGAATGGCGCCGGGGAACGGTGCGATCATGTGGCCGCCGGTTTCCGTCTGCCACCAAGCGTCGATGATCTCGCAGCGCTCCTTGCCCACATGCTTGTGGTACCAGAGCCAGGCCTCGGGATTGATCGGCTCGCCCACCGTGCCCAGGAGACGGAGGCTCGGCATCTCGTACTTGTCGGCATATTCGCTGCCCGCGCCCATCAGGGAGCGGATCGCCGTGGGTGCCGTGTGGAAGATGTTGACCTTGTGCTTTTCCACCACCTGCCAGAAGCGGCTGGGATCGGGATAGGTCGGGATGCCCTCGAACATCAACGTGGTCGCCCCATTGGCCAGAGGGCCATAGACAATATAGCTGTGGCCGGTGACCCAGCCCACGTCGGCCGTGCACCAGAAGATCTCGCCACGCTTGTAGTCGAAGCTGAGTTCATGGGTCAGGGAGGCATAGGTCAGGTAGCCGCCCTGGGTGTGGAGCACACCCTTGGGCTTGCCGGTTGAGCCCGACGTATAGAGGATGAACAGCGGATCCTCGGCGTTCATCGGCTCCGGATCGTTGAACGGCTCGACGCCGGCGGCGGCTTCATGCCACCACACGTCGCGGCTGCCCTTCATCGGCACGTCGGCACCGGTATTGTGGACGACGAGCACCTTGCTGACGCCGGGGCAGTCATCGAGCGCCTTGTCGACATTGGCCTTGAGCGGGATGGTCTTGCCACCGCGGCGACCTTCGTCGGCGGTGATCACGAGAGCCGAGTCGCAGTCGTTGATGCGGCCCGCCAGGGCATCGGGGGAGAAGCCGCCGAAGACCACCGAATGCACGGCGCCGATCCGGGCGCAGGCCAGCATGGCATAGGCCGCCTGCGGGATCATGGGCAGGTAGATGGTCACGCGGTCGCCCTTGCGGACACCAAGCGACTTCAGCACATTGGCGCAGCGGCAGACCTTTTCGTGCAGGGTGCGGTAGCTGATATGCTCCGCCTGCCCATTGGGATCATCGGGCTCCCAGATGATGGCAATGTCGTCGCCATGGTCAAGCAGATGCCGATCGATGCAGTTGGCGGCAACGTTGAGCACCCCATCCTCGAACCATTTGATCGAGACATCGGGGTACTGGAACGTGGTGTTCTTGATCCTGGTGGGAAAGCGGACCCACTCGAGCCGCTTGGCCTGCTCGGCCCAAAACCCATCTGGGTCAGAGACCGAGCGCGCGTAGAGCGCGTCGTACTGGTCCTTGGTCACATGGGTGCGTGCGATCGCAGCCGCACTTGGCTCGAATACGAGCTGCTCGCTCATACTATCCTCCCTTGGTCTCTCCCGGCATCCGTTCTAAAGATGGGGAGGCTATCGGGCAAGGGCTCCTCCTCGGGCCCGGCGCGCAAGTTACCGCAACTGTTGAGCTACTCGCGATTAACTGCCTGACGGGTCGAGCCTTCGGCCGGCATCGGCAAGGTGCTACAAGGTGGGTCAGCAGCAAAAGGGACACGCATGAGCGCCACCGCGAAGATTTCGGGCCATGAAGCTGCTTCCGCCTCGAGCAGCCCGCTCCGGCCGGCGCGCTACGCCGATATCGCCATGGTGCACGGGCGGCTGCAGGAAGCGATCGATTCCTCTCCCCATTACAGGGCCCCGTTCAAGACCTATGAAAAGGCGCGACTGAGCAAGCTCTATCTCGCCAGCCTTCTGGACGCCGATCCGCACCATGTCATGGTGATGGAGCAAGGCGGCGGTCCGGCCGGTTTCATGCTCTCGGGGCCGGAGCTGGGTACGCTCTGGCTCTACTGGGCCTATATCTATCCCGAGCACCGTCACTCTCGGCTGGCGCTGACGGCGATGCGCGCCTTTGTCGAACATTGGGACAACGGCCGCTTCCACAAGATTGCGACCTATACCCGGCCAGGCAATGCTGCCCCGCAGGCCATCATCCAGCGCGCCGGTTTCGTGCAGGTCGCGACCTTGCGACAGCACATGTTCGGCGAGGACTACCTCCTGCACGAACGCACACTGACCAAGGTGGAGCCGGGCTATGATCACGGCACCAGTTGGGGCATTGCACAGCGTGCGCGGCGTATGGTGAAGCTGGCGGTAGCGCGCTAGCGCTACTCTGCAGCCACAGTTAGGGCGCGCCGGTGGCGAAACCACTGCATGATGGATACATCCATGTGGGCCGTGCGCAGGGCGGTCCACCACAGGCCTACCGACCATACCGAAATGGCGATAATGGCCGAGAGCGCCGCCCCCATCAGGCCCAGCCCCGGCACCAGCAGCCAGTTGGAGACCACGAGCGTTCCGATGCCAAGTGCCACAAAGGGCAGGCTGGCATAGGGGCGATCATGAATGGAAAGGACCAGCGACGCGGGGCCCATGGCCGAGCGGATCACCAATGCCAGGCACAGAACGGCCAGCGGCCCGGCGCCTGCAGCAAAGCTCGGGCCGAACAGCATCAGGAGCAGCGGCGCCACGAGCATCGTCGCGGCAAAGAGAGCCACGGAAATGACGCTTGCCACCATGTTGGCGTCGCCCACCTTGCGTTTGAACGCCTCCCGGTCGGCGTTGGCCTCGCTTTCAAACATGTCCGGGACCGTCACCGCATAGACAGCGGCCACCCCGAAGGAGATCAACGAGAAGAGGCGGGTACAGACGCCGAAGATCGCCAGCTCCTCGCGGGTCAGCGCGTGGCTGAGCAATAGGAGGTCGATATCGAAAAAGAAGTCCGTCGCCAGCGAGATCAGTACCCATGGCAAGGCAAAGCGCCACCAGCGGGCAGCTTCGTCCCGCCGGGGCGGCAGCGTATCGGCCAGCCGGGGAATCGAGGTGATGACGAAGGCGAAATGCACCAGGGCAATGCCGACATAGCCGAGGGCCACTGCCCAAAGCATCAGGGAAAATCCTTCTGCGGCCGTCTGCATGGTCAGGGCAACGAGAAAGCCCGAGATCACGATCAGCGGCCGGAACATCGTGTCGGCGAAAAAACCGGCGAATGGACGCTTCAGCCCCACCAGCACCGCACCGTTGACGTAAACCAGCGCCGTGCCGAAGGCGAGCAGCAGCACGGGCACGAAATGCTGCGCGAGCACGCTGGCGCCCTGCCCCATGGCTTCGAGCAGCAAGGGACCAAGCAGCAGCGCCACCACCAGGGTGCCCACCACATGGCCGTAGCAGCGCAGGAGGAAGACGATGAACTGCCGGCGCTCGCCACGCGCGCGATATTCGGCGCTGAAATAAGTGCCGACCGTGTGGAAGCCGAGCGGCATGACGACGGCGACGAGGTTCACGGTGGCGATCACCACCAGATATTCACCCAGGAGATCCGGGCCCCAGAGGCGGGCAATCAGGGCCTGCGTCAGGAAAACGAGCCCGGCGCCGCCCAGCCGTGCACCAAAGATGATGGTGGACTGCGATGCCAGGCGCCGCTGCAGACTCATGGCGCAGGCTCGGCGTCGTCTTTTTGCTGCGTCGGCCGCGTCAGCGGATTGCGCCAACCATCGACCTTACGCTGAAGGGCGTGGACGCTGTCGCGGGCCCAGAAAGCGCCAGCGCCGGCGGCATAGGCCAGCCGCCCGCTGGCGTAATTGGCCACGGGCGGTACCGGGCGAATGACGCCGGCGTCACCCACCATGCCCTTCTTGAACTGATGCAGGCCCTGGAACCCGTCCGTGCCGCCCAGATCATACCACTGCGCCTGCGTGTGGTCGCGCAACCAGCGAATGATGTGCCAGTGGAGGAAGTAGCCGGCGCGCAAGGGCAGCGCCTTGTCGTTAGTGGCACCATAGAGATAAACGGCCCGACCGCCCGCCTTGAAAATCAGCGCGCCTGCGACTAGTTCGCCGTCGTGGCGCACGAAGAACAGTTCAGGCCGGAGCGCCGGCACCTCGATCTGCATCAGTGCCGGCACGGTTTCATAGGCCGAATGATCTGAGAACTGCTTCCGATCCGTCATCGCATTATAGAGCGTCTCGAAATCACCTACGCGCTCCGCCCCAGCATATTCGAAGCTGAGCCCGGCCTTTTCCGCCTTGTTGAGTTGGCGGCGCCAGGTCTGGCTGAAGCTCTTGCGTTGCTCAGCATCCGAGAGGCGCAGATTGACGATGTAGCGGTTGGGGAAGCCCAGAACGGAGCCGCGGCGGAAGCCGCGCGCGATCAGGTGTCCGTACTCCTGGTTCACCTCGGTAATCGACGCCCGCGGCAGGATCGACAGCATCAATCGGCGGCGATCGGCATATTCGGCGACCATGGCCTCGACCATGCCGGCGCGGATCGCTGCCGCGTCACGGTGCGCCGCGTCTTTCAGCATCGGCGCCCATTTGGTGACAGCGATCTTGCCCAGGCGCAGCGGCAGGCTTTGTACCATCACCAGCGCACCGCCCACCACCTCATCGTCGCGGAGGAAGACCAGCGGTTCCTGCGCCACGCCAGGCCAGCGGATAGAGGCAAAGGCGTGCATCTGCTCCTGGCAGACTTCGTCGAAGCTGGCGATGGTCTGGTCCCATTCGGCACCAGAGACCAGCTGGGTTTCGAGCCGGAGACCAATCGCGCCCGCGGCCCGGACGGTGGGCGCGCTGGTCGTGCCGGCAACGACGCGATCGGCAAGGAAGGACATAAAAAACTTCCGCTCGGTATAACTCGAGCGGAAGCTAAGGCGCTTAGATGATCAAATTCCTATCTGGCGACGCCAAATGCCGCCATTTAGGACCTGTGGTTACCAAAGGCTAATGGGCTGCCGCTGCAGCAGGGGCATGTGGCGAGTAGAGCAGCGGGATTTCCGGCAGGGTGACGAAGGCACCGACGCCTTCAAGCGTCATGCGCACCGCAACCAGCAGGATGATCAGGAGACCGACCCAGGCAATCCAGCGATGCTTGTGCAGGAGGCCGGCAATAAAGGTCGCAGCCACGCCCATCATCACCACAGAGAGGCCAAGGCCGATGATCAGTGCCTCGAAGTGGTGCGCAGCCGCACCGGCAACGGCCAGGACGTTGTCGAGCGACATGGACACGTCGGCGATGATGATCTGGATAACGGCCTGGCGCAGGGTCTTCTTGGGCGCCTTGCCGGCCACCGTGCCGTCGGCATTGGTATCGGTGTTCTCGAGCGCTTCCTGCGCCTCGTGCTCCTCATCGTGGCTGGTGGTCAGCTCGCGATACATCTTCCAGCAGACATAGAGCAGCAGGATGCCGCCCGCGATCAGAAGGCCGCCGCCCAGCGCCAGCAGCTGCGTGGTGATCAGCGCAAAGAAGATGCGCAGCACCGTGGCGGCCAGGATGCCGATCAGGATCGCCTTGCGGCGCACGTCGCTGGCGAGACCGGCAGCAGCAAGGCCGATCACCACGGCATTGTCGCCCGCCAGGACGAGGTCGATGAGGATGACCTGAACCAGCGAGCTGATGAAACTCGGATCGATGCCGAACATGAGGAAACCTTGGGGAGAAGCTAACGAAATGTCGCAGGGGCTATACGCCACCCCCACCCCGGTGGGAAGCACTCAGGGCCTTCGGCGGTACAAAAAGCGGGAAAACTGGCGCTTTCCTGCGTGGCGACAGGTTGGTGACAGATTGTTGGCCCCGCCGCGCAGACGCGAAATCGCGCCACCGACCGGTGCAATATTGCAATCACTGCAGGGGAGACTTTGGTGGGCGAGCACGGATTCGAACCGTGGACCCGACGATTAAGAGTCGTCTGCTCTACCAGCTGAGCTACTCGCCCAGTGCTTGGGCTTCCAAAGTGGCGCCTCTATAGCGAAGGGTTCCCTGCCTGTCTACAGCTTCATGACACTTTCCTCACATCCTGTGTTTGCTACAAGGCGAGCAGGCATATTCGCATGGTAAAAGGGCACGATGACCGTCACTGAAGTCCTGATGATTCCAGCGCTCTGGCTGAGCTCCAACGCCCTGACGCTTCTCGCCGCCATCGCGGTACTGGTGGCGGGTTGGTATGTCGCCCGTGCCGCGTCCCGGGCGATCCGCCAGTTCCTCCCCCTTGCTTACGGCGTCGACAAGAACTTCGCGCCGCTCCTGTCACAAGCAGCGCGCTACGGCATTCTTATCTTTGCCCTGGTCACGGCGCTCAACCTGCTTGGCGTAGCCAGCAATTCAATCCTGACGGTACTCGGTGCGGCCGGCCTGGCAGTCGCCTTGGCGTTGCAGAACACGCTTGCCAACATCGCGGCTGGCATCATGCTGATCTGGCTCCGGCCGATCGCCATCGGCGAATTCATCCAGGGTGACGGCGTGGCTGGGGTTGTCGTTGAGATCGGGCTGTTTGGCACAAGGCTCCGCTCATCGAGCGGGCTTTATATCTTCACGCCCAACCAGAAGCTCTGGGCCTCTGCCATCACCAATCACAGCCGCGACCCGCAGCGCCGCATCGACGTCAATGTCAGCATTCCTGACACCATCGACATCGCCAAGACGCGCAAGATCCTGCTGCGCATTGCCGGGGAGGACCGAAGGGTGCTGTCCGATCCGGCACCCAATGTGCATGTGGACAGCTTTTCCGGCGCTGCGGTGAACATGCAGCTGCGGGCCTGGGTGGCCACGCCCGACTATCTGCCAACGCTTTATGCGCTGACCGAACAGGCCAAAATCGCTCTCAACCGGGAATTGTTCGGAAGCAAGGAAGACAAGTCGGGCATCACCGTCATTCCCGACCCGGCCAATCCGAGCCCGGAGACGCAGGCGGGTACCTGATCTGCGCCCGGAGCAGGCAACTTTTCCCCAAGCCGCTCTTTTGGGTGAGGAGAAACCCTCTGGAGCCTTCACATGAACGACGCCTTTCTTGGCATTTCCACCGCCTGGATCATCACCAATCTCTGGTCGCTGCTGATTGCCATTCTTGTGCTGGTGGCAGGCTGGTTTCTTGCGAAGTTCGTGTCGCGCTACGTCGCAACGCTCCTCTCGCAGCGGTTGAAGCGCGACGTGACGGTCGGCCCGCTTGTGGGGCAAGTGGTGCAATATGCCATTTTATTCGTGACCATTATCGTGGTGCTGGGACAATTCGGCGTCGAAACTGCCTCCATCCTCGCCGTGCTTGGCGCCGCCGGACTGGCTGTCGCCCTGGCCCTCCAGGGCACGCTCTCCAACATTGCCGCCGGCATCATGCTGCTCTTCCTGCGCCCCTTCAACGTGGGCGACAGCATCGATGCCGAGGGGACGGTCGGAACGGTTGTGGAGGTGGGGCTGTTTGCCACCCTCCTCCGCACGCATGAGGGCGTATTCCTCTTCGCGCCGAACTCCAAGCTCTCCAATGCGCGAATCATCAACTACACCCGCGAGCCGTCCCGCCTGCTGGAGATGAAATTCAACGTACCGCGCAATGCCGATCTCGCCTGGGTGCGGTCGGCCATCAAGCAGGGGCTACAGTCGCCTTTTCTGTCTCCCAGCGCCGAGCCGGAAGTGCTGGTGGATGCGTTGGGTGATTCGACGCTTGCCCTCGTCGCCAGGGTCCGGGTTCGCAGCCACGAGTGGCTGGAAGCCCGTTCGGATGTGCAGGAAAGGCTGCGCGCCGTGATCGATGACGCCGGGGGATTTGCTCCCCCGGCGACTGCTTGAGTCCTAGAGGCGATCGCGGAAGGCAGCGAAGTCCAGCACATTGCTGGCCGGTGGAGGCGGCGGCGAGTCTCTGCGCGTCTCGTCCATCAGAGTGATCGTCCGCTCGATTATATAACGCAACTGCCGGGTGCGGCTGTCGGCACCCTGCAGGATTGTGACGGCCCGCTGCAGGTGATCACGCGCAAGAATATAGGTGGGCAGCATGGTACCGACTCCGTTTGTTGATGATGAAAGACTGAGCGGAAGGTGCGCTCCCATGCTTTCTCCGACCTTGCCGGGCTGCGCCGCATTTGATGCAAATGCAATCGAGTAAGCTTGTTCCGCCGACAGCCCCGCCCCACGGGGCTTTGAGCTCGCCACCCTCGGCGGTGAACTGTGCATAACCTCCGCGACTATGATCTGGCGGGTGACCGGCTGTTGCCGATAGGATCACCCCACCATGCGAGTTGATCCTTTGCCCCGCCCGCCGCTGTCGCCACTCACCGCCAATCTGGCCGAAACCGTGCCCTTTGTCGGGCCCGAAGCCATTGCCCGCCGCAGCGGCATTCCGCTTCGGGCGAGAATCGGCGCCAACGAGAATCCCTTCGGCCCTGCCCCTTCGGTGATCGAGGCCATGGCACGCGCGGCGCGGAACAGCTGGCACTATGGCGACCCGGAAAACCACGACCTGCGCCAGGCGATTGCCGATCACCTCGGCATCCCCTTTGCCAATGTTATGCCCGGCGAAGGCGTCGATGCCATCCTGGGCATGGCGGTGCGGCTCTACGCGGCGCCGGGGAGCACGGTGGTGACGTCGCTGGGCGGCTACCCCACCTTCAACTACCATCTGTCCGGCTATGGCGCCCGCATTTATGCTGTGCCCTATGTGGAGGACCGCGAGGACCTCCAGAGCCTGGCTCAAGCTGCGGCGGAGACCGCCGCGGCGATGGTCTACCTCGCCAATCCCGACAATCCGATGGGGAGCTGGTGGGACGCCGAGGCGGTGCAACGCTTCATCGAGGCCGTGCCGGCCACGACCATGATCGTGCTCGACGAGGCCTATGGCGAGTTCGCCCCGCCCGGCACTTTGCCGCCACTTGAGGTGGACCGCCCCAACCTCCTGCGCATGCGCACATTCTCCAAGGCCTATGGCCTGGCAGGCACCCGCGTTGGTTACGTATTCGGCGAGGCGCAAAGCGTCTCCGCCTTTAATCGGATCCGCAATCACTTCGGCATCAGCAACGTGGCGCAATCAGCCGCAATCGCTGCATTAGCAGACCAGGAATTCCTCGAGCAGTCGATCGCCGCCGTCCGGCAGTCGCTGGCCGCGACCGGCGAGATCGTCCGCCGCCACGGTCTTGTTCCCCTGCCCTCGGCCACGAACTTCGTGGCGGTCGACTGCGGCCGGGATGGAAATCACGCCCGCGCCATCGTAGACGGACTGGCCCGACGGGGCGTCTTTATTCGCATGCCGAGCGTAGACCGGCTTAACCGCTGCATCCGCATCAGCGCCGGCACTGAAGAGGATCGGGAGCTGCTGGACGAGGCGCTTAGTGAAGTGCTCGAGGAACTGCGGCAGAGCCGATAAGGCGGTCCGTTGCCGAACCGCCTTGCTATCCGCCCTAGCCAGCCATAGCGCCCTGCGCCGCCGTCCCGCGGTCGATCAGCAGGCGGTTATAGGCGTTGAGATAGGCGCGCGCCGAAGCGACCAGCGTATCGGGTTCGGCTGCGTTGCCTGAAACGATCCGGCCGTTCATCTCGAGGCGGACATGCGCCGAAGCCTGCGCGTCGGTGCCCCCGGTCACGCCATCGACAGCGTAGAGCACGAGGTGCGGCTGCTGCCCCACGCCCTGCTTGATGGCGTTGAAGATGGCGTCAACCGAGCCCGTGCCCTCGAAGGTCACCGCCGATTCCTCGCCATCGATCGAAAGGGTCATGGTGCACTTGTGGGTGCCGCCGGTCTTGCTGACGACTTCCATGTCGACAAGCTTGATCCGGTCGCCCACAGAACCCACTTCGTCGTCCACCAGCGCCACGATATCGGCGTCGTAGACATGCTTCTTGCGGTCGGCCAGGTCCTTGAAGCGCACGAAAGCTTCCTGGAATGCATTGTCGCCCAGCTCGTAGCCGAGTTCGCGCAGCTTGTCCTTGAAGGCGGCGCGGCCCGAATGCTTGCCCATCACGAGGGTGGTTTCCTTAATGCCGACGCTGGCCGGCGTCATGATCTCGTAGGTTTCGGCATTCTTGAGCATGCCGTCCTGGTGGATGCCGCTTTCATGGGCGAAGGCATTCTTGCCCACGATGGCCTTGTTGTACTGCACCGGGAAATTGGCCGCCGCCGAGACGACCTTGCTGGCGCGCGCCAGATGCGTGGTTTCGATTTCGGTATGGTAGGGCATCGCGTCGCCGCGGGTCCGCAGCGCCATGACGATTTCCTCGAGCGCAGCATTGCCCGCCCGCTCGCCCAGGCCGTTGATAGTGCATTCCACCTGGCGGGCACCGCCGCGCACAGCCGCGAGCGAATTGGCGACAGCCAGACCCAGGTCGTTGTGGCAATGGGCCGAGAAGATCGCCTTGTCGGCGCCGGGCACCATGGTGATGATGTCGCGGAACATCTTCTCGTGCTCGTCCGGCACGGCATAGCCCACGGTATCGGGCAGGTTGATCGTGGTTGCACCCGCCTTGATCGCCGTCTCGACACAGCGCTTGAGAAACTCGATGGGCGTGCGGGTCGCATCCATTGCTGACCATTCCACATCGTCGATCAGGTTACGAGCCTGCGCGACGGTGCGCGCGATGATCTCGATGACCTCGTCCTCGGTCTTCTTCATCTGGTGCGCCAGATGGATCGGCGAGGTGGAAACGAAGGTGTGGATACGCCCGCGCTGGGCATGGCGCACGGCCTCGCCTGCCCGGTCGATATCGGCGGTGATGGCGCGCGCCAGCCCTGCCACCGTTGCCCGCTTCACCTGCTTGGCGACGGCAACGACGGCCTCGAAGTCGCCGTTGGAGGCAATGGGGAAACCGGCTTCGATGATGTCGACGCCCATTTCGTCCAGCGTCTCGGCAACCTGGAGCTTTTCCTCCAGCGTCATGGTGGCGCCGGGCGATTGCTCGCCATCGCGCAGGGTAGTGTCGAAAATAAAGACGCGGTCTTTGTTGGTATCGGCGGTGGCGGACATCAAGCTGTTCCTATCGAGCGGCCCAGAGTCGTGGCTCTGCAGGCCGGACATTTCACTGTTCGGCTGTGGCATAATCCCCTGACGACCCGCTCGCTAATCCGAGCTGCCGGTGATCAGGGGCTGATAAGAAGGAGAAGCAGGGCCGCGGGAAGGAGCAGCAAGCCAGCAGCCAGCACAAGAGCGCGGTTGCGCTCCTGCGTCTTGGAAATTGCAATGGCAATGGCGCGCTTGCGCTGCATGCGTTTAGTCCCGTGTGTTGTATCGACAATGCTTCAAAGCGCGATGCGGTTCAAGTCTGATCCGCAAAAACTCGGTAGCTTCAGGCGGAAAAGTTCGCCTCTTCCTTCAAGCGTGGTTACCGAGATCAAGCGTGCCCTCCGCGACGATGACGGCGTGTCCGCCGATCCCGCCATGGATCAGCACGTCATTTTCCTTGCGCAGCTGGAGCGTGATGCGGCAGGGGCGGCCCATTTCATGGCCTTGGCGAAGGGTAAGATCGAGCTGCCCGGTGCCGAGGTCGGCGTGCTCGGAGAGGAGACCGATCAGCGCGGCGGCGGCGGCACCCGTGCCGGGATCTTCCACCAGGCCCATACCTGGCGCAAACATCCGCGCTGCGAGATCGTTGCCGCTTTCCTGCGGCGTCTCGGTGAACACATAGACCGAGTTGTGGCCATGCGGGAACGTCTTGTTCCACTGTCCCATGTTGAGGTTGATGCGCGTCAGCACGCCCGCGTCGCGGACCGGCACGAGGTGAAAGTCGACCCCGGCACTGAACACGGCAGGCTGATAGGAACCGCAGCCGATCTCCTCGCGCTCGATCCCCAGCGCTAGGGCAATGGCAGCCCGATCGTCCAGGGAGGCGATGCGCACCGGCAACTGCGGCAGTGAAAAGCGTGCTTCGCCGGAGCGCTTGTCGTTGCGCTCGAAGAGTGCGGTGATCAGCCCAATCCTTTCCTCGATGCGGACGGCCGTGACCTTGTTCTGCAGGCCCAGCACCACTGCGGCACCCACCGTGGGATGGCCGGCAAAGGGCAGCTCTACGCCTGGCGTGAAGATGCGCACGGAGGCCGTGTTCCGCTCTCCTTGAGGCTTGGAGATGAAGATGGTTTCGCTGAGGTTGAACTCGCGGGCGATGGCCTGCATCTCCCCGTCAAGAAGCCCATCCGCCTTGCAGACGACAGCCAGCTGGTTGCCCTTGAGCGGCTCACGGGTGAAGACGTCGAGGAGGAGGTAATCGAGTTTCATGACTGCACCTTGGGCAGAGCGTATTCAGCGCGTTCAAGACCCAGGTGATCCACCAGCGCGTCTACCGCAACGCCATGATCGTCCCGTCCCGGCAGGCCGGAAATGGTGAGGCAGCCGATTATCCCTGCGCCCTTGATCCGGAGCGGAAAGCCGCCTCCGGCAATCACATAGTCGGCCATGTCGATGCCCGATTGCGGCGAGAACGGCACTTCGCCGCGTTCCAGCACCATGCGATAGCTCGCCCGCTGAAAACGGCGGACCGTGTTGATCTTGCGCCGCACCCATTCGGCATTGTCCGCGGACGTGCCAGCGGTGGCGGCAAAGAACATCTGCCGGTCCCAGGTCCGCAGATCGACCACCAGCGAAAGGCCTTCATCGGCCGCGCGGCTGCGGATGGCGGAGCCGATCTGATAGGCCACGGCTTCGTCGAAGGCCGGCAGGACCAGCTCCAGTTCCTGCCGTTTGACGCGTGCGATGTCGGCCTCTGTGCTCATGATCGTGTCCCCTGCGCCCTGGTCCAGGCGTCGAAAAGCGGCGTCCGGTCGGCAATGCCCTTGCCGAAATTGACGAGCCCTGGATCGATGTCGGCCCATTCGGCCTTGCTGTCGACCCAGATGTTGCCGACAGGCCTGGCCCAGTGCATGTCGTCCAGCGTGCCGGCGCGAGCGACCTTGATGCCCGGAGTCGGCGGGTCGTTCCAAATCCAGCCATGGCAGTTGGCGCAAAAGTTCATGGTGATGATATTGCCGCTATCGGCAGTGCGGCGGTATTGCTCGAGCTGCCCCGACAGAAGCTCGAAATCCTCGTCGCGCACGATCATGGACATGGACCACGCCGCGCCGGAGAAGCGCTGGCAGTCCTTGCAATGGCAGTTATAGACGCTGAGGGGCAAGGCCTTGAGGCGATAGCGCACCTGCCCGCAAACGCATCCACCCTCCACTGGAAACTTCGGCAGCGCCATTTCAATCCCCATGTCACAACGGTTCTAGACCAGCTCAGGAACGATTCGAAGACAAGCCGCACCACGCACTGACGCAAAAGAAAACGGGGGCCGAAGCCCCCGTCGCAAAGCTTAGTTCTTGGCCTTGTCGACCAGCGCGCCGGCCTTGATCCAGGGCATCATGTCGCGCAGCTTGGTGCCGACCTCCTCGATCTGGTGCTCGTCGGCAAGGCGGCGGGTGGCCTTGAAGCGCGAACCGCCGGCCTTGATTTCCTGCATCCATTCGGCGGTGAACTTGCCCGACTGGATGTCATGCAGCACGCGCTTCATCTCGGCCTTGGTTTCCGAGGTAATGATGCGCGGACCGGTGACGTATTCGCCCCATTCGGCGGTGTTGGAGATCGAGTAGTTCATGTTGGCGATGCCGCCCTGGTAGATCAGGTCGACGATCAGCTTCACTTCATGGAGGCACTCGAAATAGGCCATTTCCGGTGCGTAGCCGGCTTCCACCAGCGTTTCGAAGCCGGCGCGGATCAGCTCGACCAAGCCACCGCACAGCACGGCCTGCTCACCGAAGAGGTCGGTTTCGCATTCCTCGCGGAAGTTGGTTTCGATGATGCCCGAACGCCCGCCGCCGACGCCCGACGCATAGGCGAGAGCGATGTCATGGGCATTGCCCGAGGCATCCTGGTGCACGGCGATCAGGCACGGCACGCCGCCACCCTTCTGGTATTCGCCGCGCACGGTGTGACCGGGGCCCTTGGGGGCGATCATGATCACGTCGACGGTGGACTTGGGCTCAATGAGGTTGAAGTGGACGTTGAGGCCGTGGGCGAAAGCCAGGGCGGCGCCGTCGCGGATGTTGGGTTCGATATGCTGCTTGTAGATGTCAGCCTGAAGCTCATCAGGTGTCAGCATCATGATAACGTCGGCCCAGGCAGACGCATCAGCCACGGACATCACGCGCAGGCCCTCGCCCTCGGCCTTCTTGGCCGACGGCGAACCCGGGCGCAGGGCGACGACGACGTCGGTGACGCCAGAATCACGCAGGTTCAGCACATGGGCGTGGCCCTGCGAGCCATAGCCAACGATGGCGACCTTCTTGGCCTTGATGATGTTGAGATCGGCATCCCGATCGTAATAAACGCGCATGGGTTTCTCCCTTGAAATGCAGTGTTATGGGTTGTTGGCTTTCGCCCCATAAAGGGCAAAGAACTGGTCTGTCGCAGCCTTGACGTCGGCTTCGATATTGGCTTCCACATTGGACTGGGTCAGCGACTTGTCGCCCAGCAGCAGGCGGATCTGGACGTCGCGAACGACCAGACCGAAGAAGGTCCGGTAGGCGTCCTCGCTCGAGTCGAAGCGCAACAGCCTTGCGTCCCTGCCCGCTTCGAGAATGGGCTTGAGGCGGCGGCGGATGGCGAGCGGACCGTTTTCCAGCACGATGGTGCCCAGGCTATCCTTTTCCTGGGCAGCATGGGTCACGGCGGTGCGGTTGAGGGTCACCGACACTTCGCCCACGATCACGGTGAGCAGGTCCCGCGCGAACTGCTCGATGCTGAGGCGCAAGGCCTTGGCATTGAGGTGCGAGCGATCAACCACCGGCATACGCACCTTGGCTGCCTGCCACTGCACGGTCGCGGTCAGAAGGCCATCGCGATCGCCGAACCACTTGTAGAGCGTTTCCTTGGAACAGGAGGCGCGGCGTGCAACGGCCGTCATGGTCAAGCCGTCGCCGTTTTCCACCAGTAGATCGAGTGCAGCCGTCAGCACGGCCTGCTGCCGCGGCGTGAACGTCTCTTCATTGACCTTGATGGTCACCGGCACCGCGATTGTCTCCAAGCCAGATGCCGAACGCTTTCAGCAGAATTCGTCTTGCCGTACCGTACGGTACGGTTCGAAGCAAGCGCAAAGTTCGCCGTTTCTCCGGATTCATGCCGTCAAGCATGGCGATGAACTGCCGGGGTGTGGACATCCCCATCCTGGCTGCGCCAAGCTCATGATGCGGAGATACAGCTGTGGGAGAGGAAGAATGACGCTGACAATCAAGCGGCTCGGCCGGAACGACGTTACGGCGATGCGGCAGCTGAATGCCCTGTTCAGCACCGTCTTCGAAGACCCGGACAGCTATGCTTCCAAGCCCCCGGAAGACATCTACCTCGAGGCGCTCTTGGCCAAGGACCACTTTCTGGCGGTGGTGGCCATGGATGGCGCAGAGGTGGTAGGTGGCCTCGCGGCCTATCAGCTGGACAAGTTCGAGCAGGCCCGGTCCGAAATCTACATCTACGATCTCGCTGTCGCGGTCTCACACCGCCGCCGCGGCATTGCCCGGACCCTCATCACCGAACTCACCAGGATCGCGGCGGAGCGCGGCTGTTGGGTGGTCTATGTTCAGGCAGACTACGGGGATGATCCTGCCATCGCGCTCTACACGTCCATGGGGACGCGCGAGGACGTCCTGCACTTCGATATCGCCGTGCCGCCCAAACCGGGCAGCTGAGCTTGTGGCCTGTATCATAGGCAACGGTCTATCACCATGGATCAATTCGGGGGCCTTTTCGGCAACCTGAAGCCGCCTCCGCGCTTACTCGCAGAGGAGGATTGCACCATGGCCACCATCGTTCGCCTCACCCAGGCTCAGATCGACCAACTGCTCGCCGAAGCCGAAGACATGGAAGTTGCCTTCAAGGACATGCACGCCGAATTGTCCTCAGCGGGCACGGCCAAGGACACGCTTGCGCGTTTCGGCCGGCTGCATGACCGTTTCACCAGCGCCATTACCTTCCTGAAGCGGCAGCGCGAATTGGGCGGGTCCAACTAGGCGTCAGGCGTCCTTCCGGCCGGCCCCGCGCCTTTGCGGATGCCCGCCCAGCGATTGAAGCGGGCGAGGACAAGGCCGAAGGCGATCAGCAGCAGTCCACCGCCCAGGATGGAAAACGGCTGGGCGCCCAGTGCCATGAACCACTGAGTGAAGAAGTGAACCGCACCAAAGACGGCAACGGTATTGACCACCCAACGCCGGTTGGCAAAGAGCGCCCAGGCGCCGAATGCCAGCAGGGCCAGGGCCCAGGTAATGGCAAAAGCAAGGCCGGACCAACCCAGCACCTCGTCGCCGACGATGGTGCCTGCAAAGAAGGCGACATTGATGAGGAGGATGGCGGTGCGCATGGCAATCACCGCCAGCCGCTCCTGAGCCGGTGGCAGCCGGAGCGACACAGGATAGAGGACCAGGGTCAGCAGGGACAGGGCGCCGATGGCGACACTGAGGTAGCTCACGGACGACAACAGTTCACCGCCGAGAGTGATCGTAGCGCCGAAGGCAAGGACGGACAGTGAGACCAGAAGGCCGGACGTAGCCGCGACACCAGCCACCGCCAGTCCGAGCGTCAGCGCGGAGCGTACCCATAGATGCTCGCCATGGAGGAGGAAGAGGCTACCCACCAAGGCCAGGGCGCCGATCACCATGATGATCTGGGCAAAGAGCGACCACCGGCTCACCCTGCCGAGCCGCAGGGCAAAGCCCGCGGCGAAGAGCAAGCCGCCCAGCAGCGCCGCGGTCTCAACGCTTGGCAGCAGCACCCCTACCCCCACCGCCACTGCCGCGGCGCCCAGTGCCAGGAGGACATTGATGCCCAGCTGTCCCGTATCGGCCGCCGCATAGGTCTTGAGCCGTTCGGCCTCGGCGGGTGTCAGCTTGCCATCGGCGAGGAGCGCGTCGAGGTCCAGCGTGATCTTCATGTGCGCTCCTTTTATTGCGCCATACCTATCCGGCCGGCGTTCAACAGGAAAGAGCGGCACCGACGGGCAATGCGCCCACTGCAGAGGACCAACACTCCATCGTCACTTGCCGATGAAGCGCAGAGGGTCCATCTATCCTGCACTCCAACTGAAAGAGCCTTCCATGTCCCAGTTATTTTCACCCATCACCTTGCGCGACCTGACCCTCCGGAACCGCACGGTGGTTGCACCCATGTGCCAGTATTCGGCACAGGATGGTTTCGCCAATGACTGGCATTTCGTGCATCTCGGCCGCTTCGGTATCGGCGGCTTTGGCCTGGTGATTCTCGAGGCAACTGCTGTCGTTCCAGAGGGACGCATCACCTATGCGGACCTTGGCCTGTGGAAGGACGAACAGATCGCTCCCCTCACCCGCATCGTCGACTTCCTCCATAGCCAGGGTGCGGCTGTCGGCATCCAGCTTGCCCATGCCGGACGGAAGGCCTCGACGCCGGTGCCGTGGCGCAATGGCTTCGACGAGACCGAGGAGGAAAAGCAGGCACTGCATTTCGAAAGCTGGACTCCGGTCGCACCCAGTGATGAAATCCACGCCGAGAACAAGAACTTCACCAAGCCCGAGGCACTGGACGAGGCGGGCATCCGCAACGTCATCGACGGGTTCGTTGCGGCTGCGGGGCGCGCGGAACGCGCCGGGTTCGACACGGTCGAAATCCACGCGGCACATGGCTACCTCCTCAACCAGTTCCTGTCCCCGCTCGCCAACAAGCGGACTGACCGCTATGGCGGCAGCCGCGAAAACCGGATGCGCCTGCTGCTCGAAGTCACGGAGGCCGTGCGCGCCGTCTGGCCTTCTCACAAGCCGCTGCTCGTGCGCCTGTCCGTCAGCGACTGGCATCCGGAGGGCTGGCAGGTGGAGGACAGCGTTGTTCTCACCCGCGAGTTGAAGGCGCTCGGCGCCGATGCGATCGACGCCTCGAGCGGTGGCTTCGAGGGCGCCACCATGAGCGTCCAAGCTGACTACCAGGTGCCGTTTGCCGCCGCCGTCCGCAACGAGGGCGGCCTGCCATCCATAGCAGTGGGTTTGCTGGGCGACGTGCGCCGCGCGGAGGACATCGTCGCTAATGGCGAGGCCGACTTTGTTGCCCTGGCCCGCGGTGCCCTGGACAACCCTAATTGGCCGCTCCACGCCCGCCATGAGCTGGGCGCCAGCGACTACGATCTCTGGCCGAACCAGACCAAGCGCGTCCGCGAACGCGATCGCTCGTTGAAGCAGCGCAGCTGGGCATAGGCAACGTCTGCAAATCACCTTCGCGGCAACGCAAATTTGCCGCGATCCTCTCCACACTCTTGTTCGGCGGCTGGTCGATCACCAGATCAGCCCCGAGCAGGGAGACTCCGATGGATACCAAGGCCGCAATTCTGGCGCTGATGAGTGTGTGGGGTGTTGGCGTTTGCGCCACCGTGCCAGCTGCGGGTCAGGAATCGGAGGACATGACCGACGAAAGCGGTGACCGCAGCAATCCGCTCCTGAACAAGGTCTGGGTCCGCGCCGATGCCGACGACAGCCTGCCGGGCCCGATGCAGATCTTCCTGGGCGATGGTACGCTTGTCACCGACAGCTGCTGGGAGACCTATCGCCTGTCCAAGTGGCAACAGGTCAGCGACAGCGCCATCAGCTGGGACGAAGACGGCATGACCATCAATGCCGACATTGCCGAGCTGACCGAAACCGATCTCGTGCTCAGCCTGAAGCTGGGCAGCGAGGTACAGGAGCAGCGGTTCGTAACTGCGACCGTACCCTATCTATGCCCAGATATGGTGAAGTAGGGCCTTGCCACGACCTCGTCCTTCGACAAGCTCAGGATGAGGTCTGATGAAATCCCAGTAGACCTCATGGTGAGCCTGTCGAACCACGAGGTCTTGGCACAATGCTCTAAAGCACCACCTGCGTTCCGATTTCCACCACGCGTCCGGTCGGAATGTGGAAGTATTCCGTGGCGTCGCTGGCATTGCGCGCCAGCCGCGTGAACAGCCTATCCTGCCAGTAGCGGAGCGGGTTGCGCGACTTGGGTCCCGTCTTGAGGGATCGGCGGGAGAGGAAGAAGGACGTCGACATGATGTCGAACCTCCAGCCCAAACGCCGGGCCAGCACCAGGGCCTTGGGAATGTTGGGGCTCTCCATGTAGCCAAATGTGACCACGACGCGGCTGAAGAGCTCGTTATAGGCGTCGATGGTCACCTTCTCGTCGTCCGGCACGCGCGGCGACGCCGAGGTCCGGACGGTCAGGATGACGTTCTGCTCGTGCAGCACCTTGTAGTGCTTGAGGCTGTGCAGCAGCGCCGTCGGCGCGCCTTCGATGTCGCTGGTCAGGAACACGGCCGTACCCGGCACCAAAGTGGGGCGCTTCTTGGCCAGGTTGTCGACGAGGAATTGCAGCGGCACCTCGTCCCGGCGCGTCTTGTCCGCCAGGCGCCGGCGCCCCGCCATCCAACTCCACATGACCACGGCCACTGTCACCGCAACGAAAGCCGGCACCCAACCGCCCTGAAACAGCTTGGCGGCATTGGCAGCGAAGAAGCCGCCGTCGATCAGGGCAAACACCACCGCAAAACTGATCACTGCGGCCGGATGCCACTTCCAGTTGCGCCACATGACCACAACCAGCAGAGCCAGTGTCATGATCATGACGCCTGACACGGCAATGCCGTAGGCATGCGATAGCGCGCTGGAACTGCCAAACATCAGCACCAGCACCAGCACGCCCAGCATCAACATCGTGTTGATCTGGGGCATGTAGATCTGCCCGCTCTGGGTTTCGGAGGTATGGGTCACCACCATGCGCGGCAGCATGTTGAGCGCGATGGCCTGCTGGGTGAGACTATAGGTGCCCGAGATCACTGCCTGGCTGGCAATGATCGTCGCAAGGGTAGCCAGTGCCACGAATGGCCCCAGCGCCCATTCCGGCTGCATTTCAAAGAACGGGCTGTCCACGTTCTCCGGCCCGACCTGCAGGACGAAGGCTGCCTGGCCGAAATAGTTCAGCAGCAGGCAGGGGAACACGAGCGCGAACCAGACGATGACGATGGGTTTGCGGCCGAAATGACCCAGGTCGACATAGAGCGCTTCCGCACCGGTGACGGCCAGAAAGATGGCGCCAACGACAACAAAGGCAAGTCCGAGGTGGGTGACCAGAAATTCGAGCCCAAGCAATGGATTGAGCGCCCAGAGGACACTGGGATTGTCGACGATGTGAACCAGCCCCGAAATGCCCAGTACTAGGAACCACAAGCCGGTCACCGGGCCGAAAATCGTCGACACCTTAGCCGTGCCGAAGCGCTGTACCGCGAAGACGCCGATGATGATGACCAAGGTGATCGGCACCACCCACCGCTCCATCCCCGGGGCGACCAGCTTTGCCCCCTCCACTGCCGAAAGCACGGACATGGCCGGGGTGATGATCGCATCACCGAAGAACATGGCGGCGCCCATGACGCCAAGGACAGTGATCCAGATGGGCGGATTGGTGAAGGTCTTGCGCGCCAGCGCCATGAGCGACAGCGTGCCGCCTTCCCCGTTGTTGTCGGCACGCGTGACGAAGAAAACGTATTTGACCGCCACCGTCAGCGTCAGGGCCCAGACGATCAGCGACAGCAGGCCCAGGATTTCGCTCGTCGTGGTCGACGCGCCCGGCCTGATATGCATCGCCTCACGGAAAGCGTAGATCGGGCTGGTGCCGATATCGCCATAGACGACGCCCAGCGCACCGAGCATCAGCATCGGCAACTGCTTGGGAGAATGTGCGGAGTGGGAATGGTCGACTGCGTCGGCACCGGCCAGTTTCTCGCCGGTTGCATTCGTCTGCGTCATGAACCTGTTGCTTTCTTGGTCGAAGGCGGGCGCCGCTATACACCCGTCAATCGTCACACACAACACCGCGCCGCCCCGATTGGTTCAGAAGCAACAAGGGCCGCCCTTTCGGACGGCCCTCGCGGTAAACGAAGTTTGGAGGTCTTCGTATGGCTTATTCGGCAGCCTGCTTGGTTGCTGCCTCTGCGGCGCGAGCCGCCTTGGTTGCGTTGCCCCACCAGGCGAGCTGGTCGAGCATGTCGTTGGCTGGACCGCCGATCGAGCCTTCGATCTCGCTGAAAGGCTTGTTCTGCTGGCCAAGCGGATGGACGGCGAAGAAGTCCGAGCCGCCGATGTGAACGGCCGAGCGAGTCGAGACCATCTGCAGTTCGGTGCCGATGTTGCGCAGGTGCTCGGCGGCACGGGCACCACCGACGCTGCCATAGGCGACCATGCCGAAGGGCTTGCGGTTCCACTCGACATAGGCCTGGTCGAGGGCGTTCTTGAGCGCGCCGGTGATCGAGCGGTTATATTCGGCAACGACAAAGATGTAGCCGTCGAAGCCGGCCACCTTGTTCTGCCAGGCAACGGCGCGCGGGTCGCTCGACGGCATCCACAGGTTGGAGGCCATCTCATTGAAGAAGGGCAGGTCGAAGTCGCGCAGATCGACCAGTTCGGCTTCGATATCGGCGCGCTGATTGGCGCGGTCGAGGATCCACTGCGCCGGCTTGTCGCCGAAGCGGCTATCGCGGGTGGAAGAGATGATGACGGCGATCTTGAGCTTGGACACTTCAGTAGTTCCTCAGTAACAAATCGTAACTGAGGCGATATATGTGCCTACCAGAGGTCCTCACAAGGAGGCACCTTTCTGTGTTGCGGCGACATCGAACTGCCTAGGGCACAAGGATGTAAGTATTGGTCGGGACTGGAATATCTCGCTCCATCAGCGCGTCAAGACCCGCTTCCTGAGAAGAAGCGGTAGTTTGCCAACAAACTGTTCAATCCTCTTTGACGATGGACCTAGCTGCCAAGGGCGGCGCGATACTGCCGCACCGCCTCGGCAAAGCCGAGCAGCAGCGCGTCGGCCGTGATGCCGTGACCGATGGACACTTCGTCGACATGGGGAACGGCAGCCTGGAAGGCGCCGAGATTTGCGAGCGTCAGGTCATGGCCGGCGTTCACACCTAGGCCTGCAGCATGGGCCGCCTGGGCTGTGTGCGCCAGCGCCGCCAGTTCCCGCACCGCCCGGTCCGGATCATCGTAGCAGCCGCCATAGGGCCCGGTATAAAGCTCGATCCGGTCGGCGCCGGTTGCCCTGGCCGCCTGGACGCCCTCCACTCCTGCATCGGGATCGCAGAACAGGGATATGCGCCGGTTCGGCGCCTTGAGGCGCTGCACCACGTCGGTCAGGAAGTTGCCCTTGCCGCGGAAGTCCCAGCCATGGTCGGAAGTGGCCTGCAGCGGATCGTCGGGGACCAGCGTCACCTGCTGCGGATTGACCGCGTCGATCAGGGCGAGGAAGTCCTCGCTGGGATAACCCTCGATGTTGAACTCGGCAGCCGGGTATTCCTCGCGCAGCAGCGCCGAGAGGTCGAACACGTCGCTGCGGCGGATATGCCGCTCGTCAGGCCGCGGATGGACCGTGACGCCGCTGGCGCCGGCGTCCAGCACCACCCGCGCGATGCCGGTGACGCTCGGCCACGGCAGGTTGCGGCGGTTGCGGAGCTGCGCGACGGCGTTGAGGTTGACGGAAAGCAGGGTCATGGCAGGGACTCGCAAAACGATGCCCCTGCCCTATAGCAGACCGCCACGGGGACGGTCACATGCCTTCGCGACCGCGCGAGATGGCGGCGAGGCCGGTACGCACCACCTCCACAAGGCCGAGCGGCTGCATCAGGGCGATGAAGCTGTCGATCTTGTCGGGCTTGCCCGTCACCTCGAACACGAAGCTCTCGACGGTGGCGTCGACGATATGGGCCCGGAAGGCGTCGGCCAGGCGCAGCGTCTCGGCGCGATGATCGCCGGAGCCCGCCACCTTGATCAGGGCCAGTTCGCGTTCGATCGATGCGCCTTCCGCCGTCAGGTCATGCACCCGATGCACGGGCACCAGGCGCTCGAGCTGCACCTTGATCTGGACGAGCACCTTGGGCGTGGCGATCACGACGACGGTGATGCGACTAAGTCGACGCCCATGCTCCGTCTCGCTGACCGTCAAGCTCTCGATATTGTAGCCGCGGGCCGAAAACAGGCCGACGACGCGGGCCAGGATGCCCGGCTCGTTGTCGACAAGAACCGAAAGCGTATGGCGCTCGGTTTCCTGGGTTTCCTTGGTGATGAAATAGGCCGAACCGGTCGGCTGCAGATGTGCGTTCATTGGTCTTCTCCCCGCAGCGCCCTAGACGAGCTGCCGTCCCTTCTCGTCAATAATGTCGCCGATATTGGCCGTATCGGGCAGGATGATCTCGTTATGCGGCTTGCCTGATGGGATCATCGGCAGGCAGTTCTCGTCCTTCTCCACGATGACGTCGAACAGGACCGGGCCGTCATAGTCGAACATCTCGGCGATGGCGGCATCGAGCTCGGCCGGGTTTTCGCAGCGGATACCCTTGGCGCCATAGGCCTCCGCCAGCTTGACGAAATCGGGCAGTGATTCAGAGTAGCTATGGGCATAGCGCGACCCGTGCAGCAGGTCCTGCCACTGGCGGACCATGCCCATGCGCTCGTTGTTGAGGATGAAGATCTTGACCGGCAGGCGGTACTGCACGGCCGTCGAAATCTCCTGCATGGTCATCTGCACCGAAGCTTCGCCGGCGATGTCGATCACCAGGGCATCGGGATGGGCCACCTGCACGCCGACAGCGGCCGGCAGGCCATAGCCCATGGTACCCAAGCCACCCGAGGTCATCCAGTGATTGGGTTGGTCGAAGTGGAAGTGCTGGGCGGCCCACATCTGGTGCTGACCGACTTCCGTCGTGATGAACACTTCCTTGCCCTGCTTGCGGCTCATCTCGTAAAGCCGCTCGATCGCATATTGCGGCTTGATGGTCGTTTCGGAGTTCTTGTAGCCGAGCGAATCCACCGCGCGCCACTTTTCGATCTGCTTCCACCAAGGCGCGATGGCCTCGGTGCGGGGCTGATTGGTCTTGCTGCGCCAGATGCGCACCATCTCCGCCAGCACGCGCTCGCAGTCGCCGATGATCGGCACGTCGACGCGGACGACCTTGTTGATCGAGCTCGGATCGATATCGACGTGGATCTTGCGCGAATTTGGCGAGAAGGCATCGATACGCCCGGTGATGCGGTCGTCAAAGCGCGCACCGATATTGATCATGACGTCGCAGTCATGCATCGCCCAGTTGGCTTCGTAGGTGCCGTGCATGCCGAGCATGCCCATCCACTGCGGGTTCGAGGCCGGGAAGGCCCCGAGGCCCATCAGCGTCGAGGTCACCGGAAAGCCGGTAAGCTCGGCCAGCTCCCGCAGGTGCTTGGAGGCTTCGGGACCGGCATTGATGACGCCGCCGCCGGTATAGAAGATCGGCCGTTCAGCCTTGAGCATCATGTCGACAGCCGCCTCGATGGCCGCTGCGTCGCCGTCCATCTGGGGCCGGTAGCTCTGGTGGCGCAGCGTGTCGAGGTCGGGCCGGTAGTAGTCGCCAAGTGCGAACTGCACGTCCTTGGGGATATCGATCACCACGGGGCCTGGGCGACCGGTGATCGCAATGTGGAAAGCCTCATGCATGATGCGCGGCAGGTCTTCGACGCGTTTCACGAGGTAGTTGTACTTGGTGCAGGAGCGGGTGATGCCGACGGTGTCGCATTCCTGGAAGGCGTCGGAGCCGATCAGCGTGGTCGGCACCTGGGCGGTGATGCAGACCATGGGGATCGAGTCCATCAGGGCATCGGTGAGGCCGGTCACCGCATTGGTTGCACCGGGCCCGGAGGTCACGAGAACCACGCCACACTTGCCGGTGGAGCGCGCATAGCCTTCCGCCATGTGGGTGGCGCCCTGCTCGTGCCGCACGAGAATGTGCTGGACAAAATCCTGCTGGAACATGGCGTCGTAGATCGGGAGCGCCGCGCCGCCGGGATAGCCGAAGATATGCTCGACCCCCTGGTCGGCCAGCGCCTGGATCACCATCTCGGCGCCCGTCATTTTCTCGCCCATTGTTTTTCCTTTCCTTCCGTCCAGCCCAGTCTCGTAGCGGCGAAAACCGGGCAATAAAAAAGGCCCCGTTCGGGACCTGTTTTCGGCGCACCAGCTATCGCGCGGGACCTTTATCCCACGTTGCCGATGCGCCTGCCTACTACGAGAATGAGTGCCCGCACGGGACCTCTCCATGAAAATTCGGTCGCATTGATAGGTGCAATGTCCCGAACCTGTCAATAGCCGCACGCATTCTGCCGGCGCCTTAACCTGCAATATGGGTTTGAACGGTTAGGCAGGGCAAAGCATAGTCCCTCCGTTCATCCTGTTCGAGCCATCAACCGCACAATGCCGCGCTCCCTCCTGCCCCTTGGCATTGCCCTGGCCTTCTTGCTCCTTGCCGCGCTCGCCACGAGCTTCATCGTCCCGCCCGGGCCAATGCAGTGGCTGCTTGTTCTAGCGACCGGCGCAGCGGCCTATATGGCGCTCAATGTCGGGGCCAACGATGTGGCCAACAATGTCGGTCCTGCGGTGGGCGCCAAGGCCATCAGCATGGTAGGGGCGCTGGCACTGGCGGCTATGTTCGATGCAGCCGGTGCCCTGATGGCCGGCGGCGATGTTGTCACGACGGTCGCCAGCGAACTGCTTGTTGCCGAGGCTGGTCTCTCGAGCCTCGAAATTGCGCTGGTCATGATTGCAGCGCTCGTTGCGGCAGCATTGTGGATCAACCTGTCTACCGTTCTGGGAGCGCCGGTTTCGACGACGCATGCGATCATCGGGGCCATCATGGGTGCCGGCGTATCTGCCGCCGGCCTTGCAGCCATCAGTTGGCCCACCATCGGCATCATTTCCGCCAGTTGGGTCATCTCGCCCCTGCTGGGCGCTGCCTTTGCTGCCCTCCTCCATGGATTGATCCGCCGCACGATCACGAAGCGACCCAACAAGCTTGCCGCCGCCCGGCTTTGGCTCCCGCTTCTGATGGCTGCCATGGCCGGGATCTTTGCCATCTATCTCGCCACCAAGGTGCTGAGCCAGTGGTTCACGCTGGGGGCCCTGCCGTCGATGCTGCTGGCGGGTGGAGCGGCGCTACTAACCTGGTTCATGGCCATGCCCTGGGTGCGGCACCGCTCCCTTGCCTTGAGCAATCGCAAGAAAGACGTGGCCAAGCTGTTCCGCCCAGCGCTGATCATAGCGGCAGCGCTTCTGTCCTTCGCCCACGGTGCCAATGACGTGGCCAATGCACTGGGTCCCCTGGTTGCCGTCGCTCGCCTCACCGACGTGGTTCCCGTCGCCCAGCCGGGTGCGCCCTGGTGGAGCCTGCTGATCGGCGCCAGTGGCATTGCACTGGGCATCGCGCTCTTTGGTCCACGGGTGATCCATACGGTGGGAGAGCAGATCACCAAGCTCAACGAGATCCGCGCCTTTTGCGTGGCGCTTTCGGCAGCCACCACGGTCCTGGCGGCGGCAACGCTTGGCCTGCCCGTCTCGTCGACGCATGTCGCGGTGGGTGCCGTGTTTGGCGTCGGCTTCGTGCGGGAGTTCCTGGCCATTCGCAACATGAATGGGGCAGCCGTGCCGGTGCGCGCCAAGCTGGTGGATGCCTCCATGCTCAATGATCGGCCGGAGCAGGCGCTGGCGCGCGAACGCCGCAACGAGAAGCGTTACCTCGTGCGGCGGCTGAAGGTAGTGCAGATTGGCGTGGCCTGGGTGGTCACGCTGCCGGCTGCCGCCCTGTTGGGTGCAGTGACCAACCGCGTGCTCCACCTGTTCATTGCCTGACGCGGTCCGTGGTCAGGCTGCGGTGCAGCTTTTCGGCGAGACGAACCAAGGAACGCTCGGCCAGCAGGCGCCGGGCTTCCGCCAGAAGCACCCAGTGGCGCAGGCGCTGGTGCATCTCGTCCCATTCGTCGAGCTGCGTTTCCACCTTGAGCGGGTAAAGGTCGACATCGACCAGCACGCCCTTGTCCGAGATCTGGTAGCTGCCCAAGGGTTCCTGGCTGACCGTGCCGAGCACACCGGCTTCTTCCATCGCTTCCTTGGCGGCACTGTCCCAACCAGTCATGCCCGAACTGATCGAGCCCTTTGGAAAGATCCAGCGCCCGGTTCGGCGCGAGGTCACGAGGAGAAAGACCACCCGGCCCTCGACCAGCGTATAGGGCAAGGCGCCAGATTGTCTGGGAGTGGGTGCAGGGTCGGCCCTGGGGCTCCAATGCCGCAAAATCTCAAGCACGGATAAGTCGTCCCGCAGGGTTCATGAAGAGGTTGCCGGCTGCACTGCCGACAAAAAGAGGCACCCGGCCAGGATTGCTCCAAACCGGGTGCTCTGGCGCCCTAGGGCGCGTGCAGCATGGGGCGATGCTGCAATCTTGCTTAGCCGCGCGGGCAGGTGTCGCGGTAACGGCTGCCGTCAGGACGCTGGTAGATGCAGACGTCATTGCTGCCATCGGCACGGCCGATGACTTCACCGGCAGCTGCACCGACAACGGCACCAACGCCAGCACCAACTGCGGTGCTCAGCACGCTACCGCCAGCAGCAGCACCGATCACGCCGCCACCAACGGCGCCAATCGCAGCACCCTTTTCGGTGGTGGTGCAGGCGGCCATGGACAGAGCGGTGACGGCGATAATCAGAATCTTATGCATTGGAACCCTCCAAGGATAGTATCGAGGGCCAAAATGCACGGTTGCGTGATTGGTTCCAGCCCCGCCTCGGAGAAATTAACGAAAATGCAATTAGTGGTTCTTGCGAAGCACGCCGGAAAGCGCGGCAAGCAACCAGCCGCCGATCATGCAAACGCCGCCAAGTGGAGCGGCACCGGGAATTAGCGAATGTCCAAGCCACTGCCGCAAAGCCAGGTCGGCTGAAAACACAACCGTGCCGGACGCGAGCAGAATGCCGGCCAAGGCAATGACCTTGCCGCGACCCGCGAGGCTAATCGCCAGCAAAGCCGGCCCATGGGCGAGGCAAATGGCGGCAATCGCCATGAGATTCCGCGATTCGCCGGCATGCGAGGCCGCGGCCGCGCTCGCAACTCCCACGGCGCCGATCAGCCCGGCCAGCGCCAGCAGCAGCCGCATCATCGGATCACTTTGCGCCATTGCCTCACCTCTTCCGCACGCCCTGGCTTTCCTCTAAGCAGTTCGTCGCGAGTAGGACAATCAAATGAGCGAACACATTGCGGCAGCTCCCGACGCTGCCAGGGACACCTCACGCCGCGACGGCTGGGCCGCGGAATTGCGGGCCATGTTCGAGCTGGCCTGGCCATTGGTGATCGCCCAACTAGCGCAGAATGCGCTCCACACCACCGATGTGATCCTGCTCGGCTGGCTCGGATCCAACTACCTGGCCGCAGGCACCCTGGGCACAACCTTCATGATGCCCTTCCTGGTTGGTGGCGTCGGCGTAGTCGGTGCCGTGGCGCCGCTGGTGGCGCAGGCGCGTGGCTCGCGCGACATCAAGGCCGTGCGCCGTGTTGTGCGGCAAGGATGCTGGGCCGCCATCGCCCTGGCCGCCGTGCTCGTTCCGATCGTGCTCCAGATCAAACCCATCTTCGCGCTGCTGGGACAGGATCCCGGAGCGACCGAAATGGCGCACCAGTTCATCCAGATCGCTGCCTGGTCACTGTTCCCGGCGCTCGGCATCATCGCCTTTCGATCGCTCCTTTCAGCTTTTGACGCCACGCGCGCCATCCTGGTCATCACGGTCTTGGGCGTCCTGCTCAATGCCGCCATCGGCTATGTGCTGATCTTCGGGCACTTCAGCTTCCCGCGCCTCGAACTGCGCGGAGCGGCCATTGCGACGCTTGTGACGAACGTCGCCATGTTCCTGATGATGGTCGCCTATGTGCTGCGTCATCGCCGGCTCAAGCGCTTCAATGTCTTGCTGCGCTTCTGGCAGCCCGACTGGCCGCGCTTCCGGGAGATCTTCCGCATCGGTACGCCGATCGGCCTCACCGTTCTGGCCGAGGTTGGGCTCTTCACCGCGGCCGCTCTCCTGATGGGCCGCCTCGGCACGGATGAGGTGGCCGCCCATGCCATTGCGCTGCAATGTGCGTCCATGGCCTTCATGGTGCCGCTCGGCCTGGGCATTGCCGCCACCGTCCGCGTCGGCATGGCCTATGGCCGCAGCGATCCGGAAGGCATTCGCAAGGCAGGCTGGACCGCCTTCGTGCTCGGCACCGGCTTCATGGCCGTGTCCTGTACGGTGTTTTTGAGCATGGGTCCGACCATTGTCAGCTGGTTCCTCGATCCGCGCGTGCCGGAAAATGCCAATGCCCTGGCGCTGGCGGCGACCTTCCTCATGGTCGCCGGGATCTTCCAGTTGGTGGACGGCGCCCAGGTGGTTGCTGCGCATGCCTTGCGCGGTCTCAGCGACACCAAGGTGCCCATGATCCTGGCCATTCTCGGCTATTGGGCCGTTGGCCTGCCGGTCGCCTGGCTGCTTGGCTTCGTCGTCGGCTGGCGCGGCCTGGGCATCTGGATCGGCCTGGCGGTCGGCCTTGCCTTCGTGGCAGTCGTTCTCGTCAGCCGCTTTGCCATGCGCGAGCGGCTCGGGCTGCTTCGTCCGCGCTAGGCGCCTCCCAGGCCCCGCCGTGGCCAGTCGCCGAAGCGATTGCGGAACCAGGTGCGCTGCCGCTTGGCATATTGTTGCGTGGCGATGGTGGCGATGGCGATGGCCTCGTCGCGCCCGATAATGCCGTCCAGCCAATCGCCGATTTCGCGCACGCCGATAGCCTTCATCACGGGCAGCGATGGATCGAGGTCCAGATGCCGTAGCGCCTGCACCTCCTCCACCGCCCCGCCTGAAAACATCGTCTGGAACCGCTCGGCAATGCGCTGGCGCAGCACCTGGCGGTCGGGGTTGAGCACCAGGCGCTCGACCGAGTAGTCGGCGAGAAGGCTCGCCGACATCTCGTCCTGAAAGCTCGACAAGGTCCGGCCGGTCGCCCGCTTGACGGCAAGGGCGCGCGTCAGCCGCTGCGGATCCGCAACCTTGAGGCGCGACGCGGCGACGGGATCCTCCTGTTGCAGGAGTGCCAGGCGCTCGGCGCCATCGAGTGCTTGAATCTCTTGTTGAACTTCAAGAGCAATCTCGGGCGAGACCTCGGGAACATCGGCGAAGCCGTTCAGCAAGGCGTCGAAGTAAAGCCCAGTCCCGCCGGCGAAGATGACCGGCCCGCTGCCATCGTGCGACGACAGCACGTGCCCTACTGCCGTAAGCCACTGTCCCGTGGAAAAGCGCGTCGCAGCCGGCACTGTGCCATAGAGCAGATGGTCCGCCGCCTGCATGTCCGCCGCGCCGGGGCGCGCCGTGACCACTTGCAGCGTGTCGTAGACCTGCATGGCATCGGCGTTGATGATGGTGCCGCCCAAATCCTGCGCCATCCGCAGCGCAAGCGCCGACTTGCCGCTGGCAGTCGGACCCGCTATCAAAACCGCGCGTCCACGGACTGTCACACATTTCCCCCAAGAACAGATTCCATGTCAGTCCTTTGCCTCATTGCCGACCCGTCTGATTCCGAACTCGACCCCACCCTTGCTGCTTCGGTCGTGCGGGAGACAGGCGGCGAGCTGAACTGGCTCAATCACTCCATTGCCTGCGAGATCATCGCGCCCGAGTCAACCGATCCGCTGCCCATCGCGCGGGAGATCATCGGCACGCGCCGGGTCGATGCGGCCCTGGTGCCGGCGGAAAACCGCCGCAAGCAGATCCTCATCGCCGACATGGATTCCACCATGATCAACGAGGAATGCATCGACGAACTCGCCGCCGCTCTCGGCATCAAGGCCCAGGTTGCCGACATCACCGACCGCGCCATGCGCGGTGAGCTCGACTTCGCCCAGGCACTCGACACCCGTGTGGCTCTGCTCAAGGGGCTCGAACGCAAGGTGATCGAGGAAATCCGCCGCGAGAACATCACCCTTGCCCCGGGCGGCCGCGCGCTGGTGCAGACCATGAGGGAATATGGCGCCTATACCTCTTTGGTCTCGGGCGGCTTCACCTTCTTTGCCGATTACTTCGCCAAGCGCATCGGCTTCCACGAAGCCATTGCCAATGTGCTTGAATTCGACGGCGATGCCCTCACAGGCACGGTCAGCAAGCCGATCGTCGACAAGAACACCAAGCGTGAGCGCCTGCTGGCACTGGCCGCAGAACGCAACCTGCCGCTGAGCCAGACCATCGCCGTCGGGGACGGTGCCAATGACCTCGACATGATCCGCATCGCCGGCTTCGGCGTGGCTCTGCACGCCAAGCCTGCCGTTGCCGCCGAAGCGGGTATTTGCATCGATCATGGCGACCTGACCGCCCTGCTCTACCTCCAAGGCTACAGCGAAGAAGAAATCGTCCGCTGACGCCACCAACTCTATTGGTTGCTCCCAAACGAAAAGGCCGGCGCTGAGCGCCGGCCTTCGATTTTGTAGCCAACCTTACTGTGCTGCTGGCGCCGGTGCGGGCGCGGCAGGTGCCGGCTCGGGAGCCGGTGCAGGCGCATCTTCCGCCGGAGCAGGCACTTCGGTGCCTACGGTCGGCGAGAGTTCCGAGCCGTCTTCCAGCGTCAGGCTGGGCGCTGCGGTTTCTTCGATGCCGAGGCCATCAAGGGCAGGCTCATCCGCCGCTGGCGCCGTGATCGGGGCCGCGGTGGGCTGAACCGGCGCCGCCAGGTTCGGGTTTGCTGGCGGCAGTTCGCCATTGGAGCCGAAGTAGCGGAAGAACTCGCTATCGGGCGACAGCATCATGGTCGTGCCGGTATTCACCAGGGCGGAACGATAGGCCTCCATCGAGCGGTAGAACTCGAAGAATTCCTGATCCTGACCATAGGCTGCCGCGAACAAGCGGTTGCGTTCGGCGTCACCGGTACCTCGGATGATCTCGGCGTCGCGGGTTGCTGCCGCAACGATTTCCACTGCCTGTCGATCGGCAATAGCCCGCAGCGACTGCGCCTGTTCCTGACCGCGGGCCCGCAGCAGGGCGGCCTCGGCGAGACGTTCGGCACGCATGCGCTCGAAGGTCGTTGCCGAAACGTCCTGATCGAGATCGGTGCGCAGGATACGCACGTCCACCACGTCGACGCCGAGCTCGGCAAGATCAGGGCGGATGAGATCACGCGTTTCCTGCATCATCTGGGCGCGCTGGTCGCTGAGCGCCGCGTTGAACTCGCGGGCGGCATAGACCTGGCGCAGAGCCGAGTCGAGGTTGGCACCGATCCGGTCTTCAACCACCGAGAGCTGGCCCGTGGCACGCTGGCGGAACAGCCGAGCATCGGCAATGCGGTAGGTCAGGAAGGCATCGACCTGGTAGAAGGCGTTGCCCGAAACCTGCACGCGCATATTGGCGATGTCGTAGCGCAGCAGGCGGTCTTCGATGATCTGCACGCGGTCGACAAAGTCGGTCGGGATCTTGAGGTAGACGCCGGGCTCGGTGCGGATATCGGTGATCTGGCCGAAGCGGGTCACGATGGCCTGTTCACGCTCGTTGACGATGTAGATCGACGAGAAGAACACATAAAGCGCAACAAGAACGACGACGCCGATAGCAATGAGACGATTGTTCATGGCTTAGTTCCCCGTGGTCGTAGTCGTGGTGTTGGTCGTTGCGCCGGAGCGCAGTTCGGGCAGCGGCAGGTAGGGCACGACGCCCTGGCCGCTGGCTCCGTTTTCGATCAACACCTTTTCGGAGCTACCCAGCACTTCTTCCATGGTTTCAAGGAACAGGCGCTTGCGCGTTACCTCGGGCGAGTTGACGTATTCGGCATAGATGGCGTTGAAGCGCTCGGCCTCACCGGTCGCTTCCTGCACCACGCGGTTCGTGTAGGCGGCTGCGTCTTCGCGCAGGGCCGCGGCGCGACCACGCGCATCACCCAAAAGGGTATTGGCGTAGGAACGGGCCTCTTCCTGCAGGCGCGTCTCGTCCTGGCGGGCACGCTGCACTTCGTTGAAGGCATCGATCACTTCCGCCGGCGGACCGGCATTTTCGATCAGCACCTGCGTAACGTCGACGCCCAGACCGTAGCTGGTCAGGACATTGCGGATGATCTCGAGCACTTCGGTCTGAATGCCAGCGCGGTCGTCGCTATAGACTTCCTGGGCCGGACGGCGGCCGACCACTTCGCGCATCGCGCTTTCGGCGGCGTAGCGGATCATGGCTTCCTGGTCGCGCACGTTGAAGAGGTACGCGATTGGGTCATTGATAGCCCAGAACACCGAAAACTGGACGTTGACGATGTTCTGGTCGCCCGACAGCATCATGCCGTCGCTGGCGCCGCCGGCCTGGTTCCGGTTAGACGTCTGGGTAGCCGACGATGCGGTGCCGATCTGCGTCTGATTCAGCGTCAGCGGAACGCGTTCCACGCTTTCGATCGGCCAGACATGGAAGTGGAGACCCTCACCCGAAAGTTCGGGCTTGGGCGTACCGAACCGCAGTTCCACGCCCACTTCACTGGAGTTGATGGTGTAGACCGAGTTGATGCCCCAGAAGGCAATCAGCGCGAGCACACCGCCGATCAGGGCCCAGCGTCCGCCGGGGACCCCACCGCGGAACTGGTCGCGGCCACGGTTGAGAATATCTTCGAGGTTGGGCGTATTGCCACCCCCTGGCCGGCGTGGACCGCCGCCGCCACCGGGCGCCTGCCCCCAGGGACCGCCATTATTATTGCGGCCACCCCCGCCCCCATTATTCTCCCAAGGCATCGCGTTCCTTCCGCATCCACCGTTTCGTTGTGGACATATATAGGCAAGCGCCCGGCGCGATCAATGCGCCGCGCCTCAACGCCGCTCGTACACTTTGACGCGGTAGGTCGCCTCGTCCCTGGGGTTGGGTGCGACTTCGGGCAGATCGACCACCGCCCAGCCTTGAGGGTCGATCGGCGGAAACAGCACGTCGCCTTCCGGAGCCAGATCGACATGGGTGATATAGAGGCGATCGGCGCGGTCGATCAGCTGCCCGTAGAGCTCGCCCCCGCCGATGATCATGATCTCGTCGACGCCATCGGCGGCTGCAATCTGGCGCGCGCGGTTCAGCGCCTCTTCCACCGTCTTGCAGACCTCCACGCCTCCCGGCCGGTAGCCGGCCTGCCGCGTCACCACGATATTGGTGCGTCCCGGCAAGGGCTTCCCCACAGTCTCATACTGCTTGCGCCCCATGACGACCGGCTTGCCTATCGTAGTCGCCTTGAAGAAGGCCATGTCCGAAGGAATGCGCCACGGGATGGTCTGCTTGCTGCCGATGACACCGTTCTCTGCCACCGCAGCGATAAGGGCGATCTTGATCATCAAGCGGCTCCCAGGGCGAGAAGCGCCGCGCCATCGATCCGCACCTTGGTCCACTCGTCCTGCATCACGCCGCCCTGCGCCTTGTAGAATTTGATGCTCGGTTCGTTCCAATCGAGCACCCACCATTCGAACCGCCCCAGCTCCTCCCGAACGCATCGACGCGCGAGGTGCACCAGAAGGGCCTTGCCGATGCCCTTTCCGCGCATTGCAGGATCGACATAGAGGTCTTCGAGCCAGATGCCGTGCCGGCCCTGAAAGGTGGAATAGGTATAGAACCAGAGCGCAAAGCCCACCGGCTGCCCCTGCCACTCGGCGATCTCGCAGAACACCTTGGGATTGGCGCCGAAGAGGTCGCGCACTATATCGGCTTCGGTCGCCTTCGCCTCGTGGCTGAGCTTCTCGTACGCAGCCAGATCGGCGATGAAGCGGAGGATCGATGGGGCATCGGCCGCGACGGCCGGGCGGATGCTGAGGTCCTCCGCCATGCTACGGCGCCGGCTGCCGCTCGAGGAGGAGGATTTCCAGTTCTTTCTCGGGCCAGAAGTTCGTCTCCACCATCTCGAAAGTGGTGGGTCCGATCTTCTTGACGTTGTCGCCGCAGAACGAAACGAGGTTATCGGTACTGCCCTTGTCGACCACAAGGCGGAAGCGTTCGATGCTGCCGCTGCCCCAGTTGCCGCCGGTGGTCAGGATATAGGAGATCCAGCTCTCGTAGAACGGCGCCGACCAGGGTTCATCCGGGTTGGCGAGCGTTGCGCGCACCGCCTTGAGGAACCCCTCGTCGGTACAATACTTGGTCTTGTATTCCGTGGCGGGATCGTAGCCCTCGTAGGGGTCCCCGAGGAAACTGACGCCCACCGTGCCGCCGACGCTGGGTCTGTAGCGGTGTTCCACCGTGACCGTTTCGCCCGCCGGAAACGCGCCTTCCCAGGTATAGGTCGCCTTGTAGGTCCAGGCGGGCCAATAGTGCTTTTCCGAGCCGTCCCCGGAATCGAACTCGTCAGGGATCAGCATGCCCAGGTGCAGCAGGCGCTCGGCATCCTCGGGCGCCAGCTCGTCGGTGGCCTGCGTCGCCGCGTCGCTGATCGGCACCAGCGGCAGCCCCAGCTGCTTCACCAGCTTGGTGCGGTCGACGCCGAAGGCATAGGCATATTCGTGCAGCGTTGCCTCGACCGGCTCGCCATCCAGCGTCGTTTCGAACTCGAAGAGGTTGTCATCGGGCCCCGTCGGATAGGCGACGGGGGACCAGTGGTTTGGCACAATATCGGGCATGGGAAAGGCAACCAGGATGTTCTGGTCCTCGGCGCCATCATTGCGGAACTGGTAGATGACCCGGATCTCGTCCTTGGAAATGAACAGCTCCTCGCTCTCCATCACGATATGCTCATTGGTGACGAATTCGAGCCCGCCTGTCGTCAAAACCGCCGAGGTATCGTTGGCCATGACCGGGGCAGCAGCCAACAAGGCGCTGATCGCAATGAGAACTCTCATTCCACTCTCCATAGGTGCCACGCGCAACATCAACCTTGCGGTGGCAAGTAGCTAAGCCACTTTCGTTGCAGCGCTGCGTCAAGATCAACGCCGTTGTGGCGGGCAAACAGCAACAGCATGGCGAGCACGTCCGCCGTCTCGTCTTCCAGAGCTGTTCTTACGTCGTCTCCGCTGGCGCCCTTGAGCCGCCCGCGTCCGGTTGCCCGCAGAACCTCTGCGGTGAGTTCGCCCTGTTCTTCCTGCAGCTTGAGGATGAACCAGTCGTCATCACGCCGAATGTCGAACAGTTCCGCATAGCGATCGGAGACGCGGAGCAATGCATCCGTGAGCGCCGACAGCTGCCCGGTCATACCGAAACCGCCGCCTTTATGTGCGGATGGGGATCGTAGCCCACGAACTCGAAGTCCTCGAAGACGAAGTCCTCGATCCGTTGGACGGCAGGGTTGATCTTGAGCGTCGGCAGGGGCCGCGGCTCACGCGTCAGCTGCAGCCGGGCCTGTTCGAAGTGGTTGGCGTAGAGGTGCACGTCGCCAAAAGTGTGGACGAAGTCACCGACGCCGAGCCCCGTAACCTGCGCTACCATATGCGTCAGCAGCGCATAGGAGGCGATGTTGAAGGGTACGCCCAGGAAGGTGTCGGCCGAGCGCTGGTAGAGCTGGCAGCTGAGCTTGCCATTGGCGACATAGAACTGGAACAAGCAATGGCAGGGTGGCAGTGCCATTTCGTCGACTTCGGCGGGGTTCCAGGCCGACACGATGTGGCGCCGTGAGTCCGGCTTGGTGCGGATGGACTCGATGACGTTGGCCAGCTGATCGATCTTCTGCCCGCCCGGTGCGGGCCAGCTGCGCCACTGCGACCCATAGACCGGCCCGAGGTCGCCATTCTCGTCGGCCCATTCGTCCCAGATCTTGACGCCATGCTCCTGCAGCCATCGCACATTGGTCTCGCCGCGGATGAACCACAGGAGTTCATAGACGATTGACTTGAGGTGCAGCTTCTTGGTGGTCAGCAGCGGAAAGCCCTTCGAAAGGTCAAAGCGCATCTGGTAGCCGAACAGCGAGCGCGTACCGGTACCGGTGCGGTCCGCCTTGTCGACGCCGTGTTCGAGGATGTCGGAGAGGAGTTTGAGATAGGGCTGCATGCAGCCACTGATACCTCGATTCCGCGCCGTTGGCATGCCCCGACAAGCATGGGCACAACTCGTCACCGCGAGTAACCTAATACCGCCTGCAATGCCGCCGTTGGATGTCAGCAGCTTTGCGCTAAGCTACCCGTCAGCAACCAGGAGCGGCATCGTGGCCATCGAATATGTCAAACCCCAAGGCATGCACCATAACCCGGCCTTTTCGCAGGGCACATCATCATTCCTGCCGGTGCGCGTATCCTGCTGATCGGCGGCCAGAACGCCGTCGATGCCGACGGGAAAGTGGTGGGAAAGGACGATATTGGCCGGCAGACGCAACAGGCGCTGGGCAACATGCTCAAGGTCATTGATGCCGCAGGTGGCAGGATCGAAAACCTGGTCAAGGTCACGCTGGCCATCAAGCAAGGGATCGATCTCGGACCCGGTTTTGCCGAATGGATGAAGGTCTGGAACAATCGTCCCAATCCACCCACCGTTACGGCGCTGATGGTGGCGGGCCTCGCGCATCCTGACTACCTGATCGAGATCGAAGCCCAGGTGGTGCTGCCATGAGCCCGGCGCTTCGTCCGCTTCGCAAGCGGGAGGACATGCCTGACTTCGTCCGCGAGGCGCTCGATTCACGCAGCCTTCGCGCCGCCTATGAGGCCCGGCCGCCCTATCAGCGCAACGACTACCTGTTGTGGATCAACAAGGTGAAGCGTGAGGATACCAAGCTCCGCCATCTCGAACAGATGCTGGCGGAACTCGAGGCCGGCAATGTCTATATGGGCATGAAGTGGAACGGCTAGAGCTCTAGTCGTATGTATCCTCGTTGGCGCCAGCCGAATTTGGTCCCTCGGCGCCGGGGAGTTCCTTGTCGTCCTTCTTGGCCTGTTCGCTGCGGCCCGGATCCTGCTGGTTGGCGGTTTCCTGGCGGTCGACTTCCACCGTCTGGGCAGGACCCTTTTGCTCGAATGGCTGGCTCATGGCTGTTCTCCGTTGCTGAAGAAGACAACGTGGCTTCTCACTTTTGGGTCCATTTCGCCTGCGGGGTTTGCATACGGCAAGCGGCGTGCCTATATAGGTCTTGCCCGCAAGGGCTATGGCAATAAACTGTCATCGTAATAAACCTATCGGACCCGGGGGCAGTACCCGGCGCCTCCACCATGAGGGGGCGAAACAGGATCGACGAGGGCGTAAAGGGTGTGCTTTTGCTCGGTGAGGTACCACCGTTATCGGTCCGAAACTTATAGTTGCAAATGACAACCATAAGGCTCCAGTCGCTCTCGCTGCGTAAGCAGTGCTAGCATTGGGAAATTAAGTCCTCCAGCCCTAGCCGGCTGACAGGCGGGGTCCGCAGGCACCTGGCAACAGAAGCCTGCACCTTCCCTTCACCTTGAGTGCCTTTGTCCTTGAAATCTCACGGAACGTGAGGCTGATATGGACCGTTCGGGATTCTATGCCCCTGTTGCGCTGCAGCAGCCGAATTTATTGGAAGGTAGCCATGGCCGAAGATCACATGCGATACGACATTCTCGCCCAGGAAGCCCTGCGCGGGGTCGTGCGCAAGGTGCTGTCCGAAGTGGCGCGGACGGGCCTGCCGGGCGAACACCACTTTTTCATCTCCTTCTCGACCCGCGCCCCGGGCGTGCGCTTGAGCGAGAAACTGCTCGGCCAGTACGACAAGGAGATGACCATCGTCATCCAGAACCAGTATTGGGACCTCAAGGTCACCGAGACGGGCTTCGAGGTTGGTCTCTCCTTTGACGGCGTTCCAGAAACGCTGGTGATCCCCTTCTCGGCCATCAAGGGCTTCTTCGACCCCTCCGTACAGTTCGGTCTCCAGTTCGATCCGGCGACAGCACCCTCCTCCGAGGCGGTCGAGGGCAAGGCGGACGCGGCGACCGAAGCCGTCGCAGCAGCCGAACCAGGCGAGGACGCCACGGGCGAAAAGGTCGTCAGCCTCGACGCCTTCCGCAAGAAGCCTTGACCGCCATCGATGGACAAACGTTCCCTGTCCATCGCCGGCCATCGCACATCCATCGCGCTTGAAGCCGAGTTCTGGGAAGCCCTCGAGGCAATGGCAGCCGAAAAGGCCGTTCCCATGGCGCGGCTGATCCGCGACATCGACGAGAACCGGACTTCCCCGAACCTGTCCTCCGCCGCGCGGCTTGCCGTGCTCGCGTGGTACCGCAGGCGGGCCGAGGGCGCCGCCGGTACCGAGGCGCCAACAAGCTAGAACGGCGGCTGGTTCACGCCACTCCCGATGGACTGGTTGACCTGCGGCGGTGGCAGTTCGAAGGTAAATGGTGCAGCCGAACTTTCCGGCAAGACCTCGAACGAGGGACTGACCGGCTGTTGTTCCTGCTCAAGCTGCTGCTGCTCGAGGCGCCTTGCTGCTTCTGCCGCCTCCCGCGCCGCTTCTTCGGCTGCCAAACGGGCGGCTTCCTCGGCAGCACGCTTGCGCTGCGCCTCGATCAGCCGGTTGCGCTCTTCGGCTGCAGCCCTTTGCCTGGCGGCGTCTTCCGCCTGCAGCAGTTCGAGGCGATCGACCTCCAGCTCATTGGCGCGCACCAGTATCGCGGCAACCATCTCGTCGAGGTCCACCTCCACCTGCGGGGCAAGGAGCGTCCCCGCCAGCCGCGCAATCACCCGCGATGTATCCGGCCCCACAAGCCCAGAAGGATCCTCGAAGCCGGCCGGCGTCATGGTGAAGCTGCCATCGAGCTTGAGTGTTTCCAGCGCAAGGCTGAGGCTGCCGGAGAGATTGGCCCCCTCGCCTTCGACGATGAAGTTGGCCAGCCGCACCACGCCGCCCGCCAGGGTGAAGGCGCCGGTTGCGGCAGGCGCCGAGAATGTGTCCTGCCCAAGGGCGAGGCTCATCAACGCGGTCATGGCGTCCGGCTCCATGTTGAGCACGTCCTCGAAGCCAGCCACGGCGGGGTAGACGTCCGGCGACAACTGCTCGACCGAAAACCCGGTCAATGAGACGGTGCCCTCGCCGGCAGCGCTACCCAGAGCTTCGGCGAGGCTGGCGCCGGTGCCCTCGAAACTCATCCCTCCGGAGATCGTGCCATCCAGCGCAGCGCTGACGGCGCCGGGAGCGATCGTCTCCACCGGCAAGGCGTTCACGCTCAGCCGGCCGCTAAGGGTACGGGTTTCAAGCGGCCCGGCACAGCAAACCGCCATATCGAGCGCGATGCTTCCCTCGCCAGCCGCGGCTGTGAGATCAACGATGCGGGTGCGGGTCTCGTCCCAGTTCAGCTCAAACCAGGTTGCACCGAACTTGTCCGTCCCACCGGCCGACAGTGCGCCAGAGGCGACGGTCACGGCACCACGGGTCCGCCGCGCTTCACCGGTGTCGGCGAGAGGACCTTCGGGCCACACACCATCACCGGCAACCAGGGCTGCCGGTCCGAACAAGGTCGCCGCCAGCCCTTCGGCGGAGACACGGTCGACTTCCATCGCCCCTGTCACGGACCCCGTCGAGCCGGTCCGCGACAGCGTCAGCGCGCCAGAAAACGCCGTCTCGCTCGACGTCCCCGAGATCTCCGTCAGCTCGGCGACTTCCGTGCCTTTGAACGCAAGCTGCGCGCTGCCATTGGCGGCGGGCAACGACAAGCCGTCGGCGCCGATCACGCGCGCCAGTGCTCCCGCATCGTCGAGCCGGACGTCCAGCGTCCCTTCCCCGTCAATGGCGCCATTGTCACCGGGCTGCAGACGGCCTGCAAAGCTCACGCTCTCCTCGCCCAGGCTGGCCGTGATGTGGCTGATCAGGGCGTCGTTCGGCACCCCTTCGACGCCGAAGCTGACCAGCATCGACCCCTCGCCCGCAAACAGGCCGGCGGGGCCCAGGCCCAGTTGCTGGCTCAAGCCCGTAACGTCCGTGGATTCGAGCGCGCCAGTCACCCGCAGCGGTGCGGACGTCAGCCCCGCGAGCCCACTACTGAGTTCCGCCCGCAGGTTGAGTTCGCCCGCGCCCACGGCACCGTTCAGCGTCACCGTCTGTGCACCTTCGACCGGTACGCTGACGTTGACCAGCAGGTCGGCTGGGGAGGACCCGCCGAGATAGGTACGCCAGGACACAGGCAAGGAGGCCAGGTCGTAGAGCCGCTGCAGTGCCGGGGCCTCTCCCTCGACAATCCGCACCATTCCCTCGCCGGATACAGAGGGCTGTGCCGCGCTGCCGGAGAGGGCAAGCGTGGTATCTACTCCAACCCCGCCCCAGTCCGCTGCCGAAAGCCGCGAAAAGCTCAATTGCCCGGCGCCCCACTGGCCTTCCGCGACCAAGCCCTCCCCATCCAGATCCAGCAGCCGGGCGCTCTCGGCACTCAGCGCGAAACTGCCGGTAGGGAAACTGTTGGCGAAAGCGGCATCCCCTGCGCTATCCGGCAAGAGGGCTGCGAGGGCAGCGCTACCCGCCGTGCCCAGTTGGTCGAAATGCCCCACGAGGTCGAGCCGCCTCTCGTCCCCAAAGCCCAGCCGGGCCTCCACGGCGTGGCTGGTCTGGTCCAGGGTCAGGACTCCATTGCTGAGTCCAAGGGCATCGCCCGCCAGCATGACCTGCCCGGTGAGTTGCCCCGGCAGGTTGAACAGGGGGGTATTGTCGCCGGGCTTGCGCCACAGGGCCGCCAGTGCGTCGAGCCGTTCGCTCCGGACGTTCAGCTCACCCCGCAGCGTGGGCCGATCGGCCTCGGCAGCCAATGTGCCCTTGAGGCGAAGCTCCGTGTCGCCTGGCAGTTCACCGATCAACTGTTCAATGGACCAGACGCGGCCATCGGTGGTTGCATCCACCCGCAGGTTGCGCAGGGAGAAGCCACGTAGTCCAACCTCGGCTAGGTCGATCCCAATCCGGCCGGCGATGGGAGGCACGATCGGCGCGGGCAGTTCCGACAGGAGGCGTACGGCCTCGTATGGCAAGATGCTGGCATCTTCCTTGGCATCACGCGGCGGCAGCGACATCACACCACCAGACACTACCGCATCAAAGCTCCGGCGCATGCCCAGCTGTATGCTGGCCGCCCCGGTCAGCCGCGTCCCTGCCCGGTTTTCATCTGGCCGCAGTGTGTAGTTCGAGAACACTATGCGGTCAGTGGAGCCGGCGACCTTGGCTTCCAGCACCATGTCGCCACGAATGTCCTCCGCCGCCTGGGCCGCTGGTGGTGCCTGGCGGAAGACCAGATCGCCGTCGAACTTGGGCGCCATGCCAGCCTGCAATGCCCCCTCGGCCGAAAAGGAGAAGCGTCCCGACTGTGGCTGGAGAAACGCCGACAGCCGGGCATTGCCAGCCGCATCCGGCGCGCTGGCATTGATCCGCAGGCTATAGACGGCATCCCGGTATTCGGCGGTCCCGGCAAAGGAAAACGGCCCGCTGAAGTTGGAGAGCCTCAGGTCGCCAGTGACCTTTTCAGCAACGAAGTTCTCGCCCGAGCGCCGGTCCATCAACCGTACGGTGGCATCGACCACGGTGGTCTGCCCAAGGCTGATGCCGTCCGTCCCCGTGGCCACGGTGACTCCGCTGCCAAACAACCCGCTCTCGTCCACGGCAAAGTCGATGACCGGCTGGCGCAGGACCAGGCGGGTAATGGTGTAGTCATCGCGCAGGAAGTCGATCAGCGCGAACTCGGCCTCGACATTGTCGACGGTCGCAGCCGGCGCCTCGGTGGATCCAACCAGCACATCGGCAAAGCGCAGGCGCGGCTGCGGCAGGAGGCTGAACTCGATATCGCCCCGCACGGTGACAGGCGTGCCCAGCATCGCTGTCGCCAGTTCCTCCATGCGTCCGCGATAGTCGCTCCAGCTGATGAAATAGGGAGCAATGAAGGCGCCGGCCAGCACGATGATCGCCAGCGTACCGACGATGATGTAGATGCGGTTCAGCACGTCGAATGGTTACCCCGTAAAGCTGCGCAAGTGTAGGCAAGACCGGCTTACGCGCAAGCATGACCAAGGCTGAATACACGAGCGGAATGAGCGGCGGTGCCTCAATTGGGCGCGATGGCGCAAAAATGAAACGGCCGGGCACCAAGGCCCGGCCATTCAAGCGTGATGCATGCACGCTTATTGGATCGAGCCGATGGACCAGAAGAAGGTCTCGCCCGAAGAATCATCCACGCCATCATTGTCGGTGATGACATAGCCGTTGCCCTCGCTGTCGATGGCAAGGCTTTCCACCTTGTCCACCACATAGCCGTTGAAGGCCTGGAGGTCGGGGATCAGGTCGCGCACTTCCTCCTTGCTGACGGTGGGCAACTCGCCTCCCAGTTCAGCCGGCACCAGCTCGGCAACCGGCACGCGGAAAATCGCCTTCAAACCCGCCTTGGCACCGATCTGGTTGTCGCGCTCGACGATATAGGCGTTGTCGCCATGCACCGTGATTTCGCTGAGGCCGACCCAGCCACCTTCCGGCGCTGCTTCTAGCGGGTAGCGCACGGCGCCCCATTCTTCGGAAGCCGGCTTGTAGGACACGAGCTTCACGAAGCCCTTCTCATCGTCCTTCCACTCACGCTGGATGGCGATCCAGAGCGTGAGGTCGTCGCCCTCGCCGATAGCAGCAACGCCTTCGGCGCCCGAACGGATTTCGCCGGCCAGCAGCTCGGAGGGGAAGGCGATCTCGTCCTGGATTTCGCCTTCGGCATCGACATGGATCAGCGCGTGCGGCGTTAGGGCGCCGGTATCGCCTTCATTGGCCAGCCAGAACCCGCCCTCGCCGTCCAGCGTGATGCCTTCCAGATCGAGCTTCTGGGCCCGTTCGCCGTTGCGCGTGATCGGCGTCTTGGCCGTGATCACCGCCGGCGTTTGCGTCGCGTCGATTGTATAGATGGCCGGCTCACCCGAAAGCACGCTGTCGGAGACCGCGTAGATCGTGCCCGGCTCGGCTCCGGCGACGGCACCCGACAGGGCGCCCCAGCCAATTGGGTGGCCATCTTCATCGAGGTCACTGACGAGAGTGGGGTAGCTCGCCTCTCCCCCGGCGAGTTCAAAGAGCATTGCATGGCTGCCGACGCCGCCATCTTCCCGCAGGTCGGCTTCGTTGGCGGTGGCCAGGAGGTTGCGCTCGGGAATGGCGACCAGCCCCTCCGGCGAGATGCCGGATGGCAGCGACTGCACGAATTCGGGTTCAGCGCCGGTGTCCTTGTAGACGGCGATCAGCGAGGAGCGCTCTTCGGCAATGAAGATATACTGGGTGTCGCCAAAGGTCGCAACTTCCAGACCTTCGGGCTCCACGCCCTTCTTGTTGCGCCCGTCCGGATAGTGGCCCATCTGCGCCGCGTTGACATCGAGCGCATTGCCGGAGTCGAACAGTACCGAACCTTCCCGATCAAAGATTGTGAAGCCGCGCGAACCGCCGTTCCAATCGCCTTCATTGGCGACAACGAGGCGGTCATTGTCGAGCCACTTCACCGCATCGGGTTCGCGGGGCACGACCTTGTTCTCGCCCGAGAAATCAATCCGGCCGTCGTCCCTGGTATCGACGCCTGAAATGCCGGTCTCGCCAGCATCGAATCCGCCGACTACGGTCGCAGTCCTGGCATCGATGATGGCGACGTAATTGTTCTCCTGAAGCGTCACGGCAACCTCGTCCTGCTCGTTGAAGGCAACGAACTCGGCTTCCGCGTCATCTGCGGCCACGGCGGCGAGGCCTGTCAGCTCAACCTTCTTGATCCCGTCCTGGGTAACGGCACCATCAGCCAGCGTGACCAGCGTCAGGTAACCAGAGGGGGCCTGAGGAATATCGCCGTCGTTGACGTCTTCGTCGCGCTCGTTCTCGACGGCGATAGCAAGGATCGTGTTGTCCTTGTTGTGCGCGATAGAGTCGGGCTGGCCGCCAAGGTCGAACTCACCGTCGACCGACTGGCCGGCAATGTCGACCACTACCAGCTTGCCCGACGGCTCGGTGTAGGATTCGGAGGTGTTGACCGCCACATAGGCCTTGCCGCCGATTACCGTGACGGAAGTCGGTTCACCCTCCATATCGAGGAAGCCCGCTTCCTTGGGGGCCTTGGCGTCACTGATGCCGACAAAGCCGATGCCGCCAGCGGGACTGTCGGAATAGATCAGGGTCATGCCGTCATCGGTAGCGGTGATGATTTCCGAGGACGAGGCTTCTGCCTCGGGATTGTTCAACTCGACCGGAAAGCTGGCCACGCGGTTGAAATATTCGGCCGCTCCCACCGAAGCGGTCGTGGTGAGCAAGGCGGCAGTCAGCGCCGTCAGCAGTTTCGATGAATGCATGGAGGTCCCCCTGGATTGGTGGGCCTCCGCTTAGTGAGCCGCCAAGACTCTTCGATGACAGCTGTATGACGGATCGGTGACGCCCCCTCGTCCTATACAAGGTGGGCTACCGAACCTATATTGCGCACCAGAACAAAATGAGATTCGTCAAGGCTGGTCGACCGCCTGTGGCGCCAGCTTCCGGAACAAAGCACCGCATGTCCGAACCCGCTCCCCTGCACCGCCCGCTTGGCGGTCCCATCACCAGCCAGTTGAACCGGCAGCAAGCGCCGGACTACCTGGCCGGGCTGAATCCGGAGCAGCGCGACGCGGTGCTGTCGACCGAAGGGCCGCTCCTGGTGCTTGCCGGGGCGGGTACCGGCAAGACCCGGGTTCTCACCACGCGTATCGCCCATATCCTCAACCAGCGCCTCGCCTGGGGCAGCCAGATTCTGGCCGTGACCTTCACCAACAAGGCCGCGGGCGAGATGAAGAAGCGCATCCATGACCAGGTGCCGAATTTTGACGGCCTGCCGTGGATGGGCACCTTCCACTCGGTCTCGGCGCGCATCCTGCGTGCGCATGCCGAGCTGGTCGATCTCAAGCCGCAATTCACCATCCTCGACACGGACGACCAGATCCGGCTGATCAAGCAGCTGCTGGAAGCCGAGAACATCGACGACAAGCGCTGGCCGGCGCGGCAGTTCGCCGGGATGCTGGACGCCTGGAAGAACCGAGGCTGGCTGCCTAAGGACGTGCCGGTCACCGAGGGCGGCGTCTTTGCCAATGGCAAGTCGCTCAAGCTCTATGCCGACTACCAGGCGCGCCTCAAAGTGCTCAACGCCGCCGACTTCGGTGACTTGCTGCTGGAGTGCATCCGCCTGTTCCGTGAGAACCCGGAAGTTCTGGCCGAGTACCACCGCAAGTTCCGCTACATGCTGGTCGACGAGTACCAGGACAGCAACACGGCGCAATATTTGTGGCTGCGCCTCCTGGCGCAGGGTCGCCCGGCAAGCGAGGCCAATATCTGCGTCGTGGGTGACGACGACCAGTCCATCTATGGCTGGCGCGGCGCCGAGGTAGACAACATCCTGCGCTTCGAGAAGGACTTCCCCGGCGCCAAGGTCATCAAGCTCGAGCGCAACTACCGCTCCACCGCCAATATCCTTAAGGCCGCCTCGACCCTGATCGCCTTCAATGAAGGCCGCCTGGGCAAGACCCTTCATACCGACGTGGCCGAGGCCGGCGAGCCCATCTCCTTCACCCAGGTCTATGACTCCGAGGAGGAGGCGCGGACGGTTGGCGAGGAGATCGAGCAGTACCAGCGCCAGGGCGAGTCGCTGAACTCGATGGCGATCCTGGTGCGCGCCTCGTTCCAGATGCGCGAATTCGAAGAGCGCTTCATCACCCTCGGCCTCAACTATCGCGTCATCGGCGGCCCCCGCTTTTACGAGCGAAAGGAAATCCGCGACGCCCTGGCCTATCTCCGGCTCGTTGCACAGCCCTCCGACGACCTTGCCTTCGAACGCATCATCAACGTGCCCAAGCGGGGCCTTGGCGACTCCACGGTCAACATGCTGACGGCCACCTCGCGGCACCAGAACATGCCGCTGCTGCAGGCAACCCGCCTGATGGTTGAAACCGAGGATCTGAAACCCAAGCAGCGCACCACCCTGCGCAACCTGGTGGCGCAGTTCGACAACTGGTCCTATCGCGCCGACAGCCTGCCCCCCTACCAGCTGGTGGAGCAAATCCTCGAGGAAAGTGGCTATATGGACATGCTGGCGGCAGACAAATCCGCCGAGTCCCAGGGCCGCAAGGAAAACCTCAAGGAACTCAGCCGTTCCATGGAGGAGTTCGAAACCCTGGGCGGGTTCCTTGAACACATCTCGCTGGTCATGGATCGCGACAGCGCCGACTCCAGCGACGCCGTCACCATCATGACCCTCCATTCCGCCAAGGGGCTGGAATATGACACGGTCTTTCTTCCCGGTTGGGAAGACGGCACCTTCCCCAGCCAGCGCTCCATGGATGAAAGCGGCCGCGCCGGCCTGGAGGAAGAACGGCGCCTCGGCTATGTCGGCATAACCCGCGGGCGCAAGCGCGTCCGCATCTCGGCAGCGCAGAACCGGCGCATTCACGGCCTCTGGCAATCGGCCATTCCGTCGCGCTTCATCGACGAGTTGCCCCCCGACGCTGTCGTGGTCACCGATCGCGGATCGGCCTATGGCGGCTATAGCTATGGCGGCGGGGCCGCCAGCCGGTTCAACAAGGCTGACCCCTTCGAGAGCGTCTATGAAACGCCGGGCTGGCAACGTGCCCGCGCACAGCAGGCGAGCCGCAAGGGCGGTGGCCCCTTGACGATCGAGGGGGAACTGGTTGCGCGTTCCGTTGATCTGGGCAATGACCGCTCCGCCTTCGCAATCGGCGAACGCGTCTTCCACCTCAAGTTCGGCTACGGTGAAATCACCAATATCGAAGGCAACAAGCTGACCATCGAGTTCGAGAAGGCCGGTCAGAAGAAGGTGCTGGAGAGCTTCGTCAAGAAGGGCTGACAGGCGTAAGGATATATCTTTCGCCCACCTGCCCTTTTTCCGGTCCTGCATCAGACCTATTTCTCCCCTATCAACAGAGGAGAGAGAGATGATCATTTCGACCACGCCGACGCTGGAAGGCCGCCCCATCCGCGAATATCTGGGCATCGTCACCGGCGAAGTGATCGTCGGCGCGAACATCTTCCGCGATCTCTTTGCCAATATTCGCGACATCGTCGGCGGCCGCGCCGGTGCCTATGAAGGCGCCCTGCGCGATGCGCGCCGCCAGGCCTATGACGAACTGGCCTACGAAGCCGAGCGCGTCGGAGCGGATGCCGTAGTCGGTGTCGATCTCGACTATGAAGTGGTCGGCCAGGGCGGCTCCATGCTGATGGTTTCCATTTCCGGCACCGCCGTCCGCCTCTGACCGCTGGCTCCAGCTCGTCACAGCCAAGGCGATTGACCTTGCGCCGCTCTTGGCGCAAGGAGGCGGCAAATCAGGAATACGCCATGGCCGTCCAGCAACTCACCTCATCCGCCCTCAGCAAAGACCAGGCCTATGCGCTGGTAGATGCGGTCATGGAACTGGGTGAACTCGCGGCCACCGCCTCGGCACACGAGAACGAGGACACTGGCGAGTGGTTCTTTGAAGCCGGCTGCGAGGAGACACCGGACCTGCAGAGCTTCCGGGACCTGGCACAGCAGAGCCTCGGCATCGCCGTCGATTTCACCGTAGAAACGATCGACCCCGACATCAACTGGGTTGCCCGCTCTCTCGAGGGGCTGGCGCCCGTGATTGCCGGCGGATTCTATGTCTACGGTAGCCACGAGACGGCCCCCGTCCCGGGCGGGTTTACGCCCATGAAGATCGATGCCGCCCAGGCTTTCGGCACCGGGCACCACGAGACGACCACCGGGTGCCTTGAAGCCATCAACATCGTCCTCAAGCGCAGCCGTCCGCGGCACATGATCGACGTCGGCACTGGTACCGGAGTGCTGGCCATCGCCTTGGCCAAGCGCACCAACCGTACGGTGATCGCCAGCGATATCGACCCGGTTTCGGTCACCACGACCATCGACAACGCTGCCCAGAACGGCGTCGGCAAGCACATCGTGGCTCTGGAAGCCACCGGGGTGAACCACCCCGCGATCAAGCAGAACGCCCCCTACGATCTGATCGTCGCCAATATCCTTGCCGGTCCTTTGATGGCGCTGGCGCCATCGGTCGGCCGCATCGCGCAGAAGGGCGCCACCATCATTTTGTCCGGCATCCTCCAGCACCAGGCGCGCGGCGTCATCAATGCCTATGCCCGCCAGGGCATGGTGCTGAGCCAGAAGCTTCAGCGCAAGGACTGGACGACGCTCATCCTCCAGATGCCCTGAAGCCGAGCGCTTCATCGGCGTATCGCCAACTAAGTCCAGAAAAAGCAAAATCCCCGAAGCAGGCTTCGGGGATCAACCAGGATCGTCAGCAGTAAACCGCAGCGGGCCTTACGGGCGCTTGGTGAATGCGCCGATCAGCTGATGCTGCATGCGATAGCTGACCTGGCGGCTCGATTCACGGCCACGGGCTTCGAGGACGGACCCCAGTGCCTTGCGGAAATCGTTCTTGCTCTCGGTCATCTTAGTCTCCATGCACGTCGACGACGGTCTATTGCCCTCGTCACGGTCTATCTAGTTCAACGCGCCTTGCATGATTAGACGGTATTCCGTCAGACCAGCCCTGCAAGACTCGCAAACCGCCTTAGCGCTTCCTTAATCTTCCGTTCATCTCGTCCATTTCGCGCTCGAAACGGGCGACATAACGCTGGGCCTGGCGCTCGCGTCCGGCGATCAGCGCCTCGAATGCGCGGCGGGCAAAATTCTTGTCCTGTGCCATTTTCGCTCTCCTTTGTCCTGCTACTAAGATAGTGTCCGGCCACGCTTATTGTACTGGCCGTTTCGTCACGCCAGCCATGCCCTTACTGCAGTCCGCCCAAGGATCGTGCCGCCCATGTCGTCCCGGAACTTCCCACCCACGGTCTTCCAGAGCTTCGAGGAAAAGGCTGACAAGACCCAAGTCGCGCCGCGCCTTGCCGCCCTCCGGCAGGCAATGAAAGGCAGGGGTCTCGATGGTTTCCTGGTGCCCAGGGCCGACGCCCATCGCGGCGAGTCCGTTCCACCCGGCGAAGCCCGGCTGGCCTATCTCACCGGCTTCACCGGCTCGGCCGGTCTTGCCATGGTCGGTTCGGAGAAGGCAGGACTCTTTGTCGACAGCCGCTATACCCTGCAGGCACCGGCACAAACCGACACCGATCTGGTCACCGTCATTCAGTCTGATCGCGGCGGTCTCAATGACGCAGCGCGCGAGCTGGTCGCCGAAGGCAGCACCATTGCCTACGATCCATGGCTTCATACGCCGGGAGAGATCCGGGAGACGGCCAGCCTTCTGGAAGGCCACGCCACTCTGACTCCCGCAGAAAACCTGGTCGACACCATCTGGACCGATCGTCCTGCCCCTCCCGCCTCCCCGATTGAATTCCTCGGCCACAACCGCGCCGGCAAGACGGCAGCCGACAAGATCAAGGAGCTTCAGGCGTCGCTGGCCGCCGACCACGCCGATGCCGCAGTCCTGACCCTTCCCGAATCCATTTGCTGGCTGTTCAACATGCGCGGCCGCGATGTGCCCAACACTCCCTTTGTGCTGGCCTTTGCTATCGTGCCGCAGGAAGGCGAACCGGTGCTTTATCTGGGCGCTGACAGGATCACGCCCGAGTTGGAGCAATCCCTCCATGGCATCGCTCGTCTCGAAAGCCGCGAAGCCTTTGCCCCCGCCCTCGAGCATCTGGGCCGAGCCGGCAAGGCCGTGCTGATCGATCCGTCCAGCGCACCCGAGGCGGTGGCCACCACCCTGCGGCATGGCGGCGCCAAGCTGGTCGAGAAGCGCGACCCCGTGCTGCTGCCGAAGTCGCGCAAGAATGCTGCCGAACTCGCCGGCATGGTCGAAGCCCATCTGCTAGACGGCGTCGCCCTGGCCAAGTTCCTTGCCTGGTTCGACAGCGAAGCGCCAAAGGGCAAGCTCACCGAGATCGGCATCGTCACCGCGCTGGAGGCCTTCCGCCGCGAGGATGAGAGCTGCATCGACGCCAGCTTCGACACGATCGCCGGGGCTGGCCCCAATGGCGCCATCGTCCACTACCGCGTCAGCGACAAGACCGATCGCAGGCTCCGCCCCGGCGAGATCATGCTGGTGGATTCAGGGGCTCAATATCTGTCGGGCACCACCGACATCACCCGCACCCTTTCGACCGGCGCCACGACGCCCGAGCAGCGCGACCGCTATACGCGCGTTCTCAAGGGCATGATTGCCATATCCCGCGCACGCTTCCCCAAGGGCACCAGCGGCGCGCAGCTCGATATCCTCGCGCGCCAGTTCCTGTGGCAGGATGGGGTGACCTACAATCATGGCACCGGTCATGGCGTCGGTGCTTTCCTGGGCGTTCATGAGGGCCCCGTCGGCATCTCCTCGCGCTATACCCTGCCCTTGGAGGTCGGCAATGTCCTGTCCAACGAGCCCGGATACTACCAGGAAGGCGCCTTCGGCATCCGCATCGAGAACCTGATCACTGTGGTGGAAAGCCCCACCTATCCAGGCTATCTCGAATTCCAGACGCTGACCCTTGCGCCCATCGACAAGCGGCTCATCGAGCCTTCGCTCCTCACCGGCGAGGAGCGGAGCTGGCTCGACCTCTACCACCAGCAGGTGTGGCAGCAGATCGGCCCCCGCGTCAGCGGCAGCGTCAAGGCGTGGTTGCAGCAGGCAACGGCGGAGCTCTAGCCCCCTTCGCTACTCGGCGTCGCCCGTGGCCTCGGCGAAGATTTCGCTCAGGCGGTATTCATTGTCCGGATTGGTCGAGACCAGGTCATTGATCTTCCAGCCGCCGTCTTCGAACACCAATTCATAGACGAGGCTGCGCGGTTCGCCGAAATTCTCGAACGTAACCGCAACCGAAGCCGTGTCCCCCTCGATCTCGGCGTCACCGATCTCAAGCTCGGTGAGATCGAAATCTTGCCCATCGATATAGGGATCAAAGCCCAGGGCACCCATCTCGCCATCGGGCGTATTGGCATCATCGGCATCATAGAGCGCCTGCAGGGCTTCGGACCGGAAGCCGCTCTCGTCCTCGGGGAAGTCGCCGCTGGTATAGGGGCTGTAAAAAGCTTCCAGCAGCGCCTCCGGCGTCTGGTAGGGCTGGGCCAGGGCGAGGCTGCCCAGGGCAAGAAACAATCCGGTAGCGATGGCAGTGCGCATCGTGTCTCCGATGGGGTTAGTTGAACCAGAAGGCATAGCTGAGCCAGTCGGCGCCCAGTGTCTCGCTCGCCTCCGCAAAGCTTTGGGCATCTGCCACGGGGCCGTCACGAAGGAAGGGCAGCGCCCCCTGCCCCGTCATCAGCATAACGATGTCGGTTTCGGTCGCCGAGGTGAAGTAGGCCTCAAGATCGAAGCCCTGCTCGAAGCGCCAATGGGGCACCAGCAGTTCGCCCGCCAGCACCCGGTCCACCGTGTCGAGCGTCGCCAGCCAGGCATCCACCGTCTCCTGCGTTACCGTCATGCTTGGCACGATGGAGGTCTGCCGCGGCGATGGCACCAGTTCCCGGTTGTCGTCGTCTTCAGCCAGGATCAACTCCCAGTTCCGGCGCGACAGGGAGGTGATGCGCTTGAGGCGCTCCAGCACACCGGCGAGCCGCGGCGCGTCGGCCACGGAGAAGTCGCTGGTGTGGATAGCCGCAACCAGATCGGCAATCCAGGCATCACTGCTGGCATCCATGAACAGCATGCCGCCTTCAGAATGGTCCTGCATGGGCAGTCCCGCCTTGGGAAACACCCGATGCAGATAGGCGTCGAAAAAGGCCGAAAAGTCATGCGCCAGGAGAAGGTCTACCGGCGCTGCCACGATATTGCTGTAGCCGGCAAACCAGATCGCGTCGGCATTGTCGAAGCCGACGCTGGTGTCGGGACGCGGCGGCGGCCGCTTGACCTTGCCTTCCGGCGGCAGGCCATCCGGATATGGCATTTGTGCGAACTCCCCCAGCGCATCGACCAACAGCGCCAGCGTCTCTCCCTCGCCGGCCGCACCATTGCCGTCCAGATCCACCCGCACCTGGAACGGATCGATGGTGATAACGAAGCTCTCGCCATTCCCCGCCCGCTCGAAAAGGGCGGACGCGCTGGTCAGCTGGTCTTCGAAGGCTTCCAGTATGGCGCGCAAGTCCTGGTAGCTCAGCGGCTCCGGATCAGGATTTGCCGGACCCGGCTTCTCGGCGCCAGTGTCCATCCCCAGCAGCAGCGCCATGCCCGGGGAACCAGGGTCCGTCGCCCCGTGACGATACAGCGACTGCGCCAGATCTTCATAAGCGCTCACAAGGGTAAAGAGGCCAGTGGCGAAGCAGGCGTCGGATTGCTCCTCCTCGCAAAGCGCGGCGGCTTCGGGCGCGACCTCCCGCCAGCTGCCGTCATAGAGCCGGCTAGGCAGTTGGTCGCCCATCTCACCGGCAAGAGCGGGCACAAGCATGGCCACCATCATTGCCGCAACCCAACCCACCTGACGCATGCCGTCCCCCTACTTGCCCACGCGGGCAAACCATTCGTCTTCGCTGATCACCTCGACGCCAAGCGCCTCGGCCGACTTGAGCTTGGAGCCGGCGCCCGGCCCCGCGATCAGGATATCGGTCTTGGCCGACACCGATCCCGCAACCTTGGCGCCCAACCGCTCCGCCATAGCCTTGGCTTCCGATCGTGACATTTTTTCCAGCGTGCCGGTGAAAACCACGGTCTTTCCCGCCACGGCGCCGTCGGCGGCAATGGCAACGACGTAAGGCTTGGGGTGAACCTGCTCCAGCAGACGATCCAGCGCGGCCACATTGCGCTCGTTGGAGAAGAAGTCCACCAGCGCCTCGACCACCGTCGCACCAATACCGTCGATCGAAGGGAACACCGCCATCGGGTCGGCGGCGCCTACCAGCTCCTTGCCCGCCTCTTCCAGCTTGTCGATCGACCCGAAGGTACGCGCGAGGACAGCCGCGGTCGTCTCCCCGATATGCCGTATGCCCAGCGCGAAGATGAAGCGATCGAGCTCCGGCTCGCGCCGCGCGTCGATCGCCGCGAAAAGCTTGTCGAGCCCCTCATAGTTGCGGTCCTCGACGCTGCGCACATTCTTGCGCGCCTTGCCAGACTGGGCCTCGCGCTGGCGCGCCTGCTCCTCACGGCGTTCGGCCAGCGCCCGCTGCACCTCTCCGCGTCGACCCTTGAGCGTGAAGATGTCGGCCGCTGTCTTGATCAGGCCGGCATTAAAGAAGAGGTCGATGTTCTCGGCCCCGAGCCCTTCGATGTCCATCGCCCCGCGCGACACGAAGTGGCGCAGCGCCTCTACGGCCTGGGCGGGACAGATCATCTCGCCGGTGCAGCGGCGGCGGGAGTCCTCCTTGCCGGTCTTCTCGTTGAGTTCACGCGTCGCCGGCGACCCGCAGACGGGACAGGTATGCGGCATCTGATAGGGTTGTGCATCGGGCGGACGCTTCTCGAGCACCACGTCAACGATCTGCGGAATGACATCGCCAGCGCGCTGGATCAGCACGGTGTCGCCGATGCGGATATCCTTGCCGTCGCGGATCGGCTGGCCATTGCTGTCGCGGCCCGCAATGTAGTCTTCGTTGTGGAGCGTGGCATTGACCACCGTCACCCCACCGACGCTAACGGGATCCAGCCGGGCGATGGGCGCCAGTGTGCCGGTCCGACCCACCTGGATTTCGATGTCGCGCACCGTGGTGCGCGCCTGCTCTGCAGGGAACTTGTGCGCAATGGCCCAGCGCGGTTCGCCGGTGACGAAACCCCAGCGGCGCTGCAGCTCCAGTTGATCGACCTTGTAGACCACCCCGTCGATGTCATAGCCCAGCGAGGAGCGCTGCTCTTCGATCCGGTGGTAATGGGCGATCAATTCCTCCGCCGAGCGCGCGCGCACCATGAGCGGATTGATCTTGAAGCCCCAGTCGGCAAAGCGCTGCACCGCGTCGAACTGGGTTGGCGCAGGGTCCTCGCTGGCGGCCCCCCAGGCATAGGCAAAGAACTTGAGGTTGCGGCTTGCCGTAACTGACGCATCCTTCTGCCGCAGCGAACCGGCTGCCGTATTGCGTGGATTGACATAGTCCTGCCCGCCAGAGGCGGCGGAACGCGCCTTGAGCGCCTGGAACTCCGCATAGGTCATGTAGACCTCGCCGCGGATTTCAAAGGTCGCCGGCCAGCCGTTGCCGGCAAGCTTGTGGGGAATGTCGGCGATGGTCCTGAGGTTGGCGGTGATGTCCTCGCCAACCGTGCCGTCGCCGCGCGTGGCGCCACGCACGAAGACGCCATTCTCGTAAAGCAGCGATGCCGACAGCCCGTCGATCTTGGGCTCCGCCGTGAAGGCGATGTCGAGGTCCTTGTCGCGCTCAAAGAAACGGCGCCCACGCGCAATGAAATCGAGCACGTCCTCATCCGTATAGGCTTTCGCAAGGCTCAGCATCGGAACGGCATGCCGAACCTTGGCAAAGCCTTCGGCTGGTGGTGCCCCGACCGAGTTCGCCGGACTATTCGGCCGCACCAGATCGGGGAAGGCTTGCTCGATGGCATCGTTGCGCCGGCGCAGCGCATCGTATTCGGCGTCGGTAATCTCCGGCGCGTCCTTCTGGTGATAGGCGATGTCAGCTTGCGCGATGGCCTCGGCCAGCCGCGCCAGCTCGGCCTCGGCTTCGTCAGCGGTCAGGTCGGTGACGGGCTTGTTGGACAGGTCGGTCATCGCGGTGCACTCTGTTAGGCCTCATGGTGGGCCTGTCGAACCACGAGGCCGGGCACACCATCTTGCCACAACCTCGTCCTGCGACAGGCTCAGGATGAGGTCTACTTCTCTATTCTGTTAGAACCCTAATGGATTCCAGCCGGCGCGGGAATGACGCCGTATGTGAGGTGACAGCTACCCCACTTCGCTCAACAGCTTGCTTGCCGCAGCGCGCGCCTCGTCGGTGACCTTTGCGCCCGCCAGCATGCGCGCCACTTCCTCCTGCCGCGCCGCCACGTCGAGTGGCTTCACATGCGTGCGCATGAATGCCCCTTCCTTGACCGCCTGCTTTTCGATCAGCAGATGCCGCTGCGCCCGTGCCGCGACCTGCGGCGCATGGGTCACCGCCAGCACCTGCACCTTGCCCGCCAGGCGCGCCAGCCGCCGCCCGATCGCGTCGGCCACCGCCCCGCCGACACCGGTGTCGATTTCGTCAAAGATCAGTACCGGCGCCGAACCGCGATCCGCCAGCACCACCTTGAGCGCCAAGAGGAAACGGCTGAGTTCGCCACCCGACGCGACCTTGAGCAGCGGACCGGCTGCCGTGCCGGGATTGGTCTGCACATGGAACTGGATCTGGTCGAAGCCCGAGGCCGCCATGCGCCCATCGTCGACCTGATGATCCACGATGAACCGCGCCGAGCCCAGCTTCAGGTCGGGCAGTTCGGCGCCTACCGCCTTGCTGAGAGCACCCGCTGCCTTGGCTCGCCCCTTGCTCAGCACTTCGGCGGCCTTGCGATAGTCTTCCAGCGCCTTGACTTCCGCTGCCTGCAAGGCGGTCAAACGCGTCTCCCCGCTCTGCAGCGTTTCGAGATCGGCGCTGTACTTGGCCAGCACCTCCGCCAGGCCGTCACAGCTGGTCTGGTGCTTGCGGGCCATGGCGCGCAGGGCAAAGAGCCGCTCCTCCAACGCCTCTAGCTCGGATGGATCATAGGCGATTTCGCGCTTGAGCTCTTCCAGCGCATCACTGGTGCGGTCCAGCGCCACCAGTGACGCGTCGATCGTATCGACAATCGGCTGAAACAGTGTCTGCCCGCCATCGATCTTGCGCATCAGCCGGCGCATCAGGCCCGCTAGAGCCGGCGCCGGCGCCGAGGGTCCATTGAGCATCTCGTCGATCTCGACGACGTCGGATGCAGATCGCTCGGCCTGCTGCAGGTGCTGCCTCCGTTCGGCAAGTTCCTCTTCCTCGCCAACGGCCGGCTTGAGCTTGCTGAGTTCCTCCACCGTGTGACGCGCATAGTCTTCCGCAGCCAGCGCCTCGGCCACCAGCGCCTTCTGCTCGGCCACCGCCTCCTGCGCTTCGCCCAGCGCCAACCAGGCAGCGCGGACTTTGTCCACCTGCTTCTCGAGTTCGCCGAATGCGTCCAAAGCCGCACGATGCGTGGCGACATCTACCAGCGCCCGATCGTCATGCTGGCCGTGGATTTCCACGATCTGGCCGCCAACCTTCTGCAGCAGCGCCGCCGAGACCGGCTGGTCATTGATGAAGGCCTTCGTCCGTCCATCGGCAAACTGCACGCGGCGCAGGATCACGTCCTCGTCGTCGGGAATGGCATTGTCCCGCAAGGCCGCCCGTGCCGGGTGATCGGGTGCAAGCTGCAGCACGGCGACAACCTGCCCACTCTCCTGCCCGCTGCGCACCAGCGAGGCATCGCCGCGGCCACCCAGCGCCAGAGTCAGCGCATCAAGGAGGATCGACTTGCCGGCGCCGGTTTCCCCGGTCAATACGGTCATGCCCCCGTCGAGAGCCAGATCAAGCTGGTCGATCAGAACAATATTGCGAACCGAAAGCGCGTTCAGCATGCGCGGATTACCCTAGACTCTTGCCCGACTAATCTATCACCCGGCGGCCGTACGTGCGACGGCCATCGGACACAACTCCCGCACATCGGCGAGAACACGGTTCCACAAACGATCTGGGGCGCATTGTAGCGCCCCAGAACAAACTAGCAACAAAATCTTGGAACCCCTAGGTCCGAAGGCCCGCCATCCAACTGCCGCTGTTGACGGAGGGGGTAAGCCCTTGCTTGCCCAGGAGCTCGAAACCCTGCTTGTACCACGTGCTCGACGGGTAGTTGTGGCCCAGAACCGCGATCGCCGTACTGGCTTCGTTGGTCAGGCCCAGCAGCAGATAGGCTTCGGCGAGGCGATACAGCGCTTCCTCGATATGCGTCGATGTCTGCCAGGTTTCCACCACGACGCGGAAGCGGTTGATGGCCGCCGTATACTGCCCGTTGCCGAGATAATAGCGGCCCACCGACATTTCCTTGCCGGCCAGCTGGTCATAGGCCACCAGGAGCTTTTCCTTGGCGTCCTCGGCATATTCCGATTTCGGATAGGTGGAGATCACCAGGTTGTAGGTATCGATCGCGTCAGTCGAAAGCTGCTGGTCGCGCGTGATGTCCTTGATCTGCGCGAAATAGGCGTTGCCCTTGAGGTAAAGGACGTAAGCGGCGTCCTTGCCATTGGGGTAAAGCGCCATGTAGCGGTCGGCGGCCAGGATTGCCTCGGGCAGCTTGCCGGCACGATAATTTGCGAAGACCTGCATCAGCTTGGACTTTTCGACCATGGGGTCGCGGGGATGCTGCCGGTCAAGTTGTTCCAGCGACTTGATGGCTGTCGCGAAGTACTGGCGATCCATGTCGTCCAGCGCCTTCTGGTACAGCGTCGCAGCCGGAATGATCGGCTCTTCCTTGACCTTGGGCGGGCCAAACATGCTGCAGCCAGCAAGAAAGGCCGCGAAGGCAGCGACCGCCACAAACCGGGCGGTGCGGCTGGCGAAACCACCAAAAACGTCAACTGTCACGAAGTGCCCCGTCCTTAATCGAAACCGCTGGCTGCGGCGTAGTTAGCAATTGGATCAAAACTGTGGCGCGGCCGATCCGATCAGGAGCGCACCGAACGCAGGTAATGATTGACCGCAAGGCCTTGGGGTTGATCCTCGAAGGCTTCGAATTCAAGCGGCAGGTCCTCGGCGCCAACTATCTCATAGTTGGCTTCGCTGGAAAAGAGACCGGTCAGGACATGGGCATTGAGGGCATGGCCGCCCTTGTACGAACGGAAGCGGCCCCAGATCGGCAGGCCACCCAGCGACAGATCGCCGATCGCGTCGAGCAGCTTGTGGCGCACGAACTCGTCTTCGAAGCGCAGACCGCCGGGGTTGAGAATGCGGTCCTCGTGCACCGTGATGGAGTTGTCGAGGCTCGATCCCAGCGCATAGCCGGCCTGGCGCAGGATCTTGGCATCGCGCACAAAGCCAAAGGTGCGGGCGCGCGACACGTCTTCATAATAGCGGCGCGGTGTCCAATCGAAGATCATGCGCTGGCGGCCGATCACCTTGCTGTCGAAGTCGATCTCGAGATCGAGCGCACGGCCGTTATAGGGCTCGAGGGCGGCGAAGGCGTCGTTGTTGCGCACGGTCACGGCGCGCAGCACCTTGAGGAACTTGCGCTGCGCCGGCTGGATATCGAGGCCGACGCTGAGAATGGCATCGGCGAATGGGCGGGCGCTGCCATCGAGGATGGGGCACTCGCCGCCATCCAGCTTGATGATGGCGTTGTCGACACCCATGCCGCTGAGGGCCGAGGTCACGTGTTCGATCGTGGCAACGCTGATGCTGTCGCCAAGGTCGAGAGTCGTGCAGAGCGTCGTGCGGGTCACGCGCGAGAAGTGCACCGGAACCGGCACAGTCGTTGTGCCATCGCCACGTTCGCGGCAGATGGTCAGGCCCGAGTCAGGCGCGCCGGGGCTGATCGTCAGCGTCACTGGCTGGCCGCTATGCACGCCATATCCGGCGAAGCTGATCGCAGCAGCAAGAGTGCGCTGGCGCGTGGCAAGTTTATGCATACTCGAATAACTCCGACACGACCTTCTCCGCCCAGCAGGCGTGTTAGCCAAAAAAAACTCGGTGCGAAAGTCGCACCGAGTACTCTTCTTCGATTATACGCGGCAGATGTTAACCGTGTTTGCGCAGGAAGGCCGGGATCTCGAGGCTTTCCTTTTGCGGTGCCGGAGCCGGCTGGCGGCCGTGCATGTCGAGGTTGCCACGGGCACCTTCGACGCTCGGCGCGACGCGCGAACCCCTTGCGCCACCAGCTTCAATCGCGCTGCGCGCAGCGGCGTCGTCGGCCGGGGAGTAGACCGCTTCCTGCTTGGGAGCGGCAGCCTGCTGGCCCAGATTCAGGCCGACATTCGAGGCCAGTTTCTTGAACAAAGCGCGTGCATTACGCGGTTCGCTCTCGAGACGATCCTGCGGCTCCTGTGACCGGCGAGCAACAACCGGAAGCTCCTCGGTGCGCGGCATGCGGCGCTGACCTTCGGGCCGGGCAGCATGAGAGGGGACATAGACGCTCGGAACCGGCGAATCATCGACGGCAACAGGCTCGTCCTCGTGGATGCTCTGGGCCTCGGGGATATAGGGCTCCACGAAGACGCCATCGTCTTCCACGGCATCATAGGATGCTGCTGGGGCGGCATGCTGGCTGGACAGACTGAAAGCCTGGGCCATAGCCGCTTCCACATCCTGCTCGATCGCCTGAGGAACCGGCATCGGTGCCGGTGCGGGCGCAGGCGCCGGAGTTGCCACGGCGGCGCGCTCCATCTGCACGCGGGTCGGCTCGACCGGCACGTGGCGGCGCACTTCGAGCGGCGTACGCGAAGCATGCGGCTTCGCCGGCTCGAGGGCCTGCACCATGGTCGCGTCGGTGCCGGTGGCCACAACCGAAACGCGCAACGTGCCGGTGAGGCTCGGGTCGTAGGTGGCGCCGAGGATGATGTTGCAATCGGGATCGACTTCTTCGCGAATGCGCGAAGCCGCTTCGTCGACTTCGTAAAGGGTGAGGTCCGGACCGCCAGTGATCGAGATCAGGAGGCCACGGGCACCGTGCATCGAGACGTCGTCGAGCAGCGGGTTGGCGATGGCAGCTTCGGCGGCGTGGCGGGCACGATCTTCGCCCGAAGCCTCGCCGGTACCCATCATCGCCTTGCCCATGCCGCGCATTACGGCGCGCACGTCGGCGAAGTCGAGATTGATGAGGCCTTCCTTGACCATCAGGTCGGTGATGCAGGCAACACCCGAGAACAGCACCTGGTCGGCCATCGCGAAGGCGTCGGCGAAGGTGGTCTTCTCGTTGGCGACGCGGAAGAGGTTCTGGTTCGGAATGACGATCAGGGTATCAACGTGGCGATGCAGCTCGTCGATGCCATCTTCGGCGAGGCGCGCACGGCGATTGCCTTCGAAGTTGAACGGCTTGGTCACAACACCGACGGTCAGGATGCCCTGCTCGCGCGCCGCACGTGCTACAACCGGAGCAGCGCCGGTACCGGTACCACCGCCCATGCCGGCGGTGATGAAGACCATGTGCGAACCCGAGAGGTGATCGTTGATCTCATCCCAGCTTTCTTCGGCTGCAGCACGACCCACTTCGGGGTGCGAACCGGCGCCAAGACCTTCGGTAACGCCCACGCCAAGCTGGATGATGCGCTGCGCCTTGCTGAGCGCCAGTGCCTGCGCGTCGGTGTTGGCGACCACGAAGTCCACGCCATCGAGCCCGGACTCAATCATGTTGTTAACGGCGTTGCCGCCCGCGCCACCCGTACCAAAGACGGTAATGCGAGGCTTCAGTTCCTGAATATCCGGGATGGTGAGGTTGATGGTCATGAATGGCCTCATAGTGGCGTTGTTGGTAAAGATTTACCCTGCCAAACGTTAACCGCTCCCTAACAATTGTCTCACCGGTGTTAACGTGATCGCATTTTGCGACACGCCGCCGTTACGAATTCAAGTTTCATAAACCAAAAGTGGCATGTGACGTCGAAGGGCCCCGGCCTCGTTCGTCATCCGGTGGAACGCAACGAGGAGAACACCATGTCCAAGCTCATGCCCTGCCTCTGGTTTGACGACCGCATCGATGAAGCCATCGACTTCTACACCGCAACCTTCAAGAGCACACGCATCCATGCCCGGCTTCGCCAAGCTCCCGATCAGCCGACCTTTACCTGCACGCTCGAGATCGAAGGGCAGATGTTTCTCTTGCTTAACGGCGGCGACAAGACCAGCCGCCCATTCACCGAGGCGGTGAGCTTCGTCATCGAGACCGATGGGCAGGAAGAAACCGACTACTTTTGGGATCGGCTCACCGCAGATGGCGGCGAGGAAAGCATGTGCGGCTGGTGCAAGGACAAGTTCGGCCTCTCCTGGCAGGTCACGCCCAAGCAATTGCCGCAGACGCTGACCGGGTCGAACCAGGAAGGCGCCGGCCGCGCCATGCAGGCCATGCTCAAGATGCGCAAGATCGACGTCGCAGCGATCGAGCGTGCCTATCGCGGCGACTAGTCAGCGCTGATGGGTCAGCGCCCGGACACCCATGAGGCGCGGATTGGCGATAGCCATTCCGCTGCCCATGACGATGGCATCTTCCACGAGGCCCGACGACATCTGGCCGTAGCGGGCAATGGCCGCCTTGCGGAGCCTCAAGCCGATATAGGACGATAGCAGCGCCGCACCGATTGCCACGGCCGCGCCAGCCACCTGCTGGTTCCTTGGGGCGACCGCGGCGCCGGCGTAAGCCGATGTAATGGCACGCACGGCGAGGCCGATTGGCACGGTGCGATCTGGCGCCGACTTCATCTTGTCGCCGCCCATTTCCGCAGCAGCAAAGGCCAGCGTCCCGGCGGCAACAACCGGGTTCAGCATCAACTGCTGCAGCGGCAGGTTGGCGCGAACCTCGCCGCGCTGCGTGGCAACGGCAATCGCGGCGAGCGGCGTGATGCCGCGCTGACCTGCAACCAGGCCCATAAGAAGCGATCGAAGCATGGGTTATCTCTAGGACGGTGATGATGACCTAACGGCACGATCAGCAAAATCGATCCGCCAGCCGGCTTGCACGGCAAGAACAAAACACTAACATCCGGCCCATTACTGGTGAGTCTTACATCATGCTTGAAGCTTTTCTTGCCGCCTGGGTCGGCTGCATCCTGGCCCAGGCCTCGCCCGGACCCAACATGATGGCCACTGCCAGCGCGGCCCTTGGACAGGGCCGCCGGACAGCCCTGCTGGTGGTGCTGGGCATCAGCACGGGTTCGCTGCTCTGGGCGGCTGGCGTGTCGCTGGGTCTGGGTGCGCTGTTTGCCGCCTTTCCCCTTTTGCTGATCTTGCTGAAGTTTGTCGGCGGGCTCTATCTGCTCTGGATCGCAGTGCGCTCCTTGCGCTCGATCCTGGCCAACAATGAACTCTCGGTCGCCGCCCGGCAGCAGCCGCTCGGCGATTTCGCGGCCTGGCGCTATGGGCTCTTTGTGGTGATGACCAATCCCAAGGCCGCACTGATGTGGTCGGCCGTCGCGACCTTTCTGTTCGGCGCAGGTCTGGGCAGGCTGGAAGTGGTCGCCTTCGGGCCGCTGGTCGCCCTCTCCGCTTTCACCATCTACGGCTTTTATGGCCTCTTGTTTTCCACCGGCGTCGCCATGCGCGCCTATGGCCGCTTCTGGCGCGCCATTGAAGGCGCTTTCGGCCTGGCCTTTGGCGCGCTGGGCATGACGCTCCTCGCCTGGGGCGTACGCGACCTGCGCAGCTAGAAGCTCGTGCGCAGCCAGTTGCCGACGCGGGCAAAGTAGCCGTCGGTGCCGGTGAGCTTCCGCGAGCCACGCGGCTCCTGATATTCTTGCGAACAGACCTGCGGATAGATCAGCATGCCGGCAACGGTCGCGAAGGCTGCTCCCTTGGCCATTTCCGGCAGGCCGGCGATGCCCATCGGCCGGCCGTTGCGCACGTTTCGCGCCAGGGTGCGGCGCGCGACTTCCGGCAGGCCGGTCATTTCGCTGGCGCCGCCGGTCAGCACGAAGCGGCGACCGCAGACATCCATCATGCCCGTGGCTTGCATGCGGTCACGGATGGCGGTGAGGATTTCCTCGATGCGCGGGCGCATGATGCGGGTGAGCACCGAACGGGCCACCTGCCCCGGCGCCTCGTCATGCTGTGCGCCGACGGGGTTGATCGAGATCAGATCGCGTTCATCGGCCTGCCCGGGCAGCACCGACCCATAGAAGGTCTTGAGCCGCTCGGCATCGGCCACGCTGACCGACAGCTGGCGGGCAATATCAAGCGTCAGGTGATGGCCGCCAATGGCGATGGCATCGGCATAGACCAGGTGCCCGTCGTTGAATACCGACACCGTGGTTGTAGCGCCGCCGAAGTCGACGCAGGCAACGCCCAACTGGGCCTCGTCATCCACCAGCACCGACAGCCCTGAGGCATAGGGCGTGGCGATCAGGGCCTCTATCTGCAGGTGGCAGCGATGCAGCACCAGTTCCAGATTGCGCATCGCCAGCGTCTCGGAGCTGACAACGGCAACATCGACGCCCAGCTTGTCGCCGACCATGCCCTTGGGATCACGGATACCCTTCTGCCCGTCGATTGCGTAACCGATCGGCAACGCATGGATGATTGACCGCTCCGGCCGCACCGAACGTTCGTTGACCGCTCGCAGCACCCGGTGGAGGTCTGCCTTCTCCACTTCCTGCCCGTCGAGCGACACCGCCGCCGAGAACGTTTCCGAGCCCAGCCGCCCTGCCGTGACGTTGACGATGACCGATTCCAGCGTCAGTCCGGCCGCGCGCTCGGCCATGCCGACGACGGAGCGGATGGCATGCTCGGCCTTCTCGATATCGGTGACGACACCGCTCTTGACGCCCGCCGATGGGCCATAGCCGAAGCCGATCACCTCAGCCTGATGCGAGCGCCCCTTGAGCGCCCTGCCCTCGGGGCGCGGCGTGAGGCGCGCGATGACGCAGCAGATCTTGGTCGAACCGATATCAAGCACCGCCACCAGCGTGGTCTTGCCAGGCTGGACAGGGCGGAGCCGGGAGGTCATGGCATCGGTCATCATTGCGGAACGATCGGTTGGGCTAGTGTTTGCGAAGGAAGATTGCGCGGCGGCATTGGGTAAGGCTGGCCAGACTTGGCGCGCTCGATGATCGCCGCCTTACGCTCCTCCTCCTCGGCCGCGATCTCCTCGTCGGTCTTGGTGGGGCGCACGGCAACGAGATTGGCGACGCGAAGGTCGATCACGGTCAGGTCACGCTGCAGCAGCTGGTACTCGGCCTCGTAGTTCTCGAGGTGGTTCAATGCCCGCGCCACGCCGAGCTCGGGCAGCTGCACCCTGAGGCCGGTCTCGTAGATAAGATCCCAGCGCCGGTCGGCAATCCGCGACAGCGCCACCAGCCCCTGCTGCAGCACCGGATGCTGCTCAAGAGCGCGGATCATCACCATGGCGTCGTCGCTGGCGCCGTCGCCGACCACGAGAGGCAGTTCGCCATAGGCACCCCTGTCTTCCCCAATCTGCTCACCCGCTGCGTCAATGACAAAGGTAATGCCGTCCACGCGCCAGCGCGCCACCGGCGTCTCTTCGGTGATGGTGACGATCAGGTCGCCCGGATAGGTCTTGCGGACGCTCACGGTCTCAACGGCCGGCAGCTCGGCAATGCGCTGCCGCGCCGCCTCGACGTCGAAGGAAACGGTTGAGGTATGAGGCTCCACGCCCAGCGCATCGAAAATGGCCTGTTCACCGGTCAGGGTCTGGCCGGTTATAGAGATTTCGCCGATGGCAAAGCCGGCATCGGCAAAGCGGCCCTGCACCACTTCCGACAGGACGCCGGCACCAAAGGCGATCGGCTCGCGCAGCTGATAAAGGACGGTGGCGCCAGCCAGCAGCGCCGCCACGGCCAGGCCACGAACGATACCGGTGCGATGGAGCACCCAGGCGCGGCCGAGATTGTTGGCCAGCTTGCGCCGGGCCGGGCGGACAGGAACAGGCAATGCGCGAGGATCGACGATCCTGGCGCCAGCGAGAAAGGCCTCGCTTTTTACCTGTTGCAACTCGCGTCCTCCACCAGCCAGGAGACCAGATCTTCAAACGAATGCCCGGCATGCAACGCCTGTTCAGGCGCCAGCGAGGTGGGGGTCATGCCCGGCTGGGTGTTGATTTCCAGACAGACAAGCTCACCGTCTTCTCCCGCTGCATCGTTGTAGCGGAAGTCGGTTCTGGTGATGCCGCGGCAGCCAAGCGCAAGATGCGCCTGCAAGCTCATCTTTTGAACTTTGTCGTAAATTTTCGGTGAAATTTGCGCCGGAATGACATGTTGTGATCCGCCGGCGGAGTACTTTGCTTCGTAGTTGTAGAAGGCCAGGTCGGTGACGATCTCGGTGACCCCGAGCGCCACATCGCCCATCACGGCGCAGGTGAGCTCACGGCCGGGAATATAGCGCTCGACCATCAGCTCTTCCCCGCCCTTCCAGTCCTCACCGAGGATCTCCTGCGGCGGATGGGATTGGCCGGCCTTCACGATCATGATGCCAAAGCTCGAACCGTCGGCCACGGGCTTGACCACATAGGGAGCCGGCATGACATGGGCGCGGCCGACATCCGCGCGGCTGGCAATCACGTGATCGGTGACAGGTATTCCGGCAGCCTTGAGCATGATCTTGGCCTGGTGCTTGTTCATCGCCAGCGCCGAGGCCATCACGCCCGAATGGGTATAGGGAATGCGCAGGAATTCCAGCACGCCCTGGATCGTGCCATCCTCGCCGAAGCGTCCATGAAGGGCATTGAACGCCACGTCCGGCGCAATCTCCCGCAGCCGCTCGGCGATGTCGTAGCCCACGTCGACTTCGGTGACGCGGTAACCGGCATTGCGCAGTGCCTCTGCGCAGCCCCGCCCCGAGCTCAGCGATACGGGGCGCTCGTTGGAGAGCCCGCCCATCAGAACGGCAACGTGCTTGCTCATGGCAGTTCGGGCTCCTTGCCGATCAAGGCGCCCAGTTCGCCAGGCAGCGCAGCCGCCCATTGCGTGATATTGCCGGCGCCCAGGCACACGACATAGTCTCCGTCCTCGGCACGGCTGGCGATCAGCGCTGCCAGCGCTTCGGGGCCATCGATCAGCCGGGCATCGCGGTGGCCGCGGGCGCGAATGCGATTGACCAGCTCTTCATGGGTCACGCCCGGGATGGGCTGCTCGCCCGCCGCGTAGACCGGCGCGACGATCACCGTGTCGGCGTCGTTGAAGCAGGCCGAAAAGTCATCGAACAGATCATGGAGGCGCGAGTAGCGGTGCGGCTGCACCACGGCGATGACATCGCGTCGCGTCGAAGACCGCGCTGCCCGCAGCACGGCCGCAATCTCCACCGGGTGGTGGCCATAGTCGTCGATCACGGTGATCCCGCCAACAACACCCGTCCGGGTAAAGCGCCGCTTGACCCCGGTGAAGCCCTTGAGCCCCTTGCGGATTGCTTCCGCCGGCACGTGCAACTGGTCGGCCACCGCGATGGCAGCCGTAGCGTTGAGCGCGTTGTGAATGCCCGGCATGGGCAGTTCGAGCCCGTCGATCCTCAGCTGCGTCAGACGAATGCGGTCGCGGATCTCGACCGAGAACTTGCTGACCCCACCGACATTCTCCAAGTCTACGAGGCGCACATCGGCCTGCGGGTTCTGCCCATAGGTGATCACGCGGCGATCCTTGATCTCACCCACCAACGCCTGCACTTCCGGGTGGTCGAGGCACATCACGGCGAAGCCGTAAAAGGGCACGTTCTCGACGAACTGGTGGAAGGCCTTCCGCACGCCTTCGAAGTCGCCATAGTGGTCCAGGTGTTCCGGGTCGATGTTGGTGACCACCGCCACATCCGCCGGCAGCTTGACGAAGGTGCCGTCCGATTCATCGGCCTCGACCACCATCCATTCGCCGGCACCGAGACGGGCATTGGTGCCATAGGCGTTGATGATGCCGCCGTTGATCACCGTGGGATCGAGATTGCCAGCATCGAGCAACGTCGCCACGAGCGTCGTCGTGGTCGTCTTGCCATGCGTGCCGCCAATGGCGATTGCGGTCTTGAACCGCATGATCTCGGCCAGCATTTCGGCGCGCCGCACGATGGGCAGGGCCTTGGCGCGGGCCGCGACCAATTCCGGGTTATCCTTCTTGATCGCCGAGGAGACAACGACCACTTCGGCCTGGCCGAGGTTGTCGCCGCTCTGGCCGATCTCGACCTTGATGCCCATGTCGCGCAGCCGCTGCACGTTGGGATTGAGCGAAGCGTCCGAGCCCTGCACCACATAGCCCTGGTTGTGCAGGATCTCGGCAATGCCGCTCATGCCGATGCCGCCGATCCCGATGAAGTGGACGGGCCCGATATTGCGGGGCATTTTCATGAACGGTAATCCACTTCGAGGTTCTTGCCAGAGAGCATCTCGGCAATGTCAGCCAGCTTCTCGACCGCACCGGGCCGGCCCAGTGCGCGGGCAGCAGCGGCAGCGTTGGTCAGTGTTGCAGGCTCGGTTAACAGGGAGGTGAGGCGAGTGCCCAGCGATTGCGGCGACAGCGTGGCCTGCTCGGCGATCCATCCGGCGCCGGCATTCTCCATCACCAGGGCATTGTTCTTCTGGTCGGCATCGAGCGCGCCTGGCAGCGGCACCAGAATGGCGGGGCGTCCGAGCACGGTCAGTTCGGCAATCGTCGAGGCGCCGGAGCGGCCGATCACCAGGTGGCTTTGGGCCATGCGCTCGGGCAGGTCGGTGAAAAAGGCGGCCAGTTCCACATTGACCTTGGCCTGCCGGTAGGTTTCCGCCACGCGATCGAGATCGTCGGCGCGGCACTGCTGCACCACTTGGAGCCGTTGGCGCAATGCCTCCGGCAAGGTGGCGATAGCAGCCGGTACGATGTCCGACAGCGCCTTGGCGCCCTGGCTACCGCCAAAGATCACCAGACGGATCGGCCCATCCGCCGTCAGCGCCGGATACGGCGTGCCCGCCACCGCACGGACGCGGTCACGCACAGGGTTGCCTGAAACGATCTTTTCCAGCGTCAGCGTGTCGGCGAATTTGGTCTTCTCGAAGCTCATGGCCAACACGTCGGCAAAGCGGCCCAACGCCCTATTGGCGCGGCCCATGACGGCATTCTGCTCATGCAGGATTCCGGGAATGCCGAGGAGGTTGGCCGCCATGAATGGCGGAAAGGTCGGATAGCCGCCAAAGCCTACCACGCAGTCTGGCCGGTTCTGGCGCAGCTTGCCCCAGGCTACGCGAATGCCCTGCAAGATCCGGACACCGCCCCGGACGAACTTCACGGGGTTGCGTAGCGATGGCGTCGCCGACGGCACGATATGAATTTCGCTGGCTGGAAAGTCGGCGCCATAGCTCTCGACCCGGTGGTCGGTCATGAGCTCAACCCGATGCCCGCGGCGCAACAGTTCCTGTGCCAGCGCCATGGCCGGGAAGAGGTGCCCCCCGGTCCCGCCGGCCATCAACATGAACTTTTTCATTCGGCAGCCGCCAATGGTGCAACGGCGCTGCGATAGGCCGGGATACCTGTGGACATGCGCTCCTCTGGTTTGGTGCGGGTAAGCGCCAGCATCAGTCCCATGGCAAAGGCGATGGCGATCATGGATGTGCCGCCATAGGACACGAAGGGCAAGGTCATGCCCTTGGGGGGAATGAGGTTGAGGTTCACCGCCAGGTTGATGCCCGACTGCATGGCAAACTGGATCGCCAGCGTCGACGCGGCAAGGCGAGCGAACAGGCTGGACTGCCTCTGGGCGCCCATCATGGCGCGGATCACGATAAAGCCGATCAGCGCCACCAGCACCATGCAGAACAGGATGCCGAACTCGCCGGCAGCGGCCGAAAACACATAGTCGGCGTGAGCATCCGGGATCAGCTTCTTGGCAATGGACTCGCCCGGCCCGCGGCCGAACCATCCCCCTTCCAGCAGCGACTGGAGCGCGCGGTCGATCTGGTAGGTATTACCGCCGCCCTCTGGATTGAGGAACGTATCGATGCGGCGCGACACGTGCGGAAAGAACATATAGGCACCGAACAGCAGCGCCACCGCCGCACCGGCAAGACCGAAGATCACGAACCAGGAAATGCCTGATAGAAACAGCAGCACCGCATAGGTGCCAAGCACCAGCGCCGTTTGCCCGATATCGGGCTGCAGCAAAAGCGCACCCACGACCGAAGCCATCATTGCCGTCGCCAGGATACGGCCAGGCACGTTGCGATGGATCATCGACTCCGAGAACAGCCAGGCGCCCAGCACGGCGAAGGCGGGCTTGACGAATTCTGACGGCTGCACCGACTGCCCGGCAAAGGAGATCCAGCGGCGCGCGCCCTTGACCTCCGTGCCGAACCGCAACGTCGCCCACAGCAGCACCAGGCTGACGACGAAGGTCGCCAGCGCTGCCAGTCGCGCCTGGCGGTGGTTGAGCAGCGATGTCACCAGCATCACCGGCAGCGCCAGCAGGCAAAACAGCGCGTGGCGGATCACGAAATTCCATTCGTTGAGCCCGATGCGCTCCGCCACGGGCGGGCTCGCGGCAAAGCTCAGCACCATGCCGCAGGTCATAAGGAGGATCAGCGCGCCAAGCAGTTCGCGATCGATCGACCACCACCACTCCGCCAAGGGCGTCTTTTCGGCACGAGAGAACATCATGAGGCAGCCGGCAACTCGATACAAACTGCGCCATTTCTAGCAGCCGTTTGGTTACCGAATGCTCAAGACCGTTGCGTTTTGCGACTCGGTTAGCGCAGCTTGAGGCTCGACAGGCCCACAAGTGCCAACACGAAGCTGATGATCCAGAAGCGGATCACCACCTGCGACTCCGTCCAGCCCAGATGCTCGAAATGGTGGTGGATCGGGGCCATGCGGAACACGCGCTTGCCCGTGAGCTTGAACGACGCCACCTGGACGATCACCGACACCGCCTCGAGCACGAAGAGGCCACCGATAATGGCAAGGACCAGTTCATGCTTGGTGGCAACGGCGATCGTGCCCAGCGCACCGCCGAGGGCGAGCGAGCCCGTGTCGCCCATGAAGATCTGCGCTGGCGGCGCATTAAACCACAGGAAGCCTAATCCGGCGCCGATCAGCGCGCCGCAGACGACCGACAGCTCGGCCGTGCCCGGCACCGCATTGAGCAGGAGGTAGTCCGAGAAGTTGGCGCTACCGACTAGATAAGCGATGAGAGCAAAGCAAGCCGCAGCGACCATCACCGGCACGATGGCCAGGCCATCGAGTCCATCGGTAAGGTTGACCGAATTGCCCGCTGCAACCACCACGAACCCGCCGAACAAGATGTAGAAGTAGCCCAGGTTGAGCGCCAAGTCCTTGACGAATGGGAAGAGGAGCGACGTGCCGTATGAACCAGATGCCAGCTGCGAGATGAAGAAGGCGGCGATGCAGCCGATAAAGGCTTCGAGCAGCAGCCTCTGCCGCCCGCCGAAGCCCTTGTGGCTCATCCGCTTGACCTTGAGGTAGTCGTCATAGAAGCCGATGGCGCCAAAGCCGACAGTCACGAACAGCACGACCCAGACATAGCCGTTGGCTAGGTTTGCCCACAGCAGGGTCGAGATCACGGCACCCGACAGGATCATCAGCCCGCCCATGGTGGGCGTGCCCTTCTTGGTCAAGAGGTGCCCCGCCGGACCATCCTCGCGGATCGGTTGTCCCTTACCCTGCTTGAGGCGCAGCAGCGCGATCATGCCGGGACCGAAGAGAAACACGAAGAACAGGGCGGTTACGACAGCGCCCGCCGTACGGAAGGTGATGTAGCGGAAAACGTTGAAGGCCGCGAGTGCTTCACCCAGCTGACCAAGGAAATACAACATGAAGCGAAGGGTCCTTGTTGGGCGGAGTCAGTTGCTGCCGAACTGTTTACGGATCGTCTCGACGACGCCTGCGAGCCCCACGCCGTTTGATCCTTTGACCATAACTTCGTCGCCATAGGCAAGGTCGTTCACCACGATCTCAGCCATCTCCGCAGCCGTTTGTGTATGAGCGGCAACACGCCCGCTCCCGAGAGCCTCGGCCAGCGCCGTCATGGCACGACCGACGAGGTAGACCCCTTCTGCACCCGACGCCACAACCGCTGGGGCGAGACTTGCATGCAGGCTCGCCGATTGCGCACCCAGTTCCAGCATGTCGCCCAGGATCAGGACCTTGCGCCCATTCGGCGCCACCTGCGTCCTGAACACATCGAGCGCTGCCGTCATCGACGCCGTGTTGGCGTTATAGCTTTCATCCGTGAGCCAGAGCGGCATGTCGCCGGCGCCCAGACGCAGGCGCTGTCCGCGACCAGGCTGGGCACCGAAACTCTCGAGCGTCCGTAACGCAACGGCCGGCTCGACCCCGGCTAGAGACGCCACCGCCAGGGCCGCGGTGGCATTGGCCACCATGTGCCGGCCGGGCACATTGAGCACCAGCCGGTAGCTGGCCCCCTTATGCACCACCGTGGCAGTGCTTCCGCCGGCCGCCAATTCAACGTCCGTGATCTGCCAGTCTGCCCCCGCCCCTTCTCCATAGGTGACGACGCGGCCAACGCCTGCAACTTTCGCCTCCGCCAGGAGAACACCGATCTGCGCGTGATCCATGTTGAGGAGCGCCGTGCCCCCGGGCTCCAGCCCGGCAAAGATCTCCGCCTTCGCACGCGCAATTCCGTCCAGCGAGCCGAAAGCCTCGAGATGTGCCGCGGCAATGGTGGTGATGACGGCGATGTGCGGCCGCACCATCTGCGACAGCGGACGGATCTCGTCCGGGCCGCTCATGCCCATCTCGAAGACGCCGAATTGCGCCGTGGCGGGAAAACGGGCCAGCATCAGCGGAACGCCCCAGTGGTTGTTGTAGCTCTTGATCGAGGCGTGGGTTTCACCCGCCGCCTCTAAGACCACCCGTATCGCTTCCTTGGTCGTCGTCTTTCCCACGCTCCCGGTCACGCCCACGACCACCGCCCTGCTGCGCTCCCGCGCTGCCCGGCCGATATCACGCAGGCCTTCCAGCGCGTCGGGCACCACGACCTGCTTCGGCCCATCCCCCCGCTGCACCAGCGCCGCGGCGGCGCCATTGCCGAGCGCGGTTTCGACGAAGTCATGCCCATCGAACCGGTCGCCCTTGATCGCGACAAACAGCGCATCCGGCCCCAGCTCCCGCGAGTCGATGGATACTGAATTCACCGGCGTCGCCGGATCGAGGGCAGTAACGCCCCCCGTCGCAGCAATAATGGAAGCGATGGTGTGGAGAGGTTCGGTCATGGGTCTCGACGTCCGTGGCGCAGCGGCAAGGCAATACCCTCTCCCGCGGTGCCCCTCAAGGCACCTCGCCGCTACCGAGCGGCACCCAGCCTCTCGATGATGTCCAACTCGGCCTGAGCAAGCGCCGCTGGATCCGCAACGTCGATCAGCCAGACGCCAGCCGCTTCCGCCGCCGCCGCCAGGTCCTCATTGTCGCGCAAGGAACGCTCTACGAAGATGTCGATCAGGTGCTTCATGCGCACATCGCGTTCGTCATAGCCGCTCTCCCTTCGGATTCGCTCGCGAAGAAAGTCCGGCGCGGCATGGAGGCAAACCGTCAGCAGACCGTGTTGTGTAAGCGTTGCAACATGCTCCGGCCGGAGTGCCGAACCCTCCAGCACGAACCCACCCGACGCATTCTGCTCATCGGCAATCACCCGCTGCAGCAAGGGCCACATATTGGTGTGATGCACGCGCAGGAACCAGTAGATGCTCTGCGGCGAAAGGGTTTCGTAGAACTCCATGACCGGCTCCGGCACGCCCAGCCACGGCCGCCCGGGATGCCGCGCCAGTTGATCGGTCGAGACGACGCGCCAACCTTGAGCAGCACCGATCTTCTGAGCCAGGGTGGACTTCCCGCAATGGGACGTCCCGCCAATCAGCAGGCCCTTCACTTGGCGTCGCGCACAGCTTCCGCCACGACCTCATGGTCGGAGAAGTGGTGCTTGGTCGTCCCGATGATCTGGTAGTCCTCGTGGCCCTTGCCGGCGATCAGCAGCACGTCGCCCTTTTGGAGCGACTTCACTGCCTCGACGATTGCCGTCTTGCGATCGCCGATCTCCCGTGCGCCCTTGGCCGCCGCCAGGATTTCGGCACGGATCGTTGCGGCATTCTCGGTGCGCGGATTGTCATCGGTGATGATGACGTCGTCCGCCATGCGCTGGGCCACCTCGCCCATCATCGGGCGCTTGCCCTTGTCGCGGTCGCCACCGGCGCCGAACACCACCCGCAGCTTGCCCTTGGCATAGGGGCGCAGCGAGGCCAGCGCCGATTCCAGCGCCACCGGCTTGTGCGAATAGTCGATGAAGATGGCCGCGCCATTAAGCTCGGCCACCAGCTCCAGCCGGCCCTTTGCGCCAACAAGCTCGCTGAGCGCCGGAAACGCCTGCGCCTTGTCGACGCCGCTCGACATGGCCAGCGCCGCCGCCACGATGGCATTGCTCACCTGGAACTCACCCGTCAGCGGCAGGTGGAAGCTGAGCTTCTCGCCCACATGACGGATCTCGACCCGCTGCCCATAGCCCTCCGGCTTGACCGAAAGCACTTCGATATAGGCGCCCTCGCGCCCCACCGTCAGCAGCGTCGCGCTGGCGCCCAGCGCCGCGAACATGAAGGGCTCGTATTCAGGATCGTCGACGTTGACCACGGCGGCGCCGCCATCCACCAAGAGGTCGGTGAACAGCCGAAGCTTGGCGTCGCGATACTCTTCCATGCTCGCATGGTAGTCGAGGTGATCACGACTGAGATTGGTGAAGGCCACGGCCTCGAAATGCATGCCGTCGAGCCGGCGCTGGTCAAGACCATGGCTCGAAGCCTCCAGCGCCACGTGGTCGATACCCTGCGCCTTGAGCGCGCGCATCGACTGGTGCAGCGTGCGCGAGTCCGGTGTGGTGAGGCTGCCGTCGATATGGCGTGTCGCCGTGTCGACGCCCAGCGTGCCGATGCTGGCACCGGGAATGCCGGCATAGTTCCAGATTTGGCGCACAAAGGAGGCGACGGAAGTCTTTCCGTTGGTGCCGGTGACTGCGACTGTGATTTCCGGCTGCGGCTCGAAGATGCGCGAGGCGGCCCGGGCATAGGATGCGCGCACGTCCTTGACGATGATCACCGGTACGCCCGGATCGCCCACTGGCGCCGTATCGGTGATGATCGCCAGCGCCCCGCGCTTGACCGCATCTGCGACGAACTGGTTGCCATGCACATTGTTGCCCGGCAGCGCGAAGAAGATGTCGCCCGGCTCGATCCGGCGGCTATCGGAATTGAGGCCGAATACCGCGCCGAGCCCCTTCTTGGGCCGCGCACCGGAACCTTCGAGCAGTTGTGTTACGCTGAGTGACACGGGGTCAGTCCTTCGAAATCAGTTGAATTGCGAGCCCGGCGGGCCGTTGCGAAGCGGGGCGGGAACGAGACTATCGTCGATAAGCGGCGAAAAATCGGGCGCGATACCGAGCATCGGCGCTGCGCGCTGTACGATGCGGCCTGTGACCTGTCCGGCATTCCAGCCGGCCGTCGTGCCCGACTGCGGGTTTTCCGCCTTTGGTTCGTCCACCATCACCACCATGGCATAGCGCGGGTCATCGAGCGGGAAGGCGGAACCAAAGAAGTTGGTCACCTTGCTCGACGAGTAGCGGCCATCCACCACCTTTTCAGCCGTGCCGGTCTTGCCGCCCACGCGGAAGCCCAGCGCCAGCTTGTTCATCTGTGAACCTGAACCGCCTGAACCGATGGCGTTGAGCCGCATCAGGTAGCGGATGGCCTCGCTGGTCGACGGCTGGACCACGCGCCGATAAAGCGGCTCAGCCTCAGCCACGTCGCGCTTGTAAAGAGTTGGCGGCACATAGTTGCCGCCATTCACGAAGGCCGAATAGGCCGCGACCATGTGCAGGGGCGAGACCGAAAGCCCGTGCCCGAACGACGCCGTCGCCGCGCCAACTTCGGAGAATTCCTTTGGCACGCTGGGCAGCCGCATCTCAGGCAGCTCGAACGGCACGCGCTGGTCAAAACCCATCGTGGTGAGGAACGCGCGGTAATTGTCCTTCCCCATCGCCTGCATCACTCGGATGGTGCCGATGTTGGACGAGAACTTGTAGACTTCGGGCAGGCTAAGGATGCGGTGCTTGCCGTGGAAGTCGTCGATGGTGAACCGGCCAAAGCGCACGCCGAAGCGCGCATCGAACTGGTCGGTAATCCGCACCGCACCGCTGTCGATCGCCCCCGCCAGGGTGACGGTCTTGAAGATCGAGCCGGGTTCGAAAATGCCCGCGGTGACCCGGTTGAAGCTGTCCTTGACCAAGGCCGTCTCAGGCGCATTGGGGTTGAAATCTGGGACCGACGCCATGGCGATGATTTCGCCGGTGCGGACGTCCATCATCACGCCTGCAGCCGCAATTGCCTGATACCTTGTCATTGCGTCCAGCAGTTGCTCGTGCATGACGTGCTGCACGCGCATGTCGACGCTCAGTTCCACCGGCGCCAGCGCATTGCCACGCGCAAGGCCCAGGTCCTGCAGCAGCGCCACCGCTTCGCTGTCCATGTGCCGCTCGATACCGGCGATGCCCTGATTGTCGATATTGGTCGAACCCAGGATATGGCTGGCCTCGGTCATGCCGGGATAGAAGCGCTTGGACTCCGTGATGAAGTCGATGCCTGGGATGCCCAGGCGCATCACCTTGTCCTGGATCGCCGGCGACAGTTCGCGCTGCACCCAGACGAAACCCTTGTCGCCGGTCAGGCGGTTGCGCAGCCAGTTCTCGTTGAGATCAGGCAGCACGGTGCGCAGCTTGCGCACGGCTTCCTCGACGTCGATGATCCGCCGCGGCTCGGCGAACAGCGACGGCACGCGGATGTCCACGGCCATCTCGAGCCCGTTGCGGTCGAGGATAGGTGGACGCGTCGCGGTGATGATGTCGCGCGCCTGGCCCTCGATCGTCGTGTCGGTTTCCACCATGCCTAGTTGTACCAGCCGCCCCCCGACAAGGGCGAAGCCAAGCACGATGGCCAGGATCATCCAGCGAATGCGCGCCTGGGTCAGGTTGCCGCGCGCCTTGCGGCTGCCTTCAATGGAGATTGTTGGGGTGAAATCCTCGGCAATGGCCATCACTCGATCCCTTCCATCTCAAGGATCGCATCGATCGGGTCGACGCCCGACGCCAGCGCCTCGAACAGCGCATCCATGGCCATGCTGTTGGGCTTTGCCGGACGCATCGGCAGATCGGCAAACGAGCCGAACTGCTCCTGCTTCACCGGTGCAATGGCCAGCGCAAACTCATGCCGCGCGACAATCGGTGCGATATGCCCCGGCTGCGTCAGCACCGCCTCGTCGGCCTTGAGGATCGACAGCTCCCCCTCCTGCGCATCGATCTGCGCGATCAGGCGCGTGCGTTCCGACGCCGTGTTCTCGATGGCAAACTTGAGGCCGTAGACGCCCGACAGCATGAGCACGCTGGTGAAGATCAGGATAATGTTGAGGTTGCGGATCATTCAGCCCCCCTCACCCGTGGCACGCTCAATCCTTCGAGCGTCACTGGCCGCGCCGGCGCAGCCGAGCGTGTGCCGGCCCGCAATACGGCGGAGCGCGCACGCGGGTTGCGCCCGAGTTCAGCCTCGCCAGCCTTGCGCGCCTTGGCGACCTCGACCCAGCGCCGCGCTTCCGTCTCGACCTGGGGCAGGTGGCGCGATTGGGCGGGCCCACCCTTGTCAGGGTCGAAGAAGCGTTTGACGATCCGGTCTTCAAGCGAATGAAACGTCACAACGACCAGCCGCCCACTCTCGGGCAGCAGCCGCTCGGCCGCGAACAGCGCCTCGACCAGTTGCTCGAACTCGGCGTTCACGGCAATGCGCAGCGCCTGGAACGTGCGTGTCGCGGGATGCGCATCGCCCGGCTTGCGGCCGATGGCCTTCTCGACGATCCGCGCCAGGTCCAGCGTGGTCTCGATGGGCGCAGTCTCGCGCGCAGCGACGATGAATTGCGCGATGCGCCGCGACTTGCGCTCTTCGCCAAAGGCATAAAGCAGGTTGGCCAGCGGCTCGGCATCTAGCGTGTTGACGAGGTCGGCGGCGCTTTCGCCCTCACCGCTCATGCGCATGTCGAGCGGCCCCTCTCGCATGAACGAGAAGCCGCGCTCGGGCTGGTCGAGCTGCATGGAGGACACACCGATGTCGAGCACCACGCCATCGATTCCACCAAAGGCGGAAGCTAGAGTATCGAGTTGGGAAAACGTGCCGGGCACGAACTGGAAGCGCTCGCCGAACTCGGCCTTGAGCGAGTCTGCGAATGGCTTCACGGTCGGGTCGCGATCTATGGCAATGACGCTAGCGCCTGCCTCGAGCAGCGCACGCGAATAGCCACCTGCGCCAAAGGTGCCGTCGACGATGCGCTTGCCGGGGAGTGGCGACAGGGCCTCGAGCACCTCGTCCAAGAGGACGGGAAGGTGCGGGCCTGCCTCCTGGCCGTTTTCGGGCATGAAAAGCTTGCCCATAGATGCCGCTACTCCACTTCCGGCATTCGGCCGGTCTATTCACATCGGCTCACTTTGACCAAGGACGCTTAAGATTTTGTTTCCCATGCGGCTCTCGCCTGCGTTTTCCTGTGAGCAGTAGGCCAACTAATGCCCCGAAACGGCCTCTGAATTGCTTTTCGTTGTTGTACACCCCTGCCCTTTGCGCCATGAACGCAAGTGTTCTGCGCCGGGACTTCTGCATGCCGATTTCCACCAATGTGTTTGTGCGTTCGACGACGCTGCTGCTGGCCGTCGCCTTCCTGGCGCTGGCCGCTATCGTCGGTACAACCATCTGGCTCGTCGAGAACAACAACTACTGGTTCAACGAAACCACCAATGCGCGCGTAGCTCGCGCTGCTGTGGTCAACGTTCGCAACGCGCTGCAGGATGCCGAAACCAGCCAGCGCGGTTACCTGCTAACGCAGGAAGAGCGCTATCTGGCCCCCTACAACGCCGCCGTGCCCGAGCTACCGGGTTTTCTCGACCGCCTCGATGGCGTGCTCGCTCCCTATCCGGAAGCTGAAGGCGTTGCCGAACGCATTCGTACCGTCACCAATGCCAAACTTGCCGAACTCGCGCAGACCATTGAACTCACCCGCTCCGGTCGACTGGCAGAGGCGCTTGCCGTCATACGGACCGACCAGGGTAAAGAAGACATGGATGCGTTGCGCACCCTCTTCACCGGGATCATCGATGCAGCAGACACGCGCACTATTGAAGGCCTCGAAAATCAGCGCAACGGCACCGTCGCCCTGCGTTGGGTGACGATCATCGGCGGCCTCATCATCTTCGCCTTTGTCGGCGCAGCCGCCTGGACGGTCGTGACCTACAACCGTGAAATCACTGCCGCTCGGGCAGAAGTGGAGGCCGCCAATGCCAGCCTTGAGCAGCGGGTGCGCGAGCGCACGTCCGACCTTGGGCGCGCCAACGAGGAAATCCAGCGCTTCGCCTATATCGTGACGCATGACCTGCGCGCGCCTCTGGTCAACATCATGGGCTTTACCAGCGAGCTGGAAACCAGCGTGGGTGAACTCTCCCGCTACATGGCCGACAAGGATGACGACAGCGATCCAAAATTCGCCGACGCCAAGCTGGCGGCCACCGAAGACCTGCCCGAAGCGATCACCTTCATCCGCGCCGCCACGCGCAAGATGGACAGCCTGATCAACGCCATCCTCAAGATTTCGCGCGAAGGCCGCCGCCAGCTCAAGCCGGAGACCCTGGACCTGGCCGAGATCATCAAGGCCACCGTCAATTCGGTGCAGCACCAGATCGTCGAGAATGGCGGCTCGGTAGACCTCGACATTCGCGTGCCCCGCCTTGTCAGCGACAAGCTGTCGCTCGAACAGGTGCTCGGCAATCTCCTCGACAACGCCGTCAAATACCAGCAGCCGGGCCGGCCGGTGACCCTTGCCATTCGGGGCAAGCAGATGTCCGGCAACCGCGTCGAGATCGAGGTCGAGGACAACGGCCGCGGCATTGCCGCCAGCGACCATGAGCGGGTCTTTGAACTCTTCCGCCGCGCCGGTACCCAGACCCAGCCCGGCGAAGGCATCGGCCTCGCGCATGTCCGCACCATGGTGCGCAGCCTGGGCGGCGACATCACCCTGCGTTCCGAACTGGGCGTGGGCACCACCTTCATTATAAACCTGCCGCGCGACCTGCGCAGCTTTCTCGGGAGCAAATCGGCATGAGCAACGACGGCAAGCCAGTTACCATCATCATGATCGAGGACGATGAGGGCCACGCGCGCCTCATCGAAAAGAACATCCGCCGCGCTGGCGTGTCCAACCAGATCGTGCCCTTCACCAATGGCACGGCCGCTCTGGAATACCTTATGGGTCCCGATGGGTCCGGCGAGGTCAATAAGGGCCGCCAGCTCCTCGTGCTGCTCGACCTCAACCTGCCCGACATGACCGGCGTAGACATCCTTGAAAAGGTCAAGGGCAACGAGCACACCCGGCGCTCGCCTGTCGTGGTGCTGACGACGACTGATGATCAGCGCGAGATCCAGCGCTGCTACGATCTGGGCGCCAATGTCTACATCACCAAGCCGGTCGACTATGACGGCTTCGCCAATGCAATCCGCCAGCTTGGCCTGTTCTTCTCCGTCATGCAGGTTCCGGAAACCAACTGATCATGCCCCAGCGGCCTCCTCAGGTCCTCTACATCGACGACGATCCAGGCCTGGCACGGCTCGTGCAAAAGGCGCTGGAACGGCGCGGCTATGCCGTGGAACTTGCGGAGACCGGTGAGGCTGGCCTCGAGCGCATCCGGCGCGGCGGCATCGACGTCGTCGGCCTTGACCACTACCTGCCCGGCGGCACCGGCATTGACGTGCTCGAGCAGATGGCGGACCTTCCGGACCGGCCTGCGGTCGTCTACGTCACCGGCACTGCGGAAACCGCCGTCGCTGTCGCAGCACTCAAGGCAGGTGCGGCCGACTACGTGCTCAAGGCCGTGGACGAGGATTTCATCGAGCTCCTCAGCAGTGCCATCACCAGCGCCGTCGACCTGATCAGCCTCAACCGCGCCAAGGCGACGGCCGAGCGCGAAATGCGCGAAGCGCGCGAGCGGGCCGAAATGCTCTTGGGCGAGGTCAATCACCGCGTCGCCAACAGCCTCGCCATGGTGGCAGCCCTTGTCGGCCTGCAGGCAAATGCCGTCGACAATGACGATGCCAAGCAAGCCCTCGCCGAGACCCAGGCCCGCATCCAGGCCATCGCCGGCGTCCACCGCCACCTCTATACGACCGACGACGTCCGCTCCGTCCAGATCGCCGATTACCTGCAGAGCCTGGCCGCCGAACTCGAAACCACCATGCGCGCTACCGGCAACGACTCCCGCATCCTGGTTACCGCCGACAACATTGCCATTCCTACCGAGAAAGCTGCCTCCATCGGCGTCATTGTCACCGAACTCGTGACCAACGCCATCAAGTACGCCTATGCAGACCTCGGCCAGGGCGATGTCCGCATCCGCATGACCCGCGGTGGAGACGAGACGGTGGACCTCTCCGTGGAAGACGACGGGATCGGCTGGGACGGCAGCGGCAAGCCGCAGGGCACTGGCCTCGGCAGCCGCATCGTGCGGGCCATGGCCAGCAGCCTCGGCGCCACCGTCGCCTACCGCACCGAAGGCGGCGGCACCCGCGTCAACGTCCAGTTCCCGGCTTAAAGACCGACTGCTTTCTTCAAGACTTCATCGATCCGCGTTTGCCAGCCTGGTCCATCTGCCTTGAAGCGTTCGACAACCTCGGCGGTAAGACGGATCGAAACCGGGATCTTCTTGGGCTCAACTTGAAGCCCACGCGTCTTGGGAAAAGCTTTCAATACCTCCGGCGGCAACACTTCATGGGCCGGACGGGCCCGCTTGAAGTCCTCCTCGGTCCATTCGGGATTGTCGTCGTCAAAGAGCACTGTTTTGGACATGACGTCTGATCTCCTTGTCGTGGGCACGTCTCAAGCTGATCGGGCGCACGCTCGCGCCTCGCGTAGTGAAGACCAAGCAATAGTGCTCGCCGTCGATCAGACCCCAGGCCCGGTAGCGATCTTCACCATAGTCAAAGCGGGTGTCTGCCTCGACAGCAAGCATGTCAAAATCACTCGCCCTTGCGAGCGAAATGCCGTGCTTGGCGACGTTGGTCGCTTCCTTGAAAGGATCGAACTCGATGGCCATGCATGTATATACAATTTGCCTGCTCCCGTTTCAAGGGGAGACAAAGGTAAACGCCAGTTGACCTATAAGCCGGGTTCTGTAGGGCCTGCGCCTTGCGGGCAGGCGTGGTGACCATTCATCTGTGGCGCCTGTTGCCAGGACGCTCGTGCAACCAACCCGGATGATCTGGCCTCAAAACTGGCTGGGGCCGAAGCCCCGCGTCATCCCTATTTGGTCTTGCTCCCGGTGGGGTTTACCGTGCAGCTTCCATTGCTGGTCGCCCGGTGCGCTCTTACCGCACCCTTTCACCCTTACCGCTCCAGGGAGCGGCGGTTTGCTTTCTGTGGCACTTTCCCTGGGGTCGCCCCCGCCGGCCGTTAACCGGCACCGTGTTTCGAAGGAGCCCGGACTTTCCTCCAGCAGCAGGTTACCCCACTGCCAGCGGTCACCCGGTCAACTGGCATCGGTGGTGTAGAGACCTCGGAGCCCCGGCGTCAAGCCGTGGCGTCGGCCGTCAACAGCGGCGTCTGCGCCGGCTTGGTCAGCGCCTGGTAGGCCAGGTTGATCGCCTTCATCCTGTCGGTCGCCACGTCGATCAGGTCTTCCGGCACGCCCTTGGCAATCAGCCGGTCGGGATGATGCTCGGCCACAAGGAGCCGATAGACCCGCCGGATCTCGGCAGCGTCGGCACCGGGCGCGAGGCCGAGCACGGCATAGGGGTCGACGCCCGCCTCAAGCCGCACATGCTGGCTTGCCAACTGCTCGAAGCGCACCTCGTCGAAGCCGAAGATGTCGCTGACCGATTTCAGGTAGTCGAGTTCCGCCTCATGCACCATGCCATCGGCGGTCGCGATATAGAACAGCGAGTCGAGCACGTGTTCGAGCGTGTCGGGACTGTCGTGGAAGAAGCGCGTCACCTTGCGCGCATAGGCGTCGTAGCCAGCCACGTCCTGCTTGGCGAGGTTGAATACCCGCGCCACCTGCGCCTCGTGCCCGGCGGCGATTTCCACCGTCGCGCGGAACGCGCGCTCCTCCGATGCAGTGACAGCACCGTCGGCCACCGCCATCTTGGCGGCCAAGGCAATCAGCGCCAGGGTAAAGGCGGCATCGCGGCCGCCGGGCAGCCAGTTGTCCGGGTCGAGCGCATTGGCCAGCGAGCCGGCAAGGCCCGTGCGTTGGCTGAAAGAGCCAACGAAATCGCTCAGCCGGTGCCACATGTCGCTTTCGGTCTCGCAATCGCGCATGCCCGTGACTATCCGCTGCGCCTGTTGATCGGGTGCGGAGCTTAGCGCCTGCCGCATCCCCGGTCCACACGCGACTGGCGCATGGCTTCCCTGCCCTAGTCGGCGAAGAAGGAGAAGACCGGCTCTTCCCAGCCGATCACGCGGTCACCGCGGCGCGGCTGGGGCGCCTCGTCGAGGAAGAATCCCTCCCCATTCCGGGTCATGGTCGCAGCGCTGCCCTGCTTGCGCGCGAGGAATTCGGAAAGCGGGCCGGTTTCCCAGTCCTCCAGCTCGTCAGCGGTCACCGTCGCTGAGGAACGCGGCCCCAGTTCTGCTGGCACATAGACTTCCTGAACAGGAGGTGCCACGGCCACCGGCACCCGGATGGGATCCGGCCGCATGGAGAGCGGCATGGGAACCGGAGCAATCTTTTGCGGCGGAATGGCAGCCACTTCAACCGGATCGGCAACAGGTGCAACCGGCACCGCAGTCCCTGCGGGCGGGGTGGTGATAATCGGCGTCCGCGCGGCAGGAGCAGCGGCAGTCTTGGCCGGCTGCGCCGCAGGCTTGTCACCCGCGCCGGTGATATAGCTCGGCAGGGGCTTGCCCGACTGGATAAAGGTGTCGACCACATTGGCCGTCTGCGCCGGCTTGGGAGATGCTGCGACCACGGGCTTGGCCGCTGGTGTCGAAGCAACCTGCTCCGCAGGCTTTGCGACCGCCACTTGCTCCACCGGCTCGCTGACCGGCGCCTTGGGGCGCTGGCTCAGCGGTGCGGGCGCAGGTGCGGTCGGCGCGGCGACTACGGCCACCTGAGCAGTCGCCGGTTCGGCCTTTGCGGCGAACTGCGCCGACAGGAGGTCCGCCGTCGGCACGCCCACGACAAGCACAGCACCGGCCCAGGTCAGTCCATTGGTGATGCGGCGATCGATCTTCATGTCTCTACGTCCCGATAAGCTTCGCCCCGGAGGGGGAAGAAGCCCGTTTTCGTGGCCATTTTGTGAAACGCGGCCCACCTGGCAAGCATTGCGCCTCGTCCGATGAACGGCACCTGAATAGGCAACGCTGCCTGATGGCACCAGATCATGGTGAACACAAGGTTAAGATCGCATGCTCCTATGGACGCCGCCCCAGGATACGGGCAAGCGCCAGCGCCAGTGGCGAACGGTTATGCGTATAGATGTGGAACTCGGTTACGCCCTCGTCTAGCAACTCCGTCACCTGCTCCGCCGCAACGGCCGAAGCGACCAGCGCATGCGTCTCTGGCTCATCGTCCAGCCCCTCGAAACGCTCAGCCAGCCAGTCAGGAATGGAGGCGCCGCAGCGGCCGGCGAAGTTGGCAATCTGCTTGAAGCTGTGGATCGGCTGGATCCCCGGCACGATGGGTGCGGTGATGCCAGCCGCCCGGGCCCGATCCAGGTAGCGAAGATAGTCGCCATTGCTGAAAAACATCTGCGTGATCGCCCGGTCCGCGCCCGCATCGATCTTGCGTTTGAGGTTGTCGATCTCGGTCTGCCAGTCGGGGCTTTGAGGGTGCTTTTCCGGATAGGCGGCGACGGAGATGTCGAAGTCGCCCAGCCGGCGCAGGCCAGCCACGAGGTCCGCAGCGTTGTGATAGCCCTGCGGATGCGGCGTGAACGGCTGTCCCACCCCCTCCGGCGGGTCACCGCGCAGGGCCACGATCCGGTTGATGCCCGCCTGCTGGTACCCCCGCACCACGGTATCGACCTCCTCGCGCGACGCGCCCACGCAGGTCAAATGCGCGGCAGCATCCACACCCGTTTCCGCCTTGATGCGGCTGACCATGCGCAGGGTACGTTCCCGCGTCGATCCACCGGCGCCATAGGTGACCGAGACGAAACGCGGCTTCAGCGGCGCAAGCTTGTGCACACTGTCCCAGAACTTTTCCTCCATGACGTCGGTCTTGGGCGGAAAGAACTCGAAGGAGATTTGCAGGTCCGGCCGCTGGTCAGCGGTCTGGCGGCTGGCGCGGTGGTCGTCGTCAAGCATTGGTCTATCCGTTCAAGAGCTTGTCGCTGAGGCGCCACAGGCAAACCGTCAGCCCACGTTCGGTGCTTTGGCTGGGAAATTGCCGCACCCAGTCGATGTTGAGACCCGCCGCGGCGCTCCAGGCGCTCATCTGCGCCTCCGACAGGCCAAGGCGGCGGTGTGCGTGCTCGCTGCGCAGGAATTCGAGGTCATGCGGGGCAAAGTCCACGATCACCATTCGCCCGCCCGGCTTCAGCAGTCGCCGCGCCTGCGCCAGCATTCGACCCGGATCGTCGAAGTAATGCAGCACCTGGTGCACCACGATCACATCGGCAGGTCCGGCGGCCAGGTCCACATCGCCGATATCACCCAAACGCACCTGCGCATGATTGATACCGGCCGATGCCAGGCGCGAACGCGCCACGGCCAGCATCTCGCGACTCGAATCGATGCCGATGCCGCGCTTGTAGCTCTCCTTGAGCACCTCCAGCATGCGGCCCGTCCCGGTGCCGAGGTCGATCAGCGTCTCGACCTTCTGCCCATCGAGAGCCGCGACCACTGCGGCTTCCACCGCCTCTTCGGGAACATGCAGGGTCTTGAGCAGGTCCCAACTGCCGGCCACCTTGGCGAAATACTGGCTGGCTTGCGCCTGCTGCGCCGCCCGCACCTTTTCCTGCCTTTCGATGTCACGCGCACGGTCGGCGTCGCTGTCGCTGACCCGCTCTATCAGCCATCGCGCCAGCGCACCCGCCTCACCGTCTGGCGCCAGGCCATAATAGGCCCAGGCGCCCTCGGCATTGCGTTCGATCAGCCCGGCATCGGCCAGGAGCTTCAGGTGCCGCGACACGCGCGGCTGGCTTTGCTTGAGGATTTCGGTGAGGTCCTTGACCGAATGGTCGCCATCGGCGAGCAAGGCGAGGAGCCGCAGCCGCGTCCCCTCGCCTGCCGCCTTGAGCACCGTCACCAATTCGTCCAGACCCGCCATCGCCCCTCACCAGATATAAAGATGTCTTTATATCTATATCGAAGGCGCGGTCCAGTGGCTTCGCACCAACCCGCTTCAGAAATCCCTGTACGGCGCACAAGGACGGAAACGAAAGACCCCGCTGCCGCGGGGTCCCTCAACTCAGGCGCTCATCGCCGCGCGCTCTTCACTGACAGCGCGCTTGCGGAAGGAATGGGCCCGCCACAGTTCGAATATGCCTTGCGCCTCGTCTTCGTCCAGGGCGGCGAAACGGCTGGAAACCATCCGCTTGTCCGCCTCCGTGGGCAGGTCTCGCCAGGGCAGCGTCGCAACAATAGCCTCGAACAGGTCGGTCGAAAGACCCGCTGCCTTGAGCGCCACCGTGATCGCCACATAATCCTGGCTCGCGAGCCATTTGACGAACACTTCCGGCCCGATGCTGAGGATAACGGTGAGCGCCGCCGCCGCATGGTGGCCATAGCCAAAGCGGGCGAAGCGCGCCAGGGCACGGTCGTCGAGCTGACGCCGATCGCTCAGCGCCTTGACCTGGTTATAGGCGACCTTCCATTCGCTGGCCGAGAAGCCGGCGCGGTTGCGCATGCGATTGTAGACCACCGCATTGACCTTGCCCGCCGCCACCGGGTCGAGCGGCCGGCCGCCACGCTCCGCCTCGCCCAGGGTTTCGAGCACCTTGCTGGACACGGAGTCGATCTCCCCGCGCAGCGACTTCCAGTCGATCTCGGGCCGGTTGCGCAGATCGGCGGCAATCTCGGCATCCCTACTGGCGCGCTGCACCAGCTTTTCGATCGTGTTCTTGTCGAGTTCAGCATTGCTGTTGCGCATCAGCCGGATGACCGAGGAGCGTTCGCCGTGCTCGACGATCGCTTCGCCCACCCGGTCGGGCACATTGCTGCGGCCGGCAATGGCAACGCGGTGCTCTTCGCTTTGCCGCGAAACGATGTCGATGAGGTCGTCGTCGGAAAGGACGTTGGAAAATTCCAGCAGCGGCTTGGCCACTTCGATATCGTCATTGGCCAGCTTTACGACCACAGTGCCCGGCGCGCGCTCCAGCGGCGCCAGGAGCTTGGCCACATGCACCCGCGCCTCGACTTCGACCAGTTCGGCGAGCTGGCAAAGCACCTCGTCATACTGGGCGACCTGTTCGTCGTCGCACCGGTCGGAAACATAGCTGAACAACTGCGCCATGTTGCGGAACAACTGTTCGCGCTCGGTATTGGTGTGCTCGCCGTTGAGCACGCGAAAGCTCGAAAACGCCCGTTCGCCTTGATCCAGTTCCGACATGCTCGCCTCATTCTGTGCGATGAATATAGGGTCACTGTGCGGGCGACATGCTCAGGCCGCCTGAAGGCGGTCGGGCAAATTCGTTTCAATTTTTAACGATCAGCAAAAGCAAAAGGCCCCGGATCGCTCCGGAGCCTCTTTATCAAGATGCGGCCGCTACTTAGTGGAGGTCGAAGCGATCGGCTTCCATCACCTTCACCCAGGCGGCAATGAAGTCCTTGGTGAACTTCGGTGCGGAGTCGGATTGGGCATAAACCTCGGCCAGTGCCCGCAGCTGCGAGTGCGAACCAAATATCAGGTCGACGCGGGTGCCGGTCCAGCGCAGTTCGCCGGTCTTGCGGTCGCGGCCTTCGTAGACGCCCTCTTCGCCTTCCTTGGGCGACCACTCGGTGGCCATGCTCAGGAGATTGAGGAAGAAGTCGTTGCTGAGCGTACCCGGACGATCGGTGAAGACGCCATGCTGATTGACGCCAACCTCGAGCACCCGCAGGCCACCCAGCAGCACGGTCATTTCCGGTCCGGTCAGGCGCAGCAGCTGCGCCTTGTCGATCAGGGCCTCCTCCTGCTCCATGAAGGCGCGATTGCTGTAGTAGTTGCGAAAGCCGTCGGTGCGCGGCTCGAGCGCGCCGAAGGACACCACGTCGGTCTGCTCCTGCGAGGCATCCATGCGGCCTGGGGTAAAGGGCACCGTCACCGAATTGCCCGCTGCTTCCGCGGCCATCTCGATGCCGACACCACCAGCCAGGACGATCAGGTCCGCCAGCGACACCTTCTTGCCACCGGCCTGGAACTCGGCCCGGATGGCTTCAAGCGTTTCCAGGACCCGCGCTAGTTGGCTCGGCTGATTGACCACCCAGTCTTTCTGCGGCGCCAGCCGAATACGGGCGCCATTGGCACCGCCCCGCTTGTCGGAGCCGCGATAGGTCGAGGCTGAAGCCCAGGCTGTGGACACCAGTTCCGATACCGTGAGGCCGGAGGCGGCGATCTTTTGCTTGAGAGCCGTCACGTCGGCCTCATTGACGAGGTCATGGTCCACGGGCGGGATCACGTCCTGCCAGATCAGGTCCTCGGCCGGCACTTCTGGACCGAGGTAACGGACCTTGGGGCCCATGTCGCGGTGCGTCAGCTTGAACCAGGCACGGGCGAAGGCATCGGCGAACTGATCGGGATTTTCGAGGAACCGGCGCGAAATCTTCTCGTATGCGGGGTCGAAGCGCAGCGCCAGGTCCGATGTCAGCATGGTTGGCCGGTGCTTCTTGTTGGGGTCGAAGGCATCGGGAATGACACGTTCGTCGGTCTTGGCCACCCACTGCTTGGCGCCGGCGGGGCTTGTGGTCAGTTCCCACTCATAGTTGAAGAGATTGCTGAAGAAATAAAAGCTCCAGCGCGTGGGCGTCTGCGACCAGGTGACCTCGAGGCCCGAGGTGATGGCATGGGTGCCGTGTCCGGTTTCGTACTTGCTCTTCCAGCCCAGGCCCTGATCTTCGAGGTCGGCGCCTTCCGGTTCTGCGGCAATCAGCGACGGATCGCCGGCGCCGTGTGTCTTGCCGAAGGTGTGCCCGCCGGCGATCAGCGCTACGGTTTCCTCGTCATTCATGCCCATGCGGCCGAATGTTTCGCGGATGTCGCGTGCCGAGGCGATCGGATCGGGATTGCCGTTGGGGCCTTCCGGATTGACATAGATGAGGCCCATCTGCACCGCGCCCAGCGGGTCCGACAACTGCCGTTCGCCCGAATAGCGCTCGTCGCCCAGCCACGTGCCCTCCGGGCCCCAATAGAGCTCCTCGGGCTCCCACACATCGGCGCGGCCGCCGGCAAAGCCGAAGGTCCGGAAGCCCATGGATTCGAGTGCGACATTGCCCGTGAGGATCATCAGGTCGCCCCAGGAGATGGCATTGCCGTATTTCTGCTTGATCGGCCAGATCAGCCGGCGTGCCTTGTCGAGGTTGGCATTGTCCGGCCAGGAATTGAGCGGCGCAAACCGCTGCTGGCCCTGCCCCGCGCCGCCGCGGCCGTCGGTAATGCGGTAGGTACCGGCCGAGTGCCAGGCCATGCGAATGAAGAGCCCGCCATAGTGGCCGAAGTCAGCCGGCCACCAGTCCTGCGAGTCGGTCATGACCTTGCGGAGGTCAGCCTTGACTGCCGCAAGATCGAGCTTCTTGAACTCTTCGGCATAGTTGAAGTCGGCGCCCATGGGGTCCGACAGCGACGAGTTGCGGTGCAGCATGGTGAGGTCGAGCTGCTTGGGCCACCAATCACGGTTGCCATGGCCCTTGCGGCCGTGGTTCACCGGACACTGGCCTGCGGAGGCTTTGGTATTGGGATCGGTCACGAAACATCTCCTGGACTTGCTGTTGGGCGCCTTATAGGAAGCTGCCGATCATTAGGCCAATTGATTATACCTTCTGCACAGATAGGCTGACCTTATCATGGTTCTAACCCTCAAGCAGATGCGCTACGCGGTCGCCGTTGCCGATGCCGGCCATTTCGGCCGCGCCGCCCGCGCCTGCAACATCAGCCAGCCGGCCCTGAGCCAGCAGGTCCAGGCCATCGAGGACCTCTGCGGCACCCCACTTTTCGACCGCCTGAAATCCGGCGTCAGGCCAACGCCCTTCGGCGCCGAATTCCTCCAGCGCGCGCGCCAGGTCCTCGACAGCGCCGACGCCCTCACCGCCTTCACGCTCGGCCAGGCGGGCCTGCCGGATCGCCCCATCCGCTTCGGCCTCATTCCCACCGTCGCGCCCTACCTCCTGCCCGACATCTTCCCCGCCCTGACGCGCGAGTTGCCCGAACTCAAGCTCACCATCAGCGAGAGCCGCACCGACGCCTTGATCGCCGGCTTAGTCGAAGGCAGCCTCGACCTCGCCCTCATCGGCACCGACGCACCCGACCACGGCGTCCGGCTGGTGAGCCGCACGCTCTTTGACGATCCATTTGTGCTGGCGACCAGCCGCGACGAGAACACCTCGGCGCCGGTTTCCCTGTCGAGCCTCGCTCCCGAACGCATCCTGCTGCTCGACGAGGGCCACTGCTTCCGCGACCAGACCCTGGCCGCCTGCCGGCTAGGCAGCGACGCCGGCGCCAGCACCTTTGCCGCCACCTCGCTCTCGACAATTGTGGAATTCGTCGCCAACGGCCAGGGCGTGACCCTGCTGCCGCGCATCGCTTTGCGCAAGGAAGCCACCGACCCGCGCATCCGCATCCACGACCTGTCCGCCCCCGGCGCCGGCAGGCGCCTGTCGTTAGTATGGCGCGAGGCCACGCCCTTCGGCGCCGTGTTCGACCGGATCGCCGAGGTTATCCGCGCAACCCGCCCCTAGGCGGCAGCCACCCGCCGGCGCCCGCGAAAACTGTCATAGCTGAACACCATGAGCGACACCCAGATCAGGGCGAAGCTTACGAGCCGCAGAGCGTTCAGATGCTCGCCAAACAGGAAAATGGCGACCAGGAACTGCAGCGAAGGCGCGATATACTGGAACATGCCGATCGTGGTCAGCCGCAGCCGCCGCACCGCCAGCGCAAACAGCAGCAGCGGAATGGCTGTCGCCGGCCCGGTCAGCACCAGCCACATCATCAGGTACGGATCGGCATGCACCCCCGGTCCGACGGTGAGGAAACTATAGATCACATAGGCCAGCGCCGCCGGGACCAGCATCGCCGTTTCGGCAAAGAGGCCCGTCGCGGGTCCCAGTTGCGCCGTCTTGCGGAAATAGCCATAGAACCCAAAAGACAGCGCCAGCCCCAGCGCCACGAACGGGATCTTGCCCAGGCCAACCGCCTGTATGGCAATCGCCACGACGGCGATCAGGATGGAAATCGTCTGTAGCCGGTTCTGCCGCTCCCCCAAGAGGATCATGCCCATTAGGACATTGACCAGTGGATTGATGAAGTAGCCAAAGCTTGCCTCCAGCACCTGCCCCGTTTCCACCGCCCAGACATAAAGCAGCCAATTGCCCGCCAGGAGCACGGCTGACAGCAATGTCCCCAGCGCGCGCTTGCGGTCGGCAAACAGCGCCCGCACTTCACCGAAGCCGCCGGTGAACAGGAGGATGCCGGCCAGCAGCACCAGTGACCAGATGGTGCGCTCGGCCACGATCAACACCGATCCTGCCGCCTCGACCTGCCGGAACAGGAGTGGCAGGAAGCCCCAGAGCGTATAGGCTGCGAGCGCCGCCAGCACGCCGTTGCGCTTTTCGGTTCCGCCCTTCGCCGGTGAAACGTCAACAGGCGTAAGCGCTTCGGGTGCAGATTCAGGAAGGGACATGACGGGCTCCGCGCCCGCTCTTGAGCGCATCGCTTTCACTTACCAGCGCCCGCGGCACGGGGCCAATCAGAGTTTGTGATCGGCAAAGCCGGTAAAGCTGATGGCTCGTGCCAACCTTTTGGGAATCGATGCGTTGACGGGTTGGCGCCTTCGCGCGCCCGGATCACTACCAGCAGGAGTTTGACCATGAAGAAGACCGTCACCTGGGTACTTATCGCCGACGGCGCGCAGGCGCGCGTCCTCGAAAATACCGGCCCGGGCAAGGGACTGAAGCAGGTTGAAGGCCTCGATTGGTCCATGGAGACCTTGCAGGCACGCGATCTGGTCACCGACCGCCCTGGCACCAGGGGCGGTGGCGGCAGCCCCAATCGTGGCGGCACCGTTCCTCGCACCGACCCGGTGGAATACCGGGAAACCGAATTCGTTAAATCCGTTGCTGCCGAGCTTGATCGTCACCAGCAAAGGGGCGACTTCGACCGCCTGGTTATCGCCGCTGCACCCGTTGCGCTGGGCGACCTGCGCAAGGCCATCTCCCCTGCCGTGCAGAAAACCATCCTGGCCGAGCTCAACAAAGACCTGACCAACATCCCCACCGCGCAGCTCGATCAGCATCTCGACGGTATTCTAGCTGCTTAATCAGGCACTTAGCTTCGGGAGTCGACTCAATTCGTCACCGTATTGAATCGGCTCCTCAACGGCTTCACTCTTCGCTTGAATAGCTCTCGTCATCCTCATCCTCGACGTCACCATCGATGGCGTCGAGGAACTCGATCAGCATGGAATTGACGAGCTCAGGCTTTTCGATGCTGGGGATATGCGCCACCCCTTCCAGCACCGCCGCAAAGGCATTCGGCATCTCCTCCGACAGGGTCTCGTGCCGCTCGATCAGCGCGGTGAAATCCTCGTCACCCACCAGCAGCAGGGTCGGCGCACCAACTTCGCCGACGCGCGGCCAGGCCGGCTGCGGTTGCTCACCCATCGTCAGCTCGGGCTTGCCCAGCGCGATGGCATTCATGTCCAAAAACAGCTCGCGAACCGCACCGCCCACCCGGCCGCTTTGCGCCCGCGGCCCATCCAGCCATTCATGCGCCTGCACGCGGTTGAGCATGTCGCGGTCGCCGCGCTCCCACGCATCCTCCTCGGCAGCCTCCAGCATTTCTTCGGCCTGCGTGGCGCTCCAAGGCGCCGCGGTGACGGAAGTCCCGATCAGCACCAGGCCAATGACCCGCCCCGGATGCCGCAGCGCGAAGTCCAGCGCCAGCCCGCCGCCCAGCGAGCAGCCGACCAGCACCGCGGCATGGATGTCATGCGCCGCCAGCACCGCCTCAAGGTCATCCAAATGGCTGAACACCTCGTCGGGGCTCTCGGTCTCGCCATAGCCGCGCCGATCATAGGCGATGGCCTGCCAGCCCTCCTCCGCCACCGCCCGCATCTGGCTTTCCCACATCCGCTTGTCGCAGACGCCGGCGTGGAGGAACACCACCGGCAGCCCCTCGCCGAGCACGCGTCCCGCCAGGTGCGCGCCGCCAACGCCAACAGTGAACGCCTCGCCTACCATGCGCAGATTTCCGTATCAGTGTCGGCGCTGACCCAGCAGGCCGGGTCCTTGCCCGACCGCTCATAGTTGCCCGGCAACCAGACCATACGACCGCCCGGCTCGAAGACTGCCCCGGCCGTTGCGGTACCATCCTCGATCAGGAGCTGGAAACTCGGCTTGCCCGGCGCGGAGATTTCGAAACTCCCGCTCTTGTCCAGGGTTTCGAACTGGCACGGATATTCACCATCATCGGTGCTAAAGCACCGCGCATCCTTGGCCAATGCGGGCCCCGCAAGCGTCACCAGCAGCGCACCGGCGCCGACAAGCGTCCAAACCTTCATGACGTCACTCCTCCGCCTGCTCCACCATGGCGCAGAACCGGAACTCGTCGTCCCGCGCCCAGCATCCAGGCTTCCCTTCTACGGGTACCAACTGCCCTACTTCCTCCGGCCGCTTTCCCGGCGAAGCATCCATGTCGATGAGGTACCCGGTTCCACCCGCCCCATCTTCGTCCAAGGCAAAGGCAAAAATGCGCCCATCCGGCAGGGAAAACGTCAGCCCATCGCCATCCACGGCAACGTCACAGGAAAAACTGCCAAGGTCGGAAATGGTGCACTGGCCAGGGGCTGCTGCAGCAACGGCGATGCCAATCGCCAATGCGGCAGCCATCGCAGCCGCCGCCCAACTTATTCGCGTCAAGTCTCGCTCCCACAGCATACATCGCTTCAATGCCGCCCAATGTTCTTAGCGCGGCTAGGGCGGTATGTCGCGAGCTTTTGGAGCAGCGTCTGCTTCAAAGAACAAGGGCGCCACCGTTGACCGGCAGCGCCCTGAATCATCACCGCGTCAGCGGCTTGTACGTCGCCCGCTTCGGGTTCACTGCGTCGGCGCCGAGCCGGCGGACCTTGTCGGCTTCATAGTCGGCGAAGTTGCCTTCGAACCATTCCACATGGCTGTTGCCCTCGAAGGCCAGCATGTGCGTCGCCAGGCGATCAAGGAACATGCGATCGTGGCTGATGATCACGGCGCAGCCGGCAAACTCCTCCAGCGCCTCTTCAAGCGCTGCCAGGGTTTCGGTGTCGAGGTCGTTGGTCGGTTCGTCGAGCAGCAGCACATTGGCGCCGCTCTTGAGCATCTTGGCCAGATGAACGCGGTTGCGCTGCCCGCCCGAGAGGTTCCCGACCTTCTGCTGCTGGTCGCCGCCCTTGAAGTTGAACGAGGACGTATAGGCACGCGAATTGACCTCGCGCTTGCCCAGCATCAGCACTTCGTCGCCTTCCGAGATCTCTTCCCACACGGTCTTGTTGGGGTTCAGCGTGTCGCGGCTCTGGTCGACATAGCCGAGGTTGACGTTTTCGGCGACCGTTACCGTGCCAGCATCAGGCTTTTCTTGGCCGGTAAGCATGCGGAACAGCGTCGTCTTGCCCGCGCCGTTTGGCCCGATCACGCCCACGATGCCGCCCGGGGGCAGCTTGAAGGTGAGATTGTCGATCAGGAGCCGATCGCCATAGCTCTTGGAGAGCCCCTCGATGTCGATCACATTGTGGCCCAGGCGCTCGCCGGGCGGAATGATGATCTGTGCCGTCGAAGACTGCGTGCGCGCCTCGTTGATCTTGACCAGTTCGTCATAGGCCTTGATGCGCGCCTTGCTCTTGCTCTGGCGGGCCTGCGGCGACTGGCCCATCCATTCGCGCTCGCGCTCCAGCACCTTGGCACGAGCGGCATCTTCGCTCTTTTCCTGGGCGAAGCGCTTGGCTTTGGCTTCGAGATAGGCCGAGTAATTGCCCTCGTACGGCACGCCGCGGCCGCGATCGAGTTCGAGAATCCAGCCGGTGACATTGTCGAGGAAGTAGCGGTCGTGGGTGATGATCAGCACCGCGCCCTCGAACTCGCGCAGGTGCCGTTCCAGCCATGCCGTGGTCTCGGCATCGAGGTGGTTGGTCGGTTCGTCGAGGAGCAGCAGGTCGGGCTTGCTGAGGAGCAGCGCGCAGAGCGCCACGCGGCGGCGTTCGCCACCCGAAAGCTTGGTCACGTCGGCATCGCCCGGCGGGCAGCCCAGCGCTTCCATGGCCACTTCCACCTGCGACTCGAGGTCCCACAGGTTCTGTGCGTCGATGATGTCCTGGAGCTTGGTCGCCTCGTCGGCCGTCTCGTCGGAATAGTTCATCATCAACTCGTTGTAACGGTCGACAATGTCCTTCTTTTCCTTGACGCCGGTCATGACGTTGCCGAGCACATTGAGCTGCGGATCGAGCTCGGGCTCCTGCGCCAGGTAGCCGATCTTGGCGCCATCGGCCGCCCAGGCTTCGCCAGTGAACTCGGTGTCGATGCCCGCCATGATCTTGAGCAGGGTCGACTTGCCCGAGCCGTTCGGGCCCAGGATGCCGATCTTGGCGTCCGGGTAGAAGGAGAGATGGATGTTGTCCAACACCTTCTTGCCGCCGGCATAGGACTTGGACATTCCGTGCATGTGGTAGATGAACTGGCGAGCCATCGGCTAGCGGACCTCTTGGGCGTTTCAGGAATTGGCCGCCTATGTAGGCCAAGCGCGCGAAGGGGGCAACCGGGCCGCTGTGGTCCGAATTACGCCCCAATGAGCCGCGATTGCTGTCGCGCCATCCCCATGCCAAGGCTATGGCTCTGTCCTGCCAGCTGTTTCGGAGTTCTTCATGCTAACCAGAACCGCGCTGTCCCTCGCTCTGGGCGCCCTGATGTCGCTGAGCGCCTGGGCCCAGGAGGCAGTGCCCGCGCCCGAAGTGGCCAACTTCACCCTCGATAATGGCCTCGAGGTCGTGGTCATCCCCGATCGGCGCGCGCCCATCGTCACCCACATGGTCTGGTACAAGATCGGCAGTGCCGACGAGCCGGCAGGCAAGTCGGGCATTGCCCACTTCCTCGAACACCTGATGTTCAAGGGCACCGAGAAGCACCCCGCCGGCGAGATGGACAGCGTCATCGCCGAGATCGGCGGCTATACCAATGCCTTCACCAGCAAGGATGTGACCGTCTACCACCAGACGGTGCCGCCCGATTACCTCGACGAGATGATGGATTTCGAGGCCGACCGCATGCGTGGCCTGGTGCTGCCGGAAGAGGTCATCGCCGCCGAGCGCGACGTGATCCTCGAGGAACGCAACCAGCGCATCGAAGGCAGCCCCCAAGCGCTCCTGGGCGAGGAAACGGCCGCCACGCTCTACCAGAACCACCCCTATCGCATCCCCACCATCGGCTGGATGCACGAAATGGAGCAGCTCAGCCGCGAGGACGCGCTCGATTTCTACCACCGCTTTTATGCGCCCAACAACGCCGTGCTGGTCGTCGCCGGTGATGTCGAGCCGGAAGCGGTGCGCAAACTCGCCGAGGAGACCTATGGCAAGGTCGAACGCGGCCCAGACCTGCCGCCGCGTGTCCGTCCCGCTGAGCCGCGCTACGACACGGCCCGCACCGTGACCTTGAGCGACCCGCGCGTCGGCGTCCCCAGCTTCAGCACCGCCTGGGTCACCCCCAGCTACCGCATGGCCGAGCCGGGCGAAGCCGAGGCGCTCGATCTCCTGGCCGAAATTCTCGGCGGCGGCTCGCGCAGCCGCTTCTATCAGGAGATCGTGGTCAAGACCGGCATCGCCTCGGGCGTCGGCGCCAGCTACGATGGCGGCGCCTATGATCCAGGCAGTTTCACCCTTTATGGCATGCCCCAGGGCGAACGGACGCTGGAGGAAGTGCAGGAAGCTGTCTCCAGGGAAGTCACCCGCCTGATCGAGGACGGCGTCACCGCCGAGGAACTCGACGCCGCCAAGATGCGCTTCGTGCGCGGGCTGATCTTTGCCCGCGATGAACAATCCAACATGGCCAATATCTATGGCAGCCGCCTCGCCAATGGCGGCACCGTAGCGGACATCAGCGAATGGCCCGATCGTATCCGGGCTGTTACGCCCGAACAGGTCCAGGCCGTCGCCGCCAAATATCTCGACCCCAAGATCGCCGTTACCGGCTACCTGCTGCCCAGCGAAAACGGAGCCCAGTAAGACCCATGTTCGTCCCTTCCTTGCTCCGCCGCAGCCTCGCCGCCCTGGCAGCCCCCGCCCTTGTGCTTCTCTCTAGCCTCCCCGCACTCGCCGAGGTCGAGTTCCAGCAGGTTACCTCGCCCCAGGGCATCGAGGCCTGGCTCGTGGAAGACTACGCCGTGCCAATCATTACCGTCCGCTTCGCCTTCGAGGGCGGCAGCTCGCAGGACCCGGCGGGCAAGGAGGGGCTGGCCAACCTCATCACCGCCCTCTTTGACGAAGGCGCCGGCGACCTCGACAGCGACGCCTTTCAGATCGCGCTGGACGCGGCCGGGGCCGAGATGAACTTCGATGCCAGCCAGGATGCCATCTACGGCTCCATGCGGCTCCTAGCCGACCAGCGCGAAGAGGCCTTCGGCCTGCTCAAGCTCGCCCTCGAAGAACCGCGTTTCGACCAGAATCCAATCGACCGCATGCGCGCCCAGATCCTGAGCGGCATCGCCATCGACGCCCAGGACCCCACCACCGCCGCCCAGAAGCTCTGGCGCGAAACGCTATACGGCAGCCATCCCTATGCCCGTGAGTTGGAGGGCACGCCCGAAACCCTCAACACCATCACCGCCGACGACCTTCACCAGTTCCACCAGAAGCAGTTCGCCCGCGACAACCTGCATGTCGCGATCGTCGGTGCCATCGACGCCGAGACCGCTGCCGAAACACTCGACCTCCTCTTCGGCGCCCTGCCCGAGGCGCCCGAACTGACGCCCGTGGCAGACATCCAGCCCACCCTGGGCAAGGACGTCGCCGTCGACTACCCCCTGCCCCAGACCAGCATCTTCATGGCCTATCCGGGCGTCGAGCACGACGCCCCCGATTATTTTGCCGCCACCATCATGACCGAAATCCTGGGCGGCAGCAGCGACCTGTCGCGGCTCAACGACGAGGTGCGCGAAAAGCGCGGCCTGACCTATGGCGTCCGCGCGTCGCTGTTCAACCAGCAGCACGCCAACGGGCTGGTTCTCAGCACCTCGACCCGCGCCGATCGCGCCAGCGAGACGCTGGGCGTCATCGAAGATGTGGTCGCCCGCCTCGCTGCCCAAGGTCCCACCGAAGCCGAGCTGGCATCGGCCAAGAAGTACCTCATCGGCTCGGCAACGCTGGAAGAGCTCCGCTCCTCGAGCGCCATCGCCGGCACGCTGATCGGGCTCCAGATGTGGGATCTGGGCATCGACTACCTGCCCCGTCGTACCGAGCTCATCAACGCGGTAACCGTCGATGAGGTCAAGGCCGTCGCCACCAAGCTCCTCGGCACCGAGCCGACCACGCTCCTGCTGGGTCCCCAGGCGACCGAGGAACAACCATGAGCTTCCGCTTCCCGCGCCGCGGCCGCTCCCTGGCCCCAGGCCAGCGCGCCGAACTGACGCTGATCGACCTCGACGGTCGGTCCGAAGTCATCTTCACCGCCGACGAAGTCATCGAGGCACCCAACTGGTCGCCCGATAGAGAGACCCTCGTCTTCAACAGCGGCGGCCGTCTGTTCCGCATCGCGGTGACCGGCGGTACACCGGAGCCGATCGACACCGGCACCCTTGCCGATCTCAACAACGACCATGTGCTGTCGCCGGACGGCTCGACCATCTATGTCAGCTCCGACGATGGCCACCTCTACGCCGTACCCTTCGCCGGCGGCACGCCCCGCCGCGTCTCCAACACACACGCGACCCCATTCCACTACTATCTGCACGGCATCTCACCCGACGGCGAGACGCTGACCTATGTGGCTATCGAGCAGCCCTCGGGCCAACGGCGCGTCAACGTCTTCACAATCCCCGCCCGGGGCGGCCCCGACCGGCGGCTGACCGATCTCGACGTGCCCAATGACGGGCCGGAATTCTCCCCCGACGGCCGCTGGATCTATTTCAACTCCGAACTGGCAGCGAGCCAAGCTGGCCATGCACAGATCTTCCGCATGCACGCCGACCACGGCAGCGCCCTCGAGCAGCTGACCTTCGACAGCTTCGTCAACTGGTTCCCCCACCTCTCGCCGGACGGCAAGCATGTCTCGGTGCTGAGCTACCCGCCCGGCACCACCGGCCACCCGCCCGACAAGGATGTCCAGCTCCGCCTGATGGCGCCCGATGGCGGCGATCTTCGCGTTCTCGCCAGCTTCTTTGGCGGCCAGGGCACCATCAACGTCAACTCCTGGTCGCCCGACAGCCGGCGCCTCGCCTACGTCGCCTATCCTTTGTGCTGAGGCCGTTGGGGGAACGGCGAGCACCATTGCCCGTTGTTTTCAAACCCGCAATCGAGGACAAGCCCATGCACCGTCTGACCCTGAGCGCCGCCGCCAGCCTTGCCCTCGTACTTCCCGCGTTGGCGCAGGACCCCGGCACCGCCATGGCCACCTTCATCGATCGCGACGGTCTTGAAGTAGGCTCTGTAATCCTTGCGCAGGGCCGCGACGCTATCACCATCGTCGGCGACCTGACCGGCCTCACGCCGGGAGAACACGGCTTCCATTTCCACGAGACCGGCGATTGCGACGGCACCACCGGCTTTGAATCCGCTGGCAGCCACGTCAATCCCGATAGCCATCAGCATGGCCTGGAAAACCCCGAAGGTCCCCACTCTGGCGATCTCCCCAACGTGATCGCAGGCCAAGACGGCACGGCCGCCGTCAACGTCACCTCCGCCACCATTTCGCTTGATGCGGCGGATCCCGCCTATGTCTTCGACGCCGACGGCACGGCACTCGTGGTCCACGCCGCAGCCGACGATCAAGTGACCGATCCATCCGGCAATTCCGGAGACCGCGTCGCCTGCGCGGTGATAGAGGCCAACACGGCGCCCTAAGCGCCGCACCCACCTCCGGCTTGAACAGGCATGTGGACATGCCCATCTTGTCCACACTGATCCGCTTGACCGCGGCGCGGCGGGCGGGCAGGTTGGGCGCATTCCCCTTAAAGACTTAGTCGTGAAGCGCATGCCGAACGGGTTTGGCTGGGGATAAGCCTATTAAGAGCATCGGAAAACGATGCGACCGCAAAGACCGAGAGCCAGCGACGGGGTCGCCATGGCTCTCTCGTGCCGATTGGAGGCGACGAATGGACAAGATCCCGATGACGATCGGAGGCCACAAGGCCCTGACCGAAGAATTTGAGCACCGCACCGCCAACGAGCGCCGTCGCATCATCGACGCGATCGCCGAGGCCCGCGCTCATGGGGACCTGTCCGAGAACGCCGAGTATTCGGCGGCCAAGGAGCAGCAGAGCCTCAACGAAGGCCGCATCAAGGAACTTGAGACCATCCTCGCGCTTGCTGACATCATAGATGTCAGCAAGCTGGGCGGCTCCACCGTCAAGTTCGGCGCCACCGTCACCTATATTGACGAAGACACCGAGGAAGAAAAAACCTACCAGGTGGTCGGCGACCCCGAGGCCGACGCCTCTGCCGGCCGCATCTCGATCTCCTCGCCGATCGCCCGCGCCATGATCGGCAAGGAAGAAGGCGATTCGTTCGAAGTGTCCGCTCCGGGCGGCGCTAAGAGCTACGAGATCATCAAGATCCGCTACATCTAGGCCCCTTTCGAGCGGCCGCGGCCGGATCGCTGTGGCATTTGCGCCTGATCCACAGGGCAAGCGCCACAAAAACACACTTTGCCTTGAAAGAGCACTCCTTCGCCCCTTAACTAGGGGCCGAAGGACACTCGCATCTATTGGAGAGCGTCGCGATGCACGCGAAAGTCATCATCATCGGTTCAGGCCCTGCCGGCTACACCGCAGCGATCTATGCGGCCCGCGCCATGCTCGAACCGGTCATGATCCAGGGCCTGCAGCCCGGCGGCCAGCTCACCATCACTACCGATGTCGAGAACTATCCCGGCTTTGCCGACGTCATCCAGGGGCCATGGCTGATGGACCAGATGAAGGCGCAGGCCGAACATGTCGGCACCAAGATCGTCAACGACCTCATCGTCAATGTCGATTTCGACCGGCGCCCCTTCGTGCTGACTGGCGACAGCGGCGATGTGTACACCGCCGACTCGCTCATCATCGCGACCGGTGCCCAGGCCAAGTGGCTCGGCCTGCCGTCGGAGCAGAAGTTCCAGGGCTTCGGCGTCTCCGCCTGCGCCACGTGCGACGGCTTCTTCTATCGCAACAAGGAAGTTCTGGTGGTCGGCGGCGGCAACACCGCTGTCGAAGAGGCTCTGTTCCTCACCAACTTTGCATCCAAGGTCATCCTGGTGCATCGCCGCAACGAGTTCCGCGCCGAGCGCATCCTCCAGGAACGCCTGTTCAAAAACCCCAAGATCGAAGTGCGCTGGAACCACGAGATCGCCGATATCGGCGGCTCGGCCATGCCGCCTTCGGTCAATTCGGTGACGCTGCGCGACCTTGCCAGCAACCGCACCTATGAGCAGCCCATCGACGGCATCTTCATCGCCATCGGCCACGCGCCGTCCACCTCGATATTTGCCGGCAAGCTCGACATGAAGCCCGGCGGCTATTTAAAGGTGAAGCCCGGCACCACCGAAACCAACATCCCTGGCGTCTTTGCGGCCGGCGACGTTACCGACGACGTTTACCGTCAGGCAATCACGGCAGCAGGCATGGGTTGCATGGCAGCCCTTGAAGCGGAACGCTTCCTCGCAGAACACGAACTCGCCGAAGCGGCGGAGTAGGCCACACCCAACCAAAGGCGTCACAAGAAATGCTCGACTGGGACAAACTCCGGATATTCCACACCGCCGCCGAGTCGGGCAGTTTCACCCATGCCGCCGAAAAACTCGGCATGTCGCAGTCTGCGGTATCGCGACAGATCTCCGCCCTTGAAGACGACCTGGGTCTCAAGCTCTTTATCCGCCACGCCCGTGGCCTGGTCCTCACCGAAGTGGGTGAGCAGCTCTTCCGCACCGCCCACCGGATGCATTGGGAACTGCAGCAGGTCGAGACGCAGATGTCAGAGTCCCAGGACGTTCCGACGGGTCCGCTGATCGTCACCACCACCGTGGGCATTGGTTCCGCCTGGCTATCGTCGCGCCTGGCCGAATTCATCAAGCTTTACCCGCTGATCCAGCTTGAAATCCGCCTCAACGATGCTGAGCTCGACCTCGCCATGCGCGAAGCCGACGTGGCCATCCGCCTCCATCGGCCTAACCAGTCCGAAATGATCCAGCGCAAGCTGTTCACGGTGCACAACCATTTCTATGCGTCGAACACCTATATCGACGAGTTCGGCATGCCCAACAGCTCCGATCAGCTGGAGGACCACCGCATCATCAGCTTCGGCGAACCGGTGCCGTCCTACCTGGGCGACATCAACTACCTCGAGCGCATGGGCCGTTCGGATTCGAGCCCGCGCCGCGCCGTGCTCAAGGTCAACTCGATCTACGGCATGCTCCAGGCCTGCCGCGCCGGCGTTGGCATCGCCATGCTGCCCGACTACGTGACCGAGAACGAGCAAAGCCTGGTCTCGGTCCTGCCCGAAATCGAGCTCCCCGCCTACGAAGCCTATTTCGTCTACCCGCCCGCCCTCAAGAACTCCAAACGCGTCGGCGTCTTCCGCGACTTCCTCGTCGCCAAAGCTCGGGAATGGAGCTTCTGAGCGGCCGCTACGCGGCAAAAACGCGCCAGTGGCGCGTTTTTAGCTCAGAAGGCTATGAGACCTACGGTCGAATGGCGGTCAGCCGTGAAAATCGCTCCGGTGGAGCGATTTTAGGCTAGAAGGCCATGAGACCTATGGTCGAATGGCGGTGGAGCGGCCGCCCACGCGGAAGCATCCACTAAGCTCGCGCCTCCTGCGCCTCTCTCCGCCATAAGCGAAGGGACCGAGGATGAGACCGCACTGCGAGTTATTGACCCCCCTAACCCTCCCCCTCAGCAGGGAGGGAGCCGGACTTCAGCGCTCGGGCCGACCAGGCATAACAAACTGTCGGTGACTCCTCTCTGCCGTCCAGTCAGCATCCTCGAACCCCTCCGCTCCTGCGCCTCCCTCCCCCTTGCGGGGAGGGACCGAGGGTGGGGGTCCCTCAGCGAACCACCGCGCCCTCTAAGCCTCGGCGGCATACGCCTTCGACTCTCCGAGACGTCGTCTACTTCACCCCCGAATCCCTCTCCCGCACATGACGTTTTTATGAGCTTCCTGCATGCATTGACTGCATAGCTTTCATGCCGCTTGCCCGATTGTTGAGCAGAAGCTCACCCCCTATATGCCTCCTCACACAGCGGGTGCTTCTCCTCCTCCCTTGCGCCCGTTGCGTTCCCTCCTTGTGAGACTTTGTCTCGCAACTTTATGGCTCCGCTCTCCCCTCGAGCGGGGCCATATTTTTTGCCCTGTGAGCTTTGCGTTTTTGCATGGCTGACATGTTCAACCCTCTATTGTCTATCTGATCAGTAGAGTTCATATGTGGGTGGTCGCTGAGACGCGCTCCGTATCCTCCTCCCTCGGACCCCGTATCGCGACACTGAACCGAGATCGTATCCTCCTCCCTCGATCAAGGTTCATTGGCAGAGTGCATATCCTCCTCCCTTGCTCTCTGCCCCACTTTCGATTTGGCTTCGGCCCAGTCATGAGCCCCGTCTTCGGACGGGGCTTTTTTTTGCTTCGCGCTGCCGCAGGCAACCAGCCATACGCTCGCGCGTTGTTCGCCCAGGCCTAACGAGCCCAGGTTGACAGATTGTCGCTGTGCAGAATGCATGGCAGTCATGTTGACCTATGCATTGCTGACCAAACGGTCAAAATCTATATTGTTCGTGTCGCTGGTGAAGCCGCTCCGTATCCTCCTCCCTCGGACCCGCTTCTTGCGACACCGGATCGAAGCCGTATCCTCCTCCCTCGGCTTGGGTCCACCCGGTTCGGCGCATATCCTCCTCCCTTGCGCTGGACCAAAACTTTCGATTTGGCTTCGGCCCTATCATAAGGCTCCAACTTCGGTTGGAGCCTCTTTTTTTGGTCTGCAGGATTTTGCATGGCAGACCTTCAGAATCGGCGTTTGTCTCCTCTTCTGGCCAGTCCGATAGTGGCGCCGCAAGATCGGCGGCAATCGTGGGCCGCCTCTCCAAGGTCTTAGCTCGTGCTGTTGACCTCCAGGCCCTGCCCTCCCCTCGGGCGGGGCCTTTCTTTTAAGCCATTTCTGCCCGGCAAGAACTGCCGCCACGCATAGCCTGCCAAACCAGCACACTGACACTCAACAATTTTCTCCGGCACGGCGCTTGCAACCATGTCCCTATACGAGCCGGGGAGCGTCCAATGGTTGCCGTCAACAGCACCTATTCCACCAACACCTACTACAAGGCAGCAGCCGCTGCGGCCTCGGCGCCAGGCGCCGCTGCTACCACTCCCGCGGCGCAGGCCGGAACGGCGCAGAAGGCTGCCGCGACCGTCACCCTGTCAGATGAAGCCAAAGCCGCCCTCGCCGCCAAAGATTTCGCCCAGGTGCTCGCCGATGCCCGCACCAAGCTGGTTGCGCTACTGAAAGATGCTGGCCGCACCAGTCCCCTGGAAGGCGAACAACTGGCGCTGGATCTGTCGAGCCTCGACCCGCGGGAGCTCTTTGCCATGGCGAGCGACGACAGTTTCAGCGAAGACGAACGCGCTGCCGCCGGCATCGAAATGCAGCGCCGCTTCGAGGCGGCCCTGGCAGGTCCCGCCGCCCTTGCCAAGGTCACCGGCAGCTTCACCGGCCTCTACAAGGCCGCCGCAGAATATCTCGACAGCCTCGGCCCCGAGGAGAAAGCCGGCGCCGACTGGATCGCGGGCCGTGCCGCCGTCACCGAGGGTCAAAAGCAGCTGCAGGCCGACAGCAAGACCTTGCCCGATGCCGGCGAGGACGACCCCGTGGCGCTCTACCTGGCTTTGGTGGAGGCCGGCGAGCAGATCAAGCCGCGGCCCATTGCCGACGTCGCCACCACAGCCCGTAAGACCCTCGACGCGCTCTATGCCGAGGCCAATGCCGCCGGCAAGGTGCCGACCTTCAACAAAACCACCACCATCGGCACCTATATCGACATGTCCAAGTTCGACAGCCGCTCGCTTTCGGCCATCGTGCTCGACAAGACCGGCAAGTTCAGCGCCGACGAAGTCTCGGCCGCCCAGTCCGCCATGCGCGGCAAGAGCGGCGCCGCCCTGGTCGCCGGTTTCCAGAACGCGGCCAAGTCCAGCGACCCCACCGCCTTCAGCCAGAACATCATGTCCCTCTTCGGCGCCATGAGTCCCGAGGAACGCCAAGCTGCCGGCTGGAGCGAAGCCTTCTACCAGGCCGCCGTCGACAGCTACACCACCACCAGCAAACTCACGCAAATGTTCGCCCAGGCCGGCGGCGACTCCACCGGCTTCATGGCATGGATGGGCAAGTAGCCACCTCCACCGGCCGTCACCCTCGGGCTCGACCCGAGGGCCCTACACTTACGATGCGACGACTAAACACAGCCCCCTAGGCTCAACCCCGAGGGTGACGCCCAGCTGCGCTAGAACCCCTACCGGATCCCCGCGCAGAACCCTTGGATCCGCGCCACCGCCTCCGCCAGCTCCGCATCGCTCGCCGCATAGCTCAGCCGAAAATGGCCCGACAGCCCGAACGCCGTGCCATGCACCAGCGCCACGCCGGTTTCCTCCAGCAGCGCCATGACGAAATCCTCGTCCGTCGCCAGCAGCGTGCCCCCGGCACTGGTCTTGCCCAGCAGCCGCTTGCACGAGGGGAACACATAGAACGCCCCCTCCGGCACGAGGCAATCCAGCCCAGTGTTAGCGTTCAGCCCGCTGACCACCATGTCGCGCCGACGCTGGAACACGTCCCGCCACTCCGCCAGAAACTCTTGCGGTCCATTGAGCGCCTCCACCGCTGCCCATTGCGCGATCGAGCTCGGATTGGTGGTCGACTGGCTCTGCAGCTTGGTCATGGCCGCCAGCAGCGGCCGCGGCCCGGTGCAATAGCCGATGCGCCAGCCGGTCATGGCATGCGACTTCGACACGCCATTCATGGTCAGCGTCCTTGGCCGCAGAAGTGGCTCCACCTGCGCGATGGTGGCGAATTGCCCGCCGTCATAGACCAGCACTTCGTAGATATCATCGGTCAGGATATGCACATGCGGATGCCGCAACAGCACCTCGGCCAGACCCTTGAGCTCCCCGGCCGAATAGGCCGCGCCCGTCGGATTGCTCGGCGTATTGAGGATCAGCCACTTGGACTTGGGCGTAATCGCCGCTTCCAGCACCTCCGGCTTGAGCTTGAACCCGGTTGAGTCGTCTGCCACCGCAAAGACCGGCTCGGCACCACACAGGCGCACGATCTCGGGATAGCTCACCCAATAGGGCACCGGCACCACCACCTCGTCGCCGGGGTTGAGCGTCGCCATCAGGGCGTTGAAGATGATCTGCTTGCCGCCCGAGGCCACGAAACAGTCCGCAGCCGTCACCTCGAGCCCGTTGTCGCGCCGGAACTTGGCGGCAACCGCCTCCTTGAGTTCGGGGATGCCGTCCACATTGGTGTAGCGCGTCTTGCCTTCGTTCATCGCGCGGATGGCAGCTTCGCGCACATGGAGCGGCGTGTCGAAGTCGGGCTCACCGGCCGAGAGCGCGATGATGTCGCGCCCGTCCCGCGCCATGTCGCGCGCCTTCTGGCTGATCGCAACCGTCGCCGACGGCGCCACGCGCCCCAGTGCCTCCGACAAAAATCCCATCACAGCCTCCCAAATGCCGGCAGACTGATATTGCCTTGGCGCACGCGAGGCAAGTTCAGGCGCGCGGCGGCGCCGTCGTTTCGCGCACGACGAGCCTGGTCTCGAGATATCGCTTGCCCGTCATCTGCTTGCCGCCCAGCGCCGCATCCACGGCCATCTGCGCGATCTCGGCCATTGGCTGTTCCATGGTGGTCAGCGGCGGGGTTGCCACTTCCGCTTCCGGCACACCGTCGAATCCCACGATCGAAACGTCTCCGGGCACGTTCATCCCGTGCCGGAAGAGCCATTCAACGGCCCACATGGCGACCTTGTCCGACATGGCGAGGATGGCCGTAGGCGTCGTCTCGGCGCCCATCATCAGCTCCATCATGGCCTGTGTGCTGGCACGCGTTTCCCGCGTCTCATAGATCGGCACGCTGCCGATGGGTATGCCGGCGGCCTCCAATGCCTCCCAATAGCCTAGCGCCCGGTCCCGCGAGGTTGAATACATCGCCGCCCGCACATGCGCTTCGTCAACCGGGCCCATGCCCTCAAGCCCGAAGGTTGTCGCCAGCACCGCAAGGTTCCGATGCCCCAGTCCGATGAGGTGCTCCGCTGCGGCCCTTGCACCCGAGACATTGTCGACGCCGATGGCCGGAATGCTGTCGTCATCCCCGCCAATGGCCAGGGCGACGTAGGGAAGTTGCCGAGCGCGCGTCACTTCAACAAGCCTGTCCCCGCCCTCGACGCAGAGCAGGATAAAGCCGTCGACCACCGCTGACTGGATATTCCAGTCTACCCGCTCATCGCTGAGTGCCGAGACAAGGGCAACCCCTGCCCCCTGTGCGTCGCAGATATTGGAAATGTGCCTGAGCAGGTCGCGCGCCCACGGATCCTCGAAGAAATAGCTCAGCGGCTCGATCGCCGCGACACCGACAGCATTGACCCTTCCTTGGCGCAGCAGCCGCCCTGTGATGCTGGGGCCGGCATAACCCATCTCCTGGGCGACCTTGAGGACATGCTCGCGCACCTCCTCGCGCACCAGATCGGGCTTGCTGAAGACGTTCGAGGCTGTCCCCTGCGACACGCCCGCAGCCTTAGCCACGTCGCGGAGTTTGACCGTACCGTCTGGCTGCACGCCGCCGCTGCCACTGATTTTCGCTACCATCCCAAAGACATAGCACATAATTTGTACCGGTTCAATTTTCACTTGATTTTGTCTGCGGGGAAGCGCATATTTTGAACCGGTTCAAGACATCGTACACTCGCTTTTTGAATCGATTCAACAGGAGATGAAGATGATCCCCGCAAGTTATATGTTCAAAACTGTCTATGATCAGGCCTGGGAACGTCCCGACACCGAACGCGCCGCGCCGCAGGTGATCCGCCGCGACGGGCTGCTGACGCCAATGCTCCAGCAGATTTGGAACTTTGTTCGCCATCATCCCCCACTTGCCCGGCATCAGTTCCGCTCCCACGCCTATCGTTAGCACCAGGAAAACACCTGCCACATTGCCGCCATGAAATGGTCTGCCGATCACCCCATTGGCCCCAAACTCGAAACGCATTCCGCTGGCTTAGTCGCTCCATCGCAACAGCAAGGTGGACGTCGATCCCATGCACAAATCTGCGTCCCCCAAGCGGAAGTTCAAGCGTATCGCCATCGCGACCACAGCCCTGGTCGGCGGCGGCTCTGTTGCCGCGCTTCTTGCCGGCGTCACGCCCGCGACGGCCGCACACCTGGCCAGCCAGCCTGATGCGCCCATCGTGGCCTTCATGGTGCCGCTGACCATTCTTGTTCTTGTGATGCTCTACGAAGTCGCGCGCATTGCCTTGCGCGGCAACCTGCCGGCGGAAGCAGTTGCTCCCCGGCGCACTCTTCGCCACTGGTCCCCCGGCCGCGGCGAGAGCTGACCTCCACTTCTCCTGACTGACGTTGACCTGGGCCAGCTTCGCGCTGGCCCTTCTTTTTATCAGGTGAGCCGCAACACACCTGCCAGACTTGGCGCAAAGCCTGCTCGTCGGTAGAAATCCTCGAGGTGCGGCTCGAAATCGACATGCAGCCAATGGGCACCGCGCTGCTGCGCCAGGTCCTTGGCCCGCGCCAGCAACAGAAGTCCGACGCCGCGGCGCTGGTAGTCGGCATGCACCGTGGTATCGAGGATAAAGGCGTGAACCCCGCCGTCCCAAGCAACATTGACGAAGCCGACCAGCGCATCGCCGTCGAAAGCCCCCACATGGGCAAGGCTGCGCCCCAGCACAGGCGCGAAACTCTTGGGTCCTTTGCTCTTCCACGCGGAAAGCCACAGCGCATTAATGGCCTCGTCCGTGGGAAACGGATCACTCACGATCTCGATCAAGCCTGCCTCTTTCATTACCAACCTGACCAAGTGTTCATCCCCTCGCAAGGTCGTGAACAGGTCACCTCGTCTAGTGTCGATCCTGCCGGTCCAGCCGGCTCCCATGCAAAGGATTAGACCATGAAACTGATCTCCAAAACCGCCGCGGCGGCTCTCCTCACCGCCACCTTGGGCGCCACTGCCATCGTTCCCGCCTATGCGCAGCAGCCAGTCCCCCAGCAGAGCCACAGCATTTTCCGCGATCATCACGGCGGCCCTCGCAATGGCGGACCGCTTGGTGGAGGCGACTTCCTCAGCTTCGAGCGTGGTGCGGAAGCCATCGAGATCGCCCTGGTGCGCCTCAGCCACCGTGTTGACCTCTCGGCCGAACAGCAGCCACTGTTCGACGCATTCCGCACCGCCGCCTTGGCTGCCGCGACCGATTTCGAGGCGGTAACCGAGAAGCTGCGCCCCGCCGCTCCCGCGGATGATCAGGCCGCCGCAACGCCCGATCTTGCCGAGCGGCTGAACAAGGCCATCGAACTGCAAAAGGCCCGTCTCGCAGCACTCGAAGCGGTACAGCCCGCGGCCGTCGCCTTCTTCGACAGCCTCTCCGAAGAGCAAAAGGCTAACCTCCGGCCCCAGCGGCCGATGCGCGACCGCGATGATCAGGGCGGCTGGGGCATGAATGGTCCGCGCCATCCCGGCCCGTCCGACAACCCGGCTCCGGCACCGTCCGAGGCACCCGCCGAAACCCAGACCAACGGCTAGACCGTTCGGCGCTCCTCCGCCCCTCCAGCGGAGCATCGCCACGGCAGTGGGCCGACCCGCCCCTGCCAGGAACCCCGGCTCTCAACAGCCGGGGTTTGCTTTTGGGCTCCCATCTTCTACCAATCGGGCACCCCGAACTGGATAGACCATGACCGCCCTACCACTCGATTCCGCCCGCCTGCGCGCCCACTTCCCTGCCTTCGGCGAAGCCTCACTAGAGGGCCAGGCGTTCTTCGAGAATGCGGGCGGCTCCTATACATCGCGCCAGGTGCTCGACAAGCTCGACCGCTTCTACCGCGCCACCAAGGTGCAGCCCTATGGTGTGTATCCGGCCTCGCGAGAAGCCGGTGAAGCCATGGACCTGAGCTTCACCCGCATGGCGCAGGCCCTCAACGTCTCGCCCGACTGGATCCATTTCGGCCCCTCCTCGTCCGCCAACACCTACGTCCTGGGCAATGCCTTCGCCGCTTGGCTGAAGCCAGGCGATGTCGTGATCGTCACCGACCAGGACCACGAAGCCAACACCGGCAACTGGCGCCGCCTGGCGCGCATGGGCGCCGAGATTCGCGAGTGGAAGGTTGATCCGCAAACCGGACGCCTGGCCCTCTCCGATCTCGATCGGCTTCTCGACACGAGGGTCAAGCTGATCGCTGCGCCCCACTGCTCCAACATTGCCGGGGAGATCAACCCGGTTGCTGAGATCACCGCACGGGCAAGGTCGGTCGGCGCCGTCACCGCCATCGACGGCGTCAGTTACGCGCCCCATGGCCTGCCGGATGTGACGGCGTTGGGCGCCGACATCTACTTTTTCTCCGCCTACAAGATTTATGGTCCTCACCAGGGCGTCCTTGCCATCCGGCCGGACCTGGCGCTCTCGCTCCCCAACCAAGGGCACTATTTCAACGAGGGCAAGCCGCGCTACCGCCTGACGCCGGCCGGGCCCGACCACGCGCAGATTGCCGCCAGTTCCGGCGTGGTCGACTACCTCGAGGCCGTTGCCTCTATGGCAGGGCCGGAAACGGAGGGAGCCGATCCCTTCCGCCGCGCCCACGCCGCCATGCGCGCCCAGGAAGTTGCCTTGGCCACGCCCCTGCTGAACTACCTGAGCGGCAAGAACTCTGTGCGCCTCATCGGCCCTGCCGATCCCCTCACCCGCGCACCCACCATCGCCCTGGCGCTCGAGGAGCCGGGCGCTGCCGTTGCGGCCCGTCTCGCCCGTCACAAGGTCATGGCCAGCGGAGGCCACTTCTACGCCTATCGCCTGCTCGAAGCCCTGGGCATCGACCCCAACCACGGCGTCCTCCGCCTCTCCTTCGTCCACTACACCACGCCCGAAGAAATCACCCAACTCGTCACCGCCCTCGACGCTGAACTGCCGTAGCCACCTGAACTCTCAGTCTACCCCCCTCCCCCTTGGGAGGAGGCCGGGAGGAGGTGGTGAGCGCCCCGATCCTCGACGCCCCTATCCACCCAGCGAGACCACCATGCCCCGCATCGTCGCCGCCCTCATGCTCCTGATCTGCACCATGCTCTGGGGCTTCGCCTTCGTAGCGCAGAAAACCGCCATGGACTCGATGGGCCCCCTGACCTTCATGGGCGTGCGTTACCTCCTCGGCGGCTTCTGCGTCCTGCCGCTGGCGCTGCTCGAACGGCGCCGCAAGCCTGAAAAGCTGCAACCCGCGCAGTGGAGCACGATCCTCGTCATCTGCCTGGTGTTCTTCTTCGGCTCTTGGCTGCAGCAGGCGGGCCTCGCCACCACGACGGCGACCAATGGCGGCTTTCTCACCAGTCTCTACGTCTTCTTCGTGCCCGTTCTGGGCTTCCTGCTGTTCCGCACGCGCCCGCACCCCATCATCTATGCCTGCGTGCCGCTGGCTCTGGTCGGGACCTACTATCTCAATGGCGGCGGTCTCTCGAGCTTCAACACCGGCGATGCGCTGATCGTCTGCTGTGCCCTCTTCTGGGCTGTCCACGTGACGTTGCTCGGTCGCGTTGCCCAGGCGACTGGCCTGCCCATCTTCGTTTCCGCGCTCAGCTTCCTGGCAGCGGGTGCTATCGCCCTGCCGCTGGCTTTCGCGTTCGAGACACCACAATGGCACCACCTGTCCGCAGGCTGGGTCGAACTCGCCTATGCTGGCATTCTCTCGACCGCCGTGGCCTTCACCTTCCAGGCCGTTGGCCAGCAATATGTGCCGCCTGCCAACGCCGCGATCATCCTTTCCGCCGAGTCGCTGTTTGCAGCCCTGGGCGGCGCCCTGCTCCTGGGTGATCGCCTGCCGCCCATCGGCTATGCCGGCGCAGCGCTGATCTTTATGGCCATTCTCGCCGTGGAGGCCCTGCCGCCGCTATGGGCGCGGCGGCGCATGCACCTGCCGCACCCGACCAATTAGCGCTACTCGGCGTAGCGATACATCTGGTAGGTCTTGCAGATGATCAGCGCCACGCACCCCTTAAGCGTGATCTGGTCCTCGCTCACCTGCGTGATCGTGCCGCCGGCGGTCTGGCCGTAGATGTGGAGGTCCCCCTTCCACTGATTGGGTCCGACCTGTTGCGCGTGATCGATCATCATCGTGTTGAGGTAGGGCAGGTTCTCGGCGTTGTCGGCGCCGTTGCCCAGCCAGATCAGCGTGCCGCACAGCTGCGTGCCGTCGCCGCACATCTCCACCTTGTAGCGGGAATCGCGCATCTCGATCTCCCAGGTGCCCTCGGGCGAGGCCAGCGCCGGCTGCGCCAGCAGCGCCATTGCACCAAGAACCAGAACCGCTTTCCGCATCGCAACAACTCCATTCGGGAACGGGGCGATCCTGCCTCCGGCAAGCTGAACCGCAACTGAACAGCGGCGAGAGCGGCTGTCATGCTCGCGTCATCGAAACAGTTTAGCCTCTCGCCTGTTCCCGGCCCATCCCCAATGGCCCGGACTGCCGCGCCCCACGTCCCCAACGTCGCGCCCGGCTCTGGAGACCCTGGCTGCCAACCCTGGCTCTCCGCCGATCATCGGCTTTCTGGCCGCCCCCGGGCGGCCTCTTTTTTGTGGAGCGCGCGTCATACCCTCTCGCGCAAGTTCCCGCGCTCCGGCACAACCACGCCATGGCCAAGCTTTATTTTTCCTTTGCGGCAATGAACGCCGGCAAGTCCACCTTGCTGCTGCAGGCAGCCTATAACTACCGCGAGCGCGGCATGCGGCCCCTGCTCTACACGTCCTCGCTCTATGTCGAGAACGGCGTCGGCCTCATTTCCTCGCGCATCGGCATTTCCGAGCCGGCCATGCTTTATTCGAGCGAGGACGACCTTTTCCACGCCATCCGCGAGGAAACCGAGAGCGGCAAGGTCGACTGCGTCTTTGTCGACGAGGCGCAGTTCCTCACTCCTGACCAGGTCTGGCAGCTCGCCCGCGTTAGCGATCGCCTGCGCATCCCGGTCATGTGCTTCGGTCTCCGCACCGACTTCCAGGGCAAGCTCTTCCCCGGCTCCGAGCAGCTGCTCGCCATCGCCGATGTCCTGCGCGAAATCCGCACCATCTGCGAATGCGGCGCCAAGGCCACAATGGTGGTCCGCCAAAGCCCAGATGGCCGCGTGCTCACCGCGGGCGAACAGGTCGCCATCGAGAAATCGGTCTATATCTCGCTTTGCCGCAAACACTGGGAAGAAGCCGTCGGCCGCTGGCCCGTGAAAGGACCCTGATCATGCACCACGATGAAACCGAACCCAAGGGCACCCTCACCATCCGCACCCTCGCCATGCCCGGCGACACCAACCCCGCCGGGGACATCTTCGGTGGCTGGGTCCTCTCGCAGATGGACATCGCCGGCTCCATTGCCGCGGTCGAGCGCGTCAAAGGCCGCACCGTCACCGTGGCCGTCGAAGCCATGACTTTTATCGCCCCGGTCAAGGTCGGCGACGTCCTGTGCATCTACACCACCGTCGAGCGCGTCGGCACCACCTCGATCACCGTCGGCATGGAAGCCTGGGCCCGCCGCAACAAGCTGGCCGACCGCGTCAAGGTCACCGAGGGCCGCTTTGTCTACGTGGCGCTCAATGAAGACGGCACCAAGCGGCGGATCGATTCCTGACGCTGTCGTTCAGCCAGCATTCAGCCGCGCCTTTCTAGAAAAAACACCAGCAACGCCGATGCTGGCAAAGCATCGGAGCTGCCCACAATTTCCGTTCCGCCGGAACTCTTTTCCGAGGGTTTCCGTTGGTTCAACCAAATACTGGCCACCGCAAGCGTCGCCCATTCGGGCCGGTTGGACCAGCACTACAGGAGCGCCAAGCATGAACCGTCGTAACCGCAAGACCCTGCTGAATGTCGCCACCGGCGTTGCCGTGGCCACCACTGCACTGGTCGTCTTCCTCCCGGCCGCCAACGCTGCCCCCGGCACGATCACCAGCAACATCAACGTCCGCCAGGGACCTGGCACCAACTATGCCGTGGTCGACACCGTGCGCCGCGGCACCACGGTCGACGTGCAGCAATGCCAGGGGTCCTGGTGCTACATTTCCAAGCCCGGCCCGGACGGCTGGGTCTCGGGTAACTACCTGAGCGCCGCCGGCGGTGGCGTGGTCAATCCGCAGCAGCCCGGCATTTCCTTCGGCTTCTCCACCGGCCCCAATGGCCCCAACATCAATATCGGTGTCGGCCAGCAGCCTCAGCGTCCGCCGCGCCCACCGGTTGTCGTTGAGCCCGCCTATGGTGAGGTCTGCTTCTTTGACCGTACCCGCTTCCGCGGCGAGAGCTTCTGCCTTGAAGAAGGCGACCGCGTCGGCAACCTGGCCGATTGGGCCGACCGCATCTCCTCCATCGACAATCCCGATGGCCTTGAGGTCCAGGTCTGCTCGGAGCGCAACTATCGCGACTGCCGCACCTACACCACCAGCGCCTCCTCGCTGGGTGACTTCGACGACTACGTCGTCTCGGTCCGCGTCCGCTAAGCGGCAGCAACAAGCATCTTCAAAGGCGCGGCTCCGGCCGCGCCTTTTTTGTTTGCCCTCTTGGATCATGGACCTTGTCAGGATAGGTTCGCGCCACTTGCCGGTAGAGGATTGTTGCCATGCGCCTTTTCACCCGTCTCCTGAGTGCTCTCCCCGCCGCCTTCCTGGCGCTGAGCCTGTCCCTCAGCCCCGCTTCTGCCCTCTCCGAGTCGGGCACCCTCGCTTGGAGCACCGATCCGCTCACCCTGCGCGAAGGGCCGGGCACCGCCTATGACGTCACCGGCACAATCGCCGCCGATCTTCACATCAAGGTGCTGCGCTGCCAGCAACTCTGGTGCCTGGTCGATGGCGATACCGGCCGCGGCTGGACCGACAAGAACAACATCTCCTTCGGCAAGACGTCCGCAGACTGGCCCGGCGGCATCAATCCCGATTATCCCAGCGGCGGCACCGCCTGCTTCTACACCGGCAGCAACTATTCGGGCCTCGAATACTGCTTCTCCAGCGGCCGCGTCATCCGCGACCTCCACCTCGCCGGCCTCGACAACCGCTTCAACTCGGTGCGCCTCTACGGCACCTCCGTCGCCGCCTGCCGTGATCGCTTCTTCCAGAGCTATTGCGAACGCATCATCGAATCCCAGCCGGTGCTGGACCAATATCTGCAGGGCGCCCTCTCCTCCGTCCGCGTTTACTGATCTGGCGCACTCTTCGTAGCGGCCCCCACTTCACCTCCGGGCGCGACAGGCGTATCCTTGCTGTGTCGCGCCAATGGAGGAGGCGCCACGCAAGGGGGAAAACATGCCAGCAATTTCGCACTACTTCTTTCGCTCGGCCATTTTGTTTCTGGTGGTCGGGATTTCGGTCGGCATCCACATGTCGGTCAGCGGCAACCACAATGTCACCGGCGCCCACGCCCATATCAACCTGCTCGGCTGGGTAACCAGCGCCCTGTTCGGCGGCTATTACGCGCTCAACCCGGCCAAGGCCACCAGCCGCCTCGCCCTGGCGCAATACGTGATCTACACGCTTGGCGTCATCGTCATGGGCGGCTCGCTCTACCTGGTCCTGCAGGGCACTCCGGGCCTCGAAGGCATTCTCGCCATCGGTTCGCTGACCACCTTCCTGGGCGTCCTGCTCTTTGCCTGGATCGTCTGGTCACCTTCTTCGCAAAAGTTTGGAACCCTTCAGGCCGCCGAGTAGTTGAAACGCGATGTGGGCAGGTTTACCTGCCCGCATCATTCGGGGTGACGTGCGCAGATGGCTCCATTACTGTGCCGGTAATTGGAGCCTGCCTTGCCTGACGAAACCTTGCGCGGCGCGTTGCGCGCACGAACTGCACCTGCCCATGAACAGCTCGACCATGCCGTCGGCCACTTCAGCGATCTGGCCACCTATTGCCACTTCGCCCGCAACACCTATCGCTTCCGCCACGCCGTCGAAGCCGCCATGCTGGCCGCGGAGCCGGTCTGGCCAATCGATCCCGTCGCACATCTGGCTGCCGAGGACCTTGCCGATCTCAGGCTGAGCCGGCCATCGACAACGCCCTTCCCCCTGCCCTTGACCAGCGAGGCGGCCCAACTCGGTGTCGCCTATGTACTGGAAGGTTCGGGGCTGGGCGCGCGCCTCTTGGTGCGCGAGGCGGGCAAGCTTGGCCTCACTTCTGCCTTTGGTGCCCGCCACCTTGCCAGGCAGGCCGCCGATCACGACCGCTGGCGCCGTTTCGTAGCGCTGCTGGATTCCACCAGCGCTGCCACCGACGCTGTCACTGCCGCCGCCGAAGCTACGTTCCGCTTCGCTCTCTCCATTTACGCCGAGCCTGCGCATGAACGAGCTTAGTCCAGTCAATCTTACTAATTGTGACGTGGAGCCCATCCACATCCCCGGCAGCATCCAGCCCCATGGCTGCCTGCTGGCCTGCAATGTCAGCGTCACCTCGATCGTGCGGCACTCTGTCAACAGTCAGGCCCTGCTTGGCGTCGAGGGCGATCTCAACGGTCGGGATCTCGCCAGCATCGTCGGCCACGCCCTCGAGCACGACATGCGCAATGCTTTGGCGCGGACACCCGAGGGCACGCGCTCGGCCCTCCTGTTCAACAAGGCGCTGCCTAACGGTCGCCGCTTCGACATCGCGGTACACCGGTTCAAGGGCAATGCCATCATCGAGTTCGAGCCCGCTGGCGAAGACATTGCCAAGCCTCTAGAACTTGCCCGGGCCATGCTGACCCGTATCTCCGCGCTGCGATCGGTCGACCGGCTCATCCGTGATACCGCCCGGCTGGTCCAGGGCATGCTCGGCTATGACCGTGTGATGATCTACCAGTTCGGCCAGGATGGCGCCGGCAAGGTCATCAGCGAAGCCAAGCGCGCCGATCTCGAAAGCTTTTTCGGCCAATATTTCCCTGCAGGCGACATCCCCGTTCAGGCCCGCGCCCTATACCTCAAGAACACCATCCGCATCATCTCGGATGCCAATTTCGAGCGCATCCGCATCAGTCCGCAGTTCGATCCATCCGGTGAACCGCTCGACCTGTCCTTTGCCCATCTGCGCAGCGTCTCCCCGATCCATTGCGAATATTTGCGCAACATGGGCGTCGGCGCTTCGATGTCCATTTCCATTATCGTGGACGGCGCCCTCTGGGGCCTGATCACCTGCCATCACTACAGCCCCCGCACCCTGTCCATGGCGCAGCGGGTGGCGGCCGAAATGTTCGGCGACTTCTTCTCGCTGCAGTTGACGGCTCTCCGCCACAAGCAGTCGCTCGACGCCGCGACCGCCGCCCGCGACGCACTTGATGGCTTGCTGCGGGCAGCCGTGCGCGTCGAGGACATCAACGAACTTCTGCGCGAACGGCTGGGCGATTTCGGCAAGCTGATCCCGGCGAATGGCCTCGCCATGTGGCTCGATGGCAAGCTGACCCTCTCTGGCAACACCCCGCCTGCCGATGCCATCCCAGGCCTAGCGCGCTTTGCCGATACGGTGACGGAGGGCGGCCGCGTCTGGGCCACCCACAAGCTGTCCGATGTCGTCTCGGGCGCAGATGAATATGCCGAACATGCAGCGGGAGCGCTCGTGCTCCCCTTGTCACAGCGCCCGCGCGACTACGTCTTCCTCTTCCGCAAGGAGATGGTGCAGACGCTGGAATGGGCCGGCAATCCGGAAAAAACCTATGAGTCCGGTCCGCTTGGCGACCGCCTGACCCCGCGCAAGAGCTTCGCCATCTGGAAGGAGACCGTGCACCACCAGTCGACGCCTTGGACCGAACAGGAGCGTGAATTCGCCGATGCGGCACGCGCGGCTCTCGTGGGTGTCATTCTGCAGCATTCTGAACTCCTCGCCGACGAACGCGCCAAGGCCGAAGTCCGCCACCGCATGCTCAACGAGGAGCTCAACCATCGCGTCAAGAACATCCTTGCCGTGATCAAGTCGCTGGTGACGAACCCGGTCGAAGAAGAAAAAACTCTGGAGGCCTACGTTGAGTCCCTCCGCGGCCGCATCCAGGCGCTCTCGCTTGCCCACGATCAGGTGATCCGCGGCGAAGGCGGCGGCGGCCTGCAGGATCTGCTGGAGGCGGAACTGCTGCCCTATCGCGGCAACGGCACCACGATCACCCTGACAGGCCCGAACGTCTGGATGGATGCGCGCTCCTTCTCCATCATGGCGCTGGTGCTGCACGAATTGTCCACCAACGCAGCCAAATACGGTGCCCTGTCCCGTCCTGGCGGGCGGTTGGATGTCACTTGGGACGTCGACAATGTCGGCGCCTGCGACCTCAAATGGGTCGAAAGCGATGGCCCTCTCGTCAGCCCGCCCAGCCGCCGCGGCTTCGGCACAGTGCTGATCGACCGCAGCGTTCCCTTCGACCTCGGCGGCGAAAGCGACGTCCAGTATCACCCCACCGGTGTCGTGGCGCGTTTCCGCATTCCTCCGAAGTTCGTTTCGCTTCGGAGCGTCCGGTCCCAGGCCAAGCCTGCAGCATCGGCCTTTGCGGGCAGCAGGTCCACAGCCCATCTCGCCGGCATCCGGACGCTGATTGTCGAGGACCAGATGCTGATCGCGCTCGACCTCGAGCAGATCCTCGAAGATGCAGGCCTTGAGGTCCTGGCCACCGTCACCTCCTCGGCCGAGGCGCTCGCCTACCTGGAGCGCAATCTCCCCGACCTCGCCGTGCTCGACGTCAATCTGGGCGACGGCAATTCCGAGCCGATTGCCCATGCCCTGCGTGCAAGGAACATCCCCTTCATCTTCGCCACGGGCTATGGCGACGACGGCATCGCCAGGACCCTTGCCGATGTTCCGGTGGTGCGCAAACCCTATTCGCGTGAGGCAATCCTCGCCGAGCTGGGCCGCCTCATGCCGGCGCTAGGCCAGCACTGAGCGGCGTGTCTCGGCGTTGACGAAGAGGGCGGCCACGGCCGCCAGCACCAGCAAGCCGGCAAAGAGCCCGATCGCCAGGTTGAAGTCCTGCACGAAGACTACGGCTAGCAGGGACGGCGCCAGCAGCCCGCCCAGCCGCGCCATGGCCCCGGCCGCCCCCATGCCGGTGGCGCGGGACGCCGTGGGATAGAGCTCGGGCGTGAAGGCATAGAGCGCGCCCCAGGTGCCGAGGAGAGCAAAGCTCATGGTGAGGATCGCCGCGCCGATCAGGTAGCCGTCGCTGGCGACAAGGAACAGCGCGCACCCAGCCGCACTGAGCAGCAGGAAGCCGATCAGCGTCGGCTTGCGGCCCACCGCCTCCACGCCCCAGGCCGCCAGCGCATAGCCGGGGATCTGCGCCAGTGCCACCACCACGAGGAAGCCATAGCCGCGCACATAGCCGAACCCGTCCGCCGCCAGCCGCGACGGCAGCCAGGTGAACACGCCGTAATAGGAAACCGAAACCAGGAACCACACGACGAGGATCGACAGGGTCCTTCGCCGCAGCTCTGGGGAAAACAGCCCCACGCCCTGCACAACCGGGGGAGCCGAGATCGTCGCATCCGGCGGCAGCTTCTCGTGGCCATTGGTGCGCAGCACATCGTTAAGCACCGCCTTCAGCCCCTGCTCGTCCCCCCGCCGCTGCAGGTAAAGCGGCGACTCCGGCACCCACAGGCGCAACCAGATACCGATCAGCGCCGGCAAAGCGGTTACGGCAAAGATCCAGCGCCACGCATCGGCCGGCACGACGAGGCTGGCCACCCATGCGGCAAGCGCGATGACCACGGTGCCCACCGCCCAGAAGCCTTCCAGCATCACCAGCCAGCGGCCGCGATTCCGGGCCGGCAGGAACTCGGCCATCATCGCATAATCCACCGGCAGGGTGCCGCCCACGGCAATGCCGGTAAGGAAGCGCAAGGCAAACAGCACAAGAAGGTTCGGCGCAAAGACCGAGAGGAGCCCGAAAACCGCGTCGCAGGCCACGGTGACCAGCAGCACTCGCCGCCGTCCGAAACGGTCCGCGAGCCGCCCGAAGACGCCGGCTCCGATCAGCATGCCCAAGAAAAACAGCGTTCCTGTCTGCAGCGCCTCGGGCAGCGACACCTCGAACGAAGCCGCGATGGACGCACTGGTAAAGCCCACCGCCAGCACCTGCATGGCATCGGCTGCCCAGACCAGTCCGAAAATCGCCAGCAGGCGCCGCTGAAACCGCCCCGCCCCTGCCCGCTCCAGGATCGCTTCAACCGTCTGCATGCCCATCCCCTGCATCACACTGCCGGATAGGCTCTATCCGAGTCGGGTATGCTTGAAAGCTCCCGTCAGCCGCGCAACTCCATTTCTGGCGTATTGAGCGCCACGGGTGGCGCCCGGAAGCCCATGGCCGCCCACGCCGAAAACAGCCGCCCGAAAAACAGCGCGGTGTGACGCCGGCCATGCGGCACCGCATCATCCAGCACGGTCGGATCGGCAAGATCGCTGGTTACGGTCCGCAACTGGGCCGGCGGCAGGTCTTTGCCATGCCACAGATTGCCATAAAGGCTCACCCAGTGGCCGCCCTTGAACTCCAGCAGCACCGGCGTGTTGCAGCAGGTGGCGATCACCCGCCGCGTCTGCCGATCGGGGCCAAGCCGGAAGTTGCGCAACCGCTCCCAGCCCGCGACAATCCTCGTGCGATCCTTGCGGTAAAGCACGAAATGGGTCGAGCCATGCGCCCCCACCACCTGCGTGTGTCCGGGCAGGCCCTCGATGCGCCGCGCCGCTTCACGGCACGAATTGCAGAAACACTCAGCCACGGTGATCGGCTTTCCGACGATTGCCAGCCTAACCTCTCCGCACTGGCAGCTCAGCTCCGTCTCGTTCATCCTCTCGCCTCCTCCGGGCTTTTTGTACAATCAACTGACACAGCCTGTCAGCAGAGGGCGTTCCTTCTTCGTTCGGGAGGGGTTAAGGTGTCGACAACATTGCATTCATGCGCCTCCATCCCCATCTGAGACGCATCCAAGACATCTAGGGCAGACCATGGCCGACAAGTCCGCACGTCCCGGCAAAGCCGAATTCTCCATCGACGAGTTCTTCGCCGAGATCGAAAAGGCCGAGGACATGGCCGCCTCCAAGCCGCTTTATGCCGAGCGCATGAAGAACAAGCGCGCGCTGGACCGGGCCGAGGCTGCGGAAAAGGAAGCGGCTGCCCCCAAGACCCCGCTGGAAAAGCGCCGCTCGACCAAGAGCTCGCACGACACCGTAACCGGCATGTCGCCCAAGGCGCCGCGCTCGCGCGCCAATTCGGTCGAGCGCGTCGATTTCGATGGCATGGGCGAGGCCCCCCAGGCCGGCTTCAACCACAAGCCTTCCGCCCGCGCCATCTCCCGCGCCGCCGCCGCCGATCCCGAGGCGCAGGCTCGCCTGCGCGAAGCCCTCGATGCGTCGGTCAAAAAGAACAAGGCGCGCAACAACGAAGACGTTTCCAACGCCACCACTGTCGGCGTCACGGCAACAGTGAAAGCCCTCGAGCAGATCATCCTCCACGGCCGCAAGGAGGTGGAAGGCTCCTCCCCCTGGGTACCGCACAAGGGGCAGAACCGCCTCGACAAGCGCGGCCCGCGCAAGCCCTTCCGCATGGTCACCGACAAGACCCCCGCCGGCGACCAGCCCACCGCCATCGCCGAGCTGGTGGAAGGCATCAACAATGGCGAAACCGACCAGGTGCTGCTGGGCGTCACCGGCTCGGGCAAGACCTTCACCGCCGCCCAGGTGATCGCCGCCACCAACCGCCCGGCGCTGATCCTGGCGCCCAACAAGACCCTCGCCGCCCAGCTCTATGGCGAGTTCAAGACCTTCTTCCCCGACAATGCGGTGGAATATTTCGTCTCCTACTACGACTACTACCAGCCCGAGGCCTACGTCCCGCGCACCGACACCTATATCGAGAAGGAATCCACCATCAACGAGCAGATCGACCGCATGCGCCACTCGGCCACGCGCGCGATCCTCGAGCGCGACGACGTGATCATCGTTGCCTCCGTCTCCTGCATCTACGGCATCGGCTCGGTGGAAGACTACACCGCCATGACCATCGACGTGCAGAAGGGCGAAAAGATCGACCAGCGCCAGCTCCTGGCCAAGCTGGTCGCCCTCCAGTACAAGCGCGGCGATACCGGCTTCGTGCGCGGCACCTTTCGCGTGCGCGGCGATACAGTCGAAATCTTCCCCGCCCACTATGAAGCCGCCGCCTGGCGCGTCTCGCTGTTCGGCAACGAGATCGAAAGCATCGTCGAATTCGATCCCCTCACCGGCAAGAAGTCCGCCGACCTCACCTTCATTCGCGTCTTCGCCAATTCCCACCACGTGACGCCGCGCACCACGATGAACCAGGCGATCAAGCAGATCCGCTCCGATCTCGCCGCGCGCCTCCAGGAGCTCAACGGCGCCGGTCGGTTCCTCGAGGCCCAGCGCCTCGAACAGCGCACCCTGTTCGACCTCGAAATGATGGAAGCCACCGGCTCCTGCGCCGGCATCGAAAACTATTCGCGCTACTTTTCCGGCCGCAAGCCCGGCGAGCCACCGCCGACCCTGTTCGAATACCTGCCCGACAATGCCCTGGTCTTCGTCGACGAATCCCACGTCACCATCGGCCAGCTCGGCGCCATGTATCGCGGCGACCTCCGCCGCAAGGCGACCCTTGCCGAATACGGCTTCCGCCTCCCCTCCTGCATGGACAATCGCCCCCTCCGCTTCGAGGAGTGGAACGCCATGCGCCCGCAATCGGTCTACGTCTCGGCCACGCCTGGCTCCTGGGAAATGGACCAGACCGGCGGCGTCTTCGCCGAACAGGTGATCCGCCCCACCGGCCTCATCGATCCCCCGGTCGAGATCCGCCCCGCCAAGGCCCAGGTCGACGACGTGGTCGACGAAATCCGCACCACGATCAAGGCCGGCTACCGGACCCTCCTCACCGTCCTCACCAAGAAAATGGCCGAGGACCTCACCGAATACCTGCATGAACAGGGCATCCGCGTCCGCTACATGCACTCCGATGTCGACACCATCGAGCGCATCGAAATCATCCGCGACCTCCGCCTGGGCGCCTTCGACGTCCTGGTCGGCATCAACCTCCTGCGCGAAGGCCTCGACATCCCCGAATGCGGGTTCGTCGCCATTCTCGACGCCGACAAGGAAGGTTTCCTGCGCTCAGAGACCTCCCTGATCCAGACCATCGGCCGCGCCGCCCGCAACGTCGACGGCAAGGTCGTGCTCTATGCCGACAAGATCACCGGCTCCATGGAACGCGCCCTGGCCGAAACCAACCGCCGCCGCGAAAAGCAGATGGCCTATAACGAGGCCAACGGCATCACCCCCCAGTCCGTCCGCTCCAACATCCACGACATTGTCGACAGCGTCTACGAACAGGACCACGTCACCGTCTCCATCGGCAAAGGCCGCGACGGCAAGGAACAGGTCCAGGTCGGCGCCAACCTCGCCGCCGTCATCAAGGACATGGAAGCCCAGATGCGCGAAGCGGCGACGAACCTGGAGTTCGAGAAGGCTGCAAGGCTACGCGACGAGGTCAAGCGGCTGCGGGAGATGGAGCTGGATACGCTAGAGGGGGAGGTCAGCTAAAGCTGAAGCCCTCGGGCCTAACCCGAGGGGTCTTTCTTGAACAGTAGGAAATGGCGGCGATGCTCCTCGATAGTGGTTACGCTGTTGTGGAAGGTAGAACTGCGCAACAGATTTCAATGACGCGAGAAGACCACCTGTTGGCAAATCCTTATCATCCCCACGTTAAGGCCTAGCATTTGTGAGAAGTCCTTAAGCGGCAGTCTTTAGAGAAGCCAGAAGCTCCTTCTGCTTCGTCAGTGCCAGCTCGATAGCCTTGAACAACGCCAAAAATCTTGAGCCCCACATCGAAGGTTCAATCTCTCGAGTTTTCGCCAGCAGAAAGTTCTGTGCATTTCCTTTATGATTGTCGTGCAGAAGGAATGGCTCTAGATCGCCGAAAACGTCTACAGAGTACGACTTGAAGTACTGCGGAGAGCGCTCGTAGAGTTCATTGATCCATTCGTCGGGAAACAGACCCTCTAAAGCGAATCCGCTTCTTACTGACAAGAAATCGGTACCCGACTCAAAACGCACTTGCTTGTTGCCGAGAAACTGCTGGAGTTCAGTCCTACACTTGATCCCCGCGTCATCCCCGTCAAGTACCGATACGAAAGCTCGTTCTCGCGAGATCATCTGATAGGTAGTCTTCACGAAGGCCGTCAGATCCCGCACGCCACCAAATGTGAGGAACTTCGATTTCGTGAGTAGCGGGAAATCAATTGCATCGAGAACACCGCCGGAGATCAAAGCTTCTAATGCATATTCGAAGACAGAGCGGTCACTCTGCCCCTCAACAGCGACGTTGTATTCAGCTAGGTTGAAATAATCCGAAAACCTGACTCCTAGCGAGCTGCGAATTCGGTCAGTTGCTCTATAATAGGTATCAAAGGTACGAAGCACGGTTCTACCAGCTTCGATTTCGCAGCCAACCACCTTTTCAACGTCTGTTGGAACGAAAGCTAGAGAGTGAGTGCTTATGACCACCGTCGATTCATTGCCCAGCTTTCTGATGAGCCTATCAACGACTCCCGACAATTCAGGATGCAGGTATGACTCCGGCTCTTCAATCAACCAAATAGGCCTGTAACCCTCTAGACGTCGCACTTGGTCAATCCAAACCAAGGCTGAGAATATAGCTGCCGATTGGACACCTGTGCCCTTGCGGGAAAACTCTGTTGCGATCTGATCAGAGATTTGGAACTCGACACTTGACATGAAGTCCGAGTGCGCTTTTGGACCGGTGTTTATTCTAGTGGTAATTCCGCCCATGCCACATTCTGATAGTGTCATGTTCATGATGTCAGTAATGACACTTAAAGCATTATTCACATCAGGTATTACCTTGGATATAATCTCCCTAGTTGACTTTACAATTTCCGGAGAAACTACGTCAGTAAATATTTCCGAATAACTTTTGGCAGATGGTGTATATATTACTTGAAAAGTTCGAAAGATCCGCTCAATTAATTCGTTCTGAACTCTTGAGTACTGTGCGTTCGGTCCTCCAGACGGCCTCTTAGCATTCGGAAAGAATGCATAAACCGGCTTATTCTTTTCGGTGAAGTACACGCTCAGGACGATATTCGAAGTTTTCGGCGGCGGCTCGGGATGCAGCAGACGAAGTTCTTCATGAAGACGCGTGAAATCTGAGTCAAACTCTGGATCATTGGGCTCAAATGTTACCGCGATACTGGTACGCTCACCATGTAAACCGTGAGTTAAATCGATTGCATGGTCGTATTTGTTATTATCTTGACCTGAAAAGAAAACCCCTATTGCACGAAGGATATTAGATTTTCCTGCGTTATTAGGACCAACTATTGTCATTCCGCTATGAACATCGAAATTTATCTCGTTGCGTACAGTACGGAAATTTCGAATTCGAACGTTAGTCAGCTGCATGTTTGCTCTCTCCATCCTATGAAAGGCATGATTCCTCGACAGAAACAATAATTGTGATGTCTCAAGAGTTATCACCGCGACTATTCGGCCTTCGTATTGAGTATCGGAGCATGCGGGGTGTTCGAGACTTCGAGTAACTTGGCACATGTGGGAGAACCCTACTGACCCATTCCGAAGGAGCAGAAGGTGCCACATCCCCGATGCGCTCCTCCCCCTTACCAGGGGGAGGTTGGGTGGGGGTCCGGCGCAGCCGGCCTCCAAGAACCTCAAGCAAACTCAGTGCGTGGGAAGAAAACCCCCACCCGGCCTCCCCCTGAAGGAGGGGAGGAGCAGAGGGCTCCGCATTCCCGATGCGCCCCTCCCCCTTACCAGGGGGAGGTTGGGTGGGGGTCCGGCGCAGCCGGCCTTTCCGGTCACAAGCAAGCTCAGCGCTCATGGAAAGAAACCCCCTCCCGGCCCCCCCTGAAGGGGGAGGAGCAGAGCCCCAAACGCAACAAGCCCGGCCGAAGCCGGGCTTGCCACAGGAAAAGATCGGCAGCTGTTACTGCTTTTTCTGCTGACCGGGGGCGCTATCCCTGGCGTCGCCGTCCTGCTGGCCGGGCGCGAAGTCCTTGGCCGGGCCATCCTGCTGGCCAGGCGCGAATTCGCGGGCGCTGTTGGCATTGCCGTTCCCGTCGAGCTCGGCTTCGATGGCCGCCGTCAGTTCAGCCGAACCGGATATAGCCGCGCAGGTGGCGCTGAGATCGCCCACCGCAATGCCGCAGACTTCGGCCGCGGCTTCAGCGGAAAGCGAGATGGTGCTGGGCACGTCATCGACATCGATGCCGAGGTCGCCGGCAATGTGGGTGCGGATGCCGGACAGGTCGACCACGACCGTGTCCTGCGCCAAGGCGGCGCCCGAAAGGAGCAGCGACGTGGCGAAAGACAAAACAGCAGGTTTACGCATTTCATTCTCCTCGAACTGAAAAGCCCTCGCCCTCCTAACCCGCCCCCGCGCCTTCCGTTCCAGATAAGTCATTGTTTATAAAGTGAAATTGCGGTTACACCCTATTTCAGGCTCTCGTCAGCTACCGCCCAGCCAGCCGCCGCACCGTCTCCAGATACGTCGCCCGCTTCTCGTCGCTGGCACCCTTCATGCTGCCGAGCCGCGTCAGCTTGACCGGCTTGATGCCGCAAAAATCCAGCACCGCCTTTTTCATCATCGCCACGTCGCTGTTGCGATATGCCAGCAGCAGATAAAGGCTGGGCGCGTCGGAGGTGGTGATCAGCTGCGCCGAGCGGCCCTTGAGCAGCTTGTCCCATAAGGGACCCTCGTCATGCGGCTTGAACGCGAAGCCGGGCAGGACGGCACGGTCCATAAACCCCTTGAGCAGCGCCGGCACCGAACCCCACCACACCGGATAGATGATCACCCAGTGCTCGCACCACCTGATCAACTCCTGCGCCTGGACGAGGTCGGGCTCCAGCTCCTGGATTTCCCTATAGCCCTTGTGGAGGATCGGATCGAAGGCGAGCGCGCCCAGATCCTGCCGCCGCACCTCGTGCCCCGCAGCCTTTGCCGCCGCCTCGTAGGCGTCCGCCAGCGCCCCGCAGAAACTCTCCCCGTCAGGATGGGCCAGCAGCAGATAGATGTGCATGCAAAAGTCTCCGTCTTGAACGTGGTTTTTGGCTCAGGTGTCGTGGTCCGGATGCTGGCGGTTGCTCGCCTGGATGCGCGTCAGCATGCCTTGGGGATCCTCGGCATAGGTCGGCGCATCGCCGGGCAGCTTTTCGATGCCGTGCCACCACGGGACGCGGCTTTCCACCCCATATTGCACCACCGGCGGCACGCGGTCGGGCTGATCGAAGCTGCCGGCAAGGACGCCGATATCGGGATAATCGGGATAGTCGAAGATCAGGGGCGTGCCGCAGTCCCGGCAAAAGCCCCGCCGCGCCACAGAAGACGAGTGAAACCAGCTGATTGCGCCGCGCGTCACCGCAAAATCGCTCTTGAGCACGGGACAGATCACCGCGAACGGCCCGCCCACCGCCTTCTGGCACATGCGGCAATGGCAGAGGTGGACGTTTTCCGGCTGGACGCCCACCCGGTAGCGCACGGCGCCACATTGGCAGCCGCCGGTCAGCGGCGTCTCGAGCTTCTGATAGGTCACCATAAAGGGAGCCTCGCCGCCCGCCCTTCCGCTGTCAATCGCCGCGCGCCCGATCACATTGCGACCGGCCCTCTGGACTCTTTCCCGCAACGCGATTTAGAACAAAAAGAGAACACCCACTCCGGGAGAATACCGATGCCCAGCTTCACCACCGAACTTGCCAACCGCACCACTCGCGACCTGCCGCTGACCCTGGCCGAAGCCAGCCAGATGGCCGAGGCCGGCTTCCGCTTTGCCGAGTTCAACCCGGAAAACAACTGCTACCGGTTGAGTCGCCCCTTCGAACTCGTCATCATCCGCGACACCAACACCCTGACCATCAGGCAATAGCACTTATCCCCGCCCGCTCCGGAGGCCTTACCCTGAGGCAAAAGGAGCAGGCGATGAACGACATCATTTCGTATGACCGGGTGTTTGAACATGGACAGTATACCCAGCGGCTGAGGGCGTTGCGGCCCGCCGTCCTGGAGGCGTTTCGCGATGCGCCCGAGGCGCTGGCGAGCCCCCTCCTTACCGGCACGGTCGGGGCGCTGCTCGGCGACATCTACCGCCTGGTGTCGCGCGAGCCCGGCGCCCGTCTGCTGCCCCGGCCCGATCCGGCCCGGCCGCCACGCCACCGCCAGCTCAACAGCATGCTGCGCGATGCGCAGCTGGCGCTCGACACCTTTGCCTGGCGCCACCGCGACCACGAGCACGAATATGGCGACGAGTGGATTACCCTGGAGGGGATCGCCTATCGGGAGGAGAACCTGGGAAAGTTATCCCCGCCCGATGACGACGATCTATAATCGCTCCGTTCCTGCCATGCACGCGGCGCTGACGCAGCGCCGGGCAGGAGAACTGGATGCCGGGGGCGCCCGGCACTGGCGTGGATGCTGACCACCGGCAGGCCGGGGACGTGAGAAGGAGAAGGGGGGGATCCCCGCCCGATCGCCCAACCGGACGTTCCTTCATGGAGCCGCTCGATGCATGCGCCGGATATCCCGTTCGTGTGAAGCGGCTTTCGCCTCTTCAACAACACCAAGCAGGCGGCGCAAGCCGTCGGGGCGAAAGCCGCTTCCCACCGTGCCCCCGGATGCCATGCGGCAGACCGGCGCATCGGCACGTCCGCAACTTCCCCCCTCTTGGCCCGTTCCTGCTCCATCACCGCAATGGAGCCCAAGCATGGTCAAGGAACACCACGACAACGACAAGACCCCGGCCGAGGTGCAGGATCGCATCTGGGAACTGGCCGACAAGATCGACATCTGCATGTTCACCACCTGGGATGGCGAACGCCAGCGCTCCCGCCCCCTCTCCGCCCGCGTCCGCCGCGAGGAACATGCCATCCACTTCCTGGTCGACGCCGAGGGCCAGAAGAACTGGCAGGTGGACAAGTTCCCCTGGGTCTCCTGCGCCTGGGTCGATTCCGGCGGCCACAAATATGCAGTGATCTCGGGCAGCGCCGAGGTCACCAATGACCGCGCCAAGATCACCGAGCTCTGGACCGATTTCGACAAGGCCTGGTGGGACGATGCCAGCGACCCCTCCATCCGCCTCCTCACCGTCACCCCAGATGACGGCGAACTCTGGGACAGCCCCAACCGCGCCGTCGCCTTCGCCAAGATGGCGGTCGCCGCCGTGACCGGCACCGCCCCCGATTTCGGCGACAACGCCAAGGTCGACCTCTAGCTTGAAACTCGGCGGCAGCTGGCGCATTGGACTCCCCAAACGGAGTTCTCCCATGCGCCAGCCGCTCTTTTGGCCGCTCTCCTGCTCGCCGCCACCCCCGCTCTCGCCGAGCCGATCACCGCCCGCGTTTCGGGCGGCAACATTGCCGTCCACGCCGGCCCCGACAGCGGCTACCGCATCATCGGCCGCATCCCCGACGGCTCCCAGATCCCTATCGACAGCTGCACCCAGGTCGATGCCGACTCCCCCTTCGGCACCCTGGGCGATGCAGGTTATCCCCTCTGGGGCCGCAGCAGCGTACAATGGTGCCACATCCCCGACACCGGCTGGGTCCGGCGGGACGAGATCGTGGGCCGGGGCCTGGTCAACGTCACCCCACCAGACTTCGCCGGCCCCGGCTGGTAGAAAAGGGCCCCTCTCCCCAGCGGGGAGTAGCGCCGCCTCTCCTTCGCCCCCCACCTTCCCCAAGGGGGGTAACGCCGCCTCTCCTTCGCCCCACACCTTCTCCAAGGGGGGTAACGCCGCCTCTCCTTCGCCCCCCACCCCTCCCCCGCCCCATCGCAACCGGCTTGCCAAGCTCTCCCGCATTTGTCAGACATATGGCATTAGTCGATTTCTGAGGGGAAATCGCATCGGCCGCACCGGAGGGAGTTTTTCAATGAATGCAGCACTGAAACTGGCGGGCATGCTGGTCGCCGCCACGGCCATGACCCTGCCCGTCCTCGCGCAGACCACCGTCGTGGCGCCCGGCCAATCCACTGCCGGCACCTATATGGATTACATGAAGACGGTCTATGACCGCGCCACCTTCTCCGAATTGCTGCAGGTGCCGATCGCCACCTTCGACAAGGAATTCGAGCTGACGCCCATGGCCGCCGAGTCTTGGTCGCAGTCCGAGGACGGGCTGACCTGGACGTTCAAGCTCCGCCCCGGTCTCGTCTGGTCGGACGGCGAGCCGCTCACCGCCGAAGACTACGTCTTCGCCCTCCAGCGCGCCGCCACCTCCGGCTATGATTTCGCCTGGTATTGGGACTTCGCCGGCGGCATCAAGGGCTGGAAGGAAGTCACCGAAGGCAGTGCCGATGTGGCGACGCTCGGTCTCAAGGCGGTCGACGACCTCACCATCGAAGTCACTACCGTGGCGCCCAAGCCCTATTTCCCCTCCGTCACCAGCCTCTGGTACCCCGTGCCCAAGCACAAGGTCGACGAACTGGGCGACGACTGGGCGGTCAACGTCGAGTCCATCGTCTCCTCCGGCCCCTTCGAGATCGAGAGCTGGGAAAAGTCCAACAACGCCGTCGTCTTCACCAAGTCCGATACCTATACCGGCCCCTGGCAGGCCCAGATCGACCGTCTGGAAGTCGATCCCACCCTCGGCGCGCCCGAAGTCGGCCTGCCGGCCTTCCTTGCCGGCGACGCTGATTATTCCTTCCTCAATACCGGTCAGGTGCCCGTCGCCAGCCAGCGCTACCCCAATGGCATCCGCAAGAACGCGGTCTTTGCCACCTCCTACATTTCCTATGACCTCGACTCCGAGCCGTTCAACGACGTCAACGTCCGCCGCGCCTTCTATTATGCCGTCGACCGCGCCGAACTGACCTCCACTGTCCTCAAGGACATCGCCATCCCGGCCGGCTCCATCCTGCCGCCCGGCTATCCTGGCTACAATGAAGAGGTCGCCGCGCAAGCCGTGTTCGGTCCGGAAAAGGCCAAGCAGTTCATGGCCGATGCCGGCTACCCGAATGGCGAAGGCTTCCCCGAAATCGAGATCTGGTATCGCGAAGAAGGCGGCTATAACGGCGCCATCATCCCTGCCATGGCGCAGTATCTGCAGGCCGAGTTCAAGGAAGTGCTGGGCATCACCATGAACATCCGCGTCCTTCCCGGCGCCGAATGGATGGATGGCCTGCGCAACAAGACCAACAACATCTTCATCGCACCTTACGAATACGACTACCTCGATCCGTCGAACTTCTACGGCATCTTCTTCAACGGCGGCCGCCACGGCTACCACATCTCGGAGTATGATGCCCTCGTCGCCAAGGCCGATGCCGAAAGCGATTGGGATACCCGCTTCGACCTCTATGGCGACGCCGAGCAGATCATGATCGACCAGGGCCTGATCGTGCCGCTGGTCCATCCTGTGACCATCGCCGTCATCTCCGACGAACTCGGCGGCGAGGCCTCCGAGCCCAACGCCCTGGGCTTCACGCCGCTCGATCGTCTGGCCCACTACTTCTTCACCCACCTGACCAAGCAGTAACGGCCGTGCACAACCTGCTCCCCGGCCATGCCGGGGAGCATCTCGCCTCGCTTCCCAGGTTGCTCATGCCCCTCGTCCAGATCGAAGACCTCAAGGTCAGCTTCAGCCAGTATGGCGGGCGGATCGACGCCGTGCGGGGCATCAGCTTTTCGGTTGGTGATGGCGAAAGCCTCGGCATTGTCGGGGAATCCGGATCCGGCAAGTCGGTCAGCTGCGGCGCCCTGCTCCGCCTCTTGCCAGCCACGGCCAATGTCTCGGCCACGACCCTGCAGCTGGATGGGGTGGACGTCGCACGGGCCGGCAAGGAAGACCTTGCGCGCCTCCGCGGCCGCTCGGCGGCCATGATTTTCCAGGATCCGATGACCGCCTTCGACCCGGTCTTCACCATCGGCCACCAGATCGCCGAAACCGTCCAGGCGCATCGTCGGCTCAGCAAGCGCGACGCCTTGGCAGAAGCCGAACAGCTCCTGGTGCGCGTCGAGATCAAGAACGCCCGGGATGTCCTTTCCTACTATCCGCATCAGCTCTCGGGCGGCATGCTTCAGCGTGCCATGATCGCTATGGCGCTCTCCTGCCGTCCGAAGCTACTGATCGCCGACGAGCCGACCACCGCCCTCGATGTCACCATCCAGGCGCAGATTCTCCAACTCATCAAGCGCGTGCAGGCCGAGTTCGGTATGGCCCTGATCATGATCACCCATGATCTGGGCGTCATCGCCGAGACCGTGGATCGCGTCCTCGTCATGTATGGCGGCGAGGTCATGGAAGAAGGCTCCGTAGAGCAGATCTTCGATGCGCCCCGTCACGCCTATACCAAAGCGCTCCTAGCAAGCCTCGATGCACGCTACGATCCCTCGCCCACCGCGGAAACCGCCGCCGAGCCAGCGCTTGAACTGCGCGGCATCGCCAAGACTTTCTCCATCAAGCGCCGTCGCGGCTTGTTCACCAGCCACGCCGACTTCCATGCCGTCAGGCCTCTCGACATCATCCTGCCGCGCAACCGCATCGTCGGCCTTGTCGGTGAATCCGGCTCCGGCAAGACCACGACCGGCCTCATGGCCATGCGCCTCACCGAGCCCACGGGTGGGCAGATCCTGCTCGACGGCACCGACATCACCGCTCTCGGCAGCGAGGCGCTGAAAGGCCATCGCCGCCGCATGCAGATCGTCTTCCAGGACAGCTATTCGGCCCTGGACCCGATGATGACGCTGTCCCAGATTGTCGCCGAACCGCTCCACATCCATGGCATCGGCAGCCGGGGCGAGCAGACGGACAAGGCTCTCGATTGGCTCGAGCGCGTCGGCCTGCCGCGCAGCTTCGGCAATCGCTACTCTCACGAACTGTCCGGCGGTCAGCGCCAGCGCGTCGCTATCGCCCGTGCCCTGATCCTCGAACCAACCGTACTGGTCGCGGACGAGCCAACCTCCGCGCTCGATGTCACCGTCAAGGCACAGATCATCGGCCTCCTCAAGGCGCTGCAGGGCGAAATGGGTCTGTCGATCCTCTTCATCAGCCATGACCTCTCGACCGTGAAATCCCTCACCGACAGCGTTGTGGTCATGTATCGCGGCCGCATCGTCGAGGAAGCGCCCACGGCACGGATCTTCAGCGAACCGCAGCACCCCTATACCCGCGCCCTGCTCGACGCCCTTCCGGCCACCAATCCCCGCCACAAGCGCGAGCGGACCTTCCTTAGCGCCGACGAGATCGCGGCCGCCACGCCGCGCTACACCGTCATCCAAACAGGTATGGCGCCCAACGCCCAGCCGCAACTTGTCACCATCGCCCCGGGCCACCGGGTCGAGGCGATCGTCACGACGTGAGGCGCGCAACATGATCCTTTACATCCTCCGCCGCCTCCTCTCGGTCGCCGTCACCTTCATTATCGTATCGCTCGTCATCTTCTTCATGATGCACGCCATCCCGGGCGGACCGTTCGACGCCAACGACATGCCCGTCTCGGCGGCAGTGCGCGAAAAGCTGATGGCGCAGCTGGGTCTCGATCAACCGCTCCACGTCCAGTACCTCCGCTACATGTGGGGCGTGCTGCATTTCGACTTCGGCGTGCCCTATCAGAGCCCCGGCGAAACTGTCACCCAGCTCCTGTCGCGGGCCTGGGTTCCGTCCCTGGTCCTGGGCGGCCTCGGCGTGCTGATCGGCGCCCCACTCGGCATCCTCCTTGGCATGGCGGCGGCCCTCAACCGCAATACCTGGATCGACTATTTCGCCTCGACGCTGGCCACGCTCGGGCTCACCATCCCCGTCTTCGTGACCTCGATGCTGCTGATCCTGATCTTTGCCGTCTGGCTCAATTGGCTGCCCGCCAGCGGCTGGGGCAAGCCGGAGCGCTGGATCCTGCCCATCGCCGTCTATGCGCTGATCCCGCTGGCGACCTATGCCCGTTACACCCGTTCGGCCATGCTCGACACGCTCAACCGTCCCTTCGTCACCGTGCTGCGCGCCAAGGGTCTGAGCGAGCGCCGCATCATCTTCCAGCACGTGCTGCGCAACTCCGCCATTCCCCTGGTTACCGTCTTCCTGCCCATGTTCATCGGCACCGCGACGGGCTCCATCTTCGTCGAGGCCATGTTCCGCGTGCCCGGCCTCGGCGCCTATTTCGTCTCCTCCATCGAGGGCCGCGACTACCCGCTCGAAATGGCGCTGATGCTGATGATCACCTTCATGTACTGCATCGCCTATCTGCTGAGTGACATCGTCTACGCCCTGATCAACCCGCGCATCCGTGTAGGAGGCGGGCAATGACCATCGATACGACCCCCGTTGCGTCACCGCATCGCCAGCGCAATCCACTCTGGTTTGCCTGGCAGCGTTTCATCGGCAACAAGGCGGCCATGGTCGCTGGCGCCGTCCTGCTGGTCCTGATCCTGATGGCGCTGTTTGCCCCCCTGATCACCCCCGCGCCACCCGATGCACAGCTGTTTCTGACCGAGGCGCTCGCCTTCCCCTCCAGCCAGCACTGGTTCGGCATCGATAGCCTCGGGCGCGATTTTTACACTCGCATCGTCTATGGCGCCCGCGTCTCGCTCACCATCGGCTTTGCCGCCGCCCTGTTCAGCCTCCTGATCGGCATCCCGCTCGGCGCCTTTGCCGGCTATTTCGGCGGCAAGACCGACTGGTTCATCATGCGCGTCATCGAGCTCTTCTCGGTGGTTCCGCCGCTCTTGGCCGCCATGCTGCTCGGCGCCCTGACCCGCGGCGGCTACTTCACCATCATCCTGATCGCCGCGCTCTTCGGCTGGGTGCAGGTCTGCCTCCTCGTCCGCGCACAGGTAAAGGCGTTCCGCGAAAGGGAATTCGTGCGCGCTGCCCAGGCGCTCGGCGCTTCGCCCTGGTACGTCATCCGCCGCCACCTCATCCCCAACTCCATCTCGCCCATCATCGTCGGCTTCGTCCTGGCCATTCCCTTGGCCATGATGCTGGAGGCAAGCCTCAGCTTCCTCGGCATCGGCGTGCCGCCGCCCACGCCGACTTGGGGCCAGATGATCAACGAGGGCATCGATTTCATGTTCTTCTACTGGCACCTCGCGGTCTTCCCCACCGCCGCGCTCGCCATCACCGTCCTTGCCACGACGCTGTTCGGAGACGGCCTGCGCGACGCTCTCGATCCCACTCTGAAAGGCCGCTGACGTGTCCGAAAATCTTGCCCGGCAGTTCCTTCTTCGCGAGGACGTCGTGTTCCTCAATCACGGCTCCTTCGGCGCCTGCCCACGTCCTGTCTTTGCCGACTATCAGAAGTGGCAACTGGAGCTCGAGGGACAACCCGTGGAATTCCTCGGCCGCCGTCTCACCGACCTCCTCCGAGAGCCGCGCGTGCGGCTCGCCGCCGAGCTGGGCTGCTCTGCCGACGACCTGGTCGGCGTCACCAATGCCACAACCGGCCTCAACGTCGTCGCCCAGTCGCTCGACCTCAAGCCGGGCGACCAGATCCTCACCACCGACCATGAATATTCCGCCCTGGAAAAGACCTGGGCCTATGTGGCGCGGCATACCGGCGCCGAAATCGTTGTAGTCAACATTCCCCTGCCGCTTGTCAGCGAGGCCCAATTCACCGACGCCATTCTGGCCGGCATGACTGACCGCACCAGGGTCCTCTTTCTCAGCCACATCACCTCGCCCACGGCCCTCCTGTTCCCGATCGAAAGGGCCGTTGCCGAAGCACGCCGCCGCGGCATCTGGAGCGTTATCGATGGCGCCCATACGCCCGGTCACATCCCGCTCGACCTCGATAAGCTTGGCGCCGATTTCTACTCGGGCAATTGCCACAAGTGGATGATGTCACCCAAGGGTTCTGCCTTTCTCCACGCACGCCCCGAGGTCCAGAGCCTGCTCGATCCCCTCGTCATCTCCCATGGCTGGACCAAGGACTCGAAGGTCCCCGGCACCAGGGGCGCCTTCGGCAATTCGCCCTTTGTCGACGAGATCGAAATCCAGGGCACGCGCGATCCCTCGCCATGGCTGACTGTTCCCGCCGCCATCGACTTTCGCCGCGACAATGACTGGACCAGCGTCCAGGCCCATTGCCAGGCGCTGGCGCAGGACACGGCGCGGCGCCTGGGCGAACTCACCGGCCTGCCGCCGCTTAGCGCCCCCCAATTCTGCGCCCCGCAAATGGTCGCCATGCCCATCCCGCCCTGCGACACCGACCAGCTCAAGATCGACCTGCTGGACCGCTACGCTATCGAAATCCCCGTCTTCACATGGCAGGACACCTCTATCTGCCGCCTCTCCGTCCAAGGCTACAACTCCCGCGGGCAGATGGATCTGCTGTTAGAGGCGCTCACCGAACTTCTGGGCCTTGGCGCGGGGCGGCAGCGAGCTTCGGCAAGCTGACAAATCGCCTGAACTATGGTGTGTGTGCCCGCGTTGCCGGACCACAGGAGCGACCGATCGTGACGCAAGGCGCACTAAGCTATCTTGAGCCGCTGGAAACCCGCACCCGGGGCGTCGCGGTTCTCGACGCGCTTGCCGAGATGGTCGAGCGCTCGGGCCTCACCATCGGTGATCGCCTGCCTCCTGAAGTCTCGCTGGCAGCCACGCTCGGCGTCGGCCGCTCCACCATCCGTGAGGCGCTCAACCGTTGGGAGGGTCTCGGCATCATCCGCCGCCGCCGCGGTGACGGCACCTACCTTTCGGCGCGCGTCCAGACCTCCCGCGGCCTTGTGCCCACCATGGTCCGCCTCGAGGGCGAAGCGCTGCTCCGCCTCATGGAAATCCGCCGCACGCTGGAAAACGACGTCGTGCGCAAGGCGACGCTGAACGCCACGGATCAGCAGCGTAAGGACATCGGCCGCCTCTGCGACCTCCTCTTGATCGAAGTTGACGCCGGCCGTCCCTGGCGCAAGGCTGATCACGCCTTCCACGGCGCCATCTACGACGCGTCTGGCAATCCCATGTATGGCCAGTTGCTCATGAACCTCGACCACGCCTTGGAACGCGGCGGCGCCTCGCCCTTCAGCGCCGATGCTTTCGGCTTGGCCTCGTTCCCACTGCACCGCGACCTCGCTGACGCCATCGTCGCCTCTGACCCTGACGCGGCCGTCCGCGCCATCAACCGCATCCTCGATAGCGTCGAAGGCGAAGTCCGCGCCATCATCGACGCCGGTAAGACAGGCTGAGGTGCCACGCCCTCTTGGTTCGGAGCGCCAGAGAGCGCACCTCACCGAGGACTGTTGAAGCCTGGAGTTCTCCGTAGCCCTCATGGTGAGGCGCTTTGCCAAGCAAAGCCTCGAACCACGAGGGCGTGGCACATTGTTACAGCCAGCCGGCAAGCTCGCGCCGCACCATCGATTCAATCATGTCCATCCCGCCCGGGCTGGCATTGAGGCAGGGAATATAGGCGAACTGCTCGCCGCCCGCTTCCATGAAGGTCTCGCGGCCCTGCATGTTGATCTCTTCCAGCGTCTCGATACAGTCCGCCGAGAACGCCGGGGCGAGGATCGCCACCTTCTTGACGCCCTGCTTGGGCAAAGCTTCCAGCGTCACATCGGTATAGGGCTCGAGCCACTTGGTGGGTCCGAAACGCGACTGGAACGTCACCATCAGCTTGCTGTTGTCCCAGCCCAGATGTTCCCGCACCAGCCGTGTCGTCTTGTAGCATTGGCAATGGTAGGGGTCGCCGCGCTCCAGATACTCCACCGGCATGCCATGGTAGCTGGTGATCACCAGATCCGGCTCGAATGGGAGCGCCGCGACGCCATCGCGGATCGAGTTGGCCAGCGTCTCAACATATTTCGGATCATCGAAATAGGCCGGCGCCGTGCGCACCGCCGGCTGCCAGCGCATTTGCCGCAGGGCGTCGAACGCCTTGTCGTTGGCTGTCGCCGTCGTTGTAGCAGAATACTGCGGATAGAGCGGCACGAGGAGGATCTTCTGGCATCCCGCCGCCTGCATCTTCTCCAGCACGCTCTTGGTCGAGGGATTGCCATAACGCATGGCATAATCCACCACGACATTGTCGTGCCCGGCTAGCCGCTGCGCCAGCGCTTCGGTCTGATCGCGGGTGATCACACGCAAGGGGCTCTCGTTGCGCTCCTTGTCCCAGATCTGGGAATAGGCATGGCCGCTCCTTCGCGGCCGGAAGCTGAGGATCACCAGGTTGAGAATAGGCCACCACAGCCACTTCGGCGTCTCGATGACGCGGGGATCGCTAAGGAATTCCTTGAGGTAGCGCCGTACACTCCAATAGTCCGTCGCATCGGGCGTACCCAGGTTGAGCAGCACGACGCCGATCTTGGGTGACGGAACAGGCGGATGGGCAGGCGGAAGGTGATCGGACATGGGGCGCCAGTTTGGAGGGATTCTAGGCTGGCGCACCATAACCCCTCCGCCGCTAACCGCAAGGCGGCGTTGGGTCGCGCTCTTCCGCCCCCGCACTCGTGCCGCCGAGGACTACACACTCGCCGCCAACAGCAGCACCCCAAAGCCCAGCACCGCCACCGCGCCCGCGAGCTCGGCCCACCACACCACGGCGGCAGCCACCGGGTTGTCCACCCCACCGATCCGCCGCGCCAACCCCTTTGCCGTCACCGCCACGGTCGCCAGCACCGCCACGGTGATCGCTGTTCCCACGCCCATCAGCAGGACCGCCGCAATTCCCGCGGGCACCAGCCCCTGCGACAGCGCGAAGACCAGCACCACCAGCGCCCCGGAACAGGGACGCAACCCCACCGCCAGCACCACGCCAATCTGCTCCCGCAGGCTCCCATTCGTCGCCTCGGGCGTCACCACATGGGCATGCCCATCGTCATGGTGATGCTCGTGGCGATGGTCATGATCGTGGTCATGGTCATGCACATGCAGGTGGTGCCGCGCCATGTGCGCCATGTCGTGGCCGTGGTGCGCATGGCCCCAGCCGAACACCTTTCGCGCCACCAGCCACAGCCCGAGCAGCGCCACCAGCGCATAGGACACGACGCCGATCCAGTGCGCCGCGTCGCCCATGGCAACGCTGGTCATGCCCAGGATGCCGGCAGCAATCAGCACGAAGCCGATCGCCACCACCGACTGCAGCAGCGCCGAGATCACGCTCAGCGTCACCCCACGCCGCAGCTGCGTCTCATTGGCCAGCATATAGGAGGAGATTACCACCTTGCCGTGCCCCGGCCCCGCCGCGTGGAACACGCCATAGAGGAAACTCAGCCCACCCAAGACCCAGAAGGCGGTCCAGTCCGTCCGCAGCGCATCGAGCGAGGCCGTCAACGCGCCATAAAAGCTGCGCTGCTGGTCCTGCAGCCAGCCGAAGAACCCGCTCCGCGGCAGGTTGAGGCCGGGCTCAGGCGGCGGTCCGCCAAAGGGCAACGCCGGCCGCGCCTCGGCCACCTGCGTCGCCGCCTCGATAGCGGTCGTCGGCGCCGCCGCAACAGGGGCCTCGCCACAGCTGATCGCAATCAGCCCCTGCGTTCCGCGCATCGCCGCCGCCAGGTCAGGCGGCAGTTCTAGAACCTCGGGCCCCAGCGCATAGAGCCGTTCCTCCACCGCCGGGTCCATCGGCTTGGGCGGCTCCAGCACAACGCCGCAGTCGCCCGGCGCCCCGTCGAGCGTCACCGTTCCGGCATCGGCAAAGCTGATGGCGACATAATATTCGGGATCATAGACGGCCAACTCGAACGGCCCATCAATCGGCATAGGCGCCGTCGCGTCCAGCGAGTAACTGAGCGTTACATGGCCGTCCTCATAAACCATGCGCTGGTCGCCGCGCGGCGTAAACGACATCAACGCCTCGCCTTCCCCGGCATAGGTGTAGAAGCCATATTCGGCCAGGCCCACCATATTCTCGTCCGCCAGGCCCTGCAGTTCCTCCGGCGAGGTCTCGCGGTCGCCATTGGTATCCAGCCCCTGGATCATCCAGGCCGAAAACGCCGTGTCGAACTGCCACGCATGACGCAGCCCCGAGACCGCACCATTGGCGTCGAACTCAACCACAGCCTTGGCGTCGATCAGGATATGGGGGTGCGAGGCGGCCGGAACTGTCAGAGCCAGGAAGCCAACGGCAAAGGCTGCCAGGCGCCTGTTCGGGAAACCAATGGTCAAGTCGTGCCCCAGCCTTGCGCTAGTGAATGGGATGGTGCTGGAACCAGTCAACCAGGTGGTCAATCAGCGCCCGCACCTTGCCCGCCAGGTGCCGCCGGTGCGGATAAACCGCCTGCAGCGTCTGCCCCGTTGGCAGGAAATCGGCCAAAACGGGCACGAGGTCTCCGCTCGCGATCGACGGCTCCGCCAGATAGGACGGCAATACGACGAAACCGAGATTCATCACCGCCGCCTGCCGCGCCGCCAATGGCGAGTTCACCCGCAGCGGGCCGTTGACCGGCACCGAGATGGTCTTTCCATCCTCGATAAACCGCCAGTTCGACTGGCCCTGGAGGTTGACATCGACGATGCAGGGCAGCTGCCGCAGGTCCTCAGGATGCTTGGGCATGCCGAACTGCTTGAGCAGCGCCGGCGCTGCCCCCACCACCACATGCATGTCGGCAATCTTGCGCGCGATCAGTGAGGAATCCGCCAGCGTCGAAATGCGCAGCGCTACGTCGATCCCCTCGTCGACCAGGTCGACATAGCGATCCTCCAGACGCAGGTCGAGGCTCACCTTCGGATACTTTTTGAGATACTCGTAGATCGCCGGCGCCAGCGTGGACTCGCCAAAATTGCGCGGTGCCGAAACCCGCAGCATGCCGCGAGGTTCGGCCGTCTGGTCGGTGATCGTGGCGTCGAGGTCGTCGAGTTGCTGCAGCAGGGCGCTCGCTTCCCGGTAATAGGCCTCGCCCGCCTCTGTCAGGCTGAGCTTGCGCGTCGTACGGTTCATCAGCCGCACGCCGAGATAATCCTCGAGATCGGTGACATACTTGCTGAGTAGCGCCTTGGACCGGCCATGCTGCCGCGCCGCCGCGGAGAACCCGCCTGAGTCGAAGACTTGCACAAAGGCGCGGATACGGGCGAGGTCTTGCGTCATGGCGTTCCGTTCACCGGATCAGGGCAATGCACGCATAACTCATCATCGTAAGGTGAACAATAACGGCCTTGGCCCCTCCGCGATTAACGATAGGATGGGAACAGCAATCGACGTGCCAGAGGAGTTCGGACTATTTTCCCGCCCATGTCCAGGCCTTCATCCCGTTCAACGCTTTATCGGCTCATCGAGGCCGGGCAGCTGGCCCACCAGGCACTGCTGCAGCCTTTGCTGGAACGGGGACTTGAACCCGGCGACGATGCCATCCTCTTCGAACTGGGCCGAGCCGGCACCACCGAGATGGACCTGGCGGCCGAACTTGGCCTCACCGAAGTTGCCCTAGCCACCCGGCTTTCCCGCCTCATTGACCGCGGCCTTGTCACGCGTCAGGCGGTCGGACCCGAACTCGCCCCCGGTGTGGCGCTCAGCGAACGCGGCGTCCGCATCCGCAATGGCCTCGCCGATCACTGGGCGCAGCTGGAAGAGGCGCTGATGGGCGAGCTCAAGCCCAGGCAGCGCAAGAAACTCGGAGAGCGTCTCAAGCGTTTTGTGGATCTGCTGCGCCTGTAATGGAAAGCTGAAGAAGCCATTCAGGTCCGGTTCATCGCGGGGGTGATTATCTCCCGTTACAGGCACTCAGTGCCCAACAGGTGAAGGAGATCAACAATGGCTTTGAGCAAGAAACTCATGGCAGGTGGGCTGGCAGCCTTGGCGCTCATGGCGACCGCCGGCTCCGCTTTTGCCGCCCCCGCTTATGCGACTGGCAATGTCAACGTACGCTCCGGCCCGGGCACGGGCTACTCGCAGGTCGACGTGCTGCGTCGCGGCGACCGTGTCGACGTGCAGCAATGCCGCGGCAGTTGGTGCTATGTCGAAAAGCGCGGTCCCGATGGCTGGGTTTCGGCCAACTATCTTGAGCGTGGTGGCCGCCCCGGCTGGAACGATCGCCCCGATTGGGACCGTCCGGGTTGGGACAACGGCCCCGGCTGGGATCGTCCTCCGCACTGGCACAATCCGCGTCCCCCGCGTCCGCCACACTGGAATCCGCGCCCGCCGCGCCCCCAGCCTTGGCCCGGCTATGACAACGGCAGCAGCGTCTGCTTCAACGGTCCCAACGGCTACTTCTGCGTCGGTGACTAAAACTTCAACGCCGCCCTCCGGGGCGGCGTTTTCTTGCCTAGTCCCTGCCCGGCAGGCTTGGCTCCTGCGGCACCGGCACCCGCCGGATTCGCTCCCGCGCCATCACCACCAGCCCTGCCGCCACGATGATCACCGCCCCCACCAGCGAGACCGGGTCGATCCAGTGGCCGAACACCAGGGCGCTGAGGAAAATCGCCCAGGGCAGCGAAAAGTAGTTGAACGGCTGCACCGTGCTGGCCGGCGCCATTGACAGGGCAAACACCATCAGCCCGTGCCCCAGGCATGACGTGACCATGATGGTGACCACCAGACCGAAATCGCTCCACGCCATCGGCTGCCAGAAGAATATGCCCACCGCAGTCGACAGCAGGAGCCCCATCAATCCCGTATAAACCATGCTGGTCGCCGCACTGTCGAACTGGCTGACCTTGCGGGTGATCACGATATAGATCGAATAAAGCGTCGACGAGATCACCGCAAACAGCACGCCCCAGCCAAGCGGCAGCCCGCCCGGCCGTACGATCACCATGGCACCGAGAAAACCTATCCCCACCGCCACGAACCGGAACACGCCCACCTTCTCGCCCAGGATGGGGATGGCAAACAGCGTCACCAGCAGCGGATAGACCAGCGAAATGGCCTGCAGCTCGCCCAGCGGCACGCTCTGCAGCGCCATGGCGAAGAACCAGATTTCAACGATCAGCAGCGAACCGCGCACCACCTGCAGCACCGGCACCTTCGAGCTCAGCGCCTGCCGCAGTGGCGCCTGCCGCAACACCAGGACCAGCGCGAACAGCGCAAAGCCCCAATAGCGCATCATGGTGACTTGGAACGGCGAATACGTCTGCACCAGCGTCTTGGACAAAACATCCTGGATGCCGAACACACCGATTGTGAAGAGGGTCAGCATTATGGCCCGGCCCACATTGTCGACGCGGGCATGTGCAGTGGACGGGGTCATCGGATCAGGTCACAGTGGGGAGCGGTCACCAAGGGCTAGCGCAAAGCCTGCCGCTTCGCCAGTGTGCTGATCGGCCTCGCTGCTGCCACGGCCTGTCAGCACCCGGAGCGCCACCGGCATTGAAGCGCCCGGTCGAAACAGCCTATGGTCCGCCCAATGTCGCACACGCCCATACCCTCGAATCGTCCCGTCGCGCTGATCACTGGCGCCAGCGACCGCATTGGCGCTGCCATTGCCCGCCGCCTGGCGCGCCAGGGCCATGCCGTCGTTATCCACTATCGCTCCAATGCCGAGGGCGCCCGCGCCCTTCGCGACGAGATCCGCGACAATGGCGGCGAAGCCGAGATCCTGGCAGCCGATCTTGCCAACCGCCGCGAACGCACCGCGCTTGTCGCTCGGGCCGCAGGCGTCTTTGGCCCGATCACCATCCTCGTCAACAACGCCTCCTTGTTCGACCCCGACAGCGCCCGCGACGTCGACGAAACCCTCTGGGACCAGCACTTCGCCATCCATGCCGAAGCCCCGATCTTTTTGTCGCGCGACTTCGCCGCACAGCTTCCACCCGGGGTCGAAGGCAACATCGTCAACATGGTCGACGAGCGCGTGCTCCATCCCACGCCCGCCTATTTCAGCTATACGCTGTCGAAATCGGTGCTGTGGACCGCTACCCGCACCCTGGCGCAATCGCTGGCACCTGCCATTCGCGTCAACGCCATCGGCCCCGGACCGGTCCTGCCCCACACGCGCCAGTCGCAGGCTGAATTCGAGCAGTCCGTTGCAGCGCTGCCCCTCCAGCGCCACGCCGGTCCCGACGCCATTGCCGACGGCGTCATAATGTTGCTCAATACGCCGTCCATGACGGGGCAGATGCTCGCGCTCGATGGCGGCGAACATCTCGAATACCTGCCCAAGAGCAAGCCCACTCCCCGGTCATGACCGACGCACCCACTCCTCCCGCTAGCGGCCACGAAGTCATTCGCAGCTTCGTCCGCACCCTGCCCGCTGCCCCCGGCGTTTACCGCATGCTCGATGCGAACGGCGAGGTCATGTATGTGGGCAAGGCACGCAACCTCAAGACGCGAGTCACCAATTACACCCGTCCCGACGCGCTCGAGGTCCGCCTTCAGCGCATGATCGCGGCCACGGTCAGCATGGAATTCGTGCGCACCGAGACCGAGTCCGAGGCGCTGCTGCTCGAAGCCAACATGATCAAGCGCCTCAAGCCGCGCTTCAACGTGCTGCTGCGCGACGACAAGAGCTTCCCCTATATTCTGATCGCCACCGACCACGAGGCGCCCGAACTCACCAAGCACCGCGGCACCCGCCGCCGTCCCGGCCACTATTTCGGTCCCTTCGCCTCCGCCACCGCCGTCGCCCGCACCATTTCAAGCCTGCAAAAGGCCTTCCTCCTGCGCAATTGCTCGGACAGCTTTTATGCCGCCCGCACCCGCCCGTGCCTCCAGCACCAGATCAAGCGCTGTGCCGGCCCCTGCACGCGTGAAATCAGCCTCGAAGGCTATGCCGAGCTCGTGGAAGACGCGCGCCAGTTCCTGTCCGGCAAGTCCAGCGCCGTCCGCAATCACCTCCAGGCCGACATGAACCAGGCGGCCGAGCAGCTTGATTTTGAACGCGCCGCGCTGATCCGCGACCGCCTCTCCGCTCTGGCCTTGGTCCAGTCGCAAGGCGACGCCACCGCAAAAACGGTCGAAGAAGCCGATGTCTTCGCCATCCACCACGAAGGCGGCCAGTTCTGCGTCCAGGTCTTCTTTTTCCGCGCCTTCCAGAACTGGGGCAACTATCCCTACCGCCCGCGCGCCGACGCCTCGCTCACCGATGCCGAAGTCCTCGAAGCCTTCATCGGACAGTTCTACGAGAACCGCACCCCTGCGCGCCTCGTTCTTGTCAGCCACGAACTCAGCGAACACGCGCTGATGGAAGAAGCCCTTTCCACCCGCGCCGGCCGCCGTGTTTATATCGAGCAGCCGCGGCGCGGCGAAAAGCGTGACCTGGTCAACCACGCCCTCAACAACGCGCGCGAAGCGCTCGGCCGTCAGCTCGCCGAGGGCGCCACCAACCGCACCCTGCTCGAAGGCGTCGCCAATTGCTTCGGCCTGGACGAGCCCCCGCGCCGCATCGAGGTCTACGACAACTCCCACATCCAGGGCACCAACGCCGTGGGCGCCATGATCGTCGCCGGCGAAGAAGGCTTCTCGAAAAAGCATTACCGCACTTTCAACATCAAGTCCGACATCACCGCTGGCGACGACTTCGGCATGATGCGCGAAGTGCTGACCCGCCGCTTCACCCGCCTTGCCAACGAGAGCAACGAGGAAGCCGCTGAAGACCAGGAGAGCGGCGGCATGCCCGACTGGCCCGACGTCGTCTTCATCGACGGCGGCGCCGGCCAGCTCAACGCCGTGCGCGAGGTCATATCCGAAATGAACCTCCCCAAGGACGTGACCTTTATCGGCATCGCTAAGGGCGAGGAGCGCGACGCGGGGCGAGAAAAGTTCTTCATGGAAGGCCGCGAAGCCTTCATGCTGCCGCACCGCGACCCGGTCCTCTACTACGTCCAGCGCCTGCGCGACGAAGCCCACCGCTTCGCCATCGGCACCCACCGCGCCAAGCGCAAGAAGGACCAGATCAAGAACCCGCTCGACGAGATCGAGGGCATCGGTCCCGCCCGCAAGCGCGCCCTCCTCAACCACTTCGGCTCCGCCAAAGCCGTCGGCCGCGCCTCCCTCGCCGACCTCGAAAACGTCCCGACCATCTCCAGGGCCATGGCCCAGCTGGTCTACGACCACTTCAATCGCTGATCGCCGGCCAAAGGCAAAATCGCTCCAGTGGAGCGATTTTAGGTGATCAGGCCATGAGGCCTATGGCCGAATGGCTCCGAGCCCGCGGCTCCGCCTCCCTCCCCCTTGCGGGGAGGGTAGCGTAGCTAGGCCAACGGCCATAGCGCAGCTAGGGTGGGGGTCATCGGTCCATCCAATTGTCGAAATGCGCTCCCCTCATCCGTGGTACCAATGAACACCACCGGAGCATCCCCATGAAGTTCATCACCTTCGTCACCACCACCAATCCTGCCGAAGCCGGCGCCCCGCCGCCCGCCCTGATGCAGGCCATCGTCCAGCTCGGCATGGAGGCCGGCGCCCGTATGCTGGAAACCGGCGGCATGTCCGACACCGGCAAGGTCTCGGTCCGCAAGCGCCAGGTCGTCACCGACGGCCCCTATGCCGAATCCAAGGAACTGGTCGGCGGCTACGCCATCTACGAACTCCCCACCGAAGCCGAGATCATCGACTGGTCCCAACGCTTCGCCGCCCTCCACACCCAGCACTGGCCTCAGTGGGAAGGCCAAATCGCCATTCAGCAGCTACACGACTTCAACATGGCCGGCGGAGCTTGACGCCCTCCCACTCACCGGCCGTCACCCTCGGGCTTGACCCGAGGGCTCTTCACTTGCGGCGCGACCACAAAGCGCAGCCCCATCGCCTCCCTCCCCCTTGAGGGGAGGGACCGAGGGTAGGGGTTCTGAATTCTCCCACGCTTTAAGCCCGCGCATAAATGAAAACCTCCAACCCTCCTCTCAACGGCAAGGGGATCGCCAAAAGTCGGACTCGACAACACCGAACTCTCGCGCTAGCTTTCCTTCATGATCACCGCCGGCACCTTCTCGTTTTGGTATTTTAGCTATCCGCTCCCGGCGGAGGCTACCGCGCGCTTGATCTGATCTTTCCAGGATACGACCAACCCGAAGCCCACCGCCCGAACCCTCGAGGCGGTTTTTTTGTGCCCCTCGACAATCCCGAGGACCCGCACCATGCTCAAATCCACCGACGACCTTCGCATCACTGAAATCAAGCCGCTGACCACTCCCATCGAGGTCATGCGCCAGCATCCGCGCACCGACGCTGCGACCCGCACCGTCCTCAGCGCCCGTCATGCCTTCCACAACATCCTCTCCGGCAGCGATGACCGCCTGGCGGTTGTTGTCGGTCCCTGCTCCATCCACGACACCAAGGCAGCCATGGACTACGCCCAGCGCCTGGTGCCGCTGCGCGACCGGCTCGGTGACCGCCTCGAGATCATCATGCGCGTCTATTTCGAAAAGCCTCGCACCACCGTGGGCTGGAAGGGCCTCATCAATGACCCCAACCTCGACGGCAGCTTCCAGATCGACACCGGCCTCCACACTGCCCGTGCGCTCCTGCTTGATATTGCCAACTTAGGCCTGCCCGCCGCCTGCGAATTCCTCGACATGACCACGCCGCAATACATCGCCGACCTCGTCTCCTGGGCCGCCATCGGCGCCCGCACCACCGAGTCGCAGATCCACCGCGAACTGGCCTCCGGCCTGTCCTGCCCCGTCGGCTTCAAGAACGGCACCGACGGCAACGTCAAGATCGCGCTCGATGCCGTCAGCTCGGCCAGCCAGCCACACCATTTCCTCGCCGTTACCAAGGACGGCCGCTCAGCCATTGCCGCCACCACCGGCAACGAGGACTGCCACATCATCCTACGCGGCGGAAAGACGCCCAACTACGACACCCAAAGCGTCGAGGCAGCCGCGGCAGCCGCCGCCAAATCCGGCCTCGCGCCCGCAATCATGATCGATGCCAGCCACGCCAATTCTTCCAAAAACCCGGAAAACCAGCCCCTCGTCCTCGCCGACATCGGCGCCCAACTCGCCGCCGGCGACAGGCGCATTATCGGCGTCATGATCGAGTCCAACCTCGTCGCCGGCCGCCAGGACCTGGTCGCAGGCCAGCCTCTCACCTACGGCCAGTCCATCACCGACGGCTGCATCGACTGGAACACGACAGTAACCGCCCTCGAAGCCCTCGCCGAAGCCGTCACCCACCGCCGCGCCACCACGAACCAGCAGGTCGCGTAAGCCGCAAGGGGCTCGGACCTTGATCGACCACCACGCCATCCCCGCGAAAGCGGGGATCCATTCTTAAGTCAAAAGAGTGAGATTCCCGTTTTCGCGGGAATGACGTGGTGACGGTACGAGCTGGCGACACCACCGCGCCGGAACCCTTGACCCCTCTTCGCCATTCCTGTTCTGTCCAGCCATGGCCAGAAACCCGCTCACCCTCGTCCCCAACATCATTACCATCGCGCGCATTGCCGCGATCATCCCGATCGTCTGGCTGGTGATTTCCGGCGATACGACCCTGCGCATGATCGCGCTGGTGCTCTATATCGCCGCTGCAGCCAGCGACTGGCTCGACGGCTATCTCGCCCGCGCCTGGAACCAGTATTCCCCCCTTGGCCGCATGCTGGACCCCATCGCCGACAAGCTCCTCGTCGGCATCCTGATCGCTGCCCTCGCCTGGGACGGCAGTTTCTCCGCGTTGGACATGGTGCCTGTCTCGGCCATCCTGTTCCGCGAGTTCTTCATCTCCGGCCTGCGCGAGTTCCTCGGCAATGCGAAGGTCGTGCTCAACGTCACCTGGCTCGCCAAGTGGAAAACCACTATCCAGCTGGTTGCCCTCGCCGTCGTCCTGCTCGAGCGCGCCGTTCCCGCCCTCGGCATCGTCAGCGATCTCCTGCTCTGGCTCGCCGGCATCCTGACGCTCTGGACGGGCTTTGAGTATCTGCGCGCCAGCTGGCCGCACCTCGTCGACGAGCCCAAATGAAGATCCTCTATTTCGCCTGGCTGCGCGAAAGGCTCAATCGCGGCGAGGAGGACGTCTCGCCGCCTCCCGAGGTCACGACCGTGGCCGAACTCATCGACTGGCTCGCCAGCCGCGACGAAGCCTTTGCCCACGCTGCCCAAAAGCGCGCCCTGATCCGGGCGGCCGTAGACGCACGCCTTGCCAAGCCGGACGCGTCTATCTTGGGTGCCACGACCGTGGCGCTTTTCCCACCCATGACCGGCGGCTAGCATGACGGTCCGAGTCACCACCGAAGCCTTCGACCCCGGCGCCGAAACCAATGCCTTCATCGCCGCCGCTCAAGGCGCGGGCGCTGCCGTCACCTTCACCGGCCTCGTCCGCTCCACAACCGACGCCCCCATCAGCGCCCTGACGCTGGAATGCTATCCCGAACTCGCCGTCAACCAACTCACCGCCCTGATCGATGATGCAAAAGCACGCTTCGAGCTCCTCGCCGCGGCCGTCATCCACCGCTACGGCACGCTCCACCCCGGCGACCCCATCGTCCAGGTCATGACCCTCGCCCTCCATCGCCAGGCTGCCTTCGCGGGCGCCCAGTTCATTATGGATTACCTCAAGACCGACGCCCCCTTTTGGAAGCAGGAAACGCGCCCCGATGGCACGCACTGGGTAGAAGCAAAAAACGCCGACGACCACGCAAAGGCGCGCTGGGAGTAACAAGCTTCCACACCCACCAGCCGTCACCCTCGGGCCTGACCCGAGGGCTCTACACTTACTAAGCTCCGGTATCCCGCCCTCAGACGAAATCAACGGTGGCCCGATGCAAAAAAAGCCGGGCTCAAAGCCCGGCTTTCTTGAATCTCGACACAGCTGACCCTACTCCTCCGCCGCCCGCTTCGGCTGCACTTCCGCCGCATAAGCATCAATAAGCGTCCGGCACCCGTCGCCCGGAGCAAAATTATACTCCCCAATCAGGCTGACCGGCGTCACTTCCGCGGCCGTCCCGGTCAGGAAGCACTCGTCGAACTGCGACAGCTCTTCGGGCATGATGTGGCGCTCGGTCACGCTAAAGCCGTTGCGCTTGGCCAGCTCGATCAGCGTCTGCCGCGTGATGCCGTTGAGGAAGCAGTCCGGCGTCGGCGTCGTGATCTCCTTGCCCTTGATGAAGAATACGTTGGCGCCCGTGGCTTCCGCCACATAGCCGCGATAGTCCAGCATCAGCGCATCGGCAAAGCCATTGGCCATGGCCGCGTCCTTGGACAGCGTGCAGATCATGTAGAGGCCCGCCGCCTTGGCCGAAGACGGAATGGTCTCCGGGCTAGGGCGTTTCCACTTGCTCCATTCGAGGCGAATGCCCTTCAGCTTCTCCTCGACGGAGAAATAGCTCGGCCACACCCAGGCGGCGATCGCCAGGTGCACCTTGTTGTTGCGCGCCGGAACGCTGAGCTCTTCCGAACCGCGCCACGCCACGGGACGCACATAGGCGTCCACAAGACCGTTCTTTTCCAGCACCTGCCGCTTTGCCTCTTCGATCTCGTCGACCGAATAGGGAATGGTGAAATCGAGCGTCTTGCCCGAACGGATCAGCCGCTCGGTATGCTCGCGCGACTTGAAGATCTCGCCGCCATAGGCGCGCTCACCTTCGAACACCGAGCTGGCATAGTGCAGACCATGCGTCAGCACATGGATTTTTGCGTCTTTCCAGGGCTTGAACTCGCCGTCAAACCAAATCCAGCCATCGCGCTGGTCCATGGGCACGCCTGCCATGATCCTCTCCCAAACAAAAAGGCACCGCCTGTGCAGTCCCTGCTGGCGCCGATCATGCTCCAGCTCAAGCCCTTGGCAAAGCTCAAAGGCTGCGGGATAAGACTGAACGGCGTCCTGATGGGAAGACAATGCCAGCACCGCAAAAAAATGTCAACATAGCTGACATAAATCCTGTCCCGGCTACAGAGTCCCTGCCCCTCGACATCATGGGCCTGTTCTTCTTTGCCTATCGCGACTTCACCGGCGATGCCGACGCGCTGCTCGACCGGCAGGGGTTCGGGCGGGCGCATCACCGCGTCCTCTATTTCGTCAACCTTCGTCCCGGCATGCCGGTTGCCGATCTGCTCGACATCCTCAAGATCACCAAGCAAAGCCTGGCGCGCGTGCTGCGGCAACTCATCGACAATGGCTATGTCGAGCAAAAGACCGGCCATTCCGACCGCCGCCAGCGCCTGCTCTATGCAACCGACAAAGGCCGCGAACTCTTCGCCGTTTTGTCGGCCACCCAGGCCAGCCGCATCAATGACGCAATCTCGGCGCTGCCGGCTGAAGCACGCCGCACAGTCGTCCGCTTCCTGGTCGGCATGGTCGAACCGGAAGACCGGATGGTGCTGGACCGGCTGAACCTGACCGCCGGCCTTTAGGGCCAGCGGTCAGCGCACAATCAGCGGAGAAGGCGAGCAGGTCCTCGTCGACAGACCGCTGCTCGTGCGTTCTCGGGAACCCATCCCTGCAAGGCTACAAGTCCTCCCGCAGCCATTTCGTTCAGCCCGGCCGATCACTTTTGGTGTTATCCAGGGGCGGCAAGCGGCCAAGAAAAAGGGCGCGAAACCGAAGTTTCGCGCCCCACCGGAGACACCACAAAGGAGCGTCAGCCTCTGCGGCAGTCCACCGATCGAATGGACCCGGGAGGGGGCAGGTCCATATCTTGTCCGGATCGTTTGAGGTGGTCACCGGTTCGTTGGCTTAACGAGATTTGCACGTGGTGGTTCCGCAGCAATTATCCCTCGCCGATCACATCTGGATAGGCCCCAAGTGCGCCCGTCAAAGCAAAGCGCCCGGCAAAAGCCGGGCGCCACAGAGAGATATTCGCTCAGATTACTGTGCAGTCGGCGTGATGAAGCCGGCTTCGCTGCAGTTTTCAAGCGTGATCAGGTCCATGTCGATCGTGCCGACGTCGGCGGTGTCGTCATCTTCTTCGTCCGAACCGGTCGCAGTGCCGGTTGCGGCTGCGTCGGCCGACGAATCATCGTCGGTGGAGTTCAGTTCCGACTCATCGCTAGAAGCGCCAGCTGCCTGGTTGGCTTCGTTCTGCAGGTCTTCGCAATAGACCTTCACGCGTTCCATGTCTCCCTCGGAAAGGGTCTGGCCGCCAATCGAGGTCTGGGCAAAAGCGGTGCCGGAGAAGCCAAGAACGATAGCAAGGGTCGAAGCCGAAACAAGAGTCTTGATGTGCATTTTGATAGCCTTCTTTAATGTCTCAATGAATGAGCACCTGCTCGCCTAGGAAACGCGGGGACTTGACAAACGTTGCCGAAAAAATCTTGGAACGGGAAAGCTCTTCGCGCTGAGTCAAGGTTGAAGTCTATCCACTTGCGGCACCTCAAGGCCTGAGCCGGGGCTGACGCCGGGGCCGAACAGCACTACAAGGGGTATGAGCTTCAAGGACCCACGCATGACCACCGACGCCAAAAACGCCCTTCTCGGCAAGATCACCAACCTGCTGCACGATCTGCGCAGCGAAGGCGCCGAAAACGGCGAGGCCATGTTTCTTCTGGGCTCCGCCGCTGCGGAATTGACCAAGCCGGGGCAGCACGGCACCTGGCGCCAGTTTAAGGCGGCCCTGAGCCCCGCCGAGATCGTCGATTACCTCCAGCAGATCGACCGCGAGGGTAATCGTCTCCTGGACGAAGACAAGGTCACGCTGGCCTACGCGCTGCAGGTTGTCGGCATGTCCCTGGCCGTCACACGCGATGACACGCCCGAGCTGCAGGAAGGCGTCTCCTTCCTTGATGACATCATCGAACAGACGCTGGTCAACTATCAGGCCTATATCCGGGCCCGCAAGCACGCCTAGCGGCAGAATTTCCGCCGCAGTTGACCACTACCGTTGCGGCAAGGGGCAGTGGGAGATCTTTCGATGAACAAGATGCTTCTGAGCGTTGCGGCAATCACCGGGCTGCTCCATTCCGCCGCCCTGGCAGCCGAAACCAGCCTGCAGATTGAAATTGCAGCCACCGGCGATTTCCAGCGCCATGTCATGACCTATGACTGCGCCACCGAAACGCCCCTCACGGTGACCTACATCAATGCCGCTCCCAATTTCCTTGCCGTAGTGCCCGTTCCCGAGGAAGACGAGGAGCTGATCTTCGCCTCCGTCGTTTCCGCCTCCGGCGCGAGCTACGCCTCGGGCCGCTGGCTCTGGTCGACCAAGGGCACTGAAGCTAGTCTCCAGGACACCACTTTGGGCGATGAGGCCGAGCCTGTGCTGACCTGTTCGGAACTCAGCAACGCCCCCTGAGTGCAACGCCGCTGATTGAGCAGGCGAAGCTGCTATGGCATATGCCGTTCCAGCGCTGACCGGAGACCACGCCCGCCATGAGCATGCTCATTGCCGCCTTCATGTTTGTTGCCCTTTTGGCCGTGGCCACCGCCCACTTCGCCTGGTCCCTGGGCTCGACCTGGCCAATCCGCGGCGAAAAGCTTCTGGCGCAAACCGTCGTCGGCTTTGAAGGCATCGAGCGCATGCCACCGCGCCTCGCGTCTTTCGCCGTCGCTGTCGCGACACTTGCCGCCGGCATCCTGGCGCTCGCCCTGGCCGACCATGACAGCGGGGGCGTTCCGCTCACTCTTTCCGGGCTGCCGCTCGCCGCGGTGTTCCTGGCCCGTGGCTTTGTCGGCTACAGCGCATGGTGGGCGCGAAAGACCCCTGAGCCGAACTTCCGTCTTAACGACCGCCGCGTCTATTCTCCGCTCTGCCTCTTCCTCGGCTTCGGCTTTCTGGCTCTTGTTGTGCTGAGACTGATTTGACCGAAGTCATCCGCCTCCGCCGGCACCTCGCGGCGCTTGACGCCGTCGACACGCATTGGCCAAGCGGGTTCCGCCCGGCACCACTCAGCGCCGTTGAGCCGGCCGCACTCCATCTGCTGCTCGACAGCAGCTATCGCAACGGCTTCGGCGCCGTCCCGCCCTTCGCACAATGGTGGCTCGCCGTCACTGCGGACGCCGAGTTCGACCCCGATCTGGTCTTCATCGCCCTGGCCGACACCGGCGCCCTCGCCGGCATGGCGCTGTGCTGGAGCAGTGCCTTCATCAAAGACCTTGCGGTTGCCGAAGACCATCGAGGTAAAGGCGTGGGCGCTGCCCTCCTCCGCAGCGCCTTCGCCGCTTTCCAGCGGCATGGCGCAAGCCACGTCGACCTCAAGGTCATGGCGGGCAATGCCGCAGCTCTCAGGCTCTACCAGAGCCTGGGAATGACGGAAGTGCCGCTCTAGGACACGCTGACGACATGCGTCACCAGCCGCGTTTCGCTCAGGTGGTGGATCAGCAGCCCCGGCGGATCGACGATGTCGGCCTTCTTCCCATCGAGGTCGAGGCGATTGGCCCGCGCCACCGAAGGTGCCATCGTAGCCGGCCGGTCCGCAAAGCGGGTAAACATCGGCCGGTGCACATGGCCACAGGTAGTGCCATAAACAACGTCGCTTGCCTGCCCGATTACCAGCGACAGCGCTTCCTCGCTGCGACACTTGTTGCGGTCCTTGTTGTCGACCCCGCAAAAGAACGGATGCTGGTGCATGAAGATCAGCGCCGGAGCTCCGCCGCTATTGAGCCGCTCCCCCAGCCAGTCGAGCACTGGCGCAGCATCGCCGTGATGGGCTCCTGCCACCGTCACATCGAGTCCGATTGCCCGGACTTCCGCGCCGATCTGCCCCTCGACGCAAAGCGGCCGGTCGCTTTCCCAGCCGAAGCGCTCACCGAACACCGCGCGCATCTCTCCATGGTCGTCCACATTGCCGGGCACCAGAAGAAACGGCGTCTTCATCGCCTCGAGGCGCTTGTTGATGGCGCGATAGCTCTTTTCGTGCTCCGCCTCCGCCAGGTCACCGCTGATGATGATCGCATCCGGCTCCAGTGCCTGCAGCCAGTCTAGTACCTTGTCCAGCCGCTCCAGCGGCTTGTTAGAGCCATCGGCGTGGATGTCGCTGAGCTGGGCGATGATCATGCTGCCTGTCCCGGTCTGATGAGCGCAACCACCGAACGGGGCCCGAGCGTGGCAGTGCCATCCCGCAGGACGATTTCGGTACCAGGATCGGAAACGATGCCGATCATCCACTCCCCCTGCGGCAGGCGGGCCACCACCGGCTCCACCCGCCGGTTGAACCACACCACGACCTCGTCCTCCTTGTTGTGAAGATGCATGCCGAGAACCGAGGCGGTCGAGTCACCCCAATCGCCCTCGTTCATCTCGCGCCCGTCCGGATGCAGCCAGACCACGTCGCGCACGCCGTTCTTGTCCTGCCCAGTGAGGAAATGGTCATGCGTCAGCGCTGAATGCGCCTTGCGGAACTTGCTGAGCGCGGCCACGAAGTCGACCATGTCGCCGTCGGCACTTTCCCAGTCGAGCCAGGTGATCTCGTTGTCCTGCGCATAGGCATTGTTGTTGCCCTGCTGCGTGCGGAACATCTCGTCGCCCTGCTGCAGGAGCGGCACGCCGCGCGACATGAACAGCGTCGCCAAAAGCGCGCGCACGTCGCGCTTGCGCGCCAGGACGATATTCAGGTCGTCGGTCTCGCCCTCGACGCCACAATTCCACGATCGGTTGTGGTTGTGGCCGTCATTGTTGTTCTCTCCGTTCGCCTCGTTGTGCTTGTGCTGGTAGGTCACGAGGTCGCGCAACGTAAAGCCGTCATGCACGGCAAGGAGATTTACGCCGTGGCTGGGCTTGCGCCCGGCATGGTCGAAGATTTCGGCAGAGCCTGCGACCTTCCCCGCCAGGGCGCCGATCTTGCCGTTCTCGCCGCGCCAGAACTCGCGGATTTCGTCGCGATACGTATCGTTGTGCTCGCGGAACTCCTTGCCGAACTGCCCCAGCGCGTAACCGCCCGGACCCGGATCCCAGGGCTCGGCCACGAGGATACACTTGCTGAGCACCGGGTCAGCCTTGATCTTCTGCAGCATCTCGGCATTGGGGTTGAACCCCGGCTCGCGGCCCAACACCGTCGCCAGGTCGAAGCGGAAGCCGGATACCCCCATCTCCTCGACCCAGTAGCGCAGCGAGTCGATCACCAGCCGCTGCACCGCCGGATGGTCGCAACGCAGCGTATTGCCGGTCCCCGTGTCGTTGACCAGCACCTGCTTTCCATCGACCTCGACGAACCGGTAGTAGGTCCGCGCGTCCAGCCCCATGAGGCTCAGCATCGGCCCCTGCGCGTCCCCTTCCCCAGTGTGGTTGTAGACTACGTCGAGGATCACCGAGATCCCGTTCTTGCGGTAAAGATCGGTCATGTTCCGCAATTCATGCGGTCCACGTGGCGCCAGCCGCGGGTCGATCGCCGAATAGGCGACCGGATTGTAGCCCCAAGCATTGGTCAGCCCCAGCGCCGGCAGGTGCCCCTCGTCGATCCACGCAGCCGTCGGCATCAACTGCAGCGTGTCGACGCCGATATACTTGAGATGGTCGATCACTCGCTGCGTCGTCAGCGCCGCGATTGTCCCCCGCAGCGGCCCCTGCACGCTGGGGTGCCGCATCGTATAGCCGCGCACATTCATCTCGTAGAACAGGCCCGGCGCCTTCTTGCGCGGCAGGAGGTTCTCCCAGATCTCGCTGACCACCACCGCCTTGGGGATGAGCGGCGCCGTATCCACAGCCTCGGCCCGGTCGAGCCGCAAGCGCGGCGACCGAACGAACACCCGGTCGAGCCTCTTGGCATAGGGATCGACCAGGAGCTTCATCGGATCGAAGAAATAGCCCTGGTCCGGATCATAGGGCCCATCCGCGCGCAAGCCGTAGCGCGCGCCGGCGCCGATGCCCGCGATCAGGCCGGCATGGATATGGTCCTGGTGCACATCCAGCTCGAACCGGTCCGTTTCCTGGTCCAGTTCGTCGAACAGCGACACCCAGATCGCGGTGGCGCTCTCGGAATAAACGGCAAAATTGACGCCCGCCTCGGTCACTGTGGCACCGAGGCGGTCGATACTGCCCCCATTGGGGACCAGCATGGGCTTCATTGACTATCCGCTGTTAGGTAATGACGCTGGGTTCCTGCCGGCCGGTCCGCTGCTTGATGCCGGCCACCTCTTCGGCAATGGCGATCAGGGGCTCGAGCGCCGCCTGCGTTTCGAGATCGTGCCGCCCATCGGCCGCCTCGTAGCGCTCGAGATAAAGGCGCAGCGTTGCGCCCACCGTGCCGGTGCCCGAAAGGCGCAAGACGATGCGCGAACCGTCGGTAAAGCCGATGCGCACGCCCTGCTTGGCGCTGGTCGAGCCGTCCACCGGATCATGGTAGGTGAAGTCATCGGCATAGGCGACCTGGAGGTCATCGCCGAACACCTTGCCCGGCAGGCTCGGCAACTGCGCCCGCAGGTCATCCACTAGCTTGCCTGCAACGCCAGAATCGACCTCTTCATAATCGTGGCGGGTGTAGTAGTTGCGCCCATAGGTCGACCAATGCTCGCGCACGATCTCGTCGACGCCCTGCTTGCGCACGGCCAGGATGTTGAGCCAGAGCAGCACCGCCCAGAGCCCGTCCTTTTCGCGCACATGGTTCGAGCCCGTTCCCGCGCTTTCCTCGCCGCAGATCGTCACCCGGCCGGCGTCAAGCAGGTTGCCGAAGAACTTCCAGCCCGTCGGTGTCTCGTGCATTTCGATGCCGAGCTTTTCCGCCACCCGGTCGGCCGCGGCGCTGGTCGGCATCGAGCGGGCGATGCCGGCAATGCCGTCCTTGTAGCCCGGCGCCAGATGCGCATTGGCCGCCAGGAGCGCCAGCGAATCTGAAGGCGTCACGAACCGGTTCTTGCCGATGATGAGGTTGCGGTCCCCGTCCCCGTCCGAGGCGGCGCCGAAGTCCGGGCCCTCCTGGGTCATCAGCAGGTCATACATGTCCTTGCAATAGACCAGGTTCGGATCGGGATGCCCGTCATTGAACGATGGCGACGGCGTGCCATTGATCACCGTTCCCTTGGGCGCCCCGAGCTTGCCCTCGAGGATCGCGTGGGCATACGGCCCAGTCACCGCCGACATGGCATCGAAGGTCATGCGGAAGCCCGAGGCAAACAGCTGGCGGATCGCGTCGAAGTCGAACAGCGTCTCCATCAGCGCCGCATAGTCGGTCACCGGATCGATCACCTCGACCGTCATGTCGCCCACTGTCTGAGTTCCGATGGTGCCGAGATCGATATCGCCGGCATCCACGGTTTTGTAGCTGTCGATGACCTTGGTGCGCGCATAGACGGCATCGGTGATCTTCTCCGGTGCCGGCCCGCCATTGCCGATATTGTACTTGATGCCGAAGTCGCCCTCCGGCCCACCCGGATTGTGGCTGGCCGACAGCACCAGGCCACCGAAGGCCTTGTAGTGGCGGATCACATGGCTGGCCGCCGGCGTCGACAGGATACCGCCCTGCCCCACCAGCACCTTGCCGAACCCGTTCGCCGCAGCGATGCGGATCGCCTTCTGGATGGCCACGTCGTTGTAGAACCGCCCGTCGCCGCCGATTACCAGCGTCTGGCCCTCAAAGCCCTCGAGGCTGTCAAAGATCGCCTGGATATAGTTCTCGACATAGTTGGGCTGCTGGTAAACCGTCACCCGCTTGCGCAGGCCCGACGTGCCCGGCTTCTGGTCGTTATAGGGCGTGGTGTTAATCGTCTGAATCGTCATTGGTCTTGAGCCCCAGTAAGGAAGCGTAGAGGTCGGCATAGCGTCCGGCGCTGGTGTCCCAGGACACGTCCGACTTCATCCCCCGCCGCTGAATTTTCTTCCAGATCTTCTCGTCGCGATAGAGCCGCACCGTCCGGCGGATCGCTTCATAGAGCGCATGCGCGCTGTTGGCATCAAACACCACGCCGGTGGCGACTTCGGCGGCAATGGCCGCCGGATTGGCGTCGATCACCGTGTCGGCCAGGCCGCCGATGCGGCTGACCACCGGCACACAACCATAGCGCAGGCCATAGAGCTGGGTCAGCCCGCATGGCTCGAAGCGCGACGGGATGATGATGGCGTCGCATCCGCCCTGCATCAGGTGGCTGAGCGCCTCGTTATAGCCGCTCCACATTCCCACCTTGCCCGGATGCCGCGCCGTCATGTTGCGGAACCCGTCTTCGAGATAGGCCTCGCCCGATCCCAGCACCGCGAGGCGCCCGCCCAGGTCCACCAAGCCATCGACCGTCTGCAGCAGCAGGTCCATGCCCTTCTGGTCTGTCAGCCGGCTGACCACGCAGAACAAGGGCCCATCGGTGCCGTCCAGCCCGAACTTCTCGACGACCGCCTGCTTGTTGGCGAGGCGCCCGTTCATCGTATTGGCGGTAAAGGTGCGCACCAACGCCTTGTCGGTCGCCGGGTCCCAGGCCTCGACGTCGATGCCGTTCAATATGCCCATCACCGTTTCGGCCCGCCCGTTGAGCAGGCCTTCTAGGCCCATGCCGAATTCGGGCGTCCGAATCTCATCAGCATAGTTGGGGCTGACCGTGGTGACAAAGTCGGCGCATTCCATGCCCGATTTCAGATACGACACCCCACCGAAATACTCGACGCCCCCGACCCCGAAGGCATGCTGCGGCAGCCGCAGCTGCCCGAATATTTCGGCCCCGAAAAAGCCCTTGAAGGCTAGGTTATGGATGGTCATCACCGTCTTGATATGTGCGACGGGGCTGAACTTGACGTAGGCGGGCGCCAGGCCCGCCTGCCAGTCATGGGCGTGGATCACCTGCGGATGGTAGCCATCCACCATGCCCATGCTGAGTTCTGCAGCCACCCAACCCAGCGCCGCGAAGCGCTTCCAGTTGTCCGGCCAGTCCCAGCCATCCGGGCTGACATAAGGATTGCCCGGCCGGTCATAGAGCTGCGGAGCATCGATGACGATGACATCGAGCCCCTCCACCCGCGCGGCGATCAGCTTGGCCTGCACGCCGAACAGGTCGTCGAGTTCCTTGACGACCCGTCCGCCGCTGAGCTTGCCCATCACCGAAGGATAGCCGGGCACCAGCGTCCGCATGGTCACCCCATGCGAACTCAGCGCGCCCGGCAAGGCCCCGGCCACGTCGGCAAGGCCGCCGGTCTTGATCAGCGGATAAACCTCGGACGCAACCGAGAGAACTTCGATCATCGGCCTGCCAGATACTTGTTGACCATGTTCTGGGTAATCAGCGTAACCCCATCGTCGCTGCGGCGGAACCACTTGGCGTCGAATTCCGGATCCTCGCCGACCACCAATCCTTCGGGGATGTTGACGCCGCGATCGATCACCACCTTCTTGAGCCGGGCATTACGGCCGATATCGCAATAGGGCAGCACCACCGCCTCATCCAGCACCGAATAGGAGTGGACGCGCGAACCCGTCGACAGCAGCGTGCGCTGCAGGTGCCCGCCCGAAATGATGCAGTCGCCCGAGACCAGCGAGTTCACCGCCGAGCCGCGGCGGCCGTCGAAATCATGCACGAACTTGGCCGGCGGCGTGATCTCGGCATAGGTCCAGATCGGCCAGTCGCGGTCATAAAGATCGAGCTGCGGCTTGATGTCGGTGAGGTCGATCGAAGCCTTCCAATAGGCATCGATCGTGCCGACGTCGCGCCAGTAGCTGACTTCCTCGTTGCTCGACCGCACGCAAGAGCGCGGAAAGCGATGCGCCCAGGCCGTGCCGTTCTTGACGATATAGGGGATGATGTCCTTGCCGAAGTCGCGGTTGGAGCCTTCGGTCGCCGCATCCCGGCGCAGCTGTTCCATGAGGAACCGCGTCTCGAACACATAGATACCCATGGACGCCAGTGCCATGTCCGGCTTGTCCGGAATGCCCGGCGGATCCTTGGGCTTTTCGACGAAGTCGACCACCCGGTCGCGCCCGTCCACATGCATCACGCCAAAGCCCGTGGCCTCCATGCGCGGCACTTCGAGGCACCCGATGGTCACGTCGGCGCCCGTGTCCACATGCTGGCGCAGCATGATTTCGTAGTCCATCTTGTAGATATGGTCGCCCGCGAGGATCACGATGTAGCGGGCGCCCGAATCCTCGATGATGTCCATGTTCTGGTATACGGCGTCGGCGGTACCGGCATACCACATGTCTTCGCGCACGCGCTGCGAGGCGGGCAAGACGTCGAAGCTCTCGTTACGTTCCTGGCGGAGGAAGTTCCAGCCGCGCGACAGGTGGCGGATCAGCGAATGCGCCTGATATTGCGTCGCTACCGAAATGCGGCGGATGCCGGAATTGATCGCATTGGACAGCGCGAAGTCGATGATGCGCGACTTGCCGCCAAAGTAAACGGCCGGCTTGGCACGGCGGTCGGTCAATTCCATCAGGCGCGTGCCGCGGCCACCGGCCAGCACATAGGCCATGGCCTCGCGAGCCAGTGGCGATGGTACTCTATAGTCGGCCATTTCTAAACCCTCCGCTTCTGCCCGTTAAACCGGGACTGATGCACCCCGCCGGCTCACGCCGGCTCATATTTGAAAAACACGGTCGACAACGGCGGCAGGTAGATTTCTGCCTCTGCCGGCCAGTGTCGACCTTCAACTGCGTAGGCTTCAACCGCGCCTTGATTGCCCGTGTTGGAGCCTGAATACCAACCGGCGTCGGTATTGATGCGTTCCACCCATTTGCCGGCGATAGGCATGGGGATCTTGTACCCGCTGCGTGGCACTGGCGTGAAATTGGAGACCACGAGGATCGGATCGCTTCCCGGCGCCTTGCGCAGCCAGGCGAACACCGAATTGGCGTGGTCGTTACCGATCACCCATTCAAAGCCCTCCGGCTCGTTGTCGCGCTCATGCAGCGCCGGCAGTTCGCGATAGGCGAGATTGAGGTCTGCCACCAGGCGGCGGATGCCCTCGTGCATGCCGGCGTCCAGCAGGTACCAGTCCAGCGACTTGGCCTCGGCCCATTCCTCGCGCTGCGCAAATTCCTGTCCCATGAACAGGAGCTTCTTGCCCGGGAATCCCCACATGAAACCGTAATAGGCGCGCAGGTTGGCAAATTGCTGCCAGTCATCGCCGGGCATCTTTTCCAGCAGCGATCCCTTGCCATGCACCACTTCATCGTGGCTCAGCGGCAGCACGAAGTTCTCGCTGAAGGCGTAGACCGCGCCAAAGGTCATGTCGTTGTGGTGATGCTTGCGGTGCACAGGCTCCCGGCTCATGTAGCGCAGGGTGTCGTTCATGAACCCCATGTTCCACTTGAAGCCGAAGCCCAACCCGCCCGCATGCGCCGGCGCACTGACGCCCGGCCAGGACGTGGATTCTTCGGCGATCATGAACGTACCGGGATGTAGCCGATAGGCTTCCGAGTTCACCCGCTTGAGGAATTCCACGGCTTCAAGGTTCTGGTTGCCCCCGAACTTGTTGGGCACCCACTGCCCCTGCTGCCGCGAATAGTCGAGGTAGAGCATCGACGCTACGGCATCCACGCGCAGTCCATCGATGTGGAATTTTTCAAGCCAGTAGAGGGCGTTGTTCACAAGGAAGCTCACCACTTCCTTGCGCCCGAAATTGTAGATCGCGGTATTCCAGTCGGGGTGAAAACCCTGTCGCGGATCGGCATGCTCATAAAGCGCCGTGCCATCGAAGTTGGCGAGGCCATGCGCGTCGGTCGGGAAGTGCGCCGGCACCCAGTCGAGGATCACCCCCAGCCCCGCCTCATGCGCCGCGTTGACGAAGCGCGCAAACCCCGCCGGATCACCAAAGCGCGCCGTCGGCGCATAGAGCCCGGTCGGCTGGTAGCCCCAGCTCGGATCATAGGGATGTTCGGTAATCGGCAGGAGCTCGATATGGGTATAGCCCATGTCGGCCGCATAGGGCACCAGCTGCTCGGCCAGCTGGTCATAGCTCAGGAACCCGCCATCGGCGCGGCGCCGCCAGCTGCCTAGATGCACCTCATAGATCGACATCGGCGTGCGGCGCCAATCGCGCCTTGCTCGCTCCTCGAGATACTTCTCGTCCGTCCAGCTGAAGGCCGTCGGGTCCGGCACCACGGACGCCGTCTTTGGCCGCATCTCCGCCTGCCGCGCAAACGGGTCGGCCTTGAGCGGCTGGATTGTACCATCCGGCCCGACGATCTCGTACTTGTAGAGCGTGCCCGTCCCCAGCACCGGGATGAACACCTCCCAGATGCCGGTCTCCAGCCGATTGCGCATCGGGTGCCGACGCCCATCCCAGTCGTTGAACGGTCCCACCACGCTGACGCGCCGGGCATTGGGCGCCCAGACGGCAAAGTGCGTGCCGTGGATCCCCTCGAACTCCATCTCGTGCGCGCCGAGCTTGTCGAACAGGCGCAGGTGGCTGCCCTCACCGATATAGTAGTCGTCCATCGGGCCGAGCACCGGTCCAAAGGAATAGGGATCATAGACGTCCCATTCCCCGCCGGCATTCTTGGCGCGATAACGCACCGGCTGCCGCTCCGAAATGGTCACCCGGCCTTCAAAAAACCCCGCCGCATGGCGCGGGATCAGGTGGCCGAGCTCGGCGCCGTCCAGCGCATAGGCCGTCACCGTGTCCGCATGGGGGATAAAGGCCCGCAGCACCCACTGCCCGGCCACTTCATGCAGGCCGAGGAAGGCGAAGGCATTGCCATGGCGGCCATTGACCACCGCTTCGATCTCACGCGAGTCCGCTTGCCAGTTTTCCTTGGTCACAGGCACGTCTCCTCGAATATGAAATCGTCGCCAGTGCCGCACCACCCTTTGCCGGGGCGATGCAGATCAACAGTGCTGTTTGCCCGATCGCCCCCGACCATTTGCCGCCTACTCAGCCGCTGTCCGCACGCCCCAGATGTCCTGGGCATATTGCGTAATGGTCCGGTCCGAAGAAAAGAACGGAACGCGCGCCGTGTTGCGGATGGCCATGGCGTTCCAGCGCGCACGATCGCGCCAGATCGCATCCACCTCGGCCTGCGCCGCGACATAGGCATCGAAGTCGCGCGCCACCATGAACCAGTCGTGGTCATAAAGACCGCCGACCAGGTCGCGGTAACGATGCGGATCGTCCGGCGAGAACACGCCGGAGGCAATTGATTCCAGCGCTTCCTTGAGGCGTGGCGATGCATCGATGGCCGCACGTGGCGCTTCGCCCCGCGCCCGCTTCTCGTTGACCTCTTCGGTGGTGAGGCCAAAGATCACGATATTGTCCGCGCCCACTTCCTTGTGCATCTCGACATTGGCGCCGTCCATCGTGCCGATGGTGATGGCGCCATTGGCCATGAACTTCATGTTACCCGTGCCAGACGCCTCCATGCCCGCCGTGGAAATCTGTTCGCTCAGATCTGCCGCAGGCACGATGACTTCCGCCAGGCTCACATTGTAATTGGGCAAGAACACTACCTTGAGCAAACCACGTACCGCGGGGTCGTGGTTGATGACCTTGGCAACGTCATTGATAAGTTTGATGACGAGCTTGGCGTTCCAGTAGCCTGGAGCCGCCTTGCCCGCGAAGATCTTAACGCGCGGCACGTAATCCCGTTCCGGATGCGCACGAATTTCGTCATACAGCGCAACGGCTTGGATAATATTGAGTAACTGCCGCTTGTATTCGTGGATGCGCTTGATCTGCACGTCGAACATGGCGTCCGGCGAAACCGTCACGCCGAGCCGGTCCTTAATCAGCTTGGCCAGCCGCTGCTTGTTGCCCTGCTTGACCGCCGCGAACTGCTTTTGGAAGCTCTTGTCGTCGGCATGGGCATCCAAGCCCTTGAGCAGCCGGATGTCGTCGAGAAACTCCGGCCCGATCCGGTCGCTGATCAGCTTGGTGAGCTCGGGATTGCACTGCATCAGCCAGCGCCGCGGCGTGATGCCGTTGGTCTTGTTGTTGATCCTCTCCGGATAAAGCTTGTGCAGGTCGGAAAACACCGTCTGCTTCATCAACTCGGTATGGAGCGCCGACACCCCGTTGATCGAGTGCGAGCCCACAAAGGCCAGTTGGCCCATGCGCACCCTTCGCCCGCCATTCTCGTCGATCAGCGACACATTGGCGATCTGCTGGTCGTTGAACTTGGCGCGCGTGCGCGCATCGGTCAGCACATCGGCATTGATCTGGTAGATGATCTGCATGTGCCGCGGCAGCAGCCGCTCCATCAGCGACACCGGCCAGCTTTCGAGCGCCTCGGGCAGCAGCGTGTGGTTGGTGTAGCCGAACGTGCCGCGGGTCAGCTTCCACGCCTCCGCCCATTCCACCCCGTTATTGTCGACGAGAATGCGCATCATCTCGGCAATGGAAATGGCCGGATGGGTATCGTTGAGCTGGATTGCCACCTTGTCCGGCAGCGAGGCGAGGTTGCCATATTGCTGCAGATGCCGCCGCACGATGTCCTGCAGCGACGCGGACGAGAAAAAGAACTCCTGGCGCAGCCGCAATTCCTGCCCCGCCGCCGTCGAATCCGCCGGATACAGCACGCGCGTGATGGCACCCGCCCGGGCGCTTTCCTCGAGCGCGCCGATATGGTCACCCGAGTTGAACTTGTCGAGCAGGATCGGGTCGATCGGCTGCGCGCTCCACAGGCGCAGCGTATTCACCCGGGCTCCGCGCCAGCCCACGATCGGCGTGTCATAGGCCACCGCCAGCAGGTGGTCGTTGGGCCGCCATTCCTGCCGCGTCGTTCCGTCCGGATCGGTCACCGGCTCGACATGCCCGCCAAAGCCGATCTCATAGGCGCTCTCGCGCCGCTCGAATTCCCAGGGATTACCGTGCGTCAGCCAGTCCTCGGGCAGTTCCACCTGCCAGCCTTCGCTCATTTCCTGCCGGAACAGGCCATGCACATAGCGGATGCCATAGCCATAGGCCGGGATCTGCACCGACGACATCGATTCAAGGAAACACGCCGCCAGCCGCCCCAAGCCCCCATTGCCCAGCGCCGCATCGGGCTCGAGGTCGATCAGGTCGCCGAGGTCAACATTGAGGTTCTTGAGCGCCTCGCGCACCGGCTCCATCAGCCCGACATTGCTCATCGCGTCGCGCATCAGCCGGCCGATCAGGAATTCAAGGCTGAGGTAGTAAACTCGCTTCCCCGATGACCGCCACGTCTCGCGCGACGATTCCATCCAGCGGTCCATGACGCGATCGCGCACGGCGAGGATCGTGGCTGCCAGCCAGTCGTGCCGCCGGGCAACGATGGGGTCCTTGCCAACCGAATAGATCAGCCTTTCCAGGATTTCAGCCTGAATGGCCTCAACGCTGGTGGCGCGAGGCTCTGGCGTCGGGGCGTCGTAGACGATGGGCTGTTGCGGCATATCGCAGTCCAGATTTCATTACGATGTAGTCCCCTCAGCGCCAGTCTGGCACTTAATCCCGGGGGGCGAAAGCCCCAACCACGGACGGGCTAAACAGGTTGCACCGACCGCCCGCTCTGTTCAACCGCGTCTTCGGCGGCGTCAGCGGCCGCCTCCTTGGGCACGGTGACGCCGCTTTCGCGAGCCTGCTCCTCGGCATTGCTGATCAGCAGCGTCCCCAGGTTCCGCCAGTCCTCGCCGGCCAGCTGCCGCTCGAAGCGCTGCCGGTCGCGGTCGCGCACGCCTTCCACCACCTCGGCGGCTTCCTCTTCGCTGGCACCCAGCATGGAAACCGCCTCCCCTCCGAAGGCCAGCGCCGACTCGAACACTTCGCGCACCTGGAACTCCGCCCCGGCGCGGATCAGCTCGATGGCATGCGAGCGGTCATAGGCTCGTGCCAGCACGCGCGTCAGCGGAAACTCGTCGCGCACCAGTTCCGCAATCCGCGTCGTTTGCACCTTGTCGTCGGTGCAGATCAGGATGAGGTCGGCCGTGCTGGCCCCGGCGGCATGCAGGATATCGAGCCGCGTCCCGTCGCCATAGTAAACCTTGAAGCCGATCTGCGCGGCGGCGCGGATCATGTCCGTGTCGTTGTCGATGATCGACACCGAATGGTGCATGGCCAGCAGCGGCTGCGACGCGATCTGCCCGAACCGGCCGAAGCCGATGATCAGGATACGCCCCGAAAGCCCGTCGGCCACGTCCACGCCATCCATCGACTGTTCGGCCCGCTTGGGCATGACGTATTTCAGCCCGATGATCAAAAACGGCGTCAGCACCATCGAAACGATCACCGTGGCGGTGAAGATGGCATTGGTCGGCCCGTCGATGATCCCCGCCGCCACCGCTGTTGTATAGAGCACGAAGGCGAATTCCCCGCCCTGCCCCATGAACACCGCACGCTCCAGCGCCACGGCATGCGACGACCGCAGGAGCCGGGCAATGACGTAGATCGCAACCGCCTTGACCACCATATAGGCCACGACGCTGAGGGCGATCACCTGCCAGTTCTGTCCCACGATGCGCAGGTCCAGCGACATCCCTACCGCCAGGAAGAACAGCCCCAGGAGAATGCCACGGAACGGCTCGACGTCTGCCTCCAGCTGATGCCGGAAGGTCGAGGTCGATAGGAGCACGCCCGCAAGGAACGCCCCCATCGCCATCGACAGTCCACTCGCCTGGAACAGCAAAGCCGCGCCGAGCACCACCAGCAGGGCCGCCGCCGTCATCACCTCACGCAGCTTGGTCGAGGCGAGGAGCGCAAAGAACGGGTTCATCACCCTTCGCCCCACAAAGATCAGTGCCAGCACCGCTCCGATCGGCGCTGCGATCGACACCACGCGTGTCAGCAGGTCCACGTCGCCGCCCGACGAGGGCGCGAGGATCGCCACCACCGCCAGCAGCGGCACGATGGCAAGGTCCTCCAGCAGGAGGATCGACACCATGCGTTGCCCACTATCGGTGGCCAGCTGTCCGCGCTCGGCCAGGATTTGCATCACGATCGCCGTCGAGGTGAGGACGAAACCCATGCCGAAGATGAACGCCACGACCGGCGCAAAGCCGAGCAGTATGCCGGTGCCCGTCAGAAGCGCGCCGCAGGCGCCGACCTGGATCACGCCGAGGCCGAAGATTTGCCGGCGCAGCGCCCAGAGCTTGGCCGGCTCCATTTCGAGCCCCACGATGAAGAGAAACATCACGACGCCTAGCTCGGCCGTGGTGAGCACGGCTTCCGGATTGGTGATCAGCCCTATTCCCGACGGTCCGAGCAGCAGGCCCGCCGCCAGGTAACCGAGCACCGAGCCCAATCCCAGCCGCTTGAACAGGGGCACGCCGATGACGGCGGCTCCCAGCAGCGCCACCACCGGCACCAGATCGACACCATGCGCCGCAGCGTCCGCTGCATGCCCCACCACTTCACCAGCCACCGGGAATCCTCAAACCATGAACCAGTTCGGACTCTTTCCGGCGCCGCCCTCACCGTCAAGGGGCGCTAGCGGGCAGCTTCCATGCCATCGGGTGCAGTCCCCTCCGGCGGCCGCATCCGCTCCTCCCTGCGCTTCTCGCCGGGTGCGTCTTCGGCTTCAGACTGTTCGCGGATGGCCTGCGCCGTATTGGCCAGCGTCGCCTCCCGCGCCGTCATATAGGCTGTGCCGCGCACCGGCCGCCTTGGCAGCATTGGTCGGCTCGGCAAGGCATGCCCCAGCACCGAGGTGAGGATCAGCAGCAGGGGCACTGCCACCAGGCCCCCCACTGGCCCCCAGGCCCAGAGCCAGAAGGTGATCGACAAGAAGATCAGGAATGGGTTGAGCGTCATCGTCCGCCCAATGAAATGCGGCGTGATGATCTGCCCTTCGAGGAAGTTGATGGCGATATAGCATCCGACAGGCAGCAGGATCTCCTGCAGCGTCGTCTGCGTTCCCAGGCCCACCGCGAGCAGCACCAGCCACATCACCGCCTGCCCCACATAGGGGATGTAGTTGAGCACGGCGGCCATGGCACCCCAGAGCAGCGGCGAGGGCATGCCGATCAGCCACATCACCAGCGCCACGGCGCAGCCCACACCCGCATTGATCACCGTGATCGAAAGGAGAAACCGGCTGACCCGGCTTTCCACGTCTCGGAAGATATGCGCCGTTCGCCAGCGCAGGCGGCGCCCCACCACCAGCGACAGGACGGAAACCCGGATGTGGTTTCGTGTCGCCAGAAAGAAGTAGAGGCTCGCGAGAAAGATCAGCACCTGCGCCAGGATCGCCGGCGCCAGCATAGCCATGCCGATCATTTCGCTACCATCCTCGACGGTGACCGCCATGGCGCTCTCGTCGCTGAACATCGAGGTAATTTGCGACTGGAAGGCCGAGACCGCTTCCAGCGGACCCTGCAGGGTCGCCAACTGCGCCTGCAGCTTCTCCCAGAGCGCCGGTGCCCGTGCCACCCAGTCCGACAGCGGCACCGCAAACAGCGCCATGCCTGCAGCGATGATCCCGATCAGCATCAGCACCACGGCGGCGGCCGAAAGCGCCGGCGGCACGCCCACATGCTCCAGCCGGTCCGCCACTGGACCGAACATCAGTCCCACGACCACCGCCAGTGTCACCGGCGCCAGAAACACCTGTCCTTCGCGCAACGTATAAAGTGCCGCCAGGCACCCCACGAGCACCAGCGCCACGCGCGCTGCATTGGCAAGGAGGCGCTCGAACTGCAGGGCGTTCAGGGGTCGCGGTCCCGGCAGGGAACGTGGCGCACGTGCCATCGGAAATCCATGGTTGCGCCCCCGCGTCTTCGAAACGTCACCTCGGGTCGATCGTTCCCCTCCAACTTGTCCGTGCCGGCTGTCGACCGCGCTGAAATCCAACGCTAATCTCCCCGCGGATTCGAACCAGGGCTCCATCATGTCTCGCAAGATTATCATCGACACCGATCCCGGCCAGGACGACGCCGTGGCCATCCTTCTGGCCCTCGCCTCACCGGAGGAGTTGGACGTGCTGGGCGTCGTTGCCGTCGCGGGCAATGTCGGGCTGCATCACAATGCCAACAATGCCCGCAAGGTGGTCGAACTTTCGGGCCGCCGCGACATCCCGGTCTATGCCGGATGCGCCCGTCCCCTGCGACGCCATCTGGTGACCGCCGAACACGTGCACGGCGACACCGGTCTCAACGGCCCCGACCTGCCCAATCCGACCATTCCCCTCCAGGACCAGCACGGGGTCGACTACATCATCGACACCTTGATGGCCGCCCCCGCCGGCACCATCACCCTCTGCACCCTCGGGCCGCTGACCAACATCGCTATGGCGCTGATCAAGCAGCCGGCCATCGCCGAACGCATCCAGGAAATCGTCATGATGGGCGGTGCCTATTTTGAGGTGGGCAACATCACCCCGGCCGCCGAGTTCAACATCTATGTCGATCCCGAGGCCGCCGACGTGGTTCTCCGTTCCGGCGTTCCGATCACCATGCTGCCGCTCGACGTCACGCATCAGATCCAGTCCACGCCCGAGCGCCTTGCCGCCATCAAGGGCATCGGCAACCGCACCGGCCAGGCCGTGTTCGAGATGCTGACCTTCTCCGAGGGTTTCGACCTGCAGAAATACGGCTGGTCCGGCGCGCCGCTCCACGACCCGACCGTCATCGCCTATCTGCTGAAACCCGAACTCTTCGAAGGCCGCCACTGCAACGTCACCATCGAGACCGGCAGTGAACTCACAGTCGGTATGACAGTGACCGACTACTGGCACGTCACCGGCAAGGTGCGGAATGTCAACTACCTCCGCAACGGCAACGCCGAAGGCTTCTTCGCCCTGCTCACCGACCGCCTCGTCCGCCTCCCCTGAACGTAGGGCAAGATCCCACCACACCCACCGCCCGGCCCCTCCCCCTCGAGGGGGAGGATGGGAGGGGCTGGGGCCCACGATCAAACCTCCCGTCCAAAATCTTATCCCCGCCCCTCTCCTCCGCGTTTATACTCCCCCCATCGCCCCGCCAAAGCGCGATCATGACGAGTGATGAGCGGGAACGACTGCCGGGAAGCCTGGGTCGCCAGGCTTCCGCACGGATGCTGACCACCGGCCTGCTCTGGTCGAGGTGATGGGAGCCGCCGACCAGGCTCCGTTACCGACCACTGGTGCAAAAACCCCAAAAGGGCGGCCGCTCGATGCATGTGTGAAAAATCCGGCGTGATGGCGAGACTGCGATCTCACTTCACACTCTACCCTTCCGAGACCGTGGTCTCGCCATCGCCGCTTACCTGATAACCGCACCCAAAGGCGGCGCTTCGGCACGGCCCTATCTTGGCAAGCTCCGGACGCTGGCATAGTGTCCGCCACCGGATCGGAGACCCCGCCATGGAACCCTTTACCCTTCTGACCTTCACCATTGCCTATGCCATTGCGGTGCTCGTGCCCGGCCCCGGCGTGGCGGCGGTTGTCGCCCGTGCTTTGGGCGGCGGCTTCAAGGGCGCCTTCCCAATGGTTCTGGGCATCCTGGCTGGCGATCTGGTCTACTTCGTCTTCGCGGTTTTCGGCCTTGCCGCCGTTGCCACCTATTTCGGCCCGGTCTTCACCGTGATACGCTGGGCCGGCGCCGCCTATCTGCTTTATATCGCCTATAAGTTCTGGACCGCCCGCCCGGGCGCCGAGCAGATGAAGCCCCGGAACGAAGGCAGCTGGAAGACCTTCCTCGCCGGTTTCTCGCTTACCATGGGCAATCCCAAGACCATCGTCTTCTACCTCGCCATCCTCCCCACGGTGATCCCGCTCGACCAGATGACCCCACTCGCCTTTGCCGAGCTGACCTTCATTGTCGTCGTGGTCCTCCTGATCATCGGCTGCGGCTATGCCTGGCTGGCCTCCGCCGCCCGCGAGATGTTCAAGAGCGAGCGCGCCCTCGGCCGCCTCAACAAGACCGCCGGCGCCATGATGGCCACCGCCGCCGGCTTGGTCGTCTGGCAGCATTAAACCGCTACGGTTCAACGGTTTAGTCTTACCCTGTAAGGGGTTCCACCAAGGTCTTTCTATAATTCGTTAACGTAGGTGATCGGCAGGAACGTTATCCTCCCGCCCCCGCTTTTCCCGGACTATCCACTCACTGGGAAAGCCAAATGTTCTATTCAGACGGTAAACTGCAGTATCCGGTCGTCGTCGAGAAGCCCGACCCGCTTTTCGCTCGTGCCCTTCAGCAGGCCATTGGCGGCGTGGAAGGCGAAATCCGCGTTTGCATGCAGTATTTCTTCCAGGCCATGGGTGCCCGCGGCAATCCCAAGTTCCGCGACCTGCTGCTCAACACGGCGACCGAGGAAATTGGCCATATCGAGATGCTCGCCACCGCTGTGGCGCTCAACCTCGAAGGTGCGCCGGTCGGCCTCAAGGACGAAATCGCTGACGATCCGATCGCCAGCTCGGTGCTGGGGGGCACCAACCTCAAGAACTTCCTGTCTGCCGGCATGTCCGCCATGCCCGTGGACTCCGACGGTGTTCCCTTCGACATGTCCCACGTCTATGCCAGCGGCAATATCGCCGCCGACATGACCGCCAATATCGCCGCCGAGTCCACCGGCCGCGTCCTAGCCGTTCGCCTCTACAACATGACCACCGATCCGGGCATGAAGGACATGCTTCAGTTCCTGATCGCCCGCGATACAATGCACCAGAACCAGTGGATGGCAGCGCTCGAGGAACTGGGTGGCCCCACCGGCGCCTTCCCCATTCCCAACAGCCATCCTCAGGCCGAGGAAAAGCAGGAATTCAGCTATTCCTTCTTCAGCCACCTCCTCAACGGCGAACCGCCAACCGGCCGCTGGTCCACTGGTCCGTCGGTCGACGGCAAGGGTGAGTTCAGCGTCGTCAACAGTGAACCCATGGGCCAAAAGCCCGTTCTGCCTCCGGCCCGTCCTCGTGGCGGCGCCCAAGCCGAACAGATCTGATTTCACACCTGCGGCTGCGCCTCCTGCGCAGCCGCACCCAACGCGATTGGTGCAGTTTAACGATGTCAAACGTTCCCGATATTACCCTCAACGACGGCAACACCATTCCCCAGCTCGGCTTCGGCGTCTGGCAGGTGCCCGATGAAGAAGCGACTCCCGCAGTGGTTGAAGCGATCAAGGCCGGCTACCGGCTGATCGACACCGCCGAGGGCTATGACAACGAAGAAGGCGTTGGCAAGGCCATCCGCGACGTTGGGGTACCGCGTGAGCAGTTGTTTATCACCAGCAAGCTGCGCAACGGCGCCCACGACTATGACGAAGCCATCAAGGCCTTCGAGCTCAGCGCCAAGAAACTTGGCCTCGATTATCTCGACATGTTCCTGATCCACTGGCCCGTGCCGGAGCAGGACAAATATGTCGACGCCTGGCGCGCCTTTGTGGAACTCCAGAAGCAGGGCCGCATCCGCTCCATCGGCGTCTCGAACTTCATTCCCGAATATCTTGATCGCATCGTCGATGCTACCGGCGTTGTGCCGGTGGTCAACCAGTTGGAGCTGCACCCCAAGTATCAGCAGCGCGATGTGCGCGACTACCATGCCAAGCACAACATCGCCATCGAGTGCTACAGCCCGCTCGGCAGCGGTGCCGTCCTTGATGATAAGGTCATCGGCGAGATCGCCAAAAAACACGGCAAGAGCGTTTCGCAGGTCATCCTGCGCTGGGAACTGGACCAGGGCCTGATCGTGATCCCCAAGTCCACCCATGCCGAACGCATCCAGCAGAACATCGACGTCTTCGGCTTCCAGCTCGACGACGAAGACCGCCAGCGTATCGATGCGCTTGACGATCCAAAGGAAGGCAAGACCGGCAGCTTCCCTGAAACAATGAACAGCCTGTTCTAACTGCCCGACCTGCAACAACGCCTGGCTGTCCGCAGCAATGCGGACAGCATATCCGCCGCCTTGTTAACAAATGAGGGCGTAGCGGATCGTGGGCTCGTCTATCCTAGACTGCCCACACCCAGGTATAATCATGAACGAAATGTCCGCCATTGCACCCGCTCTTCAGCGGGAGCAGGAAACCAAATTTGGCACTCAAATCTTGCCCAAGGGCGTTCGCTTCCGGCTGTGGGCCCCACTCTCGGAAGCCGTGTCGCTCAAGATCTACGACCTTGAACTCGTTGTCCCCATGACGCCCCTCCCCCGCGGTTGGTACGAGGTGGAAGTGGAAGAGGCACTGCCCGGCATGCGCTACCGCTTCGTCCTCGAGAACGGCCAGGAAGTGCCCGACCCCGCCTCCCGCTTCCAACCCGAAGACCTCGATGGTCCCAGCGAGATCATCGATCCACGCAGCTTCCCCTGGACCGATGCCGGCTGGCGTGGGCGCTCCTGGGAAGAAACCATCATCTATGAGCTTCACGTTGGCACCTTCACACCCGAAGGCACCTTCCGCAGCGCCATCGGCAAGCTGGACGCGCTGGTCGACCTCGGCATCACCGCCATCGAGATCATGCCCGTCGCCGACTTCGCCGGCCGCTGGAACTGGGGCTATGACGGCGCCCATCTGTTCTCACCCGACTCCAGCTACGGCCGCCCCGAAGACCTCAAGGCGCTGATCAACGAGGCCCATGCCCGCGGCCTCAGCGTCTTTCTTGACGTGGTCTACAATCACTTCGGCCCCAAGGGGAATTTCCTCAAGGTCTATACGCCCCTGATGAACACCGAGCACAAGACGCCATGGGGCCCCGCTGTCAATTTCGACGCCGAAGGGTCGGAGACCATCCGCGACTACGTCTTTGCCAATGCACGCTACTGGCTCAATGAATTCCGCTTCGATGGCCTCCGCTTCGACGCCGTCCACGAGATCCGTGACTATGGCCCCCGCCACATGCTGCAGGACTTGGCCGAGCAGATCCGCGCCTCCACCGATGGCCGCTTCATCCACCTGATCGCCGAGAACTCGGACAACCAGGCGGGCTGGCTCAAGCGCCGCGACGACGGCGCCCCCTGGCTCTACGACGGGCAGTGGAGCGACGACATCCACCACAGCCTCCACAACGCCATCACCGGCGAAAGCTTCTGGTACTACGCCGATTTCGAGAACCGCCTCGATCTGGTCGGACGTGCCCTGGCCGAGGGCCTTGCCTGGCAGGGCGAGTTCATGGAGCATGAGGGGCGCGAAAAAGGCGAACCCAGCGCCTTCCTGCCGCCCACGGCCTTCGTCTCCTATGCGCAGAACCATGATCAGGCCGGCAACCGGCCTTTTGGTGAGCGGCTGAGCCATCTGGTGCCACCATCCTGCGCCCGCCTCTGGGCCGCGATCTATCTCCTGTCGCCGCAGATCCCCATGCTGTTCATGGGCGAGGAATGGGCAGCCAAGCAGCCCTTCACCTTTTTCTCCGATGTCGGCGAGGACCTGGCCGACACCATCCGCCAGGGCCGTGATGAGGAAATGAAGACCTTCCCGCGCCGCGGCGATCAAGGCAAGGCGCCCGACCCCATGGCCGAAGACACCTTCCGGGCCTGCAAGCTCGATTGGGATGACCGCGAGGAAGGCGAACATGCCCGCTTCCTCCTGCTCTACCGGCGCCTGATCGCGCTGCGCAAGAAGGAGATCATCCCGCGCCTTGCCGGCATGGAAGGCAATAGCGGCCGCTACGAGTTGCTTGGTGAGCGCACGCTCCGCGTCACCTGGACCCTGGGCGATAAATCCGAATTGTCGCTTGTCGCAAACTTATCCTCGGAGCCCTTCAACGGCATCAATGTGTGGGGCAGCGACCATCTTTGGCTCGAAGGCTTCGCCACGGGCGAGACGCTGGAGGGCTGGAGCGCGGTTTTTACTCTGAAAGGACCAAACTAGCATGAGGCCTTGGTGGCAGGACGCGGTTGGCTACGCCATTTTCCCACTCTCTTTCCAGGACAGCGACGGCGACGGGTGGGGCGACATCAACGGCATCACCAGCCGGCTGGACTACATGCAATGGCTCGGCATCGACCTGATCTGGCTGGGACCGCTGTATCGTTCGCCGCTGATCGACGCCGGCTACGACATCGCCGATTTCGAGGCCATCGATCCCCGCTTCGGCACGCTCGCGGATTTCGATCGCATGCTGGCCGAAATCCATCATCGCGGCATGCGGCTGGTGATGGACTTCGTCCCCAACCATACGTCCGATCAGCACGAATGGTTCAAGCAGAGCCGCTCTTCTCGAACCGATCCCAAGCGCGACTGGTACATCTGGCGCGACGGCAAGTCAGATGGCCAGCCGCCCAGCAACTGGATCGACAACACCAAGCAGCCTGCCTGGACCTGGGACGAGGCTACCGGCCAGTGGTACTACCACCTGTTCCTCCCCTCCCAGCCTGACCTCAACCTGCGCAATCCTGATGTGATCGACGCCATCGAGCGCGGCATGGCCTTCTGGCTCGATCGCGGCATCGACGGCTTCCGGCTGGACTCCGCCATGAACCTTTTCGAGGACGAGTTCCTGCGCGACGAACCCATGGATGACGATCTGGATTCCGAGCCGCCCGGCTGGATGGACCACGTCTTCAGCTCCGACCGGCCAGAGACCCACCGCCTCATCGCCCGCTTCCGCCGCCTGCTCGACCGCTATGGCGACAAGGTCTTCATCGGTGAGGTTCAGGCGCCATTGGCCCGCTTCATGCGCTATTATGGCCAGACCGAGCCCATGCTCCACCTACCCTTCAACACCCAGGTAATGAAGACCAAGCCTTGGAAGGCACGCAAGGTCGACGCCTCCATCGAGCAGTTCATGCAGCTGCTGCCCGAGCATGGCTGGCCCAACTGGGTTATCGGCAGCCACGACGTGCCGCGCCTTGCGAGCCGGCTCGGACCGGCTCAGGCGCGCGTCGCCTCCTTCCTGCTGCTGACGCTGCCCGGCACGCCTTTCATCTACTATGGCGACGAACTGGGGCTTGAACGCAGCAAGTTCTCGCCCGAGCAGGCGGTTGATCCCTATGAGCCCTTTGGCCTCGGCCGCGATGCCGAGCGCGGCCCCATGCCCTGGAGCAATGAAGCAAACGGCGGCTTCACCACCGGCAAGCCGTGGCTGCCACTTGGCGAAAACTGGAAGAGCTGCAATGTCGAGACCGCGCGGGAGGACCAGCGATCCATGCTGCACCTGCACCGTCAGTTGATCGCACTGCGTCAGGACCATCCTGCTTTGCGCGGCAAGGGCTATGAGCCCGCCTGGGGTAATGACGAACTGCTTGCCTTCTACCGCACGGGTGACGGCAAACGCTATTTGGTGGCCGCCAACCTCAGCATGACGCCACAATCCATGCCGCTCGAGGGCGACGGCAAGATCCTCGTTTCGACCGCGCTGTCACGCAGCGAAAACGTGCAGGGTCATGTCAGCCTCGAACCCAACGAGGCCGTGCTGATCCAGCTTGCTTCGGAGTCCTGATGAAAAAGAAAAGCCCCATCCAGGAGGACGGGGCTTCGCAATTTGAGACGCGGAGGTCCTAGGCGCCGAGCGAGGCCCGGATCGACTGCAGCATGACGAGGTGCGTCTGGATGCCAGTCACACCGACCATCGAGGCACCGCGCGCCATCGGGTCTTCACCGTTCTTGGCATACTGCTGGTGAATGGCAAGGAGTTCCTCGTGTCCCGCGATTTGGCCTTCGATATACATCATGTCGAACTCGGCGCCTTCGGCTGCTTCAAGCTCGGCCAGCTTGGCCGCGTGTTCTTCGCTGAGGCCCGCAGCGCCTGGCTCCGAACCGAACGCCATGGCAACGGCGGCCTGTTCGGCGATCTCGAGCTTTGCGAAGGTTTTCACCGAAGCGTTGCTGGCCTTGCTGGAGGCCAGCTGGCTGGTCGCAGTCGCGAAGTCACCTCCCATGAGAGCAGGAAGCTTGGCCTGGTCGACCTGGCCCGACTGGGCCTGCGCCAAGGAGGCAAACGGAAGGACGGCCAGCGTTGCAGCCGAACCGGCAATAAGGGAGCGTCTGTGCATGATATTTCCTCTGGGGGGATCGCAGATGCCTCGTTAACCAACGAGAGTCACGCACGTTCCTGCTCCTCGAATGATGCAACCTGTGTTGCATCGCCAGCCGCGGACGCTGAGGTCAAACCGGCCGGGACTGGTCGGAGTTCTAGCGCGCTCCAGAGCGGCAGCAGATGAACCGGAAGGAACTCCTGCTGCCGCTTTCAACAGGCCTCTGCCTCACTTGCTGCTAGGCTAATGCCGGACCTCTTGCAGGTCATGACAACCAAGTTGGTCCAGCACCGTCTGCAGTGCCTCCGGATAGCTGTACATCGCCATCGCCAAGCGCACTGATCCCATTACCGCTCCCGCACATGAAGCAGCGATCCCGTTCTTTCGGCATGCTGCAAATCGATCGCAAGTGTCGAGTAAGCTCGCGAGCGGACGATCGGAAATGCGCTTCACTCAGGCCCATTCTGCAGATCTGCATAGCCCAAAGCAGACTCGCCTAGCTCGTCGACGGCCATTTGAACATTGCCCTTTGCTCTCAAGTAAGTGCCTGCAGAGTTGACTGATAAGTAGTCGCTATTCCCAAGATACAATTTTGAATTCCATTTGACATAATAAATGGGCGGTGCAAACCTGCTGATGTGTTGGGAGGCACAGCATGGTCTTGCGGGGGACAAATCAGGAGCTGGCGCGCCCTTATAATCGGCGCATCGTTCTCGAGTGCATCCGCAGTTTTGGACCACAGACGCGTGGGGATATCGCTCAGCGCGTTGGGCTTACCGTGCAGACCGTTTCCACCATTGTCCGGGAGCTGGAAGAGCAGGAATACCTGATCTCAATTCGGGGCGCGCCAAAGGGACGCGGGCTGCCGGCGACCACGCTTCATCTCAATCCCGATGGCGGCTACGCCATCGGGCTATCCGTCACGCCACTCGGAGTCCATGCCGCTCTGATGAACCTGGCAGGTGACATACTGGGCAGCGCAGAGCGAGCCTGTCCGCATCCCAGTCCTCACCAGGCGTTCGAACTGATCGAAGAATTGGTGGCCGAAGTCCGCGTATTGCGTCCCGAAGGCCGGCTTCTCGGCGTCGGCTTTGCCATGCCCGGCCCGTTCGACGTCCAAGCCATGAGCTTTGTCGGTCCGACCACGCTCGATGGCTGGGCGGGAGTGCCGATCCGGGCACGGCTCGAGGAAGTGACTAGGCTGCCTGCCTTTATCGCTGTCGATACAGTTGCTGCGGCCTTGGGCGTGCGGCTTTATGGCGAAGGGGCCTCGATCTCCCAGTTTTACTACCTCCACCTTGGTGTAGGCCTTGGCGGCACCATGATGCAGGACGGCGTGCCCTTGCGTGGCGCTTGGGGGAATGCCGGCGAGATCGGACACATCCCCGCGGTTTCGGGTGGTTTGCCCTGCCCTTGCGGCAGCGCGGGATGCCTTGAGCGATACCTGTCCCTCGATGCGTTCCGCAATCGGGCCGCTGGTCAAAGCCAGGCGGATTGGATCGAGGAGATCACCCCGATCTTTCACAGCGCCATCCGCACTATCGAAAACCTTTTCGATCCGCAGACGATCGTGCTGGGCGGGATCGCTCCCGACGACCTGATTGCGGGGCTGACCGCCACCACTGACCAGCTGCCAACTTCGATCTCCAGCCGCTACGACCGCACGACGCCACGCGTCATTGCCGCATTGGGCCACCTCTCCGTGCTGCGGGGCGCTGCGGCATTGGCCGTATCAAGCGTGCTCTCGCCGCGTCAGGAGCCCTCCTCTTCACCCGGTCGCGTCCGCAAGCGCGATCCATTCTCGAACGGAATGGCCGCATGACCGAAGAACTGCTTGCTCTCGACAACATCACCAAGAGCTATGGCGCCGTACAGGCCTTGCGCGGTGTGTCCTTCTCGATCGCCAGGGGCGAAGTGATTGCGCTGCTTGGCGACAATGGCGCCGGCAAGTCGACACTGGTCAAGATCATTTCCGGCGGGCTTGAAGCCAGCTCGGGCAGCATGCGGTTCGAGGGGCGCGACTTCCGGCCAAGATCACCTTCGGAGGCCAAGGCTGCGGGCATTGAGACGGTCTACCAGGACCTTTCGCTCTGCACCAATGTCGACGTCGTCGCCAATTTTTTCATGGGCCGCGAGCTGACCCGCTCGGTCATGGGCATCAAGGTGCTCGATGAAGCGCGGATGGAGGAGCAGGTCGCCAAGGCCCTCGCCAGCGCTGGCACGCGTATTCCATCGCTGCGCACCAAGGTCGAGCATCTCTCCGGCGGGCAGCGCCAGGCGATCGAACTCAACCGCTTCGTCCATTGGGGCGGCAAGCTGGTGCTGCTCGACGAACCTTTTGCTGCGCTCGGCGTGGAGCAGACCAAGCGTGGGCTCGAGATGATCCGCATGGTCGCCGCGCAGGGCATTGGCGTCGTCATCATCACCCATATCATGCAGCAGGCCTTCCAGGTGGCGGACAGGATGGTGGTGATCCGCCAGGGTATTGTCGCAGGTGATGTGCCCACCAGAAAGACGAACGCGGACGCAGTGATCGGCATGATCACCGGCGAAACCCTTGCCGGTGCCGGACCGGTCACGGGCGCGGGGGAGTAGCGATCCGGCAAAGGGAGCGACGAATGAAGCAGTTGTTGAAATACGGCGTGGTTCTTCTGGCCGGCTCGGCCGCCTTGCTGCACCCCGCCTATGCCCAGGAGAAGGGCACCGTCTATTACATGGTCCCACCTTGCTCGACGAGTTCCAGACCGGCTCGGTCAGCGCGCTCGAAATGTTTCTTGAGCAGGTCGGCTACGACCTGACCACCCTTAATGCCGACAACAAGACCGACCTGCAGCAATCGCAGATGAATGACGTCATCGCGCTCGCGCCCAAGGCGATCATTCTGGCTGCGGTAGATTTCAACGCGCTCGCTCCCTCGGTGGACGCGGCGCGGGCTGCCGGCATCCCGGTGATCGAGTTCGATCGCCAGATCTCCTCGACTGTCTCCGACTTTACCTCCGTCGCCGGCACGATCGAAATCGGTCATGTCGCGGCCGCGGAGGTCGAGCGCCTGCTGACCGAGAAGAACGGCTCGGTCAAGGGCAAGGTCCTGCAGGTGCTGGGCGATCCAGGCGACCCCTACACCCTCGATATCCAGAAGGGCTTCGAGCAAAAGATGGCGGCATTCCCGGAGGTCACCATCATCAGCCAGCCTGCCATGATGTGGGAAGCCAGCAATGCCGGCACCATCGTATCGGACCAGCTGCTTGCTAATCCTGATATCGACATCGTCTTCAGTCACGCCGCGCATCTGTCCGTGGCAGCCGTGGCTTCGCTCGAAGCTGCCGGCAAGCAGCCGGGTGATGTCTATGTCATGAGCTCAAACGGCGCGCCGGTAGCCCTCCAGATGATCCGTGACGGATGGATGCAGGTGGAAGTGGAGCAACCGCTTTATGCCCAGGCCGCCGCAGTCGCCATGTTCATGGACAAGATCGTCGCCAAGGAAGAAATCGCGCCCGGCGAGTACGACGTGCTTGGACTGCCCTCGGTGGTGACCAACGAAGCATGGGGTCCGACCATCAAGATCCCCGGTGCCGCCATTACCCCGGACAATGTCGACGACCCCTCCTTCTGGGGCAATCTCAAGCCGCCGGCTGCACCGGTGACGCCGGTCGATTAGTGCCAGCGCCGCTCCTCCCGCGAGGCGGGAGGAGCTTCCCGCATCCATCATTGCCGAGAGACCGAGATGCAGCCCAATCAACGCCGCAGCCTTGAATTCGCGCTCGATAACCTCGTCTGGTTCATGCTGCTCGCGGTTCTCGTCGTCTTTTCGCTGACCGTTCCGAACTATTTTCAACTCGGCATCTTCGCGAACATCATCGAGCAATCCTCGGTGCTCGGCGTCATGTCGATCGGCCTCGCTCTGGTGATCATTGCCGGACACATGGACCTTTCGGTCGAGTCGGTCGCCGCGTTCAGCGCCATGGCGACCGGCATCCTTTTCGCCTCCTCCGGCATCGGTATGGGCATCACATTGACGCCCGGCTGGCTTGTGGTTCCAGTCTCGATTTTGGTCGGGTTGGGGGTCGGTGCTGCTATCGGCGCGCTAAACGGCTTTCTGGTCATCAAGATCAAGATGAACGCCTTCATCGTGACCCTCTCGAGCTTCATCTGGGTGCGTGGCCTGGTTGTCGCCAGCTCAGGCGGCCGCTCGGCGCAGAACCTGGCCGACGAGTTGCGCTTTCTCGCCATTCAGCGCGTCCTCGGCATTCCTCTTACCGCCTACATTGCCATCGTCTGCTTCGTCGGCTTCTCCTTCATGATGGCCAAGACCCGTTTCGGTCGCCACCTGCTGATGATTGGGGGCAATGAGAACGCCGCTTTTCGCGCCGGCATAAAGGTCGACAAGGTTCTGATGATTGCCTTCATCCTGTCGGGCGCAATTGCCGCGCTGGCCGGCTGGCTGCTCGCGATTCGTACCTCGGGCGCCACCGCGAACCTTGGCGCCGGCATGTTGTTCAATGCCTTTGCAGCCGTGGTCATCGGCGGCGTCAGCCTAAAGGGTGGGCTGGGGGCCCTGCCCGGCGTTTATGCCGGCGTGCTGCTGCTGTCCTCGATCAACACCGCCATCAACCTCATGGGCCTGCCGGCGCACTATACCCAGGTCATCCATGGCCTTCTGGTGCTTGCTGCCGTTTTGCTCGATACCCTCAAGCAGACCATCAGAAAGAAATTGGCATGACCGGACGTCTCGCGGGCAAGACCGCAATCATCGTCGGCGCCTCGCGCGGTATCGGCAAGGGCACTGCCATCCGCTTCATCGAGGAAGGCGCCAATGTCGTCCTGGCCGATTGGGAGCCCGAAGCGGGTCAGGCCACCGCAGACGAGATCGGCGCGACTTTCATCCCCACCGACATTTCAAGGTACGCCGATGCAGAAGCGGCAGTTGATCTGGCGGTATCCAGGTTCGGCCAGCTCGACATCATCGTACAAAATGCCGGGATCTATCCATGGCAACTCATCGAGGACACGTCGTCCGACGATTGGGACCGGGTCATGGGCGTCAATCTGCGGGGCAGTTTCCACGCCGCCAAGGCTGCCTTCAAGGTGATGAAGACGCAGCGCACGGGCCGCATTCTTTTCACCTCATCGATTACCGGTCCCTATGTCACCAGCCCCGGCCATGGTCATTATGGCGCGACCAAAGCCGGCATCAACGGCTTCATTCGCTCGGCGGCACTGGAATTTTCGAGCTTCGGCATCACCGTCAACGGCGTCGAGCCGGGCAACATCATGACGGAAGGCATTCAGGAGGGGCGTGGCGATGCCCACATCGCCTCGATGCTCGCAGCCATTCCGCTCGGGCGCCTTGGCTCAGTCCGGGACGTCGCCAACGCTTTCCTGTTTCTTGCCTCCGATGAAGCAAGCTACATTACCGGCACCACCATTGTGGTGGATGGCGGGCAATTGCTGCCCGAAGGCAACGACTTCCGCCTTACCCCGAGCGGTATCTAGGTTCTGTGCCACCAACAACCATGTCGTCGCCAATGCCGATCCTGGATCCTGGCGTCGACATTGCACCTCACACTTCACGTCGGCTCCGCGCCCGGCGGCGCATCGTACCGCACTGGCGCAAGCGCAAACGGCATCGTTTGCTCGACCTACACGAGTTGGGGTGGCCGACTGCCTGTGACCACCCCAGCCTCGATCAGGCAGCGCCCGCTTCCTTGAAGCGCCGTGGCAGAAGAAAATCCACAACGGCGAACACAATCACAGCAGCGCCGGTAAGCGGGAACGCCACGCAAACCGCAAGGGCAATGACGATCACGCCCCACGGTGCCCGGTACTGCCTCGGGTAAAGCGGTGCCGCGACCTTGCCCTTCGGACGACGCCACCACCACATCGCCACACCGGAAATGACCATGAGAATGATCGCCAGGCAGAACAGCACGTTAAGGACGATGTTCCACCAGCCGAGGTTGCCCTGGTGCAGCGCGATGCCGGCGGCCATGGCCTTGCCGCCAAGGCCATAGTCGGCGAACGCTATATCAGCGATCACTTGGCCCGAGTACTGGTCGATGTGGACAGTGCGATCACCAAACGGGTTGGCGCTGTCGCCGCTATTGCTGTCACTGGAAATGGTGAACACGCCCCTCTCGTCTGCGGGTAGGTTGACGCGGAATTGACCTTGGAAGCCAAGTAGGCGAGCTGTTGCGGCGACGCTGTCAAGGTCGACGCCGCTGCTAGGTGCCCTTTCCATCCCGCCCATATCGTGTAGCCCCGTGGCGCTGTGGTCGTGGGGCTCGGACGCTGGCAACGGGGTCTGCTCCAGCGTCCAAGGGACATCGTGCTCGTCGCCCTGGTTCATCGCGGCGTGAGTTCGGTCCGAGAGCGGCGCCTGCATCTTCTCCGCTGGGAACGTATTCCATGCCTGCACGATCTGGGTGCCCCAGACGCCCGTCCAGGCCAGCCCAGTGAAGAGAAAGAACAGCAGGACGACGCCGAAGTAGAAACCGGTGCTCATGTGCAGGTCACGCCAGAAGGCACGGCCTCTGCCCAGGCGTGGAAGCAAGGCCTGGGCCCAGGTCCTGGGTCCACGCGGCCACCACATGTAAAGCCCCGTCAGCAGCAGCACGATGCCCAGGCCAGCAGCGACCTCAAGCACGCGGTCACCGAAGTCGCCGAGTAGCAACGTCCCGTGGATCTTGGACGCCCAGTTGAAGAGAACGCTGTCCTGGCGGTAGTCGGCAACGACCGAGGCGTCGTTCGGATCGACCGCGACGATGTGCGGCCCATCGTCCGCTGAGACCATGAACTTGTTGCCAAGGTCAGGTTCCGGCGCCTGGACGAACATCGTGACTAGGCCACCCGGAATAGCTCCGGCAGCGGCAGCGGCCTGCTCCGTAATCGGCACCGGCGATGTGGAAGACGCCACTGGGTGGCGTGGCCCGAGCATGGTCTCGACGGAGTTGCCGTAGAGCATGATCATGCCGGTGCAGGCGAGAAGAATGAAGAAGGGAACGACGACGAGGCCAGCATAGAAGTGCCAGCGCCAGACGGCGCGATAGAGACGAGAGCTGGCGCGGCTGTCCGGCCGGGCGCCCTCCATTGAAGAGGTGGTCATGATGGATCCTGAGCGTTCACGCGCCGTTGCGGCGTGTGAAGGAAATAGAACGGGGTGAGAAGGCTCAGGCGTGTAGCGGCGGCCCGCGGCTGCGATGGGCGGTCGCGTGTCCATCGGCCTGGTTCGAAACGTCTATCGGCGAAAAGCGGACCGGAAGCGCCTCCCGATCAACCGGAACACTGTCGCATGGCCGCGGCGGCAAGACCGCGTCACCGCCGATCCGGCATGCATGGCATGGCGCAGGTGCCGACCGATCGTCAGGGCCGCTGTCACCGCAGAAGATCACCGTGGCATTGGTGAAGGCGAAACCCTCAGAGGCAACGGCTGGCGCGGCATAGTGAGCGAGGTTGAACAGGATCAGCGCCAGCACAAGGAGTGCGCGCGTCAACTCTTCAAGATATGGACGAACTCTATCCATGGGTCACCTTCCACTCCCCATAACCGGAGAAAGAGGCCTTCGCCACATGGATTTGACATAACCGAGCCGCGCCGACATCCCTTGTGGCTCATCAGGCCAAGCGGCCATTGCGCCGCATCAGGAGAATGAAAAACGCTCCCCCTACCAGGCCCGTGATCACACCCAGCGGCATGTCCTGCGGAGGGATGATGATCCGCGCCGCCATATCGGCCACAACCAGAAAGATGGCGCCCACCAGCGCCGATAACGGCAATACGCGGCGGTAGTCGCCACCGACCACCATGCGCACCAGATGGGGGATCATCAAGCCGACAAAGGAGATGATGCCGGAAAAGGCGACGGCAGCGCCGGTCAGGAGCGCACATACAATAAAGACGACCAGTCGGAACCGCGCTGCCGGAATGCCGAGCGTCGTTGCCGATTCATCGCCCAAGGTCATGGCGTTGAGGTTGCGGGCGTTCAGCAGGAGAAAGGCGCCGCCGGTTAGGAGTGCGACGGCTGGGTAGGGCAATTGCGCCCATTGCGAAAGGCCTAGCCCGCCCAGCATCCAGAAGATCACCGTGTGTGCCGCCCGCGGGTCACCCAAGAAGATGCCGAGGCTGCCAAGCGAGGTCACCACGAAGGACACGGCCACACCGGTCAGCACGAGACGGCTGGCATTGGTGGCGTGGGCAAAGTTGGCCACACCGACCACGACGGCCGTCGTCAGCAAGGCGCCGCCGAAGGCGAAAAGTGGAACGGTGATGAGCCCGAGAAACATGCCGGTGTGGAGGAGGACAATGATCGCGCCCAGTGCGGCACCGGACGAGATGCCAAGCAGGTGCGGATCGGCCAAGGGGTTCCGGGTGACCGACTGCAGCGCCGCTCCGACAATCGACAACGTCGCGCCGACAATGGCTCCAAGGATGACGCGGGGCAGCCGGACTTCCCAGACGATGTTGTCGCGACCCGCAGACCATGTCACCTCGACGCTGTCCGGCGCCAGATGGCTGACAACGACACTCCAGACAACATCGAGCGGAATGCTGACCGCCCCTACGCTGACCCCCAGCATCATGACGGCGAACAGAACAACAACCAGCCCGCAGGACACCAGCGGGAGGTTGTGCAGGATAGCGTGGCGCGGACCGGCGACGAGGTGTTTATGGTTCATCTGGGAGATGGGCTGTGGGGTACCAGCCCCTTTTGGTTATTGCGGGTGAAACGCGGCCGCGAGGCGCTTGATGGCCTCGATATTGCGCGGTCCGGGTGTGGCCTCGACATATTCGAGCACCACGAAGCGATCATTCATCACCGCTGGTATGTCGTTGAATGCGGGATTGGACTTCATGAAGTCTATTTTCTGTTCCGCGGAAACGTCTCCATAGTTGACGATGACTACCACGTCGGGATTGCGCTCGATTACGGGCTCCCAGCCGACCTCAATCCAGCTCGATTCCACGTCGTCCATGATGTTGGTTCCACCCGCGGCCTCGATCAGTGCCGTCGGAATGGCATAGCGCCCTGCCGTGAACGGCTTGTCTTCGCCCGAGTCATAAACAAAGACCTTGGGCGTTCCCGCTGTCGCAAGGGTGGCGGTGAAGTCGGCAAGCTCCTGCCTGTACCCGGCGACAAGCTCGTCAGCTTTCTCTTGGACGCCAAAAATTTTGCCCAGATTGATGAGGTCGACATACATGTCGTCCATGGAGGCCTTGGGCTTGGCCATGATGTGGATGCAGCTTTCCGTAAGTTCATAGGTGGCGATGTCAAATGCGCCCAGCGTCTCGGGCGTGACTTCGCCACCCACTCTCATGCCGTAATTCCAGCCGGCGAAGTAGAAGTCGGCGTCGGCTCCCAGCAGCACTTCCTTGGTCGGGTAGTCGGGAGACAACTCGGGCAGTTCGGCAACCCCCTCCCGCAGCCGCTCATCCAGCGTCTTCCAGTCCGATACGCCGGTATAGCCCACCATATGGTCCTGCAGGCCCAGTGCCAGCATCATCTCGGTGAGATTGACGTCGTTGGACACGGCCCGCATCGGCGCAGCTTCGAAGGTTACGTCGCGATTGCAGCTCTTGACGGTCACCGGGAAGTCCGACGCCATGGCGGCGGTGGACGCTAGGGTTGCCGCAAGGGTAAGCATGGATAGCGGGTGCAATTATTGATCTCTGTGCTTGGCGTTGAGGTCGAGATGAAAGGAAAAGCGTGGCCGTCTGGTCACGGGGTGGCTGTCGATGGTGCTCTCGACAGCGAAAGTCTGGCGAATGGTCTGCGGTGTCAGCACATCGAGCGGTGTTCCCAGTTGAACCTGGTGCCCCCTCTCGAGCACCAGCACGCGGTCAGCGTGAGCGGAGGCCAGTGCCAGATCGTGTAGCGACACAACAACAGTGGTCCGCAGGCGTGAGAGCAGTTCGAGCACTTCGAGCTGGTGCCGGATATCGAGGTGATTGGTGGGCTCGTCCAGGATCAGCAAGTCGGGCTGCTGCACCAGCGCGCGAGCGATCATCACCCGCTGCTTCTCGCCGCCCGATAAAGTGGCAAAGTCGCGCGATGCAAACGGCAAGAGGTTCATCAGAGCCAGAGCTTGCTCGACAGGCTGATCAGAGTCGATCCGCTGCCAGCGGCCCATGTGCGGGGTTAGACCAAGCTCGACGATTTCGGCAACCGTCAGGCCAAAATCGGAGGCGGGCTCCTGCAGCACCGTAGCAACGCGGCGCGCACAGTCTCGCGGCTTCATCTGCCAGATGTCGCGGTCATCAAGCCTGACGGTGCCGGTGAGGGGTCGGTGATAGCGGTAAAGGCAGCGCAGGAGCGATGACTTGCCCGCCCCGTTGGGCCCAACGATCGCCAGTATCTCGCCAGGTTCGACGGTGAAGGTGGCCGGGTACAGCACAAGATGGTCGGCGTGCGGGCCCCAGGCCACGCCATCGACGGACAATGCCGCAGGTCGCCCCGCTTCAAGCCAAGGATGAGAAAGGTCCAACAGCACATTCCGCGCATGGGCGAGATGTGCGGCGAACCGGACTGACCGCGAGCTACAATATGAACTGCAAGCGCCATCTTCGTTCCCCTCGGCACACCCCGGCCGGGTTTCGTTGATGTCGGCGGCAGGTCTCCTGGCTCGCGGGTCGATGCGCTTCCATGCCTTCCCAACCCGAAGGTCAGTGGCGTTAGAGGAAGAACTCGCCGCTTACAGTTGCGGGGGCAGCCACGGTTTTGCGTCCTGATGGATACGTCGCACCGTGTTCCCTTTTAATCCCCATTGGCTCGTGGCCGCCGAGGAACCTACGACAAGCCCCATAGGGAAGTCAGGAACGTTCATTTGTCAACGGCCGCTCTTGCGTGTTTGCTTCAGGCGCTCAAGTGCCCGACAGGGCGCTTCTGCCGATCAGCAGCATCGCGCCGCCTTTAGGTCGTTCAGGCGATCATCACGACTCCCAACGAGCGAACCTCTCAGCCGCCAGGGTCGGCGGGCGCTAGGAGGGTCGCACAGAGGCACCTCTTGGGTTGTAGTTGCGCAAGAAGCAGGAGCCGCTCAAATGCTCTGACGTCTGAAGCTATGGCGAAGCGATCTGGTCAGGCGATGGCGCCTTCGAAGTGTTCCGCCGACGTTGGCGCCACACTGCTCATTCCCTCCCGCGCGAAACGAGTCGGCGAAATGCCGACGTCGCGAGTGAAGGCGACGCTGAAGGCGCTGGTGGAGCGGTACCCAACATGGCGGGCGACCTCGCCGACGCTGATGTCGCCCTTGCGGAGCAGATTCTTGGCAATGGCGAGGCGCCACGCCGTCAGGTATTCCATCGGCGTCATGCCCACGGCGCTGTGGAAGCGCTCATGAAAGCCGGAGCGAGACAGGGCCGCCTCGCGCGCCAACTGCGCCACAGTCCAGTCGCGACCAGGACTTGCGTGGATGCCGCGGATCGCGACGGCGAGCCGATCGTCCGACAGCCCCCGCAGGAGACCTGGCATTGCGCCGAGTTCGGCGGACGAGCGGAGGGCCTCGATCAGCAGCACTTCGAGAAGGTGCTGCAGCACGACCTCCCGCCCTGGCTTGCTGCTCATGGCCTCTTCACCGAGAAGCTGCATCAGCATGGCCAGGCGATACTCGCCGCGCACCACCACCACCTCCGGCAGCAACGATGACAAGAGCGTCGCGTCTTCCGACTGGAAGATGCAGTAACCCACAAGCGCACGCATATCGATCGGACCATCGACACTGCCGACCCGATACCCGCCGCCCGGCAGGACCACAGGCTCGACCACCATATCGCGTGGGGTACTTGGTGCTTCGCTCACCATCACAAAATCTTCGGCGGAGGGAATGAGGATGAAATCCCCGCCACGAACGACGACTTCATCGCCCCTGCGGCCGAGATAGCGCAGGCTGCCCTTCAACACGGCGACATAATAGGGATTCGGCGACTGGGTGCGCCGCACCTGCCATGGCCCCGAGCCCGTGACGCATTTGAAGAACGGCGCACCGGGCTGGAGGAGGCCGACAATCTGCGTGAGGGGATCTGCCAATCTGGACAATCTCGAAACAAGCTTGGACGAATGAATATAGAACGTCCAGCAAGGCGTGACCATCTCCTGCTCGGCCAATCAAGAACAGGACCACGCCATGACTGAGACCAAACGCATTGCCCTTGTGACCGGCGCCAACCAGGGGATCGGATTGCAGATCGCGACCGACCTTGTCGCCAATGGGCTGACCGTGCTGCTCGCTTCGCGCAATTTCGAACGCGGCCAGGCAGCGGCGGCAACCATTGCCGGCGACGTCCACCCTATCCAGCTCGATGTTACCGATCCCGCCTCCATCCAGGCGGCAGCAAGTCAGGTCGAGCAGCAGTTCGGGCGACTGGACATCCTCATCAACAACGCCGCCATCTCCCGCGCAAACGGCGAGCCTAGCGAAACCATGGAGGCTTATATCAAGCGCTCGCGAGCAACTCTGATCTCTGTCGATGAAGTTCGTACTATCTGGGAGACCAATGTTTTTGGCGTTCTCAGCGTCACCCAGGCATTCGTGCCGCTGCTGCGCAAGTCTGCCGCCGGCCGCATCGTCAACGTCTCCAGCGGCCTGGGGTCGCTGACGTTTAACGCCCAGCCCAATCCTTACAGGGCAACGTTCAACCCGGGCTATGCCGCTTCAAAAACCGCGCTCAATGCCATTACCATGGCGTTCGCCATTGACCTTGAGGCGGAAGGCATCAAGGTCAATGCCGTAACTCCGGGCTATACCAGCACCGCACTCAACAATTTCGAAGGCACCGAGACAGTGCAGCAGGGCGCGGCGGAAGCCGTGCGCGTTGCGCTCCTCGGCAGCGAGGGGCCAACGGGCACTTTTACCGGCTCTGTCGACCAGGCCTATCCCTGGTAACCTGCTGCTGCTCGCCGGCACACCCCGGCGGAACCTCAGGCCATCTCGGCGGCGAGCCGCGCCGCCGAGGCATCGCGCATCGGGGGCATGCCGAACATGCGCCGTCTACTTGGCCAAGGAACTAGCTAGCCGCGGCATCGCCGCCAATGTTGTCGCACCGGGCGCCATCGCAACGGACTTCCTCGGGGGTGCCGTACGTGACACCCCCCGATCTCAACAAGATCTTCGCCGGCATGATTGCCCTAGGCCGTGTTGGCGTGCCCGATGACATCGGCCCGATGATCGCGAGCCTGCTCGGCGAAGACAATCGCTGGACCACGGCGGAACGCATCGAAGTGTCCGGCGGGCAGGCGATCTGATTGGTAAAGCGGGGAGCCATAGCTCCGCGCTTGTTTTAATGGGGCAGTGCACTCCAAGGCGTGACCCCGTTGCCGCCAAACAGCCCGGCACGCGGCAGCTTGAAAATGAAGTACGGGCTTGCAAGCGGCATGGACGTCACGCTTTCGAGCCGCTGCAGTTGATCGTCCGAAAGTGCCGTCTCGAGTGAAGCGATATTTTGCGCCAGCTGGTCCGGACGGCTGGCGCCGATCAGCACGGAAGATACGCCAGGTCGAGCCGCTACCCATGCGAGGCTGACCTGAGCCATCGACTTTCCCGTCTCGGCCGCAAGCCCGCGCACAGTGTCAACGATATCGAAGTTGCGCTCGGTAAAGAGCATGCCACCAAACGGATTGTCGCCATTGAGCCGACCATCGCTGCCATCTTTCCCAGCGTCGCTGGCGTTGTCGGGCATGGCCGGCGCCCGGTTGGCGCGCGACAGCATGTCTCGTCCGTATTTTCCGGTGAGCAATCCACCGCCCAGGGGACTCCAGGGCACAAGTCCTAGTCCGAACTCGGCGCCGGCCGGTAGGACATCGAGTTCGACGCCCCGGTCGATCAGCGAGTATGAGTACTGCAGGCCGATCGGCTTGGGCAGGCCATGCGCGGCGGCCAAAGTTGCGACCTTGGCCACGTACCAGGCGGGCGTATTGGAGAAGCCGTAATGGAGGATCTTACCCGCATTGACCGCGTCGCTGAGGGTGCCGAGCACTTCCTCAGCCGGGGTGGTGCGGTCCCAAACATGCATCCAGTAGAGGTCGATATAGTCGGTCTGCAGGCGGCGCAGCGATCCCTCGATGCCGGCGCGAATGTTCTTCTTGCCATTCCCACCGGCAAGAGCGGTCCCCTGCTGACGAGAGAAGCCCGACTTGGTTGCAATAACAAGCCGGTCACGCAGCCTGGCTTGCGCAACGAAACGGCCGAGCATCTCTTCGCTTTGGCCTCCCGAATAAATATCGGCCGTGTCGACGAAATTGCCGCCGGCGGCGACATAGGTGTCGAATATGGCGCGGGACGTATTTTCATCGGCACCCCAACGGCCGGCGCCGAACGTCATGGCGCCAAGCGTAAGTGGGCTGACAACGAGCCCGGAATTCCCGAGCGTGCGATATTGCGTAAGCGTCATGATGGATCTCCTGTTGCGGTGCGGGAGAAATAGAGCCGCTACTCAGGAGAGATTAGTCGTTGCTGATCGTATGAGCTTGTGAGCAGACTGCAACAATGAACCGCATGCCGCTCAACGATCTCGCCTTGTTCGCTGCTATCGTTCGGGAGGGCAGCTTTACCCGCGCCGCCTCGGTGCTCGGCATGTCGACTTCCGCCCTGAGCCACGCGATGCGAGGTTTGGAAAAGCGCCTCGGTGTGCGATTGCTCTCAAGAACCACCCGCAGCGTGTCGCCAACGCCGGCGGGCGAACACCTGCTTATCTCCTTGCAGCCCGCCCTTTCAGCCATTGACGAAGGATTGTCAGGCCTCAGTGAATGGCGCGACAGCCCGTCCGGTCTGGTGCGCATCACGACCATCGCCTGGGTGTCACAGAACGTTCTCGAACCCAGGCTTCCCGCGTTTTTGTTGGCGCACCCGGACGTGCGGGTCGAGGTCAATATCGAAGATGCGCTGGTCGACATCGTAGCTCAGGGCTTCGATGCGGGCATCCGTTTCGGCGAAACGGTGGAGAAGGACATGGTTGCCGTCCGTGTGGGTCCCGACCTGCGCACCATAGTGGTGGCCACACCCGACTATTTCAGCCGCAATCCGCCGCCGGTTTCTCCATACGATCTCGAGCGCCACGCCTGCATTAACTATCGGCTCGCCACCTCTGGTGGCATGCTGCCCTGGGAGTTTCGACACGAGGGCAAGGATATCAGGATCAGACCCTCCGGTCCGCTGATCGTCAATGACGGTGGCTTGGCCGCAGCGGCCGTGCGGGCGGGAGCCGGTCTGGGCTATATCATGGAGCAGGATGTCGCTGAAGATCTTGCCGCTGGACGGCTGATTCAGGTGTTGGATGATTGGTGCCCAACCTTTCCGGGCTGCTACCTCTATCACTCAAGCCGACGACAAAGCCCTCCGGCGCTGCGTGCCTTGATAGAGGCGCTGAGATGGCGCTGATGAACTGGTGAAACGTGCCAGGAGCGAGCGGGTCCATTGCCAATTAGCAGGGACCTGCGAGCGTCCACTAGGGTGTGCACTGCCAGACAAGTGCCGCGTAGCAACCTGGGCCATTCCGAGCCACGCTATCGCTGCATCAACTGGAGGGTCTTGTCGGCAGGATCACCGGCACCAAGAACGAGACAGGCAGTCGGCAACAAGCTTGGGCGTTTGATCGTTTGTCTGCAAACCAAGCGACAGGAATTCAACTATGACCGACGATTCCAATCTGACGCCGGGCGGCGAAATGAACGATGCTTCAACGATAGTTGACTGTCCCGTGTCCGGTGAGCAGGCAACCGAGCACCCCACCACCGGCGACTATCGCGAGTATGACTGCCCTACCTGCGGGAGATTTCGGATCAGCCGAACTGTTCTGGCTCTCGCACCAGATAATCCAGAAACGTTAAAGGCAGCATTGGAAACCGCCAAGCGGGCGGCGCCAGGTGAGATACCATTCATCAGCAACATTGTGTCGGGCTGAACGGAAAAGTCCGCCGCTTGCAGTCAACTTGGGAGGCCCACCCTGGAAACGTTTCAAAATGTTGCCGTTACGTCGGAGGATGTGTGGGGGAGCTTTACCTGGGCCATTCGTCCAGTCTGCACCTGTGGACGCCTGGCCGATGCCGTCGAGCAAAAGCTGATCTTTGTCAGCACGACACTGGTCGCAGAAGGTGAGAAGGCAAGCAACCTGTTCTACATGCTCCCAGTCAGTGGCGACGGGTTCTTTGCTCTCCACGAAGGGGTTGCGATTTCCTGCTGCCCGTGGTGCGGCGACAAGATCAACGGCAGGCGCCGCAATATTCAAATCTAAAGCCAGCTTGGTCTCGCCCCAGCGGCCACGAGCCAGGTGTCATGGTATGTCGGAGAACTGTTGTGACGTGCTTCAACGAAGCCGCCGTGGTCAAGGATGAAGGAACAGCCCATGTGGGGCGAGAGGCCACGGTATGACTCCGTTCCTGACAATGGACGGCCGGCGGGCGCTGATTACCGGAGGCACATAAGGAGCGGGCGCCTCCCCTGGACGACGCAAGGTCGTCTGATCAGCGAAGACACGGGGCGAACGCCGGCGGGCTACTGCATCGCTCCGGCCTGCCGGGGCAGCCACAGGACGATATCGGGCACATAGGTGATCAGGAACAGCGTGGCGATCAGCAGCAACAGGTGCGGCCAGAGCTCCTTGATCATGGCACTGATGGGAATGCCGTTCACCGCCTTGATGACAAAGAGCAGCATGCCCATCGGCGGCGTGATCAGGCCGATCATCATGTTGAGCACCAGCACGACGCCCAGATGGACAAGGTCGATACCCAGCGCAAGGGCAGTCGGGATAAACAACGGCACGATGACGAGCTGGATGGTCGAGACATCCAGGAAGCAGCCCAGGATCAGGAAGAGGACGTTGAGCAACAGCAGGAACAGCCAGGCTTCCATTTGATAGTAGGCGAAGAACTCGTAGACCATCTGCGGAATGCGCTCGACGGCAATCACGTAGTTGAACACGAAGGCGCCGCAAAGGACGATCGACACGACGGCGGTGGTTTTGACCGTCGCATAAACGACCGCAAAGAAGCTCCGTGGACCTAGGGTGCGATAGGCAAAGAGCGCCAGGAGCAGGGCATAGAAGGCCGAAACCGCGGCCGCTTCAGTGGGCGTGAAGACCCCGCTATATATGCCGCCAAGCAGGATCACCGGCATCATCAGCGCCGGAAAGGCGCGCAGGAAGATCATCGGAAACTGGCGGAATGGAATGGCATCCTCGACCGGGAACCCGCGGCGCTTCGCGGTGATATAGGCGGCCACCATCTGGAAGCCGACAATAAGAAGCGCGGGTACTACGCCGCCCAGAAACAACGCCCCGATCGAAGCGGAGGAAACCAGCGCGTAGTAGACCATGGGAATGGAGGGCGGGAAAATCGGGCCCACCACGGCAGTCGCGGCAGTTAGCGCGCCGGCATAGCCGGGTGGATAGCGGTTTTCGCGCATCATCATGTCGTTGACCACCTTGCCCACGCCGGCGGCATCGGAAATGGCTGAGCCGCTCATTCCCGAAAAGATAAGACTGGTAAGGATATTCACCTGCGCCATGCCGCCCGGACTGCGGCCCACAAGCGCCAGGCAGAACTTGAGCAGCCGGTCCGATATCTTGCCGGCGTCCATGATGTTGGCGGCAAAAATGAAAAGCGGCACGGCCACGGCGGCGAAATTGCCGAAAATGCCGTTGAGCACCATTTCGGCTCCGAGGCCAACGTCGCGGCCCGAGATGAAAAGGTAAAGAACGCTCGAGGCGATCATGGCAACGCCCATGGGCAGGCCGGCTATTGTGGTCACCACAAGGACCACGAGCATGATGGGAAGAGCGTATTCAGCCAGCATAATAAACCTCTCCTGGCGCTAGATCTGCTTGCCCCAATCGGGCGTGAACAGGCGCCAGAGCCGCCAGGCGGCCTGGATGGTGAAGTTGACCACGAACAACAGGTAGCAGCCGTAGATCCAGGTCATGGAAAAGCGCAGCACCGGGCTGCGCTTGCGCAACAGGAACTCGAGATAGTCCCAAGTCGCCGGGATCAGCAGCACGAAGCAGCCGATCAGCACGATCATCGAAAAGATCGCCATGGCGCGCTTTACCTGCGGCGACACAAGCTCATAGACCACGTCGAAGCTGACATGTTCGCGCAGGTTGACCATGAAGCCGGCCGCCCAGAACACGGTCCACACGAAGGCGATCATCGTCACTTCTTCGGTCCACAGGATCGGCCGGTTGATCACATAGCGGAAGAAGATCTGGACGATGAAGCCCAGGAAAGCGGTGGTGAACAGCAGGACGCCGACAAGGTCGGCGCCCCCTTTGAGCAACCGCAACCATGCGGGCATCCGCCGGACGGACGCGGAATACTCGTCAGTCATGGTCTACTCGGCAGCCATGGCGTTGATCTTCTCAACCCAGCCTTCCGGCCAGGACGCAGCCCGGTCGGAATTGAGGTAATAGTCCTGCACATGGGTGCGGAACGCCTCGACGTCAGGGGTCGTCACTTCGAGCCCTTGCTCCTTGAAGAACGACACCAGGCGCTCTTCCTCGGCGACGCGTTTTTCGTTGTTCCAGTCACAGGAAGCGACAGCAGCCTCGGTCATCGCGGCCTTTTCGTCATCGCTCAACTGTTCCCAGGTCTGGTTGTTGACGGCAACGTTGATGCCATCGACGAGGTGACTGGTCAGCACGATCTGCTCGGTGACCTCATAGAACTTGGCGGCCTCGACCGATGGCAGCGGATTGTCCTGCCCGTCGATCGTGCCCGCCTGAAGGCCAAGATAGACCTCGCCGAACGGCAGTGGCGTCGGATTGGCGCCAAGCGCCTGGCCCAGGAACAGCCAGGCGTCGGACGAGGGCATGCGCAGCTTGACGCCAGCCAGGTCTTCGGGCGTCTGCACATCGCGGGCGGTGCGCAGGTTGATCTGGCGCGTGCCCAGATAGCAGGTATCGAGCAGCTGGATGCCCATGTCGTCCGACACGCGCTGCTTGAACTCGGCGCCCAGATCGCTGATCATGAAGGCGCGGTAGTGCTCGGGGCTCTGGAACAGGTAACCGGCGGTGAGCAGGCCATATTCAGGAATGTTGTCGGCAATGAGCTGGAACGAAACATAGGTCATTTCCGCATTGCCGCGCTGCAGCGCGTCGAGGTCCGCACCCTGGGCGAAAAGCGAGCCTGAGTCATAGAGCTGGATGTCGAAGCGGCCGGGGGCCAGCTCTTCGAGCTTTTCGGCGAACACCTTCATGGCCTGCGTATGCAGATCGGTCGGCACGCTTGGCACGGTATATTTCAGTTCCAGCTTGTCCTGGGCCTGCGCGGCGAGCGTCAAGGCCAGGGTGGAAACGGCGGCGGATGCGACTGCCTTAAGATTCATGATGTCCCTCCTCCAAGGGTAAGAGCGAGCGCAAAGCGCGCCGTTTGGCTGTTCGTCCTCACGCAATGCTCCGCACCTTGCAATAAGTTACCACTCATGTAAACAGTGATGTGAGAATTGATTGCGTCACTGATTGTATCAGTTGACGGTTGAGGAGATATCTGTGTCCACAGCCCCGCTGAAAGGCGTCATCGCCGCTTCGATCACGCCACTCGCCAAAGACTTTTCCGTCGATATCGAACGCCTTGCCGCCCACAGTCAGCGCCTGCTCGACAATGGCTGCGCCTTTGTGTCGACCTTCGGCACCACCGGCGAAGGGGCATCCCTTTCCACGGCGGAAAAGGTGGCGGCGCTTGCCGCTATGCACGCCGCGGGCGTCGACATGGGGCGCCAGGTCCCTGGGGTCATGACGCCGACGCTGGATGATGCGGCCAGAATGCTGGTGGGCATTGCCGAGGCCGGCTGCCGTGCCGCTCTCGTGCTGCCGCCATTCTATTACGGCACATCGGAAGCCGGCATTGCCGCCTGGTACGATGCACTGATCGAACGCACCCAATCGGCGACGCAGATCGACATCCTGCTCTACAACATCCCCCAGATGAGCCGCATCCGCTTCACCAAGCCGCTTGTCGAAGCCATCACCGCGCGCCATGGCTCGCGTATCGTGGGCATCAAGGACTCCACCGGCGAGGTCGACAACGGCGTGATGCTGGCAACCAGCTTCCCCGAACTCGCCGTCTTTACCGGCGACGACCGCGTCTTGCCCACACTTCTGGCCAATGGCGGTGCCGGAATGATTGGCGGCATGCCCAATATCTTTGCCCGCGATCTGCGCGCCCTCTACGACGATCGCACCAATCAAGACCTTCTGAGCAAGCAGACCGACCGTATCCTGGCGGTTGACCGCCACGGCTCCCTGGTCGCCCTCAAGGCGGCCTTGGCCAACTATCTCGGCGACGAGAATTATGCCCGCGTCCTGCCGCCGCTCAAGTCCTTGGACGCTGAAGGCCGCGGCAAGCTGCTGGAAAGCTTTGCCCGAACCGGATTTGATGCGGCCGCGTGAGTCGAACACGACCACGGGGGGAGTTGCCATGACCGTTGATGCCGCGACAGATGCTGCAGAGCCCGAGCTCCGTTCGGTCAAGCAAGCGGCCTATGAGCGGTTTCGGCAGGCACTGTTTGACGGCCGGCTGAGACCCGGTCAGTTCGTCTCGCAACGCGAATTGGTCGCTATGCTGGGCCTCTCGATCGGCGCCCTGCGTGAGCTGCTGCCGCGTCTTCAGTTCGAAGGCCTGCTCAACGTGATGCCGCAGCGTGGTATCCAGATCACCCAGATCGACCTGCCGATGATCCGGCAAGCCTTTCAGATGCGCATGGCCTTCGAGCGCGAAGCCGTCATCACCGCCGTGCGCAAGCTCGATGATGCTCTGCTCGATCAGCAGGAAAGCCTGCATCGCGAGATCCTCGAGGAAGTCCGCCATAAGCCGTCTTCCGAGCTGTTCGAACGTGGCCAGCAGATCGATGACGGCTTCCACAACCTGCTTGTTGCCAACACGCGCAACGAACTCCTGGTTCAGGCCTATGCCGTCAACGCCATCCGCATCCGCCTGATCAAGCTCGACCGGATAACCCTTTCCGCCAGCGTGCTGCCCTCCGCCTTCGGCGATCACCTTGCCATCATTGCCGCCATCCGCAGCCGCGATGCCCATGCCGCGGTCGATGCGATGGACCGACACATGATGAATGCGCGCGAGCGGGCGCTCGAACTTTAGACCTGGAGGTCTCATGGCCCCCCTTATTCCTTTCGACCTGCGCTGCGAACACCTGTCCACCGCGCGTGGCCTCAACACGCCGGTACCGCGCTTTTCCTGGGCTCTGGAAGGAGACGGGCAGGACCGCCGCCAAAGCGCCTACCAGCTTTTGGTTCGCAACGATCGGCAAACAATCTGGGACAGCGGCAAGATCGTTTCGGACGCGACGCAGCTCATCCCCTATGGCGGTCCGCCCCTTGGTTCAGACCAGGTGCTGGACTGGACCGTCACCGTTTGGGACGAAAGCGACACACCCTCTGCAGCATCGGAGCCTGCCATGACCTTCGCCGGCCTTGATGCCGCCAACTGGCAGGCCGAGTGGATCGCCCGCTATTTCGTCCTGCCTGCCGGACGCGAAGCGCCGGCCGACAATGTCTACGACAATCGCTGGCAGGCACGGCCCGCCGATTACCTGCGCCGCGACTTCGCCGCTGCGGGGACGCCATCCCGTGCCACGCTCTACATCACGGCACTTGGCCTCTACGAAGCCTATCTTAACGGCCAGCGCATCGGCGACGACGTCATGGCGCCGGGCTGGACCGACTACCATACCCGCGTCGAATACCAGATGCACGACGTCACCAATCTGGTCCGTCCCGGTGACAACGTGCTGGGCGCGATCCTGGGCGAGGGCTGGTACTCGGGGCGCGTCGGTCACAATCAGCGGCGAGCTGGCAACCACTACGGCGGCCGCCCTGCCCTTCTCTGCCAGCTCCATCTGCATTACGCAAACGGGACCACCCAGATCGTGCGCAGCGACGAGCACTGGCAGACCCGCCAAGGCCCCATCTGCTATTCCGATTTCCTGATGGGCGAAATGTATGACGCGCGGCTAGATCTCGACGGCTGGAACAGCGCCCAGGGCCCCCTCTCCGGTTGGCAACCAGTCGAGGTCTTTGTTCCGGATCCATGCGCCCCTCAGCTTGATGCTGCCCGCGTGCAGCCGGTGCGGGAAGTCGCTCGTTTGCCTGCAGCTTATTCCCATCTCAGCCAGAATGGCGGCGCCATCTTCGACCTTGGGCAAAACATCGCCGGTTATTGCGAACTCAGCGTATCGGCAGAGCCAAGCGATCGCTTCGTTCTCCGCCACGGGGAGATCCTCGATGGTGATCGGGAACTTTATACCGCCAATCTCCGTCACGCGGTCGCCACGGACATCTTCATCGCCTCCGGCGATGGCACCGAGATCTTCAAGCCCCGCTTCACCTTTCACGGCTTCCGCTTTGTGGAATTGACCCTGCCGGCGGGAATGTCGCCCCAGGCTGTGACCCTCACCGGCATCGCCATCCAGACCGACACGCCGGTTACCGGCGAGATCGCGACTGGTCACCCGCTGGTCAATCAGCTCCTCTCCAACATTTTCTGGAGCCAGCGCGACAATTTCTTGTCGGTTCCCACCGATTGCCCGCAACGGGACGAGCGCTATGGCTGGACGGCCGATGCTCAGGTCTTCTGGCGCACCGCCGGCTACTTCATGGATGTCTCGGCATTTCTCACCAAGTGGATGCTCGACATCGAGGACGGCCAGTCTCCCGATGGTGCCTTTCCCGATGTGGCCCCGACCAAGCCCCTCAATCCCTACCGCCTCACCCCACAGCCGGGCGCACCCGGCTGGGGTGACGCTCCGGTGATCATGGCCTGGGAACACTGGCTCCGCTATGCCGATCATGAGCTGCTCGAACGGTACTGGCCCGCCCTGGAAGCCTGGTCGGACCACATCCTGCGCGCCAATCCCGATTTCATCCGCCGCAATGCTGTTTACAACAATTATGGCGACTGGCTGAGCGTTGGCCCTGCTTCCGATCGTACACTGGTCGCAACCGCCTACTGGTTTCGCGTGGCCGATCTCATGTCCCGCATTGCCGTCGTACTCGGTCGGTCAAGCGATGCCGCGCGTCATCGTCAGGTCGCGGCCAGCGTCCGTGAGGCATTCATCGGATGTTTCGTCGGTGACAACAAACTGCTGACGAACGACACTCAGACGTCATACCTCTTGTCACTCGACTTCGATCTTCTGCCCCCCGCCCTGCGCCAGGGCGCCGCTGATCGCCTGGTGGAGCTGATCGAGGCCGCCGGCGGCCACCTCCAGACTGGTTTCCTGGGCGTACGCCATCTGCTTCCGGTATTGACCTCCATTGGTCGTGATGACCTGGCGGTCGCCATGCTGCTCAAGAAAACCTATCCCAGCTGGGGGTTTAGCATTGAGCATGGCGCCACTACCATATGGGAGCGCTGGGACGGCTGGACCCCCGACAAGGGCTTCCAGAGCACCAACATGAACTCCTTCAACCACTATGCCTATGGCTCGGTCGGCGAATGGATCTGGTCGCGCTTGGCCGGCATAGAAGCAATGGAAACGTCACCGGGCTTTGCCACGGTGCACATGGCCCCTTTGTTGGACGACCGCATCGGTCAGGTGTCCGCTAGATACCGAAGCTGCCGGGGAACAATCGAGAGCAAATGGCAGATTGAGGGCGATCAGGCGCGTTGGATCGTGACACTGCCGCCTGGGTGCCAAGCGGTGGTACAAATTCCTGCGTCCTGGCAACACCAGCGCGGCGAGCGGCAGCTAACGCTTGGCTCTGGGAGACACGCCTTGACCCTCAAGCGATCATAGTCATGCAATATTTCGCCCAGTCTGTTCTTGAAGCGATCGAACTCAATACGCCGATACAGCGCGACCGTGTGGAACCGCCAGTGTTGCAAGCGGACGTGGAGCGTGTGCAGCTAGACGTGGTGGAACGCCTCGGGGGCGTCGGCGCCTGGAAAGTGTCGCCTTGGACTACAACCGGCTCGATGTGGGCTGGACCTATACCGAGCAAGTGGATACGGCGATCGGGCGAAGCAATCGAGCCCGGACGCTACAGCATCGAGGTGGAGTTTGCTCTGGTGCGCACCGAAGCTGGCGACTACGTGCTCGCGCCAGCCTTCGAACTACTCCAGTCCCGGCTGGATTCAACTCAAGACTGGCCTGCTTCGGCCAAGGAAGCCGATCTATTTTCCACCGCAGGATTGGTAATCGGCACCTCACACCCATTGCCGAGCGAGCCACTGTCGAGCCGGGTGATGGTGCTGACGAATGGCAAAACTCTGCAGTCCATCAACACGGAATTATCAGTTCCAAAGCTGCTCCAGGCAGCATCCTGGACCGAAGAACAGGCCGTTCGGCTCGGCATACCTGTGGAAGCTGGCACTATTATCCTAACTGGGGCTCGCATCGGCCCGCTGCCGCAGACGACCTCCTACCTTCGCGCCGAGATCTCAGGGTTTGGCTTCGTAGAAATCGGTGTTGAACCCTAGCACCCGCTCAATGCCTTGCTGTTTGACGAGCGGGATCGAAGAAGTGTCTTAGGGCATGTCGTGAGGCGCAAAATAAACGGGCGTCCACGAAGAACCGGAGACGCCCGTAACACTGGTGGGCCCAGAGGGACTTGAACCCCCAACCAGACCGTTATGAGCGGTCGGCTCTAACCATTGAGCTATAGGCCCGCCTGCGCGTCTTAGCATTGTGTCCGGCTCTGGCAAGAGGGAAGTCTCGCTCCTGCACGACGCGTCTGCGTCAAATCCCATCGCCAGTGCAGAAGCTCTGCGTTAAATCAGTCTCCAGCGGGGGCTACCATGCGCGAAGGCGACATCATCAATGGGCTGGTCAAGGGCCTGGCGGTTATCGAGTGTTTCGATGAGGCCCATGCCAGCCAGTCTATAACCGACGTCGCCAATCGCACCGGGCTTGAGCGCGCCACGGCCCGCCGCTGCCTGCTGACCCTCGTTCACCTCGGCTATGCTAGCTATGACGGCAAGTTCTTTCGCCTCACGCCGCGCATCCTCAACCTCGGCCACTCCTATCTTGCCGCCACGCCGCTGCCGCGGCTGATCCAGCCCTTTCTCGAAGAGCTCTCCGCCCAGATCAACGAAAGCGCCTCCGCCGCCGTCCTTGATGGCACCGAGATCCTCTACATTGCCCGCGCCTCCCATCGCCGGGTGATGTCGATCAATCTTGGCGCCGGCGCACGCATGCCGGCCTACTGCACCTCCATGGGCCGCATCCTCCTTGCGGCCCTGCCCGCTGCTGCGGCGCGCGACGTGCTCGAGCGCTCCGACCTCGTCGCCTATACGGCCAAGACCAAGGCGGACCTTGCCTCCCTCACGACCGAACTGGCCGTGGTCGCCGCCCAGGGCTTTGCCGTGATCGACGAGGAACTCGAGCTCGGCCTCTGCTCCATCGCCGTGCCGCTGGTCAATCCCCAGGGACAGACCGTCGCTGCGCTCAACATCGGCGCGCAATCGGCCCGCGCCTCCACCTCGCACATGATCGCCAATTTCCTGCCGCTGATGCGCAAGATCCAGGCCGAGGTGCGCCCGCTGCTGCGCTGAAGCGGCCGCTGCAATACCCGTGTCATAAAGCGGGTCTACACAGCATCCGCGCGCGCACTATGCCGCCTGCAGCAGGGTCGCCATGGTGACGTTCGGCAAGCACCGGAGCCGATGCAGATTTCTTCATCATCGAAATCCAGCTGCTAAAACAAAGACTTGCGCTGTCATAATCCCGTTACCGAAAAGCAATAAAACTGTCGCGTGCCCCCCATATGGTCCCCCACGTCAAGGGCGGCGCCGGGGCATAAGTGCCGGATCGTTCTGCTAGATTTGAACTGAATTCCGAAAGGGAAACCCCATGAAGATCGCACTCTACGCCAGTGCCGCCGTGATCGCGCTTGCCGCCTTCGGCACCAACGCTGCCTTCGCCCAGTCGCGCGACACCATCCAGGTCGCTGGTTCCTCCACCGTTCTGCCCTTCGCCTCGATCGTTGCCGAAGAATTCAGCGCCGCCTTCCCCGAATTCAACACTCCCGTCGTTGGCTCGGGCGGCACCGGCGGCGGCCTCAAGCAGTTCTGCGAAGGCGTTGGCGAAAACACCATCGACATCGCCAATGCTTCGCGCAAGATCAAGGACAGCGAACTCGAGGCTTGCACCGCTGCTGGCGTGACCGACGTTCGTGAAATCCAGTTCGGCTTCGACGGCATCGTCTTCGCTTCGGCTGCCAATGGCCCCGATTTCGCCCTGACCCCAATCCAGGTCTACAAGGCCATTGCGGCCAAGGTCGTCGTCGACGGCGAGTTGGTCGACAACCCCTACAAGAGCTGGTCCGAGATCGACGCTTCCCTGCCCGATCAGCCGATCCTGATGGCCATCCCCGCTTCCAACCACGGCACCCGTGAAGTCTTCCAGGAGAAGGTGATCTCGGCTGGCTTCGAAGAAGCCGGTGCCCCTGAAGGCCTGTCGGAAGAAGAACTCGAAGCCGCTGAAACCACTTTCCGTCAGGACGTGGTCATCGAAATCTCCGGCGACTACACCGAAACCCTCGCTCGCCTCAACTCCGATCCCAACACCGTTGGCGTCTTCGGCCTGAGCTTCTACGAGCAGAATACCGACACTCTCAAGGTTGCCACCATCGACGGCGTCACCCCGTCCAAGGAAACCGTTGCCGCCGGTGAGTATCCGGTCTCCCGTCCGCTGTTCTTCTACGTCAAGGGCCAGCACATCGGTACTATCCCGGGCATCGAAGAATACGTTCAGTTCTTCCTGTCCGAGCAGATGGCTGGCGAAGGCGGCACCCTCGAAGCTGCCGGCCTGATCCCGCAGCCTGCTGAAACCACTGCTGAAGTTCTGGCCACGTTCGAAGCCGGCGCTCAGTAATCACTCCGGGCCGCGCTCTCCAGCGCGGCCCACCTTCTTTCTCCCGCAGGGGCGCGCCCATGAATGCCTTGATCGTAGCTGCTTTGCTGCTGGTGCTGCTGGGGGTGGCCTACCAGTCCGGCTGGTCCCGTAGCCGCAACCTCGTGACCGCCTCAGGCGTCAACGTCCACTCGCGTCCGCAATATCACGGCTCCTATGTGGCCATCTGGGCCATGCTGCCCGCTCTCGTCGTGCTCGGCCTCTGGGCCTGGTTCGGCGGCGGCATCACCCACAACTACACGGTGGGACAGATCCCGCAGAATGTCCTGCTAAGCCTCGACCAGACCCAGCTCAACAACACCATCGCCCGCATCAATGCCCTGGCCTCTGGCTACGGCGTTGCCGGCGAGGTCCAGCCCTTCGAACAAAGCGCCGGCGACGCGCTGCGCTCGTTCCAGATGCTGACCTTCCTCGGCGTCCTCCTGGCTGCCGCCGTCGCCGGTGGCGCCGCCCTCCTCTACGCCCGCAGCCGCGTCACGGCCCGCCTCCGCGCCCGCAACGCCGTCGAGCGCGTGGTCAATCTCGTCCTGCTCGCCTGCTCCGCCGTTGCCATTCTCACCACCGTTGGCATCGTCGCGTCGCTGGTGACCGAAGCCTTCCGCTTCTTCACCTTCATTCATCCGGTCGACTTCTTCTTCGGCACCGTCTGGAATCCCAATAACGCGGGCACCGCCGGCAACTGGGGCAGCTATGGCCTGCTACCGCTCCTCGTCGGCACGCTGATGATCACCGCCATCGCCATGCTGGTGGCCGTGCCCGTTGGCCTCATGGCCGCGATCTATCTCAGCCAATATGCCCCGCGCCAGCTGCGCGCCGTGGCCAAGCCGATGATCGAGATCCTCGCCGGCATTCCCACCATCGTCTTCGGCTTCTTTGCCCTGGTGACGGTGGGCCCGTTCCTGCGCGACCTCGGCAACCTGCTCGGCCTCGACATCAATGCCACCAGCGCCCTGACCGCGGGCGTGGTCATGGGCATCATGATCATCCCCTTCGTGTCCTCGCTCTCTGACGACATCCTCAACCAGGTGCCGCGCACCCTGCGCGACGGCGCCTATGGCCTGGGCGCCACCAAGTCGGAAACCATCCGCAACGTCCTGCTTCCGGCAGCCCTCCCCGGCATTGTCGGCGCCTTTCTCCTGGCTGTCAGCCGCGCCATCGGCGAAACCATGATCGTTGTGCTCGCAGCCGGTAACGCCCCGGTCCTGCGCGGCAATCCCTTCGAGCCCGTCGCCACCATCACCGTCTCCATCGTCAACCAGCTGACGGGCGACACCGATTTTGCCGGCCCCCAGTCGCTGGTCGGCTTTGCCCTCGGCCTGACGCTCTTTGTCATTACCCTCTGCCTCAACGTCGTCGCCCTCTACATCGTCCGCCGCTTCCGGGAGCAGTACGAATAATCATGACCGATACGCTCTCCACCACCCACGCCGCTTCCGTTGAACGCACCAAGCTGATCCGCGCCGGCCTGCGCCGTCGCCACATGAGCGAGGCCATCTTCCGTGGCCTCGGCCTCGCCGCGATCATCGTCGCGCTCGGCTTCGTCGCCCTGCTCTTCATAGACGTGTTCCGCAAGGGCATCCCGGCCTTCACGCAGTCCAACCTCCATCTGGCCGTGACCTTCGACCCCGCGGTGATCGACGTCGGTCCCGCCCCCGCCCGCGCCGACTTTGGCTCCGAAGCCGAGTTCGTCGCCGCCAACCAGAAGTGGCAGCGTGACGTCGCCCTGCTCAACTGGAACACCATCATCGAACAAGCCATGCGCGCCGCCGCGCCCGCCGGCTACGACATCGAGACACGCGCCCTCCTGAGCATTCCCGAAACCGATGCCCGCCACGAAGTGCGCGCCATGTTCGTGGAAAATCCGGCGCTCCTCGGCCAGACCGTTGAGGTCGACGTGCTGGCCTCGGCCAACGCGACCAACTGGATCAAGGGCAATATCGACCGTTCGCTCGGCGACGCGCAGCAGCAACTTGCCGCTCCCGCACGCGCACTCATCGACACCTTTGTCGAAAACGGCACCATCACTAACGGCTTCGCCTGGTCCATCTTCACCAATGTAGACTCACGTGCCGCTCCCGCCTCGGCGGGCCTACTGGGCGCTTTCGTCGGCACCCTGTGGATGATGCTGATCGTCATCGTCCTGGCCGTGCCGATCGGGGTTGCCGCCGCGGTCTACCTCGAGGAGTTCGCCCCCAAGTCGCGCCTCACCGACTTCATCGAGGTCAACATCAACAACCTCGCCGCCGTGCCTTCCATCGTCTTCGGGCTCCTCGGTGCGGCAGCCTTCATCAACTACATGCACCTGCCCATTTCGGCCCCGATCGTCGGTGGTCTGGTGCTGACGCTGATGACCCTGCCCACCATCATCATCGCCACCCGCGGTGCACTGCTGGGCGTCTCTCCCGCCCTGCGCCAGGCCGCGCTCGGCATGGGTGCCTCCAAGACGCAGATGGTGTTTCACCACGTCCTGCCGGTCACCTTCCCCTCGATCCTGACGGCCACCATCCTCGGCGTGGCGCACGCCCTGGGTGAAACCGCGCCGCTCCTGCTGATCGGCATGAAGGCCTTCGTCGCCCAGGTGCCCACCACGCCGTTCGACCAGGCCACCGCCCTCCCCGTCCAGATCTACCTCTGGCAGGGCAATGAAAACCGCAACTTCTTCGAACCCCGCACCGCCGCCGCCATCATGGTTCTTCTCGCTGTGATGATCTGCCTCAACGGCGTCGCCATCTACCTGCGCTCGCGCCTCGAAAAGCGCGCATAGCTAGCAAAAGGATGCTTCAAATGGATATGGTCGCCGGCAAGGTTAAGATGACTCAGCAATCAGTGAACAGCGCAATGAACCCGACCGACATGCTTGAACGCCCCATCCGCCTCACGGCGCGCGACGTTACCGTCCACTATGGCGCCAAGCAGGCTCTCCATGGCATTTCGATCGACATCCCCGATCGTGCCGTGACCTCCTTCATTGGTCCATCGGGCTGCGGCAAGTCGACCTTCCTGCGCTGCATCAACCGCATGAACGACACGATCGAAGGCGCCAAGGTTGGCGGCACGATCAAGCTCGACGGCGAGGACATCTACGATCCATCCCTGGACGTAGTGGAGCTGCGTGCCCGCATCGGCATGGTGTTCCAGAAACCCAATCCCTTCCCCAAGTCGATTTATGACAACGTTGCCTATGGCCCCAAGATTCACGGCCTGGCGCGCTCCAAGTCCGATCTCGACGAGATCGTCGTCTCCTCCCTGCGCAAGGCCGGTCTCTTCGAAGAGGTCAAGGATCGCCTCAACGAACCCGGCACCGGCCTCTCCGGTGGCCAGCAGCAGCGCCTCTGCATCGCCCGCGCCATCGCCGTGGGCCCCGAAGTCATTCTGATGGACGAGCCCTGCTCGGCCCTTGACCCGATCGCCACCGCCATCATCGAAGAGCTGATCGACGAGCTGCGCGAGAACTACACCATCGTCATCGTCACGCACTCCATGCAGCAGGCTGCACGCGTGTCGCAGAAGACGGCATTCTTCCACCTGGGCAATCTGATCGAGGAAGGCGTCACCGAAGACATCTTCACCAATCCGGTCAACAAGCAGACCCAGGACTACATCATGGGCCGTATCGGCTAAGGCGAGGAACCATCATGGCACCCGAACACATCGTCTCGTCCTACAATGACGAACTCGTTGCCCTGGCGCAGCTGATCGCCGAAATGGGCGGCCAGGTCGAGGTCGCCATCGACAACGGCACCAAGGCCCTGCTCAAGCTCGACCGCGAGCTGGCCGACGTCACCATCATTGCCGACCAGCGCATCGACGACATGCAGCGCCGCATCGACGATGTCGCCGTGTCCATGATCGCCCGCCGCCAGCCCATGGCCAGCGACCTGCGCGCCATCATCACCTCCATCCACGTCGCCGCCGACCTGGAGCGCGTGGGCGACATGGCCAAGCAACTGGCCCGCCGTTCGCTCAAGCTCGAAGGCCTGACGCTGCAGCCCACCTTCTACAACGGCGTCAAGAACATGACGGCCCTGGTGCTGCGCCAGATCAAGGAAGCGCTCGACGCCTACTCCACCCGCAACGCCGCAGCGGCCATCGAGGTCTGCAATCGCGACGACGAAGTGGACGCCATGCACACTTCGCTGTTCCGCGAACTCCTCACCTACATGATGGAAGACCCGCGCAACATCACCGCCTGCACCCACCTGCTCTTCTGCGCCAAGAGCCTGGAACGCATCGGCGACCACGCCACCAACATCGCCGAACGCGCCTACTACCTCCAGACCGGCAAGCAGCTCACCAGCGACGAGCAGGACCTGCACCGGACCCAGATAAAGGCATAGGCTGGATGGTTCAGCCGACACCCTCCCCCTTGCGGGGAGGGATCAAGGGTGGGGGTAGAGAGCCCCGATATTGGGGCTAGACCCCACCCCCTCCCAACCTCCCCCGTTGAGGGGCAGGTGTCGTCCGGTAGCTGTGACACCTAGGTGCGAGCCACCACGTCTGACCTCTTCCGACGGGAGAGGTGAAATCAAACGCCGGCAGCCGTCCGGCAAATGGGAGGCCACCCCATGCCCGCCACCATTCTCGTTGTCGAAGACGAAGGCGATATCGCCATTCTCCTGCGCTACAACCTCGAAGCCGAGGGCTTTCGCGTCATCACCGCGGAAACCGGCGACGAGGCGCAGCACGCCATCCAGGACAAGCTGCCCGACCTGATCCTGCTCGATTGGATGCTGCCCGAGATTTCCGGCATAGAACTGTGCCGGCGCCTGCGCGCCCGCGAGGAAACATCGCGCGTGCCGATCATCATGCTGACTGCCCGCGGCGAGGAAGAAGAGCGCGTCCGCGGCCTCTCCACCGGAGCCGACGACTACATCGTCAAGCCCTTCTCGGTGCCCGAGCTCGTCGCGCGCATCCACGCCCTCCTCCGCCGCGCCAATCCCAATCTGGTGACCGCTGCGCTCAAGGTCGGCGACCTCGAACTCGACCGCACCACCCATCGCGTCCGCCGCGCCACCCGCGACGTCCATCTCGGGCCCACCGAATACCGCCTGCTCGAATACCTGATGCGCCACCCCGGCCGCGTCTATTCGCGCGAGCAGCTCCTCGATGGCGTCTGGGGCAACGACGTCTATGTCGACGAGCGCACGGTCGACGTCCATATCGGCCGCCTGCGCCGCGCCATCAACCGCGGCCGCGAAGCCGATCCCATCCGCACCGTCCGCGGCGCCGGCTACGCCTTCGACGAACGCTTCGCCGCGATGGCCTGACAGCCCACGAGACAGGCAGTCATCCTTCCCTCCCCGGGGCCGGCAGCCAGCCTTCCCTCCCCCGTGACCGGCAGTCAGCCCCCCCAGGGTCGGCAGCAGCCTCCCCTCCCCCTTGCGGGGAGGGAAGCGAGATAGGACTTAGCCCTTCGCTAAGTCCGTCATCGAGCAGGGTGGGGGCGAGGGCCCAGAACCGGGGTCAACCCCGCCTACATTCTCCCACCCCAGGGAGAAGCTACCAGCAACCTACGGCGCCACTTCCAGCGAGTCGCGCAGCGGCATGTCATCACTGAGCGGCACCGTCTGCCGCTCGATCATCCGGTGCACCCTGGGCAGTCTGTTTCCCTTCCCCATGACAGCCAGTCATCCTTCCCTCCCCCTTGCGGGGAGGGAAGCGAGATAGGACTTAGCCCTTCGCTAAGTCCGTCATCGAGCAGGGTGGGGGTGCGAGAGCCCGGAAACGTGGTAAACCGCGCCCACATTCTCCCACCCCAGGGAGAAGCTACCAGCAACCTACGGCGCCACTTCCGGCGAGTCGCGCAGCGGCATGTCATCACTGAGCGGCACCGTCTGCCTCTCGATCATCCGGTGCACCCTGGGCGGTTCGCTACCCCGATGCAGTGCCCGCAGGCTCTCCACATTGTCCGCATCCGCCTTGGTGCGCCGCAGATTGTGGCGCACATAGTCGATCCAGGTCGGCACATGGTAACTCTCGACCCAAAGGTCGGGATGCTCCAGGTCTCGCAGCAGCGCCCATTGCCGCGCACCGTCGCGGATGCGGATGCGCCGGCGGTCCGACATATGCTGCAGGAACGCGGGGATGTCTTCCTGCGCAATCAGGTAGTCCACCATGACCATGATGGGTCCGCTGCGTGGCCTGAGGTCCAGCTTGAGCACCGGTTCGCTGAACGTCCCCAACGGGTTGAGGTCGCGCTGGTTGAACTGCGGCAGCGGTAGGCGCAGCCCGACCAGGGCACAGGCAAGCAGCACGACGCTGGCAGAAACCAGCGCCCAATTAGGGCCGAAGGCGTCGGCCGAGAGCCCCCACACCCAGCTACCCAGGGCCATGCCGCCAAAGGTCGCCGTCTGGTAGAGCGACAGCGCCCGCCCCACCACCCAGCGCGGCGATGACAGCTGGATGGATACGTTGAACAGCGACAAGGCCAGGACCCAGCAGGCGCCTGCGGGCAACAGAACCAGGTGGCTGAGAACCGGATCCCGGCTGAAGCCCAGCCCGATGCAACTCATCGCCAGTCCGAGGCATGCCAGCCTGACGATGACTTCGTTGCTGAAGCGCGCCCGCACCCGCGCATTAACCAATGCGCCACCAATGGCCCCGAGCCCGAAACAGCCGAGCAACGTGCCATAGACCAGCGCGCCGCCCCCCACATAGTCTGCCGCCACCGAGGGTAACAGCGCCATAATCACCACCGCGGCGGAACCGAACAGGAAGCCGCGCAGCAGGACCGTCGTGAGGTTGGGCGACAGCGACACGTAGCGGACACCTGCCAGGATAGCGCTGCCGAAATTCTCGCGCGGCAGGCGGTTGGCCGGCCGCACCGGCTTCCAGCGCAAGAGCGCGACGATCAGCGGCAGGTAGCTGAACGCATTGAGCGCGAAGGCCGAGGCGGCTCCCAGGAGCGCCACGATCAGCCCGCCCACCGCCGGACCCACGCTGCGCATCATGTTGAAGCCCATCGTGTTGAGCGTCACCGCACCGGCCAGGTCCTCGCGCGGCACGAGGTCGCCCATTGAGGCCTGCCATGACGGGTTGAAAAGTGCCGTGCCGCAGCCGATCAGAAAGGTGAAGCTCAGCAGCAGCCAGGGCGAAAGAAGGCCGAGATAACCCAGCACCGCCAGGACGATCGACACCACCGCCATCGCACACTGCGCGATGATCATCACCGTGCGCCGGTCGAAATTGTCCGCCAGGGCGCCTGCCGCGAGCGAGAACACCATGATCGGCAGCGTTGTCGACGCCTGTACCAGCGCGATCATATTGTGGGAGTCGGTAAGCGTGGTCATCATCCAGCCGGCGCCGACCGATTGCACCAACCCGCCCAGATTGCTGACCAGCGTCGCCAGCCACAACATGCGAAATGCTTCATGGCGGAAGGGCGCCATCACCGGTACGCGTTCGGCCATTACCCCCATCCTTTCGCTCTGCCTTGGTCTAGGACCGGCATCTGCTGCTGGCAAGGGCGGCCCCCGCTAGCCCAAAGTGTAAACGGCAGCGTTGGTTGCTACTCTTGCTACGGACATCATCCGAGTCGGACCTGCAATGCCCGCCAGCCAGACCTCTGCCCGCCCATTCCATCTGCTTGCCGCCTTCGCCAGTGGCGGCGTCCTCACCATAGCCGTCTTCATCAATGCCGAGGCCGGCCGCTACGGCGGCGCCATGTTCTCGTCTTGGCTGGCACACGGCACCGGTACTATCGGCGCCATCCTGTTCCTCGCCGTCTTGTGGCGACGCCAGCGCCACGAGGCCGAAGAGGCGCGAGCCAGGGCCGGCAAGCCGCCGCTTTGGGCCTATCTGGGCGGCATCATCGGCGCTGCGACGGTTATGCTGACCTCGACCTCGGTCAACTCGCCGCTGGCGCTGGCCGGCACCCTCGCCCTTGGCCTCGCCGGACAAGTCATCCTCAGTCTCGCCGCCGATTTCTGGGGCCTGTTCGGTCTCGCCAAGCGCCGGCTCGACCTGCGCGATGCCGGCGCCGTGGTGCTGATCGCTGCCGGCAGCCTTCTGATCATCCTCTTTGGCGTGGGTGCGGCATGATCCTGCCGATCGTCTTCGCCTTCACCGCCGGCCTCTTCGTTATCCTTAGCCGTCAGGTCAACGGGCGCCTGTCGCTGTCCACCACGCCCCTCCTGTCCTCGTTCTGGAACCACATCGTGGGCTTCGTCTTCCTCAGCCTGCTCGGCGCGGTCATCGGCGGACTGATCCCGGCTGGGCTCGAACAGATGCCGTGGTGGGTCTATCTGGGAGGCACCCTAGGTGTCGTCTTCGTCGCCGCTTCATCCTGGCTCATCACGCGCATCGGCGCTGTCAATTCCACGCTGCTGGTGATCTCGGGGCAGATGGTTTCGGGCGTGGTGTTCGATCTCTTGCGTGGCGTGCCGGTGACGCTTTGGGCCAGCGTCCTCGGCATCGCCCTGATCTTTGCCGGCATGGCACTGACGCAGCGCCGGCGCTAGCAACGTGATAGCAATCTGCTAGCATAACGGGGCTCGAAGGCCCCGTTTTTGTCACTAACCGGCAGCGGTATAGGCCGTCTTCACCACGGTGAAGAACTCGGCCGCATACTTGCCCTGCTCGCGCGGACCATAGCTCGAACCCTTGCGCCCGCCGAATGGCACGTGGAAATCGACGCCCGCCGTCGGCACGTTGACCATCACCATGCCGGCCTCGGCATTGCGCTTGAAGTGCGTCGCATACTTCAGAGAAGTTGTGACGATACCGGCACTTAGCCCGAACTCGGTATCGTTGGCCGTCGCCAGCGCTTCCTCGTAATCCTTGACCCGGATCACCGATGCCACCGGCCCGAAGATCTCCTCGCGACTGATGCGCATCTGGTTGGTCGCCTCGGTAAACAGCGTCGGCTGGAGGAAATACCCCTCCGTACCCGCCTTCACCCGCTCGCCACCGGCCACCAGCTTTGCCCCCTCGGACTTACCGATCTCGATATAGTCGGTATCCTGCTTGAGCTGGCTGGGATCCACCACCGGGCCGATTTCGGTATTCTTATCAAGGGCATCGCCAACCCGCAGGTTGCGCGTGCGCTCGGCCAGCGCCTCAACGAAGGCATCGTGGATACCCTCGGTCACAATGACCCGGCTCGAAGCCGTGCACCGCTGGCCCGTCGAGAAGAAGGCCGACTGCGCCACAGATTCCACCGCCACCTTGAGATCGGCGTCATCCAGCACCACGGTCGGGTTCTTGCCACCCATTTCCAGCTGGAACTTGCGCCCGACCTCGATGGAAGCCGCGGCAACGCGCTTGCCGGTGCCCACCGAACCGGTGAAGCTGATGGCATGAACGTCCTTGCTCTCGAGCATGGTCTGGCCCACCACGGAGCCCTTGCCCATAACGAGGTTCAACACGCCCTTGGGCAGGCCGGCACGCACCAGGATATCGACGATCGCCCAGGTCGAGCCCGGCACCAGTTCCGCGGGCTTGATCACCACGGTGTTGCCATAGGCCAGCGCCGGCGCAATCTTCCAGGTCGGGATGGCGATCGGGAAGTTCCAGGGCGTGATGAGGCCGATCACGCCGATCGGCTCGCGCGTGATCTCCACGCCAACGCCCGGCCGGACCGACGGCAGCACTTCGCCCGCCAAACGCAGCACTTCACCGGCAAAGAAGTCGAAAATTTGCGCAGCACGCGTCACTTCGCCAATGCCTTCAGGCAACGTCTTGCCCTCTTCGCGGCTCAGCAACTCACCCAGTTCAGCCTTGCGAGCAATGATCTCCTGCGAGGCCTTGGAGAGGATGGCGTGGCGCTCAAGGATCCCCGAGCGCGACCAGGCCGGGAACGCCGCCTTGGCTGCAGCAATCGCCCGCTTGGTGTCTTCCGCTGTCGCGCGAGCATAAAGCCCCACCACTTCGGCCGTGTTGGATGGGTTGATATTCTCGACCCCATCCGTGCCCACCCATTCCCCGTCGATGAGGTTCTTGTGCAATTCAGCCATGTCGAATGCCTTTCGAAAAAACTAGAGAAGGTCGGCCCGTGCGAGGTCGCGCAGCAGGTGGCTGGCGCCATAGGTCCAGGGCGGACATTTGGTGGAGAGATTGACCCTGTTGGTGAGGGTACCAAGCTCGGGCGTAGATATTGAGACGACATCGCCCAGTTTGTGCGTAAAGCCCTTACCGCTGCCATCACGGTCTTTGACCGGGGCAAACATCGTCCCGAGATAGAGCACAAGCCCATCAGGATACTGGTGGTGCTCGCCGACCGTGGCCGCCACAAGCGACTCCGGCGTCCGCGAGATCTGGCTCATCGAGGAGTGTCCCTCGAGCACGAACCCATCCTCCCCCTCAACCTTGAGGGCGATCTCGGACTGCTTGACCGTCTCAAGGGTGAATTGGTCGTCGAACAGCCGGATAAAGGGGCCAAGCGAGGCCGAAGCGTTGTTGTCCTTAGCCTTGCCGAGAAGCAGCGCCGAGCGGCCCTCCACGTCCCGCAAATTGACGTCATTGCCCAGAGTCGCACCGATAATCATACCGGCACTCGTCACGAGGAGTGCTACTTCCGGCTCGGGATTGTTCCAGCTGGACACGGGATGGAGCCCAACTTCGCCGCCATAGCCGACCGAACTCATTGGCTGGCCCTTGGTGAAGATCTCAGCGTCGGGCCCGATGCCGACCTCGAGATATTGGCTCCACACGCCTTTCTCAATCAGTGCCGCCTTGACCTTCATGGCCGTGCCCGAGCCGGGGACCAGTTCCGAAAGGTCAGTTCCGATCAGCGTCAGGATCTCGCCGCGCAACGCTTCGGCGCGCGACTTGTCGCCACGTGCCTGTTCCTCGATCACCCGTTCCAGTAGCGACACGACAAAGGTCACGCCCGATGCCTTGATCGCCTGGAGGTCAATGGGAGAAAGGAGGCGCGGTCCTGCAGCACCGATCGCAGGCGCAACGGAGTTCGCCATCGCCGCCTCGACGCTGCCAAGGCTAGTGCCCTCTGCATCAGCCACATAAGCGGCTGCATCGGCGCTCTCGGCAATGTCGCGTACCGTAGCAAAACCCTTGCGCGTGATGTCGATGAGCTGCCCGTCCCTGACCGTGACGATCCGGGGATGATCGAAGCCAGGCACCATAGCGCGGCCGAGCAAGATGCCGTCGGGATAGTGCTTGCTGCTCATGATCCATCCTCAAATAGGCTGCTGCTGTGAGTACCGCACGGGGCGCCGGCAAGGCAACCCTGAAAAGTCATACTTTTGGTGGTGAACCGATCTCCACAGCGCTGTTCAGCACCGGTTCAGCCACGCCGCAATACTGACGCAATGGGTGGGGTACTAGTCCCCCACGAATCTTGGAGTGTCACATGCGTCACCTTGCTGCCATTGTTCCGTTTGCTCTTCTGGCCACCCTGTCTGCGCCGGCCCTTGCCGGCTCGATCACCATCGAAGGCCGCGGCGAAGTCACCGCCAAGCCGGACATGGCCCAGATCAATTCCGGCGTAACAAGCCAGGGCGCGACCGCCCGCGAGGCGCTCGACGCCAATTCGGCCGCCATGGCCGAGCTGATTGCCGCGCTCAAGGAGGCCGGTATTGAGGCACGCGATATCCAGACCTCGGGCTTCTCGGTCAATCCCAACTATGTCTATAGCGATGCGCGCGACGCCAATGGCTATACGCTGCCGCCCAAAATTGAGGGTTATCAGGTCGCCAACAGCGTCACCGTCAACGTCCGTGATCTTGATGCACTCGGCTCGATCCTCGACAAGTCGGTGACCGTTGGCGCCAACACCATCAACGGCGTCACCTTCGCCGTTGCCGATCCATCCGATCTTTATGACGAAGCCCGCAAGGCTGCGTTCGAAGATGCCCGCGCCAAGGCCGAGCTTTATGCCACCGCTGCCGGCGGCAAGCTCGACGAGATCGAGTCCATCTCCGAGACCCTGGGCTTCAATGCACCCCAGCCGGTCGCCATGTACTCGATGCGCGCCGAGGCGCAGAGCGCGGACGTTCCGGTTGAAGGGGGTGAACTCACCTTCGCGATCAACGTCAATGTTCAGTGGGAACTCGACACTGCCGCAAACTGATACCCATACCCCTCCTAGGGGGCTTGGGCGGTGGGGACGGACGGAACAACCGTAGTCACCCGTCTCCACCAACCTCATGAAAGGCCTCTGCGTCAGCAGGGGCCTTTTTCTATGTGCTAGCCGGCGAGCACCTTCCACAGCATGTTGAGGCCGACAGCGACGAGGAAGATGGCAAAGACGTATTTTAGCGTCTTCTGATCTAGCCGATGCGCCAGCGCAGCACCCAGCGGAGCAAAGACGGCGGCCAGCACCGCCACCAGAACAAGGGCAACCAGGTTGATATAGCCCAGACTGAGGGGCGGCAGTCCCTCTGCGCCCCAGCCCGAAACGATGAAGCCCAGCGTCCCCGACAGGGCGATCGCCACGCCCACGGCTGCCGACGTTCCGACTGCGGCGTGCATGGTTGCGCCGAACGCAACCAGCGTTGGCACCGTAAGTGATCCACCGCCAATTCCCATCAGCGACGACAGGTAACCCACCACGAAAGCTGAGATCCGGTGCGTGATGGCCGAGCCTCTGAGGTGGCCCATCAGCTTGGTTTGGAAGGCAAAGACGACGTTAGCTGCAATCAGAAAAGCCATGACGGCAAAGACGATGCGCAACACGTCGCCGGAGAAGTAGGCAGCCATCAACCCGCCGATAAAGGTGCCGGCGACAATAAAGGGGACCCACATCTGGAGCACCTTGAGGTCGAGCGAACCCCGCTTGTAGTGGGATCGGGCGCTCACATAGCCGGTCGGGATGATGATCGCGAGCGAAGTCCCGACGGCCACGTGCTGCACGACGTCTGCATCATAGCCAAGGAGCAGCAGTGCATTGCCGAGCGCCGGCACGATGATGGCGCCACCGCCGATGCCCAGCAGACCTGCCGCGATCCCGGACAAGACGCCCGTGACCATCAGCCCAAGCACAAAAGGCCAGTAGCTCGTAAGCGTCGCCCAATCCATCTGCATCTCCAACTCGACTGCAAACCCGCCCTAGCATGATCGTCCGGCAAACCACCATCCCGTTCGCCTCAATCAAGCCATCTTCCCGATGACCCCTGCCCTCACCGCTGCGTGAGGAACTAACCTCAAACCCAGGCGTTGCGGGGATTACGGGGAGAGAGCATCGCCGAAACGGCGCCAAGAGCCGTTCAGTATCCGTTCAGATTGGCACCGCGATGCTTGGCTCAAGTGTCAACCGACCTTAAAGGAATTCATAATGCGCCTTAGAAACTGGCTTTTGACCGGCACGAGTATCGGTCTTATGGCCCTGCTGCCGATGACCGTGCGCGCCCAGGATGGCGACCTCGTCGCGGCCTACCAGGCCTATGCCGCCGCCCAGGCGTCCGGGGACGCCGCTGCCTTGGAAGCAGCTCAGAGCGCCCTGACCGAACTTTGCATCGTCAACGGCTATGCCAGCATCGACGAATGCATAGCCGCAGCTACCGCTAGCGCACCCGCCGCCGCTGCTGAAGAGCCGACGGAAGCCACGGAAGAGCCAGCTGCCGAAGCGAACGCTGCTGCTGAGGCTGAGGCTGCCGCACAGGCCGAGGCTGAGGCACAAGCTGCCGCCGAGGCGGAAGCGGCTGCCGCGGCCGCTGCTGAAGAACAGGCCGCCGCAGAAGCTCAGGCAGCTGCTGAAGCCCAAGCTGCAGAAGAAGCTCGTGCAGCTGAGGAAGCACAGGCGGCCGCTGAGGCGCAGGCCGCTGCGGACGCCCAGGCTGCAGAAGATGCTCGTGCCGCCCAGGAAGCCCTGGCAGCTGCCGATGCTGAAGCCGCTGCCGCTGCTGAAGCTGAGGCCGCAGAGGGGCAAGCCGCCGCTGAGGCACAAGCAGCAGCCGACGCTCAGAGCGAAGCTGACGCACAGGCTGCGGCAGAAGCCGAAGCCGCTGCTGCGGAGACTGCAGCCGATGTTCCAGCTGCTACTGGCGCAGATGCTGCAGCCGCAGCGACCACTGAAGAGCCTGCCGCCAGCTCGGCCGCTACGGCTGACATCTCCGCCGACCTCCAGGCCCAGATCGACCTTGCCAATGGCGCCGTATCCGACTTGATCAGCGGCGGCGATGCTGCTGCTGCCCGCGCGCAGTTCGACGCCGCCCGCGCCCAGATCGATGCACTCTGCCTGGGTGCCGGCTTCCCGGACACGGAAAGCTGCCTGGCCCAGTATGGCCTGACGCTTCCTGATGTGCCTGCCCTTAGCGACGTTTCGCCTGCCGCAGCCGACCCGGCTGCGCCTACGGCTGATCCAGCCGCACCGGTCGCCGATCCCGCCGCAAACCCTGCGGCCACCCCTGACGCTACTGTTGTCGATCCTGCCACGGGCACGACTGTCGATCCCGCGACAGATCCGGCCGCCGCCGCACCGGCCGCGGACGTCCCCGTCGAGATCATTGAAGAGCTCCCCGAAGGCGTAACGCAGGAGCAGGTCTCCCCCGTTCTCGATAGCGCCAAGGATGCCCAGACCGCTCCGGCAGTGGATGCTCAAGGTGCAGCAGTTGCTCCGGCAGCCGCCGCAGCACCAGTCGAGCAGGCGCCGCCCCCTGAATCTGACGCCGCCGCACAGTCCGAAGCTGTCCGCGCCTTCGCTGCTGAACCCGTTGTTTCGCTGGCTGCCGAAGAGGGCACTCAGGTGACGGCTACCGGCAGCACGACGGTGACCCAGACGGTGGTGAACAACTACGTCACCAACGTCACCAACAACGTGACCAACAACACGGTCAACAACACCCAGAACAACATCGGCCAGCAGAACAACGTCACCATTGTCGAACAAGTGCCGGTGCAGCAGGCCAATACAGGCGATGCCATCACCCAGGTGATCCTGCAGGTGGGTACGCAGCTGCTGGTCAATTCCATCGGACAGGACACCGATCGCTTCTATAACGAGCAGGAAGACGAGATTTTCTACGAAAATCTCAGCAACGGTCGTGTTCGTGAAACCATCACCCGTCCTGACGGCACCCAGATCATCACCGTGCGCAACCGCAACGGCGATGTCCTGCGTCGCTCGCGCATCGCGCCAAACGGCGAGGAATACGTGCTGGCCTACTTCGACGACCGCTACGACGAAGATCTCGTCGTCTGGCGCGACCCGGGCCAGGACCTGCCGCCCCTGCGCCTCAACATTCCTGTCGAGGAATATGTTCTGGACGCCCGCTATGCCGATGAGCAGGAAGTCGAAGTCTTCTTCCAGCAGCCGCCGGTTGAAAACGTCGCCCGCCTCTACTCGATCGACGAAGTCAAGCGCTCGGCTCGTGTCCGCGACAGCGTGCGCAAGCTGGAAGTGGGTGGCCTGACCTTCGACACCGGTGCAGCAACCATTGGCCGTGATCAGGTCGGTGCCCTCTCCAACGTTGCCAACGCCATGCTGGCGCTTCTGGAAGAGAATCCCGGCGAAACCTTCCTCATCGAAGGTCATACCGACGCGGTTGGCTCCGACGTGTCCAATCTCAGCCTCTCCGACCTCCGTGCCGCTACGGTGGCCCGTATCCTGACCGACTTCTACGGTGTCCCGCCTGAGAACCTGGCAACCCAGGGTTATGGCGAGCGGTATCTCAAGATCCGCACCGAGGCGGCAGAACGTGAAAACCGGCGCGTTACGATCCGGCGTATCACGCCGCTGATTACCGTCGCCTCCAACTAATGCTCACCTGAACAGCAGAAGGCCGGGCCCATGCCCGGCCTTTTTGTTTCACAACGCCGGTGCTGTTGCAGCACGTTCAACAAGTTATCACCCCGTACGCACCGAGTAAGCGGTTGTTTTTACGTGCAGAATTCCAGTCGGATGCTTTGATGACGAGTGTGATCACACAATCGGGAACGAAAATAAAAAGGCGACGTTTCTTTGCCATACGGTGAAACAAAGGAGCGAAATCATGGCTACCCCTGAACGCGATACCGTTTATACCAACGATGGCAACCGCACTGTTTATACCCGCGAATCGAGCGGCACAGGCTGGTTTGTCGGCATCATCGTAGCTCTGGCTCTGCTGGCCATCGGCTACCTCGTTTTCTCGGCCAACTCTGGCCCGTCTACTTCGGTTGACGTCAATGCCGCACCTGCTGGCATCGAAGCTCCGGCTTCTGACGCCACGGCTCCTGCTGCGATGACCGAAGCCCCGGCCGATGCCGGCGCTGTGTCGGAAACCCCGGCCACGCCCGCTCCGGCCACTGAAGCTGCTCCGGCCGCTACCCCAGCCGCTCCGGCTGCTCCGGCCGCTCAGTAACAAACTACCTTACACCGACATCGTCAGCCCTCCCTCTCACGATGTCGATCAAGACCCCGGCCGCCCCGCCGGGGTCTTCCCTTTTTGGGCAGCGGCATTCGGTCTCGTCTCCTGACCTTGCGTCACCTCCGCGCCGTTCCCACCTTGCAGGGACCAACAGCAAGGGAACGCCCATGTTCAACATCGACCAGATCGTCAAAGCCCTCCAGACCGACAAGAACACGCAGCGCAGCGCCATGACGGGAGCTGCAGGGCTTGCCGCGGGCATGCTGCTCAGCGGCGGTGGTTTGGGCAAGCTTGCGGGCAGCGCCGCCAAGCTTGGGACAGTGGCTGCGGTTGGCGGACTGGCTTACTCTGCTTGGCAGAAATATCAGGAAAGCCAGCAGGGCACCGCTATAGCCCCCGGCCGCGATGCCTTTATTCCGGGAGCAACTGACGCTCAGGAAGAGCTCGGCAAATCCCTCGTGCGCGCCATGATTTCTGCCGCAAAAGCGGATGGCCGCATTGATGCCGATGAGAAGGAAGCGATCTTCGCCAAGCTTGAGACCATGTCCTTGTCCCCGGAAGAGAAGGCCTGGGTATTCGACGAGCTCTCCAGCCCGCTCGACATCAATGCTGTGGTCGCCCGCGCCGATACGCCTGAACACGCCATGGAAATCTACGCAGCGTCCCTGGTAGCCATCACCGCAGACACCGCCGCGGAACGCGCCTACCTTGATGCCCTGGCGTCCAAGCTCCGGCTGGCGCCCGCTCTGGTCAGCGAGATCCACAAGGCTGCGGGCGAACGCGCCCCCGAGCCGACAGCCTCCGCCGGGACCTTTGCCTATAGCCCTTCAGGCAGCAACCTCTGATCGGCTCCGCCTCGAAGCAGCCTGACGGTTACACGCATGTACGTTCTTGAACCCTCAGGCTGCCACAGCGATGTAGAGCGCGACAGGTAGGTGATCATGGAACTTGGGCTCTACTCCTTTGCGGAAAACACTCCCGATCCGCTCAACGGCAACAGCTTGCAAAGCCCGGCCGAGCGGCTGCGCGATCTGCTTGAAGAGATCGAGCTCGCCGACCAGCTGGGCTTGAGCTTCTATGGCCTGGGCGAGCATCATCGCCCGGACTATGTCGCCTCCGCGCCCGTGACGATCCTCGCAGCTGCTGCTGCCCGGACCAAGTCCATCCGCCTCTCCACCGCGGTGACCGTTCTGAGCTCGGACGATCCGATCCGTGTCTGGCAGCAATTCTCGACGCTGGATCTGCTCAGCAACGGCCGCGCCGAAATCATGGCCGGCCGCGGCTCCTTCATCGAAAGCTTCCCGCTGTTCGGATATGATCTCGACGACTACGATACGCTGTTCGAGGAAAAGCTCGAACTGCTGCTCAAGATCCGCGAAGGCGGCAAGGTCTCATGGCCGGGCAGCGCCAACACCAAGCCCATTCCCGGCATCGAGATCTTCCCCAAGCCGGTGCAAGAACCGCTGCCGGTCTGGATCGCCGTCGGTGGCACGCCGAATTCGGTAGCCCGCGCCGCCTATTATGGCCTGCCGCTGATGCTTGCCATCATCGGCGGTCAGCCACGCCAGTTCGCCCCTCTCGTACAGTTCTACCGCGAAACCGCCCAGAAGGTGGGACGCGATCCGGCGGCACTACCGGTTGGCGTGAGCTCGCACGGCTTCATCGCCGCCGACAGCCAGGATGCACGCGATATCGCCTTTCCGGCCCATAGCGAAGCCATGAGCCGCATCGGCAAGGAGCGGGGCTGGCCACCAACGACACGCGCCCAGTTCGATGCAGGGGCAACGCCGCAGGGCGCCTACTTCATCGGCTCGCCGCAGGAGATCATCGACAAGATCCTGATGCAGCACGAATGGTTCAAGCACGACCGCTTCGGCCTGCAACTCAGCGTCGGCACCCTGCCCCACGACAAGGTCATGAAGGCCATCGAACTCTACGGCACGGTGGTCAAATCTGCTGTGGACAAGGCGCTGGGGACTACTTCCCGCTCCGCTTGATCGACTTGATCTGCAGCGGCGGCAGTCCGGACTTCTCCGAAATTGCGCGATCCTGCTCCATGATGGCTTCACGCGCCGGTTCATCGCCGTCGAGGCCGCCAAGGAGGCTGGCGTCGACCTTGCGGTTGGACCGCTGCGAGCCGTCTTCATAGACGACATCGAACATCACGAATTCGCTGCGCGCGGTGGGTTTCTTGGCCATAGCTATTCTCCTGTGCGGCAGATCAGCCTCGCAGGACGCCGTGTCCGCGATTGGCAGTCTGCCTTGATGTGTGTGTGTTCGTTGCGTCTAGCGAAAAATCGCTTCGCCCTGCTCGTCGATGATCTGCCGCCCTTTCGAGAGCGCCAGGACGACGAGATCGTCGCGTGAGCTCATGCGGTCGGCCCGGACGAAGCGGTAGCTCTTGAGCTCGCCGCCGACATCCTTTTCGATAGTCCCGGCCAGTTGCAGCTCACTACCCGCCTTCATCTCGATCGCCTTGATCAGAAAGCCCTTGTAGCCCTCTTCTCCCAGCACCTTGTCGCCGGCCGGTTCGCTGCCGGCAGAGCCACCGCCAAAGAGTTTCTTCCAAAACGACATGGGCAAGTCTCCTTGTTAGTGATCGCGCCGGCGGCGCACCGGCAGCGGCAATTCGAGTTCGCCGCGTTTTTCCATTTCTTCACGCAGCCAATCGGGCGAGATGTCGAAATGGTTGGGCCAGGTCGGCACACCATTGCGGAGCTCGACCCTGCCAAAGAAGCGCCGGTCCCGCAACGGCTCGGTTCCCTCGCCCCGCTCGCCCAGCATCGGAGCCGCGTCGAACGTGCCGGACGAGCCGTCATTGAACGTCACCACCAGCTTAAAGGGCACGATGGCCCTTACGCTGGTCAGCTTGAGGCGCGGAACGGCCATCGGAGCCGCTCCTAGTTGTCGAGGAAGCTCCGCAGCTTGCGCGAGCGGCTCGGATGCTTGAGCTTGCGCAGGGCCTTGGCTTCGATCTGGCGGATACGTTCGCGCGTCACCGAGAACTGCTGCCCCACCTCTTCCAGCGTGTGGTCGGTGTTCATGCCGATGCCGAAGCGCATGCGCAGCACGCGCTCTTCACGCGGCGTCAGCGACGCCAGGACGCGAGTCGTGGTCTCGCGCAGGTTGCTCTGGATCGCCGCGTCGATCGGCTGGATCGCATTCACGTCCTGGATGAAATCGCCGAGGTTGGAATCCTCCTCGTCGCCGATCGGCGTCTCGAGCGAGATCGGCTCCTTGGCGATCTTGAGGACCTTGCGGACCTTGTCCAAAGGCATCTGCAGCTTTTCGCTGAGCTCTTCAGGCGTCGGCTCGCGGCCGATTTCATGGAGCATCTGGCGCGAGGTGCGGACGATCTTGTTGATCGTCTCGATCATATGCACCGGAATACGGATGGTGCGCGCCTGGTCGGCGATCGAGCGGGTGATCGCCTGCCGGATCCACCAGGTAGCGTAGGTCGAGAACTTGTAGCCGCGGCGATATTCGAACTTATCGACGGCCTTCATTAGGCCGATATTGCCTTCCTGGATCAGGTCGAGGAACTGCAGGCCGCGATTGGTGTACTTCTTGGCGATGGAGATCACGAGGCGCAGGTTGGCCTCGACCATTTCCTTCTTGGCGATCGCCGCTTCGCGCTCGCCCTTTTGCACCTTGTGCACGATGCGGCGATACTCGCCGATGTTGAGGCCGGCTTCGGTTGCAAGCGTTGCCACTTCGCCGCGGATGTCATGGATGGTGTCGGCTTCGCGCTTGGCAAACTCGGCCCAACCCTTGCCCTCGAAGGTTTCGAGCGCGGCTTCCCAGCTCGGATCGACTTCCCGGCCGTAGTAGCTCTCGAGGAACTTGTCGCGCTTGACGCCATAGCTTTCGGCCAGGCGCAGCAGGCGGCCCTCGAGCTTCACGAGGCGCTTGTTGATGTCGTAGAGCTGCTCGACCAGGTTCTCGATACGGCCGGCATTGAGCGACAGCGACTTGACGTCGGCAATCACCTCGGCGCGGAAGGCCTCGATCTTCTTGCGGTCGGCGTCGGACACTGAAGCCGAACGGTCCTCGGCGTGCTTGTCCTGCATTTCGCGCATCTGCCCATAGGCATTGGCGATGCGGTCAAACGTCTCCACGACCTGTGGCTTGAGTTCGGCTTCCATGGCCGAAAGCGACAGGGCATTTTCGTATTCGTCGTCGTCCTCGTCGGGCGCGGGGTCCTGCGGCGCCTGCGGTTCGTCTGGGACGTAGTCGTCCTCGTCGTCGGAAGACGCACGCTTGGGCGCCGGGGCCGCCTTGGGCTTTTCAGCCACGGCTTCCGGCTTGGGCGCCTGATAGGCAGCCGACATGTCCGGCGCCGCCTGCTTGGCGTCGGGGCCGGCATAGGTGGCTTCGAGGTCGATGATGTCGCGCAGCAGGATTTCACCTTGGGCGAGCTGATCGCGCCAGATGATGATGGCCTGGAAGGTCAGCGGGCTTTCGCAGAGCCCCTCGATCATGGTCTCGCGACCGGCCTCGATGCGCTTGGCGATGGCGATTTCGCCTTCGCGGCTCAGGAGTTCGACGGAACCCATTTCGCGCAGATACATGCGCACAGGGTCATCGGTACGATCCGAACCGGACTTGGCATTAGAGGTGGACGCGACAGCGGTGCCGGTGGCCGGAGCGACTTCCTGGCCCTGGTCTTCCTCGTCCTTCTCGACTTCGGTCTCTTCGACCTCGTCCTCGTCGACGACGTTGATGCCCATGTCGGAGAACATGGACATGAAGTCTTCGATCTGCTCGGATGAGACCTCGTCCGAAGGCATCACCGCATTGAGCTCTTCATAGGTCACGTAGCCGCGCTTTTTGGCGACCTTGATGAGCTTCTTGACCGCGGCATCATTGATGTCGAGGAGCGGGGAATCGTTCGTCGCCTCGGGGGCGCCGGATTCCGGCTTCTCGGTTTCCTTGGTGGTCTTGGGTGCTGCCTTGGTGGCCATCTGGTACTCCGACGGATCCCGTTGCGCCCGGGCCCGAATAAGGCTTTAAGTGGTGACACCTCAAGGCAAGGTAAAGGCGAAGTCACCAAGGCGTTAACGCCCTTGGCAACAACACGGTTCGTCACCGATAAGTTTCGCATATCGCCATATGCAAAATCGCGCGTACTCGCCGGTTTTCAAGGTCACCCCTAAAAACTGCGTGTCGCGCGTCCCGATAACGAACCAAATCCTTCGATCAATGCCTCTGTGCCATCGACAGTGGTAATCTGGTTCTTGATGTCCCGCAGCCTTTCAAAAGTTTCTTCGCTCGGGTCTTCGCCCAGCGCGGCTTCGGCTGCTTTGAGCTCCCTATTTAGTTGAACTTTCTTATTATGCAAGGCCAGCGCGTGACTCAAACCAATCTCGGCATCGGCCAGCGCTATTTCCGATGCAATCTGCCAGACGCCCTGCCGCGCCAGCACATCCGCCATTCTGTCCAGCGTCGGCCCGTGGCCGCGCACTCCCAAGGCTGACTTGAGATCGTCGGCGGAAATGTCGTGGTGCCGGACGCAGAGCGAGAGGATCTCGCCCATCACCTTCTGGGCCACTGGCGTGTCGAAATCGATGGCGGCCAAGGCCTCGAACTTGTCCTCAACCAGCGCCGGATGATTGACCAGGCTCAGGATGATCGCGGCCTCGCGGGGGGTTGCCTCCGCCATCGCGCCTGGCTTGAGCAGCCGCGAATTGCGCAGCGTGTCGCTGACCACCAGGCGCGGCGTGCCGCGGCCGGGATAACCATAGGCGCCGCTCTGGCCGTAACGCTGCTGGCGCCCGCGTGGCTCGAACCGCCCCTGCCGCATCGGCGCCAGGAAGGCACGCAGCTTCTCGTCGAACGCCTGCGCATAATGGAAGCGTACCGAGCTGTCCTGGATCGAGTTGGCGCGCTCGCGCAGGCGCGCCTGCAGCGCCGCCCGTGCCTCGGGTGTCTCGGGCACCAGCCCACCCGTTTCCATGCTCCAGATGACATCCGACAGGGAACGCGCCCGATCGATGACATCGGCAAAGGCTGCACGGCCTTGCGCCTTGATCAGGTCATCGGGGTCCTGCCCTTCCGGCAGCGTGGCGATCTTTACGGTGAAGCCAGGCTTGAGGTGCGGCATGATTAGGTCCGCCGTCCGCTCGGCGGCCTTGAGACCCGCCTTATCGCCGTCAAAGCATAGCACCGGATCGGGCGACATGCGCCACAGCAACTGCAGGTGTTCCTCGGTCATCGCCGTTCCCAACGGCGCGACTGTGCCTTCGAATCCTGCCGAGACCGCCGCAATCACGTCGAGATAGCCCTCGACCACGATCACGGTGCTCCCGTCGCGGGCAGCCTGCCGCGCCATCTGCCCATTGTAGAGCGTTTGCCGCTTGTGGAAGAGCTCGGTCTCGGGAGAGTTGAGATACTTGGCCGGCACGTCTGCGGACATCGCGCGGCCACCGAAGGCAATAACCCTGCCCCGGAAGTCCATGATCGGGAACATCACCCGGTTACGGAAGCGATCATATGTCAGCGCGTCGCCTTCGCGGCTGGCGACGAGCCCGGTATCAACCATGTCCTGGGCCGATACGCCGTTTGCCGCCAGGTGTTCCTTGAGGCCATTGCGGCTGTCCGGCGCAAAGCCGATGCGGAACCGCGTCTGGCTTTGCGACGACACGCCACGTTCAAGCAGGTACCCTCGCGCCCTTGCGCCGATATTGTGCTGCAGCGCCGCCTCGAAATACTTGGTCGCAAGCTCCATCACATCGAACAGGGACCGGCGCTCGGCCTCCCGCTTTTCCTGCCGCTCGTCACGAGCCGGCATGGGGACGCCTGCCATGCCGGCGAGCTTTTCCACTGCCTCGGGAAAGCTCATGCCGGCTTTTTCGGTCAGGAACCGGAAGTGATCCCCCGAAACCCCGCAGCCGAAGCAATGATAGATGCCGCGACGATCATCGGCGTGAAAGCTCGGGCTCTTTTCACCGTGGAATGGGCAACAGGCCCACATGTCGCCCTTGGCTGGCTGCGACTTGCGCTTGTCCCACAGCACATGCTCGCCCACCACCTGCGTGATCGGCAGGCGTTGACGGATCTCGTCGAGAAACTGATCGGAAAAGCGCATGAGATGCTAAGTAAGCACTAAGGGCGTCCGAGTCACGCCCGACCTCTTTTCCACAGCAGGTCCTGCGTGCCTTCCGCCAAGACGTTTCCCCTCCCCCTCTTTGCCGCCTTGACGGCCGGCCCCGCCCTCGTCGTCGGGGCAGGCCTCTGGTGGCTTGGAAGCTTTGCGCCAACCTGCGCCCTCGACATCCAGCAGAGTCTGGTCTCGCCGGACGGCCGGTTTGACCTGGTGATCTTCTCCCGCAACTGCGGCGACAGCACCGGCTCCAACACCCAGGCCGCATTGATCCCCGCGGGCAGCGATCTTCCCGAAGACGCCGCCAGCTTCGCCTCCATCGGCGCCGAAGCCGACCTGGCGCCGCGCTGGGATGGTTTCGGCAACATCGAGTTGACCTTGCCCGACGATGCCGAAATCTACCGCCAGGACGAGGCCGTCGCGGGCGTCACGGTCATCTACCGCTAGCCGGCAAGCATTGTCCTGACCTTGCCGCTGGCTTTGCCGAAGTCGATCCGGCCGGGGTAATCCACCTTGAGCTGGGCAATGACCTTGCCCATGTCCTTGGGACCTTCTGCGCCAGTGGTGGTGATCGCGGCCTTGATGGCAGCATCCACTTCGTCCTCGGTCAGTCCCTTGGGCAGGAACTCGTTGAGGATGTCGATCTCTTCCTTTTCCACCGTGGCGAGGTCGGAGCGACCCGCCTGCGCATAGATGGCAAAGCTCTCCTCGCGCTGCTTGACCATCTTCTGGATGATGGTGAGGATTTCCTCGTTGGTTGCCGGTCCGCGGTTCTCCTGGCGGATCGCGATGTCCTTGTCCTTGATGGCCGAGGTGATGGCGCGCAGCGTTGCCGTGCGGCGCTGATCGCGCGCCTTGAGCGCCTCCTTGAGGCTTTCGCTGAACTGTTCGCGCATGGGTTTGTCATCCTCTTGCTATGCATCTTGAGCGCCCCATATAGGCACAATAAGCAGTGAGCGCCACTTGCGCTGGGCTGGCCGGGCTTCTATTGAGGAGCCTCAACCGACATCATCAAAACTCTGGAGGCCCACCGTGACCGGCTGGCAGCAATCCCCCGCGACCGCACTTCTGATCCTTGCGGACGGTACGCGCCTGGAAGGCCGCGGCATTGGCGCCATCGGACATACGGCTGGCGAAGTCTGCTTCAACACGGCAATGACCGGGTACCAGGAAGTGCTGACCGACCCGTCCTATGCGGGGCAGATCATCACCTTCACCTTCCCTCATATCGGCAATGTCGGCACCAATGACGAGGATATCGAGACGGTCAACATGGCCGCCTTGTCCGGTGTCCGGGGCGTCGTGCTCAAGGCCGACATCACCAACCCGTCCAATTATCGCGCTGCCGAAAAGCTCGATGCCTGGCTCAAGAAGCGCAACATCGTTGGCATCACCGGCATTGACACCCGCGCCCTGACCGCCCTTATCCGCGAAAAAGGCATGCCTAACGGCGTCGTTGCCCATGAACCTTCCGGCCAGTTCGACGAAGCCTCCATCATGGCCGAGCTCAAGGCCTTCCCGGGCCTTGAGGGGCTCGACCTCGCCAAGGAAGTCACCACCGCTCAGACCTATCACTGGGACCAGACCGGCTGGGCCTGGGACAAGGGCTACGGCACCGTCGAGAAGCCCGACTTCCACATCGTGGCCATCGATTACGGTGCCAAGCGCAATATCCTGCGGTGCCTCTCCGATCAGGGCGCCAAGGTCACCGTGGTTCCAGCCACGGCCACGGCTGAAGATGTCCTGTCGCACAATCCAGACGGCATTTTCCTCTCCAATGGCCCCGGAGATCCGGCGGCCACCGGCAAATATGCCGTTCCCACCATTCAAAAGCTGATGGAAACCGGCAAGCCCGTCTTCGGCATCTGCCTCGGCCACCAGCTACTGGGTCTTGCGCTCGGCGGCACGACCAGCAAGATGCATCAGGGCCACCATGGCGCCAATCATCCGGTCATGGACCTGACCACCGGCAAGGTGGAAATCACCTCGATGAATCACGGTTTTGCCGTGGACAAGGCCAGCCTGCCCGCCGGCGTCACCGAGACCCACATCTCGCTGTTCGACCAGTCCAATGCCGGTCTGTCGGTCGAGGGCAAGCCGATCTTTTCGGTGCAGTACCACCCCGAGGCCAGCCCCGGCCCACGCGACAGCCACTACCTCTTCACCCGCTTCCTCAACCATGTCCGCAAGCAGAAGGGCATGGAAGAAAAGCCTGAATTCACCGCACCAGCGGCCTGAAACGCTTGCCCGTAACGCTTCACTCGGCAGCCGAACGGCCAGACCTGGTCGCCGCTGCGGAAGCAATGGGCGCCGAGATCTGGCCTGTCTGGCTGTCGACCAAGGCAGTGCGGAGCTTCTGGTCCGCAATCTACGAGCCGCCGCTCGCCCAGTTCCAGACCATCGCGGTCGACGGCGATCGCGTAGTCGGGTTGGGCAACTCCGTGCCCTTCTTCCTCGCCCCGGGAGCGTCCCTGCCCGACCAAGGGTGGGACGCGGTGCTGGAATGGGGCGTCCTCGGCGCCCGCAGCAATCAGCCGGCCAACAGCTTGTCGGCCTTGTCCGTCGCCATCCGCCCCGACCAGCGCGGCACCGGCCTCGCCGCCCAACTTCTCGCCGCCATGAAGCCACCTGCGCGCCGCGCTGGCCTCTCCCGCATGTTTGCGCCCGTACGGCCCACCCGCAAGGCGTTCTACCCGCTCCAGGACTTCGCCACCTACTGCAACTGGCGCCGACCGGACGGCACGCCGCTCGATCCATGGCTGCGGACGCACGAGGCTCTAGGCGCCACCACCATCCGGATCGCCGAGGCATCGCAGACGATCACCGGCACCGTCGAACAATGGGAGCGCTGGACCCAGCTGCAGTTCCCCGAAAGCGGCCGCTATGCCATCGCCGGTGCACTGGCGCCGCTGGAGATCAATCTCGCCAACGACATCGGCACCTGCATCGAACCCAACCTCTGGATGGAGCACCCGCTCTAGCGCCACTTCTGCAGCACCGGCCCGTCCTGCCCACCAACTGGATCCGTCGCCGGCAGAGCCAGCCGGGCAATGCTTTTATCGGCTGCCGGCCGGTCGCTCACCTCGCCGCGCAGCACGTCCCACTTCTGGCCGGGCGGATAAGCGCCTACCACCAGAAACCCACCGCCAGCCCCCTCGCATTGGTGCGCCACGCCCGCGGGCAGCAGCAACACGTCGCCCTTGCTGACGGCAAAACTCCGTCCATTGGGGCCACCCAGCCGCAGCGTCGCCTCTCCCGCCGCGATCCCCAGGCATTCATGCGCGGTGGAATGGTAGTGATGGTAGTAATAGACGCCTGCGCGCCATTGGCTCGGCCAGCCATTGGTGTCGAACAGCGCCTCCATTGCCTCCGGCGAGGCGTCCGCTGCGGCGATGGCCTGCCGGTAGATCACCACCGGCAGCGTGCTGTTGGGGAACTGGCCATCATCGGCGAAATACTCGAACTTGACCCCGCTCATATTGCCGATCATCTCGCTACTCCGCCGATATCAGACATTGCCCGAGAAGGTGTCGCACTGGTTGGGATCGCCAGAGGTATAACCCCGCTCGAACCAACGCTGCCGCTGCGCGGAAGTGCCATGGTTGAACGTCTTGGGCACGGCAAAGCCCTGCATGCGCTCCTGCAGCGTGTCGTCGCCGATCTGCTCGGCGGCGTTCAGCGCCTCCTCGATATCGCCATTGTCGAGGAGATCCTCCTGCCCGGCATAGTTGGCCCAGACGCCGGCATAGCAATCAGCCTGTAGCTCAACGCGCACCGAATAGGCATTGGCCTCTTCCTGGCTCATCGACTGGCGGCGCTGGTTGAATTCAGGCAGCACGCCGGTGATGTTCTGGATGTGGTGCCCCACTTCGTGGGCGAGGACATAGGCCTGCGCGAAATCGCCCGGCGCGCCGAACTGGTCGCGCAACTGGTCATAGAAGCTGAGGTCGATATAAACCTGCTGGTCTCCCGGGCAGTAGAACGGACCCGTACTGGAATCAGCCGCGCCGCAGGCCGTGTCCACGCCGCCGCTGAACAGTACGACAGTTGGCTCTGGATAGTCCTCACCCGAGGCCTGGAACACCTCCGTCCAAAGGTCCTCGGTCTCCTTGACCACCACGCCGACGAAGTCGCGCAGTTCATCCTGGTCGCCGGAGGCAGGGATCTGGCTGGACGAACTTGCCGACGAGGAGGATCCGGTGCCGCCGGTCAGCATGTCGAGCGGGTTCTGCCCGGTCGCGAACCAGATGATTCCCAGCACCACGACGATGCCGATCAGGCTGCCGATCCCGCCGCGCGAACGGCCACCACCACCCGTCGGGATCCGGAAGCCGCCACCGCCACGGCCGAAGGGATTGCCGCCAAGGCCGCCGAGCCCGCCGAGTCCCCCACGTCCCTGGCCTCGACGATCCTGGATGTTCGAGCTCTGCTGCCTGCCGCGCCACTTCATACGTGAGATCTCCAGTTGCCTTCAGCAACAAAGCATCCCTGGGCCAATTTGTTCCGGCCGGCCGTGGCCGGGGCAAGAGCTGGGCGCCTTACCATTTCCGGTCCGGCCGCATTTGACCGCCTGGTCAAACTTTCATAGCCTCTCTGCGCCGCCGTCATCCCAGCGTCACCTACGGGCGGCAAGACCATGCCAAGGCGGGTCCATCCCCCGCGTCCGGGTGCACGGGGCTCCCGGGCAAATGAACGCTTCAGGGAGAATACGATGAATTTCCTGCCCAATATGTCGCGACGCACCTTCCTTGTCGGGTTTGCCAGCGTCGGCGCCATGGCTGCCATGCATCCCTTTGCTGCAATGGCTCAGGCCAATCAGGCCCACCTGCGCATTCTGGAGACCACAGACCTCCACGTGGCGGTCTTCGCCTATGACTATTATGCCGATGCTCCCAACGATACGATGGGCCTGGCGCGCACCGCCTCGATCATCGAGTCCATCCGCGCGGAGGCCGGCAATTCGATGCTGGTCGACAATGGCGACATCATCCAGGGCAATCCCATGGGCGACTACATCGCCTATGAAAAGGGCCTAGATGGCAACGTCCACCCGGTCATCGCCGCCATGAATACGCTGGGTTACGACGCGGCAACGCTGGGCAACCACGAATTCAACTACGGCCTCGAATATCTCGACAAGGCGATGGAGGGTGCCGACTTCCCCTTTGTATCCGCCAACCTCGTCAGGGGCGAACTCGCCGCCGACCCGCTGAGCGACGAGACCTATATCCAGCCCTATTTGATCGTCGAAAAAGAGCTCACCGACGGCTCGGGTGCAACCAAGACCATCAAGGTCGGCCTCATCGGCTTCCTTCCGCCCCAGATCATGACCTGGGACGCAACCCACCTGACCGGCAAGGTCAACACCCGCGACATCGTCGAAACGGCACGCGCCTACGTGCCCAAGATGCGCGAAGAAGGTGCGGACATCATCGTTGCCCTGTCCCATTCCGGCATTGCCGCCGACCAGCAGACAGGCGCTGAAAACGCGTCGCTCCAGCTGGCAGAAGTGGAAGGCGTTGATGTGGTCCTGACCGGCCACCAGCACCTGGTCTTCCCCGGCCCCGACTTCGAGGAAGTGGCCGGCGCAGATATCGAAGCGGGCACACTTGCTGGCAAACCCGCTGTCATGGCCGGCTTCTGGGGCTCGCATATGGGCCTGGTGGACCTGCTGCTCGAGCAGGATGCCGATGGCAAGTGGTCCATCGTCTCCCACACTTCCGAGGCCCGCCCGATCTTCGAACGCGTCGACGGCAAGGTCACCCCGCTCGTCGAGGATGAGGCCGAGGTAGCCGCTGCCGCTCAGACTGAGCACGAGGAAACGCTGGACTATGTGCGCCGCGCCGTTGGTGAAACCTCGGCCCCGCTCTACTCCTACTTCGCCCTCGTCGCCGATGACCCGTCCGTCCAGATCGTTTCACAGGCCCAGACCTGGTATATCGAGCAGATGATGAAGGGCACCGAGTGGGAGGATCTGCCGATCCTTTCTGCCGCCGCCCCGTTCAAGGCAGGCGGTCGCGGCGGCCCCGACTATTACACCGATGTGCCCGTCGGCCCGGTCGCCATCAAGAACGTCGCCGACCTCTACCTCTACCCCAACACCATCCAGGCGGTGAAAGTCACCGGCGCCGACGTCAAGAACTGGCTGGAGCGCTCGGCCGGCATCTTCAACCAGATCGAGGCTGGGGCAAAGGACGCCGAGCTCATCAACCCCGATTTCCCGTCCTACAATTTCGACGTCATCGACGGCGTGACCTACAAGATCGATCTCACCCAGCCGTCCAAATACTCGTCCGACGGCAAGGAAGAAACGAACCCCGATGCTAATCGCATCGTCGACCTGATGTATGACGGCAAGCCGATCGACCCGGCGCAGGAGTTCATCGTCGCTACCAACAATTATCGCGCTGGCGGTGGCGGCACCTTCCCCGGCATCGGTGCCGACAAAATCGTGTTCATCGGTCCAGACACCAACCGCGACATCATTGTCCGCTTCATCGTGGAAAACGGCACCATCAATCCGGCAGCCGACAGCAACTGGTCACTCGCCCCGATCGGCGACACCACCGTGCTTTTCGCCACCGGACCTAAGGCCGCCGACTTCGTCGATGAGGTTTCCGCCGTTGAGATCGAGGCAACCGGCGAAACCAATGCCGACGGGTTTGGCCTCTACCGCATCACCCTCTGAGCTTCGAAGGGGCGGCTCGAGCCGCCCCTTTTTCCCGGAGATGTCATGCGCCTCCCTCTCCTCATCCTGACAGCCGTCCTGCTCGTCTCGCCTGCCCTGGCGCAGGAGCGCACCCAATATGTCCTGGCGATAAGCTGGCAGCCCGCCTTCTGCGAGACCCGCCCCTCCCGGCCCGAATGCCAGAGCCAAACGGCAGATCGCTTCGACAGCAGCCACTTCGCCCTCCACGGGCTCTGGCCCCAACCCCGGTCGCGCGACTATTGCGGTGTGAAGATCGAAGACGTCGCGGCCGACGAACGCGGCGCGTGGAGCGAGCTTCCTGCACCGGATATTTCGGACCGGCTCGAGGACGCTCTCGCTCAAGCAATGCCTGGAACCCAATCGGATCTGGACCGGCATGAATGGATCAAGCACGGCACCTGCTATGGCAGCGATGCCAAGGACTACTTCTCAGATTCCCTTGCAATGCTTGAAGCGGTCAACGGGAGCGCCGTTGCCGAACTGTTCGCGGCCTCGATCGGGAAGCGGCTCACCCAATCAGAGATCCGCGCAGCCTTCAATGGAGCGTTCGGCCCCGGTGCCGGTGAGCGTGTCCGCGTCAGCTGCATCGACGACGGCAACCGCCGCCTGATCGATGAGCTGACCATCGGGCTGACGGGCGAGATTCGCGACAGTAGCGATTTCGCCGAAAGGATTCTGGCAGCGCGGCCCACCGAGGGCGGCTGTGATGCCGGCATCGTGGATCAAGTGGGCCTGCAGTAGTTTCCTGTGAGGCGCTAATCCAGCGCGGCCGCATCCAGCATGCTGCGCAGGTTCTGCAGTTCCCGGCGCATCGCCGCGACGGCTTCCGCATTCCCTTCCAGCGCCTTGCCGACGGATAGGGGAATGGAAAGCGCCTTCTCCCGTAGCGCCTGTCCTTCCTCGGTCAGGTAGATACGCACCTGCCGCTCGTCGCGCTCGTCGCGCTGCCGACGGACGAGGCCGCGCGCCTCCAGGCGCTTCAGCAGAGGTGTCGTCGTGCCGGAATCAAGGAACAATCTTTCCCCCAGTGCTTTGACGGTAAGGCCGTCCTGTTCCCAGAGCACCAGGCAGGCCAGGTATTGCGGATAGGTCAGGTCAAGGGAATCGAGCCTGGGTTTGTAGAACCGCGTGAAAGCGTGGCTCGCCGAATAGACAGCGAAACAGAGCATCGAGTCGAGTTGCAGCAGATCGGCAGCCTTGGCCATGGGACTTTCCTTCATTGCTCATCACCATACCCCGGAATTAGGTTGCGCGCAATCTAATCGTGCGTTATTGATTATCCCGACAACCCAGCATGGAGATCACGATGTCGATCAAGTCAGCCGTTTACACTGCCCACGCTCACACCACCGGTGGCCGCACCGGCACCAGCAAGACCGACGATGGCCGCCTGGAAGTCACCCTGGATACGCCCAAAGCAATGGGCGGCAATGATGGCCCGGGCACCAATCCCGAGCAGCTGTTTGCGGCCGGCTATTCCGCCTGCTTCCTCGGCGCCCTCAAGGCTGTCGCCCGGGGCGAGAAGGTGAAGGTCCCCGACGAGACCACCATCGACGCGTCCGTATCCTTCGGCGAAAATGCCAATGAAGGCGCCAAGGGCTTCAACATCGCGGTCGAGCTCAAGGTCACCATTCCAGGCTTCGAACGCGCACAGGCCGAAGACCTCGTGCACAAGGCGCACCAGGTCTGCCCCTATTCCAACGCGACGCGCGGCAATGTTGACGTGAAGCTCACCGTCGCCTGATCCTACTGGTGAACGCCTACGGGCGTTTGCCGCTACTCCGCCGGCTGCGGGGCCACTTCCAGAGGTTGCCAGCGCAGCCGGTGCCGATCCAGTGCCGCAGAAGCGGCAAACAGCATCAGGCCACCCAGCGCGAGGATTGCGCCCACGGGGCCGGTCGAAGTCCAACCGAAACCCGCAGCGATGGCCAGTCCACCAAACAGCGCACCCAGTGCATTGCCGATATTGAAGGCGGCATGGTTGAGCGTAGCTGCCAGCGTCTGCCCGTCGGCTGCAACATCCATCAATCGCGTCTGCAAGGCTGTACCGATGGCCACCGTGAAGCCGACCAATAAGACGCTGATGGACGCCGACAGCCAAAACTGCGCGGTCCACGGAATGGCGGCGAGGCTGATCACATTGAACACCAGCATGCCTCCGATGGTCGGCATCAGCGCCTTGTCGGCCATATAGGCGCCCACGATGTTGCCAAGCGTCATGCCGACGCCGAACAGCGCCAGGACCAGCGGCACCCAGACCTCCGGAACCTTCGCCACCTCGGTCAGCAGCGGCACGACATAGGTAAAGACCGAGAACATGCCGCCACAGCCGACGGCCGCAATGCCCAGCGTCAGCCAGACCTGAGCATGCTTGAGCGCCCCGAGCTCTCGCAACGGACTGGCCCCATCCGTCGTCGCGATCGACGGCACGAAGCGCAGGATCATCACAAGGGCAAGTGCGCCGATGACGCCCACGCCGGCAAAGGTCGGCCGCCATCCCATATACTGGCCAAGCCAGGTTGCGAGCGGCATGCCCAGCAGCGTCGCCAGCGTCAATCCGAGCATGACCCGCCCGACAGCCCTTGCCCGGTAACCCACATCCACCATTGACGCAGCGATCAGCGCTGCGATGCCGAAATAGGCGCCGTGCGGCAGGCCAGCGGCAAAGCGCAACCCGATCAAAGACCAGTATTCCGGCGCCAGGGCGCTGCCGAAGTTGCCGAGCGCAAACAGCCCCATCAGCCATAGCATCAGGGGCTTGCGCGGCGCCTTGGCGAAAAGGACGGCAAAGAGCGGCGCCCCCGCCACCACGCCCAGTGCATAGGCGCTGATCACGTGCCCCGCCTCCGGTTCGCTGATGACGAGGTCGCGCGCCAGGTTGGGCAGGAGCCCCATGATGGCAAACTCCCCGGTGCCGATGCCGAACGAGCCTATGGCCATCGCCAGGATCGCCAGCTTGGTCGAAGCGTCGCCGAGGCCTCGCGCCTTCTGGGTTATTGTCGTCATGCGCGGCCTCCGGGCAATAGATTTTATGCCCACGGGGCGGCATGAACCTACTCGCCTCTGTACGCGCGTCGGTAGTGCTGGTTCTGCACAGCCGACCTGCAGAATTAGCAGCCGCTTCAAAATCTTGACGTTTTCTGTTCACGCCCCCGAAACGGCTGAAGAGTAACCTGTAAGGGCCCTTGCCCGAGCGCCGACATGACCGCCCCTGCCCTTGCCGTCCGTCACCTGACCAAAAGCTTCGATAGGCCTGTAATCCAGGGCCTGGACCTCACCATTCAGGCCGGCGAATTCTACGCGCTTCTCGGACCCAACGGCGCGGGCAAGACCACGATCCTGCGCATGGTCGCCGGCCTCCTCCAGCCGGACAGCGGCGACATCGCCGTCTTCGGCATCGACGCACGGCGCGATCCGGTTGCCGCCAAGCGCCTCGTTGCCTGGGTATCCGACGAACCCATGGTCTACGACCGGCTCACGCCGATGGAGTATCTCGAATTTGTCGCCGGTCTCTGGCAGGTCGAACCGCGCAAGGCGCAGCTGAAGGCTGAAGAGCTTCTCGGCTGGCTCGGGCTCACGCCTCACGCCAACCAGCTCTGCGGCGGTTTCTCCAAAGGCATGCTGCAAAAGGTTGCCCTTGCCGGAGCCTTGGTGCACGACCCCAGGCTCATCATTCTCGACGAGCCGCTGACCGGCCTCGATGCCGGTTCGGCCCGCCTGGTCAAGGATGTGCTGCTCCAAAAGGTGCGCCAGGGCGTCACCGTCATCATGACCACGCACATCCTGGACGTGGCCGAGCGCATGGCCGAGCGTATAGGCGTCATTGCGGGCGGCCGGCTCGTCGCCGAAGGAACGCTGGCTGAATTGCGCGCCAATCTTGGGCAGGAGTCCACGCTTGAGGACATCTTCCTCGAGCTTGTGGCGCAGGACGGCGAAGCCGCATGAGGCTGGCTCCTGGCTCCGTCGTCTGGTTCGCGCGCCACGAACTGACACTCGGTTGGCGCGACTGGGTCGCGATGATGACCGGACGTCAACATAACCGTAGCATTGTGCTGACAATCTTCATCGCAATTGTCATGGTTTTATTGCACCTGATGGCCTTCGGGCTTGTGAGCCCCTGGACAGCGCAGGGCATAAGCCCCACGCCCGCAACCCTCACCATGCTGACCGGCACGGGGCTGTTGTTCTGGACCGTCATGCTCTCCCAGGCCCTGGAAGCGGTCACCCGCGTCTACTACGGCCGCTCCGACCTGGACCTGGTACTATCCTCCCCAGCCTCGGCCCCGCGTCTCTTCGTGGTACGCACCGGCGCCGTAACACTGACCAGCATCCTCCTGCCCGGCCTGCTCGCCAGTCCGATGGTCAACATGCTGGCCTACCTCGATGGCGCCCACTGGCTAAGCGCCTACGGCGTCATCGGCGCTTTGGGGGCGATCTCAACCGCCTTGGCACTTCTGGTCACCCTCGCTCTGTTCCGCCTCGTCGGCCCCAAGCGCACTAGGCTCATCGCCCAGATCGTGGCCGCAATTGTCGGCGCTGGCTTCGCCATCGGCGTCCAGGCGGCCGCCATCCTCCACTATGGCAACATGTCCCGCTTCGCACTGTTCCAGAAGGATGAACTCGTCACCTTTGCGCCGGCTCCCGAGAGCCCCCTCTGGCTTCCGGCCAAAGCCGCCATGGGCGACTTGCCGGCTCTGCTGATCATGATTGCTGTCGCCGCAGGTCTCCTGTCAGCAACTGCCTTCCTGGCTGCACCGAGCTATGGCCGGCACGCCACCGCCGCAGCAGGCGCATCCTATGCCCGGCCCCGCCGCTTCGATGCCATCCGGCCCTTCCGATCCGGATCGCCGCGTCAGGCGCTCCGGCGCAAGGAATGGCGTTTGCTGCAGCGAGACCCGTGGCTCTTGTCGCAAACGCTGATGCAGATCCTCTACCTCCTGCCGCCGGCCCTGCTGCTCTGGCTCAATTTCGGCGCGGAAGCTGGTGCCTTCGTCGTGCTCGTGCCGGTGCTGGTCATGGCCGCAGGCCAACTGGCGGGCGGCTTGGCATGGCTCGCCATTTCCGGCGAAGATGCACATGACCTTGTGGCGACCAGCCCGGTAACGCCGCGGACGATCCTTGTCGCCAAGATCGAAGCAGTTCTTGCCGTCATTGCCATTGTGCTGGCGCCCCTCCTCCTGTTGTTGGCATTCTCAGCACCTCAAATGGCTCTGATCACGACCATCTTTGCAGCTATCTCCGCCGGTTCCGCGACAGCCATCCAGCTCTGGTTCCGCGTGGTCAGCAAACGCTCCATGTTCCGCCGCCGACAGGTAGCCTCCCGCGCCGCCACACTTAGCGAGGCGTTTTCGTCCATCATGTGGGCGGGCACTGGCGCACTGGTTGCTGCCGGTTCATGGCTGGCGATTGCCTCAGCCATCGCAGCGATAGGCACGTTGGGCCTCGCCAAATTGATCAGCCCGGATCATTCTTGACCACCATGACCCTGACCTTCCGCGACGCGACGCCAGCCGACGTTCCGACGCTGATCCGCTTGAGCCATGCCGGGGATGCTCGCGGCGCGGCGACACCCCCGCTCAATGCCACGACGCTGGAGGATCCCCGCTACCGCGCCGCATTCGATGCGATCTCTGCCGATCCGGCCCACCGGCTTATCGTCGCCGAAAAAGACGGTGAGACAGTCGGTACGTTGCAAATCAGCATCATCCCGGGCCTGCCCAATTTCGGACTGAGCCGCGGCCTTCTGGAGAATGTCCACATCCGCGCCGACCAACGCGGGACCGGCCTCGGCACTCAGATGGTCAGCTGGGCGATCGAACGCTGTCGCGAGGCCGGCTGCGGCTTGGTTCAGCTGACCTCCAACAAGAGCCGGCTGGATGCCCACCGCTTCTACGAGAAGCTCGGTTTTACCAAGAGCCACGAAGGGTTCAAATTGAGGCTCTGATCGCGAGGGGCTAGAACAACACCGCCAACCCCATGAAGGCCAGTACCAGCAAGAGCGCGATCACGATCAGCATGATGGCGAAGACGATCTTGGCTAGCGTCGCTGCCCCGGCGGAGATGCCGGTAAAGCCCATCGCACCGGAGACCAGCGCAACGACGATCAGGATAATCAACAATTGCAGCATGGCTTGACCTCGGGCGCTGTGATTGCTTCCCTAACGCAGCGGCCACACGCCTGTTCCGCCGCTCCAGTCGCTCCGGAGACGAGCATGGCAGACACCAAGATCAAGAATCGAACGGCCCCTGTGCTGAAGCCGGCCAAGCCGCCCTTGCACAAGGTTATCCTGCTCAATGACGACTACACGCCGCGTGAGTTCGTCGTTCAGTTGCTCAAGGCAGAATTCCGTGTTCCCGAGGCTCAGGCCGCCGTCATCATGCTGACAGCCCACACCAAAGGAGCCTGTGTAGTCGCCGTCTTCACCAAGGAGATTGCCGAGGAAAAGGCAACGCGAGCCACTGAGTTCGCCCGCTCCAATGGCTTTCCGCTGCTCTTCAGCACTGAACCGGAAGAATAATCACGTGCCGAAGCGCAGCTTGTTCCGCTCGCGCTTCTTGGCCGCCTCGATCTCACGATCTTTTGGCGGCGCGTTAGTCTCGAGCGCCCTGAGCAACTTGCGCACCGTTTTCTCAACCTCTTCCACCGCCTCGTAGAAGGCTGCTTCATTGGCTTGGGAGGGCGTGTTGTAGCCCGAAATCTTGCGGACGAACTGCAGCGCGGCATCATGCATCTCGTTGCCTGTCGCGGGTGGCTCGAAGTTGAACAGCGGCTTTATGTTTCGGCACATTTCGGGCTCTCCGCTTTACCGCATAAGACCAGCAGGTGCTTATGTCTCCGCCAAGGCAGACCCGCAGATCGATAAAATTTTATACATCTCTTTACCATACCCAGAGACCATTGCTCCCATGCAGCAACTTTGGCGGGCCGCTACCTCTTCTATCCTAAGTGGAACGATGGGTGCGGTGATGGATCAGATCAAGCGTGTCATGGTCGTCGAAGACGAAGCTCTTCTGCTGCTCGAACTCGTGGACAATCTTGCTGAAATCGGCATCCAGTCCTTGCCCCTTTCAACGGCAGACGGAGCCGCACGCATCTTGTGCAGCTCGGACGTCGAGGCCCTGATCACCGACATCGAACTGCCCGGCACCTCATCGGGCCTCGACCTTGCCTGGCGCTGCGCCAGCCTCCGTCCGAACCTGCCGATCGTCATCGTTTCGGGCGGCGTGAGGCCCACCGCGGCTGATATCCCTCCCAGCGCGGTCTTTGTGCCCAAGCCCTACACGATCCAGCAAATCCTTATGGCTCTGGACCGCCGTATCCAGCACGCTGCTTGACCATTGCGGGTCATGGCCGCTCGGGCTAGTGCTGGCCCATGAACGATACCGCTCCCTTCGATATCTATCTGGTTGCCACGCCGGGCCTGGAACTGCCGCTTCTTGAGGAAGCGCACGGTGCAGGCTTCATCGCAGCCAGGGTTGTCGACGGTGGCGTGACCTTTCCTGGCACATGGACTGATGTCTGGCGCGCTAATCTGGACCTGCGTGGTGCCACCCGCGTCCTTGCCCGCGTCGGGAGTTTTCGCGCCATGCATCTGGCGCAGCTCGACAAGCGTGCCCAAAAGGTGGAATGGCGGACGCTGCTGCGAGACGACGTCCCGGTCTGGGTTGAAGCAAGCTGCAAGCGTTCCCGCATCTATCATGCGGGCGCCGCCAGCCAGCGCGTTGCCAATGCCATCGCGGCAGCGGGTATTCCGGTAGCCGAGTCTGCCTCGCTGCGGGTCATGGTCAGGATCGAAGATGACCTCGTCACCATCAGCATCGACACTACCGGCGAGTCCCTCCACAAGCGCGGCTTCAAGGAAGGCGTTGCCAAGGCGCCGATGCGCGAAACCATGGCGGCCATGTTCTTGCGTCAGTGCGGCTTCGATGGCGCCCAGCCCGTGCTAGATCCCATGTGCGGGTCCGGGACCTTCGTGATCGAAGCGGCGGAGCAGGCGCTCGGCCTCAAGCCGGGTCGGCACCGCAGCTTCGCCTTCGAACTTCTTCCCAGCTTCCAGCGCAACACCTGGGACAAGATGCGCTCGAGGATGCCGCGATCTTTGGACACTCGGCAATTCTTTGGCTCGGACCGGGACCCGGGCGCCATACGTATGGCGCAGGAAAATGCCGAACGAGCCGGCGTAGCCGATGCTGTCGTCTTCGAGCAGAATGCAGTGGAAACGCTAGCGCCGCCTGATACGCCACCGGGCCTCATCATCGTGAACCCGCCCTATGGCACGCGCATCGGCAACAAGGCGCCGCTGCTGGGGCTTTACCGATCGATGGGCAACGTATTTCGCAGCAAGTTCGCCGGCTGGGAGGTCGGGATCATCACCACCGACAAGGAGCTGGCACGCGCCACTGGTCTCAAGCTCGAGATGGTGGAGCCGACAGTGCTGCATGGCGGCCTGCGCGTCGGACTTTGGCGCGGAGCTTTATAGACTTAGCTAGTCCGCCGAAAAACTGATCACACCACCCGCAGTAGGGGGCGCCGTGAGCGGTGAACGAGGCTGACCGTCATCACGCCGGGCGAAGCTTCGGTCGCCACCAGCGCATACCAGAACCGTTCAGCTATGGGCCGCAGCTGTTCGGTGGCTTCGGCGGAAAGTTCCCGCTGGATCAGCGGCACGCCCTGCGCCATCAGCACGCTGGCCGAACCAACCTCGACGCCGGCATCGAATTCCGCGCTCCTTTGGGGGAACCGCAGCCGCACCTCATCCAGAATTTCGATCTTGCGCATCATGGTCACCTTTGCTCGCCGGGATTTTTGCCGCGCAGGGTGAAAGATTGCTTAACATGGCCGTTCACAAAGTGGCCGGATGGTTAAACCTCTGGAACGATGCAGAATCTGGCTCGTTGCCTGTGTCCAAGACAACGGGCGTAGCCATGCGAACCAACAATGAAACCGTCCAGATCATCGAAGAGACTGCGACCGTTGAGAAGCGGGACGTCGTGACTGGGCGGGTTCGGGTTAGCACCAAAACGCAGGTCTCGGAGGAGCTACTGAACTCCGAACTGGCGCGCCAGGATGTCTCGGTCAGCCGCGTTCCGATCAACCGGGACGTGGAGGCTGCCCCCGCCATTCGCATCGAGGGTGACCTGACCATCATACCGGTGGTCGAAGAAGTATTGGTGGTCGAAAAGCGCCTGGTTCTCCGCGAGGAGATCCATATCCGCCAGACCACCTCCACCCAATCCGTCGAAATACCGGTGACCCTGCGCAAGCAGCACGCCGCGATCGAACGCGATGACGTGACTGAAATCCCAAGCAAAGAGGAATCTGACCAATGAGCCAAATCTCAGCGACTGCTTCGACCACTCTTTCGGCATTTTTCGACAGCCAGCACGACGCACAGAATGCCGTCGACCGCCTGATTGCCGCCGGCATCGCTCGCGACAGCATCCGCCTCGTGCCCGGATATGAGAGCGACACGCCCGTCACCGAACGCCGCCAACAGCACCAGGGCTTCTTTGCCGCACTGGCCGACTTCTTCATGCCCGAAGAAGATCGCTACACCTATGCCGAAGGCCTGAGTCGCGGCGGCTACCTCGTTGCCGTCAGCAACCTCTCCGCCACGCAGTATGACACTGCCCTCGACATCCTTGATGACGAAGGCTCCATTGACCTTGACGAGCGCGAGCAGTCTTGGCGCTCCGAAGGCTGGAGCGGCTACCAGGCCGGCGCCACCGAAGCCTATTCTCTTGGCGCCGCCGCGCCGCAGGCTGACACCTCAGGCTCCCGCGGCACCACCAACTCACTGGGCACCAACAACGAAGAGGTCATCCCGGTCGTTGACGAGCAATTGGTGGTCGGCAAGCGCGACGTGAACCTCGGTCGCGTGCGTGTTCGCTCCTATATCCGCGAAGAAAACGTCAGCGCTGGCGTAAACCTGCACGAAGAACGCGTTGCAGTTGAGCGCCGTCCGGTTGATCGCCCGCTCACTGATGCCGACGCAGCATTCCGCGATCGCACCATTGAAGCCGAAGAGCATGCTGAAGAGGCTGTGGTCGGCAAGCAGGCGCGGGTCGTCGAGGAAATCTCGCTTCGCAAGGAAGGCACAGATCACCAGGAAACCGTCAGCGACACGGTGCGCAAGACGGAAGTGGAGATCGAAGACGATCGCGCCAACCTCGATCGCCAGAACCTCAACCGCCGCTAATCAGAAGGCGTCCCGACCGGGGCGCCTTTTTCTTGTGCTCTGGTGCATCAGCACGCGCACACGCTCGCCGCCCCTTCCCTTCCAGCGACTCTTCGGTTAGACAGCCCACCTAACCACCATGTCTGAACTTCTTCCCCGTGCCGCAGCGCTCAGTTGCTGCGCGGGTTTCGCGCGGACGGGTGCGTCCGGGCGATTCTTCTCGCCCTCTCGTCTAGAACAGTTGAGCGAGCACCATGCCAAAACGTACCGACATCAAATCGATCCTCATCATCGGTGCGGGTCCGATCATCATCGGGCAGGCCTGCGAGTTTGACTATTCCGGCACCCAGGCGTGCAAGGCGCTTAAGGAGGAGGGCTACCGGATCATCCTGGTGAACTCCAATCCAGCGACGATCATGACCGACCCGGACCTGGCCGACGCCACTTACATGGAGCCGATCACCCCGGAAGTGGTCGCCAAGATTATCGAAAAGGAACGTCCCGACGCACTGCTGCCAACGATGGGCGGTCAGACGGCGCTCAACTGCGCCCTTTCGTTGCGCAAGATGGGCGTTCTCGACAAGTTCAACGTCGAGATGATCGGTGCGACGGCCGAAGCCATCGACAAGGCCGAAGATCGCGAACTTTTCCGCGACGCCATGAAGAAGATCGGGCTTGAAACTCCGCGCTCCATGCTCGCTCACAACACGATCGAAGCCCTGCAGGCGCTGGAAGTGATCGGCCTTCCCGCCATCATTCGCCCCAGCTTCACCCTGGGCGGCACTGGCGGCGGCATCGCTTACAACCGGGAAGAATACCTCGCCATCTGCGAAAGCGGCATCGACGCCTCGCCCACAAACGAAGTTCTCGTTGAGGAGTCGGTCCTCGGCTGGAAGGAATTCGAGATGGAGGTTGTCCGCGACAAGAAGGACAACTGCATCATCGTCTGCTCGATCGAGAACATCGACCCGATGGGCGTCCATACCGGCGACTCCATCACCGTGGCTCCTGCGCTGACGCTGACCGACAAGGAATACCAGATCATGCGCGACGCCTCGTTGGCAGTCCTACGTGAGATCGGGGTGGAAACCGGCGGCTCCAACGTCCAGTTCGGCGTTAATCCCAAGGACGGCCGCATGGTCGTCATCGAAATGAACCCGCGCGTCTCGCGCTCCTCGGCCCTCGCCTCCAAGGCGACCGGCTTCCCCATTGCCAAGGTCGCCGCGCGCCTGGCCGTCGGCTATACGCTCGACGAACTCGACAACGACATCACCGGCGGCATGACCCCGGCCTCGTTCGAGCCCACGATCGACTATGTCGTCACCAAGATCCCGCGCTTTGCCTTCGAGAAGTTCCCTGGTGCCGACAACCGTCTGACCACGGCCATGAAGTCGGTCGGCGAAGCCATGGCCATTGGCCGCACCTTCCAGGAATCGCTGCAAAAGGCCCTCCGTTCGCTCGAAACCGGCCTCACCGGCCTCAACGAAGTCGGCATTCCCGGCCTCGGCGAGGGCGAGGACAAGAACGCCATCAAGGCCGCTCTCGGCACCGGAACGCCTGACCGGCTGCTCCATGTCGCCGAAGCCATGCGCTTAGGGATGAGCATCGAAGACATTCACGAAGCCTGCAAGATCGACCCCTGGTTCCTCGAACAGATGCAGGGCATCGTAGACACCGAGAACAAGGTCAAGCAGTTCGGCCTGCCCCAGGACGCCGCAACCCTCCGCTCGCTCAAGGCCATGGGTTTCAGCGACAAGCGCCTCGCCCAGCTCGCCAACCTCAAGCCCAGCGACGTGCGCAAGCTGCGCCACTCGCTGGAAGTCCGCCCGGTCTACAAGCGCATCGACACTTCGGCGGCCGAATTTGCCTCGCCGACCGCCTATATGTACTCGACCTACGAAGCGCCATTCGCCGGCAAGGTCGCGGACGAAGCGCGGCCTTCCGACCGCAAGAAGGTCGTGATCCTGGGTGGCGGCCCCAACCGCATTGGACAGGGCATCGAGTTCGACTACTGCTGCTGCCATGCAGCCTTCGCTCTCGCCGACGCCGGCTACGAGACCATCATGGTCAACTGCAATCCGGAAACCGTCTCAACCGACTACGATACTTCGGACCGCCTTTATTTCGAGCCGCTGACCGAGGAAGATGTTATCGAAATCCTCGAGCGCGAGAAGACCAATGGCACGCTCCATGGCGTGATCGTCCAGTTCGGTGGCCAGACCCCGCTCAACCTCGCGGAAGCCGTGCTCAAGGCCGGCGTGCCGATCCTGGGTACGCAGCCTGATGCGATCGACCTGGCCGAAGACCGCGACCTGTTCTCCAAGCTCCTCAACAAGCTCGAACTGACCCAGCCCAAGAACGGCATCGCCTATTCGCTGGAACAGGCCCGCCTCGTCGCCGAGCGGCTCGGCTACCCGCTGGTGATCCGCCCCTCCTATGTGCTGGGCGGCCGCGCCATGGCCATTGTTCATTCGGCCAACGAGTTCGAGCGTTATGTGCAGGATACGCTGACCGGTCTCGTGCCGCCCGATATCCTCCAGCGCTACCCCAACGACAAGACGGGCCAGATCAACTCGGTCCTCTCCGATAACCCGCTGCTGTTTGACGCTTATCTCTCGGGCGCCACCGAAATCGACGTTGACGCCCTCTGCGACGGCAAGACCGTCTTCGTCGCCGGCATCATGGAGCACATCGAAGAGGCCGGCATCCACTCCGGCGACTCCGCCTGCTCCCTGCCGCCGCGCAACCTGTCGCCCGAGATCATCGAAGAGCTTAAGCGCCAGACCAGCGATCTTGCCTTCGCCCTCAAGGTTGGCGGGTTGATGAACGTTCAGTATGCGCTCAAGGATGGCGTGATCTACCTCCTTGAGGTCAATCCTCGCGCCTCGCGTACCGTGCCATTTGTCGCCAAGGTGATTGGCCAGCCGATTGCCAAGATCGCGTCCCGCATCATGGCCGGCGAGAGCCTTGCCAGCTTCGAGCTAACCGAACGCAAGTCGGGCCACATCGCGGTCAAGGAAGCCGTGTTCCCGTTCAACCGCTTCCCAGGCGTCGACACCGTGCTGGGGCCGGAAATGAAATCCACCGGCGAGGTCATCGGCCTCGATACCGATTTCGCCATTGCCTTTGCCAAGTCCCAGATGGGCGCCGGCCAGAAAGTCCCGACCACGGGCAAGGCCTTCATTTCGGTGCGCGACGAGGACAAGCAGTACATCGTCGATATGGCGCGTCACCTCGTCGAGGCAGGCTTCGAAATCCTCGCAACAGGCGGCACGCAGCGTTACCTGATCGACAACAACGTCCCCGCCACCAAGATCAACAAAGTGCTCGAGGGCCGTCCGCATATCGTCGACTCGATGAAAAACGGCGGCGTGCAACTGGTGATCAACACCACCGATGGCATGAAATCGATCAGCGACAGCCGCGACATCCGTCGCACGGCTTTGCTGTCCAAGATCCCCTACTACACCACGATTGATGGCGCACTGGCCGCTGTCGAAGGCGTGGTCGCACTGCAGAAGGGCAACCTGCAGGTTCGCTCCCTTCAGAGCTACTTCGCCGCCTGACACTCTTTCGCCTCCCCCGCTGGGGAGGCGACTGCTGTTGACGAGATCGATCCGCCCGGTATCATTGGGGCATGATGATCCAGTTCCATACGTTCGCAGTGTTCCTCGGCGCCTGATCGCGCCCTCCTGAAGGACACATGAAGCGGCACCGCCGCTCCTCCGGCTGCTGATGCAGCCTTTGCGAACCTATGGATTTTTCAATGCACAAACCTGCAGCCGCGCTTTCGTCAGCGCAGATCAATTCGTTTATCAGCGACGGCTTCGTCCGTGTGGATAGCGCCTTCCCTCAATCTGTCGCGGAGCAAGGGCGGGCCATACTCTGGCGCGACACAGGCTGCGATCCCAATGATCGCAGCACCTGGACCAAGCCAGTGGTCCGATTGGGTGGTTACTCAGACCTGCCGTTCCGCGAGGCCGCCAACACACCCTTGCTTCATGCCGCCTACGACCAACTCGTCGGGGAAAGCCGTTGGCTTCAACCGCAAGGCTTGGGCACCTTCCCGGTGCGCTTCCCCTCGGACGCGCCTCCTGGTGATGACGGCTGGCATATCGACGGCAGCTTCATGCTACCGACTGATGACCAGGGCGATTTTCTCAACATTCGGGCCAACCTTGTTTCCCGGGGACGTGCCCTGCTGATGCTCTTTCTTTTCTCCGATGTCGGAGAGAACGACGCGCCAACCCGCATTCGGCCAGGTTCGCATCTGGAGGTGGCTCGATATCTGGCACCGCACGGAGCCGAGGGACGCTCCCTGCGCCACATGCTCGCCGATCGGCCGGACTGGTTCGACACCGGCAGACAATCCCTCGCCACCGGTCCCGCCGGCACGGTGTATCTCTGTCATCCCTTCCTAGTTCACGCAGCGCAACCGAACCGGGGCGACAGGGTCAAGTTCATGGCCCAGCCACCGCTTTTGCCAAGGGGTGACCTGATGCTGGAGCGACCGAAGGGCAACTACTCGCCCGTTGAGCAGGCGTTGCGGCTCGCCTTGCACTAGACTTCGGAACGAGGGCAGGACCTTGGTGTTGCCCTCAGTTCTCAAAGCCTACAGGATTTAGTCTGAAAGAAGGCCGCCACTTCTACCAGCGCGCCCTCGACATCTTCATCCGATACATCGAGGTGGGTCACCCAGCGCTGCCTGCCGTAACCCATGACGCCGACGCCCCGAGCCTGGAGGAAGTCGGCGAAGCGGCGGGCCAGTTGCTCATCGACATCTACGAATACGACATTGGTGTCGGGCATCACCACCCGCAGTTCCGGGAAAGCCGTCAGCCCTTCCGCCAGCCGCCTGGCGCGGCGATGATCATCGGATAGCCGCCCTATGTTGTGATCGAGCGCGTAAAGACCCGCGGCAGCCAGGATACCCGATTGCCTGAGACCACCACCCAGCATCTTGCGGTTACGTCGCGCCTTGTCGATCAGGTCCTGCCGACCGATCAGCACTGAACCGACTGGCGCGCCCAGCCCTTTGGAAAGGCAGATCGAGACGCTGTCGAAGGCCTCTGTGAAACTCTTGATGTCGGTATCGAGCGCCACGCAGGCGTTGAAGGCGCGTGCACCATCGAGGTGCAGCCCAAGCGCATGCCTTTGCGCGATCTCTGCCACAGCGCGCATGTAGTCCATCGGCAGGACTTTGCCGCCGAAGGTATTCTCGAGCGCGATCACCGTGGTGCGGGCATAGTGATGGTCATCGGGCTTGATGGCGGCTTCGATCTCGCGGAGATCCATCGTCCCATCTGCCTGGTGCGCGATCGGCTGCGGCTGGATGGAGCCCAGCACCGCCGCCCCGCCAGCCTCGTTGACATAGAGATGTGCTTTCTGGCCAGCAATGAACTCGTCGCCGCGCCCGCAGTGACTCATCAGCGCCAGGAATTGGACTGTGTTCCCGACGGCACGAAAATCGCAGCGTCCTTGCCCAGCATCGCGGCCATGCGCTGCTCGAGCCGATTAACCGTTGGGTCATCGCCAAAGACGTCGTCGCCTACTTCTGCTTCGGCCATAGCTTGGCGCATGCCCGCCGACGGCTTCGTTACGGTATCCGAGCGGAAATCATAGCGAAGAGTGTTCATGCTGTTCCTCGTCAGCGCTGCTCAGGCCGCAGTGGCTGCAGCAATACCTTGTTCCGGCTTTCGCACCACGATCAACATGCCGGTGATTGGCGCCCCGCGATCAAAGCGAAGCACGGCGGTCTCGAAGCGCAGGATATCTAAGCTCGCCGCAAGCAGCGCCTCACGTGTGGCATCAAGGCCATGGGCATAGCGCAGCGATGGCCTGAGGAACAGCGGCTCGGGTCCATCATGAGCTTCGAGCGAGAAGGCTGCTAGGCCACCCGGCCGCAAAGCCGGAACCAGAGCGGCCAGAATGGGTTCGAGCGCTCCGCAATAGATGAACACATCCGCAGCCGTGATCAGATCGCTTCGCTCTGGGCGAGCGTTGAGCGCCGCCACAAGTTCTGCTTTTTCCAGGCTGTTATAGAGGCCCTTTCGCTCCGTCTGCGCGATCATGGCGGTAGAGATATCGACGCCTTCAAGATGCTCCACCTTTTGCCGCAGCCGTTCGCCCATAAGGCCAGTGCCGCAGCCAAGATCCAGCGCATGGGCGAAACCCGTGATCCCCAGCTTACCCATTTCCGTCTGGAGCAGGTCATCGAGCAGGTCTGGAACTTTGTAGCCCAGCTTGCCCACAAGGGCCGTCTCGAACTGAGGCGCATATTGATCGAACAGTGCCTCGACATAGCTCACAGCCGTTCCCTCGCCTGCTGCAGCCGCGCCGTGAGCGGCCAGCTTCAGTGTCGCACCAAAGACGCCGCTGTCGTCCAGAGCCTCGAGGTGCCGCCATGCAGAGATGGCAGCGGCGATGTCACCGCTCTTCTCGGCAAATCGACCTAGTAGGTCCCAGCCTGCCGCCCAGCTTGGGGTAATTTCCAATGCCTGGCGCATGAGGTCGGCCGCAGCCGTATGGTCGCCACTCTCGGCCAGCATTTTTGCGTAGCCCGCACGGCGGTCGGCGATCACGTCGCCGGAAGAATGAAACGCCTTGGTCAAGACGAATGATCTCTGGAGGATAGCCGAACCGATCGTCCGGCTGGCGGCATGTGCCGGAAAACCCTTCTGAATGCAAGCGCGTTGCGCGCAAGGCTGTCCTTGCTTGCGCAGTTGTGACTGACAGGCTTCTAGTCATCCGCGCCAATTGCGCTAATCTACGTCCGCGGGTACCTGCCTCCCAGCGTGCCTGCCACTCCTTTGGCCAACTGGCCACGTGGCCCTGAGCTTACGCTCGGCGCAAGTTTGACGACGCAGCAGTGCAAGTCGGCGGAACAGTGTTTCTCGCCGACCGGTTTTGCACGTGTAAACAGATATTGAACACCGTTTTTTTTCGCGCTACGCTCGCCTATCGAATATTGCGGCCGACCGATCTGATCCTGCGAATTCATTCGCGCCTGCTGACGTCACTATCCGATATTTCGATGTCACTAGGTCTTGGCCAATAGTGGCCGGGACTGCCTATAGCAGCGACTGCACGAGGGAACGCGCATCATGGCAACTGGCACCGTAAAGTGGTTCAACGGTCAAAAGGGATATGGCTTCATCCAGCCGGATGAAGGTGGGGCAGATGTGTTCGTCCACATCTCTGCCGTCCAGCGCTCCGGCCTCAACGGTCTTGATGAGGGCCAGAAGATCACCTACGAAATCGTCAAGGACAAGCGCACGGGCAAGTCGGCAGCCGACAACCTGACCGCCTCCTAAACCTTACCGCACAAAGCAAGGGCGCGCTCACCGGGAGGGAGCGCGTCCTTTTTGTTGGCCGATCGTCCGATTAGGCGCGGCCAAGCTCTTCGCTACGCCTACGTGCAGCTTCGACAGTCCTGCCGATGAGGTCGGTAAGGCCGCCGTTAGCCATCAGCACCGCGAGCCCTGCGGCCGTGGTCCCATTGGGGGACGTGACGTTTTCACGTAGCACTGCTGGCGGGATAGCATCGGCTGCCATCAAGGCAGCGGAGCCGATGACCGTCTGGCGCGCCAGTTTTTCGGCCACGTGATCGGGCAGACCCTGCGTCTTTCCTGCAGCCGCTAGGGCCTCCACCAGGTGGAAGACATAGGCCGGACCAGATCCAGAGACGGCCGTTACAGCATCGATCTGGCTTTCCTCGTCCAGCCAGACAACCTGCCCAGCCGCCTGAAGCAGCGCTTCAGCAGTTGCTCGTTCCTCTCTCGAAACCGCTGCGCTGGCTACAAGGCCGGTAATGCCCTGCCCAATTTGAGCCGGCGTATTGGGCATGGTGCGAACCACCCGATCCATGCCCAGGCCACGCGACAGGCGCTCGATGTCGACGCCGGCGACGATCGAGATCGCCATTGTATGGGACCCGATCACGGGCGCCAGCGAAGTCAGCACCGTGTCGATGATTTGCGGCTTTACGGCGAGCACCAGCACGTTGGGCTGCAAGCCCACGGCTTCGCTGTTGACAGTCAGCCCAAAATCTTCGGCAAGCTCAACAGCATCGGCGCTTGGATGCGGATCGACCAGAACAAGGTTCTGCGGCGGAAAGCCGGCGTCGAGCCAGCCCTTGGCCAGTGCAAGACCCATCTTGCCGGCGCCGACCAGCATGACCGGTCCGATGTCGCGCAGCACGGTGCTCATGCCTCGCCAACTGTTTCAAACATCACATGGCTCAGCGCATCGGCCGCAGTCTTTCCGGCCCAGACCACGAATTGGAACGCCTGATAGTAGAGATCGCAACTGTCGGTCGCAGAGCGCAACAGGGCTTCGCATTGCTGCGGCGAAACATCGGCGCCCCCGGTCAGGAGGTGCGAATTGCGGAACAGCACCACGCCTTCTTTGTTCCAAATATCGAAATGGCCGATCCAGAGCTGCTCATTGATCAGCGAAATCAACTGCTTGATCTCGCTCCGGCGCCCCTCCGGCACCTTGAGGTCGAAGGCGCAGGCGATGTGGAGGCTCTCGAGATCCTCCATCCAGTTGAACGACACATGGTAGTCGCTCCAGCCGCCGCGGACCGAGATCGAAATTTCGTCGGTGTCCTGGCGTTCGAACGTCCAATCGTTGATCGAAGCGATGTGCTCGATGATGTCCACCGGGTGGACGTTGCGATCGGGTTCGACGTGCAAAAGAGACATAGACGGTTCCGTCCGTTAACCGGCTGACTTCGGATACTCGAGGAACTGGCCGCACGCACAAGGGCTTACGAATCGTCCTGATGCTTGACCCTACACGCCCCCACTGATTCAGGGGACGCAGCTTGGCCAGCGGACGGCAATCTCTTGTGGATGAAAGGTGTGCCCTTTTGGTTAACGAACTGCTAACACAGTGCTAACATGAGGGTGAGGGGGGCGACGCAGAGCGAAAACAGCGTCGCAACCCGAAATCAGCTGGCGAGCGGCGCCGGATTTTTGAGCGCTGCAAGCTCTTTACGTAGTGCGTCGATCTCGTCGCCCTGGATCTGGACCAGCTCGCGCAGCGCGTCAAAGTCCTCACGCTTGACCAAGTCCATGTCAACAACGAAGCGCTGGGCCTGCGATTTGACCACGGTCTCGACTTCGCGGCGCACGCCATCGGCCATGCCGGCGGCTTCATTCATCAGTCGGCCCAGATCGTCGAAGATCCTGTTGTTCTGGCTCATCGCTCACCTACTTGGTTTGGCCTCGTTACACCTTATGTAGGTCAAGCCATCCGTCTTGACCAGAGAGGCCGAAGCGGCAATGGTCCGGCCGATTGCCGCAGGAGCCGTCTTTGCCCTTTCCCGATATCGATCCGATTGCCTTCGCCATCGGCCCGTTTGCCGTCCGCTGGTACGCGCTGGGCTACCTCTTCGGTGTCGGGCTGGGCGCCCTCTATGGCTACCTTCTCCTCGCCAACCAGCGGTTGTGGCACAAGGGCGAGCCGCCTTTTGCCGCCAAGGACATCTGGGACTTCGCCTTTTGGACCATGCTGGCCATCGTGCTCGGCGGCCGCATCGGCTACGTGTTGTTCTACAACCTCCCCTATTACCTCGCCAATCCGGGGGAGATCATCAACACGCTCGATGGCGGCATGAGCTACCATGGCGGCATGCTCGGCCTGATGCTGGCAGTGGTGCTATTCACCTGGCGCAAGGGCAACGGCAACTGGCTGAGCGGGCTCGATCTCATTGCCTCAGTGTCCACCATCGGCATCTTCCTCGTTCGCATCGCCAACTTCATCAATGCCGAACTCTACGGGGCACCCACGACCCTGCCTTGGGGCGTCGTCTTCCCCACAGATCCGATGCAGGTGCCACGACACCCCAGCCAGCTCTACGAAGCCGCACTCGAGGGGCTTCTGCTGTTCCTCGTCATCCGCATCTTCACCCACGTCTTTTATGCCCTGCGTCGCCCCGGACTGGTGGCAGGCATTTTCGGCATCGGCTATGGCCTGAGCCGCATCGCAGTGGAATTCGTCCGTCTGCCGGATAGCCAGATCGGCTACCTCTATGGCGGCTGGCTCACCATGGGCATGGTCCTGTCGATCCCGCTGGTGCTGGCCGGGCTGGCGCTGGTCGCCTGGGCCGCGACACGGCGAGAGAGTCTCGTTCGTGGTTGACCCAGGCATGACTGAAGCGCCCTCGCTACCCGAACTCATCGACATGCAGATCCGCACCAGCGGGCCCATGTCGGTTGCTTCCTATATGGGGCTCTGCCTGACCCACCCGGTCAAGGGCTATTACAAGGTCGCCGACCCGCTTGGGGCGGCGGGTGACTTCGTCACGGCGCCCGAGATTTCGCAGATGTTCGGCGAGTTGATCGGCTTCTTCATGGTGAACCTCTGGCAGCAGATGGGCAGCCCCAAGGCTTTCTCGCTGCTGGAGCTGGGACCCGGCCGCGGAACGCTGATGGCCGATATGCTGCGCGTGGCGTGCCGGGCCGAAGGCTTCCGCGACGCTCTTGATCTGCGGCTGTTTGAAACCAATCCGGCGCTTATCGCCGAGCAGAATGCACGCCTCGAAGCCTATGAGCCCAAATGGATCGACGCCTTCGAAAAGGTCGGCGATGGCCCGCTCCTCGTGCTGGCGAACGAGTTCTTCGACGCCATGCCGATCCGCCAGTTCGTGCGCATGGAGGATGGCTGGCACGAACGCATGGTCGGCCTCAGTGACGGCAAGCGCAGCTTTGGCCTCAATCCGACTCCTATTCCACCCTCGGCCATGCCCGAAGCCGTCGCGGATGCCGAGCTCAACAGCGTGTTCGAGGTCGGTCTGGCCAGTGGTGAGGTGATGAAGCGGCTGGCGGCGATCGTCAGCCGGCAGGGTGGCGGCATTCTCGCGATCGACTACGGCTATGGGCGCACGCAAACCGGCGAGACGCTCCAGGGCGTGCGGCGCCATCGCTTCGCCGATGTTCTCGCCGCGCCAGGCGAAACGGACCTGTCGGCCCATGTCGACTTCGAGGCGCTGGGCACGCTTGCCGCCAAGGCCGGGCTCCAGGTCCAGCCACTGGCGACGCAGGGCAGCTTTCTCACCCGCCTGGGCATCGACCAGCGCGTCAAAGGGCTGAGCACGGCCAACCCTGCTCAGGCCGGCACTATTGCAGCGGCCCGCGACCGGCTGGTCGATACAGGGCAGATGGGCGAGCTGTTCAAGGTGTTTTGCGCCGCCAGCCCCGGCCTCGTGCCGCCAGGATTTTCCTGATGCAGATCCCGTTCCTCCAGTCTCCAGGCTTCAGTGACACCGGCGTCGTCCGGCACGGCTTTTTTGGGCGCCAAGGCGGCGTTTCAACGGGAGATTTCGCGAGTCTCAACGTCTCCCTTGCCGCAGGCGACGATACCGAGAACGTTCTGGCCAACCGAAATCTAGTCGCTGGCGAACTTGCCGGTGGCCCGCTCGTGATTTTGCGGCAGGTTCACTCAAGCCGCGTGGTGACGGTGGAAGCCGGTGCGCTTCCCGATGCGGGCCTGGAAGCCGATGCACTGGTAACGCGTCGTGCGGACGTGCTTCTGGGCATATTGACGGCCGACTGCGCTCCCCTGCTGCTTCTGGACCCACATGCTGGCGTCATTGGCGCCGCCCATGCGGGCTGGAAGGGTGCCGTGGGCGGCATCATGGAAAACACCATCATCGCCATGGAAAAGCTGGGCGCGCAGCGCCGGCGCATCCTGATCGACATCGGCCCCACCATCAGCGGTCGCAACTACGAGGTAGGTCCGGACTTCATGCGCGACGCCGTGGCGGTAAATCCAAACGCCGCCAGCGCCTTCTCCACGCCCGAGGGCAGGCGCGAACATTTCGACTTGCCCCGCTTCCTCCGGGAAGAGGCGTTACGTGTCGGCGTCGCAAGCGTCGACAGCCGCGATTGCTGCACCTATGCCGACCCTCTTCATTATTTTTCCCACCGCTACGCCACCCACCAGGGGACGCGCACGGGCCGGCAGGTCAGTGTCATCGGACTGGCATAATTCTTTATCCATCGGTCAATTGTCGCGTTGCTAGTCCCTGACCGAGACGCTAAAGGTGCCCGCGAAACTGGAAGGCCTCGCTCCCTCGAAGGCCCGTTGAGACAGGATCGCGCTCCATGAAGCTTGTGACCGGCAATTCCAACCGGGCCCTGGCCCAAGCGATCGCAAGCTACCTTGAGCTCCCGCTGACCAACTGCACGGTGAAGCGTTTCGCGGACAAGGAAGTGTTCGTAGAGCTGCACGAGAACGTGCGTGGCGAGGACGTGTTCGTTCTCCAGTCCACCAGCTTCCCGGCCAACGACAACCTCATGGAACTGCTGATCCTGACCGATGCGCTGCGCCGTTCCTCGGCCCGCCGTATCACCGCCGTGCTGCCCTATTTCGGCTATGCGCGGCAGGATCGCCGTGCCACGGGCCGCACGCCGATTTCCGCCAAGCTCGTCTCCAACCTGATCACGGAGGCAGGCGTTAATCGCGTGATCACGCTCGACCTGCACGCGGCCCAGATCCAAGGCTTCTTCGATATCCCGACCGACAACCTCTATGCCGCGCCCATCATAACCCGCGACATCCTGGATAACTACAAACTCGAAGACACCATGATCGTCTCACCCGACGTCGGTGGCGTGGCGCGTGCCCGCGCTGTGGCGCAGCGCCTGGGAACTGATCTGGCGATCGTCGACAAGCGCCGCCCCAAGGCCGGCGTCTCCGAGGTGATGAACATCATTGGCGACGTTTCGGGCCAGGCCTGCATCCTGATCGACGACATCGTCGATAGTGGCGGCACCCTGGTCAACGCTGCCGAGGCGCTCCTCAAAGCCGGGGCAAAGGAAGTGTCGGCCTATATCACCCACGGAGTCCTTTCCGAAGGCGCTGCGGAACGCATTGCCTCGAGCAAGCTCAAGGAACTGGTGGTCACCGACTCGATCGAAGAGACCGCATCGGTCAAGGCAGCGCCAAACATCCGCCGCATGACCATTGCCGCCTTGATCGGCGAAGCTGTTGCCCGGACCGCCAGCGAGCAGAGCGTCTCGAGCCTCTTCGACTAGCCCCCTCTTCGTGCTGCGGCCACCAAGCGGATCTTGAACAGGGAACAACCTGAGTGGCTGACCAGCCCATCCATATTGCGCTGACCTTCGATGACAACTTCTGGGCGCCGGCCTATGCCACGATGCGCTCCGTCTGCCTCTTTACGCAGTCGCGCGACAGGCTGGTCTTTCACCTCCTGCACCGCACCCTGTCCGACAAGCATCGCGCGGACCTCCTCAGCATAGCAACCGAGTTCCCGGTGGAGCTCCGCTGGTATGACCTCGACCAGTCGCCCCTGTTCAGCGACCTGGCGCAGCGGATGCCCGAGAACAAGCGGCTGTCCAACATCGTCTATGCCCGCCTTGTCATCGACCGCTTCGTCGGGCCTGACGTGTCGCGCATCCTGTACCTCGATTGCGACATCCTGGTTCGCGATGACATCGCCACCCTGTTCAACTGGGACCTAGAAGGTAGTCCGATCGGCGCTGTGCGCGATACCATCGGCGCCTGGCTCGTGGCAGGGCGGGATGCGCGCGGCAACCGCGATATCTTCGATGTAGCAAGCCCATACTTCAATGCCGGCATCGTCCTGATCGACATAGAAGGCTGGCGCCAGGCTGATATTGTGGGGCGCATGGAGCAGGCGCACGTCGATGGCGTGATGCAGCGCATCTACTACGATCAGGACCTGCTGAACCTCGTGTTCAAAGACAATTGGGCCCAGCTGCCCTGGCGCTGGAACACCATCGACCCCCGCCCACCCCATGAAGGGCTCGACCCGGCCGTTTTGCACTATACCGGCAAAACCAAGCCCTGGAGCATCCTGACCGGCATGCGCCGCTCGGTTGCCTTTGCCCGCTTCTATCGCCATGTGATGACCAACGAGATCTTCTATGATTTCGCGCGGCACCGCTGGAAAAGATGGTGGCGAAAGACGCTCCGCCTCGCCTGAGGACACGGCTGGCGTTTTGCCGGTTGCCGGCCTCTTCGCTTTAAGCTATAGCCCGCGCCATGAAGCGCTCGTCACCCCTGGAGGACGGGCGCGTATGCTGTTGTTGTGACCGCATACACCAACCAGAATGGATATTTCCATGGCTGCAACGACCAAGGTGCTCAAGGCACAGGCGCGTGAGGGAGTGGGCAAGGGGGCCGCTCGTGAACTGCGCCGTCAGGGTCTCGTCCCTGCTGTTATCTACGGTGACAAGAAAGAACCCGTCACCATCGCCCTCCCCTACAAGGACGTCCACAAGGCGATCTACGCGGGCGGCTTCCTGTCGCATACCATCGACCTCGACGTCGACGGCACCACCCACAAGGTGATCCCGCGCGACTACCAGCTCGATCCGGTCAAGGACTTCCCGATCCACGTCGATTTCCTGCGTATCGGCAAGGGCTCCAAGATCAACGTCCAGGTGCATGTGAACTTCATCAACGAAGAAGCAAGCCCGGGCCTCAAGCGCGGTGGCACGCTCAACATCGTGCACCACACGCTCGACCTGACCGTTGCGGCCGACAACATCCCCGAGGAAGTGACCGTTGACCTCACCGGTCTCGACATCGGCGATACCATCCACATCTCGGCCGTCAAGCTGCCGGCAGGTGCTGTCGACCACAGCCACGAAGAAGACGTGACGATCGCCACCATTGTGGCACCGTCGGCTCTAAAGTCGGCCGGTGACGCTGACGCCGCCGAAGGCGAAGCTTCTGCCGAGTAATCGGCTTTAGCTTTCTCCAATCGTTTGAGGCGGCCCCCGGGTCGCCTCTTTCATTTCCGGAGCACGCAATGAAATTGCTTGTCGGCCTGGGCAATCCGGGCAGCCAATACGAGGGCAACCGCCACAATATCGGCTTCATGGCGGTCGACGCGATTGCGCGGGAACACGGCATCAGCCAGTTCCGCAGCAAGCATGCGGGGCTCCTTGCTGAAGGCACCGTTGCGGGCGAGAAGGTCCTCCTTCTCAAGCCGCAGACCTTCATGAACCGCTCGGGTGACAGCGTCCAGCAGGTCACCAAGTTCTTCAAGATCGAACCTGCCGATGTGATCGTGTTCTATGACGAACTCGACCTTGCCCCCGGCAAGGTTCGGGTCAAAGTCGGTGGCGGCAATGGCGGACATAACGGTCTGCGCTCCATCGACCCGCAGATCGGCCTCAACTACAAGCGCGTGCGCCTCGGCATCGGCCACCCCGGCAAGGAATTCGTCACCCAACACGTGCTGGGCGACTTCGCCAAGGCTGACCGGGAGTGGCTCGACCCGCTGCTGGAGGGCTTGGCCAAACATGCCGGCATGCTGCTCAAGGGCGACGACAGCGGTTTCATGAACAAGCTTGCTTTGCTCGGCAAGACCGAGGAACCGCCGAAAGCCGCGCCAAAGGCGCAGAGCCATATCCGCCAGGCCCGCCCTGCCAGGCCGCAGGCCGAAATGCCCAAGACCGGACCGATGGCCGACATGCTCAAGAAGCTCCTCGGCGGCGAATAATTGGCGTCGCGCCACGCACCGCCGATCCCCGCATTGACATCGCCTCCATTCCGAACCAAGTGGAGGCCAACAGTTTCCGGAGCATCCCCATGGGTTTCAAGATGGGCATTGTCGGCCTGCCCAATGTCGGCAAGTCGACCCTTTTCAACGCGCTGACCCGCACCGCCGCGGCAGCCGCCGCCAATTTTCCCTTCTGCACCATCGAGCCCAATGTGGGCGACGTGCCGGTGCCGGATGCGCGGCTGCAAAAGCTTGCCGCCATCGGCAAGTCGGTCAACGTCCTGCCCGCCCGCATGAGCTTTGTGGATATTGCCGGCCTGGTGAAGGGCGCGTCGAAGGGCGAAGGGCTGGGCAACCAGTTCCTCGCCAACATCCGCGAATGCGACGCCATTGCCTATGTGCTGCGGTGCTTCGAGGACGGCAACATCATCCACGTCGCCAACAAGGTGGACCCGCTGGCCGACGCTGAAGTGGTCGAGACCGAACTGATGCTGGCCGACCTCGAGAGCCTCGAAAAGCGCCGCACCGGTGTCGAAAAGAAAGCCAAGGGCAACGATAAGGACGCCAAGGTCACCCTCGACCTGATCGACCGCGCCCTGGTGCTGCTGCGCGACGGCAAGTCCGCCCGCTTCGTCGAGCGCTTGGCTGAGGAAGAGAAGGCGTTCCAGGAACTCCAGCTCCTCACCTCAAAGCCCGTGCTCTATGTCTGCAATGTCGACGAGGGTTCGGCTGAGAACGGCAATGCCATGAGCAAGGCGGTCGAAGACTATGCCCGCAAGAACGATGCCGGCGTGGTGATCATCTCCGCTGAGATCGAGTCCCAGCTGGCCCAGCTGCCGGACGAGGAACAGGCCGAGTATCTGGAATCGCTTGGCCTGCACGAGCCCGGCCTCAACCGGCTGATCCGCGAGGCCTACGACCTTCTGGGGCTCCAGACCTATTTCACCGTCGGCCCCAAGGAAACCCGCGCCTGGACCATCCACAAGGGCGACAAGGCTCCGGCGGCCGCCGGCGTCATCCACTCCGACTTCGAACGTGGCTTCATCCGCGCCCAGACCATCGGCTACGAGGATTTCGTCACCCTGGGCGGCGAAGTCGCGGCCAAGGAAGCGGGCAAGGCGCGCGACGAAGGCAAGGAATATGTCGTCAAGGACGGCGACGTGATGCTGTTCAAGTTTAATACTTGAGGTCGGCGGCGCCATGCGCCGCAAGTTCGCGCCAGTGGCGCGAACTTAGACCTCAAGGCCCGGAGAGCTACGCTCGCAGGGCCCAGCCGCGCCACGGACACGATCTCCCTCCCGCCGTGCCCGGGCCGATCTCAGTGGGCTCCGGCTCCACGAGGCACACCCCTAGCCTTCGATCGTGTCCTTGCGCATCTGGCTGGGGGTCATGCCATAGGCCTTGCGGAAGTGTTCGTAGAACTGGGTTTGCGAGACGAAGCCGGACTGGAAGGCGACGTTGGCGATGGAGAGCGATCCGTCGAACAGCAGCGAGCGCGCGCGGATCAGGCGCATGCGGATGACGAATTTTTGCACCGAAATGTGCATGACCTTGGTGAAGAGGTTGGTGGCATAGTTGGGGTGCAGCCCCACCACTTTCGCGATGTCCTCGGCCGATAGTGGATCGGTGATGTTTTCCACGATGTGGCGCACCATGCGCACCACGTAGCGCACGGGTGAGCCTGTGCGGGTGCGGGTGCCGGTCTTTTCCACCCAGGCCGGCAAGAGCGTGTCCCAGCCGGTGATCGCGGCGCGCCGGAACATGGTGCCGATCTCGGAGCGGACAATATCGCTGCGCAGGGCGTTGCCGCTGCGGTAATCGCCGTGCCAGCGGTCCAGCGTCTCGAGGCCGATGCAGTCCGGGTTAAGCTGGATCACGCCGCCCCCCATCAGGGTTTCGGTGAGGCGGCCCAGCTGAGGCATCTCGAGGAAAGCGTCCATGGGCAGGTAGATGTTGAGCTGCCGCCCGTCCCCGACATCATGGAGGCCGACCGTCTGGTGCGGAATGCCAGCCCAGAAGGCGACGAGCCGCCCTGCCCCCATGGTGGCCGGGCCACCGTCGAAGACGTAATCCATCGTGCCGCGCGTCAGCCAGTTGAACTCGATATGGCCGTGCGTGTGGGGCGCGCGCATGATCTGCGGCGAAAAGGAGCGCATGCCGAAGCGGCCGAAAGCCTTACCCGACGAGTAGAAACTGCGGTCCGGCCGTGGGGTAGGTCGTGGCGCTTTTTGGCGCAATGGTAGCGCCGTGACCGCACTTTCATCAGTCATACTATTCGGCCGATTTCTTTGAAACCCGGAAGAAGTCTCTACCATTCCGGATTGTCTCAGATCAATCACGCGCTACGATTTCCTCCTGAGCACGGGATGAAGCCGGGAGGGAGTATCCGGCTTCGGCAAGCAATGCCGGCCCGCTGCCATGGGAGGTTCTTTTGAGAAAACACGTATATGCCCTTGGCGGGGCAGGATTGTTGCTGGGCGTTTCGGTCCTGGCGGCGCAGGCCCAGACTGTTGCACCCACGACGCCGCCCGAGCCGCCGAAATTCGATGCTCAACAGGTTCCAACCTTTGTCGGCATCAAGGACATTCTCGAATTCAAGGCTCTGCCCGAATACCGCGAGCCCGACTATGTGAAAGCCTTCGTCGACGCCGGCAAGCTGCCGCTGGTGGCCGAGCGCCTGCCCAAGGAGCCGATGGTCTACAAGACGGCCAACATGCCCGACGGCGTCGGCAGCTATGGCGATGTCATTCGCCACGTGATTGGCGGCCGGCCCGAGGGCTGGAACTACAGCGCCGGCCAGACCCAGGGCTGGGGTGGCATCGATATCGGTCTTTCGGAATGCCTGACCCGCACCGGCCCTCTCTTCCAGGTCAAGGCCGAGGAGCTTGAGCCGCTTCCGAACCTGGCCAAGAGCTGGGAATGGTCTGAAGACGGTCACGAGCTGACCATGCACCTGATCGAAGGCGCCAAATGGTCCGACGGCGACCCCTTTGACGCCGAAGACGTGATGTTCTTCTGGAACGACGTGCTGATTGATCCCCAGGTCACCCCGCTCAATGGCGCGTCGCCGGAGACCTTTGGCGTTGGCACGACGCTTGAACAGGTCGATGCCTATACCGTTAAGTGGACCTTCAAGGAGGTTCGCCCAACCCAGTATCTCTATTCGATGGCCTACGGCAATTTCTGCCCCGGCCCGAGCCACATCCTCAAGGCCGAGCACCCGGCCTACAAGGATGGCGCGACATACGACCAGTTCAAGAATGCTTTCCCGCCCGAATACCTCAACATGCCCACCATGGGCGGCTGGGTGCCGGTGGAATATCGGGCCGACGACATCATCGTGATGCGCCGCAATCCCTACTACTGGAAGGTCGACGAGGCTGGCAACCAGCTGCCCTATCTCGACGAAATGCAGTATCGCCTCTCCACCTGGGCCGACCGTGACGTTCAGGCTGTTGCCGGGTCTGGTGACCTCTCGAACCTCGAACAGCCGGAAAGCTTCGTGGAGGCGCTGCGCCGCTCTGCCGAAGAAACGGCACCCGCTCGCCTGGCCTTCGGTGCCCGCACCATCTCCTATTCTATCTATCCGAACCTCTCGGCCAATGGCTGGGGTGAGCCTGATGCACGTGGCCAAGCCGTACGCGAGCTCAACCGCAACCTCGACTTCCGCAAGGCTGTGAGCTACGCGCTTGATCGTCAGGCTCTTGGGGAAGCCCTGGTCAAGGGGCCGTTCACGTCGCCCTATCCCGGCGGGCTGATGCCGCCGACGAGCTACTACGACAATGACTCGACCGTCTACTATCCGTACTCGCTGGAAGACGCCAAGGCGCTGCTGGAAAAGGCTGGACTGGTCGATACCGACGGCAATGGCTTCGTCAACTTCCCCGCCGATGTGCAAGGCGGTGCCGATGTCGAGATCACGCTGATTTCCACCACCGACTACCAGACCGACAAGAGCCTTGCAGAAGGCATTGTCGGGCAGATGGAGCGGCTGGGTCTTCGTGTGATCTCACAGTCCCAGGCAACCAATCAGCGCGATGCCAATGTTCTGGCCGGCAAGTTCGACTGGAGCCTCGTGCGCAACGGTTCGGATCTGATCACGGTGGTCCAGAACACGCAGAACCTGGCTCCCACGGGTCCTCAGATCAGCCAGGCCCACCGTGCTGGTACTGACGGGACGCAGGATCTGCTGCCCTTCGAGCAGGAGATGGTCGACACGGTGAATGCCTTCGTGGCCACCGATGATCCGCAGGAGCGCATCGACCTGATGAAGACCTATCAGAGGACCTATACGGAAAACCTCTACGCCATTGGACTCACGCAGTATCCGGGCGCGCTGATCATCAACAAGCGCTTCGCCAACGTACCGGCGGGCACACCGATCCTGCAGTTCAACTGGGCTGAAGACGGCCTGATCCGCGAGCGCCTCTATGTGCCCGAGGACAAGCAGTCCGACGCCGAACTGTTCCCCGATACGCTGCCTGGTGCACCGGGCAAGGGTAACGGACCGATCGCCAGCAACTAAGCGGGCATAGCTGACGAGGGGCTGCTTTGCGCCCCTCGTCATTCCAGACCAGAAATGAGCCGATCCAGATGATCCGTTTCCTCCTGTCGCGCATCCTGTCGGCAATACCCATCCTGCTCGTTCTGAGCGTCGTTACCTTTGCCATCATCCAGGCGCCTCCCGGCGACTATGGCGACTACATCCGTTCCATGGCCATCAACCAGGGTGGCGCCTCCTTCGAGGCTGCCAATGCCCAGGCTGAAGCCTACCGCGAGGCCAACGGCCTCAACGATCCGCTTCCCATTCAATATTGGAACTGGCTGACCGGGATCGTCACCCGCTTCGACTTCGGCCACTCGCTTTATTTCAACAAGCCTGTTGGAGACGTCGTCGCCGAACGGCTTCCCGCAACGATCCTGCTGGCGCTGACCTGCCACATCCTGGCGTCGGTCATCGGCATTACGCTGGGCGTAATGGCCGCAACCCGCCAGTATTCCTGGGTAGACACCCTGTTCGGCTTCGTGTCCTTCCTCGGAATGACCATCCCGCGCTTCCTGCTCGCAATCGTAGTGCTATACATCCTCGTGTTCCGCATGGGCGTGCAGGACATCGGCAACTTCTTTTCGCCCCGCTATGGCGGCGCGCCGTGGAGCTGGGACAAGTTCGTCGACCTGGTGAAACACGTCTGGCCAGTCGTCGCGATCGCAACATTCGGCGGGCTTGCTTACAACATGCGTGTCATGCGGGCCAACCTGCTCGACGTGCTCAACGCGCAATATGTCGAAACCGCGCGCGCCAAGGGCCTGAGCCATGGCGCCGTGGTGATGAAGCACGCGGTGCCCAACGCGCTGCATCCCCTTGTCGCCTATCAGGGCGTGGTGCTGCCCTACATGCTGACCGGTGAAATCGAGGTCGCCATTGTCTTTGGCCTGGCGACCGTCGGCCCAGCCATCGTCGGCTCCATGGGTGTTGGCGACGTCTGGGTTACCGCCACCTTCATGCTGGTACTCGCCACGACGCTGATCATCGGCAACATCATCTCGGACATGCTGCTGGCCGTCCTTGATCCCCGCATTCGCCTGGGAGTTGCATGATGGCCCACGATATCGTCGACCAATCCATCCCCCTTCCCGCAGATCCTGGCACTGCGGCGCCTACACCGGCCCTGGAATCGCAGGCCGACCCGCGCGACACCATCAACCCGCGCTATGCCCATAGCGAGAGCTACCTGAGCCTGGTCTGGCGGCGCTTCCGCCGGTCGGTGATGGGAATGATCGGGCTGGGCCTCGTCGTCCTGCTGCTCGTGGTAGCAATCTTCGCCGACTTCTTTGCCCCCATCGATCCCAAGCAGGCCAATATCGGCTTCGCCCCACCTGACGTCCTGAGCTTCGTGCGCGCCGATGGCAGCTTCTCGCTGATGCCGGTGATCTACCAGCTCAGCGAGGGCGAAGAGCTCGATCCCATCACGTTCCAGCCCATCATCGGGCCTGACTACGAAAACCCGACCGAACTCGGCTTCTTTGTGAAGGGCTATCGCTACCATCTCCTCTGGTTCATCCCGGCCGACATCCATTTCTTTGGCGCAACCGACTCCTCCAAGACCTTCCACCTGCTGGGAACCGATAAGTTCGGCCGAGACATTCTGGCCCGCGGCATCGTCGGCTCGCGGATCTCCCTGACCATTGCCTTGGTGGTGACGCTTCTGACCACGGTCATTGGCACGCTGGTCGGCATCACCTCCGGATACCTGGGCGGCCGCTTCGACCGGTGGACTCAGAAACTCGTCGAGTTCGTCCTGGCCTTCCCCCAGTTGCCGCTCTACCTGGCCCTGACCTCGCTTATTCCCATCACCGCGCCATCCAACGTGTTCATTGCCTTTGTAATAGGGGTGATGGTGGTGCTCGGTTGGGCGCAGTTGAGCCGCGAAGTCCGCTCCAAGACCCTATTCATGTCCCGCATTGAATATGTGCGCGCGGCTGTGGCCGTGGGCGCCGGCGACGGTCGCATCATCACGCGCCACATCCTTCCCAATGTGCTGAGCCACGTCATCGTCGCCGTCACCCTGTCGGTGCCATCCGTGGTGCTGCTCGAGAGCTTCCTGGGCTTCCTGGGCTTTGCTGTGAAGCCGCCGCTCATCTCCTGGGGCTTGATGCTGCAGGATACAGCCTCATTCTCCGTCATCGGCTCATATCCCTGGATCCTGTCTCCGGTGATCTTTGTCCTCGTGACGGTATTTGCCTTCAACGCGCTTGGCGACGGGCTGCGCGACGCTATCGATCCTTATTGAGAACCAGGCCATGAACAGTACACAGCACCAGCCTGTCTCTCCTGTCCGCCACGATCACGGCGGTCACCAGCGTGAACTGATCCTGGATGCCCGCAATATCGGGGTCGACTTCAAGGTCGAAGGCGGCATCGTCCATGCCGTCAGCGATGTCTCGTTCCAGCTGCACCGGGGAGAAACCATCGCCCTAGTCGGAGAGTCCGGATCGGGGAAGTCCGTCACCGCCCGCACGCTGATGAAGCTGCTGACCAAGCGCGCGACCATCCGTCCAGAGACCCGCATTTCCATGGGCGGCAAGGATGTCATCGCTTTGAGCGAACACGCCATGCGCAAGCTGCGCGGCAACGACATCGCCATGATCTTCCAGGAACCGATGAGCTCGCTCAACCCGGTCTACACGATCGGCCAGCAGATCTGCGAGGTGCTGCACCTGCACAATCGTATTTCGCGCCAGGAAGCGATGACACGCGCGGAAAAGCTCCTCGAGGAGGTGCAGATTCCCGAGCCGGCGGCGCGTCTCAAGTCCTATCCGCACCAATTGTCCGGCGGGCAGCGGCAGCGCGTCATGATCGCCATGGCGCTGGCGAACCGGCCTGATGTGTTGATCGCCGACGAGCCGACCACGGCGCTAGACGTCACCGTGCAGGCGCAAATCCTCAACCTGATCAACGACCTCAAGGACAAATACGGCATGGCGGTGATCCTGATCACCCATGACCTGACGGTCGTGCGCCAGTTCAGCCAATATGTCTATGTGATGCAGCATGGACGCGTGCAGGAGCACAACGAGACTGAAGCACTGTTCGCCAACCCGCAGCATCCCTATACGCGCCACCTCCTGGCCTCCGAACCCAAGGGCACGGCGCTGCCGCTTGCCGAGGGACGCGAAACCGTGCTGGAGGGCCGTGGCGTCAAGGTCAGCTTCACGCTCAAGCGGGGCGGTTTCTTCAAGCCCGACTTCTTCGAACTCAAGGCGGTCGACAACCTCGACATCCGGCTGGCGCGCCACGAAACCCTGGGGATTGTCGGAGAGTCCGGCTCCGGCAAGACCACGTTCGGCCAGGCGCTGATCCGGCTGACCAATACCCAGGGCGGCGAAATCTTCTTTGACGGCCAGCCGATCCACGACAAGGACCGGACGGCGATGCGGCCGCTGCGCAGCCGCATGCAGATCGTGTTCCAGGACCCGTTCTCCAGCCTCAATCCGCGCATGTCGGTTCGCCAGATCATCGAGGAAGGGCTGATCGTCAACCGCATCGGGGCCAATGGGCGTGAGCGGCTCGACCGGGTGCGGCAGGCGATCAAGGATGCCGGCATGCCCGATGGCATTCTCAACCGCTTCCCGCATGAGTTTTCCGGTGGGCAGCGCCAGCGCATCGCCATCGCCCGCGCCATCGCGCTCGAGCCCGAATTCATCCTGCTCGACGAGCCCACCTCGGCGCTCGACCTCTCCGTCCAGGCCCAGATCATCGACCTCCTGCGCAAGCTGCAGGACGAGAAGGGCTTGAGCTACCTCTTCATCAGCCACGATCTCAAGGTCGTGCGCGCCCTCTGTCACCGCGTCATGGTCATGCAGCACGGCAAGATCGTCGAGCAGGGGCCGGTCGCCGATGTCCTCACCAATCCCCAAACCGAATATACGGCCCGCCTGGTGCGCGCCGCATTCGACATTGCCGCCTAGGAGCATTCAATAATGGCAAACCCAAAGATCACCTTCATCGGCGCCGGCTCGTCGGTGTTCATGAAGAACATCGTCGGCGACATCCTGCAGCGCCCGGCTCTGGCCGACGCCCAGATCCGCCTGATGGACATCAATCCCACCCGCCTGGGTGAAAGCGAGATCATCGCCAAGAAGCTGGTGGCGACGCTGGGCACCAAGGCAACGGTCGAGACCTTCTCCAACCAGCGCCAGGCGCTGGACGGCACCAATTTTGTCGTCGTCTGCTTCCAGATCGGCGGCTACGAACCCTCGACCGTGATCGATTTCGATATCCCCAAAAAGTACAACCTCCGCCAGACCATTGCCGATACGCTGGGCGTCGGTGGCATCATGCGCGGCCTCCGCACCGTGCCGCATCTCTGGAGCATCTGCGAGGACATGCTCCAGGTCGCGCCCGACGCGATCATGCTGCAATACGTCAACCCGATGGCGATCAACACTTGGGCGATTTCGGAAAAGTACCCCACGATCAAGCAGGTCGGCCTCTGCCATTCAGTGCAAGGCACGGCGCATGAACTGGCCAACGACTTGGGCATCCCCTACGAAGAAATCCGCTACAAGTCGGCCGGCATCAATCACATGGCCTTCTATCTCAAGTTCGAGCACCGCCAGCCCGACGGCTCCTATAGGAACCTCTATCCCGATCTCTTCCAGGCCTATGCAACGGGCAAGGCGCCCAAGCCGACCTGGAATCCGCGTTGCCCCAACAAGGTGCGCTACGAGATGATGACCCGCCTCGGCTACTTCGTCACCGAAAGTTCGGAGCACTTCGCCGAATACACGCCCTATTTCATCAAGGAAGGTCGCGAGGACCTGATCGAAAAGTTCGGTATTCCGCTCGACGAATATCCCAAGCGCTGCGTCGAACAGATCGCCCGCTGGAAGAAGACTTCGGAGGATTACAAGACGGCCGACCGCATCGAGGTCAAGGAATCCAAGGAATATGCCTCCTCCATCGTCAACTCGGTATGGACCGGCGAGCCTTCGGTGATCTACGGCAACCTGCGCAACAATGGCGTCATCACCAACTTGCCAAACAATGCCGCGGTGGAAGTGCCGTGCCTCGTCGATGACAACGGCTTGCAGCCGACCTTTATCGGTGACCTGCCGCCGCAGCTGACGGCACTGATCCGCACCAATATCAACGTGCAGGAACTGACCGTCGCGGCGCTGATGACCGAAAACCGCGAGCACATCTACCATGCCGCGATGATGGATCCCCATACCGCCGCCGAGCTCGATCTCGAACAGATCTGGAGCCTCGTCGACGACCTCACCGAAGCCCATGGCAGCATGCTGCCCGAGTGGGCTCGCGGTTCCCGGAAGCAGCGCGTGGCGTAATCAGCGGCGCACCTCCTCCCCTGCTTCCAAACGACGGCCCCGCTGCTTGCGCAGCGGGGCCGTCTGGTTTTCGGCTTGGAGGAAGGCCTGCAGCTAGTGGTGACCGCCGACCACTTCGCGCAGTTCCTCCACCGAGCGCACCTGCTTGCGCGCTGCGCCATCCCAGTCGCGCGTCTTGACGGTGGACTTGGCGATCCGCTCCTTGGCGGCCGGCACGGCGTCGGCATATTGCGGCAGCCACTGCGCCTGGGCGACGACCATTTCATCCACCATGGCCCAGACCTCGTCCGGCGTGCAGATGGCGCCAACCAGCGGATCATGCAGCACGGCGAGCTTGAGCGTATCGATATTGCCGGTCATCGCTGCTTCCACCGACAGGCGCTGTACCGAAACCGACACCGAGCACGTGGCAGCGCAGGCGGTCGGCAGCGTTATGCCTTCGATCATGTTGATGCCAAAGCGATCCACATAGCCTGGGCTTTCGATGATCGCATCGGCCGGCAGATTGGTGATGATGCCATTGTTGCGACGGTTGAAGTGGCCGCGATAGGAGCGGCCGGTTTCCATCGCCTCGATGATGTAGCTGGCGTGTTCGCTCGTCCGCTTGTGTTCGCTGAGCGGCTTGTTGGCCTGTTCCTTGAACATGGGGAAGTCGGTTTCGAACCAGTTGCGGCGCTCCGTTGAGTAGCGGAGATAGCCGCCGGTTTCGCCATGGATCCAATCGCTCATATCGATCCAGCGGCCGATTTCCTCGGGGCGCTTGCGGTACCAGGGCAAGTATTCGCTGAGGTGCCCGTTGCTTTCGGTTGAATAGACCCCGAAGCGCTTGAGGACGTCGATGCGCACCTTCTCCTGTTTAGAGTAGACCGGATGGGCTTCGAACCCTGCGATCAGTTCGTCCGCTTCGATCTTACGGCCCTTGGCGCGGATGTCGATGTACCAGGTCTGGTGATTGATGCCCGAGCAGATGTAGTCGAGCTCATCGTCGCGCACGCCGAGGACCTTGGCGATCTGGTGGGCGCCGTGCTGAACGCCGTGGCAGAGGCCGACGACGTTGACCCCGCCATAGAGATCGGCGGCCCAGGTATTCATCGCCATGGGGTTGGCATAGTTGAGAAAGAGTGCGCCCGGTTCGGCTACTTCCCTGATATCTTTGCAGAAATCGAGGATAACCGGGATGTTGCGCTGGCCGTACAAGATCCCGCCGGCGCAGATGGTGTCGCCGACGCATTGGTCGACACCGTATTTGAGCGGGATGGAGATGTCGGTGGCGAAGGCTTCAAGGCCCCCGACGCGGACGCAGCTCATGATGTAGCGGGCGCCGCTGATGGCTTCGCGCCGGTCGGTGGTGGCGGTTACCTTGGCCGGAAGCTTGTTGACTTGAACAATGGTTTCAATGACTTGCCGCACCATGTCGAGGTTGTGCGGGTTGATGTCGGTCAGCGCGAATTCGCAATCGACGAATTCGGGAACCTTCAGCAGGTCCGAGATCAGCGTCTTGGTAAACCCGATCGAGCCGGCACCGATCACGGTGACTTTGAATGACATATGCTCCTCCGAACGTCATCGATACGATAGCAATGTGCTATCCAACTGCGCACGGCCCGGGCTATAGAAAGCTTGTGCGTTTTCGGGTAATTTTGTGCTCACCAGGCTTCTTGAACACGGCCATGACATCCGGCTGCTGACGCTCGGCAAGACTGCCCTGCCGCTCCACTGCATGGCCGTCAGTGCCGGCTACGAGCAGCGGCGCAACGAGGTCTATTCCTGGGATGGACTGAAGCGGGGCTCGGCGCCCTTTCTTGTGGTGCAGCATACGCTGCTGGGCGAAGGCCGGCTGGACTTTGCCGGCGCGCAATACCGGCTGCGGCCCGGGCAGACCATGGTGCTCTCCATGCCGCATGCGCATCGCTATTGGCTGGAGCGGGGCGGCCACTGGGAATACTTCTGGATGGTGGTGAACGGGCGTGAGGCCCTGCGGCTGGCGCGCGAACTGATCGATGCCCGCGGGCCTGTCGTCACCCTTCCTGAACCCGTCATCGATCGGCTGGCCGCGGCATGCCTCACGCTGATCGACCGCACCGACATCACGCCCGGGGAAGCCTCCGCCGCTGCCTACGCGGCCATGGCGGCGCTGCATGACGGCGTCTTCGGCGCCCACGCCCTTCCCGAAGCCAGCATGCCGCCATGGCTGGCGCGGGTTCTGGCCTTTGTGGACGGCAACCTGGCCCAACCGCTGCAGGTGCAAAGCCTGGCGGCGGTAGCGGAGATGAGCCGGGCCCACTTTGTGCGCCAGTTCAGTGCACAGGTGGGCGTATCGCCATCGGACTTCGTGCTGGAGCGGCGCCTGGAGCGGATCGAGCGCCTGCTGCTGGCCACCGACATGAGCGTCGTGGCCATTGCCGGTATGACCGGCTTTGCCGATGCCAATTACCTCGGCAAGGCTTTCCGGCGACGGCGCGGCGTGAGCCCGCTGGCCTTTCGCAGCGCCGGGCGCCTGGCGGCGGGGACCTGAACGACCACGACCTTGCCAAGCCCGGGCAAAAGGGGCAAAACGGCCACGTTGACGTTAAGGGCAAGCCAATGACCAATCCTGTCACCCAAGACCGGCGACACTTCGAGGATCTCGCCGTCGGGGAAGTGTTCGACCTGGGACAGGTGACGGTGACCAAGGACATGATCACCACCTTCGCCCGTGAGTTCGATCCCTTTCCCTTCCATCTCGACGAAGCTGCGGCCAAGTCGAGCCTTCTGGGCGGGCTGGCATCGAGCGGGTGGCAGACGGGAGCCCTCAGTCTGCGCATGCTGGGGGACAGCTTCCTGAGCAAAGTCGCCTCGGCCGGCGGCCTGGGTTTCTCCAACCTCAAGTGGAAGAACCCCGTCATGGTGGGTGACACGATCGGCGGCACCGTGACCATTGCCGAACTGCGCCGCTCCGAGACGCATCCACAATGGGGCATCATGACTCTCGACTTTGACGTGCGGAACCAGAAGCGGCAGCCGGTGCTCACCATGCGGCTGGCCAACCTCATCGAGACGAGGAGCGCATCGTGACCCGCTGGTTCGAGGATATCGTCATCGATGAGGAGTTTGCGCTGGGTGAGCACACTTTCAGCGCCGGGGAGATCGTGCGCTTCGCCACGCTCTACGACCCACAATATTTCCACGTCGACGCCGAAGCGGCCAAGCACAGCCATTTCGGCGGCCTCGTGGCCAGCGGCTGGCATACGGTGAGCGTGGGCCATCGCAAGATGGTCGACCGATTGTTTGAAGAGGAAGAGGCGCTTCGCCAGCAGGGCAAGGAGCCGGGCGTCTCCGGCCCCTCCCCCGGCGTCAACTCCATGGAATTCAAGGTGCCGGTGCGGCCGGGCGATACGGTAAGCTATGCGCTGGCCGTCACCGGCAAACGCGCGTCCAACTCCATTCCGGGATGGGGGCTGCTGTTCAACCGGCTCAAGGCTACCAACCAGCGGGGCGAACTGGTCTACCAGGCTGAACTGGTCGGCTTCAGCAAGCTGCGTGACTACCGTATGCCGCTCAAGACCAGAGTGTTGCTGGCGCTCACCAGGCTGCCGCTGATCGGCGCCCGTCTCAAGCGCGGCACTTGAAAGCCAAAGGGGACACCGGCACTCTCCCCCTCATGCGCCGAATCGCCCTTGTCACTGCCGCTTCCCTCCTGCTTGCCACGCCGGCTTTCGCCCAAGCCTATTCAGGCAACTGGGCATGCCGCGACGCGAGCACGGCCAAGGCCGGCATCCTTACCATCTATGGCGAAGTCTATGGCTTTGCCTCGACCATTGTCGGCGACAAGAGCTCGGGCACCGGCACGATCACCGGCTACCAGGATGGCGTCGGCTTCAACGACGGCGGGCTGCGGGCGGCACGGAATATCCAGGCCGGCCGCATGATTCCCGACCCCACCTATGGCACAGCCATCCAACTGGAAACGGCGGATGCAATCGTGATGCTCTGCACGCCGAGATAGGCAAAGGGCCGGTCTGCTGGGCTGTGGACTGGTCGCCCTTGGGCACGTCATCAAAGGAGATTCCCGCCTGCGCGGGAATGACGTTGTGGGCTTGGACAGGCCGGGAACACTCCAGGGGCATGTGCCAAGTGTCGCCTGACGCGCGGCGTCATTCCCGCGGAGGCGGGAATCTCCCTTTGCTGAGCTCTTCAACGACAGAATGCTCCCGCATTCGCTGGGATGAGGCAGTGCCTATCCACAACCGGTTGCATGGGGGCTTGAACTTTTTTTCAGTTCGGGCATTTTGCCAATGCGGCGCCGGGCCCCTCTGGCGAGGATGATCTATCTCCTCGCGATGTCGGAGCTGCTCCAAACTTCATGGAGAAAGGTCCGGCGATGGAATCGCTGTTTGCCGCCCTATCGGGCGAATTTTTAGGTACCCCTGGCTATTTCTGGGTCGCGTTCATCGCGATCGTCATTGCTCTTCTGGTCTTCGACCTCGGCATCCTGCACAAGGACGAGCACGAGATCGGCGCCAAGGAGAGCCTGCTGCTCTATGGCTTCTACGTGCTGATTGCCCTTGCCTTCGGCGGCTGGGTCTGGTGGCAGCGCGGCGCCGAAGCAGGGCTCGAATTCTATACCGGCTATCTGCTCGAGCAGTCGCTGGCGATGGACAACATGTTCGTCATCGCCACCATCTTCGGCTTCCTCGCCATCCCGCGCCTCTACCAGCACCGCGTGCTGTTCTGGGGCATCCTGGGGGTGATCCTGTTCCGCGCCATCCTGATCGGCCTGGGCGCGGCGCTGGTCAACAACTTCAACTGGATCCTCTTCTTCTTCGGTGCCTTCCTGGTCTTCACCGGCGTCCGCATGTTCAGCCACAAGGACGAGGAGCCGAACCTCGAAGAAAACAAGATCTTCCAGTTCATCAGCAAGCACTTCCGGGTCACCAAGCAGCTGCATGGCCGCAGCTTCACGGTCAAGGAACCCGATCCCAAGACCGGCAAGATCGTTACCTGGCTGACGCCGCTGGCTGTGGCGCTGATCATGGTGGAAGTGGTCGACCTGATCTTTGCCGTCGACTCGGTGCCTGCGGTCTTCGCGGTGACGCAGGACACGTTCATCGTCTACACGTCCAACATCTTCGCCATCCTGGGCCTGCGCTCGCTTTACTTCGCGCTGGCGGCCGCGATGAACCGCTTCCGTTACCTGCAGGTATCGCTGGCCATTATCCTGGTCCTGGTCGGCATCAAGATTTCCCTGGTGCCGCTCCATATCCATATCGACACGCTGCTGTCGCTGGTGGTCACGCTGGCCATTCTTGCCGGTGGTATCCTGTTCTCCTTGTGGAAGACGCGCAACGAGCCGGATATCAGCGCGCTCGAGGAGCCGGAAAAGGGGCAGCTAGAACCCTAACCGACATCAAGGGGCCGGCGGTTGACGCCGGCCCTTCCCTTTTCTATGCTCCCCTCACCTGAAAAAGAGGTCTCGTAGCCACATGAACTGAGAACTTGCCCCGGACGTCCGACGAACTCCCGCTCCGCGCCTGCGCGTGACCGGAAGCTCCTCGATGCCGTGTTGCGCAAGATCAGGTTCAGGCAGAGCCCTGTTCCGGCCCTGAGGCCGCTCCATCCCTTCAACGGCATCGCTGGCGTCCGGTCAAAACCACGCTTCATCGCGCGGCTTTCGGCTGCGCTTCACTTCAACCCCGTGCCGCGCCTGAGACGCCGACCGGGGATAGCGAAAGGCTTTGTCCATGCCAAAGAACATATTCCAGCGGCCAACTTCGGTCACCCGCAACCACGCCGTGCCGCGCCACGGTGCCCCGATCCCGCAACCGCGCAAGGCGGGGCGCAAGACGGAGCAGCCGCCACTGGCGGCGTCCACTCCCCTGCCCTCGCTTGAAGCGCTGCTGAAAGCCACCAAGCACTAACAGCAGACGGCCGGCACCCGGCGAGCACCAATGGGAATTCCCCTTGTGCGGGAACTGGTCTCGCCGATGCACCAGACAGGCCCGGCACCCATCTGCTGGGCCTGCACCAGTCTTGCCGCATTTTCCCTCTAGCCAGAAGGCAGATCCACGCAGGAGACGAGCATGGGCAGGATACACGAGATCGTATTCGACTGTGACAAGCCGGCCAAGCTGGCACAATTCTGGGCCGCTCTGTTGGATGGCTATGCCATCCGCCACTATGACGAAGCCGAGATCGCGCGCCTTGCCGCCCTCGGCCTTACGCCCGAGACCGATCCGACCGTGATGGTGGACGGTCCCGGCCCTTCGCTCTGCTTCCAGAACGTGGACGGACGCCGCTACGACAACAACCGCGTCCACTTCGACGTGGAGGTTACCGACCGAGTCGCAGAAGTCCAGCGCCTCCTAGCCGCGGGCGCCGAGACAGTGCGCGTCCTGCCTACCTATACGGTGATGAAGGATCCCGAGGGCAACCAGTTCTGCGTGGTCGATGCCCAGCCGATGGGCATCGAAGTGGCCGCCTGAGGCTACTGACAAAGGCTGTCACTTCAGGGGCGCAGCTTGCGTTCACAGCCCTGGAGGAGCCAGCCATGTCCCTGATTGCCAAATGCCACTGCGGTGCCACGCAGATCGAACTGCCGCACAAGCCGGAGCGGGCCGCCGACTGCAACTGCACCTTCTGCAGCCGCACGGGTGCCGTCTGGGGCTACTTCAAGCCCGGTGAGTTGCACATCGCTGCCGGCGAGCACGACAAGTTCTATTCGGCGAGCGGCTTTGGCAACGAGCATCACTTCTGCAGCCATTGCGGCATGCAGACCTACGGCGTTTCTCCCGACTGGAGCTCTGTCTACAATGACGACGGCACGCCCAAGGGCGAACCGGGTGCCATGCCCACGGGGCAGATCTTTGCCGTCAACCTGCGGCTGATCGATGACTTCGACTGGTCATCGATCCAGGTCGAGCATATGGACGGGCGCAACAACTGGTAGGCGAGTGTATTGCCTGCCCACCCGCAGCGTCGTTCGCGCGAGGGCGGAAATCCACTCTGTTCCTGCCCGGGCCAAGATGGCTGCCCGCTTTCGCGGGATAACGTCGAGGGCTAGGAGGGGGTCAGTGCCCCTCGAAGGCCATCAGCGAGGTGACGGCCACCGCTTCCGCCTTGAGCTTGGCGGCGCCGCCAAGGTCGGGCAGATCGATCACGAAGGCTGCGTCGTCCACCTGGGCGCCCGTGCGCCGCAGGAGGCCGACGGCGGCGATCGCCGTGCCGCCCGTGGCGATCAGGTCGTCCACCAGGAGCACCTTGTCGCCGCTGTCGAGCACGTCGGCGTGGATCTCGATCGTGTCGACGCCATATTCGAGCGCGTAGTTCTGCCCGATGGTTTCGCCCGGAAGCTTGCCCTTCTTGCGCACGGGGATGAAGCCGACACCCAGCGCAATTGCAACGCCGGCGCCGAAGATGAAGCCGCGGGCTTCGATACCGGCGACATGGGTGATGCCCTGCCCGCGGTAGCGCTGCGCGATCTGCTCGACGCTCTCCTTGAACCCTTCGGGATGCTCGATCAGCGTGGTGATGTCACGAAACAGGATCCCCTTCTTGGGGTAGTCCGGAATCGTGCGCACGAGAGCCTTGAGGTCGAGCGGCATGGCAGTCCTTGTCTGGGAAAAGTGTCGTTAGCGGAGGCGCTTGCCGACAAGGTGGCGTGCGACGACGCCGGCACCATAGGCGGCAGAACGGGTAACGTTGATCGCGGTCTCGCGCGCCTTGGGATTGGCGGCAACGGCGGTGATGCCGGCGCGCACCACCGGATGCCGGCTCATGGATATGGCGGCGCCCACGACGGTGACGGCAATGCGGATGGCTGACATGTCGTTCTCCCTGGCGCCGGAATGCTTAAGCCGAATATTGCGATGCGGACGCCGCTTGGCAAGAGGTGGGCGTGTCGTAGCGATCAAGAGAAAGGGCCCGTGAGGGCCCTTTGATATCTTGTAGGTGGCATGCCTGGGCCCTGCAAGTGTAGCTCTTGGGGCCTAGCCGCCTGAAAGCGCGCCACTGGCGCGTCTTCGCCGCTGCGCGGCCGGACTGGCATCTGGCACGCGGCACATCCGGGCCCTGCGAGCGTAGCTCTTCGGGCCTAGCCGCCTGAAAACGCGCCACTGGCGCGTTTTCTCCGCTGCGCGGCCGGCGGCTAGTGCTCGATGCCCTGCCAGAGGCGGCGCTTGGTGGCCCACATCAGGCCGGCAAACAGCACCAGGAACAAGAGCACGACAAAACCGGTCTGCTTGCGGCCAGCGAGGTGCGGCTCGGCCGCCCACATCATGAAGGCGGCGACGTCCTTGGAATACTGATCGACGGTCAGTGGCACCTCGGTCTGGCCCTCGGCCACTTCATAGGCGATCTGCCCGTCCGACAGTGGCGGCGCCATGCCGATGGCGTGGCCGGGGAAGTAATCGTTGTAATACTTGCCTTCAGCCAGCTCGAAATCGGCCGGCGGCTCTTCATGGTAGCCGTTCAGCAGCGCATGGATATAGTCCGGGCCGCCCTCCTGGTAACCGGTGAAGTAGTTGAAGATCCAGAACGGGAAGGCATCGGACACGCCGCGCGCCTTGGCAAGCACAGAGAAGTCCGGCGGCAGGGCGCCGCCATTGGCGTCGCGGGCATCCTGCTCGGTCGCGAAAGGCGACGGGAAGCGATCGGCCGGCACGGCGGCGCGAACACCGCCATCGGCTGTCGGATCGGCGACTTCATATTCAGCCGCGAGTGCCTTGACCTGCTCTTCGGAGAAGCCGGGGCCACCGGGTTCGGCCAGATTACGGAATGCAACGAGGCGTGCGCCGTGGCAGCTGGAGCACACTTCCCGGTACACCTGGAAGCCGCGCTGCAGCTGGTTCTGGTCATAGGTGCCGAAGATGCCGGCAAAGCTCCAGCTCTGCTTTTCGATATGCGGCGTGGAGTGGCCGCCTTCCTGCGCCAGGACCGGCATGGCCAGGCTGGAGGCAAGCGCCAGGGCAACAAGGGTGGTCTTCAAGTTCATCATGGTTCCTTCCCCTTCCCGTCAGGCGTGCTGCTTGGCGAGGACGCTTTCCGAGATGCTGGTCGGCAGCGGCCGGGGCGTCTCGATGCGGCCAAGGAGCGGCAGGATCACGAGGAAGTGGATGAAGTAATAGGCGGTGCAGATCTTGGCGAGGATCACGTAGATGCCTTCGGCCGGCGCGGCACCCAGATAGGTGAGGCCGATGAAGTTGACCACGAAAATCCAGTAGAACCACTTGAACATCGGGCGGAAGTGGCCCGAGCGAACCTTGGACGTGTCGAGCCAGGGCAGGAAGAACAGGATCAGGATCGAGCCGCCGAAGAAGATCACGCCACCGAGCTTGGAGTCGATGAACAGGATGTTGAAGTCGATGGCACGCAGGATCGCGTAGAAGGGCAGGAAGTACCATTCCGGAACGATATGGGCCGGCGTCACCTGCGAGTTGAACTGGATGTAGTTGTCCGGGTGACCCAGAATGTCGGGCGCAAAGAAGGCGAACCAGGCAAACGGGATCAGGAACAGCGACATGCCGAACAGATCCTTCATCGTGTAGTACGGATGGAAGGGCAGCGTGTCGCGGTTGTCCTTCACGTCCACGCCGATCGGGTTGTTGTTGCCCGGCACGTGGAGCGCCCAGATGTGGAGCGCGACCACTGCGGCGATCACGAAGGGCAGCAGGTAGTGGAGCGAGAAGAAGCGGTTGAGCGTCGGATTGCCGACCGAGAAGCCGCCGCGCAGCAGTTCGAGGATCGGATTGCCGACCACCGGAATGGCCGCAAAGATGTTGGTGATAACCGTGGCGGCCCAGCCCGACATCTGACCCCAGGGCAGCACATAGCCCATGAAGGCGGTGGCCATGGTCAGAAGGAACAGCAGCACGCCGATGATCCACAGGATCTCGCGCGGCGCCTTGTAGGAGCCGAAATACATGTTGCGGAAGATGTGGACATACATGGCCGCAAAGAACATGGAGGCGCCCACGGCGTGGAACGCCTGGATCATGCGGCCGCCATTGACGTCGCGGCGGATATGCTCGACCGAGTCGAAGGCCATCGCCACGTTGGGCGTGTAGTGCATGGCCAGGATCACGCCGGTGACGATCTGGATGCCCAGGCACATCACGAGGATGGCGCCAAAGGTCCACCAGTAGTTGAGGTTCTTCGGCGTGGGGAAATCCATCAGGTGCTCTTTGGAGAACCGGATGATCGGCAGGCGTTCATCGAGCCACTTCTCGATGCCAGTGCCGGGCGTATAAGTCGAATGTTCGGACATCTGGGGCCCCACTAACCGATCTGGACCAGCGTATCGCTGAGGAATTCATAAGGCGGCAGCACCAGGTTGGCCGGTGCGGGGCCTTTGCGGATACGGCCGGCGCTGTCGTAGTGCGAACCATGGCAGGGGCAGAACCAGCCGTCGAAATCGCCAGAATCGCCGACGGGCACGCAACCGAGATGGGTGCAGTTGGCGATCATAATCAGCCACTGCTCGTGGCCCGCCTTGACGCGCTGCTCGTCGGTGGCGGGGTCCTTGAGCTCGTTGAGCGGCACGGCGCGCGCCTCTTCAATCTCGGCCTGGGTGCGATGGCGCACGAAAACGGGAAGGCCGCGCCACATGATGGTGACCGACTGCCCTTCGGGGATCGAGCCCACGTCGAATTCGATGCTGGCGAGCGCCAGGGTCGAGGCATCGGGGTTGAGCTGGTTGATCAGCGGCCAGACCGTCGCGGCGGCGCCGACTGCGGCCACAGAGCCGGTTGCGACGAAGATGAAATCCCGCCGTGTCGATTTAGAGTGAGCTTGCGTGGCCAAGGTCCGTATCCCCGTACAATCACATCAGACGCGGCCGGCAGCGGCCCACCATTTTGCGCATGCGCAGAATCGGCAGCCGGCCGCCCTCAAGCGGCCCGTCAGTTGCGGTTCTTTTTGCACTGTCACGTAGACTTGTCCAGTGTGGCCAAGGATGACACTGAACAAGTGCGACACTATACCCGGTCCGCCATGGCGACGCGGGTCGCCAGCCCCTCGCCGATGCCTAGCAGGACTCCTCATGACGGTCGACCTCGCGCTCTATCAGCCGGACATTGCCAACAATGCCGGCACCCTGATCCGCCTTGGCGCCTGCCTCTGCACGACTATCCACCTGATCCACCCCACCGGCTTCCCCTTCTCGGCCAAAACCCTGGCCCGCGCAGGGCTCGACTATGTCGATCATGCCAATGTCCATGAACATGCCAGCTGGACTGCCTTCGACCTCTGGCGCCGCGAGCATGGACGGCGCCTGGTGCTGCTGACCACCAAAGCGGATACCTCGGCTTATGCCGTACAATATGAGCCGATGGACGTGCTCATGGTGGGGCGGGAAAGCGCGGGCGTGCCCGACACGGTGGCCGAAAGCTGCGACGTCAGAGTGCGCATTCCGATGCGCGGAAAGTTGCGCTCGATCAATGTTGCCCTCGCGGCTTCACTTATTCTGGGAGAGGCAAAAAGGCAGACCGACGGGTTTACAGGGCTTCAATGACGGTTCATTTCACTTCCCCATGACACTTCCCCAAAACATCGAAAGCAAGCAGGCCACTGCACAGGCCTGGTTCCGCACCCTGCGCGACCGGATTGTCGCGGCGTTCCATGCAATCGAGGACGAGGTCAGCGGACCCAACAGCGACATGCCACCGGGCCGCTTCGAGATCTCGCCCTGGGATCGGGCAGCAGGTGGCGGCGGCGAGATGGGCATGCTGCATGGCCGCGTCTTCCAGAAGGCGGGGGTTCACATCTCCACCGTTCATGGCGAGTTTTCCGCCGACTTCGCCAAGCAGATGCCGGGCACCGAAGAGGGTGCGAAGTTCTGGAGCTCGGGTATCTCGCTGATCGTCCACCCCTGGAACCCCCATGTTCCGGTCGTGCATATGAACACGCGCATGATCGTGACCGGCAAGCAGTGGTTCGGCGGTGGTGCCGACCTGACGCCGGTACTAGATCGGCGTCGCACGCAGGAGGACCAGGATAGCCGCGACTTCCATGCCGCCATGAAAGCGGCCTGCGACAACCGCCCGGGCGTCGACTACGATCGCTACAAGGTCTGGTGCGACGAGTATTTCTTCCTGCCCCATCGCAACGAGCCGCGCGGCATCGGCGGCATCTTCTACGATCACCATAATTCCGGTGATTGGGCAGCTGACTTCGAGTTCACGCAGGCGGTGGGGCTGGCCTTCCTCGGAATCTATCCCGAGCTGGTGCGCCGCAATTTCGAGACGCCCTGGACCGATGCGGATCGCCACGAGCAACTGGTGCGGCGCGGCCGCTATGTCGAGTTCAACCTTCTCTATGACCGCGGCACCACCTTCGGGCTCAAGACCGGCGGCAACGTCAACTCGATCCTTTCCTCCATGCCACCCGAGGTACGCTGGCCCTGAGGCAAAGGGCGGAACCGCACTTCCGCTTACACGTTCCCCCTCTCCCATCACTTGAAGGGAGATGAGACAATGAAACGCTTCGAATCCGGCTCGCTTATCCCCGGCGCCACCTGGCATGCAGAGGCCGACAGCGAGGCCGAAGTGGTACGGCGGGCGGTGGAGAACCTGCGCACCTATCACGGTGAGGTGGACGTTCGCCCGGACATGATCGAGCGCATCAAGGAGCGTATCGTCGACACCGGCGACGCAGCGACCAAGCACTAGTTCGTGCTGCGCCGCTGAAAAAGATCAGCGCCCTTCCTCGAGAGGGCGCTTTTTTTTTGCGTCTCAACCCAGCCGCGCCTGCCCCAGCAGTTCCGCCTTGCTCAGCGTAAAGCCGCTCCCTATCCAGAGCTGCTCCAGACGCGCCAACTCCTTCCCCAAAGCAGGCCCGGGCGGCATGCCAAGCTCGGCAAGATCATTGCCGCGAAGGGGGAATGGCGGCACGACGAGCGCGCCGAGGGCGCGAGCAGTTTCGGCAAGCCGCGCCCGGTTCCAGCCCCCCTGTGCTGCCGCCACTGCCAGACCTTCGACGGCTACTTCCCCGTGACGATAAGCGGCTTCGGCCACTTTTTCATCCGTCAGAAGTGCTGCGGCTGCGGCGATGGCCCGGGCATTAGCAATGGTATCTTTCGAGAGGCGCCACTCGGACTGGATTCGGTCCCATTCTCCCCCTGCAAGCAGCGCAAGGCGGGCGGCAGGCGACTGACCGCCGAACTCTTCATAAGCGACGAGCGACCTCAACACGGCGTCAGACAAGGTCAGAAGCTTGATCTCGGACATGACGGCCAGGGTGAGCGCCACTTGCGGGAGGGCCAGCATGCGCATCATCTCGCCGCCGATCCGCTCACGCGACAGATGACCCAGCTGCCCCACGGCACTGGCACAGGCCTCGAGCCCTTCGCCGTCGAGGCGCTGTCCACCGTGGCTCGCCGTCAGCCGGAAGAACCGGTAGACGCGCAATCCGTCCTCCGCGATGCGCAGCTCTGGATCGCCGATGAAACGCACCAGGCCATTGCGCGCGTCCGCCGCACCGCCCAGCGGGTCGTAAAGCGTCCCGTCGGCAGCGCAGTAGAGCGCGTTCATGGTGAAGTCGCGCCGTTGGGCATCCTCTAGCCAATCGGTGCCGAAGGCCACAACCGCATGGCGGCCATCGGTCTCGACATCGCGCCGCAGGGTGGTAACCTCCGCCAGCGTGTCCCCAGCCTTGAGGGTGAGGGTGCCATGGGCGATACCGGTGGGATAGGCGGCGATGCCGGCAGCAGCGGCCCGCGCCATCACGTCCTCGGGCAGCAGTTCGGTCGCCATGTCGATGTCGCCGCTATGGCTGCGCCCCATCACCGCGTCGCGCACGACCCCGCCCGCTATCCGCGTTCGATGGGTGTCGCCGTCGAGCGCCCGCAGGATCAGCTGCGTCTCCGGCCGCTTGAGCCATTCCGCTTGGCGCAGGTCCATAGTCATGACTCTTCACCAACGGCGAGGTCGCGAAACTGCCGGGTCAGGTTGGCCGTGATGCCCCAGATGCGGTGGCCATCGTGGTCGATCTGCCAGGTGCGGTGTTCGACGCCATCGCGGCTGATGCGGAAGACGCCATAGCTCTCGGGGTGCAGGATCCGCTCCAGCGGCACTTCGAAGACGGAATGGACTTCACCCGGATTGGGAACAAAGGGCCCGCTGGGTTCAACTGTCGCGACGACGGGCGTGATGAGGTAGTTGGTGCCGGTGAAGTAGGGCTGCATATAGCCGATCACCTTTGCGTCCTCGCGGGCGAGGCTCACCTCCTCGGAGGCCTCGCGCAAGGCGGCAGCCGCGACATCGGCGTCGTTGGCATCGACCTTGCCGCCCGGGAAGGCCACCTGCCCCGAATGGGAGCGCAGGTCGGGCGAGCGCTCGGTGTAAAGGACAGTATGTCCCTCCGGCCGCCGGATCAGCGCGATCAGCACTGCCGCAGGGGTCGGCGGGCGCGTGAAGGGCTGAGAAGGCGCCCAGTCGGGAACCAGCGACTCAGGCGGCGGCAGTGGTGGGGGCACAGCGAGCAGCCGGGCCGACAAGCGGCCGATGATGGTGTCGTCAAACGACAAGAGATTACCGGAATTGATGTTCGGGAGCGGGAGCTTAGTGCAGCGGGAGGCTCTTGGTCTACCACTTCTCCGCCTGAGCCAGGCGGTCCAGGCACGGAGTGTGGAGCCGATGCTGCCCCTAAAGGGAAGAGCCCTCGGGTCAAGCCCGAGGGTGACATTCGAGGTGTCCCCGACGTTTAGCCCTGCTGCCAGGCTGAAATCGGGCCGCTAAGGCTCGTGGCGAGGCTTTTGTCGTCGGCGAAGACCAGCACGCGGGTGGGATCGACTGGTCCCGGGAAAACGATGTTGCCGGGGATGGTCGGCTCCCAGCCGAGGGGGCAATAATAATCGCGGTCGCCCACCAGCATCACGAACTCGCCGTCGCCGCGCTCCATGGCACGGCTGGTTACTTCGCGCGCCAGCAGCTTGCCGGCACCGAGCTTGCGGAAATTGGGATGGGTGGCCAGAGGCCCCAGCATCCAGCCGTTCTTGCCGCCAATGCTGATCGGGGTCATCCACACCGAGCCGCAGGCCGTGCCTTCAACTTCGGCAACCAGGCTGAGACTGGGGTCGATCTTGAAACGCTCGCGGATGCGGTAGGCCGTCTTGGCGAAGCGGCCGGGACCGAAGGCAATCGCGTGCAATTCTTCCATGAAGGCATCGTCGGCATCGGTTGCCGGACGAACGGAAGGAACGCGCAGGGGAACGGCGGAGACAGCAGCAGGTGCAGCCGAGGGCGCAGACGAGAGAGTCATGGCAGAAGTCCAGGAAGAGGATGCTAAGGACAAACCCGGCACCCAGAGGGCACCGTCTCGAAAAGACCGCTTACGGTCGTCGGGTCACCAGCAAAACCTTTACCATCCTGGGCGCCTCCACGCCTGAAATCCGCATTAGCACCATGGGGGCCTCGCGTAAAATGAAAATCATGCCGGCGGCCGCCAAAAACAAGAACTGGATGCCGCCTGTGTTCAAAATGCACAACAGTCCGTCGTGGCCGTGCCACCTTATCGATTTGGCAACCCAGCCCTATCTCAGGAGCAACGCAAATCGGCTGGAGGGATTTGACCCTCACAAGGAGTCGATAACATGACGAAAGAGGCGCATTCGTGGGACAGCTGATCGAAGGCAAATGGTCGACCCAGTGGTACGACACCAAGAAGACCGGTGGTAAGTTCGAGCGATCCAAGGCCGGCTTCCGCAACTGGATCACCGCCGATGGCAGCGCCGGCCCGAGCGGCGAAGGCGGGTTCAAGGCCGAGGCGGGCCGCTACCACCTTTATGTATCGCTCGCCTGCCCCTGGGCGCACCGCACCCTGATCTTCCGCAAGCTCAAGGAACTGGAAGACCTGATCTCGGTCTCGGTCGTCTCCCCCAAGATGCCCGACGAGACCGGCTGGAACTTCGACAAGGCCGAAGGCTCGACCGGCGACGACCTCCTGGGCAAGGATTATCTATGGCAGGTCTATACCCAGGCCGTGCCGGACTATACCGGCCGCGTGACCGTGCCCGTGCTCTGGGACAAGCAGACCGAGCAGATCGTTTCCAACGAGAGTTCGGAAATCATCCGCATGTTCAACTCGGCATTCAACGAGCTGACCGGCAACACCGACGACTACTACGCCGAAGCGCTGCGCCCGCGTATCGACGAGATCAACCAGCGCATCTATGACGACATCAACAACGGCGTCTACAAGGCGGGCTTCGCCACCACGCAGGACGCCTATGAAGGCGCCTTCACCAAGCTGTTCGACGCCCTGGACTGGGTTGAAGGCCTGCTCGGGGAGACGGCATACCTGACCGGTGACACCATCACCGAGGCCGACTGGCGCCTATTCACTACGCTGGTGCGGTTCGACGCGGTCTATGTCGGCCACTTCAAGTGCAACCGTCAGCGCATCGCGGACTATCCCAATATCTCGCACTACCTCAAGGCGCTCTACGAGCAGCAGGGCATCAAGGAGACGGTGGATCTCGATCACATCAAGACGCACTACTACTGGAGCCACATCACCATCAATCCGACGCGCATCGTGCCCAAGGGACCGGAGCTGGAGTTCCTGCGCTAGGCGTTAGTAGCCCCAGATGTCACGCTTGGGAGCGCCGTCGAAATATTCGTCGATCCGCTGCGAGGTGGCGGGCGTCACCTTGTCGGGAAGGGCATGCCGGTCGAACCAGCCGACCTCGGCGATCTCGCGGTCGGGCTTGTGATCGAAGGCCTTTTCGAACTGGGTGCAGATGAAGAAGGCGACGTGGTCCCGGTCGGTCACCGGGCTGGTATTGTGGTAGATGCCGAAAAGCTGGAGGGAACCGATGACGCGGTAGCCGGTTTCCTCCAGCGTTTCCCGAGCCCCAGCATGTTGCAGAGTTTCACCAGGACTGACGCCACCGCCCGGAAACTGCCAGCCGGGCACATGGCGGTGCCGGATCAGCAGCACCTTGTCCCCGTCCACCACCATCACCCGCGCGCCCATGGTAAGCCTGTGCCAGAGGCCCTTGACCGTGAGGAACACCTTGGCGACCAGCTGCTGGCTGCGTGTCATCTGCATGAAATCTCTCCTTGCGATCTCACCGGTAGCAGAGAGTTCCCGGCGACAAAATCGGCTCGAAGGCCGATTGACCGTTTTCTTGCCCGCCCCCTTCTGGCATTACGGCCCCGATGATTACCCTGGCTCATATCTCCGACATCCACCTGTCGCCCATGCCCGAAGTGGCCCTGCGCGATCTTTTCGGCAAACGCCTCACCGGTTATCTCAACTGGAAGATCAAGCGGCACGGCGAGCTCAACAGCGAAACGCTGGCCAATCTCGTCTCGCACATGCAGGCGCAGAATGCCGACTTCACCGCGGTCACCGGCGACCTGGTGAACCTGGCGCTGCGCTTCGAGATCGAGCGAGCCGGCCAGTGGCTATCGGCGCTGGGGCCGGCCGACAAGGTGGCGGTTTGCCCGGGCAACCACGATGCCTATGTATCGGGAACGCTGGAATCCGCCCAGGAGATCTGGGGCGACTACATGCGCGGGGAAACGCTGGACGATGCGGTGTTTCCCTTTGTGCGCCGGGTGGGTGAACTGGCGATCATTTCCTGCTCGAGTGCGGTGCCCACAAGGCCCTTCCTCGCGGTGGGGCGGTTCGACGAGAAGCAGGCCGAGCGCCTGGGCCGCATTCTCCACGTGATGGGCGAGGCGGGCTATTTCCGCACAGTGATGATCCACCACCCGCCCAATCCCGAACTGCAGCACCCCTCCTTTGGGCTCAAGGGTCACCGGCTGTTCCGGCAGGTGATCGCCGAGCATGGGGCCGAGATGATCCTCCACGGGCATACGCACCGCTCGTCCATCCATTCCATCCCCGGTAAGGGCAAGGAAGTGCCGGTGGTGGGCGTGGCGGCCGCCAGCGCCGCGCAGGGCGGCACCCTGGACGACCCCGCCCGCTACAACTTGTTCCGGATCGAACGCCAGGGCGATGGCTGGACCTGCACCATGCGGGAGTTCGGTTTCCAGCGCCTGGGCCATGACATTGTCATGCGCCTGCAGATGCGGATCTGCTAGCTACTTCGCTAGAGCTTTTTCCTTTTCCGCCACGCGGCCGTGAATTTCCTCGGCTTCGGGCGACATGATTTCGGCGAAGTCGCTCATCTCGTAGACGGGGCGGATCTCGATCTCGCTGGGTCCGAACATCGGGTTGGGGCAGCGCTTCACCCATTCGACGGCTTCGTCCATGTCACGCACCTGCCAGATCCAGTAGCCGGCAACCAGTTCCTTGGTTTCCGAGAACGGTCCGTCGATGACCATGCGGCTGGCGCCGTCGAAGACGACGCGCTTGCCTTGCGATGAGGGCTTGAGCCCCTCGCCACCGATCATGATGCCGGCGTCGAGGAGTTCCTCGTTATAGCGGCCCATGGCCTCGAGCAGTTCGGTGGGCGGCAGGCGGCCTTCTTCGCTGTCGGTGGTTGCCTTGACGAAAACCAATACACGCATTTCTCGCTCCTTGTGGCTGTGGCCAGTTCCGGCCTCATGCTGCTGCGACGAACGAGGTTTGGCAACTTCGACACAAAACTGTCCCCTCCCGCCTCGGGGGCAAATCACCTATATGGGGGTGACAAGCGAGTATCCGTTTTGACCGAACAGTTTCTTATCGAGCGCCCGTCCTTCGACCCCGCCACCGGCCGGGCTTCATTCGGCTATGGATTGGGCGAACTGCACTTCAACGAGACGCTGGTGCTGCCCGTGCGGGCGGATGCGGCAGCAGCAGAGAGCAAGGCCTTTGCGAAGCTCCTTGACCTCACCGCCATCGTGCTCGGCGTCAGCTATTTCAAGCTTCGTGCGCCCTTCGAGATCGTTGCGCCCAATATCGCGCTGACCGGGGCCGAGCGTGCCTTTGCCATCGACGTCTATGAAAATGGGCTGGGTGAGTTCTATGCTCGCAACGAACTGCATCGCTTCGGCAAGCTGGCGCTGCATACGCCGCATGACACCGCCAGGCAAGCTGCCGTTGCGCTGCCCGAGCGGACGCTGCTCCCCATTGGCGGCGGCAAGGATTCGCTGGTCAGCGTCGACCTGCTGACCCATGCCGGCGTCGAGTTCAGCCCTTTCGCGGTTAATCCCAAGGGTCCGATCCTGACTTCGGTAGACAAGATCGGCACCGCTCCCGTCTATGTCGCGCGCACACTCGACCCCGAGATGATCCGGCTGGGCAAGGAACCTGGCTTCTTCAACGGCCACGTGCCCTCGACGGCCATCAATTCGATGATCGCGGCGCTTTGCGCGCTGCTTTTTGGCTACAACCAGATCGTGCTCAGCAACGAGCGCTCGGCCAGCGAAGGCAATGTGGAGTTCGACGGGCGCGAGACAAATCACCAATATTCCAAGTCGCTCGGCTTCGAGCTGCTGATTGCCTCCATCCTCAGCGACGCGACGGGTGGCAGCCTGAAGTATTTTTCGCTGCTTCGGCCCTATTCAGAGGCGCGGATCGCCTCGCTGTTCACCCACGAAAGCAAGTTCGACCACGTTTTTTCGAGCTGCAACCGCAATTTCCGCCTGATCGGCAATGACGGTCCGCTGTGGTGCGGCGAATGCCCCAAATGCCACTTCGTGTTCCTGATCTTTGCGCCCTTCATGCCCAAGGACCGGCTCCTGTCGATTTTCGGCAAGAACCTGCTCGACAATCCCGCCAACGAAGCCTCGTTCCGCGAACTGGCCGGCCTGGCTGGGCAGAAGCCTTGGGAATGCGTCGGCGAAATCTTGGAGGCCGCCGCTTGCCTCTACACGCTGACGCGGCACGCCGATTGGCATGAGGCGGCGGTTGTTCAGGCGGTGAAGGCTGACCTGTTTGCCCAGTATGGCGAGCCGAAACTGCAAATGGCGATGGCCGAATGCCTGACTGACAGCCATGACCACCATATCCCGCCCGCACTAGCCGCCAAGGTTGCTGCCTATGCGGTTTGAAGAGCCGATCCTGCTCTATGGCGCGGGCCGCGAAGCCCTATCGACCCGCACCTTTCTCCTGTCGCGCCAGCCCGATCTCAAGGTCTTTGTCACCGTCGACTCTGGCGCAGCTGACATCCCGGATGCTGAGGTGATCGCGGCCGATGACCTCCCGGCAGCAATTGCGGCGCGGCGCTTCGGGCTGATCGTCAAGAGCCCGGGTGTGTCGCGCTACAAGCCGATCTTCGACATCGCCCGCAATGCGGGTATCGCAACGACGTCGAACCTCAACCTCTGGGCCTCCACCTATCGCGACGGGCGCACCGTGATCGCCATTACAGGGACCAAGGGCAAATCGACGACGGCTACCTTGGTGCACCTGATGTTGACCCGGTCAGGCATCGATGCAGGGCTGGCGGGCAATGTCGGGCTTGCGCCGCTCGAGATCGCCGACCGCCATCCAGTGGTGATCTTCGAGCTCTCGAGCTACCAGACGGCAGACATGAATTTCCTGCCCGACATCGCTGCCGTGACCAATCTTTATCCCGAGCACGTGGATTGGCATGGCTCGGTCGAGCGCTACTACAAGGACAAGTTGCACCTGATCGACCGCGAGGGCGAGTTCCCAGTAGCTCTGGGCCGGCAAGCGGCAGGCAACACCATGGTGGCTATGGCCGTGCGGGACCACCGCCGATTGATCCGCGACTTGGCTGCCGACGAACTGGCGCTGGTGGAGAAATCGGTCGCCCAGTCGCGCCTCAAGGGCGCGCACAATCTCGACAATGCCCAGCTAGCGGCCCGCATAGCCCTGGCGGCGGGCGGCACGCTGGAGGGCATTGCTGCTGGCATTGCCGCATTCATGCCCCTGCCCCACCGTCTCGAGGAGCATCGCTTTGGCGGAGTGCTGTTTGTGAACGACTCCATATCTACGACGCCCGAGGCTACCAAGGCGGCCCTGGCCGCCTACCAGGGCCACCGCCTGGCGCTGATCGGCGGTGGACATGAGCGCGAGCAGGACTATTCCGAGCTGGCGCAGCGGCTGAGCGCCTTCGGCGTGACCACCCTGGCATGCCTGCCGGTGACGGGCCAGCGACTCGCTGAGGCCGCACGCCTGGCTGCTCCCGATATCGCTGTTCTGTCGGAGCCGGATCTCGACGCGGCAATGCGCGCGCTGTTGCAGCACCGGGAGCGCTTCGACGTCTTGATCCTGTCGCCCGGGGCGCCCTCCTATAATCAGTTCAAGAATTTCGAGGAACGGGGCCGCCGCTTCGTGGCGCTGGCTGAGGAACTCTTCCGGCCGGTGCAGGCGTGAACGGCGCAGTCTACCTAGCCATTGCCATTGTCGGCGAGGTGATTGCCACCTCATTTCTGCGTGCCTCGGCCGGGTTCACCCAGATCGTGCCGTCAATCGTGGTGCTGGTGGGCTATTGCGTCACCTTCTATTTCTTCTCGCTGGCGCTGCAGACCATTCCGGTAGGCATCGGCTACGCCATCTGGTCGGGCGTGGGCATCGTCATCGTGTCGGTAATCGCCTTCTTTGCCTATGGACAGACGCTGGACCTGCCGGCGCTGATTGGCATGGGGCTGATCCTGGCCGGCGTGCTGGTCATCAACCTGTTCTCGCAGTCTTCAGCGCACTAGAAGGGTCGCGTCAAAGCCGCCCAAGGGACGCCAGCTTCGGTCAGTGACTGGCGCATGGCTTCGACGAGGCTGTCGTCGGTGACGCGCTCCCGAACCCTGGGCAGCACGCCCTTGGCATGGAAGGCCGGCAGGTCGAGGATTTCGGGCAGGTACCGATTGACCACAGCGCTGTCGCCGGCGCCCTGCGCTGCCATGATGGCGAGGATCGGTCCCAACTCCCGGTCTGCCCGCGCATAGAGTTGCGCCCATTCCAGCGCCTGGTCGAAATTGCGGTCCCGAAGGGCTGCCAGCGTCGGCACGCCGAAATACCAAGCCGGCGGCTCGGGTGATTTTTCCGCTACCTCTTGCGCCATGGCTTTGGCTTCCGCCAGACCGCCTCCCAGCGCCTGGAGGCGTGCGAAGGCCGCAACGGCATCGGCATTGGCGGGGTTGAGCTGAACGGCGGAGGCATAATCGGCGCGGGCCTGGACTATGAATGCCTGCGCCTCATGCAGACGCGCCTGTTGCTCCCAAACAAAGCTGCTGGTGGGGCTGAGTTCAAGGGCGCGTGTCAAACTGGCGGCTGCACTGGCGAGCCTGTCGGCCTGCGCCAAGGGCACCGCCACAGCCGGGTCCCCGATCTCGACGAGGAGGCTGGCGCGAGCGGCGAGCGCGATGGGATCCTGTTTGCTAGCTTCGGGCAGGCGTCCAAAGCAGGCGCTGGCTTTGCTGCCCTCCACCATGCCGCCGGTTTCGCGGAAGCGATCAAAGAGGATCCGGCACATATAGAGATTTGCCTCCCAATCGTCTCCTGAGAGCCCGGCGAGCAATTCACGAGCCGGTGCATGCAGAGGGCCGCGCGGACTGCCCAGCACAAGGCTGAAGGAGCGGGAAACGCGATCGAGAATATCGGGCGCCGTCGCTTGGGCGGCGGGGATAGACAGGGTCTGGTTCCAGACCACCTGGTTGGAACGCGTTTCCGTCAGGATGCCGCTATATTGGACCAGGTCGGCATCGAGACGAACAATGCCGGTGAAGACGAAATGATTTGGTGCCGGCACTGCCGGCCCGGCGGCCTCGTCCCCAGACGTGCGATAGCCGACCTGAATGGTTTCGAACTGCTCAAGGTCGGTGACGAGTTCGACCGTCAGCCCCGCCGCATGCGGCCCTGCGACGGCATCACCGGCAAGGTTCTGAAACTCCACCAGCGTGATGGAGGGTTCATCGATCAGGGCCGAAATACCGGATGGAGGATTGCCGTCGCGATTATTGGCAAGGAAAAGATAGAGCGCGACGACCAGGACTATGGCCAGCGCGCCGAGAAGCAACCAGACCCCGATTCGCCATCTTGTGCGCGACGTCTCGCTGCCGGGCTGCGGCTCGTCCCCAGCAGCTTCGATTTCCGGAGCGATGTCGGTGAGGGCGAAATCGGGCACATAGCGGCCCACTGGCAGGCTGATCCTGACCGGGTCGTCGATGCCCGGACCCGTATAGTATTCTTCGAGCAGTCCCCGCAGACGCCTCGCCTGTACGCGCACGATGGGGTCCACCTGTGGATCGAAATTGGGCGGACGCCCGAAAACATCGACGGCAATGGAATAGGCCTTGATGGCCTGCTCCTGACCGTCGAGCCGGCGCTGCACAATATAGCCGAGGAACCGGCCGAGCTGTGGGGATCGTGCGATTTCGGACCACTCAAGCAACCGCCTGAGAGCCGACAAGACTGCATCCCTGTCTGGCGCGGCATGGGCCAAAATTTGTACTCCCACAACGATTTGATTGTGACGAGTTACATGTAAAACGCAAGCCGCATAACCGCCTCTTTACCTCATATTGCCTGTCGAGATGGAACAAACGCACGCATAGACCAGCTCGTCGGTTCCGCGCCACTCGTGAACCGATTCCTCACGGTCTCGATGCTGCTGCAGGGCGCCGGTGCGCCCTGATGCTACACGCACAGATATGCGGGGATTCCAGTTTCGGGCTTTGGCCCGTCGCAGTTGGCATGCGGCTCCTGCGTCCACAGGTTGCATGTCCAGGTCAGGAGGAGCGCTGCAAGGTCGACTTCGGTTGCCCCGGCATTCCCAAGCGCTCCTCCGGCCACTCTGCAGAGACGATCGGCTCATCAGCCAATGGTTTGCGGCAACAACACCTCCCGGTTGCAGCCGCTCTGGGGAGAAGCAGTCTGGCGCGCATGTCCCTCGGCGTGCCTGGACTTCCTTCTCCCCATATTTCTGGATCAGCCCAGATCCTTCTTTCTCGGATCGATGACATTGTGAGCTAGAGCCCGCAGGGCGGCAAGCACCAGAACGGCCAGCAGGGCAACGCCGAGCGCCACCAGATAGTAGCCTAGGGCGGTGGCCACGCCCGTCGCACCAGCCAGCCACATTCCCGCTCCCGTCGTCAGCCCCTGCACACCGCCGCCAGCGCGGAAGATGGCTCCCGCTCCGAGAAAGGCGATGCCGGCCGTAACGGCTTCCACGGCACGGATCGGATCAGCCTGCGGTCCATTGCCGCCCGCGATCTCGATCGTGTGGAAAATCTCGAAGGCCAAGATGGTGAAAAGGGCTGCCGCGATGGCGACCAGGATATGGGTACGCAGGCCCGCCTGGGCCGTGTTGACCTCGCGCTCGAAGCCGATCATGGCGCCCAAGACGGCCGCAATCAGCAGCCGTATGGCGATGATATGTTGAGGCAAATAGGTCTGAACGAAGCCGATTTCGTTCCCCACATCCATGACGCCGCTCCAGCTCTATGACACTGGAGTGACAATCTTGGAGATCATGGGATGGTTCCGGCTGCAGCAATGCGCCGCAGCCGGGCGATCAGTCCACCAGCTTGATCTGCAGCTTGACGTCGGTGGGGCGTGCCTCGACCGCACGGTCGAAGGCTTCCTTGGCCTTCTCAAAGGAAAAGGTTTCCGAAATCAGTGGCTTGAGGTCGACCTTGCCCGAGCCAAGGAGCGCAATGGCGCGATCGTATTGGTGGGCATAGCGGAAGACGTTCTCGATGCGCACTTCCTTGGTCGAGGCGGCGGCGATGTCGATGGCGACCGGCTCCACCGGAAGGCCGACGGCGACGATTGTGCCGCTCGGCCGCGGCAGGTCCATGATCGTCTTCCAGGCTTGCGGTGAACCCGAGCATTCGAACACCACGTCCGCACCCCAGCCATCGGTGATGCGCGACACTTCCTCGGCAAGGTTCTGCTCGCGGATGTTGACCGTGATGATGCCGGGATACTGCGCCGCGATGTCGAGCTTGGGTTGTGCGAGATCGGCGACGATCACCCGGGCGCAGCCGCCGGCCAGAGCGGCCAGTGCCACCATGGTGCCAATGGGGCCGGCGCCAAGCACGACGCCGGTGTCGCCCGGCATGATCTTGGCTTTGGTGGCGGCCTGCATGCCGACGGCGAAGGGCTCGACCATAGCGCCCTCGGCAAAGCTCACATTGTCGGGCAGCTTGAACGTGTAGTTGGCCGGATGCACGACTTCCGAGGTCAAGACGCCATGGACCGGCGGCGTGGCCCAGAAGGTCACGGCCGGATCGACATTGTACATGCCGAGGCGGCTGGCGCGGGAATTGGGATCGGGAATGCCCGGCTCCATACAAACGCGGTCGCCGACCTTAAAATGGGTTACGCCTGCACCGACTTCGACGACGGTGCCGGCTGCCTCATGCCCGAGCACCATGGGCTCGTTGACCACGAAGGGGCCGATCTTGCCGTGGGTGTAGTAGTGCACGTCGGAGCCGCAGACGCCCACGGTGTGAATGGCGATTTTGACCATGCCCGGACCAACCTCTAGCGGCAGATCGATCTCGCGCAGGGCGAGCTCGTGCTGGCGTTCAAGAACAAGCGCGCGGACCATTGTCATCGGAGACCCCCTTGGTTGGTGGCGAAACGGTAGGACGAGGACGGACGTTCCACAAGGGAGCGTAGCGCCGCTGCTGCAGATTAACTGATGGCGGCGAGCACGGCGCCCAGGCGCTTCTCGCGCTGCAGCAGTCCGGCGCGGCCGTTGCCGGCTGCTTCCCACATGGGCTTGAGCTTGCCGCTTTCAAACAGCTTGAACAGGCATGGGGCGATATAGGACTTGCGGCAAATTGCGGGCGTGTTGCGCAGCACTTCCGATACGTCCTTGGCAACCCGCGCCATTTGCCGGCGCCGGGCGGTGTCCGTTTGCCCCACTTCGAGCTGCGCCAGCGCTTCGCCGGCAAGCGAGCTGGCATGAAGGGTGCGGAAATCCTTGGCCGAAATATCGACGCCGGCGAGTTGGCGCAGATAGTCGTTGATGGAGCCGGTTTTGATCGGCCGGACCTTGCCCAAGTCGTTGCGGTAGACCAGAAGCCGCTTGCCGGGCAGCGTCTTGATGCGGCTGATCGCCTCCGCCAGCGGGCGGTCGACTATACAATATTCGGCGCGCTTGCCCGACTTGGCGTCGAAGGCCATGCAGATCTTGTCGTCCACGATCTTGACGTCGCGCGCGTAGAGCGTGCCGGCGCCGCGGGTGCCATTGGCTTCGAGATACTTTTCGCGACCGACCCGCATGGCGGTCCTGTCGATCAGTGCGGCGGCTATCGCCAGGGCCAGTTCGCGGCTACCGGTTTCGGCCTGCAGCCCTTCGGCGATCTTGCGGCGCAGGCGCGGCAGCACGGCAGTCAGGGCGGCGAGGCGCTTCTGCTTCTTGCCTTCGCGGCGCAGTTCCCATTCGGGATGGTAGATATATTGTTCGCGGCCGGCATCGTCGATGCCGAGTACCTGGATATGGGCCTTCTCGCTTTGCGCGATGCGGACCTCGCGCCAGGCAGGAGGGATGCCGAGGGCCTGGATGCGAGCCTTGGTGGATGGATCGTCGACTAGGGTGCCGTCGGCCGCCCGGTAGCAGAATCCTTTGCCGCGTTTCTGACGACACAGCGTCAGCTGGTCCCGGCTTACCCGTATTAGGCGCATGAATACTCAGTTCGGATTTGATTGGGTCAGCGTAAAGACCAGGTACACAATGGCGAAGAGCACGATGATGCCGATCAGTGAGGTCACGAGCACGCGCAGGTTCATCTTGCGCGGGCTGGCCTGGCGCACTTCGGTCTTGTTCTTGTAGGGATCGTAGGTTTCCATGACGCTCTCCTGTGTTGCGGGTCAAACGTGTGCCCTGCCCCGAGGTTCCGCGACCCCTTGACGCGTCGCGCTGCAGAGTCGACGGTTTCCTCTTGAACAATTTCAGGAATGCTCGATGACCACGGCCGCTACCCTCACCCGCATGATCATGGCCGGACAGGGGAAGGAGCAAGCTGACCTCGTGATCAAGAATGTGCGGCTGCTGGATGTGATCACGGGCGCCATCACCGAAACCGACCTCGCCATCGTGGGCGATCGCATCGTCGGCACCCATGCCAGTTATGAGGGCAAGACGGTTGTGGATGGGCGCGGCCGCTATGCCGTACCGGGCTTTATCGACACCCATCTTCATATCGAGTCCTCGCTGGTCACGCCGCTCGAGTTCGACCGCTGCGTGCTGCCCCATGGCGTGACCACGGTGCTGTGCGATCCACACGAGATCGCCAACGTGCTCGGTGCAGAGGGTATCCGCTATTTCCTCGACTGCGCCGAGCAGACGGTGATGGACGTGCGGGTCAATCTCTCCTCCTGCGTGCCCGCCACTGCGTTCGAAACGGCTGGAGCTGCGCTCGAAATCGAAGACCTTGAGCCGTTCCGCCAGCACCCCAAGGTGGTTGGTCTTGCCGAGATGATGAATTTCCCCGGCGTGCTCAACGCCGATCCGGGCATCATTGCCAAGCTTGTCGCCTTTCAAGGCGGCCATATCGACGGGCATGCGCCGCTGCTGCTGGGCACGGCGCTGAACGGTTACCTGGCCGCGGCCATCCGCACCGACCACGAAGCCACCAGCGCCGCCGAGGCGCGGGAAAAGCTCAGCAAGGGTATGGCCATCCTGATCCGCGAAGGCTCGGTGTCCAAGGACCTCGAAGCGCTGGCCGAAATCCTCGACGAGAATACGTCGAGTTTCGTGGCCCTCTGCACCGATGATCGCAACCCGCTCGACATCGCCGAGGAGGGGCATCTCGATAGCTCCATCCGGCGGCTGATCGCCAAGGGGCGCCCGCTGCACCACGTCTACCGTGCGGCCAGCCACTCGGCCGCCCGCATCTTTGGCCTCAACGACCGTGGCCTGCTGGGGCCGGGCTGGCGCGCCGACATTGTCTTGCTCGACAGCCTTGAAGACTGCCGCGTCAGCAATGTCATCAGCGCCGGGCGATTGGTGGGGCCAGAGCTATTTGCCACCCGTCAGGACGTAGCGCCCGTTGGCCTTCAGTCGATGAAGGCTAAGCCGGTGACGGCCGAAGACTTCATGGTCCCGGTGCGATCGGACCGCAACCAGACGCCGGTGATCGGCGTCAGACCGGGGCTGATCCTCACCTTCCGGGAAAGCGCCACCCTACCCAGCAGCAGCCGCGGTACCCTTCCCGATCTCGATGCCGATGTGCTCAAGGTCGCAGTGGTCGAACGGCACGGCAAGAACGGCAATATCGGCCGCGGCTTCGTCAAGGGCTTCGGGCTCAAGCGCGGCGCCATTGCTTCCTCGGTCGGCCATGACTCGCACAACATCACGGTGATCGGCGCGACCGATGAAGACATGGCCGCGGCCGTCAACCGGCTGATCGCGCTCAAGGGCGGGTTCGTGGTGGCCGATGGTGGCGCCATAACGGCCGAACTGGCATTGCCGATTGCTGGCCTGATGAGCCCCAAGCCCTTCGAGGAGATCACGCATGATCTCCATGCCCTGCGCGAGGCGGCCTATGCTTTGGGCTGCGTCTTGCCGGAGCCGTTCCTGCAGGTCGCTTTCCTGGCTCTGCCGGTCATCCCGCACCTCAAGATGACCGACCGGGGATTGTTCGACGTGGACTTGTTCGACTTCGTCGATTGAAAGCTACTTACCGTCGCGCGCCTTGACCTTGCGGCGGGCCGCGTGCAGCAGGGGCTCGGTGTAGCCGCTGGGCTGGTCGGCGCCGTGCAGCGCCAGGTCAAGGGCGGCCCGGAAGGCGACGGACTGGAAGTTTTCCGCCATCGGCCGGTAGAGCGGATCGCCGGCATTCTGCGCGTCGACCACCGAGGCCATGCGTTCAAAGACGGCAGTGACCTCATCACGGCTGACCAGCCCGTGGCGCAGCCAATTGGCCACGGCCTGCGAGGAGATCCGGCAGGTGGCGCGATCTTCCATCAGGCCGACATTGTTGATGTCGGGCACCTTGGAGCAGCCTACGCCCTGCTGCACCCAGCGCACCACATAGCCGAGGATGCCCTGGGCATTGTTCTCGAGTTCGCGCGTGATCTCTTCGCGGTTGAGAGCATAGGGCGCCTGCACCGGCATCGAGAACAGGTCGGCCAAAGGCGGCACCGGCTCATTGTGGCGGCGCTGCTGGGCGGCGAAGACGTCGATCTCGTGGTAATGGAGTGCATGAAGCGTCGCCGCCGTCGGCGACGGCACCCAGGCGGTATTGGCACCTGCATTGGGGTGGCCGCTCTTGGCTTCCATCATGGCCGCCATGTCGTCGGGACGTGCCCACATGCCCTTGCCGATCTGCGCCCGGCCCGAGAAGCCGCAGCGCAGCCCGATCAGGACGTTGCGATCTTCATAGGCGGCCAGCCAGCGCTCGGCCTTGATCTCATCCTTGCGCAAGACGGCGCCGGCTTCCATGGAAGTGTGGATTTCGTCGCCGGTGCGGTCGAGGAAGCCGGTATTGATGAAGAAGACACGGCTGCGTGCGGCATGGATGGCGGCCTTGAGGTTGGCCGAGGTCCGCCGCTCCTCGTCCATGATGCCGATCTTGACCGTGTTTGGAGCGAGGCCCAGCATGGTCTCCACCGAGGTGAAAATGGCGCAGGCGAAAGCCACTTCCTCGGGGCCATGCATCTTTGGCTTGACCACATAGATGGCGCCCGTGCTGCTGTTGCCGCGATCGTGCATGGCGCAGAGCACGGTGAGAGCCGCATCCATCAAGCCTTCACCGATAGGCTTGCCGTCCCACAGCACCGCATCCGTGGTCATGAGGTGCCCGACATTGCGCACGAGGAGCAGCGAGCGCCCCTTGAGCACCAGCGGCTGGCCGTTCACGTCCTTGTAGTGGCGATCCGCGTTGAGCCTGCGGGTAACGGTCCGCTCGCCTTTGGTGAACGTGTCCTCGAGCGAGCCGTTCATCAGCCCCAGCCAGTTGCGATAGACCGCTACCTTGTCGGCGGCATCGACGGCGGCGACAGAGTCCTCGCAATCCTGGATCGTGGTCAGCGCGGCTTCGACAACAACATCGCTCAGTCCGGCCTTGTGAGACTTGCCGATGGAGCTGTCGGGATTGATGACCAGAACCACATGGAGGCCGTTGTGCCGGAGTACCAATTCCCCGGCTGTTTCCGTGCCGCCATAGCCGACAAAGGCCGACGGATCGCGCAGACCGGTGCGCCCTGCCGGCGTGTCCACGGCAAGGTAGCGGGTTTCGCCGTCCTTAAGCACATGGTAGCCGGAGGCATCACGATGGCTGCCGCTGGCCAGGGGAAAGCTCTGGTTCAGAAATTGCGCGACCTTTTCCACCACCGCCTGACCGCGGGCGGCGTTATAGGCGGCACCCGGCGCCAGCTCGCCGTCACGGCTCACCACATCCGAACCATAAAGCGCATCGTAAAGGCTGCCCCAGCGCGCATTGGCGGCGTTGAGTGCATAGCGGGCGTTGGAGACCGGCACCACCAGCTGCGGACCACAAAGAGAACTGATCTCGGGATCAAGACCCTCGGTCTCGATGGCGAAGTCTTCCGGTTCGGGCACCAGGTAGCCGATGTCGCGCAGGAAGAATTCATAGCCCTGCGGGTTCTGGCTCACCGTCCCGTATCGACGGTGCCAGTCATCGATTTGGCTTTGCAGCTCGTCGCGCTTCTGCAGCAGGCGGGCATTGGTCGGGGCGTGTTCCGCAACCAGAGCGGCAAAGCCGTTCCAGAACTGATCGGCAGTGACGGCGAGGCCGGCGAGCGCTTCCTTCTCGACGAAATCAACCAGCAGCTTGTGCACTGAAAGGCTCGATTTCGTCAGATAATCGCTCATCTCTGCTTCCTTTTATGGCGGAGTGCCCAGCATTAAGTCATCCATACAAGTGTCACAACCCGCGTAAAACGGACTTCGCCCTTGCGCCAGAGACATAGACTTCGGCCACGGAACGATCGTCGCCCAGGGTCTGCAGCAGGAAGAGTTCTTCGGCCAGCGAGGTGACTGTGGCCATGCGCAAGGCCATGGCGGGCGTCGCTGCCGCGTTCAACACAACCAGGTCGGCCGCATTGCCGGGCGCTACAGCGCCGATCGTACCTTCCAGTGACAGCGACCGGGCATTGCCCAGCGTTGCCATGTAGAAGGAGGCAAAGGGATTGAGCCGCTGCCCGCGCAGCTGCAGGATCTTGTAGCCCTCATCCAGCGTGCGCAGCATGGAATAGCTGGTGCCGCCGCCGATGTCGGTGGCGATGCCGATGCGCACGCCATGCTTGGCGAGCCGCTCGCGATCAAAGAGACCCGAGCCCAGAAAGAGGTTGGAGGTGGGGCAGAAGACTGCCACCGACCCCGTTTCGGTCAGCACCGCGGTTTCGCGATGGTTGAGATGGATGCAGTGGCCAAGAAGCGTCTTGGGGCCAAGCAGGCCGTAATCCTCGTAGATGCCGGTATAGTCCGGCGAGCCGGGATAAAGCTTCATCGACCGGGAAATCTCGGCTGCGTTCTCGCTGAGATGGGTCTGGACGTAGGCCTCGGGATGTTCGGCAACCAGCGCCTGCGCTGCCTCCATCTGGCCGGGTGTCGAGGTGATGGCAAAGCGCGGGGAGATGGCATAGAGCCCCCGCCCCTTACCATGCCAGCGGGCAATCAGCGCCTTTGTGTCGTCATAGCCCGACTGTGCCGTATCGCAGAGGGCTTCGGGAGCATTTCGGTCCATCATGACCTTGCCCCCGATCATCAGCATGTTGCGCTTCTGCGCCTCGGCGAAGAAGGCGTCGACCGAGTGCGGATGGCTGGAGCAATAGGCGACGGCCGTCGTCGTGCCATTGCGGATCAGCTCGTCATAGAAGGCTGACGCCACCGCCCCGGCATGTCCCTGCTGGCTGAACTTCTGCTCCTCGAAGAATGTATAGGTGTTGAGCCATTCGAGCAGCGATCCGGCATAGGAGGCGATCATCTGCGACTGCACATAATGGAGGTGCATGTCGATGAAGCCGGGCAGGATCAGGTGGGGCCGATGGTCGATGACCTCAGCCGTGGCGTCCGGCACGAAGTCGCCCACTGCGGTGATGATGCCGCCTTCGATGGTGACGGCGCCATCCTCGATATAGCGATAGCTGCCGTGGTCATCGATGGCTTGCGGTTCGCCCAGGAAGCTCAGTACGCGGCCGCGGAGGATGGTTCGGCTCATTGGCCCGAGCCCTCGCGGAACCACTCGACCAGCACTTGGCGCTCTTCGGCTGTCATTTCGGTCAGGTTGCCGGGTGGCATGGCGTGGGAATAGCCGGCCTGCATGGCAATGTCCTTGGCGTGGTTGGCGACGGCAATGTCATTGTCGAGGATGACATTCTTGGGCGGCTCGAACACGCCGGGCCAGACCGGCTCGGCGGTGTGGCACATGGCGCAGCGCGTCTGCACCGTCAGGCTGGCCGCAGCAAAATGCTCGGCCCGGAGAAAGGGTTCGGCCGCACGCGACGCCACCTCCTCTCCGGCAGAGCCGGGGAGCTTGGGGCCCGATGACAGCCAGGCGATGACGATAAAGAGGATAACGGCGGCCGCCCAGGTCCAGTGCGGATTGCCCTTCCTTGCATGGCGGGTGTTGAAATAGTGCCGGATCACCACGCCGACGAGGAAGATCAGCGAGGCGATGATCCAGTTCCACTGCGTCGCGAAGGCCAGCGGATAGTGGCTCGACAGCATGAAGAAGATGACGGGCAGCGTCAGGTAGTTGTTGTGGAGCGAGCGCTGCTTGGCGATCTTGCCATATTTGGCATCGGGCACCCGGCCGGCCTTGAGGTCGGCGACGACGATCTTCTGGTTGGGAATGATGATCATCGCCACATTGGCGGCCATGATCGAGGCAGTGAATGCCCCCATATGAAGCATGGCGGCCCGGCCGGTGAAAAGCTGGGTATAGCCCCAGGCCATGGCCGTGAGGATGACAAAGAGCACCAGCATCAGCCCGTTCTGCGAATTGCCCAGCGGCGACTTGCAGAGGCGGTTGTAGACCACGAAGCCGACTATGATCGAAGCCATGGAAATCAGGATCGCGGCCCAGTTGGGCACGTCCAGCACGGTGCGGTCGATGAGATAGATGTCGGCGCCGACATAATAGATCAGCACCATGAGCATGAAGCCCGAGAGCCAGGTCCAGTAGCTTTCCCACTTGAACCAGGTCAGGTGTTCGGGAAGGAACTCGGGCGCCACCAGGTATTTCTGGATGTGGTAGAACCCGCCGCCATGAACCTGCCATTCCTCGCCATGCGCCAGCGGCGGCAGGCTCGGCGTCTTCCTAAGGCCGAGATCGAGGGCGATGAAATAGAAGGACGAGCCGATCCATGCGATGGCGGTGATCACATGGAGCCAGCGCACGGCAAACATCAGCCACTCATAGGCGATGGCGTAATCGGGCATATCTGTCCTCCCATAGACATGCAAAAGGGCGGGCGTGGGCCCGCCCCTCGCATCAGTTCGGCATGAGCTTAGGCGGGCTGTTCGACGCCTTCCACATACCAGTCCATGCTGAGCAGTTCAGCATCGGTCATGGTGACGCCGGCAGCGACGCGTTCGACGCCGGTATTGTCCTTGATCGGACCGGTGAAGATGTGGAACGAGCCGTCGATCTGGCCTTTGCGCACTTCTTCGGCCGCGGCTACGACGTCCGCCGGCACCTTCTCGTGGTACGGACCCATCTGCACCACGTCTTCTTTGAGGCCTTCCCAGGTATTGCCGGGAGTCCAGGTGCCGTCGAGCACGGCCTGGGCGGACGCGAGGTAGTGCGGGCCCCAGTGGTCGATGATGGCGGTCAGCTGGGTTTCGGGGGCAAAGGCGCTCATGTCGGCGCCCTGGCCGAAGCCGCCCACGATGCCGCGCTCGGCTGCGACCTGGAGGGCCGCCGGGCCGTCGGTGTGCTGGGCGATGATGTCGATGCCCTGGTCGATCATGGCGCGGGCCGCGTCGGCTTCCTTGGCCGGATCGTTCCAAGTCGAGATATAGACCGGCTTCACGGTGAAGTCGGGGTTGATGCGGCGGCCGCTGAGCGCCAGCGCGTTGATGCCCATCACCACTTCGGGGATCGGGAACGAGCCGATATAGCCCGACTTGCCGGTCTTGGACATGTGGCCGGCAATGGTGCCGCAAACGGCACGGCCTTCATAGAAGCGGGCATTGTAGAGGCCGATATTGGGGCCGTTCATGTACCCGGTGGCGTGTTCGAAGGCGATGTCGGGGAACTGCGCCGCGACCTTGACCACGGAGTCGCCGAAGCCGAAACTCGTGGCGAAGATCAGCTGGCAGCCCTGCTGGGCGAGTTCGCGCAGCACGCGTTCGCTGTCGGGACCTTCCGGCACGTTTTCAACGAAAATGGTCTCGACCTTGTCGCCGAGCTGTTCCTCGACATAGATGCGGCCCTGATTGTGGGCATAATTATAGCCATTGTCGTTGATCGAACCGACATAGATGAAGCCGATCTTGATCTTTTCGAGCTGGGCGAAAGCCTTGGTCCCGAGCAGGGGCAAGGCTGCAGCGGCGGCACCGCTGATCTTCACGAAACTACGGCGTGTCAGTGTCATCTGTTTCTCCTGAGTGACATTTTATCGATCGAGACACTCATTGAGCGGTGTCTCAATTGGCGGGCAGGAACGGCTTGCCGAGGCAAGCCGGTGCATTGGTCGAGGCATCGCGGCGCAGCGAGATCAGCACCAGCACGGCGACAGTGGCGAGATAGGGCAGCGCCGCCCAAAGTTCGGACGGAATGACCGAGAGCGGTCCGCCGCCAGCCTTGGCATAGAGCTCCATGGTCATGACGAGGCCGAAGAGATAGGCGCCAGCAAGGAGCCGGAACGGCTTCCAGGAGGCAAAGACCACCAGCGCCACGGCAATCCAGCCACGGCCGGCGGTCATGCGCTCGGCCCATTGCGGCGTCAGCAGCAAGGGGAAGCAGGCTCCGGCAATGCCTGCCATGGCGCCGCCGAACATCACCGCCAGATAGCGGACGCCGATCACCGAGTAGCCGATAGAATGGGCCGACTGGTCGTTCTCGCCCACGGCGCGCAGGATCAGCCCGGCGCGGGTGCGGTGGAGGAAGTACCAGATCGCTACGACCATGATGAAGGAGAAATAGATCGGAAAGGAGTAGCCGAAAACCACCTTGGCCAGGGGGTGGCTGGCCATCTCGGCTGGGAACAAAGGCGGCATCAGCGTCACCGGCCGGGCCGAATAGGAGGAGCCGGCCAGCGCCGAAAAGCCGGTGCCGAAGATGGTAAGGGCCAGACCCGTCGCCGTCTGGTTTGCCGAAAGAGACAGGGTCAGGAAGCCGAAGATCAGCGAGGACGCCGTTCCGGCCAGTGCACCGCAGAGGAGCGCCAGATAGGGATTGCCGGTGTGAAACTGCACCACGAAGCCGGCGATGGCGCCGATCAGCATCATGCCCTCGACGCCCAGATTCAGCACCCCGGAGCGCTCGACCACCAGCTCGCCCAGAGCCGCTATCAGGATCGGCGTCGACGCCCCGACCACGGTGACCAGAATCGCAAGCGTCAGATCCATCAGGCGGCTCCTGCCGTTTGCTGCACGCCGACCCGCCGGATGCGGTACTTGATCAGGATGTCACCGGCGAGGAGGAAGAAGAGCATCATGGCCTGGAAGATGCCCGTTGCTGCATCGGGCAGGCCGATCGTGGTCTGCGCGACCTCGCCGCCCACGAAGGTGATCGCCAGCACAACCCCGGCGATGATCACCCCCAGTGGGTTGAGGCGACCGAGGAAGGCGACGATGATGGCGGTGAAGCCGTAATTGGTGGGGAAACCCGGCACCAGCCGCTGGAACGGACCGGCCACTTCGAGGACACCGGCAAGACCGGCGAGCGCACCGCTCACCAGCATGGCCATCCAGATGGTCTTGTTTTCCGAGAACCCGCCATAGCGGGCGGCCTGCGGTGCGGCACCCACGACGCGCATGCGGTAGCCGAACAGGGAGCGGCTCATGATGAACCAGGCGACGAGGCCGACAAGGACGGCGATCGGCACGCCCAGATGCACGATGGTGCCGGGGATGATCGTTGGGAGGCGAGCAGCTTCGGAGAACAGCCGCGTCTGCGGGAAGCCCATGCCCATCGGGTCTTTCCAAGGTGCGCGGATCAGGAAGTAGATCAGTTGCACCGACGCGTAGGTCAGCATCAGCGAGGTCAGGATTTCGTTGACGTTGAGGCGGGTCTTGAGGAGCGCTGGAATGGCTGCGTAGGCCATGCCGCCAAGTATCCCCGCAATCACCATCAGCGGCAGGACCCACCAGCCGGTCATGCCATAGGTCAACAAGGCGACACCCGTACCGGCCACGCCGCCGATTACATACTGGCCTTCGGCACCGATGTTCCAGACATTGGCGCGGTAGGCGATGGAAAGGCCCACGCCGATGATGATCAGCGGGGCAGCCTTGATGCCGAGGTCCTGCCACTTGTAGGCGTTGGTCAGCGGCGTCAGGAAGATCTCGCGAACCGCCCCAACGCCGTCGTAGCCGATCAGCGAAAAGATCAGGGCGCCAATGACCATGGTCAGAACCACCGCCGCGAACGGCGTGAAATAGACCATGACCTGCGACGGCTCGCGCCGCTTCTCAAGCCGGAACTGCATCATGTGCCTCCGCCGCGCCATGCACGCCGCCCATCAGGAGGCCGATCTCTTCGACGCTGACCTCGCCTGCGGGGCGCGGTTGGGAAAGGCGCCCCATATTGATCACCGCCAGCGTGTCGCAAAGCGCCCGCAGCTCGTCGAGATCCTGGCTGATGACCACAATGGCAGAACCCGCGGCTGCAAGGTCGACAAGCGCCTGGTGAATTGCCGCGGCGGCCCCCGCATCGACGCCCCAAGTCGGCTGCGACACCACCAGAACCGAAGGCTTCTGCAGGATTTCCCGGCCCATGATGTATTTCTGGAGGTTGCCGCCCGAAAGCGAGCCTGCCGTCGAAGCCGGTCCCAGCGCCTTGACGGCGAAATCGGCAATCACCTTGCCCGTATAGGTCTTGGCCGCGCCTGAATTGATCAGGCCCAGCATCACCATGCCCAGGCGGTCCCGGGCGGTGAGGACCGAATTGTCGCTCAGGGTGAAGTCGCTTACGGCGGCGTGACCGTTGCGCTCTTCGGGCACCGCGCAGAGCCCGCGCTTGCGCCGCCCGGTCGTGTCCAGCAGGCCCAGCGGATAGCCATCAAGGCTCACCGCCTCCTTGTCGTCGCTGCGGATTTCGCCGCTCAAGGCATCAAGAAGGGCATTCTGGCCGTTGCCGGCCACGCCGGCGATACCGAATATCTCGCCGCTCCGGACGGTAAAGCTCACATCGGAGACCGGCACATCGAAGTGACCAGCTTTATGGGTGGACAGGCGCGAGACGACCAGCTTGGCCGCTCCCAACGTGCGCTCACCCACGCGCACAATGTCCTTGAGCCCCGCGCCGATCATCTTTTCGGCCATCGAGCGACTGGTTTCCTGCCGCGGGTCGCAGGTGTCCACAAGCTTGCCGCCGCGCAGGATGGTCGCCGTATCGCAGAGCGCTTTGATCTCATGCAGCTTGTGCGAGATGTAGAGAATAGAACAGCCCTGAGCGGCCAGCTTGCGCAGCACTTCGAACAGTTGCTCCACTTCCTGCGGCGTCAGCACGGAAGTGGGCTCATCCATGATCAGGAGTTTTGGATCGAGCAGCAGCGCCCGCACGATTTCGATGCGCTGCCGCTCGCCGACCGAGAGCGTTGCGACGGTGCGGTGCGGATCGAGCAGGAGGCCATAGGTGGACATCACCTGGCGAATACGCGCCTCGAGGTCCCGCGAGGGAATCTTGCTGTCCATGCCCAGCGCAATATTTTCCAGAACGGTCAGCGCTTCAAACAGCGAGAAATGCTGGAACACCATGCCGATGCCCAGCTTGCGGGCGGCTTTCGGGTTGGGCACCACGACAGGTACGCCATCCCAGCGGATCTCGCCAGCATCGGGCTGCATGATGCCGTAGATCATCTTGACGAGGGTGGACTTGCCGGCGCCGTTTTCACCGAGCAGCGCGTGGATCTCGCCCGGACGAACCGCAAAGCTCACATTGTCATTGGCCAGGACGCCAGGGAAACGCTTGGTGATACCGGTCAATTCAAGCCGATGCGGCATACTAACGTCCAATCAACACCTCCGATGGCTCGGAGGCGCCCGCCCGCACAGTCTCAGCTTCCCGATGACCAATGTGGACCATAATTTCGGCCGCCGCCAGTGCCGCGATGACGGCGGGGCGTTTATCCCCAAGCCCTTGCGCCCCTATGGGCAACATCAGACGCTGAAGGACAGCCGGATCACCCCCCTCGGCCCTGAACCAGCTTGAAAACCGCGCCCGCTTGGTCTGGCTGCCCACCATGCCGATATAGGCGGCATCGGTTCGCGCCAGCGCTTCCTGCGCTAGGAGGAAATCGAGCGCATGATCGTGCGTCACGATGACAAAGGCGCTGCGCGCTGGTGCGGAGCGTATCACCGCTTCGGGCATCGCAACCGCTCGTGCCGAAACGCTGGCGGGCAAGAGCGCCAGTTCCTCGCGCCGTGTGTCGATCACTTCGAGCCGCACCGGCTGAATGGACAGGATATGGGCGAGCGCCCGCCCCACATGGCCAGCCCCGAAGATATAGACATGGGGTAGAAGTGCATCTTCCTGCTCGACCTGGGCCAGCAGATGCGCGCGCCGCTCCCCGTCGGCGAAGGCCAGTTGCACCGCCACGCGGCCGCCGCAGCACTGGCCGATCTCGGGCCCAAGCGGCACGTCCATGGCTTCTTCCGCCTGGCCGGAAAGGATCAGCCGGCGTGCATGTTCGATCACCAGATATTCGAGCGCCCCGCCGCCGATCGTGCCGAACAGCGCGCCCCGCCCCACCAGCATGAACGTGCCCTGCTCGCGCGGCGACGAGCCGCGCACGGAGGTCAGGGTGCAGACGATGGCATCGGCATTTTGCGCGAGGAAGGCGGTGAGGGCGGCGGCTTGGGTCATGCACGTCTACCCAGTGCGCCGGGCCCTTGGAACCCCCACCCTCGGTCCCTTGCTTCAAGGGGGAGGGAGGCGAGAGAGCAGGCAGTGCAGCGGGAGTGGCGCCGATTCCCCTCCCCCTCGAGGGGTGGGGTTAGGGGTGAGAGTTTTGCGGTGAAAACGGTCACCCAAGTCACCCCCGCGCCTCCCGCTTCAGCCTCTCGCAGCCCATCAGGATGCGTTCGGGCGTCAGTGGCGTATCGAGCCGCGGCGCGAGGCGGTAGTCGGCAACGGAGGCCACGGCCATGGACAGGGCCTCGACCACGCTGATCGCCAGGACGAATGGCGGTTCGCCGACAGCCTTGGACCGGCCGATCGTGGGTTCGCGGTTGCTGGACCAGTCGGCAAGCTTGACGTTGAAGATGGGGGGCACGTCGCTAGCGAGCGGAATCTTGTAGGTGGATGGTGCCTTGGTGCGCAGCTGGCCCTTGTCGTCCCAGACCAGCTCCTCGGTGGTGAGCCAGCCCATGCCCTGGATGAACCCGCCCTCGACCTGCCCCAGGTCGATCGCCGGATTGAGGGAGCGGCCGACGTCATGGAGGATATCGACACGATCCACCGTGTATTCACCGGTCAGGGTGTCGATGGTGACTTCGCTGACGGCGGCGCCATAGGAATAGTAGTAGAAGGGGCGCCCGCGGCCGGTGGCGCGGTCCCAATGAACCTTGGGCGTCTCATAGAAGCCCGCGGCGCTCAGATGCACCCGGTTCAGGTAGGCCGATGCCGCCAGTTCTCCGAAGGGCACATAGGTCGCGCCGGCCTGGACGCCGCCCTGCACCCAATGCACCTCCGCTTCGCTGACCTTGTGGAGCTTGGCTGCATGGCGAACCAGGCGCTCCTTGATCTGGCGCGCCGCATCGAGCGCGGCCATGGCGTTGAGGTCGGTGCCCGAAGAGGCGGCGGTTGCCGAGGTATTGGCAACCTTGCCGGTAGAGGTGGTCATGACCTTGACGCTGTCGAGCCCGATGCCAAAGGCGTCGGCCACCACCTGCGCCACCTTGATATAGAGCCCCTGCCCCATCTCGGTGCCGCCGTGGTTGAGCTGGACCGTGCCGTCCTTGTAGACGTAGATCAGCGCACCGCCCTGGTTGTACCAGGTCGCGGTGAACGAGATGCCGAACTTGACCGGGGTAAGGGCGATGCCCTTGCGCAGAATGGAACTGCCCTGGTTGTAATCGATGATGGCGGCGCGGCGCGCCTGGTAGTCGGACGACGCTTCGAGCTCGTCCACCAGGCGGTGGATGATGTTGTCCTCCACGACCTGATGGTAGGGCGTCACATTGTCGGTATCGGTGCCATAGAAGTTGCGCCTGCGGATTTCGAGCGGATCCTTGCCAAGCGCATAGGCGATGTCTTCGATCCAGCGTTCGGCGGCCAGAATGCCCTGCGGGCCGCCAAAGCCGCGGAAGGCCGTGTTGGATACCGTGTTGGTATAGAGCGGCTCGCTGCGCACGCGCACGGCCGGATACCAATAGGTATTGTCGGAGTGAAAGAGCGCACGATCGGTCACCGGACCGGAAAGGTCGGAGGAGAATCCGGCGCGCGCCGCGTAGACGGCGTCGACGGCCTGGATCTTGCCGGTCTCGTCATAGCCGACGTCATAATCGACCACGAAGTCGTGCCGCTTGCCGGTGGCGGTCATGTCGTCGTCGCGATCGGGCCGGATCTTGCAGGTGCGGTTCCACTTCTTGGCGGCAAGGGCGGCAACGCAGGCAAAGAGGTTGCCCTGCGTTTCCTTGCCACCAAAACCGCCGCCCATGCGCCGGACATTGATGGTGACGGCATGCTGGCGGATGCCCAGCACCTGGGCGACCATCAGTTGCACTTCGCTGGGGTGCTGAGTGGACGAATAGACGGTGACGTCCTCGTCCTCGCCCGGCACCGCCATGGCGATCTGCCCTTCGAGGTAGAAATGGTCCTGCCCGCCGATGCGGATGCTGCCCTTGAGCCGGCGCGGTGCGGCGGCCAGCCCGGCATCCACTTCGCCGCGTTCGAGCTTCAGCGGCTCGGTCACGAGCTTGCCGCCCTCGGCCTGGGCCTGGCGGACATCGGCGATGAAGGGGAGGTCACGGTAAGTGACCAGAGCCCGGTGAGCAGCACGGCGCGCCTGGTCGCGTGTTTCGGCGACGACGGCAAAGAGCGGCTGCCCCCAGAAATGCACCTCGCCTTGGGCAAAGATGGGTTCGTCGTGCTTGTGGCTGGGCGAGACATCGTTCTCGCCCGGAATGTCTTCCGCCGTCAGCACACCGAGCACGCCGGGATAGTCGTTGACCAGGGAGAAGTCGATGCCGACGATCTCCGCATGCGGACGGCTCGACAGCGCCAGATAGGCGTGAACCGTGCCTTCGGGCTCCACCATGTCGTCGATATATTCGGCCGCGCCCGCAACATGCTTGGGTCCGCTGTCATGCCGGACCGGGGTATGCAGACTGGCCAGGGTAATGGGTGCCTGATGCTTGTTCATGCCACCTCCCGACGCAGGCGCTGCGCCTGCCCAACCGTCTCGAGATAGAAGCGGCGCAGGAGGTTCTGCGCCGTCAGCAGGCGATAATCGGCACTGGCACGCATGTCCGAGATCGGCTGGTAGTCAGCGGCGAAGGCGGCGACGGCATTCTCGATGGTGGCTTCGTTCCACGGCTTGCCGACCAGCGCCGCCTCCACAGCCTTGGCGCGCTTTGGGGTCGCGGCCATGCCGCCGAAGGCAATGCGCGCCATGCCGACCATGCCGGCATCGTTGACGAAGACGCGGAAGGCACCGCACAGCGCCGAGATGTCCTCTTCGCACCGCTTGGAGACCTTGTAGACCGCGAACTTCTCACCAGCGGGCAGCAGCGGAATGGTGACGCTTTCCACGAACTCGCCCGGCTGGCGGTCCTGCTTGCCATAGGCCAGGAAGTAGTCTTCGAGCTTGATCTCGCGGCGGTGTTCGCCACGGCGCAGATGGAGCTTGGCGCCCAACGCAATGAAGGGCGGCGGCGTGTCGCCGATCGGGGAGCCATTGGCGATGTTGCCGCCGATCGTCCCCATATTGCGCACCTGCTCGCCGGCGATGCGGTTCCACAACTCGCTCATATGCGGGAAGTGGGCGGTGACCACGGGAAGTGCTTCCGAATAGCTCACGCCGGCATAGAGGCGCACTTCGCTGTCGTTTTCGGCGATGCGCTTGAGTTCCTGCAGGTGGTTGATGAAGATCACCGGGCCGATCGGGCGCATGAACTTGGTGACCCAGAGCCCCACATCGGTCGAGCCATTGACGATGGTCGCGGTGGGATTGGCCTCGTAGATAGCGGCGAAATCGTCAAGGCTGGCGGGCACGATGATCCGGTTCTCCCCCTCCCCGATCTCCACGCGCCTGCCATCTGCCAGCGCCTTGATCCCGTTGGTGAGTGCGATGCGCTCGGCCAGGAGCGGGTCGCCCGCGGGTTGGCCGTAGTCGCCCATGGCCTTGGCGGCGCGGATGATCGGTGCATAGCCGGTGCAGCGGCAGAGATTGCCCTGCAATGCCTTTTCGATGGCAGCCTGGCTCGGCTGTGGATCCCGCATCCAGAGGCCGTAAAGGCTCATCACGAAGCCGGGCGTGCAGAAACCGCATTGCGAGCCGTGGTGATCCACCATGGCCTGCTGCACGGGATGGAGGATACCATCTTCACCGCGCAGGTGCTCGATGGTCACCACATGCGTGCCATGGAGGCTGCCGACAAAGCGGATGCATGCGGTAACCGAGTCGTAGATGATCTCGTCGCCGGAGAGACGGCCCACCAGGACGGTGCAGGCACCACAGTCGCCTTCTGCACAACCTTCCTTGCTGCCCCGAAGGCGCCGGTCGAGGCGCAGCCAATCGAGCAGCGTCATGTCGGGACGAACGTCGGTGAGGCTGACGTCCTCGCCATTAAGGATGAAGCGGATGGCGCCCGAGACCGCGGTCATCGCTCAACTCCCCCGATAGGTGGAATAGCCGAAGGGACTGACCAGCAGCGGCACATGGTAATGCTTGTCTTCGGAGATGGTGAAGCGGATCGGCACCACATCCAGGAACGGCGTCTCGAGCTCGAGGCCGATGCGTTCGAAATACTGCCCGACATGGAAGCGGATTTCGAATTCGCCCTTGTCGAACTGCTCTTCGCTCAGCAGCGGCTGATCCACCCGTCCATCGGCATTGGTATAGCTGTCGGTAATGTGGTGCGTGTGATCGCCATGCACATAATGCAGCTCGATCCGCATGCCGCGCGCCGGCTTGCCATGTGTCGTATCCAGGACATGCGTCGTGAGGCGTCCACTACCCGCCATCTGCTGCTCCGTCTTTGCTCCCCAGGCAAAGACTACCGCATCACCGCTGAACCGCAATGCTCATTTTTTACCATCTGGTCCAAATTTGTGCACGTTGTCGTGGGTGGCGACGTCACGCGCTATTTGTAGAAGCCGTCTCGCAGGTTGATGCCGTGCTCCAGCCAGACGCGCATGGCGCAGAGCATGCCGGTCCAGCCTTCGCAGTTCCCGTAGGACGCCTTTTGTCCCGCTTCGTTGTCGCGCCAGCCAGCCTCATGGATGCGCACCAGCGTGCGGTCGTCCTCCAGCGCCTCGAAGGTCATGGTGACGGTGGTCTCGTAGTTGCCAGCGAGGTCGTCATCGGGCGACGCATCCCAGCGCAGGACGATCTTCTGGTTGGGTATCACCTCGACGACGCGAACTGGAAAGGCACCCGGGAAGTCGTGGAAGTCCCAAGTGACCGTGGCACCTGTCTCGAGCCTGCCGACGGCGCCACCTGTCGTGAAATAGGACGAGAGCTGGGCCGGGTCGACAACAGCCTCGAACACCTCGGCCACAGGACGTGAGATCCGCCCTCCGACGGTAAACTCGTAGGCCATCGCACCCTCCTCTGCTTGACGGTCCAAACCGTATGTTATAAAAACCTAACATGTCAAGCGACGACGAAGATGACCTGATTTTCAAGGCGCTGAGCCACCGCGTGCGCCGGCGCATACTGGATGCGCTTAAGACCGAACCGTTGACGACCGGCGCCTTGTGCCAGCGCTTCCCAGAACTCGATCGCTGCACGGTGATGCTGCACCTGGGCGTTCTGGAAGAGGCAGGGTTGCTGGTTGCCGAACGCCGGGGCCGTGAACGCTGGAACCACCTTGATGCCCTGCCTATCCATGCCATTCACGAACGCTGGGTCGGCCCCTATGCGGCCTATGCTGCGTCCATGCTCGGGCGCCTGAAGCGACAGGTAGAGACGCCGGTCTAGGGCGGCCTTGCATGGTGCCGAGCCGTGGCTGAAGATGCGTCATCAACTAGGAACTGCACATCATGGCCGGAAGCGCGATCAGCATAGAACCACTGACGGCCGAGGTGTTTGCCACTTTCGGGCAGGTGATCCAAATCGAGGGCGCGCACCATTATCCGATCAATGGTGGGATGACCGAACGCTTCCACGATCTAGCAAAGGTGGAGCTCGGCGGCGACAGTGCGCGGCCGCTGATTTCCATCTTTCGTGGACAGCCCTATGCGCTGCCCTTGAGCCTCAGGCTCGTGGAACGCCATCCGCTGGGCAGCCAGGCCTTTTTCCCTATTGGCGCCGCCTCATGGCTGGTGATCGTGGCGGAAGACGAAGGTGGCACGCCCGCCAGTATCCGCGCTTTTCGGCCAGCAGCCGGTCAAGGCGTCAACATCGCCATGAATGTGTGGCATGGCGTGCTGACGGTGCTGGACGAGCCGAGCGACTTCATCGTTGTCGACCGCGGTGGCGATGGCAACAATCTCGAAGAGCATCACTTCCCCGAGCCGTTCCTTATCACCTGCTCTACTGCAGAGCCGCTCTGACCGGAATGAACTCGCTGCGCGGTACTTCCGCAAAGGAAGCGGCAAAGGTCAGGAAGCTGAGAACGACGGCAAAGAGCGCAGTGAGGGTGAGCTGACGCATTGGGGCCTCTGGAGAACGGTGCACCTGTTGTGCGGCGCAGCCGCTGAATGCGGGTGATATGATCTATTCAGCAGCTGTTCAGAATACCGGCAGGAACATGCCAGCCATGTAGCGGCGAACCAAATTGGTCACGCTGCGTTCACATTGCACCACTCATTCCGGCAGGTGCAGCATGTCCCAGATCAACGCCGTGGCCCATTCGGTGCCGCAACTCGCCATCTTTACCGACTTCGATGGGACGCTGGTCGAACTTGCCGAAACCCCCGATTCCATCGAGGTGGACGACTCCCTGCCAGCACAGCTTGAACGTGCGGTACGCGAACTCGACAGCGCCTTTGCTGTCCTAACCGGCCGCGAGATATCGGATATCGATAAATACCTGGCGCCGCTGCATCTGCCGGTTGCTGGCGCCCATGGCACGCAGCGTCGCCGTGCCGATGGCTTTGTGGAAACCACCGATCCATCCGCCGTGCAGGGTGCCGAAGAGATCGGTCACGCCGTCGAGCCACTGGTCGCAGCGCATCCCGGTCTGCTGCTGGAAGCCAAGCAAGGCGCAGTGGCGCTGCACTATCGCCAGGCGCCCGAGCTCGAAAGCGCCGTCCGCGTCGCCATGGAAGAAGCCGTGCAGAGCGTGCCCGATTTCACGCTGGTGCCGGGCAAGATGGTGTTGGAAGCACGGCCGCGCGCTGCCAACAAGGGCGATGCCCTTCGCGCCTTTATGCGCGAGGAACCGTTTGTGGGCCGTACACCGATCTTTATCGGCGACGACACCACCGACGAAGATGCCTTCATCGCCGCGCAGGACCTGGGCGGCGTCGGCATCAAGCTTGGCGACGGCGAAACGGCAGCCCGGATGCGCATTCCCGATGTTGCCTCGGTTCATGCGCTGATCCGTGGACTTGGGGATATCGTCGCTCGCGATCGGGACGCGACCACGACAGAACATTGAGACTAAACGAACGGGGGCGTTCATGAGCCGCATCATTGTTGTTTCCAACCGTACGCCGGGCAAGGGTCCGGCGGCGGGAGGCCTAGCCGTTGCCCTGCGCAAAACGTTGGCCGAGCACGAAGGCTTCTGGTTTGGCTGGTCGGGCAAGCTGGTGGACACACCCTCCCCTACCGCGCGGTTCGAAGATATCGATGGGCTCAAGATCGCGCAGATCGATCTCACGCGCGAGGATCACCACGCCTATTACGCCGGCTTCTCCAATTCGATCCTGTGGCCAAGCTTTCACCTGCGGCTCGACCTCGCCACCATCGAAAGCCATTGGTACGAAGGCTATCGCCGGGTGAACAGCCAGTTTGCCCATGCGCTGCTGCCGCTGCTCAAGGCGGACGACGTCATCTGGGTGCATGACTACCACCTGATCCCGCTGGCGACCGAGTTGCGCAATCTCGGCGTGCGGAACCGGATCGGTTTTTACCTCCACATCCCCTTCCCGACGCTCGACACCCTTTACGCCATTCCCAATCATCAAGAGCTGATGCGCGACCTCTCGCGCTATGATCTGGTGGGCATGCAAGCCAATCGCGATGTGACGGCCTTTACCGAATTCGCCGAGCATCAGTCGCCGTCCACCCTGGCCGGTTCACCGCTCGAAACGATCGACTTCGGCCGCACGGAAGTGTCGGCAATCCCGATCGGGTCGGATCCCGATGCCTTCGCCAAGCTGGCAGTCAGCAGCGCAGCCACCAAGATGACCAAGCGCATGGATCGGTTTCTCGGCGAACAGGAACTAATCCTGGGTGTCGACCGGCTGGACTATTCCAAGGGTCTGCCGCAGCGGGTCGAGGCGTATGAAAAGCTCCTCGCCAACAACGCCCGTTTCCGCCGCCTGGTGCATATGCTGCAGGTAGCGCCGCCGTCGCGGGACACGATCAAGGAATATCAGGAAACCAGCGATACGCTGGACGCCATGTGCGGCCGGGTGATGGGGCGCTTCGCCGAACCGGACTGGGCCCCGCTGACCTATGTTAAACGCGCCTATGGCCAGGCGAGCCTTGCGGGGCTTTACCGCTTGGCCCGGGTCGGCCTCGTCACGCCGTTACGCGACGGCATGAACCTGGTCGCGCATGAATATGTCGGTTCGCAGAACGGAGAGGACCCGGGCGTTCTGGTCCTGTCCCGCTTCGCCGGCGCGGCCGAGATTTTCGAGGATGCGCTCCTGGTCAATCCGTTCGATACCGATGAAACGGCCGAAGCCTTGCGGATGGCGCTCGACATGCCACTCGACGAGCGGCGGCAGCGGTGGCAGAGCCTGATGGCGGCCGCGCGCAAGCACAGCGTCGACAACTGGAGCCAGAGCTTCCTAGATCGGTTGTCTCCCCCGGACGGGACGGAGAGCACGAGCCGGCGGGACATCCTCTATCTCGCCTCCGTCGCGTAAGAAAAAGGGCGGCATCGCTGCCGCCCTTCTTCTTGTTACTGGCTGACGCGGGCAGCGCGGCCCCGCTGCCGATCGGCATTGGACCGTCCGCCGGTGCGCACGGCATCCTTTTGCGACTTGCCCCAGCGCTGCTTGGTGGGTGCACCGGCTGGTTTGGCAGCCATGGGCTTGCCCGTTTCCATGTCGCGGCGGACGCCGCGGCTCGGCTGCGCATCGTTGCGGACGCGCGGCGTGTCAGAAGGCTGGTGATGCGGCTGGCTCTTGCTGCCCACTTCCTTGGCGAACTCGGCAAAGGGGCGACGTTCCGCCGGCGAGCGGCGATCCGTCTGGTCCTTGCGCGGGTTGCGCGCCGAACGCGGGCCAGGGCGACCACCGCTGGGCTTCTTGTAGGCTGAACGTGGCGCTTCGACCACGCCGGTGTCATTGCCGGTGTGGAGATCGCCCGACACCGGCAGAGTGCGCCGGATCAGGCGTTCAACGTCGCGCAGCTTGCCGCGCTCGGTGCCGTCGCACAGCGTGATCGCTGTGCCCGATGCACCATTGCGCCCCGTGCGGCCGATGCGGTGCACATAGTTCTCGGGATCGTCGGGCAGTTCATAGTTCACTACATGGGTGATGCCCGGGACGTCGATGCCGCGCGCCGCGATATCGGTCGCAACGAGAATGCGGACGTCACCTGTGGCGAAGCCCTTGAGTGCCGCCTGGCGGGCGTTCTGCGACTTGTTGCCGTGGATGGCCGCGGCCTTGTGGCCGTCTATCTCGAGATTTTTGGCGACGCGATCGGCACCATGCTTGGTGCGCGAGAAGATGATGACGCGCTCCATCTTCTCGGTTTCGCTGGCCAAGAGTTCGTTGAGCACGCCGCGCTTGGCCTTGGACCCGGAGAGGATCACCCGCTGGTCGATCTTGACCACGGTCGAACCGGCAACCGATGCGTCGACACGCACCGGATCCTGCAGGAGGCTCTTTGCCAGGTCGGCGACTTCGGGCGCCATGGTGGCCGAGAACATCATGGTGTGGCGCTTGATGCCGATGGATTTGGCGATGGCGCGAACCGGGGCGATGAAGCCCATGTCGAGCATGCGGTCAGCCTCGTCCAGCACGAACCAGCGCGTTTCGTTGAGCCGGATCTTGCCGTCGTCCATCAGGTCCTTGAGGCGGCCAGGGGTGGCAACGGTGATGTCGACACCGCGCTCAAGCTTCTTGACCTGGTGGTAGCGCGAGACGCCGCCCAGCAGCAGAACGGTTTCGATCTTCATCTTAGACCCGGCAAACTTGCGCAGGTTCTCGTCAATCTGCACCGCCAACTCACGGGTCGGCGCCAGGATCAGGGCGCGGGTTGTCAGTGGACGCGGCCTTCCATTGAGCTGGAGGATGCCTGCAAGGATGGGCAGGCCGAAGGCGGCCGTCTTGCCCGAACCGGTCTGGGCGATGCCCATCATGTCCTTGCCTTCGAGCAGCTTGGGAATGGCCTGGGTCTGGATCTTGGTGGGCTCGGTGAAGCCTGCAGCGGTGAGGCTGTCGGTCAGGATGGCAGGAAGGCCGAGGGAGGAAAAATCGTTCAAGTGAACACTTTCTTTCTGCGCCCAAAGGCGCTTGCTGCGCGCAGAACATGCAGCGCGCAAATCGCCAGACGCAAAGCGCCGGCGGTTGGACAGATGCAATCGGGCGATAGGATTGGTTATCGCGCGGGTGCTGGCTCGAACCCGGACAAAGTGTTTCCGGGCTGACTTCGCCGCTCACCGCAGGGGATAAGAAGAGAAGTCCGTCACCCTGTTGCGGCGCCAGCGGATCTACCAAAGGTCCATGCGCCGGATGACGATAGGCAAGATATGGAGCACAAGGCCTTAACTTGCAAGACTATTCGGCCGGAAGCTCCGCATGGCCGCCCTGCGCGGGGGGTCGACGCTTCTCCCCGCTAGATACCGCCATACCAGTCATAGCCGGTATCTTCCCAATAGCCGCCCTTGCCCTCGCCGAAGGGCGCGAGGCTATCGACCAGCTCGATGGTGTGGAGGTACTTCGGCTGCTTGTAACCAAGCGCTCTCTCGATGCGGAGGCGAACGGGCGCCCCATTGCTGACCGGGAGAACCTGATCGTTCAGGCCATAGCTCAGGATCGTCTGAGGGTGGTAGGCGTCGATCAGGTCAGAACTCGTATAGTAGAGAATGTCGCCCGACAGGGTGCGCTGGATGTTGTCGAAGCAGTGGTAGACGCAATAGCGCGCACCGGGTTTGACGCCTGCCTCGTCGAGCAACGGGCCGAGCTGGGTTCCCGTCCATTTGGCGATGCAGCTCCAACCCTCCACGCAATCGTGCCGGGTGATCTGCGTGCGCGCCGGCATGTTGCGCAACTCGTCGAGCGAATAGCTGACCTCGCGCTCCACCATGCCCTTGATGGTCAGCCGGTAGCTGGCAAAGTTCTGCATCTTGAGGAACAGATATTCGGGCGTGGTTGGCTCCACCGAGCCATTGGGCTTCATGCCCTGCCGGATTTCGCTCTCGGCATATTCACGGGCCAGCGTCTGCTGCCCGATCAGGGTCCGTTGTGCCTGATAGGTCAGAACATTGGCACGTTCCATGGCCTGCCGGACCGGGTTCTCCTTGGAGCCCAGGAAGTCGAACTGATTGCATCCGGCCAGCGCCAGTCCGGAGCCCATGACGGCGGAGCTGCGCAGGAAATTGCGGCGGGTGATCAGGCGGCTCATGGCTGGTCTTTCGGAATGGTGGGCGTGATCGCGCTGGTGCGGTACCAGCCGGTGATCATGGAGCGCATCTGGTTGATCGGACCGGCGGCGACGACCATGACCACGTGGACGATGAAAAAGGCAACCAGCGCCAGCATGACGAGGAAGTGGATGGTTCGCGCTGTTTGCCTTCCACCGAACAGGTCCAGCATCCAGGGCGCGGCGGCATTGATCCCCGGGCTCATGGTGAGGCCGGAGGCGACGATCAGCGGAAAGAGAATGAAGAAGACGGTGAAATAGGTAAGCTTCTGCAGCGGTCCATAGCTTCGTTCATGCTGGAAGCGGAACCGCGCATGCCCGGCAATATCGCCTGGCAAGCCCCGTATATCGCTCCCCCTCGGCACGATGTCCCGCCTGATGTGCCCGTTGACGAAGCTCGCAACGAACCAGACCAGCATGGTGGCGACGAAAACCCAGCCGAAAAAGAAGTGCACCACCCGCCCCGTGCCGAGGTCGCGATAGCTGGGAATGGTGACCGCGCCAGGGAAGGCGGTAAAGGTTGGCCGCTCGGCATTGCCGCTCATCCCCAGACCAAGAGCGGTCGTGTCGAAGGTCTGGCCCAGCACGGTCGTCCGTCCACGAGGCCCGGCTTCCGTGTTGACTGCACCGATCTTGAGGATGGAGTTGTCGAACTCGAAGCCCGACTGTTGTCCGACGTAAAGCGCCGGATGGGCGTTGAAGATCTGCAGGCCAGTGAGCAGCAGAAAGAACAGGCATACCGCCCAGGTCCAGTGGGTCACCCGCGTCCAAACCGACTGCCGGTAGATCAGCGGACCCTTGCCGGCAGGCTGAGCTTCGCCCTGTCTCATTGTTCCCTCCGGCAATAGCTGCTGGAGTAACGGTGCCAGCAGCGCTAAGAGTTTCATAGCATCTATTCGTCGACCGGGGACGAGAGTTACCTTGCCAGGGCGCGCTGGAGGCGATTTTCTGCCGGCAGCACCGATGTAACGATGTTAGCTGCGGCAACGAATGGACTGGCAATGCAGGCTGACCCAACCGAAACGCGATTGCGGGACCTGATGCTCGCTTCGCTCGATGGCGACGCCGCAGCCTATCGCCGGCTGCTTGCCGACGTGGGCAAGCATCTTCGGCCCTATTTCGCCCGGCGGCTGACCCCCGCCTTTGCATCGCACGCGGAGGATCTCGTGCAAGAGACCCTGCTGGCCATTCACACAAGGCGCATGACCTATGACCGCAACCGGCCGTTTACCGCCTGGATGCATGCAATCGCTCACCACAAGTTCGTTGATCACGTGCGGCGACAATCCATCCGCCTGACCGTGCCGCTCGAGGACGATCCGCCGATCGCTGCACATGACGATAATGAAGATGCCCTGTCGCGGCGGGACCTGGACAATGTGCTTGAGCAAGTTCCTCCCCGGACATCGGACCTGATCCGCCGTACCAAGGTGGAAGGCGCCTCCGTGGCCGAGGCGGCAGCGGCGCACGGCATCAGCGAGACGGCCGCCAAGGTCTCCATTCATCGCGGGCTGAAATCACTGGCTGCCAGATTTGCGGGAGGCTCGAAATGACCGATGAGCTGATCGACCGGCTAAGTGCCGACCTCAAGCCGGTGCGCCCCATGGCCATGCAGGTTTATCTCGTGGGCGCGCTGCTGCTGAGCGGAGTCATTGCCGCCGTGGCCATGTTGATGCTGCTGGGCATGCGGCCGGACATGGACAGCGCCGCGGCCACCATGAGCTACTGGACCAAGTTTACCTACACGGCATGCCTGGCTCTGTTGGGCCTGGCGGCGACGCTGGTTCTCGCGCGGCCAGGAGGTCGCACGCGCTGGCCCTGGCTTGCGGGCGTGGGCCTGCTGGCGCTGCTCACTGTTTTGGCAATGGTGCAACTGGCCCGCGCCGACGACATGATGCCGCTGGTCGTGGGCCGCTCGATCCAACGGGCGCTGACTTATATCCCCATTCTGGCGCTGCCGGTTCTTCTCGGCACCATGCTGGCGCTGCGGCGCATGGCTCCAACCCGGCCAACCCTTGCCGGCTTCGCTGCCGGAATCATGGCCGGCAGTACCGGCGCCTGGATCTATGCCTTTGCCTGCGCTGAAATCGGGATGATGTTTCTGGCGCTGTGGTACACGCTTGCGATCCTGGTTGTCGGCGCCATCGGCGCCGTTCTGGGACGTTGGCTGCTGCGCTGGTAGGCTGAGGCGTTATTCCTCGCGTGCCGCCCAGTTCATGCCGCGACGCATGATCGTGGCCATTTCGCGCACCTCGAACTCCTTGGCCTGGTGTCCCAGCGTCGAGTGGAATACGCGTCCCTTGCCATGCTGTCGCTTCCAGGCAACCGGCATCTTCACGCCATTGATCCAGGAGGCATGTTCGCCCGTGAATGTGGTGGTCGCCAGCACATGGTTGGATGGGTCCACATGCATGTAATACTGTTCTGACGTGTAGGCGAAGTTCTTGATGCCCGCCATGATAGGGTCGAGCGGATCGGCCACTTCGACCGTGTAGTCGATGATGTTGCCGGGGTGGGCAACCCACTGGCCGCCGACCATGAACTGGTAATCCACGGAGTCGCGGAAGGCGTCGCTCATGCCGCCGTGATGCCCAGCCAGCCCGACCCCGCCCTCGACCGCCTTGGTGAGGTTTTCGACCTCTTCCTTCTCGATCTTGCTCATGGTGAAGATCGGGATGATCAGGTTCAGGTCATGAATGGACGGATCTGCGAAGGCGCTTGTTTCCGTGGCCATGCGGACCGAAAAGCCATCTTCATGCAGCCAGCGGCGATAGATGGCGGCACACTCTTCGGGGTCGTGACCCGACCAGCCACCATAAACAATCAAGGCGCTCTTCATGCAGCACTTCCCCCAAATCAAACGGGGGGAGAATACCTGACTCAACAGCTATTGAAAGCCCGCTGGTGACTAGACTGTGACCGCCTTTGTGGAGCGGCGGGTGAAGGCCCAATGCCGGAGCACCACGAAGCTCAATGCCGAAGTCGGCACAATGACCAGCACCGACGTCAGGAGTGGCGGCAGAATGAGCACGGCGTGAATGGCGAACGAAAACACCGCCGCAAGCACCACCGCCAGCAGTTGCACCGCCACATAGCGTGGCAGCGCATGATGGTGGGCAGCACTGGAGCGGAAGGAAAACCGGCGTTGCAACAGGTAAATGGGGACGATCAGCACTGCGTAGCAGGCCGCGTTCACCAGCCAGTTTGCATAACCTGTGTCGAGTGAAACAACAAAGGATGACAGCGCCACGAAGGCCGCCGCACCTGTGGTGCCAACAGCGAGAAAGCCCAACAGCTCACCGAGCACGCGCGAAGGTGGCGAGGCCGGGATGTCACGCATCAGGCTATGTAGAGCAGCGCTCATGGCTGGAAACAGTCCTTTGGTTCAGTCGCGGCGCAGCCATAGCGCGCCAGCTCTCTGTGCCTGCTTAACCGGTTCCAGCAGCAACAGAGGTCTTTTGCACCATGGTTGCCGCCTGGTGAAGCCGAGCGGGCGCATAGCACGCATGTCGCTCACGTGACGCTTTGCTTTCCACTGTCACAAAAGGCTGGTTAACTCGACTTGGTTGCTGTTCGCCGCGTGCTGCGGACAGCTGATCAGCCGTCAAAAACAAAGGATACAGGGAATGAAACACCTTCTCCTCGGCGCCACGGCGCTTACGCTTTGCGCCGGATTTTCGGGCGCGGCACACGCTGACTACACGCTCAACATTCTCCACATCAACGACTTCCATTCCCGCTTCGGCCCAATCACGGACTCCGATTCCAACTGCGATGCGGAAACCGACGCAGCCGGCGAATGCTTTGGTGGCGTCGCCCGCCTCAAGACGGCGATTGATGATAAGCGCGCTGAACTCGAGGGGCAGAACTTCGTGCTGCTCGATGCCGGTGATCAGTTCCAGGGTTCGCTGTTCTACACGCAGTACCGCAGCGAGATCATCGCCGAGTTCGCCAACGATCTTGGCATCGAGGTAATGGCCGTGGGCAACCACGAGTTCGACGATGGCCCCGAAGAACTGGCCAAGCTGCTCGAGGCAGTCGAGTTCCCCGTCATTTCAGGCAATACCAACGTCGAAAACGAGCCCGTACTTGCCGGCAAGCTCGAGGGCACGCATGTGCTCGAAATCGGCGGAGAGAAGGTCGGCTTCGTCTCGGCCCTGGCGGAAGACACAGACGAGACCTCGTCGCCGGGCGACAATGTCGAGTTCGACGACACCATCACCAGCCTCCGCACCCAGGTCGATGCGCTGAAAGCTGCGGGCGTCGAGAAGATCATCGGCCTTACCCATGTCGGCTATACCCACGACCTCGAGATCGCAGCCAACGTACCCGGCATCGACGTCATCGTGGGCGGTCACTCGCATACGCTCCTGTCCAATACGGAAGAAGGCGCGGCCGGTCCCTACCCCACCCTCGTCAAAGGTCCAGATGGCGTGGAAGTGCCGGTCGTGACCGCCTATTCCTACGGCAAGTATCTCGGCGACCTCGTGGTGACCTGGGACGACCAGGGCAAGGTCATTTCGGCGGAAGGTGCACCAATCCTGATGGATGCATCCGTCGAGCCCGACGAAGGCTATGTCACCCGGCTAGCCGAATTGCAGGAACCGATCAACGAACTGATGGAGCAGGTGATCGGCACCACTACCGCTCCCATCGAGGGCAGCCGTGAAGTCTGCCGCATCGAGGAATGCTCGATGGGTAACCTGGTGGCCGATGCCATTCTTGATCGCGTTGCGGAACAGGGCGCAACCATTGCCATCCAGAACGGCGGTGGCCTGCGTGCCTCGATCGATGCGGGCGAGATCACCATGGGCGAAGTGCTCACGGTCCTCCCTTTCTCCAACACGCTGGCGACGGTCGATATCTCCGGCGCTGACGTGATCGAAGCGTTGGAGAACGGCGTAAGCGATGTCGAGAACGGGGCTGGGCGTTTCCCGCAGGTTGCCGGCCTCAAGTACAGCTACACCCTGGCTAAGCCGGCCGGCGAACGCATCAGCGACGTGCTCGTGAAGGGGGAAGGCGACAGCTGGGTGCCGATCGATGAAGAGGCGACCTATACCGTTGTCACCAACAACTACAATCGCGGCGGCGGCGACGGCTACTCGACCTTTGCCGAGGGCGACAACGCCTATGACTTCGGTCCTCCGCTGGAGCAGGTCCTGGCGGACTACATCGCCGAACTGGGTGGCGAGTACACGCCTTATACGGATGGCCGCATCACTGTTCTTGAATAGGAATCGATACGAAAAACAAAGGGCGCCTCGCGGGGCGCCCTTTTTTGTTTCAGTAATCGGAATCGGCTTAGCGGCGGCGCGAGATCATGCCCCAGACGACGAGGATGATGACGGCACCGACGATCGAGGCAATGAAGCCTGCACCGTCGTTGGGGCCGTACCAGCCGATGGCCTGACCCAGGAAAGTAGCCAGCAGCGAACCGACAATGCCGAGTACCGTGGTGAGAATGAAGCCCTTGGGCTCCTTGTCTCCTGGCACGATGAACTTGGCGATAAGGCCGGCGAAAAAGCCGATGATGATGGCCCAGATAATACCCATTTTGACGCTCCTTTTTCCGTTACTCGGATAATCCGGAGCCTCACAAACAGTTCCAATGGGGCCATCGAGGCCGTTGCTCTCGGCTAGACGGAGTGCTCCATGCGGTCCCGGTCCGTGGCCGTGGCAAGATCGAGCACCTTCTGGATGTTGGTGGCGTGACGGAAGCTCGGCTCGTTGTTGCGGCCTTCGCGCACCGCTTCGACGAAGCGCATGTAGTTGGTCGGCACTGGGTCGACGGCCACTTCAGTCCAGGTGCCGGTTTCGGCATCGTCGCCGAGGCAGGTGAAGAGCTTGGACCAGTCATGGCGATGCTGGACTTCGATGGAGCCCAGCTCGCCATAGATGCGCAACCTCAATTCGTTGAAGTGCCCGGTAGCCCAACGCGTGGCGTGAATGACGCCAAGGGCGCCGTTTTCGAGCTGTGCCGTCATGGCAAAGCTGTCATTGGCGTCGAGATCGTATTCGCCGATCTTGTTGTTCTCGGCCTTCTCGAAAGTCTCGAGGCGGCAGAACACCTTCGAGAAATCGCTGCCCGCGCCATAGGCGGCGAAGTCCAGAATATGGACGCCGATGTCGCCGAGCACGCCGTTGGAGCCATGCTTCTTGCTGAGGCGCCACAGCCACTGCGACTCCGTGCGCCAATCGCCCCAGGCCTTGGAGACCAGCCAGCTTTGCAGATAGCTCGCCTCGAAATGCTTGACCTTGCCGACGGCGCCCGACTGCACCAGCTCACGCATCTTCTGCAGCTGGCTGACATTGCGATAGGTCAGGTTGACCATGTTGACGAGGCCGGCAGCTTCGGCGGCCTCGGTCATTTCCATGGCCTTGGTATGGTCGGTGGCCAGCGGTTTTTCACAGAACACGTGCTTGCCCGCCTTCAGCGCAGCCATCGTGGTCGGATGGTGCACGCTGTCGGGGGTCACGTTGGCGATGGCGTCAAACTCGCCCCAGGCCAGGGCAGCATCGAGCGAGCCGAAGCTGCGCTCCATATTGTGCGCCGTGCAGAAGGCCTCGACGCGCGCTGGATCGACGTCCACGCCGCCCGCCAAAGTCACGCCCTCGATGGCAGCGAAGTTCTTGGCATGCGTATTGGCCATGCCACCGGTACCCAGAATGAGCAGCCGCATATCTGATTTCCTAAGGCGGTACCGACGCGGTCCGCAGATTCGATGTCAGGGCCTTCGTCGTGGCGTCTCATCCAAGGCCCATAAGAGAACGAGACTGTACCGAGCACCCATAACCTCAGGCCTCATTGCGGCCCGAGGTTAGCGGCGTCTACTTCCTTTAACGGAAACCTTCTTCCCGACCATGATGCAGCTTGGGGCCGCGCTCTTCGATCTTTTCCAGGGCCTCGTCGACCGGTACGTTCGGTGCTTGGAGCATCTGCGGGAACTGGTTGGCATTATAGGCCCAGTTCACGGCGTTGCGCAGCACGAGACCGACCGTATCGTCGTGATAGGTGGGATAGGTTTCGTGGCCGGGGCGGAAGTAGAAGATATTGCCGGCGCCGCGGCGGTAGGTCAGGCCTGAGCGGAACACTTCGCCGCCCTGGAACCAGGAAACGAAGACGGTCTCAAGCGGCTCGGGCACGCTGAACGGCTCGCCGTACATTTCTTCCATTTCAAGTTCGAAATAGGCGGGCAGGCCCTTGGCGATCGGGTGGCCAGGATTGGTGACCCAGAGGCGTTCGCGTTCACCGGCTTCACGCCAGGTGAGGCCACAGGGCGAGCCCATCAGGCGCTTGAAGATCTTGGAGAAGTGACCGGAATGGAGAACGATCAGGCCCATGCCTTCCCACACGCGCTTGGCGATGCGCTCCACAATCTCGTCCTGGACCTGACCATGGGCGGCGTGGCCCCACCAGACCAGAACATCCGTTTCGGCGAGCGCTTCGACCGTGCAGCCATGCTCGGGCTCCTGCAGCGTCGTCGTCTTGGTGACGATATTGCTGTCGCTGGCCAGGAGCTTGGCGATCTGGTTGTGCATGCCTTCGGGATAGTTGTCGGCAACGATCTTGTTCTTCTGCTCGTGGACGTTTTCGCCCCAGATCAGGGTACGGATTGCCATTCTAGTCTCCTATGGTCGAAAGCCCGGCAGTGGGAGGCGCCGGGCGTTAGGGTAGTAATGTGATTTCACTTGGTGACGGCCGTATGGCCGCCACCATAAAAAGATCAGGCGACCGGTCTTCCCGCTTCATTGAAGCGGTGGAGCTTGTCTTCCATGGGCGAGATGTGAACGACGTCGCCGCTCTTATAGGTGTTGGGGCCGTCGATCCGTACGACGACCGGCTCTTCAGTGCCCATTTCCAAATAGATATAGCTGTCGGCGCCGAGTTCTTCCTTGTGAATGACCCGGCCGTTCCAGAGCCCCTGCCCTTCCGGCTTGATCATGATGTGCTCGCCGCGGATGCCCAAGGTATGGGCGCCATGCGCCTCGGCGCGGTCCCCGGTGATGAAGTTCATCTTCGGCGAACCGATGAAACCGGCAACGAAGACCGAGTTCGGACGCTCGTAGAGTTCCATAGGCGTGCCGACCTGCTCAACCAGACCGTCGCGCAGCACACAAATGCGGTCGGCGAGCGTCATGGCCTCCACCTGGTCATGCGTCACATAGATCATCGTGACGTTGCTCATTTCCTCGTGCAGCTTGGCGATTTCAATGCGGGTCGCAACGCGCAGGGCGGCATCGAGGTTGGACAGCGGTTCGTCAAACAGGAACACCTTCGGATCCCGGGTAATCGCCCGGCCGATGGCGACGCGCTGGCGCTGGCCACCTGACAGCTGCTTGGGCAGGCGGTCGAGATATTGCCGGATCTGCAGCATGTCAGCGGCGCGCTCGACGCGTTGGCGGATCTCGTCCTTGCCCTTGCCCTTTTCGAGCGTGAGGCCAAAGGCCATGTTCTCGTAGACCGTCATGTGCGGATAAAGCGCATAGGACTGGAACACCATGGCGATGCCGCGCTTGGACGGCGCCAGCGAATTGACCACCTTGCCGTCGAACAGCATTTCGCCCGAGGTGATGTCTTCCAATCCCGAGATCAGACGCAGCAGGGTGGACTTGCCGCAGCCCGATGGGCCGACGAAGACCATGAACTCGCCCTTGCGCACTTCAAGGTTCACGCCCTTGATGACATTCACCGCGCCGAAGGACTTGCGGATGTCGCGTAGCTCGATTGCAGCCATTTCTTGCTCCTTAGCCCTTCACGCCGCCGGCGGTCAGGCCGCTGACGATCTTACGCTGGAAGATGAGCACCAGAACCACAAGGGGCACGGTGACGATGACGGAGGCGGCCATGATGAGCCCCCATGGAATTTCAAAGCGCGAGCCGCCTGACAGGAGGCCAATCGCTACAGGCACGGTGCGGGTGCTGTTCGACGACGTGAAGGTCAGGGCGAACAGGAACTCGTTCCAGGCGGAGATGAAGGCGAGCAGGCCTGTGGTGACCAGCGCTGGCCACATCAGCGGCATGAAGACGCGGGTGATGATGACCCATGGCGTGGCGCCGTCGACGATCGCCGCCTCCTCGATCTCCACCGGCAGGTCACGCATGAACGTGGTCAGCACCCAGACGGTGAAGGGCAGCGTAAAGATCGTGTAGGAGAAGATGAGGGCCCACGGCGTGTTGTAGATGCCCAGGAACCGCACCAGTTCGAACAGACCCGCCAGAACGGCGATCTGCGGGAACATAGACACGGCCAGGATCGTCACCAGCAGCAGCGACCGCCCCCGGAACCTGACGCGGCTGAGCGCGAAAGCTGCAGTCACCGCAAGGAACAGCGCCAGCACGACGGTGGTCGTCGCCACGAACAGCGAGTTCAGGAGGTTGCGCGGGAACGAGCCGTTGGCCAGCACGTCCGTGTAGTTGTCGAGGCTGAACGAGGTCGGCCAATAAGTGATGCGGAACAGGTCCGTACCCGATTTGAAGCTCGTCAGGATCGCGTAGTAGAAGGGAAACACGCTGACGACGACGATGAAGACGACCAAGGCATAGAACAGGACGGTCTTGGTCAGCTTCCAGAGGTTGAACGAGCCGGTCATCAGCGGTCTCCTCCGTCGAAGTTCACTTTGCCCAGCCAGATATAGACGATGGTGAACAGGGCGATGAGGAGGAACAGCAGGGTCGACTGCGTCGAGCCTTCCGCAAAGTTGTTGAATTGGAAAAGGTTTTCCTGGCTCAGCACCGACATGGTCTTGGTCGCATCGCTATTGGGCGTGAGCACATAGATCAGGTCGAAGATGCGGAGCGCATCGAGCACGCGGAAGATGATGGCGACCATCAGAGCCGGCCGCACCAGCGGCAGGGTAATGCGGAAGAACTGCTTGACCGGATGCACCCCGTCGATCTCGGCAGCCTCGTAGATGTCCTTGGGGATCATCTGCAGGCCGGCAAGGATCAGCAGCGCCATGAACGGGGTAGTCTTCCAGATGTCGACCACCAGGACTGCCTGCATGGCGGTGTCGGCGCTGGCAGTCCAGGCCACCTTCTGGCTCAGCAGGCCCAGGCGCAGGCCAAGATCGTTGAGAATGCCGAACTGGTCGTTCAGCATCCAGCTCCACATCTTGGCCGAAACGATGGTCGGGATGGCCCAGGGGATGAGGATAGCCGCGCGAACGATGCCGCGGCCGCGGAATTCGGCATTAAGCACAAGGGCCACGATCATGCCGAGCACGGTCTCCCAGAAGACCGACCAGAAGGCGAAACGCACGGTGTTCCAGACCGCATTCCACCAGTCCGGGTCCGCCAGCACGCCGCGATAGATGGTGCGTCCACTCTCAAGGGTACGCACCGAAAGGTAATTGCCAAAGCCGATCCACTCGGCACCGTACAGGTTATCGAGCGTGGCATCGGTGAATGAGAAATAGATCGAGCGCAGCAGTGGCCACCCGGCCACGATGGCAAGCGCGATCATCATGGGGAGGAGGAACCAGCGCGCTGCGCGGACGCGCTGCTGCATCAGTTCCGATCTTGCCCTGCGGCCGGTCATCGCAACCGGCGGCGCCATTGTCTCTGTCGCCATAAGTGCCCCTCCCGTTTTCGTCATTTTTTCGCAGGGCGGGCGGTGGGGAAAGCCCGGCCGTCCACCCTGCTGGCGTTAGAGGCGCTTACCAGGCGTCGCCCTTGAGGTCGCTCAGGTCAGCTTCAAGCAGTTCGAGGTTTTCCGCAGCGGAGCCGTCACCCGAAAGCGTGTTGTGCACGGCACCCCAGAACAGCGAGGACACTTCATTGTACTTGGCCTGAGCCGGAGCGGACGGACGCGGCACGGCGTTCTGGAAGATCTCCTTCCAGTTGCTCATGAAGGGCGCTGCGGCCAGAACGTCCTGGTCGTCATAGAGGGCTTCGATCGTGGGCAGGTTGGACTGCTTGATCGCACGTTCCTTCTGGATTTCCGGCGACGAGAGGAACATGGCCAGCTGGATCGCGGCTTCCGGTTCCTGGCTGTACTTGGAAACGGCATAGTTCCAGCCGCCCAGCGTTGCAGCCGAACGGGCGCCTTCACCCTCGCCAGCGGGAAGCGGAGCCACGTCGAACTTGCCCTTCACGGCCGAGTCTTCGCCTTCGCCCAGTGCATAGGCATAGGGCCAGTTGCGCATGAACACGGCATTGCCGAGCTGCCACACGCCGCGGCTTTCTTCTTCCATATAGGCCAGGTTGCCTTCGGGCGAGATCGTGCCGATCCAGCTTGCTGCCATGTCGATGGCAGCGGCGGCCTGTTCGTTGTTGATGGAGATGGTGCCGTCGGCCTCGATGACCTGGCCACCGCCATAGGACTTAACCCATTCAAGAGCGTTGCAGGTCAGGCCTTCATAGGCGTTACCCTGGAACACGAAGCCCCACATGTCGGGGTTTTCGGCGCGTTCGGCGTCCATGATCTCCTGGGCAGTCGCAGTCAGTTCAGCCCAGGTGGTCGGCACTTCCTTGTTGTACTTTTCCAGCAAGTCCTTGCGGTAGAACAGGGCTGGTGCGTCGGTATAGGCCGGCATGGCGACCAGCTTGCCGTTCACGGTCTGCGATTCAATGATCGAGGGGAAGTGCTGGTCGATGACATCGGCTGCAGCTTCGCTCAGGTCCAGGAACTGGTCCGCCAATTGCGGAGCCCAGATCACGTCGGTGGTATAGACGTCGATGTCAGTGTTGCCGGCAGCAAGCCACAGGCGGTACTGGCCGAACTGGTCGGTGGTCGAGGACGGCATCGGCACGATGGTGACGGTGTGGCCGGTCTCGGCTTCGAACTTCTCCAGCTGCTCCTGCAGGAATGCCAGGCCGTTGCCGGTATCGCCCGACACGACGGACAGCTCCGCAGCCTGTGCGGCACCGGCCACCAGCGTCACGCTGGTCAGCAGACCGACAAGCATTTTATTGATCTTCATCAGATTTCCTCCCGAATGAACCAAGTTGAGAGAGGCATGCATGGTCATGCGGCGCATGGCGCCGCGAACCTGCTTCCTCCCTAAAAGGCTGGCCTCAACGTCTTGTTTGTCGAGTTTCCAAAGCGCTTTGAGTGAAAAAGAACCAGAGCCATGTATTCCTGTCAAGCGGCACATCAACGGATTGTTAGCTTCTCAAGATCGCTCCGGATTTTTCCCTAATGCTTACAGCGCCTTATGGTTCCACGATGAAGAAGCTCCTTGTTTTGCGGGTGGAAACCCTGACGTACGCACCTCAATGCTGCGGCGGGTGAAATCCCGGCTTGCGGAGAAATTTGAAATCGCTTTGAATAGCCCTTCGGAGGAGGAAGCGGCTCTGCCGGAGATGCAGGCCGCGCGTTCCAAAAGGCAGACCGTATGCACCTTATCGGTGCGCGTGAAACTGTCCGGAACCAGTTGGCAGCAATGAGACTCAAGGATTTGGCCGAGCATCTCGGCCTGTCGCAAACCACTGTAAGCCGCGCGCTCAATGGCTATCCTGAGGTCAATGAGGCAACGCGCCTGCGTGTAGCCGAAACGGCCGAGCGGTTGGGCTATCGCCCCAACGCCAGCGCGCTGCGCCTGGCCACGGGGCGGTCGGGCGCCATCGGCCTCGTGCTGCGGGGGGCCGAGGAGCTGGGGCCGCATATGAGCGAATTCCTCGCCGGCATGGGCGGGCGGATGGCGACCGAGGAGATCGATATCCTCGTCACCACGGTGGACTCCTATCAGGACGAAGTCGCTGCCTATCGGCGTATTGCCGCCAGCCAAAAGGTCGACGCCATTGTGCTCCACTCGCCCAAGGTGGTGGACGAACGGGTGAAGCTCCTCAAGGACCTGCGCATTCCCTTTGTGCTGCATGGCCGCACCAATATTGGGGAGACCGTGGCCTGGCTCGACATCGATAATACCGGGGCGGTAGAGCGCGCAACCGGTCACCTCCTCGACCTCGGCCATCGCCGCATTGCCCTCCTCAACGGGATCAAGGGCCGCACCTTTGCCGAACATCGCGAACTGGGCTACCTGGCCGCGCTGTCTGCCCGTGGCGTTCCGTTCGACGCGGCGCTGATGAGCAATTCCGTCTTCACCGACGAAGCCGGGTTCCGCCTCGCGCAATCCATGCTGCAGATGGATTCGCCGCCCACAGCTTTCATGGCGGGCTCGATGATGACGGCGCTGGGCGTGTTCCGCGCCATCCGGCAGGCGGGACTGACGCTGGGACGGGACGTGTCGCTGATCGCCCATGACGATGTCTTCCCCTATCTCAACGCCGACAACATGTTCCCCACCATGTCGACTACCCGCTCCTCCATAAGGCAGGCGGGAACCCGAGTGGCCGAACTGATCCTCCAGATCCTGGGCGGCAAAAAGATCGACGACGTGCACGAGCTCTGGCCGGTGGAACTGGTGCTTCGGGAAAGCACGGGGCCCGCTCCCCAGAACGTCACTCGCTAAACACCGTCGTAAACCTGTTACCCTATTGTCTTAAACCGTCGGCCTCCTCACTGCTCTCCACGACCTGGATTATAGCGCCAGCCGAGCGGGGGAGGACAGATATCGGCGCCGTCATCGCACTGTCATGTCCTCTCTCTAATGCCACGCCGGCTCGCCGCAGCTTCTTTGAAGAACGCCAGCGGACGACTTTCAGGGAGACTGAACATGTCCATCAAGAATTTGCTCGGCGCATCCGTTTCGGTGCTGGCCGCCTTTGCCGTTTCCGCCCCCGCCTTTGCCCAGGCCGACCTCGACGCGCTCTATGAAGCTGCCAAGGGCGAAGGCCAGCTGACCGTGATCGCCCTACCGCACTCCTGGTGCAACTATGGCGGCGTGATCGAAGGCTTCAAGGCCAAGTATCCCGGCATCACCATCAACGAACTCAACCCCGATGCCGGTTCGGCCGACGAACTCGAAGCCGTTCGCGCCAATATCGGCAACACCGGCCCACAGGCGCCCGACGTCCTCGATATCGGCCTCGCTTTCGGCCCGCAGGCCAAGGAAGAAGGCCTGCTGCAGGCCTACAAGGTTTCTACCTGGGACGACATTCCGGCCGATGCCAAGGACGAAGAAGGCTTCTGGTACGGCGACTACTACGGCGTCCTCGCCTTCGGCATCAACAAGGACATCATCACCGGCGACAATCCCCAGTCCTGGGCTGACCTGCAGAAGGATGATTATGCCAACTCGGTCGCTCTTGCCGGCGATCCGCGCACGTCCAACAACGCCATCCTTTCGGTCTACGCTGCCGGTCTATCCACCGGTGCCGATGCTGCCAACGGCGCACAGGCCGGTCTCGAGTTCTTCAAGGCCCTCAATGACAAGGGCAACTTCGTGCCCGTCGACGCCGAAGCCGCCTCGATCGCTCAGGGCACGACCCCGATTGCTATCAACTGGGACTACAACCTCCTCGCCGCCCGTGACAACCTCAACGGCAACCCGCCGATCGAAGTCGTGGTGCCGTCTGACGGTGTCGTCGCCGGCGTCTATGTCCAGGCCATCTCGGCCCATGCTCCCCATCCCAACGCCGCCAAGCTCTGGATGGAGTACCTCTATTCGGACGAAGGCCAGCTCGGCTGGCTCGCCGGCTACTGCCACCCCATCCGCTTCAACGCCATGGCCGAAGCGGGCGTTCTGCCGGATGACCTGATGGCCAAGTTGCCGGCGGCGGAGAACTACGCCAAGGCCGTGTTCCCCACTATCGAGGAGCAGAACGCCAACAAGACCACGATCACCACCGGCTGGGACAGCACGGTTGGGGCGAGCGTGCAGTAAGCTGATCTGCGACTGAAGCTTCAGTCGGCTCCCTCCCCCTTGCGGGGAGGGATCAAGGGTGGGGGGCGTTTAGCCCGTATATCGGGGCCAACCCGCACCCCCACCCGGCCTCCCCCGTTAAGGGGGAGGTGCCGCTTCCAGTAATAGGCACGATCGTGCCAAACACTTCGGTCAAGGCTAGGCATGTCGCGCATCGAAAACCAAGCGTCTACCTCTCCCCGCCGCATTCCATGGGACGCACTTGCCGTCGTCCCGTTTGTCGTCTTCGCGGTGATGTTCCTTTTCATGCCGACACTGTCGCTGATCAGCGGCGCCTTTACCGACCGGGCCGGAAACTTCACGCTGGACAACATTGCCGGGCTTATCACGCCGCAAATCCTCTCCGCGTATTGGATCTCCATTCGTATTTCGGGTGCCTCCGCCATTCTGGGCGCGCTGATCGGGCTCGCCATAACCCTGGCCATAATTCGCGGCCGCCTGCCTTTGCCGCTGCGCTCCGCCGTGATGACCTTTTCCGGCGTTGCCTCCAACTTCGCCGGTGTGCCCCTGGCCTTTGCATTCATAGCCACCCTGGGACGTCTGGGCCTCGCGACCATTATACTGCGCACCGTGTTCGGCGTGGATATCTATCGCTCGGGCTTCAATCTCCTCGGCTTCTGGGGGCTCACGCTAACCTACCTCTATTTCCAGATCCCGCTGATGATGCTGACCATTGCACCGGCGGTGGACGGGCTGAAGAAGGAGTGGAGCGAGGCAGCTCAGATGCTTGGCGCAAGCCGGTGGCAGTTCTGGCGTCATGTTGGGCTGCCTATCCTCTGGCCCAGTTTCCTGGGCACGCTGTCGCTGCTGTTTGCCAATGCCTTCGGGGCGATCGCCACGGCCTGGGCACTGACCGGATCGAACCTCAACATCGTGACGGTGCTGCTCTATAACCAGATCCGCGGCGATGCGCTGCAGAACCCCGGTCTGGGCGCCGCGCTGGCGCTAGGCATGATCGTCATTACCTCGGTTGCCAATGTCATCTACCTGACCGTCGCGACCCGGGCCGAGCGGTGGATGAAATGAAGACCAGCAGATTTTGGCCCTGGGTGATCTTTGCTGTCGGCGCGGCCTATTTCATCGTGCCGCTGATCGCCACCTTCGAGTTCTCGCTGCGCATGCGCCGCGGCGAATATAGCTTCGATGCCTACCAGTCGGTGTTTTCCGACCCGGCCTTTGCTGCCAGCTTTGGCTATTCGCTGGTGATCGGCGCCTTGACCATTGTGGTCGGCGTCCTGGTGGTGGTGCCGGCGGTTTATTTCGTGCGACTGCGCATGCCGTGGTTGCGGCCGTTCATGGAATTTATCACGCTGCTGCCGCTGGTGATCCCGGCGCTGGTGCTGGTCTACGGCTATATCCGGCTCTACAATTCCTCTTCCCTTGTTCCCTTCACCGGCTCGGCGCTGGGCACCGATATCCTGCTGACCGGGGCCTATGTGACGCTGGCCCTGCCCTATATGTATCGCGCCGTCGACAACGGCATGCGCACTATCGATATCGGCACGCTGACCGAGGCGGCGCAGATCATGGGCGCCAACCAGGCGCAGATTATCGGCCAGATCATCCTGCCCAATATCCTGGTCGCTATCCTGTCGGGCGCCTTTTTGACCTTTGCCATTGTCATCGGCGAATTCACCATTGCATCGCTGCTGAACCGCCCGGCCTTCGGCCCTTACCTCGTCGGCATTGGCACCAACCGGGCCTATGAGCCGGCAGCTTTGGCCATCATTTCCTTCATCATCACCTGGGGCGCCATGGGCATGATCAACGTGCTCGGCCGCTTTGCCCCTCGCACTTCCGCCAGGACCGACTGACCCATGGCCGCCTTCCTCGAAGTCCAGAACCTCGTCAAATCCTTTGGCACCAATACTGTAGTCAAGGGCGTCAGCTTTGGCTTCAGCAAGGGCGAATTCATTTCCCTCCTTGGGCCTTCGGGCTGTGGCAAGACCACCATCCTGCGCATGATTGCCGGCTTCGAACAGCCCAGCTCCGGCTCGATCCGCGTGGACGGGCAGGACATTACCGGGCTCAAGCCCAACCAGCGCCGGCTGGGCATGGTGTTCCAGGCTTATGCGCTGTTTCCCAACATCACCGTCGGCGACAATATCGGCTTTGGCCTCAAGATCGCGGGCGTCGGCGCCGAGGAGCGGCGGGCTCGCGTCGATGAGATGCTAAGGCTCATCGGCCTGCCCGGCTTTGAGAAGCGCTACCCCTATGAGATGAGCGGCGGTCAGCAGCAGCGCGTGGCGCTGGCGCGCGCCATTGCACCGCGGCCGCGCATGCTGCTCCTAGACGAGCCGCTGTCGGCGCTCGACGCCAAGATTCGCGTATCGCTGCGCGAGGAAATCCGCGCCATCCAACTCGACCTAGGCATCACCACCATCTTCGTTACGCACGACCAGGAAGAGGCACTGTCGATTTCCGACCGTATCGTGGTGATGAACAGCGGCACTATCGAGCAGTTGGGTGCGCCGCACGAGATCTACAACACGCCCGCCACCCGCTTCGTCGCGACCTTTGTTGGCCACCTCAACACGATCGAGGCCACGGTGGTTGACGCCCAGAGCAAGACCGTCACCATCGATGGACAAACGGCGGTGGTCCCCGCCCTGCCCGCCACGGCCGGCAATGGGGCCGCGGTTTCGCTGACCCTGCGGCCTGAAGTGCTGGCGGTCGGCGCGCGCCCCGGCAATGACATCACGCTTTCCGGCACCATTGCCGACGTGACTTTTCTGGGCTCGGTGATCCGGCTGCGCGTCCAGCTGGGGCGGAACGTCGTCAGCCTCGACACCTTCAACGATCAGCGCAGCGCGCCTCCCAGCCGCGGCGAGACCGTTACAATAAGCCTTGCCGGCAAGGACATGCTGGTGCTCTAGCGCGAGGCGAGCAGAAGCGCCGCCTCGGACGCGGTTTTACGGTGAGCGGTGACGGCGAGGCGTCTGCCTCTGATGTGGATAAGTGGAAGTGAAGCAGAGCCTCGCCGCCACGCCGGTTTTGTCGCACACGCATCGAGCGGCGGCACAAGGCCTGAATCGGACCGGCTGCAGGATGGGTGCCCTGCGGTTGAACCGTCTCTGGCACCGTTCAGTCTCCCGAAGGAGGCCTATCCCCCAGCCGGTGCGAAACCGGTGGTCAGCATCCATGCGTGAGTCCGGCGACCCGGACTCCCCGGCATCGACCCGCGCATCACTCGTCATGATCGCGCTCTGGCGGGCCAATGAGGTTGAGTGTAAGCGCGCTGAGAGCGGGCGGGGATAAGTTTGCCGCGGCGGGTCCGCACTTCATTGCTGGACCCGCACCGGCGATAGGGTCATTGTATGTTGCGCACCAGGAGTTGGCTCATGGAAAGTCCTTTCGTCACAACCGAGTGGCTGGCCCAAAATCTGAACGATGCGAACGTTGTCGTGGTCGACGGCAGCTGGCACATGCCCAATGCCGCGCGCAATGCGCAGGCCGAATACCTGGCGGGCCACATTCCGGGCGCGGTGTTCTTCGACATCGACGGCATTGCCGACACCACGACCGACCTGCCCCATATGCTGCCCGCCCCCAACGACTTCGCGCGCATGGTGGGGGCGCTGGGCATTTCCGACAGCATGACCATCGTCATTTATGACGAGCTGGGCGTGTTTTCGGCGCCACGGGTGTGGTGGACCTTCAAGGCGATGGGCGCCCAAGACGCGCGCATCCTCGCCGGGGGCGGTCCGAAATGGCGGGCCGAGCGGCGCCCCACCGAAGCGGGGCTAGTATCGCGCCCGCGCCAGATCTTCGAGGCGCATTTCGATCCCGAACTTGTGGCCGACATCGAGTTTGTGCGCGAGCGCAGCCGCGACGGGGAGGCCCAGATTGCCGATGCCCGCCCGGCGCCACGCTTTCACGCCGAAGTACCCGAGCCCCGCCCTGGCCTGCGCTCGGGCCACATCCCCCGGAGCCTCAACGTGCCGGTGAGCCTCCTTACCGAGGCCGGGCAGATGAAGCCGGCAGGGGAACTGCAGCAACTGTTTGCCGAGCGCGGCCTCGATCTCGACCAGCCCATCATCACCTCCTGCGGCTCGGGCATCACCGCTTCGACCCTCGCTCTGGCACTGAAGCTCGCCGGCGCCGAGGATGTGGCAGTCTATGATGGGTCGTGGACGGAATGGGGCGGGCGGCAGGACACGGAGATCGAGCCTTAGCCGGAGGAATGCGATGCGGGCCGACTGCGGAGCTGCTCCAGGTAGTCCCGCAACAGGCTAGCGCGGCGGGGCCGGAAGCTCTCGCCCGTCGGCACGGCGGCCTGGATGCGGTCGGCGCGGAAGATGCGGAAGTCTTGCCGTAGACAACACCAGGCGAGCACGGCCAGCACGCGCTCGGAATAGGCCAGTGACAGGGGATAGATGGTGCGGTTGGTGACCGCGCCATGCTCGTCGCCATAGCGGAGGGCTACGGCCTGCTCCTGCCAGCAGCATTGGCGGATCTCGCTCATATCGACGGTGAGGCCGTAGCGTGTGACCGGACGATAGACCTGGGAGACGGCATGCAACATCTGCTGCTCCCGCTCGTCGGGCAGCGTTGCGGCCACCTTGGCGAGGACCGACACTGCAGCATCGGCGAGCTTGGCATCCCCCATGTGGCGCACTTCGCTCAGACCCAGCACCAGCGCTTCGATTTCGAGGCGATCGAAGATCTGCGGCGGCAGGGCAAAATCCTCGGTCAGCCTGTAGCCATAGCCGCGCTCGCCATCGATCCGGGCCCCGGCGGCACGCAGGCTGTCGATGTCGCGATACAGCGAGCGCAGCGAAACGCCAGTCTCGGCGGCGAGGCGCGCGGCGGTCAGGGGCGGCGGCAGGACGCGCATGACCTGAAGGAGGCGAAGCAGACGATCGGATCGGGCCACGGGTCCAACTGTCGGAAACTGGCAGTTGCCCCTGGCTATAGCAGCGGCATCCCACAACGCAAGGAAATCGCCGTGACTATCACCACCACGACCCACCTCAACTTCCGCGGTGACGCCCGGGCCGCACTTCAATTTTACCACTCCGTATTCGGCGGCGAAATCATGCTGGCGACCCATAGCCAGGCCTATCCGAGCTTTGCCCCGGACGAGGCCGAGCTCGTTGCCTTTGGGCAGGTGGTCAGCCCGGAAGGCTTCCGCATCATGGCCTTCGACGTGCCGGCGAGCCGTCCCTTTGCGGCAGGTGAGAATTCGTTTTTCGTCTCAGCCCGCGGGACAGATCCTCACCAGCTGACGGCATACTGGACCAAGCTAGCCGAAGGAGCCGCCATCTTGCAGCCGCTGGCCCCCTCCGGCTGGTCCCCGCTCTATGGCATGCTCAAGGACAGGTTCGGTGTGACCTGGGTGCTCGATGTCGAGGTCGCCTACTGACGAGAAGGCCGCCGGATCGCTCCGGCGGCTTTCGTTCATCAATGCATCGGCAGTCAGGATAGAGGTTGCCGGCTATGAGGGATCAAATGACGGTCAGGCCAGCAGCCCGGATGCCAGTGCACTGAACGCTTCAACCGTTTTCGGCAGCGTTGCTTCCGGATCATCGCTGGCCGCCACATAGAGCGCGGCGTTGAGCGCGGCCCCGCTCAGGAGCCGGGCGGCAGCCTCGGCATCCACGCGCTTGACAACTCCCGAGGCCATCAGTTCTTCGATCGCTTGCTGTGTGGCGTGCAGGCAGCTGTCCTGGCTCGGCCATTTGGATGGATCACCCAGAATGGCCGGGCCGTCCAGCAGCACGATGCGCTGCACTTCGGGGTCTAGCGCCATCCTGATATAGGCTGCGCCCTCCGCAAGGAGACCTGCCCAAGGGTCGGCGTGGGCGGCGCCGATGGCCTTGGCACGGCTCGCCATATCGCTGTCGATCCTGTGCACCACGGCGGCCAACAGCCCCTTCTTGTCGCCGAAGTTGTGGTAGAGCGCGCCACGCGTGAGCCCAGCCGCGGCGGTGAGCTCGTCCATCGAGGCACCGGCATAGCCATGCTCGGCGAAGGCCGCACGGCCCGCCGCAATCAGCTTTTCCCGGTTTTCTTCCATCGCCGCGTGGCGCTTGTTCACGGTCATCTCGCCCACCATTGACATACATATCGTATGCGATTTGACATACGCGACGTATCTGTGTCTAATATACGTAGCGTATATCAAATCTGCTACGTCGATGAAAGTGCCGCATCCTTGCCGGCGCTCCCAAGCGAGACCTATCATGAGCCAGCGCCAACCCGTATTCCCCGCCGAACGTCACGCCCTGTATGAAGCCCACGGCTATTCGGCCGCCATACGCTCGGGCGACCTGCTCTTTGTATCAGGACAAGTCGGCACCAGGGCAGATGGCACGCCCGAGCCGGACTTTGCCGCCCAGGTCGAGCAGGCGTTCACCAACCTCAAGGCTGTTCTGGCCGCGGCTGGTTGCAGCCTTGACGACATTGTGGACGTGACGACGTTCCACACCGATCCGGAGCGGCAGTTCGAGACCGTCATGGAAGCCAAGGGCCGGCATTTCGCCACCAAGCCCTACCCCAACTGGACAGCCGTGGGCGTAAACTGGCTTGCCGGATTCGACTTCGAGATCAAGGTCATCGCACGCATACCGAGCTAAACAAAAGGCCGCCGGATTGCTCCGGCGGCCCTTTTTGCTTCAGTCCGGCGCGGTCAGGCCGAGCGGTTCTTGTTGTAGAGGTCGAAGAACACGGCGGCGAGGAGGACCACGCCCTTGATCATCTGCTGGAGGTCGATGTTGATGCCCATGATGGACATGCCGTTGTTCATGACGCCCAGGATGAAGGCGCCGATCACCGCACCGGCCACGGCACCCACGCCGCCCAGCGCAGAGGCGCCGCCGATGAACACCGCCGCAATCACGTCGAGCTCGAGACCCTGCCCGGCCTTGGGGGTCGCCGAGTTGAGGCGGGCCGCGTAGATCATGCCGGCCAGCGCGGCCAGCACACCCATGATGGCGAAGACATAGAAGGTCATCCGCTCGGTCTTGATGCCCGAAAGCGCTGCCGCCTTGAGATTGCCGCCCAGTGCATAGATGCGACGGCCAAAGGTCATGCGCTTGGTGATGAACACAAAGAGCGCGATCAGGATGCCCATGACCACGAGGACGTTGGGCAGGCCGCGATAGGAGGCGAGCATATAGGCAAAGAACAGGACCATGGCGGCGATCACGAGGTTCTTGACCACGAACAGCGCAAAGGGCTCGTTCTCATAGCCGCGGGCCTTGCGGCGGGCACGGCCGCGGATGGCAAAGAACACCATAGCCACGATGGCGAGGATGGCGATGACCATCGTCGTGGTGTGCAGCACCACCGGCTGGACGCCTTCGCTGGCGGCAACCAGGGTGGTGGGGCCAATCAGGTCGGGGATGAAGCCAGCCGAGAGGAGCTGGAATTCGGCCGGGAACGGACCAACCGACTTGCCGGCCAGAAGCGCCAGCGACAGGCCCTTGAAGATCAGCATGCCGGCCAGCGTCACGATGAAGCTGGGGATCTTGTGGTAGGCGATCAGGTAGCCCTGTGCCGCGCCGATGACGGCGCCCACGACTAGGCAGATGGCGCCGGCCACGAAGGGATTGGCGAGGAAGGCCCATTCGGGCGGGAAGCGCCAGCCCACCATCAGCATGGCCGCCAAGGCGCCGACAAAGCCCGAGACCGAGCCGACCGAGAGGTCGATATGGCCGGCCACGATCACCAGCAGCATGCCCAGCGCCATCACGATGATGTAGCTGTTCTGAAGGATGATGTTGGTGAGGTTGACCGGCTTGAACAGCACGCCGGCCGTGAAATACTGGAAGAACACCATGATGAGGACCAGGGCCAGCAGGAGGCCATAGTCGCGCATGTTGGCACGCAGGGCGCCCCAGACGCTGAGTTCCTGGACCTTGACCGGTTCGCCGGTCGCGGTGATGCCCGGCTGGGCGGTTTCTGTGGTCATGATGCCTTCCCTTCCGCGCGGACGATCGCGCGCATGATCTTTTCCTGGCTGGCTTCGCTGGTCGGCATTTCGCCAACGATGCGGCCTTCATTCATTACATAGACGCGGTCGGTGATGCCGAGCAGCTCGGGCATCTCCGAGGAGATGACCAGCACGGCTTTGCCCTGGGCCGCCAGTTGGTTGATGATGGTGTAGATTTCGTACTTGGCGCCCACGTCGATACCGCGGGTCGGCTCGTCGAGGATCAGCACTTCAGGATTGCTGAACAGCCACTTGCTGAGCACGACCTTCTGCTGGTTGCCGCCCGAGAGATTGCCGGTGACCTGATAGACGCTCGATGAGCGGATATTGGTCTTCTTGCGGTACTCGTTGGCGACGTCCATTTCGGTCATGTCGTCGATCACGCCGACACGCGAGATGCCGCCGAGATTGGCAAGCGTTGTGTTGTGCTTGATGTGGTCGATGAGGTTGAGGCCGTAGGTCTTGCGATCCTCGGTCGCGTAGGCGAGGCCGTTGGCGACGGCCTTTTCCACGGTCGAGGTATCGATCTTCTTGCCGTGCAAAAAGACGTCGCCGGTGATGCGCTGGCCGTAGGACTTGCCGAAGACGCTCATGGCGAACTCGGTGCGGCCCGAACCCATGAGGCCGGCAATGCCGACGACCTCACCCTTGCGGATATTGATATCGATATTGCGGATGACCTGACGGTCGCGGTGCTGCTGGTGGTAGACCGACCAGTTCTTGACCTCGAACACCACGTCGCCGATCTGCGGCTCGCGCGGCGGATAACGGTCATCGAGCGAGCGGCCCACCATCAGCGTGATGATGCGGTCTTCGCTGATGTCTTCCTTGTTGAGGGTCTCGATCGATCGGCCGTCACGGATCACGGTGATGCGGTCGGCGACCTTGCTGATCTCGTTGAGCTTGTGGCTGATCAGGATGGAGGTGATGCCCTGGCGGCGGAACTCCATCAGGAGGTCGAGGAGCGCGGCGCTGTCCTTCTCGGAGAGCGAAGCCGTGGGCTCGTCGAGGATCAGGAGCTTGACCTCCTTGCTCAGCGCCTTGGCGATTTCCACCAGCTGCTGCTTGCCCACGCCGATATTGGTGACCAGCGTGTCGGGGTCCTCGGTCAGGCCGACCATCCCCAGGAGCTTGCGCGCGCCATCGCGCGTCTCATCCCAGTCGATCACGCCGCCCTTGGCCTGCTCGTTGCCCAAGAAGATGTTCTCGGCAATGGACAAGAGGGGAACCAGGGCCAGTTCCTGGTGGATGATGACGATGCCCTTGTGCTCGCTGTCGCGGATCGACTTGAAGTGCTGGACCTCGCCCTTGTAGACGATTTCGCCCTCATAGGAACCGGAGGGATAGACCCCGCTCAGCACCTTCATCAGGGTCGACTTGCCGGCGCCGTTTTCGCCCACGATCGCGTGGATCTCGGCTTCGCGGACGTTGAGATTGACGTCCGAGAGCGCTTTGACGCCCGGAAAGGTCTTGGTGATGCTGCGCATCTCCAAAATTGTGTTGCTCATGCTTTTCTCACCTTGATGAGCGCCTTCGGCAGCCAGCCGTGGCCGCCTGCCGAATTTGCGGGCCCGATGACGTAAACGTCAGCGCGCCATTGGGCCTCGCGTTATCGCGAAGCCCGGCCTAGGTCCAGTCAATTACTGAAGGTCGGACTCTTTTATGTAGCCAGAATCCACCACCAGTTCCTTGTAGTTGGTCGCGTCCACTTCATAGGGGGTCAGCAGCAGCGACGGCACGACCTTGACGCCGTTGTCATAGGTCGAGGTATCGAGGTCGGTCGGCTCTTCGCCGGCCAGCACCTTGTCCACCAGGTCGGCGGTCACGCGGGCCAGTTCACGGGTGTCCTTGTAGACGGTCGAATACTGTTCGCCGGCGATGATCGCCTTGATCGATGGAACTTCGGCGTCCTGGCCCGAGATGATCGGATAGGAAAGGTCGCCCGAGCCATAGCCGATGCCCTTGAGCGAAGAGAGGATGCCGCGTGCCACGCCGTCATTGGGCGCCAGCACGGCATCGACCTTGGAGCCGTCCGAGTAGAAGGCGGACAGGAGGTTGTCCATGCGGGCCTGGGCGGTGGCACCGTCCCAGCGCAGGGTACCGACCTGGTCCATGCCCTGCTGGCCGGACTTGACCACGAGGACGCCTTCGTCGATCAGCGGCTGCAGAACGCTCATGGCGCCGTCATAGAAGAAGAAGGCGTTGTTGTCGTCGGGCGAACCGCCGAAGAGCTCGATGTTGAACGGACCCTTGTTCTCGGGATAGCCGAGACCCTTGAGGATCGAGTTGGCCTGCAGCACGCCAACCTGGAAGTTGTCGAAGGTGGTGTAGTAGTCGACATTGGCGGTGTCGCGGATCAGGCGGTCATAGGCGATGACCTTGATGCCGGCGGCGCCCGCCTGCTCCAGCGCAGCGCTGAGCGTGGTGCCGTCGAGCGCGGCGATGATCAGGGCCTTGGAGCCCTTGGTGATCATGTTTTCGATCTGCGACAGCTGGTTGGGAATGTCGTCGCCGGCATATTGCAGATCGACGGTATAGCCCTTGGCTTCGAGCGCAGCCTTGAGTTCGGCGCCGTCCGAGTTCCAGCGCAGGGTGGTCTGCTCCGGCATGGCGATGCCGATCGAGCCCTTGTCCTGGGCCAGAACCGGACCGGCCGCGGCAAGGGCGAGAGCCCCGGCCACCAGGCTGGTGGTGATCGATTTCAGCAAATTCATTGTGGTCTCCCTTCAGAATGGTCTGGTGGGAGATGCTGCGTCCGGACATGAGCAATCACGCTCCGGTTCGCCGCTGGCGCGCCGGGAACAGGTGATTGATCAAGCCTTCCGTCAAGCTCCTCGTGGCGTCTTGCGCCCAGGCCCTCCCAAGCCAGCAAGGCGAGATTAGAAGAAGGGGCAGACTTGCGCAAGCAAATTGAGGTACGTGCATCGGGCTGCCTGAAAACAGTAAAGGCGCCCTGGCTGTCGAGCCGGTCGCCTTGTTGCCTTCGGCAGATCTTGCGATCCAAACTGCCCATGCAGCATGCCCTCAAGAGTTGGGCCCCGCCGGAGGCGAGGCCCAGTTTCGTCTTACTGGATGTCTTCGGGCTTCAGGTAGCCCGAGTCGATCACCAGTTCCTGGTAGTTGGTGGCGTCGACTTCGTAGGGGGTCAGGAGCACCGACGGCACAACCTTGACGCCATTGTCATAGGTGGTGGTGTCGAGGTTTTCCGGGGTACCGCCCGAAACCAGCGTGTCGACGAGGTCGGCAGTGGTCTTGGCCAGTTCACGAGTGTCCTTGTAGATGGTCGAGTACTGCTCGCCAGCCACGATCGCCTTGACGGACGGAGCTTCCGCATCCTGGCCGGTGATCACGGGCCATGGCTGATCGGCCGAGCCGTAGCCAACGCCGCGCAGCGACGAGATGATACCGCGGCTCAGGCCGTCATAGGGAGCCAGAACGCCATGGACAACCGAGCCGTCCGAGTAGTTGGCGGAGAGGATGTTGTCCATACGGGCCTGTGCAACAGCACCGTCCCAACGCAGGGTACCAACGGTGTCCATGCCCTGCTGGCCGGACTTCACGACGATGTCGCCCGAGTCGATCATCGGCTGCAGAACGGACATGGCGCCATCATAGAAGAAGAAGGCGTTGTTGTCGTCCGGCGAACCGCCGAAGAGTTCGACGTTCCACGGCTTGGTGTCGGGGAAGCGTTCCTTGAGGCCCTTCACGAGCGAGTTGGCCTGGAGCACACCGACCTGGAAGTTGTCGAAGGTGGTGTAGAGGTCAACGTTCTCGGTTTCGCGGATCAGGCGGTCATAGGCGACAACCTTGATGTCCGCATCGGCGGCCTGCTGCAGAACAGCCGACAGCGTGGTGCCGTCGATCGAGCCGATCACGAGGGCCTTGACGCCCTTGGTGACCATGTTTTCGATCTGGGCGAGCTGGTTCGGGATGTCGTCTTCCGCGAACTGCAGGTCCACGGTGTAGCCCTTGGCTTCAAGAGCAGCCTTGAGCTCGTTGCCGTCCGAGATCCAGCGCAGCGAAGACTGCGTCGGCATGGCAATGCCGATCTGGCCCTTGTCCTGGGCGAAGACTGCAGTGGAAGCAGTCAGGGCCATGGCGCCGACCGCCAGCACGGTGGCAAGCGTATTGATGATCTTCACGTCTCGACTCCCTTAGTTATTCGAGTTCAGAAGCTTTGGAATGGTCGTCAGGGGAGAAGCCTGGGCAGACATGCACACGCCAGTGGCGCAGATGAGCGCGGCGGACACCTTGCGGTGCGAAGCCGATCTGTCTTGCATGAAGTCCTCCTGCTTGACGGCAGCTGCCGCCGGGCCCTCCCAAGCCCACGGGCCGGAACCTAGGATAATCAGATAAGGCTGTAAAGCCGATTCCCGTGCTCCGGGCAGCGTGGCCGGAGGTTTCTCAGTTAAGGATAACGGCCTTCTGCCAGTGATTGCGCCCCTGAGGAGTTGTCGCTAACCTTACCAGACCGCATGAGGTACGTGCCCGACCAAGATCGCGAAGCGACATGGGCACCGCAAAGGTATCAGATACCTGAGGAGGGATCGTGAGCGTCGGCGAGGGAGACCTGCGCGTCGAGCAGCCCAGCGCAGCCATGGCTGTGTCGGAGGCGCTGGCCCGCATCATTCTAACGGAGATGAGCCCCGGCATCAGCCTGCCCAGCGAAGCGGACCTGGCGGCGCGCTACGACGTGAGCCGCCTTACCATTCGCGAGGCGGTGAAACTGCTCGAGGGGCGCGGGCTCTTGGCCATCGCCAAGGGCCGTCGCGCGGTGGTGCGGGAGCCCAGTGGCGCCGCCTTCGGGGACTTCCTCACCACGGTCAGCCGCTACGATTCCAAGGGCTTGCTCGACCTGATCGAAGTGCGCCTCTCGCTTGAAGTGCAATCAGCCACGCTCGCGGCAAAACGGGCGACGCGCGCCGGCATCGCCGCCATCGAGAGCGAATTGCAGGGCATGCGCGAGGCAGCGGGCGCGCCGGGCCAGCCCATGTCCCGCCAGCAGGAAGGCGAGTTCCATTCCCATGACCTCGGTTTCCACGAGGCGGTAGCGCTGGCGAGCGGCAATCGCGTTCTTGGTTACCTGTTCGAGGCCATGTCCGTGCCATTGCGGGACGGATTTTTCATCAGCCGGCGGGGCAATGATCAGCGCGGGCAGACGCTCCACGACACAATCGCGGCGCATCAGCGTATCCTCGATGCCATCAAGGCGCGCTCGAGCCGCGCTGCGGCAGACGCCATGCGCAGCCATCTCAAGGACAGCCAGAGCGACCTGCGCGCCGCACTCAACCAGCCGCCGTTGCGGCGCCATGGCGTCGAGTAACGACAAACGGGCTTGCAGGCCGACGCTACTTGGCTGAAAACTCCCCCCGAACTGACGGGCGGCTCATGGCGCAGCGAATAGACACATCCAGCACCAGGCTCGACGACGCAGCGCGCGCCGGCTGGCTGTACTATGTCGCCGGCAATACTCAGGAAGAAATTGCCGCAAAGCTCGGCATATCGCGGCAGTCGGCACAGCGCCTGGTGTCGCTTTCGGTCAGCGAAGGCTTGATCAAGGTGCGCCTCGACCACCCGATCGGGCGCTGCATGGACCTGGGGCAACGGTTGAAGACGCGCTTCGCGCTTGACCTGGTGGAGGTCGTGCCCTCCGACCCGACCAGCCAATCCACCACGATCGGGCTGGCGGAAGCCACGGCGGCCGAGATCGAGCGCTGGCTGCGCCGCCCCGAGCCGATTGTCATGGCGGTGGGCACGGGCCGTACGCTCAAGGCCGCCGTGGAGCAGCTCATGCCCATGGAGGCGCTCCACCACAAGGTGGTCTCGCTCACCGGCAATATCGCCCCCGACGGCTCGGCCGCCTATTACAACGTCATCTTCAACATCGCCGACGCGGTCAAGGCGCGCAGCTTTCCCATGCCGCTGCCGGTGATCGCCTCCTCAGCCCGTGAGCGCGAGCTGCTGCATGCGCAGCCCATGATTCGCGAAACGCTGGCGCTGGCGGCCAAGGCCGACGTCACCTTTGTGGGCGTGGGCCATATCGACGCCGATGCGCCGCTTTACCTCGACGGCTTCATCACCGATGCCGAACTCGCGGCGCTGCAGAAGGCGGGTGCCGTGGGCGAGATCTGCGGCTGGAGCTTTGACAAGGATGGCCGGTTAATCGAGGGAATCATCAATGACCGCGTGGCCTCCGCGCCCCTGCCCGCCCTCGACGGATCGCTGGTGGTGGCCATTGCCATGGGCAAGCGGAAGCTGCCCGGCATCCGCGCCTCGCTGAACCGGCACCTGGTCAACGGCCTGATCACCGACGAGCGCAGCGCCGAGAGCCTGCTCGCCGACTAAGCACCTGATCGGACAATCTATTTTCCTCCCGAACTCGCCGGGCGGGCCGCTGCGCCACGCTGTGGGCGCATAGCAGGCTTGACTCTTGTTCATCGCTGAGTGAACATTTGCCCACGGCTGGAACAAATGCCCGTTCTAGCCTCGGGAGGTATACAATGAAACTGACACCGCTTTTCGTGGGCGCGTTTACCCTTGCGCTGGCAACATCGGCCTCGGCGCAGACGCTCACCATCGCCACCGTCAACAATGGCGACATGGTCCGCATGCAGGGCCTGTCTTCGGCCTTCACCGAAGAGACCGGCATCGACCTCAACTGGGTCGTGCTGGAAGAAAATACGCTGCGCCAGAACGTCACCACCGACATCGCCACCAATGGCGGCCAGTATGACGTGATGACCATTGGCACCTATGAGGCCCCGATCTGGGCCAAGCAGGGCTGGCTGAGCCCGCTGACCAACCTCAGCAGCGATGCCGACTACGATGTCGACGACCTGCTGCCGCCGATCCGCGACGCCCTTTCCTATGAAGGCGAGCTCTATGCGGCGCCCTTTTATGGCGAAAGCTCCTTCATCATGTACCGCAAGGACCTGATGGAGAAGGCCGGGCTCGAGATGCCCGCCGAACCGACCTGGGAATTCATCGGCGAGGCGGCGCGCGCCATGACCGACCGCGCCAATGACATCAACGGCATCTGCCTGCGCGGCAAAGCCGGCTGGGGCGAAAACATCGCCTTCCTTACCGCCATGTCCAATAGCTTCGGCGCCCGCTGGTTCGACGAGAACTGGCAGCCCCAGTTCGACTCGCCACAGTGGAAGGAAACGCTCGACACCTACCTGTCGCTGATGGCCGATGCCGGCCCGGCCGGTGCTTCGAGCAACGGCTTCAACGAGAACCTGACGCTGTTCCAGCAGGGCAAGTGCGGCATGTGGATCGACGCCACGGTCGCGGCGTCCTTCGTGACCAACCCGGACGATTCCACCGTCGCCGACCAGGTCGGCTTTGCCCTGGCGCCCGATACCGGTCTCGGCAAGCGCGGCAACTGGCTGTGGGCCTGGTCGCTCGCCATTCCGAACTCCTCGCAGAACAAGGAAGCCGCCGAGCAGTTCATCAACTGGGCGACGAGCAAGGACTATCTCGCGCTGGTGGCCGAGAACGAAGGCTGGGCCAACGTGCCGCCGGGCACCCGCACCTCGCTCTACGAAAACCCGGAATACCAGGAAGCGGCGCCCTTCGCGCAGATGACGCTCGACGCCATCAACGCGGCCAATCCCAATGAGCCCACCGTCGATCCGGTGCCCTATGTCGGCGTCCAGTATGTCGCTATTCCGGAGTTCGCCGGCATCGGCACCAATGTGGGGCAATTGTTCTCGGCGGCTCTCGCCGGCCAGATGTCGGCCGACGACGCCCTGGCCCAGGCCCAGGAAGCGACGACGCGCGATATGACCCGGGCTGGGTATATCAAGTAGCCATTACTCAAAGCGTGGGGATGCTCCGGCACCCCCACCCACCCTCCCCCTGAGAGGGGGAGGAGCCGATCGTGCCTCTGGCAGCATCCTGCCACCGAGTGGAGCCACCCCTCCCCTCCCAGGGGGAGGCTGGGTGGGGGTTCTCTCCACAAAGGAGATCTAAACAATTGGCCACCGCCCAAACCCGCACGCTTTCGCGCATCATGATGGCGCCGGCCGTCATCGTGCTCTTTATCTGGATGATCGTGCCGCTGGCGATGACCCTGTGGTTCTCGTTCCAGAACTACTCGCTGATCAACCCCATGCTGACCGGCTTTGCCGGCTGGGCCAACTACCTCTATGTGATCGGTGACCCGAGCTTCACCCAGTCGCTGGTCAACACGCTGATCCTCGTGGGCGGCGTGCTCGCCATCACCGTGATCGGCGGCACGTTCCTGGCGCTGCTGCTGGACCAGCCGATCTGGGGCCAGGGCCTCCTCCGCATCATCGTCATCTCGCCCTTTTTCGTCATGCCGCCGGTGGCCGCGCTGATCTGGAAAAACGGCTTCATGCATCCCGGCTACGGCATGCTGGGGCACCTCTGGAAGGCCTTCGGCCTCCAGCCGGTCGACTGGTTCAACCAGTATCCGCTGTTTTCGGTGATCGTCATCGTGGCCTGGCAGTGGCTGCCATTTGCCACGCTGATCCTCCTGACCGCCCTCCAGTCGCTGTCGGAAGAGCAGCGCGAGGCCGCGGAGATGGACGGCGCCAATGCCGTCAACCGCTTCCGATTCATCATCCTGCCGCACATGGCGCGGGCGATCACCATCGTGATCCTGATCCAGACCATCTTCCTTCTGGGTATCTTCGCCGAAATCCGCGTCACCACCGGCGGCGGCCCGGGCTATGCCTCGACCAACATCACCTTCCTGGTGTTCCGTACCGGTATCTTGTCCAACGACATCGGCGCGGGTTCGGCGGGCGGCGTGGTCGCCGTGGTCATCGCCAACATCGTCGCCTTCTTCCTGATGCGGGCCGTGGGGAAGAACCTGGATGCGTAGCGCACTCGGTCACTCCCTAGACCTCATGGTGAGCCTGTCGAACCACGAGATCGCAGCCACCGATCTCGCCACGACCTCGTCCTTCGACAAGCTCAGGATGAGGTCTACTGAAGTTCCTGCGAGGGAAAGATAATATGGCCCGTAACGTTTCCGTCCGGACCCGCATCGGCTTCACCGCCCTCGCCTGGATCATCGCGCTGATCCTGTTCTCACCCATTCTTTGGGTCGTGCTCACCGCCTTCAAGACGGAAGCCGAGGCCATTGCCAACACGCCGACCTTCCTGCCGCAGACTTGGACGCTGGAAAACTTCGGCGCCGTGCAGGACCGCTCCGACTACATCAAGCACGCCACCAATTCGGTGCTCGTGTCGGTGGGCTCGACCCTCCTGGGTCTCGTCATCGGCATTCCCGCCGCCTGGGCCATGGCCTTCGCGCCCACCAAGCGGACCAAGGACGTCCTGATGTGGATGCTCTCCACCAAGATGATGCCGGCGGTGGGCGTGCTGATCCCGATCTACCTGATCTTCCGCGACCTGCGCCTGCTCGACACGGTGCATGGGCTGACGCTGATCATGACCCTGATCAACCTGCCGATCATCATCTGGATGCTCTACACCTACTTCAAGGAAATCCCGGTCGACATCCTCGAGGCCGCGCGGATGGATGGCGCCGAGCTGTGGAACGAGATCGTCCATGTGCTGGTGCCCATGGCCGTGCCCGGCATCGCATCGACGCTGCTGCTTAACGTCATCCTTGCCTGGAACGAAGCCTTCTGGACCATCACGCTGACTTCCGGGCGTGCGGGGACACTGACGGCGTTCATCTCGAGCTTTTCCTCACCCCAGGGCCTGTTCCTCGCCAAGCTCTCGGCGGCATCGCTCTTGGCAATCGCCCCGATCCTGCTGATGGGCTGGTTCAGCCAGAAGCAGCTGGTGCGTGGGCTGACCTTTGGGGCGGTGAAGTGATGATGGGGGAAGGCACTGATCGTAGGCTCCCCTTCCCCTTGAGGGGAGGGGTGGGGGTGGGGGTTCCGGCTCATCCGCAGGCTCCGCGCTCATGGAGCCGCCAGAACCCCCACCCTCGATCCCTCCCCTCAAGGGGGAGGGAGGCGCTAGCCCTGCTCTCCTTGCTCAAGAACATCACCGAAGGACTTTGAAAAATGGGCTCCATCTCCCTCCGCAACGTCAAGAAGTCCTTTGGCGAAGTCCAGATCATCCCGGACATCTCGCTCGATATCGAGGACGGCGAATTCGTGGTTTTCGTCGGTCCGTCCGGCTGCGGCAAGTCTACGCTGTTGCGGCTGATCGCCGGGCTCGAGGACACGACATCGGGCCAGATCCTGCTCGACGGCGAGGACATGACCAAGGCGCCGCCGGCGCGGCGTGGGCTAGCCATGGTGTTTCAGTCGTACGCGCTTTATCCGCACATGACGGTGCGCGACAACATCGCCTTCCCGCTCAAGATGGCCAAGGTCGGCAAGGACGAGATCGACCGCAAGGTCGACTATGCCGCGCGCACGCTCAACCTCTCTTCCTATCTCGATCGCCGGCCCCGCGCCCTCTCGGGCGGCCAGCGCCAGCGCGTCGCCATCGGCCGGGCCATCGTGCGCGAACCCAAGGCCTTCCTGTTCGACGAACCCTTGTCGAACCTCGATGCCGCGCTGCGCGTCAACATGCGGCTCGAGATCACCGAGCTGCACCAGCAGCTCAAGACCACCATGATCTACGTAACCCATGACCAAGTGGAAGCCATGACCATGGCGGACCGCATCGTCGTGCTCAATGCCGGCAATGTGGAGCAGTTCGGCTCCCCCCTCGAACTCTACAAGAAGCCCGCCAACCGTTTCGTCGCCGGCTTCATCGGCTCGCCCAAGATGAACTTCGTCGATGGTCCGGAAGCGGGGAAGCACAACGCCCATGCCATCGGCGTGCGCCCGGAGCACTTCGCCCTGTCGAGCGCGCCGGTGACCGGCGCCTGGAAGGGTAAGGTAGGCGTGGCAGAGCAGCTGGGCTCCGACACCTTCCTCCATGTGCACGTGGACGGGCTGGAGCTGATGACGGTGCGCACCGATGGCGACCAGACCTTCAGTCATGGCGACGATGTGTATCTCACGCCCGATCCGGCGCGGATCTACCGCTTCGATGCGGCGGGGAAGGCGATTTGAAGCACAACCACGGCGTCATTCCCGCGAAAGCGGGAACCTCCCTTTCGGAGCCACAAGAGAGATTCCCGCTTTCGCGGGAATGACGCCGGGGCAGAGCCGGATGTGAGAATAGGACGACCAGAATGACCATCAAACTCTCCGCCGCCGCCCTGCCCGGGATCGCCACCGCCACCGTACCTGCCTATGATCGCGCTGCGCTTACCCCTGGCATCGTTCACTTCGGGGTGGGCAATTTTCATCGGGCGCATCAGGCGGTCTATCTCGATGCCTTGTTCAATCGTGGCGAGGGCCATGACTGGGCGCTGATCGGAGCAGGCGTGCGCGAGGCCGACGAGGCCATGCGGCAAAAGCTTAGGCAGCAGGATTGGCTGACCACGGTGGTGGAGCAGGAAGCCGATGCGAGTTCCGCGCGTATCACCGGCGCGATGATCGATTACCTCCAGCCCGGCGACAGCGCTGCCGTCATCAGCCAGCTCGCCGATCCTGCCATTCGCATCGTTTCGCTGACCATCACCGAGGGCGGCTACTACATCGATCCGGCTTCGCAGAAGTTCGACCCGACGCATCCCGACATCGCCCATGACGCTGCCCATTTCGACGAGCCGAAGACGGCCTTCGGGCTGATTCTGGCGGGTCTCGTCAAACGCCGCGAGGCGGGCGTCACGCCCTTTACCGTCATGAGCTGCGACAACATTCCGGGCAATGGCCATGTCACCGAGAACGCGGTAGCCGGGCTTGCCGCACTGATCGACCCCGCGCTGGCCGAGTGGGTCAAGAGCTCGGTCGCCTTCCCCAATGGCATGGTGGACCGCATCACGCCCGCCACATCCGAGCGCGAAAAGACGCTTCTTGCCGACAACTTTGGTATCGACGATGCCTGGCCGGTGTTGTGCGAAAGCTTCAAGCAGTGGGTACTCGAGGACAACTTCCCGGCGGGACGTCCGGCGCTCGAAAAGGTCGGGGTGCAGTTCGTTCCAGACGTGGCGCCCTACGAGCATATGAAGATCCGCATCCTCAACGGCGGACACGCCACCATTGCCTATCCGGCGGGCCTAATGGACATCCACTTCGTTCACGAGGCGATGGAGAACCCGCTGGTTGCCGCCTTCCTGCGCAAGGTGGAGCAGGACGAAATCCTTCCCGTCGTGCCGCCGGTGCCCGACACGGACCTCGGTGAGTACCTGGCGCTCTGCGAGCGGCGCTTTGCTAATCCCAAGATCGGCGACACGATCCGGCGCCTGGCGCTGGATGGCTCCAACCGGCAGCCCAAGTTCATCATTCCCTCGGCGCTAGACCGGGTCAGTGCCGGGCAATCGGCCGTGGGCCTGGCCCTAGTATCGGCGCTTTGGTGCCGCTATTGCTTCGGCACAACCGAAAGCGGCGCGGAGATCGAGCCCAACGATCCCAACTGGGACCGCCTGACGCGGCAGGCCAAGCTCGCCAAGGACGATCCCAAGGCCTGGCTCTCCATGGTCGATATCTATGGCGACCTGGCGCGGCAGCCGAGCTTTGTGGTCGCCTTCAGCAACGCGCTGACGACGCTCTGGGCGATCGGGACAAAGGCGACGCTGGAGCGGTATCTGGCGGAGGAGCTTTAGGGAACGTTCTGGGGACGCGCGTCACCTCGGGCTTGACCCGAGGGCTCTCCACTTGCAAAGCGGCCGGCAAGTGAAGTCTCCTCGGGTCAAGTCCGAGGATGACGATCTCGCCTCTGGCACGACCTTGCCACGGCCACCGCCCAAGCTTCCCCCTCCTCCAGGTGCCCCCTAGCCGCCCTCTGGCGCTTCGGCTACCTTCGCGCCCAACCGAGAAGAGGGCACGGTCTATGCAAAGCCTCCTGGTGGCAGTGGACGTGGGCACGGGGAGTGCCAGGGCGGGGGTTCTGACGGCGCAGGGCGTGTTGATCGGCCGGGCTGAACACCCAATCGCCATGAACCGCACCGACGCCAATCACGCCGAACACGATAGCGAACAGATCTGGCAGGCCGTCTGCACGGCCGTGCGCGAGGCCATGACGGCTGCGAAGGCTGAACCGGTCGCGGTGGCGGGGATCAGCTTCGACGCCACGTGCTCGCTGGTGGTGCGCGACGCTCGGGGTGCACCGGTGAGCGTCTCGACCAATGGGGAGGACCGCTGGGACACCATAGTTTGGCTCGATCATCGCGCGCTGGCGGAAGCGGAAGAGTGCACCGGCACCGGCCATGAAGTCTTGACCTATGCCGGCGGCGTCATGTCGCCCGAAATGGAAGTGCCCAAGCTGATGTGGCTCAAGCGGCACATGCCGCAGAGCTGGACCCGTGCCGGCATGATGCTGGACTTGTGCGATTTCCTGTCCTGGAAAGCCAGCGGGTCGCTCGACCGGTCGCAATCGACGCTGACCTGTAAGTGGACCTACCTGGCGCATCGCGAGCAAGGTTGGCAGCACGATTTCCTGGCAGAGGTGGGTCTCGATGACCTGCTGGAAAAGGCGGCCCTGCCCGCTCGTGCCAGCCCCGTCGGCACCGACCTCGGCCCGCTGACGACAAAGGCAGCTGGGGAACTCGGCCTCACTATCACCTGCCGCGTCGGGGCTGGGCTGATCGATGCCCATGCGGGAGCGCTGGGCCTGCTCGGGGCCTTCACGCCCGATGTCAGCACCATCGACCGGCACCTGGCGCTGATCGCCGGAACCTCCAGCTGCGTTATGGCCCTGTCGGCCGAGGACCGCCCGACCACCGGCGTATGGGGCCCCTATTTCGGCGCGGTGCTGCCCGGCGTCTGGCTCAACGAAGGCGGGCAATCGGCAACGGGCGCCCTGCTCGACCACCTGATCCGCTGGCATGGCGCCGGTGGCGAACCGACCGCCGAGATGCACCGGCGCATTGCCGAGCGCGTCGCGACGCTGCGGGCGCAGGAAGGCCCAAGCCTTGCCAGCCGCCTTCATGTTCTGCCCGATTTCCATGGCAATCGTTCACCCTTGGGTGACCCTTTCGCGCTGGGTGTGATTTCGGGATTGACGCTGGACAGCGACTTCGACTCCCTCTGCCGCCTGTATTGGCGCGCCGCCGTATCGATCGCCCTTGGCGTGCGGCATATTCTCGAGACGCTCAATGGGCGCGGCTACGCCATAGACACGTTGCATGTCGCCGGCGGCCACACCAAGAACCCCATCCTGATGGAGCTCTACGCCGACGCCACCGGCTGCACCGTTGTCGAGGCCGAGGCGGGGGATGCGACGCTGCTGGGCGTGGCCATGGTGGCCGCGACGGCGGCCGGCCTTTACCCCAGCCTCGAGCGGGCCTGCATCGCCATGCAGCAGTCCGGGCGGGAACGCGCTCCGGATCCCGGAGCGCGCAGGCAGTTCGACCGGGATTACCGGATCTTCCTTGAAATGCTGCGGCAAAGGCAGGCGCTGGACGCCATGGCGTGAGCCGGGTCATTTCATCAAACTGTCCCTACAGCAGGCGCGGAACCAATATCGCGGTCGCCCCGTTACTTGGCCATGCGCAATAGCGCGGCTAAGGGAGGTAGTTGATGACCAGCCTGGACATCAAGGCACTGGAGAATGCGGGTCGCGATACTCTGGTGTGGGTCGACGGTTACGATGGGCAGACGCACCAAGCGCATGTCCTCAAATCCCTTGCCCCGGCCCTGCTGATCCTGGCGATCGCCGCCTGCCTCCTTGTCGCTATGCTCTAGCGGCACCTCAAAGCGTCACAATAACAAGGAGAGCTCCCATGGGCTTGGGTACAATTCTCATCATCATTCTGATCCTGCTGTTGATCGGCGCGCTGCCCAATTGGGGCTATTCGCGCGGTTTCGGCTACGGACCATCCGGTATTCTGGGTGTGGTTCTCGTGATCGTCCTGATCCTGGTTCTCATGGGACGTATCTAGCACCCGGCACACAAAACAGGCGCAGCCAGCAACTGGTTCTCAGATCATGAGACGCGCCCGCGGGTTGAAAGTCGCCCCCCTTTCACCCGCCCCTTGCCACCCCAATGTGCCTCGCGCGCATTGGGGTGTCTTCTTTGGGCAATGGAACCGGGCCAGAATAGCTGCGTTGATGCCACGCCAACCATAGGAGCGTCACATGGCCCAGACTTCCGATCTTGCCCCCGACAACGAAGCCACAACCGCAGCCGCAGCGCGCGTCAACCGCGCCAGCGCCAAGGCGCGCGAGGCCCAGCTCGAAGAGCAGGTTGCGCAACTGCAGAACGATCTCAAGGGCATTGCAGCGACCCTGGCCAAGCTCACGAGCGATCGGGTCAACGAGGCCAAGGCCGTCGCCAAGAACGAGGCGCATAATCTGCAGCGCCACGCCGAAAATGCCGTGGATGAGGTGCAGTTGCGCGCCATGGACATGGAAGAGCAGCTCAAGGCCTCGATCCGCGAAAAGCCGCTGACCGCCGTCGCCAGCGCCCTGGGGATCGGCTACCTGCTCGCCCTCCTGACCCGCCACTAGGCCATGAACCTCCTGGTTCCGCTTGCCGGCCTGCTTGGATTCGAGATCAAGTCGATCACCAAGCAGGTCCGCAATGCCATCATCATCAACGTTGTCATTGCGCTGTTCGGCTCGGTCGGTCTGCTGTTCCTGGTGGCCGCCGGTTTCCTCGCCCTAGGCGATGCCGTTGGGGTCATCTACGCAGCGCTGATCTTTGCGGCAGCCTTCCTGGTGCTCGCCATCGGCGTCTACCTGGGCAGCATGATCTCGAGCAACCGGCACAAGCGCGAAGTCGCCGAGCGGAGGCGTTCGACCGAAAGCACGGCCTTCGTGACCACCGCTGCGGTGACGGCCCTGCCGACGCTGATGAAGTCGCCGGCACTTCGTACGCTTGCCCTGCCGGCAGCGGCCCTCGCCGCCTATATCTGGCTCGGTCGCAATCACAAGACTGACGAATAGTCGGAGCCGCCGCCTGGGCGGCGGCTCTATACCTGCTGCTCGGGCAGCGGCATCCATACGCGTGCGACGACGCCTTCCGGCTCGAAGCTGAGCTTGACCTCGCTGTCGAGCACCTTGGCAAGACTCCGCTCGATCAGCCGCGTACCCAATCCCACTTCCTTTGGTGGGGTGACCTGCGGACCACCCGTTTCCCGCCAGGTGAGGGACAGCCCGCGAACCGGCTCCTCGACCACGTCCCACTTGATTTGCACAACGCCTTCCGGTCCGGCCCAGGCCCCATGGCGGTGAGCGTTCGTGGTAAGCTCATGGAGGATCAGGCCAAGGCCGAGGGCATGGTCAGCCGGCAGGGCAACGTCATCGCCCTTTATATCGGCGCGATCGGGGTTGGTGCGGAAGCGGGGACCCAGTTGGGATCCGATGACTTCAAAGAGCTGCACACCGCTCCAGTCACGATCGGCAAGCAGCACATGGGCGTCGGAGATGGTGCGCAACCGACCGGAGAAGGCATCGATGAAGTCCTGCGGATCCGGGTTCTGCCGGATGGTCTGGCGGGCGACCGACTGGATCATCGCCAGCGTATTCTTGACCCGGTGGTTGAGCTCGCGCAGCAGCAGGCGCGTATGCTCGGCCGTGAGCTTGCTTTCCGACACGTCGATGGCGGCGCCCATCATCACCAGCGGCTTGCCTTCGGCATCGCGCTGGTAGACGCGGCCGCGCATGGTCAGCCAGCGGTTGGAGGCGGCAGAGCGCGCCTCGGCCTCGAAATCGACGCCCTCGTCGAAGCTGGCCCGGATTGCGGCCCGGAGCTTTTCAGTGTCGGCTGGATGGGTGGCGGCGAGGACGTCATTCACCTGGATCGCCGTATCCTCGGGCAGGTCATACATGCGGCGGAACATGTCGTTGCAGGTGAGCTCGCCGCTGGGCACATCCCAGACCCAGCTTCCCACCTGCCCTGCTTCCAGCGTCAAGGCGTGGCGCCATTCCTCGCGCATCAGGGCTGCGGCAGTGCGGCGGCTGACGCGTGCCTCGCTCTTGAGTTCGCAAAGGGAGGCGGCCAGATGCGCCAGCTCGACCAGCTGTTCGCCCAGCATGGGAGAAATCTCGTCGCGCGCGCGCTGGTCGAGGGCATAGATGGCGCCCACTTTCTGGTTGCCCACCGTGATGCTGGCGCCGGCACAGAAGCGCAGGTTGGGGTGTTCGGCAAAGGTGCTAGGGTCGAAACGGGTATCTTCGGCGGCATTGGAGACGATCAAGGCGGCGCTGGGCTCCAGCGCCAGGGCATGGGCGCCGACCGAATGGCCGCCGGGCAGGTCCAGCACCGGCGCCGGCCCGAAGTGACCCAGCACATGCTGCTGGTGTTCGCCGAGCAGCGCCACGACGGCCGAACTGGTTCCAAGGACCTGCGCAGCCATGCGGGCCAAGCGAGCGAAGTCCGCGTCGCCAGGTTCGTCGGACAGCAGAGCCGCCACAGCTTCGAGCCTTGCAGGGTTACTCAGAACGTGCTGCACATCGGCCGGAAAAGAACGGCTGCTATCTGTCACTTCTGAACTTCACGCTGGGGTACCCTAACGCTGCATAGATGCAGCCGCCAATCCTGCGAAACGCAATGGAGGCCGGAGGGTTCCACATCTTCAATGCTGGTCGTCGGCGGGAACGACGACCTTGAGCCCGCGCGGGTGGATGCGCAAGGTGACCGCATGGTCGAGGTCGGTGAGTTCCCCGTCGACGACCGCCTGCGCTCCGCCCTTGCGCCTGGGGAAGGCGAGCCTAACCTCCTCCACTTCCCTTTCGGAGACCATGGAGCTCTCGCGCCAGGTGCCAAGGAACAGCTTGGCGACCAGACGCAGGAGCGACCCTGTGGTCAGCGGCGCTGCGATATAGACGCCGAGGACTCCTGCCTGGAGACCGCCGGCATGGATCTGCCCGTCGCCGAGCGGATTGTTGGAGACCGCGATCCCTGAGACCACGCGCCGCTCGATGCCCTGCCTGGTCTGGAGCTCGACCTCGAAACGCGGCGGGCGCATCGCTGCGGCGGCAATGGCGCGGAGGCTCGCCAGCATCTTGCCGATCCGGCTGCGGTAATGCATGCCGTCGCGGATGCGAACCAGCCGCGCATGGACGCCCACACCGAACTGGTGGACGAAAGGCCGGCCGTTGGCGGTGGCGATGTCGATCTCCCCGATGGTGCCGGCGGCAACGGCATCGACCGCCTCGTTCAGGGTCAGCGGCAGCTTGAGGGCGCGGGCGAAGAGGTTCATCGTCCCGGCCGGCAGGATGGCCAGGGGACGGCCGCTGGTAAAGGCGATCGCCGCGGCCGTGGAAATGGTGCCGTCGCCGCCGGCGACCAGCAATGCATCTGCATCGTCGGCGGCGGCGCGCTCGAGTTCCGCGGTTACGTCGCGGCCGGCGACGACACGGCAGTCGACGCTATGGCCATGGCGCGCGAGACTGGTGGAGATAGTGGCGCAAAAATCGTCGAGATCCATGGTGCGCAAGGTACCGCCGTCGCGGTTCAGCACGGCGATGAAGCGCACCGATGTTCCCCTCTGCCTAAACCGCCCGTTCGCTGGCTAGCGACGGCATTGGCACCGTAACGCGCAAGCCCCCGCCTTCGGCCGGTTCGTAGCGCGGATGGCCGCCGAATTGATTGGCCAACTGGTTGACGATCACTGAACCAAGGCCACCTTCACCCGGCTGCCTGTCGCTGGCAAGACCCACGCCGGTATCGGTGACGGTCAGCGCCGGAATGCCCTCCTCGTTGCGTTTGAGCGCGCAGATGATCTTGCCACAGCGGCCATCCGGAAATGCGTGCTTGAGCGCATTGGTCACCAGTTCGCCCACCAGAATGCCCATGGTGGTCGCATCGCGGGTGCCCACCACCACCGGCTCGAAATCGCCTTCGATCACGATGTCCTTGGCATCGGCTGCGGTGAGGACGATGTCGTCGACCACAGCGCCGAGGAACTCGTCGGCGCGGGCCGTTTCCATGTCGTCACCCAGGCGCAGGCGGCGGTGGGCCGAGGCAATGGCATGCACCCTGGTGCGCGCAGACTCAAGCGCTTCCTTGACCTCTTCGGACCGGCTGCGCAGCAGTTGCAGGCCGAGGAGCGAGGACACGGTTGCGAGCGAATTGCCGATCCGGTGATTGGCATCCTGCAGCAGTGCCTCAACGCGCTGCCGTTCCTGCTCGGCATGGTGGCGAGCCTCTTCCAGTGCCTGGGTGCGTTCCTGCACCCGCGCTTCAAGGAGGGCGTTTTCGCTATGGAGCCGGCCGGCGCTGTGGGTAAGCTCGCTGACACGGCGCTGCGTGCGCGTGAACAGGGCCCAGGTCAGGGTGACCGCGCCGGCGAGCGCCGTGATGATGGCGGCCACCAGGCTACGCCGATAGCCATCAATGGCGTGGTTGCGTTCGATGAGCTTGCTGTTCTCTTCGTCAACGAACTGCTGCAGCTTTTCCTGGAGCCGCGCGGTGACGCGTTCGCCGGACTGCTCCAGCGCGGTGCCGGCAGTGCCCTGGCTCTCAACCAGTCCGACACTGCGATCCATCTCCTCGGCCTTGGCGACGATTTCGGCGGCGATGCTGCGCACCTGTGCCGCCTGCTGGTTGTCATCCGCGGCAAGGGCGGCCAGGCGCATCAGGCGGTCGCCGATGGTGACAGACAGCGCGCGATAGGTCTGGCTGTAGCTCGTTTCGCCGGTCAGCAGGAAACCGCGCTGCGCACTTTCGGCTTCGCTCAACACGGTGCGCAGCTCGGAAGCCTCGTTGCGCACTTCATAGGTGCGCACGACGTCGGTGATCTGTCCGTTGATGCCCTGGAGCAGGATCAGGGCGGCAAGGGCCGCGAGAACCACAAGGGCAAGGGAGGTGAACACGGCAACGCGCTTGACCAGGCGTCCATTCCAGCCAATTACCAGCCGCCGGGCAGGTTGCGGTTCAGTCAAGTCGATCGCCGTCATCTGTCGCATGCTCGCAGCACACTGATTGCATGATTCTGGTTAACCACGCCGGATGGCTTATTTGAGGCGAGCTAAGTCTATATCAGGGGACGCTTTCTTGCCACCGGGCCTTCCCAGCTGGCCGCCTCCATCAGCCCTTCGATATCGAGAACCTCGCAGGAGCGATCGAGCCAGCGGATCAGGTTCCGGTCCTGCAGTTTTCGCAGCGTCTTGTTGGTGTGAACGATCGAGAGGCCCAAGGTGTCGGCGACGTGCATCTGGGTGATGGGCAGGTAAAGCACGCTGGGCGATGCCAGGCCAACCGAGGCGGCGCGGTGATAGAGAAAGGCGATCAGGTAGGCGGCGCGTTCCACCGCCGAACGCCGTCCAAGGCTGAGCAGATGGTCGTCCAGCATGCGCTCTTCCTGCGCCGCCAGCCAGGTGATGTCGAAGCTCAGGCCAGGGTGGTTGCGAAAAAGCTCGTGGAGCCGGTTGCGCTCGAATACGCAGAGGACCAGCGGCGACAGCGCCTCGACCGAGTGCTGCATCTCGCCGATGACCGAGCCCTGCAGCCCGATCAGGTCGCCCGGCAGGAGGTAATTGAGGATCTGCCGCCGACCATCGGAGAGGGTCTTGTAGCGGAAGGCCCAGCCGGACAGGAGCGTATAGAGGTGGGAGTTGTGGCTGCCCTCGTCGAGCAGCGTCGTGCCGGTTTCCGCAACCAGTTCACCCATCTTGAACGAGGAGACGAAGCGCAGCTCTTCCGGCTCGAAGTCGCGGAAGCTGGGCATGGCACGGAGGGGGCACTGCTCGCACGGCACCCGGCGTCCGGAACTGGGTAGAACAAGACTCAAGGATCACACCGTAGGTGTCAGCGGCTGCGGCAAGCAATTGGCCGTAGCCATCGCCCTCCTACATGTCAAACTTAAATGACAGAAGCACGCATCCGCCGCATGGAAGGGACCCAAGCGCGCGGAAAAACAATGCTCAACGGACGGCCTGCCCTCATCGTGGAGGAGGAATTCCTCATTGCTCTCGACCTTCAGCGCATGCTGGAGAGCCTTGGCGTTGGCGAAACCCTGTTCGCGCGCAATGCCGAGGAAGCGCGGCGCCTGACCGCACAGCGTGCCGACATTGCCATTGCCATCGTGGAATTGCGGATCGACCAGCCCGAGAACCACGCATTGGCCGGAGAGTTGAGGGCCAGGGCCGTGCCCATGGTCGCCATGACCAGTGATACGCGCCTTTTTACCAGAAACCTTGAAGACGCGCCTGTTCTGCGCAAGCCCATTCCGGAAGAGGCTTTGGCAAGCGCTGTTCGGACAGCGCTTGCCGGTTCACGCTAGAAGCTGTGGTTGGACGTGGTGACCTGGGCCGACACCGCGTCAGGACCGTAATCGGCTTCGCCGCTGATCTTGAGAATGTCCTGCAGGCGCGTGCGCGCCCGGCTCACGCGGCTCTTCATGGTGCCCACGGCGCAATCGCAGATGGCCGCGGCTTCCTCGTAGGAAAAGCCTGAGGCGCCGATGAGAATCACCGCTTCGCGCTGATCATCCGGAAGTTGCGACAGGGCCTTCTTGAAGTCCTGCATGTCCATGGAGCCATACTGGGCCGGATGGACCGACAGGCGCTCGGTAAAGGCGCCATCGCTGTCCTGCACCTCACGGCCGCGCTTGCGCATCTGCGAATAGAATTCGTTGCGCAGGATGGTGAACAGCCAGGCCTTGATATTGGTGCCCATCTCGAAGCTGGTCTGCTTGGCCCAGGCCTTCATGACCGTGTCCTGCACCAGGTCGTCGGCCTTGTCGTGCTTGCCGGTAAGGGAAACGGCAAAGGCGCGCAGGCTCGGGAGCGTTGCAAGCATTTCGCGCTTGAACGAAGTCGGCTCGGTCATGGCCGCTACTCTCCGTCACGCGCTGGGTTCTTGGCCTGCTGGGCCTGCTCTGCACTGTCGAGCTTTTCCAGCAGGTCGAGAAGCTGCTCGGGCACGCCTTCGTCCTGAACAGCTCCATAAAGGGCGCGCAGACGATTGCCGATGTCCGTATTCGGACCTAGCCCATCATCTGCCCGCCCCGCCTGCGTACGCATACGTTGCTGGCTCACCAGTTTGTCCTTCATCATGCCGTAAATAGCCGTCAATTCGTGATTGCCCCACTTAGGGTGAGGAAATGCGCCTTCGGAAAAAAAGTTCCCTCCCCTTCGGAACTTTCTTTTTCGGGCGCCGTTTTGCGGTTTCGTGCTGTCACGAGCCTTAAGCGTCACTGGGAGTTCAGACTAATGACATTGTCTACGCGGATTGCTCCGCATCTGCCGTACCTGCGGCGGTTTTCGCGCGCCGTTACCGGGTCTCAGACCTCTGGTGACGCCTATGTGGCGGCGACACTGGAAGCTCTCATCGCCGACATTTCGCTGTTCCCCCAAGCTTCGAACGATCGCATCGCGCTTTACAAGCTGTTTTCCGCGCTCTTTTCTTCCTCGGCCGTCAAGGTTCCTGAACCGACCTCGACCTTCGCCTGGGAAAAGCGCGCCGCCAGCAACCTGGCAAACCTCGCCCCACGCCCCCGTCAGGCCTTCCTGCTGGTCGCCGTGGAAGGCTTCACCCATGCCCAGGCCGCTGAGATCCTTTCGGTGTCGGATGCGGAATTCTCGTCTCTCCTGGACGAAGCCTCTGTCGAGATCTCGCGCCAGGTTGCCACCGACATCATGATCATCGAGGACGAACCGCTGATCGCGATGGATATCGAGCAGCTGGTGGAAAGCCTCGGCCACAAGGTGGTGAGCGTTGCCCGCACCCACAAGGAAGCGGTCAACCTGTTCAACCAGACACAGCCGCGCATGATCCTGGCCGATATCCAGCTGGCTGATGGCAGCTCGGGCATCGATGCGGTCAACGACATCCTCAACACCCATTCGGTGCCGGTGATCTTCATCACCGCCTTCCCCGAACGCCTGCTGACCGGCGAGCGTCCGGAACCGACCTTCCTCGTCACCAAGCCGTTCAATCCGGACATGGTGAAGGCGCTGATCAGCCAGGCGCTGTTCTTCGACGAGGGCTCGCGCGCCGCCGCCTGATCGGGGCACCAGCAGAGTTGGTGAAGGCCGGGTTTTCCCCGGCCTTTTCTTTTGCCTTACAGGAACCTGACCACAGCCACTCCGTTGATATGACACTGGTTTCGAAAGGCTGCAAAGATGCTGTACTACGCTCTTGTCTTCCTGGTGATTGCCCTCATTGCTGGCGTCTTGGGGTTCGGTGGTATCGCCGGCGCGTCAGCGGGGATTGCCCAGATCCTGTTCTTCCTGTTCTTGGCATTCCTCGTGATTTCGCTGGTCATCGGCTTCTTCCGCCGCACCTGACTTTCAGCATGTGCCTCTGGAAGGCATAAGGCATGTGACTCCCGACGCGTCCGGGGCACCTGAAGGGTTTTGCAGATGTCCCCTCTTCCACCCCCCGCCGAGGCGCCCGAGAAGCTGCGCGCGCTATTGCGCGGGCTAGCAATCCGCGGGGTCTGCGTGTTGCACCAGACCCCGGACCACCGCTTCGACATCGCCGAGAATGCGCCGGCGGCCTGGCCGGTGACCGATCTCGTCGGTCGACAGGAGGCGGATGTATTTCCCTCGCCCGTCGCTCGCCTGATCCGCGAGTCACACGACCAGGTTACCCGCAGCGGGGAACCCCGCACCGTGGAATTCGAGATCGGCGAGGGCCTGAGGCGGCACCTCTACGAGATGGAGCTGCAGCGCGACGAAACGGGCGTGCTGATCGTCGTGGCCGATGTCACAGAGACGCGGCGGCGCGAAGCGGCGGTGACGGCCCTGCTGCGTGAGGTCAGCCATCGCTCCAAGAACCTCCTCGCCATCGTGCAGTCGGTCGCGATGCAGACTGCCAACCACAGCCGCACCATCCAGGATTTCCTCGACAAGTTCCGCGGACGGCTGCATGCCCTGTCGAGCACGCAGGACCTGGTGACTGAAAGCGACTGGCGCGGCACCTATCTTCATGCCCTGGTCACGGCCCAGCTTGCACGGGTCGGCAGCAGCCAGCTCGCCCATGTCTGCATTACCGGGGCCAATCCCCTGCTCGGGCCCAACGCTTCGCTCCATGTTGGTCTGGCCATGCACGAACTCGGCGCCAATGCCGTGCTGCATGGGGCACTAGCCGAGAACGCCCGCGGCGAAGTTAGGATCGAGGCGCGCATCGCCGATAGCCCAGATCAACCCGCTGACCTGATAATCGAATGGATCGAGGTGGGCGTCGGCGTGGCCGAGGGCGGGCTCCGGCCGCGCTTCGGAACTTTGGTACTGGAGCGCATCGTGCCGCTCTCGGTGGGCGGCACGGCCCAGTTCCAGGTCATGCCGGAAAGCGTCCACTACCGCCTTGTCGTGCCCGCCGATCAGTTCGAGGTCTGAGCCGGAAACACGGTGTCGATCCGTCCGGTGAGGGCGTAGGCGAGCAGGCCGATCCATTCCTTGAGCGCGACCGTCGTTATGTTGAGGCTGTGCACCGGATTGGCAAAGTCGAAGGTAAAGCTCTCGGCACCCGAACCGCGATAGTCGGTGGGCCACGGCACCACCTCGATGCCGACGCGACGGAAGAGCCCGACAGAGCGCGGCATGTGGAATGCCGACGTGACCAGCAAGGCCGTGCCCTCCCTGTCGCCGAGGAGATCGGCGGTCAATTCGGCATTCTCGTCGGTATTGCGCGCCTGCGCCTCCAGCTGCAGCCGTTCGGGCGCGATGCCCATAGAAAGGAACAGGCGTTCGGCCGTCACCGCTTCCGCCTCGCCACCGTCGAGGAGCCCTGTGCCGCCCGTGAAAACAATGGTCGCTTCGGGATAGCGCATGGCCAGGATCACCGCTTCCGTCAGGCGATCGCCCGCCTCGTTGAGTTCGGCGACGCCGCGCGCGGTGCTGACTCGCGCCAGCGTCGATCCGCCCAGGACGATAATCGTGTCGACACTTTCGGGCATGGTGGCGGGTCGCTCGAAGCGCTGTTCCAGCGGCCGGATGAGCAGGGCGCCGAAAGTAGTGAAGCTCGACAGGCAGAGCACCAGTACGGCCAGGACCTGTGCTGCTATGGCCAAGCGCCGGCGTCCGAGCCAGAAGCAGAAGAGCGCAAGCAGGGTCAGCAGCGCGACGATGCTGAGCGGTTGGGCCAGGACCCAGAAGACCTTGGACAGAAAATAGAACATGGCAGCTCCACAAGGAGAGGCAGCAGGGCACATCCCCAGGCACGTCACGCGATCACGCGTTTTCTCCTTGCTATCTCCCCCGCTTTTGCTTTTCTAGCGGGCGGTCGAGATTGCCAGCCTCATGACTAGGCAATCACCGTATCTGAATGCGCCCGCCTGTGGGCCGAAGGTGAAGATGGCGCAAGCTGCCGCTCAAGCGGACAAGTCCCCGGTCGTGTCGATAACCGGTCTGCACAAGTCCTTTGGTGAGCTCGAAGTTCTCAAGGGCATTTCCTTTTCGGCGCGCGAGGGCGAAGTCGTTTCGCTGATCGGCTCGTCCGGTTCCGGCAAGTCGACCTTGCTGCGCTGCATCAACATGCTCGAAGTGCCCGATCGCGGCACCGTCATGATCGATGGCGAAGAGATCGCGCTGCGCGGTGCCGGCTCTCGCCGCCACATCGCCGACGAAGGGCAGATCCGCCGCATCCGCTCCGAACTGGGCATGGTGTTCCAGAGCTTCAACCTCTGGGCGCACATGACCATTCTTGAAAACGTCATGGAAGCGCCGCTGATCGTGCAGCGCCGCCAGCGCGCGGAAGTGGAACAGCAGGCGCTCGAAACGCTCGACAAGGTCGGCATACGCGACAAAGCGGGCAGCTATCCCAACCAGCTTTCAGGCGGGCAGCAGCAGCGCGCCGCCATTGCCCGCGCGCTCTGCATAAATCCGCGCGTCATGCTGTTCGACGAGCCCACCTCGGCACTTGATCCTGAACTGCAGGTCGAGGTGCTGCGCGTTATCAAGGTGCTCGCCGACGAGGGGCGGACCATGATCCTGGTGACCCATGACATGGACTTTGCCCGCAGCATCAGCGATCGTGTGATCTTTCTCCACCAGGGGCTTATCGAGGAGGAAGGGGCGCCCGAGGAAGTGTTCGGCGCCACCAAGTCGGCTCGCCTCAAGCAGTTCCTCAACGCCAGCCATCACCCTTAGCCAAACCGACCCGGAAACCGGGCGAAGACACAACAAGGAGACGTTTATGAAGAAGCTCATTCTAGCGGCCGCTGCGCTACTGGCGCTCGGCTCGGCACCTCAGGCGCAGGAAACCGTGCGGATTGCCACCGAGGGCGCCTATGCCCCGTGGAACTTCCTCAACGACGCCGGCGAGCCTGCAGGCTTCGAGATCGAGCTGGGCAATGCCATCTGCGAAAAGGCCGGCTTTACCTGCGAGTGGATCATCAATGATTGGGATTCGATCATCCCCAACCTCCTGGCCGGCAACTACGATGTGATCATGGCCGGCATGTCGATCACCGACGAACGCCGCGAAACCATCGACTTCAGCGACAACTACTTCCCGCCCGATCCGTCCAAGTTCGCTGCAGCCGCTGGCGCCGGCCTGGACCTCAGCGCGCTTGAAGGCAAGCGCATTGGTGTCCAGGGCGGCACGATCCAGGCCGCCTATGCCGAAGAAAACTACGGCAGCAACAACACCGTCGTCTCCTTCGGCACCGCCGATCAGGCCATGGCTGACCTTGCCGCCGGCAATCTCGACGCCATCCTTGCCGATGGCGCCTATCTCGATCCGGTGATCGCCGCATCGGGCGGCGCAATGGAGTTTGTCGGCGAAGACATCATGATCGGCGACGGCTATGGTGCCGGCCTGCGCAAGGACGAAGCCGAGCTCAAGACCAAGTTCAACGAAGCCCTGGCAGCCCTCAAGGCAGACGGCACCGTGGACAAGCTCATTGCCCAGTGGTTCGAGGGCCGCGGCCCCTTCTTTACCGAGTAACACGTCTGCCGGGGTGGGTTCGCCCACCCCGGACTCCCTCCAGGGCCTGCCGATGCTTCCTTTCCCGAAAGCCAGTTCATGAGCGACGACTTCGTCTTCTGGCTGGGCTACCTGACCAATGGCAAGCACCTGACCTGGTATGCGAGCTTCCAGTTCACCATTTTCGCCGCGCTTGCCGGCGGCGCGCTGGCCATCGTCTTCGGCCTGATCGGCGCCACGCTCAAGAATTCGCGCCACGCGCCGCTGCGCCTTGTCGGCACGATCTATTCCTCGATCGTTCGCGGTGTGCCCGATGTCCTTTTCTTCCTGTTCTTCCCGCTGGCCTTCGAGCAGGGCGTGGAATGGCTGGTGGCGACGCAGGTCTGTACGCCCGAATTGATCGCCGCGCAGTCGGCGGCCTGGCCGCCATGCAAGGAAGCCAATTGGTTTCTCGGCACGCCTGAATACCTGATCCTGGCTTCGGTCTCGCTGGGGCTGGTCTATGGCGCCTTCGCCACCAATGTCATCCATGGCGCCCTGCGCTCGGTGCCCAAGGGGCAACTCGAGGCGGCACGCGCCTTCGGCATGTCGGCAAGGCAGGTGCTGTGGCGCGTCCACATTCGGCAGATGTGGGTCTACGCCCTGCCCGGCCTCTCCAATGTCTGGATGCTGATCATCAAGGCCACGTCCCTCCTGTCGCTGCTGCAGATCGCCGACATCGTCCTCTGGGCTGACCGGCTCGGGGCGCCGAACTTCCTTCCTGCTGTCGGCCTCGTGCATGAGGACTGGCGCTGGCGCTATTACCTCGTGCTTTTCGTGTTCTATATCCTCGTGACCTGGCTCTCGGAAAAAGGCTTCGATGCCATCACAAGACGCGCCGGCCGCGGCATCGTGAGCGAGGCCCGCTGATGCAGCGCTTCCTTGAAGAACTCGCGATCTTTGCGCCGGCAGTGGTGTTCAACCTCTATTTTGCTGCCGCCTCCATCCCCCTGGGTTTCCTCTTCGCCATCATGCTGGCGCTGGGCAAGGCCTCGGGCAATCCGCTGATCAACCGCCTGAGCCGCGGCTATATCTACGCCTTCCGCGGGTCGCCGCTCTTTATCCAGTTCTTCATGCTTTATTCGCTGGCGCTGTCGTTCAACGTCTCGCTTTGGAAGCCGCTCGACATTTCCTGGTTCGTGCTGCACCCGCTGTTCATCGGGCCGCTGGTGCTGACGCTCAATACCGCCGCCTATACGGCCGAGATCTTCTATGGTGCGCTGCGTGCGGTGCCGCGGGGAGAACTGGAGGCGGCGCGGGCCTATGGCATGAGCCGGCGGCAGCAGTTCCGGCAGGTGATCTGGCCCAATCTGATCCGGCTGGCCTGGCCCGCCTATACCAACGAGATCGTCTTCCTGTTCCACGCCACCGCCATCGTCTACCTTGCCCTGCCGGTGATCGGCCTGCAGAAGGACCTGATGATCACGGCAAAGGAGCTGTTCGAGCGCGACTACAATGCGTTCCTGCACTTCTCGGTGGCCGCGGTCTACTTCCTGGCCGTGTCGCTGGTTGTCTTCTTCCTTTGCGGCCTGGTCTACAGCCGCCTCATGCGCCACATGCCGGCCGGGCCACGCCTGCGCTTCGTGCCGACCTGGTGGCGATAGGAGACAAGATGAAGATCATCGCCGACCTCTGCATCGTGCCCATGGGCTCTGGCCCATCGGTGTCGCACTATATCCGCGAAGTGCGCGACATCATCGATGCGTCGGGCCTTGTCTACGAGATGCACGCCAACGGCACTAATATCGAGGGGGAGATGGCGGAGGTCAGCGCTACGATCGAGGCCTGCTGCCAGCGCCTCCACGCCATAGGCGTGGAGCGCATCTTTTGCACCATGTCCTTCTCGACCCGCACCGACAAGGCGCAACGCATGGCCGACAAGCTGGCGAGCCTTGGCTAGAAGGCGCTAGCGCGCCAGACCCCATTTGGCGTGCTCCAGCGCGGTCATGACCCCGCGCAGTTCTGCCAGCCCCTTCATGCGGCCGATGGTCGGATAGCCCGGCTGCGAACGCCGGCCGAGGTCGTCGAGGATGTCCTGCCCGTGGTCGGGACGCATGGGGATGATGTAATCCTTGCGCCCCTCCGCCTTTCGGCGGCGCTCCTCGCGGACTACGGCGGCAATCACCGCGACCATGTCGGTATCGCCGGCCAGATGCTCGGCCTCGTAGAAGGAGCCGAAAACGGCATCGGTGTCGCGCCTGACGTTGCGCAGGTGGAGAAAATGCACCTTGCTGGCAAAGCGCTCGAACATGGAAGGCAGGTCGTTGTCCGGGCGAGCGCCGAGCGAGCCGGTGCAGAAGGTCATGCCGTTGGCCGGGCTGTCGACGGCGTCGAGGATATGGGCGTAGTCGTCTGCCGTGGACATGACGCGGGGCAGGCCCAGAAGGGCAAATGGCGGATCGTCGGGGTGGCAGCAAAGGCGCAGGCCCAGATCCTCGGCGGTGGGAACGACCTGCTCGAGGAAGTCGATGAAATGCCTGCGCAGCTGGTCCCGGCTGATCTCGCCATATTCAGCCAAGTGCGCGCGAACGTCTTCCAGCGTCATCGACTCGGTCGAGCCCGGCAGGCCCATGGTGACGTTGCGTGCCAGCTGCTTGCGGGCCGCGTCGTCCATATCGGCAAAGCGGCGCTCGGCCTCGTCGGCGATGGCATTGGTATAGTCTGCTGGAGCGCCGGGGCGTTCCAGAACGTGAATGTCGAATGCGGCGAAATCGTTGATGTCGAAGCGCATGCAGGAGCCGCCATTGGGGACGGTCCAGCGCAGGTCTGTGCGCGTCCAGTCCAGCACCGGCATGAAGTTGTAGCAGATGACCTCGATGCCGCAATCGGCGAGGTTGCGCATCGAGATCTTGTAGTTCTCGATATGCTCGCGCCAGCTGTTCTTCTGCTTCTTGATGTCCTCGCTGACCGGGAGGCTTTCGACGACGTCCCAGGTGAGGCCGGAGGGGGTACCGTCCTTGCGGGTGGCGATTTCCTGGTGCCGCTTGCCAATCTCCTCGGGCGACCAGACCACGCCGTTGGGGATGTGATGCAGGGCGCTGACGACGCCCTCCGCCCCCACCTGCGTGACGTCGTCGATGCTGCACAGGTCTTTGGGTCCGAACCACCGCCAGGTCTGTCGCAAATCAGGCACTCCATTCTTGTATGGTAGTGCTTGCCATAGCTTCCTTGCGGCTGGAAGCCTTATTCGTTGGCCACAACCAGCAAATTGTCGACGTGGCAGGGCGTGCCGGCACGGCACCAGCAGGCAAGGTTCTTGCCCCCGAGTTGCCGGCGCAGCTCGGTGAGGTCCGGTGCTGGTTTCGGTCCTGCAAATTCACCGCGCAGCCACTTGCCGTGACGCGCCACGGCCTCCGCCTGAGCCTGCATGCGGTCGACGCCAAGTTCCTCGGCGACGGCGTCGATGGTGAAAGGATTGCCCCAAGGACCCGGCCGCGCCACCGACTGTGCAGGCAGGCCGTTCAGCGCCTGCGAAAGCGCCTGGAGATCGAAGCCAGCGCGGCGGGACAGGACGATCCGCTGCGGCTTCATTTGCGCATCTGCGGGTCGAAGACAAACTTGGGCATTTCCCACTTGAAGTAGATGGCGACGACGCGCAGCGGGAAACCCACGGCAAGGGCCACCAGCACCATGAGGTCGGTGGCAATGCCGGCCAGGAGCCCAAGGTAGTAAACGATGCCGGTGACGATCGACACGGTGGCGTAGAGTTCACTGCGGAACACCAGCGGCACGTCGTTGCAGAGGACGTCACGCAATATGCCCCCGACGATGCCGGTGACCATGCCCGAGACGATGACGATGATGGGATGGGCGCCCGTATCGATGGCGACATTGCAGCCGACGATGGTGAAGACGACGAGGCCCAGCGCATCGAGCAAGAGGAAAGGCCAGCGCAGGCGGTAGACGAGGCGAGCCGTGGCGATGGTCAGGAGGGCCGCGCCGCAGACAAGAACGAGGATATAGGGATTGCCCACCCAATAGAGCGGGAAATGGCCGAGGAAGACGTCCCGCGCCGTGCCGCCCCCCAGGGCAGTAACGCAGGCGAGAATGCAGACGCCGAACCAATCCATGCTGCGCCGGCCCGCCGCAAGCGCCGCCGTCATGGCCTCGGCCGTGATGGCCACGTAAAACATGATGCTCAGCATGCGCGCTGATATCCCTGACGTCAAAACCGGCTGTTGTTGACCCGGTTTAGCGAGGAAGCTCGGGGGAAGCTAGGGAGAGCTGCCGATGCGGGCACCCAAAACCGTTGCGTCGCTGGAAGAACTGGGACGCGTCCGTCTCAGCCCCAACTTCTTCCTGCGCGACTTCCTCCATTCCGAGATCGCCCAGATGCATGGTTTGCGCAATGTTCCCGATGATCTGGACCTCGCTATCGCTGCGGGCAAGGCCCTCTGCAAAAACCTGCTGGAGCCGCTGCAGGAGCGCTTCGGCCGCATCTCGATACGGTCGTCCTACCGTTCGCCCGAGGTCAACCGGTTCGGCAACGAGAACGGGTTGAACTGCGCTACCAACGAGAAGAACTACGCCCATCATATCTGGGATCGGCGCGACGCCGCGGGCCGCATGGGCGCAACGGCCTGCATCGTCGTCAACCGCTTCATTCCCTACTACGAGCGCACGGGCGACTGGGAAGCCATGGCCTGGTGGGTGCATGACCACCTGCCCTATTCGGCAATGGAGTTCTATCCTCGTTACGCTGCCTTCAACCTCAACTGGCGCGAAGAGCCGTTGCGCCGGATATCCAGCATGATCCCGCCGCGACGTGGCGTGCTCACCAAGCCCGGGATGGGGAACTGGGAGGGGCGGCACGAGGCGGCGTATGCGGGGATGCTGGAAGAACTCGGGAAGTGAAGCAGCCCCGGCCGTCACCCTCGGGCTTGACCCGAGGGCTCTGTACTTAAAGCGTAGTCCAGCGAGGGAAGAGCCCTGGGGTCAAGCCCGAGGGTGACGATCGAGGTGTTGGGCGATCCCGGTAGGGTACGATCGAGGTCAGACAAAGTCCTGCCGCATGGGGGTGAAGACGTCCACCAGCCGGCCGCGGGTGAGGGCCACGACGCCATGTTCGAGGCCGGAGGGCACGATGAAGCTGCCGCCCTGCTCGACAACCTGGGTTTCGCCGTCGATGGTGACCTCAAACCGGCCCTCTGCAACATAGCTGACCTGGACATGCGGATGGCTATGGAGCGCGCCGACGGCGCCTTGCTCGAAGCCGAACTCCACCTGCATCAGCTCGGGGGTGTGGATCAGCACGCGGCGGGTATTTCCCGGCTGCAGTTCGACCCAGTCGGTTTCGTTCGGTTGCGCAAAGAACTTTTGGTCAGACATGATCACCTCGCCAGCCAGCCGCCATCCACCGGGATGACGGCGCCATGCATGTAGTTGGAGGCCTGCGACAGAAGAAACACTGCCGCATCGCCAATATCGGACGGTTCGCCCCAGCGGCCCGCCGGTATGCGGCCAAGGATGGCGGCGGAGCGGTCAGGATCGGCGCGCAGGGCCTCGGTATTGTTGGTTTCGATATAGCCGGGAGCGATGGAATTGACGTTGATGCCCTTGGCCGCCCATTCGTTGGCGAGGAGACGGGTGATGCCCAAAACGCCGCTCTTGGACGCCGTGTAGCTTGCGACGCGAATGCCGCCCTGAAAGCTCAACATCGAGGAGATGTTGACGATCTTGGCTTGTCGGCCGGCCTCGAGCGCCCGCCTGCCCAGGGCCTGGGAGAGAAAGAACATCGTCTTGAGGTTGATGTCCATCACCTGGTCCCAGTCGGCCTCGGTGAAGTCGACGGCATCGACACGCTTGATGATGCCGGCATTGTTGACCAGACCATCGATGGGGCCGTGCTGATCCCAGGCAGTTGCGAACATGGTCTGCGCTTCGGCCGTGGAGCCGAGATCGGCCCTCACTTCGGCGAAGTCGGCGCCCTGCCCGGCCATCAGCAAAGCCGTCTGCTCCATGCTGGAGCGGCCGGCGCCGATGACCTTGCCCCCGGCCCGGCCGATGGAGAGGGCGATGCCCTGCCCGATGCCGGTATTGGCGCCGGTCACCATCACCGTCTTGCCGGAGAGGGAAAAGGCGGAAAGGTCCGTCACAGCAGTTCGTCCATGCCGATCTTTTCGGCGTCGGTATAGTCGATGTTGTCGCCGGCCATGGCCCAGATGAAGGTATAGGAGCCCGTACCGGCACCCGAATGGATCGACCACGGCGGCGAGATCACCGCCTGCTCGTTGCGCACGATGATGTGGCGCGTTTCTTCCGGTTCGCCCATCAGGTGCACGACAAAGGCATCGGGCTTGAGGTCGAAATAAAGGTAGGCTTCCATGCGCCGGTCATGCAGGTGCGCCGGCATGGTGTTCCAGACCGAGCCGGGGGCAAAGCTGGTGAGACCCACGACCAGCTGGCAGGTCTTGACGCTGTCGGCGTTGACGAACTGGAAGATGGAGCGCTCGTTGGCCGTTTGCTGCGAGCCCATGTCGAGCCGCTTGGCATCGGATTGCCGGATCAGCGTGGTCGGATGGCTGGCATGGGCAGGGGCGCTCAACAGGTAGAACTTGGCGCCTTGGCCACCGAAAGTGACTTCGGTGGCGCCCATACCGATATAGAGCATGTCGCGCGGACCGACGGCGTGCTCGGTGCCGTCGACGGTGACGGTACCCGCATCGCCGATATTGGCGGCGATCAGTTCGCGCCGCTCGAGGAAGTTTGCGGTGCCGGTCGGCTTGATGGGGTCCAGCCGCAGAGGATTAGCGCCCGGGACGGCGCCGCCGACCGCCATGCGGTCATAATGAGTATAGGTCCAGTTTACCGAGCCGGTCATGAACAGGTCATCGATCAGGAACTGCTCGCGCAACTCGGCAGTGTTCATGGTTGCAGCGCTGACGGGGTCAACGGCGAAACGGATGTCGTAATCGGTGGTCATGGGCTTGTCCTAGTTGCCGATTGCTGCTCGCGCAGCCGGTTACGGTAGCGTTCCTGGCTAAGCGACAGGTGCTGTCGCATGGCCTCACGCGCGGCATCGGCATCCTGTGCCGAAATGGCTTTAAGTATTTCGAGGTGTTCCTGCTGCAAGCCCGCCTGGTACTCGAAGGTCAGAACGCTTTCAGTGCCCCAGGGCGAGGCGACGTCGCAGGGTATGGTGCGGCTGCCCAGGCCATCCAGCACTTCCATATAGAATGGATTGTTGGTGGCGGCGGCAATGGTCCGGTGGAACATGAAGTCGGTCTTGCCGGTGGGCGTGCCCAGCTTAAGGAGACGATCGAACTCGTTCCAGGCTTCCTGGATCGCCGCCTCCTGGCTGGCGCTGCGGCGCAGTGCTGCAAGTCCGGCGGATTCAATTTCGATCCCCATGCGCACTTCAAGGACGTTGATGGCGACCGATATCTTGTTGGACTTGTCGGCGCCGATCGCGCTGAACGGCGTCGCCGCCCCGGCCACGACAAACACGCCGGCGCCCTGACGGGACTGGACGAGCCCATCGGCCGCAAGGGCGGCAATGGCTTCGCGCACCACGGTGCGGCTGACGCCGAATATGGTGGTCATCTGCGACTCGGTCGGCAGCTTGCCGCCGGCGCGGTATTCGCCCGCGGCGATGCGCTTGCGCAACGTGCCGATCACCAGGTCGGCGAGCTTGGGCCGCCGGGCCGCCGCGATGCTCTCGTCATGCAGGCTCATCGCGTCAGCCCCTGAACAGCGCCGGCAGCCACAGCGACAGCGCCGGGATGTAGGTCACGAGGCCAAGCACCGCGAGACCGGCGAAGTAGAAGGGCCAGACTGAGCGCATCGCCTCCATGACCGAGATCTTGCCAACGGCGGCGGCGACGAACTGCACCGGGCCAAGGGGCGGCGTGTTGAGCCCGATGCCGAGGTTGAGGATCATGATCACGCCGAAATGCACCGGGTCGACACCGAAGCTTTGCACCATGGGCAGGAAGATCGGGGTGGTAATGACGATTAGCGGGCCCATGTCCATGAACGTGCCTAGCACCAGCAGCAGGACGTTGATCAGCAAGAGCACCATCAGCGGGTCCTGCGTCAGTTGCCCGATGGCTTCGGTCAGGAGCGGCGCGACGCGCAGATAGGCCATCAGCCAGCCGAACGAGGCTGCAGCGCCGATGATGAATAGGACCATGGCGGTAGTGCGCACGGCGCCGGTGACGCAGTGAACAAAGGCGCGCCAGCTCATGCTGCGATAGATCAGCAGCGTTACGAGGAAGGCGTAGATCACCGCGATGCAAGAGCTTTCCGTGGCGGTGAAGATGCCGGAGCGGACGCCGCCGAAGATGATACCGATCAGGAGGAGACCGGGGATCGAGATCAGGAAATACTGCAGGGCCTTGCCGAAGCCGGGGAAAGGTTCGGTCGGGTAGCCGCGCTTGACCGCTACCACATAGGCAGTGACGCTGAGCGCCAAGGCCAGCAGGAGGCCCGGGATGATGCCAGCGGTGAAGAGGTCGGCAATGGAGATGCGCCCGCCGCCGGACAGCGAATAGATGATCATGTTGTGGCTGGGCGGCAGCAGGAGGGCGATTAGCGCCGCCATGGAGGTGACGTTGACGGCATAGTCGGCGCCATAGCCGCGCGCCTTCATCTGCGGGATCATGATGCCGCCGACGGCCGCAGCTTCGGCAACGGCCGAGCCGGAAATACCGCCAAACAGCGTCGAGGCAGCGACGTTGACCTGGCCCAATCCACCGCGCACATGTCCGATCAGCGAACCGGCGAACTGGATGATGCGGGCTGCAATGCCGCCGCGCACCATGAGGTCGCCGGCGAAGATAAAGAAGGGCACGGCCATCAGCGTGAAGACGGAGACGCCCGAATTGAGCTGCTGGAACACCACGATGGCCGGGCGGCCGATATAGACGATGGTGGCAAAGCTCGCGATGCCCAGGCAGAAGGCGATCGGCGTGCCGACCAGCATGAGGGCGGTGAAGACGCCGAAGAGGATCCAGTATTCCATCATAAACCTCAGTCGGCCGTGACGACGTCGTCGGTGGCGGGTTCATCCACATTCTCGCCGGCCATGCGCAGCAGGAGGCGCTCCAGCGAGAACAGGCACATCAATACGCCCGCAAGGACGATCGGCAGGTAGGTGAAGGTGGTGGGAATGCCGAGCACGGGAATGCGCGTGGTCCAGTAGCGGAGGGCGAGTTCCCCGCCATAGTAAGCCATGCCGAAGGCGAAGGCGAAAATGGCGAGGTCGGTCACCGCGCGCAGCCATGGCTTGGCGCCTGGCGGCAGCACATAGATCAGGACATCGAAGCCCATGTGGAAGTTCTCGCGCACGCCCACAGCGGCGCCGAGGAAAATGAACCAGCTCATGATCATGATCGAAGCGGCCTCGGTCCAGGGCGGCGAGGCGTTGAGCACGTAGCGGGTAAAGACCTGATAGGCGACGATCAGCGTCATGGTCACAAGGCCAATGCCCGCAATCCAGAGGGCCGCGGTTGACAGGGCGTTGAGCACGCGACTGGCGCGCAGGAGGGTGGATTTCATTGACGTAACCTTTGCCGTCTCAACACTGCCCCACCCACGGCGTCGTTCCCCGCGGAGGCGGAATCGCCCCGGGTCAGGGAGAAGGTGGATCCCCGCTTTCGCGGGAATGACGCTGTGGTCTATTCGTCCGAGAGGGATCGGGGTGACGGCGAACCGCCACCCCACTTGATCAGCCTTCGGTGGCGCGGATGCGCTCGACCAGGTCCTGGAGCTTGGGGTCGGTCACGTATTTCTCGTAGACCGGCGCCATGGCGTCGATGAAGGGCTGCTTGTCGACTTCGTTGATCGTGGCGCCGAGCGCCTCGACGGCGGCCTTGGATTCGGTTTCCTTGGCGGCCCAGAGTTCACGCTGCTTGGCGACGGACTGCTTGGCAGCTTCGCGGAACAGGGCCTGATCCTCGGGGGTCAAACCATCCCAGACGATCTTGGAGATCACCAGGACCTCGGGCACCATCAGGTGCTCGTCGAGCGAGTAGTACTTGGCGACTTCGGCGTGGCCCGCGGTGTCATAGCTCGGATAGTTGTTTTCCGCGCCTTCGATCACGCCCGTTTCGATCGCCGAATAGACTTCGCCGTAGGGCATGGGCGTGGCATTGGCGCCGAGGGCCCCAACCATGTCCACGAAGATGTCCGATTGCATGACGCGGAACTTCATGCCGGCCATGTCTTCGGGCGAGTTGATCGGCTTTTCGCTGTTGTAGAAGGAGCGGGAGCCGCCGTCATAGAAGGCAAGCGCCACCACATCCACGGCTTCGAATGCGGCCAGGATCTCTTCGCCGATCGGGCCATCGAGCACATTGTGGAAGTGCTCGGTGGAGCGGAAGATGAAGGGGAGTTGGGTGACGGTGGCTTCTGGCACCTGGGTGCCGAAGGCGCCGATGGAGATGCGGTTCATGTCGACAACGCCGAACTGCGTCTGTTCGATCGTATCGGCTTCCTGGCCGAGCTGGGCGGAGTGGAAGACCTCGACCGAGTAGCGGCCGTCGGTCTTTTCCTTCAGCAGCTCGCCGAAGTGCTTCACAGCTTCGACGGTCGGATAGCCGTCGGGATGGGTATCGGACGACCGCAGCACCGTCTGGGCACTAGCGGTCGAAACCATCAGCGATGCAGCGACAAGCGCGGTCGCTGCCAGTTTTGGCAGTTGAAACATTGGTGTCCTCCCAAGAACAGCGGTCCGGCTCGTCCTCCGCGCCGAATGACCGTGTCGGTTTCACAGACCTGCTCGCCGCCTCATGGGCGGAGAGGATCTGTTAAGAAACTGGTATGGAAGAAGCATGTGTAAGTCAACATACAATGGTTCGCATGTTGTATGATGACTGTAGGGAACGTCGGCACGCGTCCGGAGAATCGTGCCGACGCTGGATGCTAGATGTGGATAGCGCCGTCGCCCAGCGACAGGGCCGCTTCGCGGACCGCTTCCGAAAGCGTCGGATGCGCGTGGGTGCTGCGGGCAAGGTCTTCCGAGGAGCCCGAGAACTCCATCAGCACCACCAGCTCGTGGATCATCTCGCCGGCATTCTTGCCGACGATATGGGCACCCAGCACGCGGTCGGTCGCCACATCGCTCAGGATCTTCACGAAGCCCTGGGTGGCCAGCATGGCCTTGGCGCGGCCATTGGCGGTGAAGGGGAACTTGCCGATCTTGTAGTCGACGCCCTCAGCCTTGAGCTCGTCCTCGGTCTTGCCGACCGAAGCCACTTCCGGATTGGTGTAGACCACGGCGGGAATAGCCGCGTAGTTCACGTGGCCGGCCTGGCCGTTGAGGATTTCGGCCACGGCAATGCCTTCGTCCTCGGCCTTGTGCGCCAGCATCGGACCGGCGATGACGTCGCCGATGGCGTAGATGCCGTCGACCGAAGTCTTGTAGTGCTGGTCGACGCGCACGCGGCCGCGCTCGTCCAGCGCCACGCCGACAATGTCGAGGCCGAGGCCCTCGGTGAATGGCTTGCGGCCGATGGCGACGAGCGCGACGTCCGCGTCGAGGATCTCCATGTCGCCGCCCTTTGCAGGCTCCACGCGAACCTTGAGCGCGCCGTCGTCCTGCTTGTCGATGCCGGCTACCTTGCTCGAGAGCTTGAACTCGATGCCCTGCTTCTGCAGCATGCGCTGGAACTGGCGGGCCACTTCGCTATCCATGCCGGGCAGGATGCGGTCGAGATATTCGACCACTGTGACCTTGGCACCGAGGCGCGCCCAGACCGAGCCCAGCTCGAGCCCGATGACGCCAGCACCGATCACCAGCAGCTTGCCGGGGACCCGGTCAAGGGTGAGCGCGCCGGTGGAGGTCACCACGGTCTTTTCGTCGATCTCGATGCCCGGCAAGCTGGCTGAAACAGAGCCGGTGGCAATGACGATATTCTTGGTCTCGATTTCGGTGGGCGCGCCGGTCTGCGGCGTCACCAGAACCTTGCCGGGAGCCACGATGGTGCCGATGCCACGGATCGGGGTGATCTTGTTCTTCTTGAAGAGGTAGTCGACGCCGCCGACATTGCCGGCAACGACCTCGTTCTTGTGGTTCATCATCTGCGGCAGGTTAAGGACCGGCGCCGGAATATCGATGCCGAGGCCCTTGAAGCTATGGGCGGCTTCCTCAAACAGTTCCGTGGCGTGAAGCAGGGCCTTCGAGGGAATGCAGCCGATATTGAGGCAGGTGCCGCCATGGGTGGCCCACTTTTCGACCACCGCAACCTTCATCCCCAGCTGTGCCGCGCGGATCGCCGCGACATAGCCGCCCGGACCCGAGCCGATGATGGTGAGATCGTACGCGTCTGCCATTTGGAGCCCCAAAAGTGTTGTGCTGCCGGCGATCTGCCAGCAGGATCAATGTAGTGCTGCCAAGACGTTTAACCCACAGGCCGCCGCGGAAAAAGCCCCAGCATGCGTGCCCCGCATTATGCATAAGGCCTATTCAGAAGCGATGGCCTGCGCCTTGGCCAGGGAGTCGGGAAGCTGGGTGTTGATGTCGAGCGCCCCGCTCTCGACCTGTTCAAGAAAGGCGCGGCAGAACACGTCCTTGTCCTTAGCCTGATTGTAGGCGCTCATGATCTGCTCGCCGCCATAGTTTTCCGCCGCCAGCTTCTGCCCCTCGGCGGCGCCGCCGAGACGGGCGATGACGCGGTCGGCAAGGTCGAGAAAGCCGATATTGCGCAGGTACCAGTTCTCGCCGGCGGTCTTGTAGGCGCTGTCAAGGCCGGTGGTTTCGTAGCAATGCGTGGTCATTGCGGAGACGATGACCTTGGAGCCGTGGAAGGCGATGAGTTCACCGATAAGCTCGGCATTGTCGGCATCCTGTGCGTGGGCGGCGACGGAAACATTCAACCAGGCCGCAGCAAGAAGGATGGGAAAACGCACGGGCACGGATACTCCTCTGTGTGACACGACACCCGCATAAGCCGCAAAACTGTTAACCGACTGTTAGCACCAGTTGTCACGGTTTTGTAATGCAAAGGGCCCGCCAATGGCGGGCCCTCGTATGACTGCGTAATGCGGCAGCTTAGAGGTCGAGCACGAGACGTTCCGGTGCCTCGAGCGATTCCTTGACGCGAACCAGGAAGGTCACCGCTTCCTTGCCATCGACGATGCGGTGGTCATAGGAGAGCGCCAGATACATCATCGGGCGGATGACAACCTGGCCGCCGATGGCGACCGGACGCTCCTGGATCTTGTGCATGCCCAGGATACCCGACTGCGGCGCATTGAGGATCGGGGTCGACATCAGCGAGCCATAGACGCCACCATTGGAGATGGTGAAGGTGCCGCCCTGCATGTCGGCCATGGAGAGCTGGCCGTCGCGGGCCTTCTTGCCCAGCGTATTGATCGACTTCTCGATCTCGGCAATCGACATCTGGTCCGCGTTACGGACGACCGGGACGACGAGGCCCTTGTCGGTGCCGACGGCGACGCCGATGTGAGCGTACTGCTTGTAGATCAGGTCATCGCCATTGATCTCGGCATTGACGGCCGGGATTTCCTTGAGCGCGTGAACGACGGCCTTGGTGAAGAAGCCCATGAAGCCAAGCTTGACGCCGTGCTTCTTCTCGAACAGCTCCTTGTAGGAATTGCGCAGGTCCATCACCGGCTTCATGTCCACCTCGTTGAAGGTGGTGAGCATGGCGGCGGTGTTCTGCGCGTCCTTGAGGCGGCGGGCAATGGTCTGGCGCAGGCGGGTCATCTTGACCCGCTCTTCGCGCGAGGCATCGTCGGCAGCGACCGGGGCACGCGGCGCGGCGGGGGCCTTGACCTCGGGTGCCTTGGCCGCCGGGGCCGAGGCCGGGGCCGGCTGATACACGGCCGGAGCGGCACTGGTATCGAGCGCCGGGGCGGGAGCCGAAGCCTGGCCGCCATTGCCACCGATCCGGCTGAGGGCCGACAGGACGTCTTCCTTGAGGACCTGGCCAGACTTGCCCGAACCCTGGATGTCGGCGGCGTTGAGGCCGTTTTCGGCGATCATCTTCTGCGCCGACGGCGCCGGGGCACGGTCGGTGGCCGTCACCGGCTGCGGTGCCGGTTCGGGCTTGATCTCCTCGGGACCGGCGGCGTTGTTGGCGGGGGTCTGCGTCCGGGGCTCGGAAGCCGGCGCAGCACCTGCGCCGGCACCGGCACCGCCGATGGCGCCAAGCAGCGCGCCGACGTCGACGGTTTCACCCGGCTGGGCAGCAATGGCCTCCAGCACACCGGCCGAGGGGGCCGGCACTTCGATGGTCACCTTGTCGGTCTCGAGCTCGACGATCGGCTCGTCGGCGGCAACGGTGTCACCGACCTTCTTGAACCACTGGCCAATGGTTGCCTCGGTGACGCTTTCGCCGAGGGTGGGGACGCGGATTTCAGTCGACATTGGTCTGTCCTTTATTGGCCGAGGGCTTCGTCGAGGAAGGCCTGCAGTTGAGCAAGATGGGTCCGCATCAGACCCGTGGCAGTGGAGGCGGATGCCGGGCGTCCGGTATAACGCACGCGCTGGCCCGAGCGGCCCATCTGGTCGAACACCCATTCAACATAGGGCTGGATGAACGCCCAGGCACCCATGTTCTTGGGCTCTTCCTGGCACCAGATGATCTCGGCATTGGGGAAGCGGCTCAGCTCGTCCAGCAGGGCCTTGGCCGGGAACGGATAGAGCTGTTCGATGCGCAGCAGATAGATATCGTCGATACCCTTCTTCTCGCGCTCTTCCAGAAGGTCGTAATAGACCTTGCCCGTGCACAGCACGACCCGGCGCATCTTGTCGTCGCGCACCAGGTTGATGGTGGTCTTTGGTGCGCCCGGTGCTTCGGCATCGTCCCACAGGAGACGGTGGAAGCAGGAGTCCGGACCCATTTCGACCAGGCCCGAAACCGCACGCTTGTGGCGCAGCAGGGACTTGGGCGTCATCAGGATCAGCGGCTTGCGGAAGTCACGCTGCACCTGGCGGCGCAACACGTGGAAGTAGTTGGCCGGCGTGGTGCAGTTGGCGACCTGCATGTTGTCTTCGGCGCAGAGCTGGAGGAAGCGCTCCGGACGGGCCGAGGAGTGCTCGGGGCCTTGGCCCTCATAGCCGTGCGGCAGGAGCATCACGAGGCCCGACATGCGGAACCACTTGCGCTCGCCCGAGGAGATGAACTGGTCGATGACGACCTGCGCACCGTTGACGAAATCGCCGAACTGGGCTTCCCAGATGGTCAGGGCCTGCGGCTCCGCCAGCGAGTAGCCATATTCGAAGCCCAGCACCGCTTCTTCCGACAGCATCGAGTTGATGACTTCGTAGCGGCTCTGGTCGGGCGCGAGATTGTTGAGCGGCGTATAGGTCTTGTTCTCGACCTGCTGGTCGTTGAGAACGGAATGGCGCTGCGAGAAGGTGCCGCGTTCCACGTCCTGGCCGGAGAGACGCACGGGATGACCGTCGGTCACCAGCGTACCGAAAGCCAGCGCCTCGGCCGTCGCCCAGTCGATGCCTTCGCCCGATTCGATCGCCGCCAGGCGGTTGTCCATGAAGCGCTTGACCGTCTTGTGGACGTTGAAGCCTTCGGGAATGCGCGTGAGGTCGGTACCGATCTTGATCAGGCGATCGAGCTCGACGCCAGTGTCGCCACGGCGCGGGCCTTCCTGATCGGCAGGCTTGAAATCCTTCCAGGCACCGTCGAGCCAGTCGGCCTTGTTGGGACGATAGTCCTGACCGGCCTCGAACTCGGCTTCGAGCCTGGACCGCCAGGCGGCCTTCATGCCGTCGACTTCCTCGGCCGTGACATGGCCTTCGCGGATCAGCTTGTCGGCATAAAGCTCCAGCGTCGTCTTCTGTGCGCGGATCTTGGCGTACATCAGCGGCTGGGTGAAGCTGGGCTCGTCGCCTTCATTGTGGCCGAAGCGGCGATAGCAGAACATGTCGATGACGACAGGCTTGCCGAACTTCTGGCGATATTCGACCGCGACCTTGGCCGCGAAGACCACGGCTTCCGGATCGTCGCCATTCACATGGAGAACCGGCGCCTCGATCATCTTGGCCACGTCCGTCGGATATGGGGACGAGCGCGAATACATCGGCGAGGTGGTGAAGCCGATCTGATTGTTGATCACGAAGTGGATCGAGCCGCCCGTGCGATGGCCCTTGAGACCGGAAAGGCCCAGGCACTCGGCGATGACGCCCTGCCCTGCAAAGGCCGCATCGCCGTGGATCAGGAGCGGCAGGACCATGGAGCGGTCCGGCTTGCCATCGGTGGCGATGTTGACGAGCTTCCCGCCGGGGGAAATGTGCTGGTCCTGCTTGGCGCGCGACTTGCCCAGCACCACCGGATCGACGATCTCGAGATGCGAGGGGTTGGCCGTCAGCGACAGGTGGACCTTGTTGCCGTCGAACTCGCGGTCGGAGGAGGCACCGAGATGGTACTTCACGTCGCCTGAACCCTCGACGTCGTCGGGGTAGAAGGCACCGCCCTTGAATTCATGGAACAGCGCGCGGTGCGGCTTGGCCATCACCTGCGTCAGGACGTTGAGGCGGCCACGATGGGCCATGCCAAGGACGATGTCCTTGATGCCCAGCGCACCGCCGCGCTTGATGATCTGCTCGAGCGCCGGAATGGTGGACTCGCCGCCATCGAGGCCGAAGCGCTTGGTGCCGGTATACTTGACGTCGATGAACTTTTCGAAGCCTTCGGCCTCGACCAGCTTGGACAGGATCGCCTTCTTGCCTTCCTTGGTGAAGGTGATTTCCTTGTCCGGACCTTCGATGCGCTCCTGGATCCACTGCTTGGCTTCGGGATCGGAGATGTGCATGAACTCGATGCCCATCGTGCCGCAATAGGTGCGCTGCAGGATGGCCAGCATTTCCGGGATGGTGGCGTATTCCATGCCCAGGTAGTTATCGATGAAGATCTTGCGGCTGTAATCGGCCTCGGTGAAGCCATAGCTCTTGGGGTCGAGCTCGGGCGCCGGCTCCTCGGCCTTCATCTTGAGCGGATCGAGATCGGCATGGAGGTGGCCGCGCATGCGATAGGCGCGGATCATCATGATGGCGCGGATCGAGTCGCGCGTGGCCTGCAGCACGTCGGCGACGGAGGACTTGGCAACGCCCAGTGCCTCGGCCTTCTTGGCAATGGCCTTTTCGGTCTTTACGGCGATTTCGCCCCAGTTGCCGTCAAGCGCGCTGACCAGTTCGCCATTGGCGCTCTGCGGCCAATCCTTGCGGCCCCAGCTTGGGCCCTCGGCATTCTTTTCAGCGACGCCCTGCTCGTCATCGAGCCGGGAAAAGAAGCTCTTCCAGGTGTCATCGACACTGTCCGGATCGGTCTTGAAGCGGGAATAGAGCTGCTCGATGTAGTCGGCGTTCCCACCATAGAGGAACGAAGTCAGCAAGAACGTGTCGTTCTTTTCCTGTCGTGTCATCGCTTTTTTGTGCGAGGCGCTGGCCCCGCCATCCTTCTCAACAACCGGCGAACCGGTCCATGCGGTCCCTAAATTGTGTCGGATACTGACCGCTTATCCTTAGTATCCTGTTAAGTGTAACGGCCCCTGAGCAGGGCCGCGGCTTATGTTCGGAGCTTAACTGCTTCGGGCAGAGTTGGCGTAACACCAATCTGTGTCCGAAGCGCGACCGACCTTGGTCGCAGTGAACCCTCAACACCCCCACCTAACCTCCCCCTGAAGGGGGGAGGGACCCGCCGGTGCGTGAGGCACCATCGAGACCCATCCCCGATCTGCTCCTCCCCCTAACAGGGGGAGGCTGGGAGGGGGTTCCACACGCTCCGCAGCTTACCCGCGCAGCACTTCGACCAGCGTGGTGCCCAGACGCGCCGGCGAGGGCGAGACGCGGATGCCAGCGGCTTCCATCGCGGCGATCTTGGATTCCGCATCGCCCTTGCCGCCGGATACGACGGCGCCGGCATGGCCCATGGTACGGCCCTTGGGCGCCGTGCGGCCGGCAATGAAACCAGCCATGGGCTTCTTGCGGCCCTTCCTGGCTTCGTCGATCAGGAACTGCGCGGCATCTTCCTCGGCCGAACCGCCGATTTCGCCGATCATGATGATCGATTCGGTGGCGTCGTCAGCCAGGAACATCTCGAGCACGTCGATGAACTCGGTGCCCTTGACCGGATCGCCACCGATGCCGACGGCGGTCGTCTGGCCGAGGCCTTCATTGGAGGTCTGGAACACGGCTTCATAGGTAAGCGTGCCCGAGCGCGAAACAATACCGACGGAGCCCTTGCGGAAGATCGAGCCCGGCATGATGCCGATCTTGCACTCTTCCGGGGTCAGGATGCCCGGGCAGTTGGGGCCGAGGAGGCGCGAGTTTGAGCGATCGAGGCGAGCCTTGACGCGCACCATGTCCATCACCGGAATGCCTTCGGTGATGCAGGTGATGAACGGAATTTCCGCATCGATGGCTTCGATGATGGCGTCAGCGGCACCGGCCGGCGGCACGTAGATCACCGAGGCGTCGGCGCCCGTGCGTTCCTTGGCTTCGGCAACCGAGGCAAAGATCGGCAGGGTTTCGCCGCCCGCACCGGTCCAGGTTTCGCCGCCCTTCTTGGGGTGGATACCGCCTACCATCTGCGTGCCGTAGTAGGCCAGCGCCTGCTCGGTGTGGAAGGTACCGGTCTTGCCGGTGAGGCCCTGAACGAGGACCTTGGTGTTCTTGTTGACGAGAATCGACATCAGTAAAGGTCCTTCAAATTAGCCGTTGATCGCCGCGACGATCTTCTTGGCGGCGTCGTCGAGATCATCGGCCGCCGTGATCGCCAGACCCGACTCGTTGAGGATCTTCTTGCCCAGCTCGACATTGGTGCCTTCGAGGCGCACGACCAGCGGCACCTGGAGGCCCACTTCCTTGACGGCTGCGATCACGCCTTCGGCGATGACGTCGCACTTCATGATGCCGCCGAAGATGTTGACGAGGATCCCCTCGACCTTGGGATCGGCGGTGATGATCTTGAAGGCTGCAGCGACCTTCTCCTTGCCCGCGCCACCGCCGACGTCACAGAAGTTGGCCGGTTCCTTGCCGTAGAGCTTGATGATGTCCATGGTCGCCATGGCAAGGCCGGCGCCATTGACCATGCAGCCGATATTGCCATCGAGGGCGACATAGGCGAGGTCCCACTTGGAAGCCTCGATTTCCTTGCTGTCTTCTTCGCTCTCGTCACGCAGCGCCTTGATGTCGTCGTGGCGGAACAGGGCGTTGCCGTCGAAGCTCACCTTGGCGTCGAGGACGCGCAGGTGCCCGTCTTCCATGACGATCAGCGGGTTGACTTCGAGCAGCGCCATGTCGGTCGCGCTGAAGGCCTTGTAGAGGATCGGGAACAGCGACTTGGCATCTTCGGCGGCAACGCCGTCGAGCTTGAGCGCCTTGACGATGCGCGCCACGTCCGCGTCGGTGACGCCGGCTTCGGGATCGATCGCGATGGTCTCGATCTTTTCCGGGGTGTCGTGGGCAACTGCTTCAATGTCCATGCCGCCTTCGGTCGAGACGACAAAGGCCACCTGGCCGACCGAACGATCGACCAGCAGCGAGCAGTAGAGCTCACGGGCGATATCGGCGCCGTCTTCGATATAGAGACGGTTGACCTGTTTGCCGGCTTCGCCGGTCTGTGCCGTTACCAGCGTGTTGCCCAGCATCTCGCGGGCGTGGGAGACGACTTCTTCAATGGAGCGGGCGAGACGCACGCCGCCCTTGGCATCGGGACCGAGTTCCTTGAACTTGCCCTTGCCGCGGCCGCCGGCATGGATCTGCGACTTGACCACATAGAGCGGGCCGGGCAGCGAGCGGGCCGCAGCTTCGGCCTCGTCGGCCGAAAAGATCGCGACGCCGGCAGCAACGGGTGCGCCGTAGCCCTTCAGCAGCTCTTTGGCCTGGTGTTCGTGGATGTTCATTGAAAAGTCCCCTTGGATAGGCAAAGCGGTGCAGGATGATCTCAACGCACCGGGGTGACTGAAACGGAACATCCCCGCTCGCGCGGGGATGTCTCGGGTCTTGGATCAGGCCAGCTTGGGCGCGATCTTCTTACAGGCTTCGATCAGCCCTTCCACCGCGCCGACCGACTTGTCGAAGGCCTTCTGCTCGGCAGAGTTGAGCGAGATCTCGATCACCTTCTCGGCGCCACCGGCACCGATCACCACCGGCACGCCGACATAGGTGCCCTTCACGCCATATTGGCCATCAAGGAAGGCGGCAGCGGGGAGGACGCGCTTCTTGTCCTTGAGATAGCTCTCGGCCATGGCGATGGCGGAGGTGGCGGGCGCATAAAAGGCCGAACCGGTCTTGAGCAGGCCCACGATCTCGGCGCCGCCGTCGCGGGTGCGCTGGATGATTTCCTCGAGGCGTTCCTTGCTCATCCAGCCCATCTTGACGATGTCGGTGAGCGGAATGCCGGCAACGGTGGAATAGCGGGCCAGCGGCACCATGGTGTCGCCATGGCCGCCCAGCACGAAGGCGTTGACGTCTTCCACCGAGACGTTGAGCTCGTCGGCGATGAAGTGGACGAAGCGCGAGCTATCGAGCACGCCGGCCATGCCGATGACGCGGTTGGTGGGAAGGCCGGAGAACTTCTGCAACGCCCAGACCATAGCGTCGAGCGGGTTGGTAATGCAGATCACGAAGGCATTGGGGGCATATTTGGCGATGCCGGCGCCCACCTGCTCCATGACCTTGAGGTTGATTTCCAGGAGGTCGTCGCGGCTCATGCCCGGCTTACGCGGCACGCCGGCGGTGACGATCACCACGTCGGCGTCCTTGAGGTCCTCGTATTTGGAGGTGCCGCTGATCTTGGCGTCGTAGCCTTCGACCGGGGCGGACTGCGAAATATCGAGCGCCTTGCCCTGCGGCACGCCATCGACGATGTCGAACAGGACGATGTCGCCGAGGTCCTTGAGTGCCGCCAGGTGGGCCAGTGTCCCACCGATCTGACCCGAGCCGATAAGAGCGATCTTTTTACGCGCCATAAGTCCTCATCCCGCCACTGCGTTGAATTGGCGCACCTCTTACCCCCCTCAGTCGGGAGGGGCAAGTGAACCCTTCGTCGTAAAGCCCTTTTCGCCCTTGCTGATGGGCGAAGGGGTGATGCCGGATGGGCATTGGCTGCGCTCAGCTTGCCGCAGGGGCGTCGCGCAGGCCCTTGCCGAGGTAGTCCTCGGAGCGCATCTCATCGAGCCGGGAGATGGTGCGCTGGAATTCAAAGGCGGTGCGGTCGTCCTTGCCCAGCTGCTCGAGCGGTACGGCAAAGCTTGCGCCGAGCTTGACGCCGCGGTCGTAGAGGTTGTCGATCAGGAGGATGAAGCGCTTGGCGGCATCGGACCTGGTGCGGTCCATCTGCGGCACGTCGTCGATGACGACGGAGTCGAACTGATGGGCGATGCGGACGAAGTCGCGCGAGCCCAGTGGCTTTTCGCAAAGGTCGGCAAAGCCGAAGCGCGCCGCGCCCATGGCCATCTGCGGCACGGCGATTTCGCGGCCGATGCTGGTGACCGTGCCGGGCATGCCCTGCTCACCGCCGGTGATGCGCAGCCAGAGCCGGTCCATCTCGGCACGCACCTCGGGACCGGTGCCGAAGGCATAGACCTGCTGGCCGGCAAACTTCATGCGGCGATAGTCGCGCTCGGCAGCGAGGCTGGCCACGACACAATGCTGCTTCAGGAGCTCGATGAAGGGGAGGAACAGCTGGCGGTTGAGCCCGTCCTTGTAAAGCTCGTCGGGCACCACATTGGAGGTGGCGACCAGCGTCACGCCCTGGGCGAAAAGCTTGTCGAACAGGCGGTAGAGCAGCATGGCATTGGTGATGTCATGCACGTGGAACTCGTCGAGGCAGAGGAGGCGCAGCCCCGAGCGAATGATGGGCTTGACCACCGCCTCGACCGGGTCGCTGTCGCGCCCCTTGTCGCTCTGGCGGAACGCCGCCATGCCGGCATGCATCTCGTCCATGAACTCGTGGAAGTGTACGCGCCGCTTGCCCCTGATCGGCACTGCGGCAAAGAACAGGTCCATCAGCATGGTCTTGCCGCGCCCGACTTCGCCATGAAGATAAAGGCCGCGCACCGGCTCCGGCTTGTCGAAGAACTTGCTGAACAAGCCCTTCGGCTGCTCGGCGGCAAGTGCCTGGAGCACCGCGTCGAGATGCTGCGCCGCTTGGCGCTGAGCCGGATCGGGCGTCAGCACGCCCCGTTTGGCGAGGTCGTCATAGGCAGCGGAAACAGGAGGAGCGGATGTCATGGGTGGCATCCATGGAGTCCGCAGCGCGGGCGGTCAAGCCGCTAGGCGCGCGGTGACGCTGTGGAACCGGAAATGAAAAAGCCGGCCCAGGGGCCGGCTTTATACTTTAGCGCGACATCGAGACGGCCTGGCCGCCGCTGATGGTGCCGATATAGCGGCCAGAGCTTGGGGCGAGGAAGGCGGCGATGTTGCCGTTCTCATCATAAAGCTGCAGTTGCGAACCCACCTGCTGCCAGCCGGTGACCGAGGCGATCTGCGGCACGGTGCAACCCGGCGCCGAGGCGCGGTAGTAGCTGGTGCCGGTCTTGGCAGTCATGGGCAGGTTGATGCGGCAAGTGGCCGAACCTGCAACCACGTTCCAGGTGCCTTCCGGACCGGTGCTGACGCCGCCAGCCATGGGCTGGTTAAGCGAAACGATCGAGCTGCCGGGAGCGGCAGGAGCGGTTGTGCCCAAAGCCGGAGAGGTCATGCCTGGCGTGGTCATGCCGGGCGTGGCCATGGCGATCTGAGTCGGAACGCCACCGAGAACCGGCTGGCCCGAGAGGCCCGGCGCCGGAGTGCCGGTCGCGCCAATGGCGGGCAGCGTGCCCTGCTGGACCGTTGAATTCTGGACCGGCTGCAACTGCGATGGTGCGCCGATCGTATTGAGGTTCGCCGTATTCGAGCCGGTGGACTGGCATGCTGCCAGAACCACGGCGATTGCCGCCACGCCTACCGCGGACAACGATCCGCGCATCCAAACCGTCATGGGTTCGCTCCTGCCCGAAGGCTTAATAAAGGTTAACAGCTTGGCTGGCTTATAGCCAAAGGTCGCGCCGCGTTCAACCGCCCGGTCCGCCCGCAATGCAAAGGCGCAACATTGTGGCCTTTATTGGTCGGACGCCGCCATGTCCCTCAACAACTGTTCCGCCAGAACAGTTGCATCCGCCGCCTCTTCTTCGGGAACCTCGACCGGAACACCGTCAGGACCGAAGAGATTGCGCACGCCGGGCAGGCCGCCCTGCCCCCGCTCCAGCGGATGAAAGCCATAGGCGCGCAATGCCACCTCCAAGGCACGCGCCTCCGCATCGTTCTTTGCTTGGGCAATGATCTGGTAGGCCATGGGGGCTCCTATGTTTGGGGGAGTTTGACCGGTGCGGTGACAGTGAGCAAGAGCTTGAGCGGCGCAAGGTCCACCACCCTCCCCTGGGGGAGGAGCAGATCGGGATTGTGGCACCAAGTCGCCAAACGCGTTGCGCGGCCCGTCCTAGGTGCTTTGGGTTCGGGTTGTGCCCTGCGGGACATATCCGCCATTCGGCCATAGGCCTCATGGCCTTCTCCATTCAAAACGCGCCACTGGCGCGTTTTGCCCTTCGGGACATATCGAAGTTGCAAAAGCTTCATCAAAGTGCTGCATTTGCCGCTAAGTCACTTTCACCGCATGTTGATTTGCTGGCGTACACCCGCGCGCGCTTAGCTGAACAAACAACAGTCTGCCCGGAGACCCGATGGGCGCCTATATTCTTCGCCGGCTGCTGCTGATGATCCCGACCGTCTTCGGCATCATGGCGATCTCCTTCGTGATCACCCAGTTCGCCCCCGGCGGCCCGGTGGAACAGGCCCTGGCAAATCTCTCCGGCCAGAACGTTTCGATTACCGAGCGCATCAGCGGCGGTGGCGGGGGCGACCTGGCCGGCCAGGCACCCGCTCCCCGCCCGGGCGCGACAACGACCGGCTATCGCGGCAGCCAGGGCCTGCCGCCTGAACTGGTGGAGCGGATCGAAAAGCAGTTCGGCTTCGACAAGCCGCCGCTCGAACGCTTCGGCATGATGTTGTGGAACTACCTGCGCTTCGACTTCGGCGAGAGCTACTACCGCGATGCTTCCGTCATCGAGCTCATCGTGGAGAAGATGCCGGTCTCGATCTCGCTCGGGCTCTGGATGACGCTGATTGCCTATGGCATTTCGATTCCGCTTGGGATCAAGAAGGCGGTGACCGACGGCTCGCGCTTCGACGTCTGGACCTCGACCATCGTCATCATCGGCTATGCCATTCCGGGCTTCCTCGTCGCGATCGCCCTGGTCATCCTCTTCGCCGGCGGCAGCTTCTGGTCGATCTTCCCCCTTCGCGGCCTGACCTCGCCTGGCTTCGAGAACTTCCCCTGGTGGCGGCAAGTCCTGGACTATTTCTGGCACCTGGTCCTGCCCATCGTCTCCATGGGTCTGGGCGCCTTTGCCACAACGACCCTGCTGACCAAGAACTCCTTCATCGACGAGATCGGCAAGCAATACGTCACCACGGCCCGGGCGAAAGGCCTGACGGAGCGGCAGGTGCTCTATGGCCATGTTTTCCGCAATGCCATGATGCTGATCATCGCCAGCTTCCCCGGGGCTTTCGTGGCGGCCTTCTTCGGCGGCTCGCTGCTGATCGAGACCATCTTCTCGCTTGACGGCCTTGGCCTGCTCGGCTTCCAGTCGGTGGCCAACCGCGACTATCCGGTGGTCTTTGCCACGCTCTATATCTTCAGCCTTCTGGGGCTGGTCATCGCGCTAATTTCCGACCTCGCCTATATGTGGGTCGACCCGCGCCTCGATTTCGAGAGCCGCGAAGTATGAGCGAAATGGCAGGACAGGCCGCCGTCATCGAGGCGCCGCGCAACAGGTTTCTGAGCCCCCTGGGTCAACGCCGGCTGGACAATTTCCGCAAGAACCGGCGCGGCTGGTGGTCCTTGTGGATTTTCCTCGCACTTTTTGCGGCAACGCTCGGCTCCGAGTTCATCGCCAATGATCGGCCGATCCTCGCCTCCTACAAGGGCGAGTTGCTGTTTCCGGCGCTGGTCGACTATCCCGAATCCAAGTTTGGCGGCTTTCTCGCCGTCACCAACTACCGTGATGAGTTCAATGCCGCCGAAATCGAAGCCAATGGCTGGATGATCTGGCCGCCGGTGCGCTTCAGCTACCAGACTGTCGATACCTTCCTGCCCGCCTCTGGTGCCGTCGCGCCCAGCTGGACCATGACCCATGCCGAGAACTGCGCCGGCTACCCGCTGCAGGAAGCGGATCCGCACTGCCACTGGGGCAATTTTCACTGGCTGGGCACCGATGCCAGCGGCCGTGACGTGCTGGCCCGCCTCCTCTATGGCTTCCGCATTTCCATCCTGTTCGGGCTGACGCTGACAGTGATCTCCTCGGTGATCGGCGTCTTCGCCGGTGCCGTGCAGGGCTATTTCGGCGGCTGGGTCGACCTGATCTTCCAGCGGGTCATCGAGATCTGGACGTCGATCCCGGCGCTCTACCTCTTGCTGATCATCTCGTCGGTGATCACGCCCAATTTCTGGGTGCTGCTGGGGATTCTGCTGTTGTTCTCCTGGGTCTCGCTGGTGGGTATCGTGCGCGCCGAATTCCTGCGCGGGCGGAACTTCGAATATATCGCCGCCGCACGGGCGCTCGGTGTCTCCAACCTCACCATCATGTTCCGGCACCTGCTGCCGAACGCCATGGTGGCGACCCTGACCTTCATGCCATTCATCATGTCCGGCTCTGTGGTGACCCTGACCTCGCTCGACCTCCTCGGCTTCGGCCTGCCGCCAGGTTCGCCGTCGCTGGGTGAGCTGCTCGCGCAGGGCAAGAACAATCTCCAGGCGCCCTGGCTCGGCCTCACCGGCTTTTTCACCATCGCTATCATGATGACCCTTCTGGTGTTCATCGGCGAGGCGGTGCGCGATGCCTTTGATCCGCGAAAGTCACTGGCATGACTGCGCCACTCCTTTCCATCCGCGATCTGACCATTGCCTTTGGCACTACTAGGGCGACGAACGGCATATCTTTTGATATCGCGCCGGGTGAAACGCTGGCGCTGGTGGGCGAGAGCGGGTCGGGCAAATCGGTCACCGCGCTCTCCGTGCTCAAGCTCCTGCCCCCCTCGGCCCGCATCACTGGGCAGATCCTGTTCAAGCAGCAGGATCTGGTGACGGCACCGCCGGCGGAGCTGCGCGCCGTGCGCGGCAACGACATATCGATGATCTTTCAGGAGCCGATGAGCTCGCTGAACCCGCTGCACACCATCGAACGCCAGATCGGCGAGGTTCTCGCCATCCATCGCGGGCTTCGGGCGACGGCCGCCCGCAAGCGGACGCTCGAACTGCTCGATGCCGTTGGCATTCCCGATCCTGCGACCCGGCTCAACGCCTATCCGCACCAGCTTTCGGGCGGGCAGCGCCAACGGGTGATGATTGCCATGGCCTTGGCCAACGAGCCCGATCTCCTGATTGCCGACGAGCCGACCACGGCCCTTGACGTCACGGTGCAGGCGCAGATCCTGCAGCTTTTGAAAGATCTGCAGCAGCGGCTGGGCATGGCCATGCTGTTCATCACCCATGACCTGGGGATCGTGCGCAGGATCGCCGACCGTGTCTGCGTGATGACCAGGGGCGAGATCGTCGAGACGGGCTTGGTGGAGCAGGTCTTTGGCGATCCGCAGCACGCCTATACGCGCCACCTGCTGGCGGCGGAACCACGCGGCACCCCGCCGGAGTCGGACCCGGATGCGCCGCGCATTGTCGACGTGGCGGACCTCAAGGTCTGGTTCCCGATCAAGCGCGGCCTCTTGCGGCGTACCGTCGGGCATGTGCGCGCCGTGGACGGTGTGGACCTCTCGATCCGTCAGGGAGAGACGCTGGGCGTGGTGGGTGAAAGCGGTTCGGGCAAGTCGACGCTCGGCTATGCGCTCCTGCGACTGATCCCATCAGAGGGACGCATCGTGGTGCTGGGCAGCGAGGTGCAGGCCCGCTCCTGGAAGGCCATGCGCCAGCTGCGCAAGGACATGCAGATCGTCTTCCAGGATCCCTTCGGATCGCTCAGTCCGCGCCTGTCGGTGGATCGGATCATTGGCGAAGGCCTGTCGGTGCATGCCCCGCATATCGGCGCTGGCGAGCGGCAGGAGCGCGTCATCCGCGCGCTGGAGGAAGTGGGGCTGCCGGCCAATAGCCGCTTCCGTTATCCGCACGAATTCTCGGGCGGGCAGAGGCAGCGTATCGCCATTGCCCGCGCCATGGTGCTGGAACCAAAATTTGTGGTGCTCGACGAACCGACCTCGGCCCTCGACGTATCGATCCAGGCGCAGGTGGTGGACTTGTTGCGCGACATCCAGCAGCGGCGTGGACTGACCTACATGTTCATCTCGCACGATCTCAAGGTGGTGCGGGCTTTGGCCAACCAGCTGATCGTCATGCGCAGCGGCCGGATTGTCGAACAGGGCGAGGCCGCGGCGGTTTTCGCGCAGCCGCAATCCGATTACACCAGGAGGCTGATGGCGGCCGCCTTCGACACACAAGTTCTCGAGGCCACCTTGCATGGCGCGTTACCTCTTGAGCCGCAATGAAATTGTCGCCTAGTCTTACCTTGTTGTTTCTGACCGGAGCTGTCCGATGAAGTTCGTGCCCTTCCTTGCTGCAGCCCTGCTGTGTGGTCTCGCCGTTCCAGCCGCAGCCCAGACCGCGCCCGGCGAGTGGGTCCACGCCTTCGCCATGGAAGGCGAGCCGAAATACGGGCCGGACTTCACCCACTTCGACTATGTCAATCCAGAAGCTCCTAAGGGCGGCACGGTGCGCATGGGGACGATGGGCGGGTTCGACACCTTCAATCCCATTCTGCCCAAGGGCGATCCGGCGGGCGGCATCGGCCTCCTCTACGAGACGCTGATGACGCCATCGCTCGATGAGCAGAGCGTCTATTACGGCCATCTGGCCGAGGCGCTCAGGATCGGCGACGACTATGGCTCGGTGACCTTCCGCATGGATCCGGAAGCCAGGTGGCACGATGGCCAGCCCGTCACGGCCGAGGACGTGGTTTGGACGTTCAACAAGCTGATCGAACTCAATCCGGACCAGGCGCAATACTATGCCAGCATCGAGAAGGCCGAAGTCACGGCGCCGGGCGAAGTGACCTTCACCATCAAGCAGAAGGGCAACCGCGAATTGCCGCTGATCCTTGGCCAGATGCTGGTTCTGCCGCAGCACTGGTGGGAAGGGCAGGATGCCAGCGGCACGCAGCGCGACATCGGCGCATCGACCCTCGAGCCGCCAATGGGATCGGGCGCCTACGAGCTCGCGAGCTTCGACGCGGGCCGCACCATTACCTATAAACGTGTCGAGGACTATTGGGGCGCCGACGAGCCGACGCAGGTCGGCACCAACAATTTCGACGAGTACCGCATCGAGTCGTTCCTCGACGAAACCGTCTGGTTCGAGGCGTTCAAGGGCGATCAGTTCGACTTCTGGGCCGAGTCCACGGCCCGGCGCTGGGCCACGGGCTACGATTTTCCGGCTGTCACCGAAGGCCGGATCATCAAGGAAGAATTCCCGCAGGACTATGCCGGGTCCGGCGTGATGGTTGGCTTCGTGCCCAACCTGCGCCGCGAGAAGTTCCAGGACGAGCGGGTACGCGAGGCGTTGAACTATGCCTTCGATTTCGAGACGCTCAACAAGACGCTGTTCTATGGGCAGTATGACCGCATCGACAGCTTTTTCTTCGGCTTGCCGTTCAAGGCCACCGGTCTGCCCGAGGGCGAGGAGCTCGAAATCCTCAATTCGGTCAAGGACCTAGTGCCGCCGAGCGTCTTTACCGAACCCTATACTAACCCGGTCAACGGCGATGCCGCCAACCTGCGCACCAACCTGCGCAAGGCGCTGGAGCTGCTCACCGCGGCCGGCTACACGCTGAACGGCACGCAACTGGTCGATGCCAACGGGCAGCAACTGACCGTCGAAATCTTGACGCAGCAGGCCGGATTGGAGGCAATGTTCCAGAACCTTGTGACCAACCTTGGCAAGATCGGGGTCCTAGCCACCATCCGCATTGTCGACAGCCCCCAATATATCAATCGGGTGCGCAGCTTCGACTACGACATGCTCTATACGTCCTGGACGCAATCCTGGTCGCCAGGCAATGAACAGCGCTTCTTCTTCGGCTCGGGCAGCGCCAACGAAGAGGGTTCGCAGAACTATGCCGGCATCGCCGATCCAGGCATCGACGCGCTGATCGACAAGCTCGTGGTGGCCGACGATCGCGCGACGCAGGAAGCCGCCAGCAAGGCGCTGGACCGCGTGCTGCTGCATCACCACTTCGTCGTGCCCGGCTATACGCTGCGTAGCCTGCGCACCGCCCGTTGGGATCGCTTCAGCCGTCCCGAGAACCTGCCGGAGTTTTCGTCCGGTTTCCCCACCATCTGGTGGTGGGATGCGGAGAAGGCGGCCAAGACCGGTGGGGCTGGAGGCTAGAGCCCCCACGTAACCTCCCCCTGAAGGGGGACGGACTGGCCGGTGGATGGGCACGATGGTGCCATAAGCCAGATGGGCTCGTCCCCTATCAGGGGGAGGGTGAGTAGGGGTTCTTCACCGAACCAGGCCCTTGTGGCAAGTCGCTCTCAGTAGTCCTTTTCGTAGAACACGCCGAGGCTTGAATTGCCGTCCTGCCCGGCGGCACCGGTGACCTTGAGGTCGTCGGTGACGTCGAGGTTGATGGTGACGCGGCTTTGCCCGCCTGCGCCTGCCTGCACGCCCAGATAGACATTGTCCTGGATATAGGTGCCGGCCTGTACTGCAACATTGCCCTGCTCGTCGGTGACCACATCGAGGTCGTCGAGGCCAGCGGCACCGCGGAGGCTGTCGACGAGGCCACCGCCGCCGCCGCCACCGCCCACCAGTTCCGCAGCGGCGCCGGCAAGGCGGGCGAGTTGCAGGGGCGAGAGTTCGCCCATGGATCGCTTGAAGATCAGGCGGCTCAGCACCTCGTCCTGCGGCAGCTGCGGGCTGGAGGTGAAACTGACATCGATGTCAGACGCGCGCCCCGAAACGGTGACATAGACGGTGATGTCATCGCCCTGCGTTTCGGCCACCAGGTTGAGCACCGGATCGAGATCGCCCACCAGGGTGACGAGGCCGCTCTGGAAGGTGACGCGCTGGCCGAGGATGGCGAGGCGCCCGCGGATCAGCGAGAAGGCGCCCACGGGCTGGATGTTGTTGACCGGGCCAGTCAGCCGCACCGAGCCGCCCACTTCCGCATCGAGGCCACGACCGCGGATGAAGATCTGGTTGGGTGCATTGACGTTGACGTCGAGCAGCACGCCGGCCGGCCGCGTCTGCGGGATCGGGGCGCCAGTGGCGTCGTCGATCTTGGCGCGTTGCAGCGTCTGCTCGACGGCCGGCGGGGTGTGCACGTGTTCCACATCGATGAGTTGCGCACCGCCGCCGAAGCTTTCGGGCACGGTGATATTGGCCTCTTCCACGAAGACATCGCCGGCCAGCAGGGGCGACCCGGTGAGGTTGCCGGTCAGCGCCAGATTGCCGTCCACGGTGGCGACAAAGAGGTCGCCATCCGCATAACGGGCGGAGTCGAGTGCCAGCCGGATGTTTGCCGGCAAATTGGCGGTGAGGCCAACGGAGCCGGAGGCGGAAACGGAGCCGCCGGTGGAGAGGCCCGCCGACAGGGTGTCGATGACGAGGTTCTGGCCGTTAAGGCTGGCGGAGCCGGTGATGCCCGCAAGACGGAGGTTGAGTTCGGGATCCACATAGCCGGCGCCACTTGTGGAGACACGGCCACCGAACTGCGGCTGTCCGAGCGAGCCGGTTACCCGCGCATCGAGATTGAGGACACCACTGAATTGGCTGCCCCGGGCGGCGACGAAGCGGTTGGCGAGAGCGAGAGGAGCCGAGCCCTCCAGCGCCAGGTTGAGACCGTCGCCGGACAGCGGGATCGTTCCCGAGCCGCTGACGGTCAACCCGCCAGAGCCGGAGGCGCGCAGCGTTGCCAGAGAAACCGTGCCCTGGCTGAACGTGCCGCTGGCGGAGGCCGACAGGCGGGCGATGCCGAAGCCGCTGATCGCCTCTGCATCGACGCCACCGACCTGGGCATCGAAGCTCACCTGTGGATCGCTGCCCGTGCCAGCGATGTTCACACGCCCGTCGAGCATACCGGCGAGCCCGAGGCTGGGCACGACAGCATTGGCAATCGAGAGCGGCAGCGCGTTGACGTCGAGTACGATATTCAGCGTTTCGCCCGTGGAGCCGTTGGCCGTGATCGATCCCGATCCGACGTCGAAGCGCACGGCGTCGAGCGCAACGCTGGAGCCGGCGATCTGCAGCACGGTCGGCTGCGCCAGCCGCGCCGCGAGCTCACCCTGCTGTAATTCCGCTCGATCGAGCGCCAGGCGATAGCCGTCTTCTACCGGTGCAAGGGAGCCCGCGACATCGACATCTGTTCCTATCGCCAGTGCTGCCCTCGCGGCAAAGGACGTGGTGGAGCCGCTCTGGCTGGCCTCAGCACTCAGCGTGCGGATGGTGACGCCAGCAACGGCAACGTCGCTGGCCTCGGCCCTCCCTTCAATGGCGGGAACGCCAAAGAGATCGGTAATCGTGGCCTGGAGATCGGCAGCGCCGACCGATAGGCCGTTGACCACGAGGTTCTGCACGTCGCCTGCAAGCCTTGCGCCCTGCACGAAGTCAGGCTCCGAGCCGACGGCTTCGAGCGCGATGTCGATATCGACGGCGCCTTGCGCATCCAGCAGCGCCAGGGCTGCTGCAATGGCGATATCAGGCGAGCGAAGGGCGAGCTGGCCGTCGATGAGCCCGGACACGGCGTTGCGCGTGGCATTGCCGGTGATCTCGGTACCGGCTGCCTGGAAGCGGAGGTCGCTCAGCACCTGCTGGTCATCGACGATGCCGATGCCGGCCGCAAGCGTGGCGCGATGGCCTTCGATGTCGGCCTGCCCGCTGACCTGGCCCCGAAGGGCGTCTTCGGCATAGCGGCCATCGAAGCCGAACCGGCCGTTTACGAGATCGCGATCGGCGAGGCGCCCCTGCGGCACCTCAGCGTCGAGCACGAGGTCGATGCCGGCCTCTGCCGTGCCCGTGGCGGTGCCGGTGACGCTGAGCGCGCCGCTGGCCTGATCCGACAGCAGCGCCAGGTCACTGAGATCGAGGTTGAAGTCGAAATCGGCCACTTCGCTGGAATAGGTGCCATCGGCGAGGATGCTGAGCTGTTGATTGCCGACGCGGAAATTCTCGGCCAGGAGGCCAGCTTCGGTGCGCGCCACTCGGCCGGTCAGCGCCACCGTGCCGGCCAGCAGCCGATCGGCCACTTCGTCGCCGACGGAAAGGTCGGTGCCGGTGCCATCCAGGGTCACGTCGAAGCCGCCGGTCAGCGGCATCAGCGTGCCATTGATGCGAAGGGCAAGGGCGCCATCGAGCTCACGGCCGGCAAGCCCGGAGAAGGGTGCAATGCTGGCGGTATCGACGGTGATGTCGCCGGTGAAATCGAGGTTGTCGAGCTGACCGGCAAGCGCAACGGTCAGGGCCTGGCCCACCACGCGCAGTTCGGCAAGCTGCACCGGCTCTCCTGCCGTCCACATGCCGGCAATGCCCAGCCCGATGGAGTCACCGAGCGCGGCTTCTATTTCAGCGGAACCGGCAATGCCGGACAGCGTACCGTCGCCGTTGAAGGTCACCCGCCGCGTAGCAGGATCGCTGAGATTGGCGGCCACGCCGCCCAAGGTCATGGCCAGCGTGTCGGCGGCAAAGCCCTCCGTCTCGTAGCCGGTCACGGCCAGGTTGGACGACCATTCCTCGCCCGTCTGCCCGAACGCGACGTCGAGCCGGGCCGAGCTGACACGCGTCGCGCTGCCCGGCACCGGAAGGATCACCTTCTCGCCCGAGGGATCGGCGACAACAGCCTCGAGGGTCAACTGGCGGAGGAAATTGTCCGGCGTGGTTTCCGCTGCTGCCTGTAGCGACAATTGTCCACCGCTCAAGCGGAGGCCGGTGATCGAGAGCCCACCTTCGGCGCGCAGGAGAGCGTCGGCGGCAAGCGTCGTCTCGGCGCCAAAGAACGGGCGATAGGGCTCGGCCAGAAGCGTCGCCAGCGGACCGCCAAGGTCCAACGCAACGGCGGTGCCCTCGGCCTGGCGATTGATGGTCGCGACACCGGCAAGGGCCGTCTGGCCATTGGCCTGCAGTTCCAGTTCGGTGCGCAGGTCGGTGATGGGGCCGCTGCCTGAAAGGTTCAGCGTGACGGCCGGGCGGCCCTCGATATTGAGGAGGTTGGCCAGGAGTCCGTTCTCCGGCTCCACCAGCGACAGACCAAGGTCGATATTACTCTCGGCGTTGCTGTAGACCACGTCGAGGTCCAGCGTACCGCCCGGTCCGTCGAGACGCACGATATCGAGGCTCGTGTCGAGATTGCCCCCTTCCAGCGTCAAATCACCGGCTAGAGAAACCTGCGACGCCAGCCCGAACACGTCTTCTCCGAAGGTAACCGAGGGCACGCTGAGCTGCTGCAGAATGACGGCGACGGGAAATTCCGGAACCTGAAAACTGCCGGCCTCGGGCGGCGGAAGATCTACCGCACCCTCGACGGGACGGGCGTTGCGGATGAAGTCGATGGAATCGGCCTTGAGCGACTGCACTTCGAGGCGCCCGAGGAACAATGCAGCCTGGTTCCAGGTCAGGGTCGCGTTGTTGACCTGCAGCCAAACGCCTTCGGCATCGGAGATGGTAATCTCGCGGATGGAGACATTGCTGCCGAGCACACCATCGATGTTAGAGAGGCGGATCTGCCGCTCCGGCGTGGAGAGGCGATCCTGAACGAAGGTGGTCAGCCAGTCCTTTTGTTCCTCGTTGTCCATGGCAAGGACATCCTGCGCCGCCACCGGCAGCGCCGCGGCGACGAGGAAAAGGAACAGGACGGCCAGATGCCGATAGAAAGACAAAAGTGCGCGCATCAGAAGGCCTGCCCTATGCCGACATAGATGGCGTAGTCAGGATCGTTCGCGCGCTTGTTCAGCGGGATGGCAACATCGAGCCGGAGGGGCCCGAGACCGGTATAGTAGCGCACGCCCAAGCCCGCACCGACGCGCAACTCGTCCAGCGACGGAAAGCGGTCGGCGGCCACGTAGCCGGCGTCGACAAAGCCGACCACGCCGATGTCGTCGGTCACCTTGGCGCGCGCTTCGAGCGAGCCCTCGAGCAGGTACCGTCCGCCCGTCACCACGCCTGCGCCATTGTCCACGCCGATGGACCGGAAGCCATAGCCACGGACGGAGCCGCCACCGCCGGCAAAGAACAGCTTGTCGGGCGGAATCTGGTCGAGGCCCGGTCCGACCACCGCACCACCCTTGAGACGCCCGGCCAGGACGAATGCGTCGTCCTCGGCAAAGCCGAAATAGGTGCGGCCTTCGACGGTCAGCTGGGCGCCGGCATTGCCGTAGTTGAGTTCGTAGAAGGGCTGAACATCGAGTGCCGCGTACCATCCCTGCGTAGCGTCGACCGGGTCGTTGCGGAAGTCGAGCACGGCATTGCCGAAGAGGCCAAGAGTCTTGAAGTCACGGGTGCCGAAGACGTCGTCGAAACGGTTGACCTCGAACTGCGCGCCGCCAGAGAGGGTAATCTGGTCCGAGAGGATGTGAGTCAGCCCCACGCGGCCGGAAGCCGAGGTCTCGGTATAGGTGGGGTAGATGGTGCGCTCGGCAAAGACGGTGGCCACCAGATCGGTATCCGGCGTCCAGATGCCGGGCTTGGTGAAGGTGCCGCCAAAGAAGTAATCGAACTGGGAGGTGTCGAGCGGATAGCCGATGCTGGCGACGCGCGCGTCGAGCCGGAGCCGCTCGGCCTGGCCGAAGAGGTTGCGCCAGAGGTGATAACCCTCGACCCCCAGGCCATCGATGGTGGAATAGGAAGCGCCTGCGCCGAAGCGGCGGCCCGGCAGTTCCTGGACGATCAGTTCATAGGGCAGCAACCCGTCGGCGCCGACCGATTCCGCTGCCTGGAGCCGCGCCGCCTGGAAGACCTCCAAGCGATCGAGGCGCTTTTGCGCCCGCTCGATCTCGTCGGGGTCGAATTCCTCGCCTACGGTGAGCCCGGTCTGGCGCCGGACAAAGGCGGGGTCCATTCGCTCGGTGCCCGAAACGGTCACCTCCCCGAAGGCGGCCTTTGGCCCGGGATTGACGGTGATGGTGACGTCCACAAGGTTGACGGCGTGGTCCGCGACGACGTCGCGCGAGGCTATTACTGCCTTGGCATAGCCTTGCTGGCGCCAGGCCTCGAGCGCCAGTTGCTCAGCCTGCAGGATCACCGAGGAGCGCGCGACGAGGCCGCCGCCGAAGCCCCGCGATGATGGCAGTTCGACCTGGTCCCATGGATCACTGGTTGCCGGAGCCTGGTTGACGATGGCAACATTGTTGAAGCGGAATTCGGGACCCGGATCGACCACGATGGTCACATCGACCGGATCGGGCAGGTCGATATCGGGCGGCAAGCCGGAGGCTTCCCGGCCACCGACGCGGATCGATACCGTGCCGCCATAGAAGCCTTCGTTGTAAAGCGCGGCCACCAGCCGGCGGTAGTCGCCACGGGCTTTGGCCAAAAGGCCAGCGGCGCCGGAAGCCGGCTCCTCTTCGTCGGCGATCAGGGCGGAGGCATTGCGAACGGTGTTTTCCACCGGGCCTTGCGTATTGACGACGAGCGTCACGCGATAGGGCTGCGGATCGGTGATCACGCTTTCTTCGTCGGTCTCGTCCTCGAAGAACTTCATGCCGAACAATTCAAAGCCGAGCGCCGGCGAAGCTGCTGCGCCGAACCCGGCCAGGGCAACGCACAAAGCGCCAATACTCGTTACCAGACGCGCGATTTGCAGTGGACCAGTTCCCGCCCGTTACGCTTCAACCACAGAGGCAGAAGCTCAGTTTGCTCCCCGGGGAAGAAGATTTCGTTAAGGACCTTCCCGCCCAGGCACTCTAGTGCCATGGGCAAGGCCGGCACAACCTCGGGCAAGCCTCTGCAGGAGAATTGATCGACCAGCCGTGGCCGATGGGCAACGGGTATATGTCGGTCTGGCTTGACCGCACCGGCCCGAGGGGTCACTAAAAGGCCTCCCCACGCTGCAAGAGTTTATCCATGTACCAGCTGCTCGACCCCAGCCGCTTTGTTGTTTTCATCACCGGCGCAACCTCCGGCTTTGGTGCTGCCGCCGCGCGCCGCTATGTCGCCGCGGGCGGCAAGGTTATCGCCACGGGCCGCCGCAAGGATCGCCTCGTGGAACTGCAGAACGAACTGGGGGCCGAGAACTGCCACATCATCGAACTCGATGTGCGCGACCGGCACGCGATTGATGCGGCCATCGCCGCCCTGCCCGAGCCCTTTGCCGGCATCAATATCGTCCTGGCCAATGCCGGCCTGGCACTGGGCCTGCAGCCGGCGGCGGAAACCGATGTCACCGACTGGGAAACGATGATCGCCACCAACGTGACAGGGCTGGCATATACGATCCGGGCGCTCCTGCCGGGGCTGATCGCGCGGGGCGGCGGCCATGTGGTCACCTTGGGATCGGTCGCGGGTGATTATCCCTATCCCGGCGGTTCGGTCTATGGCGCCACCAAGGCTTTCGTGAAGCAGCTGGCGCTTAACCTCCGCTCCGACCTCCAGGGCAAGAATGTGCGGGTCACCAATATCGAGCCTGGTCTTACCGAGACTGAATTCTCGCTGGTGCGCTTCAAGGGGGACGAAGCCAAGGCCAGCAAGCCCTATGAAGGCACCAAGGCCATGAATGCCGATGACATCGCCGAGACCATTTTCTGGTCCACGACGCTCCCAGCGCATGTCAACGTCAACCGCCTGCAGGTGATGGCGACGACGCAGGCCTTCGGACCCTTCGACATCTACCGCGAATAGACTGCAAGGCGGCCCTGCCTCCGTTGCAGCTTGCCCCCTGGAGCCTGCCCGCGATAGAGTTGCGGGCAGCAAGCCCGGACCATCAATGACTTCAATCGATCCCATCACCCGTGACCTCTGGCAGGTCATCGCCGCAACCGACGAACTTCCTGTCGGCATCGTCGAGACCACCCTTCTCCTCGACCAGCCGATTGCCATGACCCGCGACCGCAATGGTGAGCCGGTCGTGTGGCGGCGCAGCGATGAGCAGCCCGGTGACGAGATCGATCCAGAGACCATTCTCGACCGTCTGCCCGTGACCACCGGCTATGGCTTTACCTGGACGAGCCTGGGTAGCCCGCCCGCCCAGCTGTTTCCGGTGCCTGAATATGCCGAGAGCGACCGGGTGAACATGAGCTGCGGCTCCATTGGCATCCACGTCTCGGCCCCGCGGGCGGTCGAGAACTTCCTCGACATGGGGCACTTCCCCTATGTCCACACTGACATTCTGGGCGCCGAGCCGCATACCGAAGTGAAGGAATACGACGTAGAGGTCTCCCAGGAGCGCGACGAAGTGCTTGCCACCAAGTGCAAGTTCTTCCAGCCACGGGCGGCCTTGTCGGCGACCGACGGCATGGAAGTGGAATATGTCTATCGCGTGCCGCATCCCTTCTGCTCGGTGCTCTACAAGTCATCGCCCGAAGCGCCCGAGCGGCGCGACGTCATCGCCATCTTCCTCCAGCCCATGACCGAGGAGCGCTGCCGCGCTCACCTCCTGCAGTCGATGATCGACTCCACCTCGACCATCACCGAACTGCGCCGCTTCCAGCAGACGATCTTCGGGCAGGACAAGCCCATCCTCGAAAACCAGTATCCCAAGCGGCTGCCGCTCGACCCACGCGCAGAAACACCGATCCGGGCGGACAAGTCCGCCATCGCCTATCGCCGCTGGCTATCGCAAAAGGGGATTACCTATGGGGTGATCCCGGTGGCGGGGTGACGTGACTGCTGTGGCTCAGTCGTCTCCCTCCCCCTTGAGGGGAGGGATCAAGGGTGGGGGTTCGGGACCCTCACTACACTTGGCGTCTAGGCCAACCTGCAGAACCCCCACCCCCGCCCTCCCCTCAAGGGGGAGGGAGTTAGATCGAGTTGCCCCGTACGCCAGGGTGACCAGCAAGCATTCGATATCGATCGTGGCGCGATCCCAGACCACCGCGGATCACGCATGACCCTCACCCTATCCGACCCGACCTGGTACCCGATCGCCTCAAGCGAGGACCTGCCCTTCCGCCATGTCTATCAGGGGCAGTTGCTGGGCCGCGAACTTGCCGTGTGGCGGGCCGACGATGGCAATGTCAATGTCTGGGAGAACCGTTGCCTGCATCGTGGCGTTCGCCTCTCGATTGGCGTCAACGAGGGCGGCGAACTCAAGTGCCAGTACCACGGCTGGCGCTATGCCAACCGCTCGGCCGGCTGCACCTATATCCCGGCCCATCCAGCCGATGCACCTGCGCGCCGCATCCAGAACAAGACTTACCCAGTGCGCGAGGCCTATGGCCTGGTCTGGTCCGCCGCCAATGACGACCAGCCGTTCCGCCCCTTTCCAGGCGCTGAAGGGCATGACTGGTTCGCCCTGCGGCCCATGCCGGTCAATGCGGCCCCTGAAGACGTGCTCGCAGGCTTGGTGCGGCTTGCGCCCGACGACCAGCCGGCTGACCTGCTGCCCGGCCTTTCGGTGCGTTTCGCCGGCACCTACTACTTTGTCCAGCCGGTTGATGCCGGCCGGTCGGTGATCCGCGGCCTCCTGCAGGAACAACCGGTCGAGCCGACGATCACCCTGCGCCACTACAACGAGATGCTGAGCAAGCTGCGCGATCGGCTGGAGCGTGCCGCCCAGCGCAAGCCAGCGCCGGCACCGCTGCAGCCGGCCTTTGAAAAGGTCTCGGCCGAACTCTCCACCATGCCCGATATCGCCATCCCGAAGGGCAACACCATTACGGTGGTGGTCAAGCGCAAGTGGACCAGTGCCGATGGCGTCATCGGTTTCGAACTGGCGCCGCGCGAGGGGCACCTCCCAACTTTCCAGCCGGGCGCCCATATCGATATTCATCTGCCCAATGGCATGACGCGGCAATATTCGATCACCAACGGGCCGGGCGAGCTCCTAAGCTACATCATCGGCGTCAAGGCCGAGAGCGCCAGCAAGGGCGGCAGCAAAGTGCTGGCCGAAACCGTGCGCGAGGGTGACCTCCTCGCCATCTCCGAGCCGCGCAACAACTTCCCGCTCCGCCGCGACGCCACCCGCACCGTGTTGATCGCCGGCGGCATCGGCATCACACCGCTCCTGTCGATGGCCCGTTTCCTCGACAAGTCGAACCTGCCGTACGAGCTGCACTATTTTACGCGTGCCGAGGACAGCACCGCCTTCCGCTCCGAACTAGAGGCACTCCATGGCAAGGTGATCTTCCACACCGGCCTGCCGCGCGAGCAGACCGCCGTGACCATCAGCACCGCACTAGGGCAATGGTCGCTGGCCCAGCATGTCTATGTCTGCGGACCATCGGCCATGCTGGAAATGGTGCGCGCCACCGCTGCGGCGCAGGGCTGGCCCGAAGAGTCGATCCATTTCGAGTATTTCAAGAACGACAAGATCATCGACAACTCCAACGCCTTCGACGTGGAACTGGCCCGCTCGGCCATGACCCTGCATGTTCCATCGGGCAAGACAATCCTCGAGGTCATGCGCGAGAACGGGCTCACCGTCCCGAGTTCCTGCGAACAGGGCGCCTGCGGCACCTGCCTGACCGGAGTGATCGAAGGCGAGGTGGACCACCAGGACGTCTACCTCAACGACAGCGAAAAACGCGCCAACACCTGCATGATGACCTGCGTCAGCCGAGCCAAGGGGCCACGGCTGGTGCTGGATATTTGATTGTGGTGAGCACCGAGCGCGCAGTCGAATCCCTCCCCTTTGAGGGGAGGGATCAAGGGTGGGGGTTTGGGACTAGCCAGGCCAACCTCACCCAGTGCGACCTTCAGAACCCCCACCCCACCCCTCCCCTCAAGGGGGAGGGGGCAGATCGGGGCGAGACCAAGATATGACGATCACCCTCTACGACTACGAACTCTCGGGCAATTGCTACAAGCTGCGGCTGCTGATGAGCATCCTCAAGCTCCCCTACGACATCGTGCCGGTGGACTACTATCCCGGGCGCGAGAACCGCTCGGACTGGTTCCTGCGGCTCAACCCGTTCGGGCAGTTGCCGGTGCTCAAGGATGATGATCTCGTCCTCTCCGACAGCGGCGCGATCCTCGCCTACCTGGCCCGCAAATATGACGCGAGTGGGCGCTGGCACCCAACCGATGCCGCCGCCACTGCCGAGGTGCTGCGCTGGCACGGCGTGGCCGACAGCATCACCGGCAGCGTCGCGGCCGCACGGCTGGCCCTGAGCTTCGGCCTCGACTATGACGTGCCGCGCTGCCAGCGCGAGGCCCACCGCATCTTCCGCCTGATGGACGAGCATCTCTGGTTCGGCGAGCGCGGGGGCCGCGACTGGCTCTGTGCCCCCGATCATCCCACCACGGCCGATATCGCCTGCTTCCCCTATGTGATGCTGAGCGAAGAGGCAGGCGTCGGTCGCGAAGACTATCCGGCGCTGCGGCGCTGGACCGACCGTGTGCGCCGGGTTCCGGGCTTTATCGTCATGTCCGGCATCTTCCCGGCCGGGGCAGCACTCGGTTAGCGCTAGGACTTGGTCTTGGTCGGCGCCACTTTCCATCTTGTCCAATCCTCGGTGTCGACACACCCAAAGGGCGCGCGTTCGTCGCCGAAGCGCTGGTACAGCTGGGTACAGGCCCAATCATTGAGCGGCTCGGGCATGAGGTTGTTGATTTCGATGCCCACTGAGTCGAAAGCGTCATTGGCACTTGTGGCGTAGTAGATCCAGTAGCCAAAGATACCGACGGCAAACAGAACCAGCACGCCAAGGCCTGCCGCGAGGCCGCGCCAGATGCGGTATTTGGGCTTCGCGGGCTCCTGGTAGGTAATTGCCCCACCGCGTGCTTCCTGTTGCGTGTCGAAGGCGGCGAGCGCCAGCTGCCGCTCGGCATCGCTGAGTTCGAGACGGTGAAGATCGCGATCGAGCAGAACCGGCACTGCAAGGTGGTCGGACGCGACGGCGACCCCCAATGCCTTGCCGTTCTCGTCCACCGCCATCATCGGTTCATCACTACCGCTGAAGCGGGAGCGGATGATCTGCCCCTTGCGCTTGCCATCGCGGAGGGCATGGTAGCCCACGAAGCGGGAGCCACCCTTGGTGTCGACGCCCACGACGTCGACGGGCACCACCTGGAGGCGCCCGGCGACACCGGCGGCTCGATTGGCGCGGGCGGCCTTTATGGCGCCCCAGATCATGCCCAGCGTACCGCCCACGAAGACCAGCATGAAGACCGCGAACACGGCGAGCCGGTTCCACAACATGTCGAGACCAAGACTTACCGTCGCCAGTTCCGGCTTATCGCGCGAAACCACCAGCTCAACTTCGTAGTCGCCGCTGGAGAAATCGAGAAAGGCCAGCGAGACATGGGTATCGTAATCCTGGCCGCCATAGCTATAGACCAGCCTTGCCTCGCAATCGGTGAGGCCCCGGCGCGTCGTGCATTCGCCATCCAGAATCTCCCCGTTGGGAACGCTGATCGGGTTCTGGCTGATCTGCCAGTCGCGCCAGAGGCCTGGCCCCTGCCAGATGGCAAGGCCAATTGCCATTGCGGAAAGCAAAATGACGGTGAAGAAAAAGGCGGCCGGCTGCGCCAGCGGACGCCCGGCAATGGCTATCGACCTGTTGGGCAAGGGAAGATCAACGAAGCTCATGGAAACTGGACTCACTGAGACAGGTATGCCGCAGTGATACGCCAGCCCCAACGATCACGTAAATGCGAGAACCGCTGAAATTGCTTCACATTTTTCGCGGCCTTGTCAGCCAAACGTCATGTAGACGGTGGATAGGGGTGATCAACACCCTGCCAATCGCGCACGGTGAAGCAGCCATCACCGACCGAAATGGTGCTGGCGCCGATCTGCGCCTTGCCGTGACCGCCAGGGATATCGAGGATATAGGTCGGCTGCGCCAAACCCGAGATGCGACCGCGCAAGGCGCTAACCAGCGCCTGCCCTTCCTCGATCGACAGCCTGAAATGGCTGGTCCCGGGCGCCAGGTCGGGATGATGAAGGTAGTAGGGCTTCACGCGGTTCTCGACGAAGGCCTTCATCAGCGAGGCGAGCGTTTCCACGTTATCATTAACGCCGCGCAGCAGCACCGACTGGCTGATCAGCGCGATACCGCCATCTGCCAGCCGCGCCAAGGCCCTGCGCGCCGCATCCGAAATTTCACGGGGATGATTGGCGTGCACTGCAAGATAGGTGGTCTTGCCGCTGGCCTTGAGGGCCTCGACCATGGCCATGTCAACGCGCTCGGGCTCCAGCACCGGCACGCGGGTATGAAAGCGGACGATTTTGACATGCTCGATCCGGGCAAGTCGTTCGCCGATCTCGCGCAGCCGGCGCGGTGACAGCACCAGCGGGTCGCCACCGGTGAGGATCACCTCCCAGATTTCCGGACGGGCCGCGATATAGGCAAGGGCCGCATCGAGCTGCGCCGGGGTAAGGGTGCCCAAGCCATGCGGCCCCACCATTTCGCGGCGGAAGCAGAAGCGGCAATAGACGGGACAGACATGCACCGCCTTCAGAAGCACCCGGTCCGGATAGCGATGGACAATGCCCTCGACCGGCGAATGGGCAAGGTCGCCGATCGGATCGGCGCGCTCATCCGGTGTCGTCACCAGCTCGGCAACATCGGGAACAAACTGCCGAGCTATTGGGTCATCGGGATCAGCAGGATCGATCAGGGCAGCAACCGCGGGGGTGATGCCAATGGCGTACTTGTGCGCCACCGCATCGAGCGCCGTGGCGTCATGGACGAGGCCGGCTTCGATCAAATGTTGTATGGTTCGGATGAGCATTATGCTGCCCCACTCCAGATTGTCACCCTCGGGCTCGAACCGAGCGAGCTGCACTTCGAGGCAGTTCTGCAAGTATAGCCCCTTCGGGTCAAGCCCGAGGGTGACGTCCGGTGGATAGACGACCAAGAACTCATTCCGCCACCGGCGCCCAGAGTACCGCCTCGATGCGCGGCGCGCCGGTAGCCAGCATCACCAGGCGATCGAAGCCCAAGGCGACGCCACTTGCTTCCGGCATCAGCGCAAGGGCGGCAAGGAAGTCCTCGTCGAGGGGGTAGCGCTCACCATAGATGCGCGCCTTTTCCGCCATTTCTGCTTCGAAGCGCCGGCGCTGCTCGGCGGGGTCGGTCAATTCGCCGAAACCGTTGGCCAGCTCCACGCCGCAGGCATAGAGCTCGAAACGCTCCGATACCCGCCGGTCATCCGCCGTGCGCCGCGCCAACGCCGCTTCGGCGGCGGGGTAACGATCAAGCACAGTGGGACGGCCGATGCCGAGATGCGGCTCCACCCTGTCGGTGAGCACGAGGCTGAACAGGTAGCTCCAGCTGCGATCATCGGGCACCGACATGCCGTGAGCCAGCATCTGCGCCGCCAGAGCGTCACCATCTGTCTGTCCTTCCAAGTCCATGGTGGCCAAGAGGTCGATGCCGGCATAACGCAAAAAAGCGTCGGCTACACTCAGCCGCTCCGGCTTGGCGAAAGGATCGCACTGGCGGCCGCGGAACTGGAGGGTTTCGGCTCCCGTGATCTCTGCCGCCAGCGTGAGGAAGGCAAGGCAATCAGTGATGACCGCATCATAGCCTTCACCGACCCGATACCATTCCAGCATGGTGAATTCGGGATGGTGCAGCGCACTGCGCTCCCGGTTCCGCCACACATGGCCGAGGCTGGCAATGCGGCTCTCGCCGGCAGCCAGGAGCTTCTTCATGGTGAATTCAGGAGAGGTATGGAGATACATGGGCTGCCCCTCCCCGTTGTTGCCAATCATCTGCGTCGCGAAGGCATGCAGATGCGTCTCGTTCCCCGGCGAGCGCTGCAAGGCCGGCGGATCGACCAGGAGGAAGTCCCGATCGAGGAGATAGCTGCGAATGGCAGCCTCGATCCGGCCGCGCGCGAGGAGGATCGGCCGCCGATCCGCATGCAGCGAACGCGTCCACCACGACGATGGCTGGATCTGGGAAACGCTCATGGGACCTTTACAACGCCCGGGCTGGCGATTTTCGTCGAGATAGGGTAGTTGGCGCGAGGAATACACCATTCGGGCGCGGCAGGCCTGCCTCTACGACGCGCCAATGAGTTGAACAAGGAAGAATAATGGTCAAGGTCATCGCCTCCTCGCTGCGCAAGGGCAACGTCGTCGAGCAGGACGGCAATCTGCACGTCATCCTGACGGCCGAAAACGTCCACCCCGGCAAGGGCAACTCCATCACCAACGTCAACATGCGCCGCATCAGCGATGGCGTGAAGGTCGTCGGGCGTTGGCGCACCGTGGAAATGGTCGAAAAGGCCGACGTGGACGAGCGCGAATACGACTATCTCTATTCCGATGGCGAAGGCCACCACTTCATGAACCCGGAAAACTACGAGCAGCTCGTGGTCTCCGACGACGTCATCGGCGACCAGAAGGCCTACCTCACCGACGGTATGAAGGTTTACCTCAAGACCTTCGAAGGCAATGCGATCGCCATGGAACTGCCGCAGCGCCTGAGCTTCGAGATCGTCGAGACCGAGCCGGTGGTCAAGGGCCAGACGGCCTCTTCGTCCTACAAGCCAGCCGTGCTCAACAATGGCCTCAAGGTCATGGTCCCGCCTCATATCGGCGTCGGCACCCGCATCGTCATCCTGACCGAAGACAATTCCTACGTGGAACGCGCCAAGGACTGAACTGCGGCGGCCCCCTCCCATCCTCCCCCTGACAGGGGGAGGAGCAGATCAGGCTTGGGGCACCATCTCGTCCACCCACCAGGCAGTCCCTCCCCCTTTCAGGGGAGGTTAGGTGGGGGTCTCCACCAAATAAAACGGGCCCCAGCGGGCCCGTTTCTTTCACTCCGAAGGTGCGGAGACCTTAGGCAGCAGCCTTCTGGTTTGCGCTGGATTCGGCAACCTGGGTCAGCTTCTTGTCGGTGGCGACTTCCTGCGCCAGCGTCTCGTCGATTAGCTTCACCGCATCCTGCATGCCCAGCTGGGAAGCCCAAGTCTTGAGGGTGCCGTAGCGGGCGATTTCGTAGTGCTCGACAGCCTGGGCAGCGGCGACCAGACCGGCGTCGAGGGCAGCGGTGCCCTTGTACTCGGTCATGATTTCCTTGCCTTCTTCGATAATGCCGAGGATGGCATCGCAGGTCTTGCCGCGGGCGGGCTTGCCAAGCAGTTCGAAAATCTGCTCGAGGCGCTCGACCTGGCCTTCGGTCTCTTCGGCATGCTGCTCGAAACCGGCCTTGAGCTCTGCCGACTGGGCAGCCTTGGCCATCTTCGGCAGGGTCTTCAGGATCTGCTTTTCGGCGTAGTAGATGTCCTTGAGCGTGTCGTGGAACAGGTCTTCCAGGGTTTTTTCGGCAGCCATGATGGTATCTCCGAGCTTTGTGTTTCAGCTGCCCGATGAACGACTCTCTGTGGTCAAGGTTCCCGTAAGTTTACTGGCGCAGCGCTTACATGAAGCGCTCGGTGAGCCAGAGCATCTGCGCGCGATCCTGGAAAGCCTGGCCGCCTTCATGATTGTTGTACTCGTATTCTTCCATGCGCTTGTCCGCTCCTGCATAGGCATTGAAGGCGCCATAGACGCTTGATGGCGGGCAGACGTCGTCCATCAAGGCGACGGAAAAGAGGGCTGGCGCACTGGCGCGGCGAGCAAAGTTGACTCCGTCAAAATAGTTGAGCGTTTCGAAGACCTGCTCCCGCTTGTCTCGGTGCTGCGCCAGGAAGCGAACGATCTCCAGATAGGGATCGCGGCCGGCCTTCTGCATGGAGCGGCGATAGTCGCAGAGGAAGGGAACATCGGGCATGACCGCCTTGATGCGTGGATCGAGACCGGCAGCTGCGAGGGCAATGCCGCCGCCCTGGCTGCCACCACAGACGGCGATCCGCTGGGCATCGACAAAGTCCTGCGCAACCAGGGCATCGATGGCGCGCACGGCATCGGTGAAGACGCGGCGGTAGTAGTAGTCGTTCCTGTCGAGGATGCCCTTGGTCATCATGCCGGGAATCGAGGGCGTCGTCCCCACCGGGTCGGGCGTGGCGCCGGTGGACCAGCCACTGCCCTGCCCTCGCGTATCCATGCGAAAATTGGCAAAGCCGGAGGCGGCCCAATGCAGCTGCTCGTGCGGGAAGCCGCGGCCGCCGCCATAGCCGACATACTGGACGACCAGCGGCAGCTTGCCGCTGCGCTGCGCCGGCAGCACCAGCCAGCCCCGAACAGGATGCCCGCCAAAGCCGGGGAAGCTAACGTCGAAGGCCTCGACGAGCCGCAAGGTAGTAGCCACCGGCACGATGCTCACCGCTCCGCCCACGCTACGGGCTTCGCTAAGCGTCCCTTCCCAAAAGGAGGTGAAATCGGATGGCATCGGGACCTGGCTCTGGTAGGCGCCAAGTTCAGGCTGAATCAGATCGGGAAACGGCACGTCGGCACTCCTTGCTTTGGGAGCAAGCATGCACCGAGGTGTCCTTCCATACCAGTCGGGTGGGTCGACTTCAGCCTAGTTTTCCGGAACTACTGCTAGGGCGCCAGCCCCGCCGGCACAGGGGGCGTCTGGTAAAGCAGGGTAATCTCGATCCGCTCATTGGCCGCCATATAGGGGTCGTTGGGGAAGAACGGCTCGGCTGTCGCACGCCCCACCACCGAATCGATCTTTTCGTCGGAAAGCCCGAACTCGCCCATGATCTGGCGCACGCTGTTGGCGCGGTCCGCCGACAGCTCCCACGAGCCATAGCGCGGGTTGGCATAGACGCCGCCGGCCGCCGTGTGGCCCTCGATGCGCACCGGATTGGACAGTTGCTGCAGGATCGGGGCAATGGCAGCAATGGCCTGGCGGGTCGCCTCGTTGGGATATTTCGACCCTTCGGGGAACATCGGCGTGCCCTCCTGGTCGATGATGCGGATGTTGAGACCTTCCTCAGTCTCTTCCACGAGGAGGTTGTCGGCGATCTCGGTGATTTCGGGCAGAGCCTGCCAAGCCTGCTTGATGCTGGCGGCGGCGCTGTGGAAACCCTGGTCGTCCTGCGCCTTGAGATCATAGGAGGAGGCCTTGGCGGCATCGAACTGGTTGCCGTCCTTCTGCTCGTTGCCGCTGAGGGCGCCCTGCTTGGCACCGAACTCGCGGCCCTTCGGCGTCACCGATGCATCCTCGCGGTCCTGCGGCGTGGCGCCGGTCATGAGCGATCCTGAGCTTTCGAGCGCCGTGCCGCCCATCAACCCGCCCGAACCGCTGGTAGTGGGCGCGATATTGGGTGGCGCGAAATAGGTGGCGAGACCTTCCTTCTGCTCGGGCGTGGTCATGCTGATCAGCCAGAGCAGGAGAAAGAAGGCCATCATGGCGGTCACGAAGTCGGCATAGGCGATCTTCCAGGCGCCGCCATGGTGGGCGTGCTTGTTCTTCTTGACCTTCTTGATGATGATCGGCTGGTCGAAATTGGCCATGGCGGCCTCCTATCGGGGACGCTTAGGTGGCCGGAGCGAGGTTGCCGGTGGCCTCGTCGACCTCGGCAAAGGTCGGCCGCACTTCGGCAAACAGCGACTTGCGCGCGAACTCCACCGCCATCACCGGCACTTGGCCGGAGATATGGGCCAAAAGCCCAACCTTGAGCGACAGGAAATACTTGGATTCCGACTCATAGATGTTCTTGAGCGACTGGGCGAAGGGCGCAAAGAAGCCATAGGCGACGAACACGCCGAAGAACGTACCCACCAGAGCGCCGCCGATCATGTGACCCAGCACTTCGGGCGGCTCGCTGATGGCGCCCATGGTGTGAATAACGCCCAGCACGGCGGCCACGATGCCGAGGGCCGGGGTACCGTCGGCAAGGGCCTGCACGGCGCCCACGATGCGCTCCTGCTCCTGATGGTGGGTTTCGAGCTCCTCGTCCATAAGCGCTTCGATCTCGTGCACATTGTTGGCGCCCAGCGTCACCATGCGCATGTAGTCGCAGACGAATTCCACCGCATGGTGGTTGGCCGCGAACTTGGGGAAGCGGTTGAACAGCGTGGATTCGTGTGGATTTTCGATATGCTGCTCGAGCGCCAATATGCCCTTGGACTGGATGAGCTTGTACATGCTGAACTGCATGCCCAGCAGTTCCACATAGGCTTCCTTGTTGTACTTCGGACCCTTGAACAGGGTGCCGAAAGCGCCAAGCGTTCCCTTTATGATTGGGCCGGTATTGCCGATCACGAAGGCGCCGATGGCGGCACCAAGGATGATGACGAATTCGAAGGGCTGCCACAGCACCTGCATGTGGCCGCCGACGCCCAGATACCCGCCCACCACGCAGCCGATCACAATGAGGATGCCGATTATAAGACGCATGGGACGGGGAACTCACTTCGAACAACACAGCTGGCTCCCTTATCGGCTGGTTTACCTTAACGGCCGGTTATTGGGCACCGGCAGCTGTTTGCAATGTCCACAATGAGGACGAAGGACGTTGATATGTTAGCCGTTTGTTAACCATGTGTGCACTTCATGGCGGAGGGACTTCGTTCCCTCAATGGAGGTCGGACATGGCGCTCGGCAGCAGCCACATCATCACGGTCGGCAACGAAAAAGGCGGCTCGGGCAAATCCACCACCGCCCTCCATCTTGCCGTCTATCTGCTGCACCAGGGCTATCGCGTGGCGACCATCGACGTGGACAGCCGGCAGCAGACCCTGACCCGCTATGTGCGCAACCGCCGCACGACGGTGGAGACGACCGGGCACCAGGTGCCCATGCCCAAGCATGTGCATCTCCCCACCGCCTGGGGCGACTCTATCCGCGAGAACCAGCGCGCTGAACTCGACATCTTCAGCAAGGCCCTGGACAGCCTTCGCGGCGAGACCGATTTCATCGTCATCGACACGCCCGGCTTCGACGGCAATCTGGCGCGCCTGGCGCATGGCTTCGCCGACACGCTGGTGACGCCCATCAATGACAGCATGATCGACCTCGATGTCTTGGCCAAGGTTGACCCGGTGAGCGGCGAGCCGATCGAAACCAGTCCCTATTCGCGCAATGTACAGCGCGCCCGCTCCGAACGCCTCACCCGTGACGGCAAGGCCATCGACTGGGTCCTGGTACGCAACCGCATTTCTAACCTCGGGTCGCGCAATGCCAGCCAAGTGCAGAACACAGTGGATCGCCTGGCGGAGCGGCTCGGCTGCCGCGTAGCCGACGGTATTGCCGAGCGCGTGATCTTCCGCTCGCTGTTCCCGATCGGCATGACCGTGTTCGACCCGCTGGACGCCGGACTCTTTGGCACCGCTCCATCCATGTCGCACGTCAACGCGCGCCAGGAATATCGTAGCCTTGTCGCCTCGCTCAGCCTTCCCGCGAGCGCGACGCCTGCGGCCGCACGGGCAGCCTGACCAAGCCGGCGTCAGCGGAAGCTTACAGTTGCCTGACAAGCACTTAACTTAGGTAAGGCACGGTTTTTTAGGGCTTGGCGGTTAAGGCTGTGGGTACGAACTCCAGCATCAGCCAAGCCATTGCGGTCAACCACCTCCCTTTCGCGCCAGATCAGCTATTTGTCCTTTGCCCTGGCGGCGACGCTGGTGGCGATCATCGGCTCATTCAGCTGGTGGGCCGCATCCACGATCGACGAACGATCGATGGCGCGGCAGGCAAGCGCCGTGCAGCGGGGACTTACCGAGGCGCTTGAACGCATCCCAGTCGAACAGGACAGTTCAGTCGCCTGGGACGATGCCGTCCTCAATCTTCGTGCCGGCAACGAGTTCTGGATTGCCGACAACCTCGCGGAGTGGATGAGCGACTATTTCGGTCACAACCGGGTCTATATACTCGATCCGAACAATGCGCCGGTGCGCTCGGTCTCCGAAAGCGTGCGCGTCGACAACCGGCTCTACTCCTTCGACACTCATGCGCTTGATCCTTTGGTGCATGACCTGCGCGCCCAGATGGCCAGTCGTTCGACGGGCCTGGAGGATTCAACCTCGGCGATTAGCGGGCTTGGCGTAGAGGACATGGTCGTGCTTGGCGATGGCCAGCCTGCCATAGCCAGCGTGCGGCCCGTCGTGCCCACCAGCGATGCCGTCAGCCAGGCGCCGGGTACGGAATACCTGCACATTTCGATCAGGCTGATCGACACGAGACTCACGGCTGAAATCAGTGAACGCTATGAGATCTCCGGCCTCACATTCGACAAGTCTGCCGCGGCAGACAACGGCACCATGTCCCTGCCGGTGATGAATTCGGACAACCGCATCATCGGTTTCTTCACCTGGACACCCTCCAAGCCCGCGCAAGACCTGATCTGGCGAACCCTGCCACTGATGATCGCTGGCCTGCTGCTGGGCGGCTCAGGGGTGGTCTATGTTCTTAGACGCCTGCAGCGCACTTCGATCCAGCTTGAGGACACCCAGGCCCAGGCCTCCTTCCTCGCCTTCCACGACCCTATGACCCGCCTGCCCAACCGTGCCCTGTTCGAGGACCGTCTGGAACAGGCCCTCGCCAACATGCGCGATGGCGCGTCACTCGTGGCGCTCCACTACGTGGACCTTGATCGCTTCAAGCAGATCAATGATGCCTTCGGACACGCGACCGGCGACGAGTTGCTGCGGCAAAGCGCGGCACGCCTCAAGGCGCTGGTCTCGGAGGTCGATACGGTGGCACGGCTTGGCGGCGACGAATTCGCCGTGATCCAGTTCCACCCCGCCGATACGGCTGAAGCGTTGACCCTGAGCCAGCGCATCGTGGATGCCTTCGCCCAGCCCTTCGAGTTGTCCGGCCATTTGAGCAATGTGGGCGCGAGCGTAGGCGTCGCCGTGGTGTCGGATGCCGCCCTGTCGATGGGCGACCTGATGGTTCAGGCCGACACCGCGCTCTACGAGGCCAAGAACAGCGGCAGGGGCCGGTACCAGGCATATGACGGTGAACTCAATGCTGTCATTCGGGATCGCCGTGCCCTGGAGAGCGACCTGCGCGAAGCCCTCAATGGAACGCCGGGCCTGCAACTGGTCTATCAACCCATCTTTATGGCGCAGAGCGGCAAGGTCGCTGGCGCTGAGGCGCTGGTGCGGTGGGCCCATCCAACCCGGGGACGCATGAACCCGGCTACCTTCATAGGGCTTGCCGAAGAGCGTGGACTGATCGACCAGCTCGGCCTCTGGGTCATGCGAGAGGCTTGCGACTATGCGGCTTCGTCTGACCTGCCTTGGGTGGCGGTCAACGCCTCGCCCCTGCAGTTCCGTGATGAAAGGTTTGCGGATCGTGTCTTCGAGATCCTCGACAGCACTGGCCTAGCCGCCAAGCGCCTCGAAATCGAAATCACCGAAGGGCTGCTGCTGCAGAACTCTCCGCTTACACAGTCGACCCTGACGCGCCTGCGGGCGCGCGGCATCCGTGTGGCGCTCGACGACTTTGGAACGGGCTATTCTTCCATCAGCTACCTGCGCACCCACGGCATCGACAAACTCAAGATCGACCAGTCCTATACAGCGCAATTGGGCGTTGACCAGGAAATCGACAGCATCGTCCGTTCGATCGTGGACCTCGGTCGGGCCATGCATATGGTCGTCACCGCCGAAGGGGTCGAGACCGAGGAGCAGCGTTCGTTTCTAGGAGACATCGGCTGCCAGCAGTTGCAAGGCTATCTCCTGTCGCGCCCCGTCGAGCCCGGGCGGCTGGCGGAAATCCTGGCAGGCACCAGTGCTCCCAAAGCACGAAAACGGGCGTGATATGCCCTAGGTTGCCACCTGGAGACCGCCCATGCGCTCGATGCTGTCGATGATCTCGTTGATCTTTTCGCGCCGCAGCAGGTCGGTGAAAATATAGGGGCGCCCTTCCCGTACCTTCTGCGTATCGGCCTCCATCACCTCAAGACTGGCGCCGACATGGGGCGCCAGGTCGGTATGGGTGATCACGAGGAGGTCGGACCGCGAAATGGCAGGGCCACCCTTGCGTGGGATCTTCTCGCCCTGCGCGACTGAAATGACATAAAGCGTGATGTCCGCCAGGTCCGGCGAAAAGGTCGCTGCCAAGTTGTCGCCGCCACTCTCGATCAGGATGATGTCGAGGTCCGGGAACTTGCGATTCAAGGCATCGATAGCGGCGAGGTTGAGGGAAGCGTCTTCGCGAATTGCCGTATGCGGGCAGCCACCGGTCTCGACCCCGACAATGCGATCCTCGGAAATCGCCTGCACCCGCGACAGGATCAGCGCATCCTCCTTGGTGTAGATGTCATTGGTGACCACGGCCATGGAATAGCGCTCGCGCATGGCCTTGAGCAGCATCTCGCACAGCGTGGTCTTGCCAGAGCCGACGGGGCCGCCGATGCCGATGCGCAGGGGACCGTTGGGAGAAGTCATGAGCGGAATATCCTTGTAGGCAGAGTGTCGTGGCGCATCTGGGCAATGTCGGCGGCATAGCCGATCGTACCCAGGTCATCGAGGGTGGCGGTGGTGGCGAAGCGAGCAAGCTCGGCGATGGCCGGCTCCAGCGCCACCAGCGTTTGGAGGCCGGCAACCTGCCCGATGGGCACGAGGCGCACGGCTACGGAAATCTGCGCCTGCACTTGCGCGGTGAGGAAAGCAACGGCCGTGTCCAATAGGGCAATGTCGTGTGCAGCGGCTATGGCCCCGACTGCCACGGGGTATGGCACAGGCGACGGCAGTTGCAGCGGCACGGGCCAGATGGCTGTTGCGCGCACAAAGGCGTCTCCCATCTGCGTCAGTTCCTCATGGCGCTCGCTGGCGACGGTGAGAGCCAGGCAAAGCTCCGCCAGCTCCTCGAGAACACTTGAATTACGGGCATGAAGATGGGCCTGACAAAGGAGGATGGCGTCGGTGGTCAACCCGCCATACTGGAGGAAATTGCCCAGCCACGCGCGCGTCGTGACGGCATCGGTGACCACTCCATCGGCAATGGCGGTTTCGAGGCCTGCCGACCAGGCGAAGCCGCCCACCGGAAAAGCAGGCGACAGGAACGCCATCAGCCGTTGCAGGGCGAGGGTCATCGATGAAGGCGCAGGACGTGGTTTTCGGCGCCATGGCTGTGACCATGATAGGCGCCGTGTTCGGGCGAAAAGGTCGCCTCGACATCCCGCACGGTCGCGCCGAGCCCCACCAGCATTTCGCGGATCACGTGGTCGCGGCGGATCAGCAGCCGCCCCGCCTCCAGCTGCGCCGGCAGGTGCCGGTTGCCGATATGCCAGGCAAGGCGGACGAGATGCGCCTGGTCCCTTGCGGTGACCTCGTAGAGCACCTCCTGCGCCGCCCTGATCCCAACCAGCCTGCCATCCGCGAGCTGAAGCGCATCGCCATCGGCGAGGGTGATGGTGGCGGGGAAATCGAGCAGCACATCCTCGCCCGTGGAAAGGCGCAACGCCTTGCGCCGCAGGCGCCGCTCGTCGGCTTCGAGCGTGACGGTCGCGAAAGGCTGGCCGGAAACGGCGGCGGCGGGAATATGGGCGGCAACAGGAAGCATGGTCATCAGAACAGAAAGTAGCGCTGTGCCATGGGCAAGACCGTGGCTGGTTCGCAGGTCAGCAACTCGCCGTCGGCCCGGACCTCGTAGGTCTCGGGATCGACGTCGATCCGCGGCATGGCGTTGTTGAGGATCATCGAGGCCTTGCCGATGCCACCGCGGGTATTCTCCACAGCAAGCAGCGTCTTTTCGAGGCCATAGCGTTCGCGAATATTGTCGTCGATGGCGGCCTGGCTGGTGAAGGTGACGCTGGATGCCTTGCGCGCCTTGCCGAAGGCGCCAAACATCGGACGGTAATGCATGGGCTGGGGAGTCGGGATGGAGGCATTGGGATCGCCCATGGGTGCGGCGGCGATGACGCCGCCCAGGAGCACCATTTCGGGCTTCACGCCGAAAAAGGCCGGGTTCCAGAGCACGAGATCGGCGCGCTTGCCCGTTTCGATCGAGCCGATATGGCGCGAGATGCCGTGGGCGATGGCCGGGTTGATCGTGTATTTGGCGATATAGCGCTTCACGCGGAAATTGTCGTTGTCGCCGGTTTCCTCCGGCAAGCGGCCACGCTGGCGCTTCATCTTGTCGGCGGTCTGCCAGGTGCGGATCAGCACTTCGCCGACCCGGCCCATGGCCTGGCTGTCGGATGAGATAATCGAGAAGGCGCCCATGTCGTGGAGGATGTCTTCGGCCGCGATGGTTTCCTTGCGGATGCGGCTTTCGGCAAAGGCGACATCCTCGGGGATGGACGGCGAAAGATGGTGGCAGACCATGAGCATGTCGAGATGCTCGGCGATGGTGTTGCGCGTATAGGGCCGCGTCGGGTTGGTCGAGGACGGGATGACATTGGGGTGGCTGGCCACCTTGATGATGTCGGGTGCATGGCCGCCGCCGGCGCCTTCGGTGTGGAAGGCGTGGATGGTGCGCCCGCCGATCGCGGCGATCGTGTCCTCCACAAATCCGCTCTCGTTGAGCGTATCGGTGTGGATCATCACCTGAACGTCGAACGCGTCGGCCACGGCGAGGCAGTTGTCGATGGCGGCGGGCGTGGTTCCCCAGTCTTCATGCAGCTTGAGGGCAGCGGCGCCGGCGCGGATCATCTCCTCGAGCGGAGCCGGCTTGGAGGCATTGCCCTTGCCCGCCAGCGCCAGGTTCATCGGAAAGGCTTCGAAGGCGCCCATCATGGTCATGATGTGCCACGCACCGGTGCAGGTGGTGGCTAGCGTTCCATGGGCAGGACCCGAGCCGCCGCCGAGCATCGTGGTGACGCCGCTGACCAGCGCTTCCTCGATCTGCTGGGGGGCGATGAAGTGGATATGGGCGTCGAACCCGCCTGCGGTGAGGATCCGGCCTTCGCCCGCAATCGCTTCGGTCGAGGGCCCGATGATGATGTCGACGCCCGGCTGGGTATCGGGATTGCCCGCCTTGCCGATGGCATGGATGCGCCCGTCCTTGAGGCCGATATCGGCCTTGTAGATGCCGGTATGATCGACCACCAGGGCATTGGTGATGACGGTATCGACGGCGCCCTCGCCGCGCGTCGCCTGCGACTGACCCATGCCGTCGCGGATCACCTTGCCGCCGCCGAACTTGACCTCCTCGCCATAGGTGGTGAAATCCTTCTCCACCTCGATAAAGAGCTCGGTATCGGCCAGACGCACGCGGTCCCCCACGGTGGGACCATACATCTGCGCATAGGCGGCACGGCTGAGATTGACTGCCATCAGAGTTGTCCCATCACCTTCTGCTGGAACCCATGGACTTCGCGCTTGCCGCCGAACGGCACCAGGCGCACTTCGCGCTCCTGACCCGGCTCGAAGCGCACGGCAGTGCCGGCCGCGAGGTCGAGCCGCATGCCGCGCGCCTGCTCGCGGTCGAAACGGAGCGCCGCGTTGGTTTCAAAGAAATGATAATGCGAACCGACCTGGATAGGCCGGTCACCAGTATTGGCCACGACCAGGGTGATGGCCTCGGCATCGGCATTGAGCGTGATGTCACCGCCGCGGGTCAGGATTTCGCCGGGGATCATGCTCAGTTCCCCACCGCGATCCAGAGCCCGCCGAGCGCCACGAAACCGCCGGCAATCCGGGCCGCCATGCTCCCGGTGAAGCGGCCAGCCACAAGGCCGGCGAAAACGCCCGCAGCATGCAGCGCTGCCGTTGCGAGGGCAAAGCCGGCCATGAAGGGCAGTGTGCCGGCTGCGCCCAGTTCGCTGCCATGGGCATAGCCATGGAACAGCGCGAAGGCGGCAACCATAAGCGCCGCGATGGCGGTGGGTGCCTGGAGCGCCACCAGCGCCAGGAGCCCGAGCGCCACCACCGAGGCGGCGATCACCGGTTCCACGAAGGGCAATCCGATGGTCGTCATGGACAGGGCAAAGCCGGCGACCATGGTCGCAACGAAGGCGGACGGCACGGCCCAGATGGCCCGACCGCCCAGGAGGCTGGCCCAGAGGCCGACGCCGACCATGGCGAGGATATGGTCGAGGCCGAACAGCGGATGGGAGAAGCCGGCGGCAAATGAGCCATGCTCGAGCGGATCGAGGTGGGCGAAGGCCGGGGTGGCGGCGAACATGGTAAGGCCGAGCACGGCCCAGAATGTACCTGAAGTTGTTTTCATCTGTTCCTCTGCTTGGGCTAGCGAATGGGCTGGTGGACGGTGACGAGCTTGGTGCCGTCGGGAAAGGTGGCTTCGACCTGCACGTCGTGGATCATCTCGGCGATGCCCTCCATGACCTGCTCGCGCGTGATCACATGCGCACCTGCCTCCATGAGATCAGCGACGCTGCGCCCCTCCCGGGCACCCTCGACCACGAAATCGGTGATCAGGGCGATGGCCTCGGGGTGGTTGAGCTTGACGCCGCGCTCGAGCCGCTTGCGGGCGACGATCGCCGCCATGGCGATCAGCAGCTTGTCCTTCTCGCGGGGGGTAAGGTTCATCTGGGATTCCTATAAAGACCAAAGACGCGGCAGCCCGCCGTTTCCCGACAGCTGGGCGATGATGGGCACGATGAGCCGCCGCAGGGCGAGGCCCGATGGCGCGAGAACCCGCACGACCAGCCGCTCACCGATGCGGCTGATGCCGACGCCGGGCGAAGCGGCGGGCAGTTGCGCCTGCCGTTTTTCGGCATCCGCACCGATATAGATTACCGTCGCGAAGGCCGATGCACCGGCAAGGAGGGCAATTCCATCGCGCTCCAGTTCGGGAACACCGGCAATGCGCGTGGCTTCGGCATGCACCAGCCGGCCGCCGCGGCGGATGCGCCAGCGGTCGGCGAAGCGCGCGTGGCGCGCCGTTTCACCCATGGCGTCCCGACCGAGCAGCACGGCCTCGACCGCACATAGGCTGGCGGTTTCATCAAGGTCGATATGGATGCGGCGCGATAGACGGCTGTTTTCAAACAGGATGGTTTCCTGCGGCAGCCAATCGAGATGCGCCCCGGCGCCGACGACAAGCCGCGTTTCGATCTCGGCATCGGTGCCAAGCGACTTGTAGACCCGCTCGCAGGCCTGGGTGGTCAGGGTCAGGCGGGCACCGGCTTCCACATCGGCGTGCCAGGCGACGTGATCGCCCCCGGTCAGCCCGCCGGCGGTGTTGATGAGCACCGCGCTGACGGAGGTGTCGAAGCTCTTGGGCAGCCGGATCTTGGCGCAGCCTTCCTGATAGAGCGTGCGCAACGCCGTGCGCCCGTCGCGCGTCTTGACCGCGATGCGGCCCACGCCCTTGGCGCGCTGAAGCTTCGGATCGGCAGACACGGCCACCATGCTCAAACCATCAGATACCGGCGCACGTCGGGCCGGTCGAGATCACTGGCCGGACCGCGATGGCGGATCTCGCCGCGGTCCATGACATAGATATCGTCGGCGATCTCGCGGCAGAAGTCGAGGAATTGCTCGACGAGGAGGATGGTCATGCCCTTTTCGTCGCGCAGGAACTGCAGGGCCCGGCCGATGTCCTTGATGATCGAGGGCTGGATGCCTTCCGTCGGCTCGTCGAGCACCAGCACCTTCGGCCGCGTCACCAGCGCCCGGCCGATGGCTAGCTGCTGCTGCTGACCGCCGGAGAGGTCACCGCCGCGGCGCCCGAGCATGGATTTGAGCACGGGGAACAGGGTGAAGATATAGTCAGGAATGTTGCGCTCGCCACGCGAGAGGCCGGCATAGCCCGTTTCAAGGTTTTCCCTGACCGTCAGCAGCGGAAAGATCTCCCGGCCCTGCGGCACATAGCCGATGCCAAGCCGTGCCCGCTTGTAGGGTGGCGCCTTGCGCAGCACCTCTTCGCCCAGGAGAATGTCGCCGGCCGTGATGGAATTGACGCCGGTGATGGCTCGAAGGGTGGACGACTTGCCTACGCCGTTGCGCCCGAGCACGGCGGTGATGCGGCCCGGCTTGCAGGCGATGCTGACGCCACGGAGCGCCTGCGCCGCGCCATAGTGGAGGTCGACGCCCTGGATGGCGAGAGCCGTGCTCATGCTGTTTCTCCGCGTGGTAGGCTGCCCATGCTAGCGCCCCAGATAGCGTTCGATGACGACGGGGTTGGCGCTGACCTGATCCAGTGTGCCTTCGGCGAGGACCGATCCTTCGGCCAGGCAGGTGACCCGGCAACCCAGGTCACGCACGAAGCTCATGTCGTGTTCGACGACGACCACAGAACGGGTCTCGGCGATGGACTTGAGAAGCTTAGCCGTTTCCACCGTCTCGCTGTCGGTCATGCCGGCAACGGGCTCGTCGACCAGCAGCAGCTTGGGGTCCTGCGCCAGGAGCATGCCGATTTCGAGCCACTGCTTCTGCCCGTGGCTGAGATCTGCAGCGAGGTCGTCCTTGCGGGCGGAAAGGCGCACCGTCTGGAGGATATCTTCGATGCGCGCAACGTCATCCGCGCTCGCAGTGTAGAACAGCGTCTGGAAGATGCCGCGCGGCTTGCGCAGGGCCATTTCGAGGTTGTTCCAGACCGTCTGGCTCTCGAACACGGTCGGCTTCTGGAACTTGCGGCCAATGCCGAGATTGGCGATGGCCGCTTCGTCGAGCCTGGTGAGATCGGTGCGGCCGTCGAACAGCACCTCGCCGTCATCGGGCCGGGTCTTGCCGGTGATGATGTCCATCATCGTCGTCTTGCCCGCGCCGTTGGGGCCGATAATGGCCAGCATTTCCGCGGGGTGGACGATCAGCGACAGCTTGTTGATGGCCCTGAAGCCGTCAAAGCTCACCGAAACGCCGTCGAGATAAAGCATGGTGCCGGTCTTGTCGGTCATCGCCTCTACTCCGCCGGCTCGGGCTGTGGGTCGGTGCCCGCTTCCGTGGCCGCCGACGAACGGCGGGCGGTGGCGGCACGATATTGCCCCAGCAGGCCCACGATTCCCTTGGGCAGGAACAGCGTTACCAAGACGAAGAGCGCGCCAAGGGCGAAGAGCCAGAGCTCGGGCAGCGCCCCGGTGAAATAGGACTTGCCCATGTTGACGAGGATGGCGCCGATGATCGGCCCGACAATGGTGCCGCGGCCGCCCACCGCCGTCCAGATCACCACTTCGATAGAGTTGGCCGGATCGAACTCGCCCGGATTGATGATGCCGACCTGCGGCACGTAGAGGGCGCCGGCGATCCCCGCCATGACCGCCGAAACGGTGAAGGCGAAGAGCTTCACATATTCGACCCGGTAACCGAGGAACCGCGTGCGGCTTTCCGCATCCCGCACCGCCACCATCACCTTGCCCAGCTTGGAATTGACGATCATCGAACAGACGAAGACCGACAGCGCCAGGGCCAGCGCCGTTGCGGCGAACAGGGCGCCGCGCGTGGTGGCTGCCTGCACCGGCACGCCCAGGATTTCCTTGAAGTCGGTCAGGCCGTTATTGCCGCCAAAGCCCATGTCGTTGCGGAAGAAGGCCAGCAGCAGCGCGAAGGTCATCGCCTGGGTAATAATGGACAGGTAGACGCCGGTCACGCGGCTGCGGAAGGCGAGGAAGCCGAAGACGAAGGCCAGGAGTCCCGGCACCAGCACCACCATGAGGCAGGCGAACCAGAAATTGTCGAAGCCCTGCCAGTACCAGGGCAGTTCCTGCCAGTTGAGGAACACCATGAAGTCGGGCAGTTCCGCATTGGCATAGACGCCGCGGTCGCCGATCTGGCCCATGAGATACATGCCCATGGCATAGCCGCCCAGGGCAAAGAAGGCGCCATGTCCCAGCGAAAGGATGCCGCAATAGCCCCAGACCAAGTCGAGGGCCAGCGCCAGCATGGCGTAGCTCAGATACTTGCCGAACAGCGTCACCACATAGACCGGCACGTGGCCGGGCTGGCCGACCGGGATCAGGAGGTTGGCGGCGGGCACCAGGATGGCGAGGGCAACGAGAATGCCCACCAGCCAGATGGCCTTGCGGTCGAGTGCACGAAAGAAGGCTTGGGTCAGCATGGGATGGCCTCCCTGTTATGGCTAGCCACGATCGGTCCCCTCCCCCTTGAGGGGAGGGCTAGGGTGGGGGTTCCGGCGCCCCCGCGGCTATCGAGTTCTTGGTGGGCGAAGAACCCCCACCCTCGGTCCCTCCCCTCAAGGGGGAGGGAGGCGCTGGCTGCGCCCGCAGTGCCAATCGACAAGTTCATCACGCCTCCACCGCCCTTCCCTTGAGCGCGAACAGCCCTCGGGGCCGGCGCTGAATGAAGAGGATGATGAGGACCAGGATCAGGATCTTGCCCAGGACGGCGCCGGCATAGGGCTCGAGGAACTTGTTGGCGATTCCCAGCGTCAGGGCGCCCACCATGGTGCCCCAGAGATTGCCCACACCGCCGAACACCACGACCATGAAGCTGTCGATGATGTAGCCCTGCCCCAGGTTCGGCGACACGTTGTCGATCTGGCTGAGGGCGACGCCCGCCAGTCCTGCGATGCCCGAGCCCAGGCCAAAGGTCATGGCGTCGACCAGCGGGGTGCGGATGCCCATGGCAGAGGCCATGCGCCGGTTCTGCGTCACCGCCCGCATCTGGAGGCCCAGAGCCGTGCGGTTAAGGACCACCAGGAGCGTAAAGAACACGGCCAGCGCAAACAGCACGATCCAGAGCCGGCTCCAGGTGATCGCAAGGCCATAGAACTCGAAGGAGCCCGACATCCAGCTCGGATTGCCCACCTGCCGGTTGGTCGGCCCGAAAATTGAGCGCACCGTCTGCTGGAGGATCAGCGACAGGCCCCAGGTGGCCAGCAGCGTTTCCAGCGGCCGGCCATAGAGCCAGCGGATGACGCCGCGCTCGATGGCGACGCCGACCAGCGCCGTCAGGAGAAAGGCCAAGGGCATCGCGATGGCCAGCGAATAGTCGAAGAGACCCGGCGCATTGAGGCGAATGACCTCCTGCACCGCAAAGGTCGTATAGGCCCCCAGCATCACCATTTCGCCATGGGCCATGTTGATCACGCCCATGACGCCAAAGGTGATGGCGAGACCGATGGCCGCCAGCAGCAGCACCGAGCTGAGCGACACGCCGAACCAGACATTCTGCAGCGCATCCCAAACCGCCCGGTCACGCGCGAGACCATCAAGGCTGGCCTGGATGTCTGCCTTGAGCTCATCGGGCGCCGTGGTCAGGGCGGCTGAAAGGATGGTTGCCGCATCGCGGCTGCCCGAGCGCGCCACGACATCGGCGGCTTGGCGCAGGTCTTCGGCGCTCGTACCGGACTTCAGCGTAATCACCGCGCGCGCCAGTTCCATGGTGCGCTTGATGTCGGCGTCGCCCTCGGCGGCCAGCGCCTGGTCCAGCAGTTCGAGATTGGCGGGATCGGAATCGCGCAGAATGGATTGCGCTGCGGCCAGGCGGGTGGATCGATCCTCGCTCAAAAGCGTCATCTGCCCGATGGCGGTGCGGATTACCCGGCGCAGCGAATTGTTGACCTTGACCTTTTCCGCCTCGCGGCGGCCGATTTCCCCGATCGGGCCATTGGTCACCGGATCGGTCAGCGCGAAATTGTCGCCGCTGCGTTCGGCGAATACGACCTTGCCGGTGGCCTCGACAGCATAAAGATCGCCCTCGCCCAGCACCTGCAGGATCGGCACGACCCGCGGATCAGCTGTTGCGACGAGGGCTGCGATCGCTGCCTCGCGATCAGAATAGGAGCCGGGATAAAGCGCATCGACAAGCGGCGCCAGCTCAGCGTCGGCGACCTGGGCGGCGGCGGGCGTGGTCGCGCCGAGCATGGCCAGCAGCAGGACCGCCAGCCACTGCCGCATGTCCATGCTTGCTCGTGCGATCAGAGATTTCAAAACCATTCGTGCCACTCCTGGCCGCCGCGTCGTCAGAGGGCGAAGGCAGCAAGCCGCCTTCGCCTGGGTTGCTCAGGGCGTCACTGCGCTGCAGCCGCGCCGCAACTCTCGGTTTCGGTGTTGTAGTTGCCGCAGTTGATCGGCGCGGTCCAATCAGCTTCGAGCACGGCGCTTTCGGGCAGGAAGTCGGACCAGGCGTCGCCGGGAACGAGGTCCTCGGTTTCCCAGACCACGTCGAACTGGCCGTCATCCTGGATTTCGCCGATCAGCACGGGTTTGGTGATGTGGTGGTTGGGCAGCATCTTGGCGACGCCACCGGTCAGGTTCGGCGTCTCAAGGCCCACGATGGAGTCGATCACGGCGTCTGCCTCGGTCGAGCCGGCAGCCTCCACGGCCTTAACCCAGAGGTTGAAGCCGATATAGTGCGCTTCCATCGGGTCGTTGGTCACCCGGTCTTCCGAGCCGATAAACTCGTGCCAGGCGGCGATGAAGTCCTCGTTCTCGGGCGTATCGACGCTCATGAAGTAGTTCCACGCAGCCAAGTGGCCGACCAGTGGCGTGGTGTCAAAGCCCGACAACTCTTCCTCGCCGACCGAGAAGGCGACGACCGGAATGTCCTCGGCCATCACGCCCTGGTTGCCCAGCTCGCGGTAGAACGGCACGTTGGCGTCGCCGTTGATGGTCGACACCACGGCGGTCTTCTTGCCGGCCGAGCCAAAGGTCTTGATGTCGGAGACGATGGTCTGCCAGTCGGAATGGCCGAAAGGCGTGTAGTTGATCATGATGTCGTCTTGCGCGACACCCTTGTCGAGCAGGTATTGCTCGAGGATCTTGTTGGTGGTCTGCGGATAGACATAGTCGGTGCCGGCCAGGACCCAGCGCTCGACGCCTTCCTCGTTCATCAGGTAATCCACGGCCGGGATCGCCTGCTGGTTCGGCGACGCGCCGGTGTAGAAGACGTTGCGCTGCGACTCCTCGCCCTCATACTGCACCGGGTAGAACAGCAGGCCATTGAGCTCTTCAAACACCGGCAGCACGGACTTGCGGCAGACCGAGGTCCAGCAGCCGAAAACGGCATCGACGTCGTTGACCGTCAGAAGTTCACGGGCCTTTTCCGCGGCAAGCGGCCAGTCGGAGGCGATATCAACGACTACTGGCTCGATCTGCTTGCCTAGGAGGCCACCCTTGGCATTCTGCTGCTCGATCAGGAACAGCATCGTGTCCTTGAGCGTGGTTTCCGAGATTGCCATCGTGCCCGATAGCGAATGCAGGATGCCTACCTTGATCGTTTCGTCCTGCGCCAGGACCGGGGTTGCCAGCGAGGCCAACCCGATGGTCGAGACCAGTCCCAACATGGCCGCCAAATTCTTTGTTGCAGTCATTACACCCTCCGTGTTTCTCCGCGGGGGAGACTTTGCAAAGGCTGTGCCAGCGCTGCGCAGGGGCTAAGTGGTTGAAGACAAAGAATTCTGGTGGCGCCGTGCGTCGGCCATCCGATGCGCTGCTCATTTTTTCAACAGCCAGCCACGGCCTTGCGCACAAATTGAGCAGCTCTGAAGCTGCGGCCTGTTAAATAGGCAAGAAGAGCATCCCGGGCGGAACGGATGGAAAATTGCAGTACGGTTTCAGCAAGTCTTTACCCGCATAGGCTTGTGTGACCGCCGCCAACGGAGGGGGACAGAGATGTTGAAGCGGCGGGCCATTTTCGCAATCGTGGCACTTGCAAGCGCCTTGCCGGCCTTTGGGCAGGACACGGGCGACATCCTCTCGCTGGGCGAAAAGCCGATCTGGGTGCGCTATCCGTCCATCGCGCCCAATGGCGAAACGCTGAGCTTCACCTATCGCGGACGCATCTTCGTGGTGGATGCCGAAGGGGGGCTCGCCGTGCCGCTCACCGCCAACGGCGCCTATAGCCACAGCGCTGTGTGGTCGCCCGATTCCGAGCGCCTGGCCTTCGCCTCCGACCTCAACGGCGACGACGACGTCTACATGACCGACTTCGCCGGTTCGCTGCAGCGCATGACCTGGTCCTCGGCCGGCGAGAGCCCGACGCAATTCACCGATGGGGAGATCCTCTATAATTCGCTCCGCCTGGGCGATGCCGAGCAAAGCGTGCAGGCCGCGCTTTCGAACGAACCGCAGCTTTATTCCGTCAGCGTCCAATCGGGCCGCGAGGCGCTGGTCCTGCCCAACCTCGCCATCCAGGCAAAGTGGAACAGGGAGGGCACAAGGCTGGTCTATACCTATAATCCCTCCGCCGACCCCTACGATCGGCAACACCGCGTCGCTCCCAATGCGCGCCAGCTCTGGATCTACGACAAGGTCAGCGGCTTGCACGAGCGGGTCTTTGCCGCCGATGGCGTCGATCGGCACAACCCGGTCTGGAGCGCCGACGGCGAGGAACTCTATTATCTCTCCGAAGCCTCAGGCTGGCTTAATGTCTGGCGGGTGGATCTCGCCACCGGCGAAGAGGTCCAACTGACGCAATTCGAAGGCGATCCTGTGCGCGACCTGTCGGTTGCCGATGACGGCACCATCGCCTTTGCCAATCGCGGCAGGATCTACGTGCAGCGCGAAACCGACGGCGAGCCCCGCGCCATCGAGGTGATGACGCTCGAGCAACGCGCCGAACGGCACGACAACTTCCGCGCCGTCTCCAACCAGGAATTCGTTTCCTCCCCCGACGGGCAGCATTTCGCCATCGTGGTCAATGCCGATGTCTTCATCCAGGACACGGACGGCGATTTCCGGCAGGTCACCGCCACGCCTGGCGAAGAGCGCAACATTGCCTTCTCGCCAGATGGCTCCATGCTGGTCTATGCGGCGCAGCGCAATCACCAGTGGGGCCTCTATGTCGTCGCGTTAGGCGCGGGTGAGGACGACAAGCTCGCGGACAGCTATTCCGAAACGGCGCTCTATGTTCTCGAGACGGGCAATGCCTACCAGCCGTCTTTCTCGCCCGACGGCCAGAAGGTCGCCTTCGTAGCCGACCGGCGCGAGATCAAGGTGCTCGACCTCCAGAGCGGTGACGTCACGGCGCTGTTCGGCGAGGACGACTACAACTCCGTCTATAAGGACGGCGACATGAGCTTCAGCTGGTCGCCGACGTCCGAGGACCTTGTGGTCAACTGGCGCTCCATCGGCGGCAGCCAGACGAACCGCGTGGCCGTGGTGCCGGCCGACGGCAGCGCGCCGCCGCGCCCGCTCGGCGCCGTGCCCAACCTCTATGGCGCATTCTGGAGTCTCGACGGCACCCAGATCATCGGCATGACGACGCTCTATGGCGCACGCAATGCCCAGCTGGCGGCGCTGGATGCCGACCTCTACCGCGTCTTCCTGTCGGAAGCGGCGCGGCTGGACTTCATGGCGGCCGCGCAGGGTGACGCACCAGCATCCGACGATGACAACGCAAATTCCGCCGAGCCGATGCGCTACGCGCTCGACGGCTTCCGCCCGGCGCGGCTCGAAGGGCGCCTGACTGATGACCTTGATCACACTGGCATGGTCGTGCCGCTGCCGGACCAGGAGAACCTCCTCGCAGTTTCGGCGGTCGATGACTCGACATTCGAACTCGACGTGGTGAGCCTCGCCGATGGCAGCATCACCACCATCGGTACGTTCGAGGCGCCCGACCTGCAGTCGATCTCCTTTGTCGGTGCGCTCGGTGTTCTCGACGCCAAGGTGCCGGGCCGGATCCTGCGCATCCCGCTTTCGGCGCCCAATCAGGTCAGCACCATTGCCTCCAACCTGTTCTTTGCGCGCGATGCACAGGCCGCTCGGATCGCGGCCTTTGAACAGGCTTGGGCCGATGCGGAATATCGCTACTACGACAGCAATCACGAAGGCCGCGACTGGGCGGCCATCGGGGACAAGTACCGCGCCTATCTGGGATCGATCGCCAGCGACCGCGAACTCCGGGAACTGATCTCGGCCATGTATGGCGAGCTTTCCGGCTCGCACATGTTCGTCAGCTATGGCGGCGCGGAAACGGCGCGAGCAGACCTGGGCAACAGCAATGACGCCCTCGGAGTCTATCTCGACCACAACTACACCGGACCCGGCCGGCGCGTGGCGGCCATCCTCCCCGGAGGACCGCTCGACCGCCGCTCGGTCGATATCCAGCCTGGCGACATCATCACGGCCATCAACGGCCGCCCGGTTCCCGAGGCCGGTGGTCTCGATCGCCTGCTCGACCTCAATGTTGGCAGGCCCGCCCAGGTTGTGGTGACCGACGCGACGACGCGCGAAGAACGCTCCTATTCCGTCCGGCCGATCAGCCTTGGCGACGAAGCCGTGCTGGCGAAGGCCCGGCTGCTCGACGCGCGGCGCGAGATGGTGGAGCGGCTCTCCAACGGTTGCATCGCCTACCAGTACATCCCCGCGATGGACAATGAGGCCTATCTGAACCTCCTCGGCAATCTGACGGCGGCACGCGGCGTCGCCAAAGCAGCCCTTGTCGACGTGCGCTCCAATGTCGGCGGCAACCTCACCCGTGAACTCATCACCCTGCTGAGTGGCGAAGCCTATGGCGGCATGGGCGTCGCAGGCGGGCCAATGGAGAGCGAGCCCAATAACCGCTGGATTTGGCCCAGCGCCGTGGTGGCCGATAGCTTCTCCTATTCCGATGGCTCGGTCTTCCCCCAAGCCTACCAGGACACTGGGATCGGACCGCTGGTGGGTGACATCATGCTCAATACGGGCACGGCAGTGGACTATGTGCAAAGCGCCGTCGTGCCGGGGCTTGAATATGGCATTCCAGTGCTGCCATACCGCCGCGCCGACGGCCGCTACTACGAAAACAACGTCATCACACCGGATCTGCCGGTGCCCTTCGACCCCAACAAGGTCGGCCTCAATACCGACCCGCAGCTGGAAGCTGCCATCGACGCTCTGATGGAGCAGATCGGCACCGATGCAGATTGCCGCCTGAACTAGGCAGTCGCCGGACAGGGTCTGCCCTGTCCGGCTGTGTCATCTAACTTTCGCAGAGCCCCCTTACAGCTTGGAATGGTTCCAAGCTGGAGCCAGCCGTTGCTGTTGAAGGGGCAATCTACATGAACGACCAGAATCCGATCTTCAAGACATCGCAGCTCGAGGCCGCTGACGCCGAGCCGCGCAACCACTCTGCCAACCCCACCATGGGTGAGCTGATCAGCACCCGTTTCTCCCGCCGCGGCTTCCTCGCCGGCTCCCTGGCCGTGTCCGCAATCGCCGCCACGGTCAGCCCCCTGGCGCTTCTGAGCGCCCGCCCGGCTCGCGCCCAGGAAGGTGGCTCTGCCTTCTCCTTCACCGAAGTGGAAGCCGGCATCGACGAAACCCACCACGTCGCCGAAGGCTATGATGCCGACATCCTGCTGCGCTGGGGCGATGGCCTCTTCGCCGATGCGCCCGAATTCGACCCAACCAAGCAGAGCGCGGCCGCCCAGGAGCGCCAGTTCGGCTACAACAATGACTATGTCGGCTACATCCCGCTGGACGGCTCCAGCGAGCACGGGCTGCTCGTGGTCAACCACGAATACACCAATCCGCACCTGATGTTTCCGGGCCTCGTGACTCTTGTCGACGGCGAGATCACCATGAACCCGCTCACCAAGGAGCAGGTCGACGTGGAAATGGCGGCCCATGGCGGCACCATTGTCGAAATCGAGAAGGTCGACGGCAAGTGGCAGGTGATCAAGGACGGCAAGATGAACCGCCGCGTCACCGTCAACACCGAAATGGAACTGACCGGACCGGCTGCCGGCCACAAGCGCCTGCAGACCAATGCCGATCCGAGCGGCACCAAGGTCTTTGGCACCATCAACAACTGCGCCGGCGGGGTCACGCCCTGGGGCACCTACATCATGGCCGAGGAAAACATCCACGGCTACTTCACCGGTGAACTGACCGAGGACCATCCCGAATTTGCCAATTACGACCGTCTCGGCATCCCGGAAGGCTCCTATGAATGGGCCAACTTCTACGACCGCTTCGACATCGCCAAGGAGCCCAATGAGCCCAACCGCTTCGGCTATATCGTCGAAGTCGATGCCATGGACCCGAACTCCGTGCCCAAGAAGCGCACCGCTCTGGGCCGTTTCAAGCACGAGGGCGCCGAGTCGATCGTCAACAAGGATGGCAAGGTCGTCTTCTATCTCGGCGACGACGAGCGCTTCGACTATGTCTACAAGTTCGTGACTGCCGGCACCTATAATCCCGATGACCGGGCCGCCAACATGGACCTGCTCGACGACGGCACGCTCTATGTGGCCAAGTTCGCCGAGGACGGCTCCATGGAGTGGATGCCGCTGGTGCATGGCCAGGGTCCGCTGACCGCCGAGAACGGCTTTGAGTCCCAGGCCGATATCGTCATCGAGACCCGCCGCGCCGCCGACCTCCTTGGCGCCACCAAGATGGACCGCCCCGAAGACATCCAGCCCAACGGCGTCAACGGCAAGGTCTATGTCATGCTGACCAACAATACCCGCCGCACCGCCGAGCAGGTGGATGCCGCCAACCCGACCGCGGAGAACGCCTTCGGCCACATCATCGAGATCGCCGAGACCGATGGCGATTTCGCTGCCACCACCGGCACCTGGGAAGTGATGCTCAAGTGCGGCGATCCCTCGATCGCCGAAGTGGGGGCCACCTTCTCCAGCGCTACCACCGAAAACGGCTGGTTCGGCATGCCCGACAACGCCGCGGTCGACTCCATGGGCCGCCTCTGGGTTTCCACCGACGGCAACAACCCCTCCGACACCGGCCGTACCGATGGCCTCTGGGCCGTGGACACCGAGGGCGAGGCGCGCGCCACCTCGAAGCTCTTCTTCCGCGTACCGGTTGGCGCCGAAATGTGCGGCCCGCTCTTCACGCCCGATGACGAGACGGCCTTTGTGGCGGTGCAGCATCCGGCCGATGGCGGCGACGACTGGGAAGGCTTCGGCCGCGTCTCCTACTACGAGGACCTCTCGACCCGCTGGCCCGACTTCGACGATGCCATGCCGACCCGCCCGTCGGTGGTGGTCATCACCAAGCAGGGCGGCGGCAAGATCGCTGTCTGATCTGATGAAGGGGGAGGCCAGCGGCTTCCCCCTTTTCTTATGGCTAGAACGCCTGCTGGAAACTGACCGCTGCGCCTGCGGCCGACGCGCCTTCCACATGGCCCGCGTCGAAGCGGTACTGCAGGCCCAGCTGCAACTTGCCGCTGTTGACCGGGACGGCGTAGCTGAGGTCGAGGTCCAGTTCGCGGCCGCTCGGCGCCAGGTCCGCCGTGGCCTTGCGATGCTCGATCGTGCCATCGGCAGATCGGGACACCGGCAGGTTCAGCCCCATGGCACCGCCTTCCACACGCAGCGGCTGTGAAATGGAAATGCCTGCCACGTCGTTGTTGCTGAACACGTCACTCATGCGGGCACCGAGCTCGAAGCCCGAGAACTGCATGTCCGAAAGGCCGCTGACCAGCCCGGACGTCGTGCCCATTTGGCGCGCGACGCCATATTCCAGCCGCCCGAACAGCGACAGCTTGGGCGTCAGCGCCTGGTCGATGCCAAGATGCGCCGCGCCGGTCACGCCGCCCGAACCAAGGCCAAAAGCCGCATTACGGCCAAGGCCAAGGACGCTCCCCTCTTCCCCCAGATAGCTCATGCCCAGCGAGATGCGGCTGCCACCCCCCGCAAGGGAGAGGTTGAGGCCGGTGCCGCCGACCCCGCCTCGGCCTTCCGCACCCTGCCCGGCAATGCCGACCGCGGTGATGGAAAGCGGCCCGGACCCGCTCGTAGAGACCACAGTCAGCGCATTCCTGGCATTGGAGAAGACGGAAGCGCGGTTGTTCAGAACCCCTGATCCCGTCGTTTCGAAAACGCCCGCAGCATTGCCCAACAGGGCAACCTGTGCCGCGGGCGTTGCGCCTTGGCTCTCCTGCACTTGCTTGAATGTCGGCGCAGCGCCAAAGGCAGGGCCGCTGACCGAGGCCAGCAATTCCGGCAGCATGGTGCTGCGCGGCTTGGCCACCAGAGCCGAGCCCTCGACGGCAAAGCCGCGATTCATGCTGTCAAATACTGCAATGTCGTTGGGGGCCAGGGCTGTGGCCAGGCCGTCACCAAAGGCCGAAGGCGCCACCAGCGTACTGTCGGCGAGGCTCGCGCGCTCACTGGTGACCACATTGTCTCCCGAGAGCACCGCGACCGAGCCGATGGGGCGAAGCGCTGCGGCAATATCGAGCACGCCATGGCCCCATTCGCCCGAATAGGAATGGGAAACGCCGTTGCCGAAATCGACGCTGCCAGCAACCGGTACGCCAAGCGCGGAAAACCAGCTGTTGTCGGCGCTGGCGAGGAGGCGCTTCGCCCATTCTTCCGAGCTGAGATCGGGAAAGGCTTCGGCAAGGAGCGCGACTGCGCCCGAAATCTGCGGCGCCACATAAGAGGTGCCCGTGCCGGTGGCGTAGCTCGTGTCCGACGCTGCGCTGGCGGCCCGCGTCGTGCCATCGCCGGCGATGCAGAAGCTTGCGGCAAGCCCGCATGGCGCTGACAACCGGATGGCCTTGGTGATGCCGCCCGTGGCATTCACCTCGAAATAGCCGTTCGCCGCCGCGATCCACGAGCCCTGCAGCCGCGGCTCGAAATACGGCAGGGTCGCCATGATATCGCCCGAGGCGATGGTGTTGTCATTGGACAGCGACCAAACGACTACGCCACCATTCTCGAAGGTGTCGAGCGCATCGATATAGGCCTGCCAGCGGTTGGTACCGTAATTGGCGACCACGCTGTTGAGTCCCTGCGCGACGCTCTGGCCCGGATTGGCATTGAGATGGTTCTGCAGAGTCGACGCTGCAACGTTGAAGCCCCACGAATTGTTCTGCGCCACGGCGCCCAGCGAGGCGGCGTGGAGCGTGCCTTGCGTGACATTGGCGATATCGAGTGTGCTGGCGCCGGTCGGATTGATCGCCGTCAGGTGGAGACTGGCCTCGGGCGCAACCCCGTGCATGCCGACGCCGTCGCGCTTGCCGGCAATCAGGGAGGCCACGTGCGTGCCGTGGTCCTTTACCGGCAGGACGCCGTTCTGCAGGATGCTCTTGCCGGCAAATTCCTGATGGGTGATGCGGAAGCCCTCGTCGACCACAGCGACGAGCTGATTGGCACCCCGCAGCCCCGACGACAGCGCTTCATGGAGGTTGTGTAGCGCATAGGCCTGTGACTGGTTGCCGGCCGGGGTCCCGGAAGTGGCGCAGCCTGCATAGGTGCAGTTGGCGTCTGCTGCGCGAAACTCTGCTGATGCTAAGATCTGCGCGGCGACGACCGGATCCAGGGCAACGCCGCGCGTTGCCCAGCTGGGTGTTACGGGCTGCGGACTGGAAGGTGGAACGGGGCTAGGGGTGGGCTGGACCGGCGCAGAGATGCTCGCCTGTGGCGGACTAGACGGTGCCGAGCCACCCGAGCAAGCGGCCAGGGCAAACGAGAGAGCCAGGGCAGCGATAAGCTGCGGCAAGCGAATGGGGGCAGGCATCGGCAGCAAGCGGTCCTTGATTAACCAGCATCACGCCCCCCGGCATCTGCGCGGCGCCTAGCATGGCGCCGCCCATACTGGTAATCACAATTGCCTCAGCTTCCGTTACCGGCCCCCCAGAACCGGGTCAGATCGCCTGCTTGATCGGTTCGGCCAGCCACTCGACGAACTCGGCGTCGACCGCATCGATCTGGTTGTTCATCTCGCTCACGATCTGCTCGACCTGGAGCGACAGCGCCTGTTCGCGGTTCTGCAGTTCTGCAGAGAGGGCCATGATGCGCTCGGCATCGGCGACGGGGATCTGGCTCATCACCAGTTGGCTTTCGGCGCAGAACTGGGCATAGCCAGCGTTGATCGTGCCGATCTTGACCGCGTTCATGTCGATCAGGGCGAGCACTTCGCTGGTCACTTCGGGCGGGCCGTCAGCGGGGAGATCCTCGATCATCGTGCCGGCTTCCACCACGCGTGCACGCAGCGTTTCCAGCGTCTCCTTGCCGGTGATGAGGGCGTGCGAGCGTACAAACTGCTCAGGTGCATAAAGGAAGCTTTCAAGACCGCTGAGATTGCAGCCGTCCTCGACGACGATATCTGCGGCAGCGCTGACCGCTGCCTCCAGCCGCACTGCCATGGTCTCCTGGAAGGTCTGGTTGAAGCGGGAGAAGGGTCCCAAAAATTGTTCCTGGGCCGCCAGCATACCCTCCTGGCGAAGCTGTTCGCGGGCCAACGCGGCTTCCATTTCTTCGGGGGAAAGGTCCTGCGCCGACGCGACGACGGTGCCGCCGCCATTGAGCATGAGGGCGATGAGAAGGGCGAGGCTCTTGTGGTTCATTTTCGGTCCGATGGCGGCTCTAGTTGTACGGTCTGTCGCGGGGGGCTGCGGGAGCCGGTGGCGGCGCGCCGTCTATGTCACCTTGCCGCGCCCCCGACCCCACCCATAAAGGTGGTGCGACTTCCCCGATGCGCCGCTATGCGACCGCGATACTGGATTGGGGATAGCATGCTTCGTTTTCTGAGTGCCGTCGGACTCGCATTGACTTTGGTCGCCACAGCGGCCGCCAAGGAAAAGACAGCCAGGGACGAGGGTGCGCCGCCCGCCGCCCAAGCTGCGGCCGGAGGCGGCGCCTATTTCGCGCCGGCAGAGGAATCGACCAGCGCCTCGCTCGCCTACCATGCCCAAACCGGACTGCAGGCGGCCTTTGTCGGCTTCGGTGAAGACAACAACGACCTGCTCTATTATGCGCAATGTACCGGTGAGGACTGCACCGACGACGCCTCCTGGCAGCGCGTGCCGCTCCCGCTGCCGGAGGCGGTCAAGGCGCAACTGGCGCTGACGCCCGAAGGCCAGCCGCGTATTCTCGGCGCCGGCTGGTCCGCCACTCAGGCCAATGGCACCAACTACTTCTTTGCCCAATGCGACCGCAATTGCCTTGAGGCGGACAACTGGCAGATCGGCAGGATCGTCTCCACTGCAGACGGGCTCATGTCCAACATCAGCCGCACCCGCCTACCCGAGCGCACCTTTGCCCTCGACGATGCGGGCCATCCGCGTTTCGTCGTGACCGACAGCAACTACCATATCGAGCCGGACCACTACGGCGCCTTCTTCATGGCCTGTGAGGTGGATTGCACCGAAGCCGCCAACTGGAGCGAAACCAATCTGGCCAACCAGGTCGGCTACAACACCGAAGCCTTCAGCTATCCCGTGCTCGCCCTCGGCCCCAATGGCGCCGCGCATGTGCTGGCCGGCGTTTATGCCTTCGACGAAAACGGCACCGATCTTGAAGACGGGCTCTACTACTACCAGTGCGAGACGGATTGTGCCGCCCGCGACAACTGGCAACGCACCCGCATCATGGCACAGGGCAGCGGTTCATATCCCAATCCGACCTGGAGCATGACGCTTTCCAGCACTGGCCTGCCCCGCGCGGCGCTCTTTACCGGCTATGGCGTTGACATCGAAGGGCTCGACCGGCAGCTGCTCTATATCTATTGCGATGCCGACTGCACCAAGGCCGAAGGCGAGAACTGGTTCGGCTATCCGCTCGGTGTCGGCGACGGCGTGGGAGAGAGCCCCGATATCCGGCTCGACAGCGGCGACGTCCCCCATATCGCCTTCACCACCGACCACTTCGAACTCGGCTATGCGGTCTGCACTGCCGACTGCGAGAACCCCGACAAGGCCGCCTGGTCCGCTGATCTTGCCGAGCCTTCGGCAAGGGCCGCAGCCGATCGGCCAACCGCCCTGCCCTTCACCTGCGACGGTGAGGTCTGGAACGGCATGGCGCCCAGTCTCGCCTTGCTCGCCGACCAGCCAATGGTGGCCTATGACCTGTCGGTCGAGGCGCGCTGCCTCTACAAGGAATACGACAAGCCCGAGATCACCTACGAATTCCACGAGATCTGGCGCGGCTCGCGCGTGCTGCGCCCGGCGCAGTCGTGAGCTGGCGCCGCCTCCGGCATCACGTCCGGCAGGCGGCGCCTTGATTGGAGCTAGCGCAGGCGTTGCGACAGGTCGGCCACCGGCGTGACTTCCGCGGCGGGAGCTTCGATAGGCTTGCCCTGGAAGGCGGCACCTGCCGTTGCTGCCCACAGGTGCCCGGTCAGCTGCGACAGGATCGGGAGCGCCCGTCGGCGCGACGGCATGTACCAGGCAAAGAACAGGATGCGGATCATCCAGGCGAGGCGGCCGGTGAACTGCAGCCGCCAGAGCTCGGTGATGCCACGCTGACCGGCAAGGCCGGCAGCCTGACCCAGGCCCTTAAAGTTGAAGCGCTTGAGCGACTGGCCCTTGAGCGCGCGGGCCACGTTGCGGCCAAGGCAATCGCCCTGCTTCATCGCCCAAAGCGCATTGGCTGGGCACGGCTCGCCGGTCACCGGATGCGGCACGGCCGCGATATCGCCGGCGACCCAGATGTTGTTCCTGCCGCTGACGCGCAGCGATTTGTCGGCAAAGATCTGCCCGGCCGCATTGCGTGGCAGCGCTTCGGTCCCTGGCAGCGTGCGGAAGCTCATGCCGGCGGCAACGATCGCCATGTCCGAAGACAGCGTCCTGCCGTCAGCCAATTGGACATGGTCATCCATGATCTGGGTGACCTTGGCGCCGCGATGCAACTGCACGCCCTGGTCGGCCAGCGTCCGTGTGGCCGTGTCGGCGATATGGTTGAAGTCGGGCCGAAGCGTCGGCAGGAGCTTGTCGCTCGACGACACGAGATGGACGTTGATCTTGCCACCCTGGTTCTTGCCGAAGCGGGCGGCGAGCGCCGATGCCGTTTCGACGCCGGCAAGGCCACCGCCGACCACCACGACATTGCGTGGGTCGGGCGCCGCACCGTTCCAGTTCTCGAGCTCGGCAACGAGCTTTTGCATGTCGCGCGTGTCCTTGACGCACCAGCCATGCTCGCTGAGGCCGCCGATGCGATCGAAAGGATCGCTCGATCCGGCTGCGATCACCAGATGATCATAGGCGAGCTGCCGCTCTCCCGCTTCCGTCCTGACGGTCAGCGTCTGCCCGCCCAGATCGGCCGCGACGACGTCGCCCTGCACGAAGCTCTCGCCCAGGATCGGCGCAAGCGGGGTCAGCGTGCTGCCGACGTCGAGGTCACCGGTCAAGACCTCGCCGGTCCAGCCATGGTAGGTGTGGTGCGGATCGCGCGAAACCACGATCAGTTCCACCTCCTTGCGCGCCAGCATGAGGCGCAGGCGCGAACGCATGGCGCTGAAGGCGTGGAGGCCGGCATAGCCGGCTCCCAGAATGACTACGCGGCGCATGACACGAGCTCCTCGGCCGGTGCTGCAAAAGTCTCGGTCGGGGTGGCATCGACGAGCCGTCCGAAGGAGCGGAACGGCGCGAGGTGGAAGCCGAGATGGCGGTATTCGTGTGCCAGTTGCAGAATGTGCTCGGCCTGGTCCACCTGCGCATCGCCCATGCAGAAGTGTCCCTTATGGCCCGACAGCGCCAGGAGCATAGTTTCGGCGAGGCAGGCATAGGCAAGCTTGGGAGCCAGGGCGATCGAACCGCGTAGGTTGAAGCCGGGGATCTCGACCAGACCGCCGTCGACGATAAGGACGTCCGGCCGCTCCTCGAGCAGCTTCTCGTCGGTATTGCGGGGCACGGTGTCGTCGAGCACGATGGCGCCGCGCTTGAGGTGTTCGCTGCGCAGCAAGGCATCGGGCGATGAGGTCAGCAGCACGACAAGGTCGGCCTCGGCGACATCGGCCATGTCGACACTGATAGCGACCTCGACATCGTCGCGTGCCACATCGGCAGCGAGCGCCTGCAGGCGGCCCTCATTGCGGGCAACAAGCAGCAGCCGCGCCGCGTGCTTGCGGGCATAAAGGCGCGTGAGGCAGCTGCCCACGCTTCCCGTCGCGCCGACGATGGCGATCAGCGGATCGCGTCCAAGGGTAGCGGTGAGCTTTTCCATGGCTTGCAAGGTCATGGCGGCGGTGAAGGCATTGCCGTTGGTGACCCCGACATCCTGGCGCTTGGCGAAAGCCTTGCCGCCCACCGAAGCGGGGGCCGTCAAGGCACCGAGCCCGACCACCGAGGCACCAAGGTCGCGTGCCAGGTCCACGGCCGCGCCGATGCGCGCCTGCACCTGCGTCCGCGGCAAGGTCAGCAATTGGGTGGGCGTGAGGGGAACAGTGATGATGCGGCCGGTCACCTGCCCCGGCAGGTCCACGCGCGACATCGTTCCGGTGACCATGGGCGGCACTGGGAGGTGCTTCAGCGCCGAACGCCACACCCTTTCCGGAACCAGGGAAAACGGACGCCCAAAGAGGATACCCATATCCTCGCGCAACGTGTTTCTCGGATGCACCAGGAACGCAAACTCAGACGCCATACCAACCCCCATTGGAGACGCCGCAACAGCCGGCGCCGCAAAAGAGCCTTAACATAGTTGTAAGCAAATTTTAACTAAATGTTAGGAATTCTAAACCCTTGGTTAATGCTAGGGTTGCTTGCAAGACTTCGTTAGGGATCGGGGCTGAAACTCAAAAGCGGTGCTTTGCAGCAATGATCGCTTAAAACTTCGTGTCTATGATAGAGTTAGGAAAATCCGCAGTGCGTCGCACCATACCGGTCGCGGCTGGCAGGTCACTCCTTGACCTCTCGCTTTGATCATCATCGTGCAGCCGCGGCTTAAGGCAGAGCTGTTCATGAGCGCAGACAAACCGGATATTCTGGACCTCAAGGGATTAACGGCCTCTCTGGACGAGAAGGCCGAGAATTCCCTCAAGAGGACGCTGGAGGCCATCCGCGTTCACCTGGGCATGGAAGTGGCCTATGTTTCCGAATTCGTCGGCGACCAGTCGGTCTTTCGCGAGGTCGATGCCCCCGGCTTCGAGAATGTCGTCAAGCCCGGCGACGCCATGCCGCTCGATTATGTCTACTGCAAGCACATTCTCGAGGGCCGTCTGCCCGAACTGATGCCCGATGTGCTCGACGTGCCGGCGGCCGCCAGCATGCCCTTCACCACCGACATGGGCATCCGCGCCCATATGAGCGTGCCCATCAAGCTTGCCGATGGCACCACCTACGGCATGTTTTGCTGCATCAGCACCGAGCCGCAGCCCTCGCTCAACCAGCGCGACCTCAACATGATGCGCGCGGTGGCCGAACTGACCTCTGTGCTGATCAGCCGGGAGATCGACGCCACCACCGAGTACCGCGGCAACCTCGAACGGGTGCAGCGGGTGCTCGACGCCAATGAACTCACCATTGTCGTGCAGCCTATCATGCAGATCACTGACAATCGGCTTGTGGGTTTCGAATGCCTGTCGCGCTTCAGCGGCGACGAGGATTGGGGTCCAGACACCTGGTTCAAGACGGCTGGCGCAGTCGGCCTAGGCAAGGACCTGGAACTACTGGCGGTCAGGAAGGGTCTTGCCCTGCTCGACCTCTTTCCCAAGGATCTCTATCTGTCCTTCAACGTCTCGCCGGAGACCATCCTGTCCGGAGAGCTCGACACGCTGATCCGCAAGGAATTCGGCCGGCGCGTCGTGCTCGAGATCACCGAGCACGCCAGCGTCGAGGATTATGGCGCGCTCTGTTCCGCCCTCAAGGGTCTCCGCTCCCGCGGCGTCAAGCTTGCCGTGGATGATGCGGGCGCCGGTTATGCGAGCCTCCGCCACATCCTGGCGCTGCAGCCCGACATCATCAAGCTCGACATTAGCCTCACGCGCAACATCCAGGACGACCTGGCACGTCACTCCCTTGCCGCAGCGCTGGTCCATTTTGGCCGTGACATCAAGAGCCAGATCCTGGCCGAAGGCGTCGAGACCGCAGCTGAACTCGAAGCCCTGCGCAAGCTCGGCGTACGGACGGCACAGGGATATTTCCTGGGTCGGCCCATGCCATACCTCGAAGCGCGCAAGCTGGTGCAGCAGCTCAACGGCGCCGATGGCGGCGACCCCGAGCCGGTTACCCGCAGCGCCTGATCCGGGACCGGTCTCTCACAGGTTAACCGCCTGAACGATGTTTCGCTGCAAGGGTTGCTGGGAACACAAGGATTGTTCCCGTGACCCAGCCGAGACAGCCGTGGCAGAGGTAACCTATCCGCCGCTCGACATTCCCAAGCCCCTGGCCGACGATCTGTGGATCGTCGACAGCGGACATCAGATGGCCGGCGCGCCCCTGCCGGTGCGCATGACGGTGCTGCGCCTCCCGGACGGCGCCCTGCTCCTTCATTCGCCTACGCGCTATACCCAAGCGACGCAGGCGGCCCTTGAACAACTCGGATCCATCACACACCTCGTAGCCCCCAACACCGCGCACTGGTCCTATATGAGCGAATGGCAGAAGCATGTGCCGGCCGCCACCTACTGGGCCGTGCCGGGGCTGCGCAAGCGCCGTGCTGTCGTCAAGTCCGGGTTGCGCCTCGACCATGACCTTCCCGGCCAAGCCGAGGAAGTCTGGCAGGGCGCCGTCAAATGCATCCTGGTCAATGGCCTCGGCATCAGCGAAGCGGCCTTGTTTCACCACCCTTCACGCAGCCTTGTCCTCACCGATCTCGTGGTGAACGTCGAAACCGGCAAGCTGCCGGTTCCCCTTTCGCTTGGCGCCAGGCTCGTAGGTTCGACGGCACCGCATGGCAAGGCGCCGATCTATGCCCGCATGGCCTTCAAGCTTGGCGGAAGCGAGGCCACCGAAGCCGCCCGGCGCATCGTGGCGCTGGCGCCCGACCGGGTGATCTTTGCCCATGGCCAATGCTTCGAACACGATGCCGCCGCGCGTCTCAAGGAGTCACTGTCCTGGCTGACCTGACCACGATGAACCAGCCCATCCCTACGACCCGCCTGCAATCGTCGGCACGGCATGTCTCCAGGGCTGGATGGATGGACACCGCGCGAGCCTTCCGCGATGTCCTGCTTCCCACTTTGGCCAAGGGCCCCTTGATCCGACGGCGCAAGGTCGTCGGACTGGCAGAGCGGGCCCATCTCGACGACAAGGCCGTCCGGTGCATGCAGGCGCTGCGCCGCAAATACGGGGCCGGTCCCCTCGTCCTGCCCATTCCGTTCCGCCCCCAGGCCCTTCTTCTGTCGGCTGAGGATGTGCGAATGGTGCTGGAGTATTCGCCCGAGCCCTTCGCCGCCGCGTCGCGAGAGAAGCAGTCAGCGCTCGATCATTTTGAGCCCGAGAATGTGCTCGCCTCACGCGGTGCGAACCGCGCCCAGCGCCGCGCGCTCAACGAGGCGACGCTGGAAACCAGCTGCGAGCGGCACTCCATGAGCGCCCTGTTTGCTCGTGTGGTGGACGAGGAGATGGAGCTGATCTCTGCAGCCGCCATCAGAAACGGCACCCTGGACTGGAACATCTTCTTTACTGGCTGGATGTGCATGGTTCGCCGCATCATGCTTGGCGACGCGGCACGGGATGACACGGCGCTGACCGACCTCCTCGAAAAGCTCCGCTACCGCGCCAACTACGGCTTCCTGCGCCGCCAGGCGCCCCGGCAGCGCCAGCAGCTGCTCGACCAGCTGGCGCAGTATGTGAGCCGCGCAGCGCCCGAAAGTCTGGCCGGGCAGATGGCCCGGCACTGCACCGATCCCGCGCAGATGCCCCACCATCAGCTGCCGCAGTATCTCTTTGCCTTCGATCCGGGCGCCATGGCGACCTTTCGCACGCTTGCCATGCTGAGTTTGGATCGGCGCTCGGCGGAGCTTGCGCGCGACGAGATCACCTCAAGCGCCGGCGAGCTGGCGCCCCGCCTCGAATTCCTGAGGGCCTGCCTCCTTGAAGCCTTGCGGCTATGGCCGACCACACCGGCAATCCTGCGGGAGACAACAGGTCCGGTAAAGTGGGCCCAGGGGCAGCTTGATCGCGGCACCCAGGTGATCGTCTTCACGCCGTTCCTGCATCGCGATGACGAGACGCTGGCCGATGCCCACCGCTTCGAGCCCAGCCGCTGGCTGAACAGCATAGCCAAACCCGAACTCGGCCTCGTGCCTTTCAGCCATGGCCCCGTGCAGTGCCCGGCAGCACACTTCGTGCCGATGATCGCCTCCCTGGCGCTCCGGTCACTCATGAGCGGCCTCGATGTCGCGGTCCTGGAGGCGGAGCGCCTTCCTCTGGCGCGGCTTCCCGGAACTTTCGACAACTTCACGCTGAAGTTCACAGTGACCCGCCGCTTGGACGAACCGACAACTGTTGCCTGAACTAGCCTGCGCTGCCTGAAGCCACTTCCTCCAGCTCGATCAACGTGCCGTCGAAATCTTTGGGATGGAGGAATAACACCGGATTGCCATGGGCACCGGTCTTGGGCCTGCCATCCCCCAGCACCCGCGCGCCGCCAGCGCTGAGCCTTGCCGCGGCGGTCGCGATGTCGGGGACTTCGAAGCAGACATGGTGCATGCCCCCAGCCGGGTTTTTCGCGAGGAAGGCTGCAATGGGCGAGTCCTCGCCAAGCGGCTCCAGCAGTTCGACCTTGCTATTGCCAGTGTCGATAAAGACCACGGTGACGCCATGCTCCGGAAGCGGCTGGGGCGGCCCCACATCGGCACCGAGGAGGTCGCGGTACCGCGCGACCGCCGTCGGGAGGTCGGGCACGGCAATGGCGATGTGGTTGAGACGGCCGATCATCGGTTCGAGAGCCTTCCCTCGATCTGGTTGAGCACCGAGAAGGCGGCGTCGAGCACATTGGTGCCAGGGCCAAAGATCGCCGCAACGCCTGCCGCGTAGAGGAAGTCATGATCGGGCTCCGGAATGACGCCGCCGACGACGACGGTGATGTCGCCGAGCTCGCGCGCCCGCAGCGCCTCGATCAGTTCGGGCACCAGCGTCTTGTGGCCCGCGGCCAGCGAGGAAACGCCCACCGCGTCCACGCGGAGCTGGTCAGCATGGGCGGCCACTTCCGGAGCGGTTTCGAACAGGTCGCCCATATGGACGGTGAAGCCGAGATCGGCAAAGGCCGAGGCAATGATCTTGGCGCCGCGGTCGTGCCCATCCTGACCCATCTTGGCGATGAAGATGGAAGGCGCGCGGCCCCGCGCCGCTTTGAACGCTTCGACCCGATCCGCAACCGCGCGCAGCTGCGGATCATCGCCATAAGTGCCGGCATAGACACCCGAGATGACCTTGGTCACGGCACGATGGCGGCCGAACACGTCTTCGAGGGCGGCGGAGATTTCGCCCAGGGTGGCGCGGGCGCGCGCCGCCTCGATGGCGGCTTCGAGGAGATTGCCCTCGTCCTTGGCGGCGAACTCGCGCAAGGCCGCCAGCATCGACTGGCACCGGGCTTCGTCCCGGGTGGCACGGATATGCTCGAGCTGCGCGATCTGCTCGGCCCGCACCTTGGCATTGTCGATCTGGCGGACATCAATGGCCTCCTCGGCGTCCACCCGGTAGCGGTTGACGCCGACAATGACCTCCTCGCCCCGGTCGACCCGCGCCTGGCGCAGCGCCGCCGCCTCCTCGATGGCAAGCTTGGGCGCGCCGGACTGGACAGCCGCCGTCATGCCGCCCTGCGCTTCGACCTCGGCGATCATTTCCTGGGCCTTAGCGACGAGCTCAGCCGTGAGCGCTTCCACGTAATAGGAGCCCCCGAGCGGGTCGACCACGTCGGTGATGCGCGATTCATGCTGGAGGATCAGCTGCGTGTTGCGCGCGATGCGGCTCGAGAACTCGGTTGGCAGCGCAATGGCTTCGTCGAAACTGTTGGTGTGCAGCGACTGCGTGCCGCCCAAAGTCGCAGCCAGCGCCTCGATCGTCGTGCGCACGATATTGTTATGCGGGTCCTGGCTGGTCAGCGACACGCCCGAAGTCTGGCAATGGGTGCGCAGCATTTTCGAGCGCGGATCTTTGGCGCCCAGATCGGTCATGATCCCGCTCCACAGCTGCCGGGCGGCGCGCAGCTTGGCAACTTCGAGAAAGAAGTTCATGCCGATGCCGAAAAAGAAGCTCAGCCGGCCGGCAAAGGCATCAATGTCGAGCCCCCTGGCCTGTGCCGCGCGGACATAGTCCATCCCGTCGGCCAGCGTATAGGCCAGCTCCTGCACCGCCGTCGCTCCGGCCTCGTGCATGTGGTAGCCCGAAATCGAGATCGAATTGAACCGCGGCATGTGCCGGGCCGTATGGACGATGATGTCACCCACGATCCGCATCGAGGGTTCGGGCGGGTAGATATAGGTGTTGCGGACCATGAACTCCTTGAGGATGTCGTTCTGGATGGTCCCTTCCAGTTGCTCCTGCCGCACACCCTGTTCCTCGGCGGCGACAATGAACATGGCCAGCACCGGTATGACGGCGCCGTTCATGGTCATCGAGACGCTCATCTGGTCGAGCGGAATGCCGTCGAAGAGGATCTTCATGTCCTCGACGCTGTCGATGGCAACACCCGCCTTGCCGACATCGCCCACCACGCGCGGATGATCGCTGTCATAGCCGCGATGGGTGGCAAGATCGAAGGCGACGGAGAGACCCTTTTGGCCCTTTTCCAGCGCCTGGCGGTAGAAGGCATTGCTCTCGCGGGCGGTCGAGAAGCCCGCATATTGGCGAATGGTCCAGGGGCGATTGGCGTACATGGTCGCCCGTACGCCGCGGGTGAACGGCTCCGCGCCGGGAACCTCGCCATCGGCGCCGAGATAGACCGGGCTGACCCGGATGCCGCCATAGTCGCGATCGAGCGCGGACAGCGGCGTGTCGCGGAGCTCGCGCTGCGCGAGGGCGGTCCATTTGTCGTGAGCGTCAGACATGGGGCCACTCCGAAGATCGCGTGTGTGGCACCCCCCACCCCGGCCCTCCCCGCGAGGGGGAGGGAGCCAGTCCAGTGTGCGCCGCCCACGCCTGCCCCAAACTGGATGCGGCTCCTCCACCCTTGCGGGGGAGGATGGGTTGGGGGGAGGGTTGCCACGATGCCATCATCATCACACCGCCTCGAATTCCAGCATCACCGCATCGACCGCCAGCACGGCGCCGGGCGCCACATGCACCTTGCTCACCCGCGCCCGCTTTTGCGCCTTGAGTACGTTTTCCATCTTCATGGCTTCGACAATGGCCAGCGTCTGCCCGTCCTCGACCACGTCACCTTCCGCGACATCGATGCGCACCACCTGCCCGGGCATGGGGCAGAGGAGGAAGCGGCTCATGTCAGGAGGTACCTTGACCGGCATATATTTCAGATACTGCGCAACATGCGGCCGGAGCACCATGACCTTGAGATCGGCGCCGCGATAGCGGATGCGAAAACCGGAAGTCGTCGGCTCAACCTTGAGCAGGGCCTGCCGGCCACTCGACCAGTCAAGCCGCGCCAGCGTCTGCCCCGGCTCCCAATGGAGGCGCACCGCTTCGGAGCGCCAGTCGAGGTCCACAACGGTTTGCTGCCCGTCCTGGTGCAGCGTCACCGCTTCGGCACGGTCTTCGATCTGCACGTGCCAGCGGCTTTCCGCCTCGATGCCGCTCCGTCGTCCCTCGCGCCGCGCCATCAGCAGTGCCGCGGCGGCCACCACGTCAAAACGGTGCTGCTCGGCAAGCTCGGCTCCAGTAAATCCTTGGGGAAACTCCTCGGCGATATAGCCGGTCGTCAGGCGTCCCTCGCGAAACCGCTCCTGCTCCATGACAGTGGAGAGGAACGGGAGATTGCTGCCGACACCTTCCACTTCAAACCGGTCCAGCGCCACGGCCATGGCATCGATGGCTTCAAGCCTAGTCGGCGCCCAGGTGCACAGCTTGGCGATCATCGGATCATAGAAGGTCGAGATCTCGCCGCCTTCGAGAACCCCGGTGTCATTGCGCACCACCAGCGTCTCCGAATTGCTTTCAGCCGGCGGCCGGTAGCGCGTCAGTCGGCCGGTGGACGGGAGGAAGTTGCGATACGGATCCTCCGCATAGAGCCGGCTCTCGATCGCCCAGCCATTGCGCCGCACCTCATCCTGCGTCAGCGGCAGCTCTTCGCCATTGGCGACACGCAGCATCAACTCGACAAGGTCGAGCCCGGTGATCAACTCGGTCACCGGATGCTCGACCTGGAGGCGGGTGTTCATCTCGAGGAAATAGAAGTTGCGGTCCTTGTCGACGATGAATTCCACCGTCCCCGCACTGGTGTAGCCAACCGCCTTGGCCAGGGCGACGGACTGCTCGCCCATTGCCCTGCGCGTCGCTTCATCGAGGAAAGGCGACGGCGCTTCTTCGATCACCTTCTGGTTGCGCCGCTGGATCGAGCATTCGCGCTCGTTGAGATAGAGCACGTCACCGTGGCTGTCGCCGATGAGCTGGATCTCGATGTGGCGCGGTTCGGTGACGAACTTTTCGATGAAGATGCGATCGTCGCCGAAGGAGCTTGCCGCCTCGGACTTGGAGCGTTCGAAGCCCTCGCGCGCCTCCTCATCGTTCCAGGCAATGCGCATGCCCTTGCCGCCACCGCCGGCCGAGGCTTTGATCATCACCGGATAGCCGATGGAGCGGGAGATGGTGACAGCCTCCTCGGCGTCAGCGATGAGCCCCATGTGACCGGGCACCGTGGAAACGCCTGCCGCGGCGGCCAGCTTCTTGCTGGTGATCTTGTCGCCCATCGCTTCGATAGCGCTGGCCGGAGGCCCAACGAAGGTAATCCCGGCCGACTCGAGCGCGGCCGCAAAACCTGCGTTCTCGGACAGAAACCCGTATCCCGGATGCACCGCCTGCGCGCCCGTGTCCTTGCAGGCCCGGATGATGCGCTCGATCTGCAGATACGAATCCTTGGCCGGCGCCGCCCCGATATGCACCGCCTCATCCGCCATCCGCACATGCAGCGCGTCTCGGTCAGCATCGGAATAGACGGCCACCGTTGCGATGCCCATCCGCTTGGCTGTTTTAATCACCCGGCAGGCAATCTCGCCGCGATTGGCAATGAGGACTTTGGTGATGGTCATTCCGCCGCTAGTCCCGGCTCGTGCGCTTCCGGCGACTTCCAGCCTCGCAACATGCCGGCAATACTGAGGTCCTCGTCCAGGTCCGGCCAGTGGATGCCGCTGAACATCAATTCCAGGTTGTTGCGCTGCTGGTGCGAAGCCCGATGAAGGCTGGGATACCACCAGAGCGGTGTGATGATCTCTCTCCCGTCCACCAACTTTACGTGGAGGTTCACGTCGTCGCACCAGGCAGAGGCAGGAGCCTGGGCTTTCATTTCAGCGTCCGAAGCTGTCATGCCAAATCTCCAGAAGATGGTTGCGCTGCTCGGCCGTTACGGAAACAAGGTTCCGCAGGTCGGCAGGCGCGTAGCCGTGGTTATAGGCCACTTCCAGGCTGTTGAGCCAAATCTTGCATTCCTTGCCGTCCTTCCAGATGTGGACATGCGGCGGCTCGGAGCCATCGGCAAGGTACCAGAAGAAGCGATGACCTCGCCAACGGAAGACGGTGGGCATCGTTTCCTCACAACGGAATATTATCGTGCTTCTTCTTCGGTCCATGCGCACTCTTGTGCCGCAGCGTCGAGAACGCCCGGATCACCCGCCGGCGCGTACCATGCGGCATGATCACGTCGTCGATGAAGCCGCGTTCGGCCGCGACGAAGGGATTGGCGAAGCGGGCTTCGTAATCCGCCGTGCGCTTCGCGATCTTGTCAGGGTCGCCCAATTCGGAGCGGTAGAGGATTTCCGTCGCGCCCTTGGCGCCCATGACGGCGATCTCGGCTGACGGCCAGGCATAGTTGACGTCGGCCTTGATGTGCTTGGAGGCCATCACGTCATAGGCGCCGCCATAGGCCTTGCGCGTGATGACGGTGACCAGCGGCACGGTGGCTTCCGCATAGGCAAATAGCAGCTTGGCGCCATGCTTGATGATGCCCCCATATTCCTGCGCCACGCCGGGGAGGAAACCGGGCACGTCGACAAAGGTCAGGATCGGGATCTCGAAACTGTCGCAGAAGCGGATGAAGCGCGCCGCCTTCTTGGAGGCATTGATGTCAAGGCACCCCGCCAGCACCAGCGGCTGGTTGGCGACGACGCCCACCGTATGCCCGTCGAGACGGATGAAGCCGCACAGGATATTGCCGGCGTGATCCTTCTGGATCTCGAGAAATGCGCCCTCGTCGGCCACCTTCTCGATCACCTCGCGCATGTCATAGGGCTTGTTCGCGCTGTCGGGGATGATGGTATCGAGCGACAGGTCATCCCGATCGACCGGATCGTGCGTCGGCAGGCGCGGCGGCTTCTGCCCCGCCGCCAGTGGCAGACAGCCAAAGAGCCGCCGCACTTCGAGCAAGGTCTCGACGTCGTTGTCGAAGGCCGCGTCGGCGACCGAGGAGATTTTTGTATGGGTGGAGGCCCCGCCCAGCTCTTCCTGCGTCACCGTCTCATTGGTCACGGTTTTCACCACGTCCGGACCGGTCACGAACATGTAGCTCGTGTCCTTGACCATGTAGATGAAGTCGGTCATGGCCGGCGAATAGACCGCGCCCCCCGCACATGGCCCCATGATGACCGAGATCTGCGGCACGGCGCCCGAGGCCTGCACATTGCGCCAGAACACGTCGGCATAACCGCCCAGCGACGCCACGCCCTCCTGGATGCGGGCACCGCCTGAATCGTTGAGCCCGATCACAGGCGCGCCGTTCTGCATCGCCAGGTCCATGATCTTGCAGATCTTCTTGGCATGGGTTTCGCTCAGCGAGCCGCCGAATACAGTGAAATCTTGCGAGAAGACGTAAACCAGCCGCCCATCGATGGTGCCCCAGCCGGTAACCACGCCATCGCCGGGAATGACCGTATCGGCCATGCCGAAATCGGTGGCCCGATGGGTGACGAACATGTCGTATTCTTCGAAAGAGCCGGGATCGAGCAGCACATCGAGCCGCTCGCGGGCTGTCAGCTTGCCTTTGCCATGCTGCGTGTCGATCCGCTTCTGCCCGCCGCCCAGCCGCGCCTGGGCGCGCTTGTCTTCCAGCTCGGCAATAATCTCACGCATCGCGAACCTATGGGTTACTACGGGTCGGGCCAACGCCCTTGCTGTCGCATTAGGAACCAGCAGCGGCCCCGATGGCAATAGGCGCCAGAGAATGTCGCATGACTTCCGCCCTTGCTTTACATCCCCGCCAAACGCTGGCTCTATCCCGCCCGGAAATGCCCATGCGCAGGAGATTTGATTGTTAGCAGACAGGGTTAGGAACTCTCTTCCTTCTGTCCACCTCGCGCGCGCCGCTGCTTTCCGGATGCGAAGCAATGGCTGATCGGCCCGAATTGCGGCTGGCCATCAGCATCAGCCGGGCGTTTGGCGGCGCACTGATCTTCTCGCTGCCCGTGCTCATGACCATGGAGATGTGGGACCTGGGCTTCGTCATCGATCGGATGCGGCTCGTCCTGCTCCTGGGTGCAAGCTTTCCGCTGCTGATGTTTCTGTCCCACTATTCGGGCTTTGAAAGTACCTGGGGCTGGCAGGAGGACCTGCGCGACGTCGCCATCGCCTATGGCGTGGGCATAGCGACCGCCACTGGAGCGCTGCTGGCCCTGGGCGTCCTGCATCTCGACATGAACCCGTCCGAGTTCATCGGCAAGATCGCCATCCAGGCCATTCCCGGCGCCTTGGGCGCACTCCTCGCGCGCAGCCAGTTCGGCAAGGACGGCAAGGATTCCGAGGAGGACGACACCCTTTTGAGCGAACTCGGCGTCATGGCTGCCGGCGCCTTGTTCTTGTCGCTCAACGTCGCGCCGACTGAAGAAATGGGCCTCATCGCCTACAAGATGACCGCCTTCCACACCGCCCTGCTTGTCCCAATCACGCTGGTGATCATGCATGGCTTTGTCTACGCCAGCGAGTTCACCGAGAAGGACCGACTGCATGATCGGCTGAGCGGCTGGAGCGCATTCTTCAAGTTCACCGTCACCGGCTATGCCCTGTCGCTCCTGATCGCCGCCTATCTTCTCTGGACCTTCAACCAGTTCGAAGGTCTTTCCTTCGACCAGGTTATTCGCGTGAGCATCGTCCTTGGCCTGCCGGCCTCCATCGGCGCGGCTGCTGCGCGCATCATTCTCTAGGAGCGGCCATGAACGACACATCCGGCGCGAAAAAGCAGGCCGACCGCCGCAGCGGCGTCCTCGAATGGTCCATTGCGGCAGCCAGCGGTCTGGCCGTCGCCGTCCTCTTCGGCTTTCTGCTCTTTGAGGCGCTGACCGCCTCCGATGCGCCACCCACCTTCACAACCCATCCGGCCTTCATTCGCGAGGCTGGAGGGCTGTACTACGTCACCGTTACGGTCAATAACGATGGGCCAAAGGCCGCAGCCGACGTCACCGTCACCGGCGATCTGCAACAGCAGACCGCTTCGGCAACCCTCGACTACGCCCCGGCGAATTCGCAGTCGGAGGTGACCCTGGTCTTCTCAGAAGCGGTGGAGCAAGAGGCCCTACGCTTACGAGTGGAGAGCTTCCGCGAACCCTGATCCCAACAGGGGTGACAAGCTGGGCTCAGTCGGTCAGGCACAAGCGCTCACCGCTTTTCGCAGCTACTCGCCCACAGTCAACAGCGGGTCGCGGCATAGGTCCACCGTAGGCCTGAACTCGGCCGGATTGTCCTTGATCCTTACCAGCACCTCGACGGTCTGGCACTGCTGGAGCGACAGGTCGACCCGTCCAGCCTGCCCCGGCGCGATCGGCACGGTATATGTCCCGACAACGACCTCCGTCTTCTCGGGGAACACACTGATGCTCTCGACCGTGTCCTGTGACGTATTCTCGACCACAAGACTCAAGGGCTGGGCGAAGGCAGGGGTCGACAAGGCCATCAAGATCAAAACTGCGCGCATATCATCTCCAAACCACCATCGGGCACCGCGTACACCCATAACACCATGCGTGTGCCGGAGGATCCTTTTCGAACAGCTAAACCTCTATGTAGCGGATGCGTCTGTGGCGCCATCCAGTCTGCCTTTCGGCCGCTCCAGGCGGACAAAAAAGGGTTTGCGACCAAATGTGTGACCGTCAGTCACCCAGTGCGCCGTCGAGACGCACCGGGCTGCGAACGACTACTTCAGCGAAAGATCAAACGTCTTGTCCTCGAACAGGCGATTGCGTGAACTTTCTATGTGGCGACGCATGCGGTCGCGGGCCAGCTCGGCGTTCTGATCGCGAATGGCCTCGAAAATGCTCACATGTTCCCCGAAGACGTGCTCGAGCCCAACGGCGCGGTCATTCATCAACGACCTGCCATGCAGGCGCATGCCGACATAGATATGCTCACGAAGCGCCTTCATGGAGGCTTCTTAATAGTGGTTGTTGGAAGCTGCCGTTATAGCCATGTGGAAGGCGAAATCAGCATCTTCACGGTGGCTATGCTGGCTTGTCGCATCGCTCGGCAGTGACAGCACCTTGTTCAGCTCATCCAGTCGCGCCTGATTGCGGCGCTGCGCGGCATAGAAGGCGGCATCGGGCTCGATGGTCAACCGAAACTCGTAGCAGCGCTGAATGTCGGCAATAGTTTCGACCGGAGAATAACCAAGATTGGTACGTTGCTCACGCGGGCGCACGAAGCTGCCGGCACCCTGGCGCGAATAGATCAACCCTTCGGAACGCAGGCGTTCGAGTGCCGCCCTCAGCACCGGACGCGAGACGTCGAGCTCCACAGCCAGGTCATTCTCCGACGGCAGGCGCTGGTCGGCAGCATAGGAGCCGTTGGCGATGCGGCTATGCATGACGTGATAAACGCGATCGGCCAGCAGCATGCGGGCGCCGCCGGCCCCTGGCTTGCTGCGTTCCGAGATACGACGCTCCGAGCGCTCCACAACAATTCTCCCGCTCCTGTTGCGCCTGTTGTTTACAACAGGATCAGCGCACGATGCCACAATTCAGTAGACGAAAACAAAGGTTTACCCGGTCGAGACGGCTTAATTCGTTACAGGCGGGCTGCCAAGCTGCGGAGCTAGAGGGCGGCGCGATAAATCGCTTCGATCTCGGCGACGCTAAGGTCACGGGGATTATAATCGAGCAGACGCCTAATGGCATGGGCCTGCTGCGCCATGCGGCCGAGCGCATCCTCGGTGACGCCATGCTCGCTCAGTTGCATCGGTAGGCCAAGGCTGCGGCAATAGACAATGGCGCTGTCGAGCAGCGCCGCCTCGCTGCTGTCGTCGAGGCCGAGCGCTTCGCAGATGGCCTTGGTCTTTTCCGGCGCTGCAGCGGCATTTGCGGCCAGCACATGCGGGAAGATCAGGGCATTTGCCGCACCATGTGGAATGCCGAACACTGTACCCAGTGGATAGGCCACGGCATGGCCTGCTGTCGTATTGACGGGGCCCAGGCAGACCCCACCGTAAAATGCTGGACAAAGTGTGAAACGGTTTGGCCTCGCAGCTCCTGGATAGGATGAGTTCAAAAGCGGACACTTCCACAAGCGTCGCCCTGTTCTCCAGAGTATTGGATTAATTGACCATCATCATCCGCAATGCTGCAGAAGACGACATCGCGGCGATTTTTGAAGTTCGGACGAGCGTTAGGGAGAACCATGTCTCCGTCGAACAGATGGCAGCGATGGGCATCACGACCGACACGATCTGCCAGGCTCTACGTGACGAGCCGTGCATATGGGTCGCCGAACGTGATGGCCGCATAGTTGGGTTCTCGATGGCGGATGCAGCGGATGCCAGTGTATTTGCTCTGTTCATCCGTCCGGATTGGCAAGGGCACGGCATTGGAAGCGTTCTGATGGAACGAGCAGAAGCGTTTCTGTTCCAACGTCATGCGTCTATCTGGCTCGGAACGGATGCATCTACCCGTGCGGCCGGTTTCTATGAACGACGTGGATGGAGGCGGATGCAAATACTGGATTCGGGAGACACGCGGTTCGAGAAGTTCCGCCCCTAAACAGATCAAGAAGACGAACGACAGCTTTAGTGCCAAATTACTCTCGGCGAATGACCAGGTTGGGTCGGGAGTTGCTGATCAGCGCTGTCTCAACTCCTGAACTCCTGGCATTCGGGCACCGGCCGTACGCGGGACGAGGTTGCAGCGGATTTGCGCTTGCCGCGATCCACATAGGACGGCTGGTGCGCTGGCCGTAGCGCAGCCTTGGAAGGAACGATCAGGAGGATGCTTGTGCTGCTGGACGAGAGCTACGCTCGAAAAAGTGGGCAGCTTCCAACGCCGAGTGGGCGCAGCATGAAGCCACAATGCCCCGTCTATTATCCACAGCTTAAGCTATAAAGGGGTCGATGTTTTGTAGTCGGCGTCCCAACCGTGTCCCAGGGCAAATGGACATAAGGCAAAAAAGGAAAACCCCCGGTTTCCCGGGGGTTTGATTGGTAGCGAAGCCCAGATTTGAACTGGGGACACACGGATTATGATTCCGTATGTCACGCTGTTTCCGCTGCTCTGCGCGCAGCCGAAACCCTTGTTTGTTAAGGATAGCCGGGCTTTTGGCCTTCCACAACCCCGCCCGCCATGCTCGATGGACTTGTCCCAGATTTGTCCCAGGTGGATTCGGTCCCGATGGCCCAGATAGACATCAAGCAACCCACCGTGGCGAAGGCCATGGCCGACAGCCGCAACGGCGTCGACAGATATGAGGTCGCCGATAGCCGCGCAAAGGGGCTCAGGCTCCGCGTGAGCGCCGGCCAGGTGATCTGGCAGTTCCGGTTCATGATGGACAAGCAAGCCTCCAGGCTGACCCTGGGGACGGTCGAGACGTGGTCCATAGCCGAAGCCAGGACGCTGGTGTCTGACGCCCAGGTGCTGATCCGCGGCAAGATCCGCCGGCCCGACGACGCGTGGGTTGCCGAGCAGCTGATCGCCCACGGCAAGGTCACGGCGCCCGTGGTGCCTATCCTTGCAGCCCAGGCGGAGACCTGGACCTGGGAACGTGCGGTCCGGCTGTTCATCGAGCACGTCGAGGCCACCCTGCGGGAGGCGACGTTCAAGGACTACCGGAACCGTTTAACCCGGACCCCCGAACTCGCCCGGTTCGCCGGTTTGCCCGTCGCCGGCATCACGCGCAAGGACGCCGCCAAGGTGCTGGCCGACATCCACTCCCGTGGTGTCGAGAGCCAGAGCGAGCACTTGCGCGACGTCATCAAGAGCATGTGGAGATGGCTCTGCTTGGACCAGCATTCCGACGAGAGCGGCGTCCATGACAATGTGATGGTCGGCCTGCGAGCGCCGGACCGCACGAAGCTGGAGGAAGTGCGCCAAGGTGAATACATCCCGCCCATGCATGAGGTCGGTCGCATCATGGCGATCGCCAAAAGCGGTGCCATCGACGAGCGCATTTCCCTGGCAATCCAGCTGCTCGTCTACACGTGCCAGCGGGTGACCCCGATCTCGAAGGCACGGCGCGACGGCATGGCGTTCGCGGAGGACCGGCGGCAAGGCACCTGGTCAATGTCGGCAGCGCACCGCAAGACAGCGGACAAGCGCGGGGACCGGGCCGACCATATCGTTCCCCTGCCACCACAGGCATGGGCCGTGGTCGAGCGTGCCAAGGAGCTCACGGAAGAGATGGATCACCCCAGGCTCTTCCCTGGCTATCGTCCGAAGAAAGCCGGGGGGCCGGTGGATGCCATAGCGCAGTCGGCGATCCAGCATAACGTCAGCTACATGCCCGGCGTCATAGCGACCCCGCACGACATCAGGCGGAGCTTCGCCAGCCTCGCGGCGGAGAAGTTCGAGTGGACGCTCGAAGACGTGAAGTCGATCCTGGACCACAATGAAGGCGTGAAGTCCGGCGACGTGACAGCCAGGTCGTACCTGTTCAAGGGCACCCACAAGAAGTGGCGGATTGCTCGCGCCTGGTGCGACTGGGTCGACGAAGCAACCGCCGAGGCCATTGCATATGATCGCCGGCTCCATGATGTTGACTGGCTGAAGGCGCAGATCGAATACAACCGGCGCCGGCATAAGGGGCTGCGCTTGCCGAAGGTCGACTTGAAGAAGAGGGTAGCAGCATGAGCGATCTCGACGACTTCATGAAGTCCATGGCCGAACCCGGCCCCGGTGAGCGCGAGGCCTTGGAAGCCGAAGCCAAGGCCGCACTGGTGTCCGGTCACGTCTCTGTCCACGACGCGCTGCAGGGCTGGCAGCGAGGGTGGATCGATGACCAGCGCGCTATGCAGCTGACCGGGATCGGCAGCGTCGCCGAAATGCTGGATGCTTGCCGCTCGAGCGACATCGAGATCCGCCGCAATACCTGACTACAAAAGGTGAGTTATGTTGACACGCCGGCGAGTTGCCCACGACACGCCGGCGACCTGCCGGTGACCTGCCGGCAACTCGCCGGCGTGTCAAATAGGAATGGATACCTATTAGGAAAATCGACCTAAAATCCATAAGTCCTTGATGTCGCAGTAACTTTTTCGCGTTCCGGCGCAAAAACGATTCGACAAAGCGGAAAGGTGGGCCCATTCTAAGCGTGCTGGAGATGTGCAATCAGGCACCCCGGCAGCCCAGGAGGGCGCTATGACAATCGACATCACTATCGGCATTGATCTGTCCAATGCCACGATCGACGGCGAGCCCGTCACACACGCTGACATCGACAAGGTCGGCGCCGGCTACAGTGCTTCTGTCGGCACGCAGAGCCGCTACTTTTCCGAGATAATGTTCTACGACCGCGACGCTGGCCGCCGTTTTATCCTCAGCAAGCTCGACGGCTTTGTGGACGAGGTGCAGCAGGAAGCGCTCGACTTGGTGTCCAAGTTCGGACCGTTCGTCTTGAAGAAAGAGCGTGACGTCATCACGCTCTACACATCGATGGCAAGCCGTGAAGAGGGCTACAGCCGCAAGAAACTGCAGGCGGCCATCGACAGTATCGCTGCCCGTTCCAAGGCCGTGCGCGAGGGCGCTGCAAAACTTCCCTCCCTTCCCCGCACCATGTCCGACGCCCAGGTCGTCGCTGGCATCCGCTACCTCACAGGCCTGGACGCCGACCGTGCCGCAAAGGCGAACCGCGTGGGCTGGAGCAATGCCCACTCGCAGCTCGGTCACTGGGCTTGCGCCCATCTCGACACCTATCCTGCCGAGGCCATCGCCGTCGCGCGTCAGTTCATCGACCGCTACCTCGGCCAGTTGCGCACCGGAGGTATCGTCTGATGCCTCGATTCACACGCGTTCTCGCGCACATCAGCGACGAGACATTCATCGCCACCATCCTGGACGCCGCCAGCGCCCAGGACGCCGCCGATAGCATGGGCGTCACCACCCGTACCCTTCGGCACGATCTCGCGCACCGCGGTCTCCCGGGCTTCATCCAGCTCCGCGCACAGCACGGCATCAAGTCCGTCGCTCCCACGCCGTGGACCGGCGCCATGATCGACCAGCTGAAGGCCTTGCACCGCGAGGGCAAATCGGCAGCGCTCATCGGCGCCGAGATGGGGCTCACGAAGAACGCGGTAATCGGCAAGGCCAGCCGTATCGGCATCAAGCTGGGGGCGCCCACGACGAGGAAAGAGGGGGCACCCCGTCGCCAGCGCTCGAAGAAGATCCCGTATGCCGGCAGCCCCGATATGGCACCGATCAAGCGCCATGTGCCCCGCAAGGCCGGCGAGCCAAGCGTGATGCCGTCACGCTCGAAGCAAGAAGCAGCGCGCCGTGCGTCCGCCGCCGACCGTGAAGCCGATCGCGCGCTTATAGAGCAGGCGATCGCCGAAGGCCGGATCACCCGCTGTGCCCCCGGGCACGCATGGAACACCAACCTCAAAGCACGCGTAATGGGGATAGAACTATGAACGCCGTCATGAACATTTCCATCGACCTGGGCGCTGCCTCGGTCACCGTCGCCGGCGTCCTGCTTTCGGGCACGGCCACCGTCTCCGTACCGGTCGACCGCCAGGGGCTGCTGTCCTTGCTCGGCGTGCAGCAGCCGGTGCTGGAATTGCCGGTCGATCAGCGCGTGGACCAGGAGCCGCTGCCTGAAGGGTCGATTGGCAAGAAGCGTGGTCGCGAGCGGTTGCTGGCGCACGTGCCCGACGAGACGCTGACCGAGATCACAAGGTCGTCAAGCTCCACGGCAGAAGCAGCCGAGAAGCTCCAAGTTGGGGCGGGGGTCGTAAATTGTGAAATTCGCCGTCTCGGCTTGAGCCGCAAATCATTCAAGGGCGCGAACCTGAAGCGCATGTGGGAGCGGATCAAAGCGGCAAGGGTCGATCCAGACGGATTGCCTGAGACGGTCGTCGAGGAAGCCGATGCCGACGCTCCAGACGCAAGCACCACGGTCGGGCCGGCTCCGGAACCCGAACCGGTTGTCGAGGCGGAGATGGAAGCCGTTGCCACCATCGTCGAGACGCCGGAAGACCCTGCCTTCGAAATACAGGTGATCAAGACCAGCGACGGGCGTAGGGGCAAAAAGCGTCAGCTGGCTGCCATGTCAGACACGGAGATCCTCGGGATCATCCAGGATGCCGAGGATATAGACCAGGCAGCAAAGGCATTGGGCGTGAAGACCTGGACGGTCACCAGCGAGCTCAAGCGCATGGGGATCAAGTCGTTTGCCGCTACCCGGAAGGAGACCGCGCCCCGGGTGGAACAGGCGCCGATCTTTCATCCCGGATTGGCTTCGTGATCCGGTAGCCCACATACCGGGCTACTACGACATCCTAGAGGAGATCACGCAGCGCGCAATCGACTTGAACCTCTGGCACGAGGACGAGGACGGCAACGTAATCAAGGAGCCGCGCTACGACCCGGAATTCGAGAGGCGGGTTAATGCCTTCAAGTTCAAGTTCGAGCAGCCCGAAGTCGAAGAGCCGGCTCCGGTCGTGGTCCAGGTGCCGAAGCCTAGGCGCCCGGTGATCCGGGCGCCCAAGGACGATGACGAACTGAAGTTCAACGCTTGGCAGGGGCGCAGGTCCGCCCCCGTGAAGTCCGATCCCGCCGAGGATGCCCGGCTCGTCGCCGAGGCCCTCGCCTGGGGAAAGGTCACCCATTGCCCGCCAGGCTACGCAAGGAATGCCAAATGAATCCTCTTACACATGAGCAGTACCGGGCAGCCCTGCTGAAGCTGCACCTGCTGGCCGACAAGGCCATCCGCCCGGGCACACGCAAGCCCAAGGCCGTCAAGAAAGCGAGGGCGAAATGAGCCAGTCCTCTTTCGACTTCCGCCCTCCCGTGACGCCCGAGGAGCGCCGCGCCCTGGCAGCGCTCGAGACATGCTACGGCCTCGTCCACAGCCTGATCGTAGAGTTCGGTGTGGACGAGGCGACCCTCGTTCGCTTCGGCAAGCACGCGTTCAACTTGCCCGGGTCGTCAACCAGCATCTGCGGCATTCTGGACGAGGCGGACGCCGTGCTCGGCGCCGCGAAAGCGAGGGTGAAATGACAGTTACAACAAGCGACATCATGCGCCTCGTCATCCCCGTCCAGTGGGCCATTATCCTCATGCGTGGCGGCATCGGCTGTGGCGACCTGGATGCAGCAGAGGGCTATGCAGACGAGCTGCAGGAGGCGATGGATACCTTCGAGCCGAAGGTTGCCGATGACCTTGCGTTGAAGGCCGAGTTCGATGAATGGTCCGCTCCGTTACGCCAGGCCGTATCTACCCTACGCACGTCGGTAGCTGCGCAACGCGCCGCCTTGCCGCCGCAAGTCGAATTCAAGTCCGACGCGTTCGACACGTGGCGGTGGACCCCGCGGCAGCATGCCCGCGCAGCGGCACGCAAAGCACTCCGTCACGGAACCGGCAACGTTGTTGCCGATGAGCAGGTCGCGGCCCACCACTGGCGTCTGCTCCTCGAGGATGCCGTGGACCCGGAACAGTGCCTGGCTCGCGTGGCATGGCATGAGCGCAAGGTAGTCGAGGCGGGCGGCGTTCCCGAACCAGCGATCGTAATCCCGGATGATCCGGTCGAGGTGTCCGCCGAGGAATACAAGGCGGCGGTGCGCTACAAGGCGAGGAAGGCCCTATGAAGCGCCCCGATCCCGCCCAGTACGACTTGCTCGACTGGATCGACGCCCGCGTCGCCGCCGAACGCCCCATTTGGACGCAGGACACTGCCATCTCGGCGTTCAAGACCCTGCTCGCGGAGTTCCATGACACCGCAGTTGTTGGTGATCGCCGTGCCCAGGATGACGTGATCTACAGGATCAATGGGTTCGTCCACCAGGTCTTCGATGATAGCCGGCACTGGCGGCTGTATCAGCCGTTTGCGCACAACTACAACGTCCGCCTGTGGATGCTCTCCCACATCAACAACGAGGATCGTTCATTGTCTCGTCAGTACCTCCTCGGCGAGAAATTTGCCGCTTACGCGAAGGTCGAAGGCGAACAGGTCATGGTGCATTGCCCGGGACTTTCAGCGACCCGTGTCACCCTTATCCATTATCCCAGGCCGACCCGGCACTACTGGGCAGGCCTGGGGATAACTGGCTTCCATGCGCTCCAGGGCAGGACACCTTTGGAGTACATCCTCTCTCGCTGCACGCCGGATCGGATCGCACCATGATCGAGCCCCTGCACCGCATCGGGTTGCTGATACTGGCCGTCGACACCCGCTATCGCCACGATGCCGCCGAGACGGGGCATGAGCGGGACGTCCTCGCCTTCCGCTACCGCCGTCTGACCACGTCCGTCCTAATGACGGACGCCAAGCTCGAGACCGCGTACGATGGGTTGAACCGGGCAAACCTGCCGGCCCGGTTCCGGATGGAGCAATGCCGCGTGCTGGAGCTGCTGGAGCACCGGCTCGAGAGTACCCCCGATCCGATCCTGGGGGATGACGATGTTGATGCGTGACATCATCCTCGCTAAAGCTGCCGGCACGATCTTAGTGCTGGAGGCGGACGTGGCGACAGTGGACCCGGAACAGGATGCCTTCGAGCAAGACGTCTTGTTCATATTCCCGAATTCGCCGGCGAGCCGCTTGGCCCGCGCGTGCGGCGGCGTGAACCACCGGACGGCCCAGAAATGGATCAGCGGCCAGATCACTCCCCCGGCTGACGTAAAAGCATATGTCAGGGCGCAGAAAGCCGAACTGACGCGGACTGGGTTTCACCGGGAAGTCGAGAAGCTGTTGGCCCAGCATGCCGGCAATCTGGACGGCGAGGTGGTCGCCGCCCAGTTGGCGCGGTTCTACGAAGAGATCACGGCATACAAGGCGCAGTAACCAGCCGTTAAGGACCATCATAGAGGCCGGTGGACACGCCGGCCTTTTTCGTCTTCGTTGGCTGAAGGACGTCTATGCCTGCTGTTCGGCAGCGGCATGACGTCATTACCGGTCCGCCCCTTTTCGGAAGAGGCGCGACGTCACCAGGACGAAGCCATGGCCGACACTCCGCAGCGCAAGCTGCCCTCCCCCCAATCGCAGTCCGCATCTCGCCACTGGGACAATCGCGAGCGCGCTATCCGTTATGGCAAGTCGATCCCCACGTTGCTGGACCGCATGCGCGGCCACGTCGCCTATAAGAATTCCCCGCTCCTGGACGTCCGACAGGAATGCGACGTCCTGCTGGACCGTGACGAGCAGCCGGAGTCTGTTCGAAAGGCCCTCGCGGTCTGCCGGGATGTACCGACAGCGACCAATTGTTTCGCGGTCCACCAGCTTGCCCAGGGCCAGGAGGAAGTCGAGCGCGCTTTCTTGTGGCACGCTGCCATCCGGGGTCACGAAGTGGCGGTGCCCTTGTTCATGGTCCGCATGCTGCAGTCACGGAACCCGTACGACAAGGTTGGCTACATCAAGGGGCTCGGTCTCGCGACCGGGCTCATGGTCGACCATGGTGTTTTCCACCCCGATGACGGCCTCGAGCCGGTCGAGATCGACGAGTGCCGGGCGATGGGAATGGCACGTCTACGGGCCATCGGGCTGCTGGTCGAGGAGCTCGATGTCGTCGAGGAAGACCAGGACCAGCCGCTCGCACCTGAAGACGACGACCCCGGCCTCTATGCGACAAACGAGGAGATCGAGGAAAGCGAGCGGGCGGTGCGTGATGCAATACCGATGAGCTGGCCCGGGGGCGACAAGCCGTTGTTCAGGAAGCGCGGACCGACGCTTACTCCCGTCCCGCAGGTCCTCCTGCTGAGGCCCGACAGCAAGCACCGGCAGGAGATCGTCGCCCACGCGAAGAAGATCGCAGGCAAGCCATTACCGCTTGTGGGCGGGGACCGGCTGGCCGAGGCGCGCGCTGCGCTCCGGCACAGTCATCCACACTTGCATCCGGAGACCGACCGCATCCTGAACCGCCAGGCGGGACGCAAGTTTCCATCCTTCCGGCTAATCCTCGCGGGTCCGCCAGGGGCTGGAAAGACGAGCTACGCTGTCGCACTGGGAGAGGGCCTGGGCATGAAGCCGATGATCTATCCGGCGGGCGGCGTTGCCGACGCGTCGTTCGGCGGCACGAGCAGCCAATACTCGTCCGGACGCATGAGCAATCCCCTGCAGTACGTCTGCGAAACCGGCATCGCCAATCCCATGCTCATCCTTGACGAGCCAGAGAAGATGGGCACGGGCACGCACAACGGGAACCTGGGCGACGTGCTGCTCAATTTCATCGAGCCCCTTACGGCAGCCCGCTTTTTCGATCCCGGCCTGGAGACAACCGTCGATCTGTCCGCGGTCTCCTGGGTGCTGTGCGTCAACGACCTGGACAAGCTGTCGAGGCCGCTGCGCGACCGGTGTCGTGTGATCCAGATACCGGAAGCGGGGCCGGAGCACATCGGGGATATCACGAAGCGGATCATCGCCGGCATCGTCGAGCAGCGCGGCTTTCATCCCGACTGGCACGGCCCGCTGGAGCCGGACGAGATCGAGATCGTCAAGAAGATGTGGCCGGGCGGGAGCATGCGGCAGCTGGCCAACATCGTCGAAGAGCTGGTCGAAAATAGAGAGCGCGCGAAGGGGATGCACTGATGAGCGCTTACGACGAAGCATACGACGTGTATCGGGACGTGCTGCAGCAGATCGCTGTCCACGATCCCTCCCGTGCTCTCCGTGCCGCTGCGGAGCGGGCACGTGCCACCCTGTCGCACGCCGATATGGCCGCGGTCACCGACCTGGCCGGCGGCTCGGTCTACGAAGGCCGGCTGCTGACCGCCCGCGCCCACATCACTGTCCTGGAGGCGGCGTGATCATGCACCTGGAAACGAGCCTGGCCCGGAACGGATTTTTCGTCTGCGTCGGTCAGATCGCCCGGCTCGCGGAGGGGGAGGACGGTGCTCTTGCGAGAGCGGTGTTGGAGCAGCCCGATTACGCCAACCTGCGCCGGCTGCTCAACGCTTCGCACGGCAAGCCATGGCGTCTGCCGCTGCTCGAGGCTCTGGCCGAGATCGGGATGCTCTATGCTCAGGAGATGGTCTATGGCTGACGACGCATACATCGAATACATGACCCGCCAGGTCGACCAGTTCCGCGAACAGGGGCGCTGGGTCCTGGGACCGGACGTCAGCTTCATGGTGCGCGGCGCCCGTTTCGACGAAGACGGCATCTATCTCGACTATGACGTCGAGCCCGGCCCCGGGAAGCGCGGGCTCGTCGATCTTCCGGATCGCCGGGTATTGATGGAGCTGCTCGCTCGCACCTATCACGTCCGCAGCAAGTGGGCCGACCGGGAGACTGGCCGAGACAGGAGGCTGCCGCCCGAAAGCTGGGACGAGCTGGTGATGCGTCATTTCCCCGTCTACCGCTGCGGCCTGGCCGTGGGTGCCGGTTGGGGAGATCTCTTGATGGCCACCGCGGACTGGATCGGTGAAGTGGATCCGTACTACCCCGGTTTTGTCGACGTTAAAGACAAGATGGGCGGGCTCGAGCTGGCGGGCCCGGTGTCCGATGTCGATATCGTTGACGACATCATCGCGTCGGCGGAGCAGCTGTCGGAGTTCATCTGCGAGGTGTGCGGCAAGCCCGGCTGGAACCGCGACGGCAGGACGGTGTGCAGGGATCACGAATAACCTGCCGGCACCTCGCCCGCAGGCCTCCCCGCCCTCGCCGGTGACCCGCCGGCGAGTTGCGCCGGTGTCATCTAAACTCACTGTTGGCAGTCATGATTTCGTCGGGCATGTTGGTGCGGAACGAGGACAATGATGGCTTTCTGGAAACGCAACAACCCGCCGCCGCCCCGCGCTCCGGAGCCCGAGCCGGTCGTGGAGCAAACAGCGGCCGAGTTGCTGGCGGAGAGCGTCCGCCTCTTGAAGGCCGGATTGAAGCTGGAAGCCGAGGAGGAGATGGCGCCGGTCGAACAGTCGCTCCAGGACAGCGAAAGCCGCCTGGCTGCCGCCCAGCACACGGCTGACAGCATGGGCCTTTGGCAGGCCCTCGCTTATTCGATCCAGGCCCTTCAGCACCACCACAGCTGGATCAAGCTGGACGAGAAATACAAGACGCCGGCGACTGGGGTCACCATCACCGCAGGCGACCGCCGATCCGTCGATGGCACCGACCACATCGGACTACTGCTGACTGTCGAGGGTAGGTCCTATGTCCTCAAGTGGACGCGGTCCAACTTTCAGGGCGACATCTATGGCAACGCCTCCTTCGAGACGCAGGAGCAGCAAGCCCTTTTCTCCATCGATTACCACGTGACCGATCGGCACGATCTCGAGCGCGTGCACCCGGGGGCAGTGACGAAGATCAGCCTGGGCGAATGGGTCCACGATCTGGTGCGGCTGTCGGAGCGGCTCCGTGCGGCACACGACCTACAGATGACGTCGATGCGGGCCGAGTTCGCTGCCGACAAGGCAAAGGATATCTGAAACAAAAAGGCCGCCCCGGAGGACGGCCTTCCCGTTTAGAGCCAGCGGGTCAGTGCCAGCATCATCGCGACCACCTTCGGGTGCAGGAAGCACCCTACGCGGACGCGGTAGATGCTACCGCCTTCCGACTGGCTGGTCTCGAGTTCGAAGAGTGCGATCATCTCGCAAACTCCCATCTCTACGACATGCGGCCCTTATAGTAGCCAATGACTGCATGTCCCGGACCAGCGGGGTTGGGGATTTTGATTTTCGCCGTTGGTCGATCCCCTGCACGCCTTGGCTATACCGGTGGGCGCCTAATGCTAACCCGTATCCAAGACTTAAGAGTGCCAGGTTCGACCTTCAAGAGAGGTCGTAAGGATTTTGTGAAATCCTTACAGGTCAGGACGCGGCCTTCGGCTGTGTGCGTCGGCGGGCCGGCTTGACTTCAGTCTGGCCATCCTTGGTGGTGAGCACGATCACGCTGTCGCGGACGTCCATCATTGTCGCTGTCGCAGTTCGGATGTCGTCGCGTAGCTCGCCCATGGCGTTCTGGAAGGAGGTCTTCACTTCTGCCAAGTCGGTCATTTCGACGTAGTGCTTTTCAGCGTAACCACGGAATTCATGCAGTTCGGTCCGGATCGTGCTGAAGCCCTCGCCTAGGGTGACAACAAGTTCGTTGGTCCCCTTGATGAGTTCCTCGTGCTCTTTCTTCGACTTGGATAGCTTAGCGACCACTTCCCTAATAATGGCCGCGCGAGCCTTCTTGATGATGTAGTGCATGATGAAGCCGCCGATGGCGCCGAAGACAGTCCCGCCGATCGGAATACCGATCATGAGCAGCTGGCCCAGGGTGATGGTGGGGTCGAGGTTAAACAAGGTCAGTTCTCCGTAGGCCCGCGAAGACCGGAGATCTGCGCTTCATTGAAATCGTGGCACCGGCGGATGACGCCGTTTGCCTTGTCGAGTTGCCCGCGCTCCGCTTCAGCAGCATGAGGGTGCGCTGTGAAACCTGAGCCTTGACCTCCGCGCCTTCGGGGAAGGCGGACTTCGGAACCATGGCGCTCATCTTGGCGATGGTCTGCAGCAGGTTCGGATCGGTGGTGAAGTAGGTCTCGGTCCAATAACCCGGCGCCATGACGGACGGAGCGCCTCGACGACCTTTCCAATGACCGACGGCAGGACTTGGAACACAGACGCGGTCTGGATCACCGGGAAGGCCAGCGTGCGGATGCCGTCACGGCTCTCGGCGGAAAAATATTCGTTGAGGTTCATGCGGCTCTCCTCCGCGGTGAAAGGGTCGGCAAGAATTCGTAGGCCTGGCCGTCGAGCCGCAGCTCGCGGCAGACGTATTCGGCGATGCAGAGCGCATCGGCGACGTCGTCGGTCTCGGGATCGAAGCCCAGGTCGAGGACGTGCTGGACAGAGCGCAGCTTGGTGTCGCCCTTGGCCTTCGCCACGCCCTTCGGCGCCGGGATGATGCGGGACTGCCAAGACGCGGTGCGTACGCCGTAGAACCCGGTGCCGTGGTTCGCCGCGGTCATTTCGGCGATGCCGTAGATGGCGACGGTCAAGAAGCTCGAGGCCCCGCGCAGGTGCGGGCTCTCGGCTACGATGAAGTCCGACTTCCACTCGGCAACGAGGGCGTCGAACTGGATCGAGGCCGACACCAATACCTTTGGCTGGCGCTGGAAGTCGCCCCTGTCGGCCTTGGTCAGGTCGGTATCCAGGCGCAGGAGCCCGAATGGCAGCACGACGCCAAGCTCGAGGACTGCCCACCCGGTCTTGGTGGCCGTGTCGAGGACGACGACGCGCATCAGGCTGCCTCCATCGTGGATTCGGGGAAAAGGATCGGCAGCAGGTCCAGGCCGAGGGCCTCGGCGATCCCGTTCAGCCGCCCGATACCGATCGCTCGGGCACGCAGCCGGCGGCATTGGCCGCGCGCAGCATGTGGAGGACCTTGCGATCGAAAGAGGGATAGACGGCACGGACATCCGACACAGACATCTGCCTGGCCGAAATCGTGCGGACGATCTCGGTTACCAGGCGCGGACGTGCCGCGGTAAGGGTCCGGACCCCGATGTCAGGTGTACCGATCTCCCTCATGCGGCACACGCTAGAAACGTGTCTTCCGCGGCATGGCCGACTTCCAATCCGTCGGCGATTGCGTACAGACGCTCTTTCGAAAGCATTCCGTCCTGGGCGTCGCGTAGTCCCTGCCACTGTGGCCGAGTAACGCGCGGATCTACTTGCCGGATGTTCTCGATAGTGAGGCCGCGGGAATGGATTGCCGCGCTAATCAGCGCAAGCAAAGCTTCGCGAATACTACGATCCGCCTGCCGAAGATCGATAGTATGTGACTCGTATTCGCACATGCTAACTGCCCGATGCCCCGTGCAAATCGTAGGCAGACGGCTCGATCAAAAACAAGCGACGTGTCGGAATAAATTTCCACACCGATCTATATGAACACTGTTCATGAACATCGGGGGCATGGATCTTAATTAGACTTTCGAAAGATCTCGTTTTTCTTAACCTTACTTCGCGCTTGCTTGTTGCGCGATGCCGGGATCAGCCACATACTCCCTGGATGGACCGGACGAAGATCCGGCCATGTGTGTGTGCAGATCCGATACCCGAGGCGCGTCCGCGTGGGCCTTTTCAAGCCTGAAGACATCGCGAAATTGAGCGGCGTTTCCGTCGAAGCCTTACCGGCTTCCGGAACCGAGCAGTTGTACATGCCCGGCGAAACCCTCTTCGGCGCCGTTGCCATGGATGCACGTGAGCGCGGCTGGGCGATCTTCCCGCAAGAACGCACCCTCCGCTTGCCGTCCCGCATCGACGGCAAGCACATCAAGATTTCCGCTTATTTCGAATTCTTGCCGACCATCGAGGAGACCCGTCGCTGGTCCCTGCAGGCCGCCGGCTCCAACGGCGCCGTGCTGATGGGTCATGACGGCCTGTTCACTCTCGATCTCGACTGCGGCCCCGAGCGTGCGCGTGCCGCCATCGACCTCGCTTTCCGTATCCTCGGGCCCACTCCGCTGGTCCGCGACGGCTCCCGTCCCGCCCTCCTCTACCGCCTTGCTGGCAAGCCCAAGTCGCGCACGGCTTTCTTCGACGACGGCGAGGATGCCGTCGAGCTGCTCGGCCACGGAAAGGCGCTGACGGCATTCGGCCAGCACCACAAGACAGGCCGCTATTTCACCTGGCGCGGGTCGTTCCCGTGGAACGTGGCGCCGACCGCAGCCCCCGTAGTCAACCAGGCGCAGGTCGACGCTTTCTTCTCCGCACTCATCGAGCTCGGGCAGATGCGCTCCAGGCCGACCAAGATGGCGGAGATCACGATCGACGGGCAGACCGTCACGGTCCCCGCCGGTGAGGGTTGGACGCTCGACGCCGATGGCTTGGTCAGCGATGGCCGCGATGCATTCATGTGGTCGCTGTCCCGCGAGATTGTCCGCACCGGGGACCGGGACGACGGAGAGCTGAACCGCATCCGGCTGAAGAGCAAAGTGCTTGGTGCCTTCTTGGCCGCCCAGTCGCCCTCGCGCGCGTGGGATAAGCAGCGTGCCAAGGCCGCGGTCAGCGAGAAAGTCGACCGCGGCATGGTCCGCGTCGCGACCGGCCAGCTGGGCGGCGGCATGGCGGCAGTGCAGCCGGTATTCGAGCAGCCGTCACCGTTCCCGTGGATCGATCCCCGCGGGACCGTCCGCGCCGAGTTCACCAACGGAGACGATGCCGCCCGGGCGGACCGGACGCTGCAGACGGACCGCACAGTCATCGGGGCGAAGGTGACCAAGTCGGTCAAGCAAGGGCTCCGCGACTACCTCGACGACGTCGTTGCAGGGGTCGACGCGGTCCATGCGCTCAATGCGCCGACCGGTGCCGGCAAGACCAGGAAAGCCATTGCCGAAATTGCCGACGACGCCCGGCTGAGGGGCAAGACGCTGGCATTCGCGCTGCCGACCTACCAGAACATCGACGAAGCGCTACAGGCTGCGGACAAGGCAGGCCTCAAGGCAATGCCGTACCAGGGCAAGCTGGCCCTGTGCCAACGTGCCGACGAAATGAAGCTGGTGCAGGACGCCGGCAAGTCGAACGCCGGCATGTGCCGTTCCCGGCTGACCAGCGCATCCGGCATCGTCGAGGACGTTCAATGTACGTTCTACCATTCGTGCGAAGCCATCGCGCAGAAGTCCAAGATCGCGGCGTCGGATATCGTGTTCCTCCCGAAAGCGTTCCTAGACGTGGAATTGCCCGACGAGCTAAAAGCCGTGGACGGTCTGGTGATCGACGAATCCTTCTTCGGATCCGTGGTCCATCGCGGCGACATCCCGGTCGATGCATTCCATATCCCAAGGCCGGAACCAAAGCCGAACCGGGATGACGTCGACCATGGCCGCGCCGGCGCCGATCTCCTCCGCTTCCGCAGGGCTGCCGCCGATATCGTGACGAAGGCTTTCCTCGATGGCCTCGATCCTGCCGATGTCCTGGCCTCCATTCCCAATGGTCTCGAGCTGGCGCGCTTTGCCAAGCGGGTCTGCGGCGCGGCGATCACTTCGGTGCACCGGATAACGCCGACGATGTCGCCAGCCAAGCTGGCGGCCTGGGTGGTGGAGCCCGAGAGCGAGCACGTCAGGACCGAACACCGCTTCTGGTCCATCGCAATCGCCCGCGTCGAGGCCTTGCTAGCGGACAAGGCGCAGGCCGAGATCTATGGGCCAAAGCGTCCGTACGCGCGCGGGGGGCAGGAGAGTCAATATCAGCTCCTCGGCGGCGACACCGTCCGCATTTCGTGGATGTCAGAACCGAACTGGAGCGACAAGCCCACGCTGTTGCTAGACGCTTCCGGCGATCCCGAGATCACCCGCAGGATTTTTCCCAGACGGAAGATCAAGACGACCACCGTGCCGGCGGATCTCAACGTCCGCGTGATGGCCGTGCTCGACAGGCGGTTCGCGCTGCGGACGATCCTGCCTCCGGCGGACGCGACGCCCGAGGAGCGCATGGCTGCGGCGCAGGTGATCCACGAGATCCGGCAGGCCATCAGCGCGATCGCCGGTTTCCATGCGAACGGCCATGTAGTCGTGCACCTGAATTTGGCTGTCCGCCGGATCGTCGAGCTCGATTGGTTGAAGTCGGCCAACGTCGACATCCTCCATCCGGGCGCGGTCGCAGGTCTCGACTTCGCCCGCAACCACGTCGCCGCTTTTAGTGTGGGCCGCATGGAGCTGCCCGTCTCGGAGATCGATTCCCAAGTAGCGGCGCTGACCTCGAACGACGCGATCCCCGAAGCCCCGATCGACGTCACCGGCACGGGCGTGGACGAGCTCGGGAAGACCATCTATCCGCACGTAGTCACCCGCTCCCTGCCGCTCCGGGACGGGCGCAACGTTTCCTACCGCACGCAAGAGCACGCCGGCCCGATGGCCCGTGCCGTGCAGGCCCAGCACCGTGAGGAAGCCGTCCGCCAATTCATAGGTCGCCTCCGTCCAATATTCCGCGACGACACGCCTTACGTTTATATCGCTGGGCAAGCGATCCCCGACGACTTGATTGTGGACGAGGTCTGCTCATGGCAGGACATCCTGAATTCGGGGGCCAAGTACTGGGATGCCGTCAGGGCTGCAGGCGGTATCATCTCGACGTCGCTGATGACGGCAGCCGACAAGGACACCGGGACGATCGAGGACTACAGCGCATGGGTCGCGACGCTCGGGCCTGAGGTCTTGGCCAACTATCACTCGGTCGGCATCGCCTGGGGTTGACGAGGTGGAGACCATCTACGTGCCGGGACATGTCGATGGCGACTATGTCGGGCAGAAGGTCGTGTCGGAGTTCCGGCGCATGGCGGTGACCGGTGGTGTCTATCTCGGCAACACCGCGCTGGTCCGCTGCACCACGGCGGTAAAGGCCGCCGGCGTCCGTCCCTTCGATGTGGTCGAGGAGTACCTGCTGTCTCCGGAAGAACGCGCCGCCGGGGAGCGTCGCGCCAACTCGTCAGCACGGGCAATCGCCATCAGGCGTGGCGAGTGGAAGCCGGGCCTGGGTTCATATCGCTGCGGCGAGGGCGAGTACGAGAGAATGAGCGCGCCGGTGGGAGTATGGGCCGTACTAAAGAGGCTCAATGACCCATGGGTCCGCAGCACTGACACTAACTCCAAGGCCAGGAAATGAACTCAACAACAGCTTTATTAGGGTTCTTTCAGATATGGGATGTTAACGATGTGGTATGATTATCGCCTGCGCCAAATTCTCAAAGAACTCGAATTAAACTACTTCAGTATCGACCCAGATGGAGAATCGGGGCGAGGCAACGCCGGATACTATTGGAGGATTCCAGGCACAAACGGTTGGGACGGCCCAGAAGAGGACACCTTATTATGCCTGCGCCGTGCACGGCTGGCGCTGAAATCCGAGTTTGAGTTTGTCGGTTCGACGATTTCAAAATTCAATCGAGACCAACCCGACGAACTAAATCGAATTCTAATAAGTTTTGGAGTGAAAAGGTTTTTCCGTGTAATAGGCGCACCGTTCCTACTGTGGCGCGGCAAACGCCCTGTCCTTGATCCTACTCTTCAACCGACTGGCCTCTATTCAGTTCTAATCGACTCACAGTCGATTACAGAGGGCTTGCGGACCTTGCGCTGTGCATTTCCTAGCATGCAAAGCTCTCGAGCTAGCTTTCAGAGTGGCGTGCTCCTTGACGTGTGCCGACGTAACCAACTGGAATTTCCCGGACGGCAACCTAAAAAATTAGCACTGTTTCAAACCTATAGAAAAACGTTTTCCCAGCAGCGAACTAAGACTGACACGCAGCAATCGCACCATTTCGGTCGCTGGAACAGTTTTTACAGACGCCCAAAAGCTGACATGGTGCGACACCAAGCAAGTGACAGTCTCGGCAACCGCGCTTTTATGGCTTCGGGCTGCCTCACGAGATCCGATCGCCCAAAGAAGGTCGAGCTAGTCACTTTCAGTCGCTACGGTGAATGGGCAACGTGCGGTCTCATTTAGCCAGTTTCGCAAGGTCAGGCTCCGAACGCTGGAGCATGTCGATCATGTCCTCGACTTCGCGAAGCTTCGTGTCGGCAGGGACCATGTCCAGCACTCTAAGAGACTGGGCTATTTGGGCCTCACGCGAGCGCAAAAGCAGGTCCGATCGCGACTGCAGTGTCCAGACGTTCCAATCATCTCGGTATGGCTCGAAGAGCTCCTCGACAGTGCCGGCCGCCCGATACACCACGTTGGGCATGTTGTTGCCATAATCGAAAATGCACCAGACGAAATTCTTTCCGTCGCTGGTCATGGCGATCGGAAGATAGGCGATCCATGTATGCACAGCGCCCTGTCCGATGGTCAGTACTCCAAATGCCTCCTCGCCGTTGCCGAGCAGCCGGCTTCCTAACTCGAACTCCGAACGCACCGTCTCAGCGATCTCGTAACCGGCCAGAGCGCTACGGCGTTCGGTGTGGTACCACCGATTGATGCAGGCATTCGCTACCATCGAGCGGGTGATGGACCTCAGGTTACGGGGCTGCAAGGAATAGTCTGTGTAATTTATCCAAAGCGACCTAATTGCATCCACGTCATCGGCCACGAAGGCTTCGTCTCTTCCGGGAGCGAGAAGACGCGGTAGTTCAGCTGGCTCCACATGGAGATGATCGGCTAGGCCGATAAGTATTGAGATGGAGTCGACCGCGAGCCTGTAGGCGTCCTGCACGTTCTCGGCGGTATAGTCGGAGGCCGGAATGTTCAGATACGGTGCGTGAAAGCCGAGTTCAGCCCCTTTCGCCAAAGACCTATCCGGCAATTGGTTGGACAGCGTGCCCTCCACTACCGGCTCCACATCGGGATATCGCTCCGATCCACCCAGAAAGGCGATTGCGCAGGCGGAATAACAATAGTCACCACTTGCGACCTCTGTTGCGACGCCCTGTCGCCTGAATGTCTCCGCCAGCAGCAGACCTTCCGGATAGCTACCGCCTGGGCTGTTTAGTTGAACGACTAGCCTATCCCACTGACCGACGCCCTCCGATGCGGGTTGGAGCACCCGGAGAAAGGTGTCCGTGTCGCCGTCTTCTACCGGACCCTCGAAGCGAATAGTTGAGACCCTAGTTCCGTTTTGCTCATTAATGCCGAGCCAGCTAACTTCTGCCGCGAAAGCAGCGGATGTGATCGCAAGTACAGACGCTGCCGCGATGACCGATGCCCTGATCATATCAGTCTGCAATTCCTGGACAGAGCGCATTGAACATTGCCATGGCCGTTGGATAGCCGGAGGCGGACGAGCCATCGAGAATCTCTCCGCTACTGATCCTCCTGACGTCGAAATCGGCGTAGGTGTCCGACGTACGTCTCCCCAGTATCGCGTATCGCTCGCCGCCGAGATCGGTCCACATCATAGTCTTGCAGTTCGCGTATACTGTCGGCTCAACCTTCACCTCGGCCAAGGTCCTGCGGACGCAAGCCATGGAATTGTCGAGGTTGTACTCGACGCAGAATCCTTTCGCGTCTTCAGGCGTGTGTTCGACCTGGATCACGGCGTTCTCCGTCCCTATGCCGGTCTTGGAAAGCACGGTCGCGGTCATACCGGCACGTGAGCCGTAATAGACCTGCTCGGCCAGCGCCGGCGAAATCGCCAGAGCCGCGACGACTGTCGCTAGGAGAGGTGTGGAATAGCGCATCAGATCCCCCTGATTACTTTGTTAGATCCCAGTTTTTGCACGCATGGCGCTGCAACACTGGAATGCTTGAGAATCCGATGACGCCATATTAACGCGGACGAGATTTAGCTTCACGCGGTTCGCATCCGTCGATGTTGAACGGTTGGGGGGCAGTTTTGCGTAGCAGCGTTTTCGGGATCGCGGCGGCAACGCTGATATGTCTGTCGCCGGTGGTTTTCGCCCAAGACTGGTCGCCCGATCCGGCGGTGCAGTCATCCATGAATGCCGGCGCTGCCGACATTGCAGAAACCCAGCGCGCGATAGAAGCAAGGGAGCAGACATCCTAAGCGCCGAAGACCTAGCGACTGTGAACGACCTCGCCGCTCAACTCGAGGGGATGTGGTCTCGGCATCTGGAGTAGGACATCGCCGCGGTAACTGCGGCGGAGGACTTGGCCAAACGCATCTTGACCAATCATCGGACCAGCACCGCAACGAGGGAATTCCATGGTCGATCGACCGTCCGCGCGGCCGTGGGCTTCTCGTTCGAGGAATTGTGGGATGGTGGAGCTACCCCACCTCGATTATGCAAACGGATGTCAGCACGAGGACGGACAATAAAGGGCGGCGCTCGGTCGGGTCTTGCGTGTCGACGGCCGACTGCAGTTCGGCGACGGGGAATTGACCTTTCAGTATGTATGACGGAAGCTGTCTGCTATCGAATGAACGCGTCTAGGGCGACAATATCGTTCTGGATGCGACCTGCTCCGCCGAAGGGGAGGACTACACCGGCGCCCTCAGGGTCAAGGTCTTGGGCGCCAACGAGATTCTGGTGACGGCGCCCATCGCGAAACCAACGAGGCTCAAGGCGTGCGAGGGCACGTTGGGTGCCTCGCTGCCGGTTCCGGCTGCGGTTTCCACAGGCACGACCGGTGGAATCGACGAGATTACGCCGTACTTCGCCGTGTACCTAGTCGCGCGCCAGAGTCACGGCACGGGTAATGCTTTCAGCGATCAGCATCTTGCGAACCTAGACGGAGTGATGAAGGCGATTTCCGACGGCTCAAGCGCAACCCGTCCCGAGTAGGAAGCGATGTGGTCTACCATGACAGGACAGTTGGGAAGCCAATGCGTGCCAGAAGCGGAATGTATCGAGCTGCGGCAGCAGATGATGTATATGTTCCCCTCCGGAACATTCGTCGACACCGGGGAGGCCTTCCCGTTTTGAGGTTCTTCGCAAGACCTCTGATCTTCCCACTGCTTTGACGTCACCTTCGTCTGTCGCTTGAGAAAACATCGTATGGGATAAGTCGCAATCGGGCGGAAGCTCTATCGAAGTTCCGGCATTTCTCGTCGATGACCCGGCAACCGCTCTGTTTAAAAAATGGCGCGATGATGGCACAAGCTCCAGCTCGCATCGATCCCTGCTTACGTGAGCCAGTATCGGGCCGACTTCGATGGTAGCCCGGCTCGGGATGTCGAACGCTATGTCCGGGTCGCGTCGGTGACCAATCGATGCGGTAGAGTTTGGAAGCGACCCGATACTAAAAGGGCTACGCAACCGTCGGAGGGTTCGATGCTCAGAAAGAAAATCGCTGTGCTGGTCACGCTAGCTTCGGCTGTTTCCACGATAGCGTGGTCAACAGTCTGCGGCCAGGAGGCGGTGTCGGAATTGCCGGAGATAATGGCCGCTGCCGTAACCAAGTTGCCGGAGGGACCTCGGCCGGCCCGCGGGGACGACAACTGCTCGACGTCCTGGATTGATCCCGAGACTGATGCCGGTCGGTTTGTGCAGGAACGCGGCTGGGGCGTCATGTCAGAGGTGGCCACTGGCGAATACCAATTGGTAAGTTTCGCGGGCAACTTTGAACCGGGGACGAGTGGCTCATGCGCGATACAGCAAGGGAACATTGGCGTCTTCGCGGGCCGACAGCTGAAGGCCATTCTCTACACGTCGAACAAGACTGACGAGCTCATCGGTGCCCTGGTGCCACTCGAGAACGGCAACGTTAGGCTGTGGAGCAGCGGCTATCTCGAAAGTCCGGTTGCCGACATCCTAGTCGGTAGCATCGGCGTGGTCGTCCGTCCTGTAGCGGAGGAAGATACCTTCTGCGGCGGCAAGGTGATCGTCCCCAATATCTACGATGAGGACATAACCGAGGCCCGGCAATCGCTAATCGCAGCAGGTTGGCAGCCGGAAGAACAACCTCGGATGGAATGGGGTCAACAGCCAGACCTGCAGGACCTCGGTATCGTAGAAGCGGTCGACTGCTCCGGGACAGGATTCGGGTTCTGTGGGTATTCCTACGGCGGCGAAGGCGCCTCGCTCAGTGTCACGACAGCTGGCGAACTTTGGGAAGACAACGTGCCAAGCGTTACCGACTATGCGGTGACGTGCGAACTGTAGACACTCGGATCTGATCGTCGAATAATGCGAGTAGAGGAAACCATGCGCATAGTTGGGGCAATTGCAATCTGGGGTTGTCTTGCCTCTTCCTGTCATGCAGCCAATTTCACGCAGATCAAAGGGTGGCAATCAGGTGCCTGGAACTCCGCGCTTTTCGAGAACAACTCAAATGGACAGCGCTTCTGCGCCTTGGAAAGCGAGGGTAGATCACCGGTTTTCCGCCTGAACAGCTACCTCGCGGACGGCGATACATTTATAGAGCTTTTCGACCCCAACTGGTCGAAGATGGAAGGTGCGGTCACTTTCTCGCTCGCATTCGACACTATGGACCGGGGACCGATCAGCATAGAACTGCGGGGCCGGTCATGGGGCGATAGCTACACCTATGACATCCTGGAGAAGGCCAACTTCGACTTGTTGCAGGGGCTCCTGAGTGCGTCGACAAGCATGCAGGCGCTCAACAGCAACGGCGCCACGCTCGCAACGTTCAGCCTTGATGGCGCTGCTACTGCGGTGAGGACATTCAACGAATGCCTGCGATCTCGATAATGCACACCATGATGCTAATTGAGATCGGCACGCGGCTGCAGGCCATGACCGCGGACACCCGACAGCCCACCCGGACATAGGACCTCTCCATGCGCGCGGAACTGCTCATTCTTCTGCTCTCAACTCCGGCGATCGCTTAAGAAGAGCTGCGATAGACATCATCCGTCAGCGGCGGCAGCGAGATAGATCTCCCTGTGTTCATGACCGAAGGTTGGGTCCGCGCGTTGATGACCGCCGGCGAAGACTACGGCACTGCATTTGAACCCGCACTCTATTCGGTTCAACTGCGGCAATACCGCACTAGCGCTATCGGAAGGCCGGCCGCTTATCTCGAGCAGTCTCTCGGTGCCTTGGCCGACGAAGTGACATATCGATACGATCGTGAGAGCTTGGGCGCGATCTCAGGTCACACCGGTGCCGGGCAGGACATCTTTTACGGCATGTGCAAGACGGATCGCGTTGGTGTGATCGTCTGCTTCGACATGCACTGGCCACGAGAAATGCAGGCGATGATGGGGCCTATTCCCGAGCGGATCGCCGCCAGCCTCCGCGACTGACAGTTTGGACGCTTTGTACATCTGGTCAACGCGCGGGCAGCCTTATATTGACTAGCCCCTCGCTTATTGAACCTGGGCCGCGTAAAACCAGACGCGCCTTCCGCCGCTGTCACTTGGCGAGCATAGTTCTTGGATGCTCCTTAGCGCCCCATTCCAGCCATTCGGGCCACTCTTGCGACTTCCTAAAAGCTGCCAGTCTGCTCAGGCCGCAGCAACGTCCATGACGGGGTGGTGAGCGGACTGACGGCTTTTAGCGGTCATCATGCAAAAGCTGACAGGCCAGAACGTGACGCACGATTATCAAGACTATTGCCAGACGAGGTGCAGAGGGCCGCAAGTCTGCCTGCCGGAATAAGGGCTACCGCTCGACCACCGTTGATGGCGATCCGGACAATAGCTGTCGGACGGCGCTAGGGTTCATAGAACCCCAGGCCTCCCGCTTTGGCTCATGTGATTGGCGGTCTGCTCAACGCAGGTCTGATCAGTTCTCTTCGCTGTTAAGCAGCGAGCGGGTAGGCCATCAGCAGCAGCGGCTGAATGTCGCTCAGTCCCGGCGCGACGCCAGGGCGAAAGTATCTTCAATTGGACGGAGCGTGTCCTTGTCCACAAACAGCATTCGATTGGCGCCGTTCTCATCCTGGGTGTGAACAACGATCTTGTCGCCCCACTCTTCAACCCGGTTGGCACTGATGCCGTGATACTCGGCAAGATTGGCGGTGATCAAAGCGACCCAACGACCGTGACATCGTGGTCTTTGTTTTCCGAAGCAAAGGCAGCGGTGGACAGCAAAGCAAGAGCAACAGAAGCGAAACCACATTACGAAACATGGTGATTTTCCTTTTAGGATTCGGCGTCAGAGCGACAGGTCTCTTCGTCTGTGCGCATTGGCGCCGAACGGCCGGACAAACTGAGGATTGGTTGGCGAGCTTGCGAGCGAACTGGTCGGCCCGCGGGCGGATATCGGAACGTCCCGCGCGGCCACGAGCGTCCCAGTATCAGCTGTCATTCAGCTGACACGGCATGTGGTTGTTTGGAGCTACCGCATGCCTGCTTGGGAAAGCTCGTTGATTAATTGAACTGCAAGCGGCGCCCGAGGACTGCCTCAATGCTTTCTGGTTCCACAATCCAGGCATAGTTCAGCTCTTGCTTGATCTTCCAGACGCCATCGACGCAGCTCCAACCAAGCTGCGACCGTGTGTCAAAGGCAACGACATCTCCCTCGATCGGCTCAATACGGCCGACGAAGCCGATTGCGGACGATGCGGTGTCCTTGCCAACGACGGCTTCATTGACGTCAGTCATGCCGTGGAGGATGGATCGGGAGGCATTTATGTGACCCTCCCAGTTTTGGCCGTATTCCAAGGCATCGGAAAACAGCTGCTTGTCCCCGGGAGCGAAGTTATCCCAGTAGACGCCCTCGGTGTTTTCCAAGTCGTAGAACTTGGCCATTTCTTCATTGAAGATGAATTCGGGATCACCTTCGTGGCGCTCCCAGCCTTCCATAATCCACTCCTCGTGCAAGGCGAGGGGAGCGTTCGCACCCTCCTGAGGGCACAGCGTCGCCTGGGCTAGCGCCGGGGTTGCAAAGCTCCCAAGGGCGAGAGCGGCTACAGCATATTTGGTAAAGTTCATCTGAGGTTTTCTTCATTGTCGTTTTGACGATCAGAAGCTACGCTCAGGACTTAGGAGGCGGTAGCGCCCCAATACTCTACGTTGTGGTTAGAATGACTGTACAATAACGACCCGAGCAAACGCCTCTTGCGCGCGCAGACTGGACTGGTCCACCGAGAAAGCCGGCCAATAGCTTCGAGCGTGCGCGCCAGCGGTAAACCAACCACCGGCATTGAGCTCAAAGCCACTCAAGTGAATAGTTGAGGATGCTCTCTATTGGGCGGTGGCGGCAGTGCTCTTGTCGGCTCGAAATTTCCTGACGTGATCGATCAGGGCGCGAAGCTTGGGCGTCACTGTTCGGCGGCTCGGGAAATAGATGAAGAACCCTGGAAATGAGGGAAGCCACTCCTCTAGCACCGGTATCAGCTCGCCGCGCTCGACATACGGCGCAAAAGTATCTTCCATGCCGAATGTAATGCCGCCATCCGCAATAGCGGTCCTGATCATCAGCAACATGTCATTGGTGGTGACCTGCGGCTCGACCGCAACGTTGAACCCTTGACCGTCCTGTTCGAATTCCCACCGGTAAGGGGCTGATGTTGGGTGTGGTCGCCATCCAATGCAGTTGTGGGCGGTTAGTTCGCGCGGATGCTGCGGTCGCCCAAAGTTCTTCAGGTAGACTGGCGACGCGACCGCCACTTGCCGTTGCGGCCCGGTTACCGGCACCGCAACCATGTCTCGCTCAATGACTTCGCCAAGGCGCACCCCAGCATCGTACCCGGCTGCAACGATATCGAACTCTTCGTCCGAAACTGTCACGTCCAGCGTGACTTCCGGATAGGTCTGAATGAACGAAGAAATGAGAGGTCCCGATAAAAACCGTTCGGCGATGGAGGTTGCGGTAATCCGCAGCAGACCCCGCGGTATGCCTGAGGCATCGAGGGTCCTCTCGATGGCCAGTTCGATCTCGGCGATGTGGGAAGACACATCACTCAGCAATCTCGCACCTGTTTCCGTCAGACGGACGCTTCGCGTCGAGCGCTGGAAAAGCGGGTGAGACAGCGTATCTTCGAGACGCTGCACGCTCTGGCTCACCGCAGAACGCGTAACGCCCAGCCGATCTGCAGCCGCCTTAAAGGTCCCGGCTTCTGCAACGGCGACAAAGGTTTTCAGCAGGTTCAGGTCAGCACTCATTGGTTAGCTCACCTAACTACAGCATCCATCAGAACGCAAGTTGTCTTTCCATCGCTGGTGGCTAACTTGATGAGCACACCAGATGCCCCGCTTTCGGCGACCTCAGGCCGCCGAGACCTTCATGCGCATAGCAGCCATAGGGGCGGTCCCAAGGAGATATGCCATGAACAGCGTAGACAAAGTAATTCTCATAACTGGCGCAAGCAGCGGCATAGGTGCCGGAATTGCTCGAGAACTAGGCTCCGCTGGCGCTAATCTGATGTTGGGCGCGCGGCGCACGGAACAGCTGAAATCAGTAGCTGAACAGATACGAGCTCGAGGTGGCCGCGCCGAATTCGGCGCGCTTGACGTCACCGACCGCCACGCTGTTGCACAGTTTGCCGCCGCGGCGCTGGAGAAGTGGGGCCGTATCGATGTGCTCATTAACAACGCTGGTATAATGCCGCTTTCAACACTAGATGCCCTCAAGGTTGATGAGTGGGAGAGAATGATCGACGTGAACATCAAGGGTGTCCTTTGGGGCATTGCTGCTGTTCTTCCAGCCATGAAGTCCCAGGGTTTTGGTCAAATTATCAATATCGGCTCCATCGGGGCTTTGGCCGTGTCTCCTGCTGCCGCCGTCTATTGCGCCACCAAATACGCAGTTCGAGCGATCTCAGATGGTTTGAGGCAGGAAACGAGCAACATACGGGTGACCTGCGTGAACCCCGGGGTAGTGGAGTCCGAGCTAGCATCAACAATTACCGACCCGGCCGCCGCTCGAGCTATGGCGGAGTACAGACATATCGCGCTTCAGCCAGACGCAATCGCTCGCGCCGTCCGCCATCTGATCGAAGCCCCAGAGGATGTTGATACAAACGAAATCACCATCCGGCCGACGGCGACCACCTAGGCACAGCCAGATGAAGATGATCACAGCCGCGGGCCTCGCTTTGCTTGTCGCTTTTGCAAGCAATCCTACACTCACACAAGAAGGATCACATCAATTGCAAGACCATCCATACGTTGGCATGTGGGTAACTGAGGACGGACGAATCCGTCACGAGCTTCTACCAAATGGACGGTACGATGAGGCGCGTGGGAACCGCGAGAGCGCCTATCAAGGGCGTTATGAGGTTCAAGGTAGCCACATCGAATACTGGGACGACACTGGTTTCACCGCGGATGGCGACTTCATCAACGACGTCCTGTACCACGGCGGAATGATACTTTACCGAAGCACGACCGAGTAAGGCCAAGACCTCTGGGTGGGCGCTGGCTGAAGAGCTCCAAATACCTCGTCAGTTTTCGGTGCTGCAAATCGCGTTCCGGCGTCCGATCGTGCGGGGTCTGGCGATTAGGCCCGAGGGACACAAAAAGCTCGCGCCGGGTCGTTGGTTGAAGCAAGCCCGGCGCATCATGACTTCATCGATTAGTTTCTACTAGCGGCGACATCGCCAGGAAAAGCCGCGTTGCCCTGCACGGCAGTGCCGGAGCAGAACGCCTAGTCCTCGAAATGCCCCCAGATCGCGAAAATGCCCCCGTGCCGTTCATTGAGGGGATCCGCAGGGTCGAGGGGCAAACCGGCGAACGGAAGGCCAAGTTCGGCCGAGTTATGGTGCGGAGACCAACCAAGATCAGAGTCTGCAGGGTTGGCGTAGAACGCGCCAGCATTGGCCGAAACGCCAAACACGATCCGGTATCCCAGCTTATCGTGTAGCAGGGCCGTTTCTATCAGATTGGCCAGATCTTCCCGACTGCACCACAACTGCGTCTCTCGAGTGGTCTTGGGTGGATTGGCCGTACAGATCCTGATGGCTAGGCACTCCAAACCGAATTTATCGTAGTAGAGACGTGCCAGCGTTTCGCCAAAGATTTTGGAAACGCCGTAGAGCGAATCCGGCCGTGGCAATGCCTCTACACCCAGCGGACGTTGCACTGTGGGGTACATGCCAACCACATGGTAGCTTGAAGCATAGACAATGCGCCGGACGCGGGCGTGCCGGGCAGCCTCAAAAACATTGTAGGTGCCGGCAATGTTGGCGTTGAGAATGTCCTCCCAACGCGCTTCGGTCGACAAGCCGCCCATATGCACGATCGCATCCACGCCGCGCGCCATCAACGCATCCACAGCGCCGCGGTCGGCGAGGTCAGCGATCGTCAGTGGAGGTCCATCGTCGGGCTGGCGAATGTCGGTCGCGAGCACCTCATGACCGCGCTCGGCCAACCACTGGTGCAGGTATGACCCAAGCCGCCCAGCAGCTCCGGTCAGCAAGAGTTTAACCATACAATCTCCAGTTGCCAGATGCCGACCACAGCGTTAGTCAGCGTGCGATTTTCGAGGGCAGCAGCTATTCCGAAAGGGGCCTCAATGGTGGACCGTAGGGATCCCAACCGTGTGCCTGGAACAGCCCGACAATGTAGCCGTAGCAGAAAGCAAAGGCGGTCTCGAAGGGTGCTGCCCCGTCGATCTCGGGTACGTGGTCTGGCATGATCATGCAATCGACCGCCAACTCCTGGTACAGCCGAAAACTGGATGCCATGTCCATATCGCCAGCGTCGGGAAATTCTTCGGTGAAGGAATAGCGACCCCCTCGGATGTTGCGGAAGTGCACATTGAAAATCTTCCCCCGTTCACCGAACCAGCGGATGATCGGCTCGATCTCGTCCCGCGGATTTTCAAGACTCTCGGCAATTGTCCCCTGGCAAAAGTTCAAGCCGTGATAGGGGCTTTCCACTGTCTGCACGAAGCGCTTCAGGCCATCGGCAGATCCCAATACGCGCTCTTCCATGCCACGGTAGCCAGGTCGCGTCAGCGGGTCATGCGGATGGCAGGCCAGCCGCACTTTAGAAGACTCCGCGACCGGCACCACCCGCTCCAGAAACCAGGTTATCCGCTCCCACATCTGCTCTGCCGACACATTCCCCGCAGTGGTCGGCACAGTATCGTCGGCGGTCAGATCGTGGCGAAAGGTGGAGAGGCGTGCGCCGCCTCGCCCGAGCTCGCTGGGGGTGCGTGGGATGCCCAGAATGTTGAAGTTATACTTGGCAGCACCGACTTTGAGTTCGCCAAGCATCTCTATGATGCGGCGTATGCTGTCGATCTCTCGATGTCTGTCTGGATCGCGCCCCAGAACGATGTTGGGTGACGCCACCCTATCAACGCCAGAAGACGACAAGGGCAGTTGCACCATATCGAGTATTAGTCCTGCCGCGTCTAAACGATCGATGTGTCTCGATAACACATCCCGCGTCCAGTCGTGCGGATTTCCTGGGGGATCGATACAGACGTGGCGAATGCCAAACTGCGCAAGCTGACGGAGATAGCCGTCGCCAAGCTTTTCGAGCGCTTGGCCACTGAGTTGGGTCCCTATATGCATTTCTTGCTCAATTAGTAGTGGCAGCACTGCGCAGAGCACCTGGAGGCCCGGCTCGCCTAACAGTCTTACCTGCTGTTCCCGAACCGAAACGGTACGGGGAGCTGGTTTGTAATCAGGCAATTCGTTGTTCAGTAGAAGCGTCGAACAGATGGATAAGGTCAAGCCGCGGCTGGATACGAACCATGTCGCCCACGTGCCCCAGAAAACGCTCCCGAAATATGCCTATTAACTGCACCTGACCACAGCGAAACGTTAGTTGGGTTTCCGCGCCCATGGGCTCGATCAGTAGCACCTCTGCGGCTATGCCACCGTCTGAGACCAGGTCGAGGTGCTCGGGCCTTATGCCATAATAAGCTTCACGGCCTGCGGAGGCACTCGCTTCCATCGGTAGGACTGTGCCACCAGCAACGAAGCCCTGGGCCGAGATCGTGCCTTTGATCAGGTTCATGGCCGGAGAACCAATAAATCCGGCTACGAAAAGATTTTCAGGGCGATCATAGAGCTCCAACGGCGAGCCCATCTGAGCGACCTTGCCACCATTCATAACGACGATCTTATCAGCCATAGTCATGGCCTCGACCTGATCGTGCGTGACATAGACGGTGGTAACGCGCAGGCGCTGATGAAGAGCCTTAATCTCCCCGCGCATGACCACGCGTAGCTTGGCGTCAAGATTGGACAGGGGTTCGTCAAACAGGAAGACCTGCGGGTTGCGCACAATCGCCCGTCCCATAGCAACCCGCTGGCGCTGGCCGCCTGAGAGCTGACGCGGGAAGCGGTCCAAAAGGCCGGAAAGCCCAAGGATCGCGGCAGCGTCGTTCACGCGAGTTGCGATTTCCTCCTTGCTGCCGCCACGATGCTCAAGCGAGAAGCCCATGTTCTTGGCGACGGTCATATGCGGATAGAGAGCATAGTTTTGAAAGACCATCGCGATGTCGCGATCCTTAGGCTCCAGCTCGTTGACCGTCCGCTCACCGATGCGAATGTCGCCGTCTGTTATGGTCTCGAGACCTGCCAGCATGCGCAAAAGGGTGGACTTGCCGCAGCCTGAAGGCCCGACGAGAACGACGAATTGACCATCTTCTATGTCGATGTCCACGCCCTGGATGACGTCGACGGCGCCGAAGCTCTTGCGAATGCCCGAGAGGGAAACATTGGCCATGGGATTATCCTTTCAACCCGGTGTGAGCCAGGCCTTCTATGAAGTGTCGTTGAGCAATGACGAAGACGACCAGCACGGGGATTGCTGACATGGTGGAAGCGGCAAGCTGCACGTTCCACATTTCGCCGCCATAGGCGTCGGTAAAGTTTACGAGGGCAACCGGCAGGGTGAACAACTCCCGCGAGGAGATGAAAACCAGCGGCTCAAGAAAGGAGTTCCAACTGTGGAGGAACGTAAAGATTGCGACCGCCGCCAAGGCCGGTCGCGAGAGCGGCAAGGCAATGGTCCAGAAAATCTTGAGCCTGCTCAGTCCATCGATCCGCGCGGCTTCTTCTAACTCCAACGGCAGCGTTATGAAAAACTGTCGCATGATGAAAGTGGCGAAGACGCTGGAGGCACCAATCGTCTGGATCAGCAACAGCGGCCAATGCGTATTGGACAGCCCCCAGGCGCGGAACATCTGAAACAGTGGAATGAGTGTCACTTCCGACGGGACGAGCAGCCCCATTAGGACGACCATGAACATGATGTTGGCGCCGGGAAACTTGATCCGCGCGAAGGCGTAGCCAGCCAACGAACAGATCAACATCGTCAGCACGGTCACCACCACAGAGATGTAGACCGAGTTGAAGTACTGCCTGGCAAACGGCTGAAACTCGAAGGCGGTGGTATAGGACGAAAAATCAACGCGGGACGGAAACAGCTCTGGTGGGAAAGCGAATATTTGACTGATCGGCTTGATCGAAGAGGTGATCATCCACCAAGTCGGGAAAATGAACGGGAAGAGCAGCAGACACAGCAGCCCGTAGAGCGCCACCTGTGTCCGGGGAGAAAGCTTAGTGTTCATAAAAGACAACCTTCCGGCGGAGCTGCCACTGCGCGTAGGTCAGCAAGGCAACGATGCCGAGTAGTATGATCGACAGGGTGGAGCCGTAACCAAAGTTCAGGAACTGGAATGCCTGCTGGTAGAAGTAGTAGACCAACACCGTCGTGGAGGTACCGGGGCCACCTTGGGTAAGGACCTCAATCTGGCCGAAGACCTGCAGCGCGCCCACGATGGTCACGATGGAAACCAGCATCAGGGTCGGGCTGATAAGCGGCAAGGTTATACGATAGAACTGTTTGAAAGGTGGAACACCGTCCACCCGCGCAGCTTCATGAAGCTCGCGCGGTACCCCCTGCAGAGCCGCTAGAAACAGCACCATATTGAGACCCACGCTTTTGAATGTCTGGACGACAATGAGCGAAATCATGGCCGTATGCGGCAGACGGAGCCAGTTGGGGCCCTCAATGCCAACCATATAGAGCAGCCCATTGATGCCGCCATTGGACTGCAACAGAAAGCGCCAAACGATGGCCCAGGCCACAACGGACACAACGACGGGCGAGAAGAATAGCGTGCGAAACACCGACATTCCGGTCAGCTTCTGGTTCACCAACACCGCCAGCAGCAGAGCTAGTGAGATATTGAGAACAACCAGTCCCAAGGAAAAGATGGCAGTAGCGGCCAGCACCCCAGGCATGGCCCGGTCACGGAACAGCTCCTCGTAGTTCTCGCTGCCCACAAAGGTGAACGTGCCCGCCAGCACGTTCCACTCGTGCATCGAATAGTAGAAGACGAGGATGAGCGGCACGAAGACGAAGGTGATAATGCCGATGAACTGAGGAGCGACAAAGATCAGCCCGGTGACGTGGTCCTTGCGCTGTATGGTCCAGAAGGGGCGCTTGCGCGCCCCCTCCATACCGGTTGTGGGCTTGGCACTTGCCATGGATTGATCCTTAGCGCTGCAACAGCGGGTTCAAGTTATCGCAGGTCGCCTGAAGCACCTGGGCGACATCAGCGTCGGGCACCCAAAGCGAGTCCAGGGAAGCTCGAACATTCTGGACGATCTGCTCATAATTGGTGTGACCGGCTGCAGACCTACCCTCGACCACGCCCTTGATTACAACATCCGTGAGTTGCTCGACGCTGAGCAACGGATTGGACGCGGCAAGGACTTCAGGCGTCAGGACGCTTGACCGTGTTGGCGGGAAATAGCGAGCCAGCTTGGTGACATTCTCCTTGTTGGAGAAGAATGCCAGGAAGTCTGCGGCTTCTTGCGCGTGCGGAGACGCCTTGAGAACACCAATGCCGGCGGCACCTACATAGCCGTAATCCCCAATCGGACCGGCTGGCAGTGGGACGAGATCCCATTCAAAGGCGTCATCGCCAGTGGGGAGCAGATTTGCTCGACTGATCTGCGTGATGGTCATGGCAGCGTCGCCGGCGAAGAAGTCGGCGGCTATGCCTGGGCCAGGCATAGCCTTCTTCTCGAAGATGGCGTCATGGAGGAAGCTCATCGCATCGACCATTTCAGGCGCATTCATCATGCAGGTCTTGCCGTCTTCAGACCAAAGCTTGACGTCCCAGCCGGTATAAAGTGGCGCCAGGCGGGTCCAGCCGGTATAATCGAAGTCGCGAAAGATGATGCCGTGCTTACCCGTTTCGGCATTAACAGCCGCACCAATTTCGACGGCCTGCTCCCAGTCCCAGGTCCCTTCGGCAACCAGCTCTGCCGGCGTCTTCTGCTTGGCCTCCCGAACAAGGTCGTTATTGACGAAGACAGCAAAGGGCGAGGTTGAGAACGGGTAGAAATAGAGCTCGCCGTCTTGCGACCAGGAGTCAATCGAAGCCTGCGCATAGTCCTCGAGCTCGTACCCCTCCGTTGTGCGGAAGGTTTCGGTCAGGGGGAACATCGCGCCCGCGGCGATGAAATCGAATGACCCGGTTTCGGTTAGCCAGGTCAGATCGGGGGCATTGCCGCCAGCGATCTGAGTGGTGAGCGTGGTCGGAAATTCGCCATAGGGCACCGCTTCATAGGTCACGCTGACCTGAGGATTTTGTGCCTTGTAGGCATCGGCGATCTCGTTGAAAAGCCGAAGGTGGTCTTCATTGGCACTCCAGATCAGCATCCTCAAGTTGATCTGATCTTGAGCCATTGCGGCATTCATGGATATGAGCGCTGCTGACGCATAGAGCGCAGCAGCCAGTCCACTCTTTTTAAACAGCTTCATCACCTATCCTCCTGTGTGATGGTGGATCGTTCGGCTCAATAGCCGGCGATTACGGGCCAGCGCATCTCGATCCCTTCGCGGGCGAGACGCGCCTGAAAATCCTTGGTCCGAGTGTCGCTGGAGTGCAGGGCTTCGGGTGTCTGCTGCGTGTCGAGGCAATGGCTTGCAAGCAGCCCGGCCACCTCCCCGATATTCCACTCCACCGGGTGCAGCCGGTAGCAACCGTTGGTGATATGGGTCGTGCCTATATTCTTTCCGGCCGGCAGCAGATTGGTCATGCGCTGCGGGATCAATGCACCAAGCGGGATCTCGAATGGGCAGCAGCCCACATCGATGTAGTTGTCGCCGCCCGTCGAGGGATGCAGATCGATCCGATACATGCCTATCCCGACACTGTCGGGATAATGGACTGCGCCCTTGTCTCCACGCACTTCGAGCGACAGATGCTGTTCGACGATGGTGGTCCGCGCGCGGATGCGACGGCTCTCCCGGATATAGGGCGCCATGGCGAGGCCGTGTTCAGTGCCGGTTATGTCTCCTCTGAGGCGGAGACCGGGGAAACCCTGGCCGCCATCGGTGCGCGGCGCCTCAGTCTGTAGCCAGTAGAAGACTGAATATGAGAGCTCCGCAGCTGCAGCTAGATGGCGCTCATATTCTTCCCTTGGCAGGTCGACGATAGGCGCGTCGAAGTAGTCAATCATCGGCCAGTTAACGAGGCAGAGATCGGAGGCATAAGCGCCTGGAACAAAGTTTTGCCGCGCGGCAATCCGACGGAACGTCCACAAATTCATGTCACCGCCGCCAATTCGCTGATCGGCGATGACTGCGGCCGGATCGTCATCCGGGTTTGGCGTGAAAGCTCGTTCGGTGATCTCTAGGGTGCGGGGATGCGGTGCCTTGAAGCCCAGCAATGGCCCGCCCCAGAAGTCGGGCTGGTAGTCGCGCCAGAAGTCGTAGTTGGTCGGCTTGTCGATCACATGGTTGCCATCGACGTGATCGACGACGAAGCAGATGGACACTGCCTGCTGGTTGTCAGGCTGTGCCTGATCGGGGGCGTTGGGCTCACCTGTTTCAGCCTGACTTTCGAAGCCCGTTACATATTCGGTGCCGGTAAGCGGTAGCAGGTCACCCAATTCGGTCGCGTCGATAAAGTATTGTCCAGTGAGGATCAGCTGGTCAGCGGTGTCACGATGCTGCACCGTCACTGAGGACACGCGGTCGCCCTGTCCTTCCGCGCTGACCGGACGGTAGGGTTGAAGCATCCGGAGGCGGCCTGCGCCAATATGGGGTGCGAGCATGGCCTGCATGACGGCAAGCGCCACGCGGGGCTCGTGACAAAGGCGACTGACACTTCCTGCACCTGGATTTAGGTCAGTCCGGGCGCGCGCCGCTTCGGTCAAAGGATAATGGTCGCGATAATACTGCCGGACGCCATTGCGCAGGGCCCTGTACGAACGGGTAGCGCCGAACTGCTCAATCCAGCTATGCTCATCGGGAGGCACCGCCTGGCTCGTCAACTGGCCGCCAATCCAATCGTATTCCTCGGTCATGATGACCTGTTTGCCGGCGCGCGCGGCGGCCAGGGCCGCAGCAACACCTCCCAGTCCGCCACCGATGACGACGATATCTGCTCGTAGCTCTTTCAAGTTCTTATCCGTGCTTTTGCCGGCCCGAGCGTTTCGCCCGGGACCTGGTTACATTTGAGTAGAATTTGCTGAGGGCTCTGCTTGCCCGTGATGATCCCGACCAGCATGTCCGTAGCCTGGCGCCCCATCTCCTCGCGCGGCACCGCATAGGTGGTAAAGCCGATCCCTTCCGCTGAGGCTCGGACATGGCTACCCAGCACCACGATGGACAGATCTTCGGGCACACTCAGCCCCCTGCTGAGGACCGCATCCCTAAAGGGCACCGCGTCGGCCAGCTCCACAAAGAAGACGATTGTGGCGCCCGCTTCCAACACGCGATCGAGCAAAGGCTCTGGATCCAAGCCAGAGCCAGGCTCCTGACATACGACGGAGGCATTGCCGGCAATCGCCCTCGCAAAACCCTGCCATCGGTCGCTACGCGATTCAGCACCATCAACTGGACCCACATACGCCATTTGCGAGTGGCCCAGTTTCATGGCTTGAGCGGCAAGGTCTGCTGTGGCGGTGACGTAGTCTGCCCCCACATAGGGAACTCGGCCACTCGCATCCTCACGCCGCCCAATGGCGACAAAGGGATAGTCAGACTCGATGAGCCGCAACAACTCGTCTTGATCAAAGACAATACCGAGCAACAGGCACCCGTCCGCCATTCTGAGGCGGCTTCCGGCGTGAAAAATGCGCTTCCTGCCATCTGCCTCCGTGGCACGTCCCGTGAATAGCAGAAGGTCGTAGCCCTGGTTCTGAGCCGTTTCTTCAATGCCGAACAGGAAGGGCGTAAAAAAATCGGCCTGGCCGCTCGGGAAGGCGGGCTCGTAGGTAAATACCCCCAGAATACGATTGCTGGCGTTCACCAGACTCCGCGCTGCAGGATCTGCAACGTATCCGGTTGAAACAATGAGCTCCTGGACCCGCTTGCGGGTTTCGGCGGGAATGCGGGCAACAGCCTCAGAAACGCCGTTGAGCACGAGGGAAACCGTTGCCTGGCTAACGCTTGCCATGCGGGCGATGTCTCGTTGTGTGACGCGCCTCCCCAACAGATCCTCCCTAGTTTGGTAATGCGTATTATCAGTATTTGTACAACCGATCACCAGCGCTGTCAAGGAGTTGTCATACAGGTTTCATTTTTTCGGATAGTTATGCGCAGACTTCTAGGTTAGCGGGATCCAAGGGACGTCGGCGATCCCCTGCCACGGCGTTTCGAGCACAAATACCCCCCCCGACAAGCTGTCTGGTCGACTGGAAATCAGAGAGGTAACAAACATCGTTCGCCGGCCCGGACCGCCAAAACAAACATTGGTCGGATTGCGCGTTGGCACCTCGACAATAGTGTCCACTTGCCCTTGCGGCGTCAGACGAACGATCTGGCCGCCATCGCTTGCCGCAACCCAGTAGCACCCGTCGGTGTCCATCGCCGCGCCATCGGGCCGCCCGCCCAACTCCAAGCGACTGCTAAAAAATGTCCGGTTCGATGGTATGCCCCGCTCGGTGTCGTAGTCAAAACGCCAGACTGTAGCGACCTGAGGGTGGGAGTCCGAGAGGTACATCGTCCGGCCATCAGGAGAAAAGGCGAGACCATTCTGGACCAGAAGCCCTGCCAAGAGGGGCTCCTCGCCTTTTCCGTTGAGGCAGAAAAGCTGTCCAACCGGGCTATGCGGGTCCACCGGTATACCCATTGACCCCGCCCAGAACCGGCCTTGGCGATCCAATGCCCCATCGTTCATTCGCATCGGCACATCTGCCGACAGCACATTTGCCAATGGTTTGAAACTTGCCGCATTAGTACCAGGCATCACCAAGCCGAAGCCCCTCCCTCCCGCGGCGACAAAGCCCCTGGCTGCGGGCGCTATGGCACTGACGGTGCAGGGCAGATCCATCGTGCGGTGCTGCCCTGCCTGAAAGCAGTGCAACTGACGCAATTCGATATCGACCCAGTATAAGGCGCCATCGGTCCAAACTGGAGACTCGCCCACTTTGCACCGTGCGTCGAACAGCAGTTCCATTTTCATCGGTGATACATCCCGCTCAACTGCCGCTAGAACTGGGGGATCGGAGCGCGCCCCGCTCGGGCCGGCCCGCGCGGCTGCTATTTCTTGTGCTGGTCGACGAGTTTAAGGAGCACCGCCTCCTCCTCACTTGTCAGATCGGACAGGGGGCTGCGGACTGGACCCGCGTCGAAGCCTTGCAGGCGAACACCCGCCTTGACGGCTGCTACGGCATAGCCCTTGCGGCGCGATCGAAGGGCCATGAAGGGATAGAAGAAATCCTTGAGAATTCGCTCGCAATTGCTGCGCTCGCCCGCCCTCAGTGAGTTGTAGAACTCAACCGCCAGACCAGGAACGAAGTTGAACACCGCCGAGGAATACGTGGTGAAACCCGCGGCCAGATAAGCTTCGGCGAAGAGCTCCGCAGTGGGCATGCCACCCAGATAGGTCAGCCGGTCTCCCAACGTGGCAGTGATCTGACGAACGAGGCCGATATCTCCCGATCCGTCTTTAAATCCAATCAGGTTGGGGCAGACTTCGCACAGGCGCGCCAATGTGTCGGCAGTGATGATGGAGTTGTCTCGGTTATAGACCATGACACCAATGCCGATAGATTGGCAGACCCGACGAACGTGATCATACAGCCCCTCCTGAGGCGCATCGATGAGATAGTGCGGGAGCAGCAGGATACCATCAGCACCTGCCTTTTCGGCCGCTCTGGCTATGTCGATCGCCAGTTCTGTCCCATAACCGCAGCCCGACACGATTGTCGTTCGGCCGGCCGCCGCCTCTTTAGCCGCACTGACAATGGCCGGAACCTCGCCTGGGTGGAGCGAGAAGAACTCTCCAGTGCCCCCTGCGGCAAACAGCGTGGCTGCTTCAAAGCCAGACAGCCAGTCGATATGGCGCCGATAGGATTCGGCATTGAAGCGTCCGTCGCGGCCGAAGTGCGTCACCGGAAACGAGAGCAGACCAGCTCCCAAATTTTGCTTGAGGGCAGCGAAGTCCATCGGAGGAGTCCTTTGTCGAGATCACGTCCTCCAGCCGATAGCAACCTGAATGATAGATGTCCATAGTTGTATTATAACTAGGCCCTAGCTATAAGGATGGCGCGATACCGTCTCTCACTGCCTTTGAGATGCTCCTGCATGGAATGGCGTGCGGCCTCGCTATCCCGACCGGAGATCGCGGCGACGATAGACTCGTGTTCGCGAAATATCTGGGCCAGGTAGTCACGCCCGGGCGGACGCTCAAGATTGGTGCGAGGAATCGCATTTGGGCCAATCAACCGCATGAATTCTCCAAAACGCGGATTGTTCGTCGCCTCGGCAATGGCCACATGCAGTGCGAAGTCAGCCTCGGCGGTGGATACCTGGGCTTCGATACACTCCTGCACCCGCGCGTGGCAGCTCAGAATTTGTTCTTCCTGCGCTGTTGATCGTCGGACGGCAGCCAGTGCTGCGGCTTCGGTTTCTACGGCGGTTCGCAGTTCGAGCAGATCGACTATCGAAGAGATGCGGGCGTGATCGACGCCTCGAAATGGCAGTACGCTCGCTGGCACCGGCTCAACGACAAACACTCCGGCCCCACGGCGCGGCTCGACCAGGCCATCAGCGCGAAGTGCTGCAACGGCCTCACGCACTACAGTGCGACTAACCCCGAAATCCTCGGCGATCCGTGCCTCGCTGGGCAGCTTGTCGCCAGGTTTCAAGCCCTCTGCCAGGATTTTTTGGCGCAGCGCAGAGGAGACATGCGCCACCAACGTTCCGCTCCCACCGTGGGGAACAGCCTTCTTCATAATGTTCAGCACTCCAAGGGGTTAGCTAAGCACCATACCTGTAGGACATACTCTGGACAACCACCTGGCCTCCTATCGGTCCGAGCCTCTTGGTATGTCTCGTGCAGCTTGTCAGGCCACTAGCTGCTGCCTTGATCAACCGTAGAAGCAACAATGCCCACGCTAAAACCGCCAAGATTCATGACCAACGGCTGACTTTAATCAAGCGGAGCCCAAAACCTGCCGGACAGGTTGGCACGTTCAGCAGGCGCTACATCAAGCTGGGGCGTTGGCACGTTCTGCAGCGTTTTTGCGGTAGCCCAGATAAGCAAGGACCATGGGCAAAGAATTTTATCTCTGCCTTCGAGGCCTGTGATCCGGCAGCGATCGGTCAGCTGTTGAGTGATGACTCACGGTTGATCATCAGGCTTAATATCGACGGCACTCCCAGCCCCTGGTATGCATTTGACGGGAAGGAGCACATTCTTGGGTACATCAGTTCCGTTGGTGCGAAATTTGACCGCGTCTCGTTTAATGACCAGGAATGGACCGTCTCACATGATGGCCGAGCCGTATTTCTTCAGGCCAACGGGGACATCATCAGTAGCGCTGAAAAGCTGACCTACAACAAGGTATATGTGTTCAAGTTTGAACTCGAGGGCCAGCAAATCAAGTAGGTTCTGGAATACGCAAACCCTGTAACCTATGCCAATCTGGGCATAGAAAATTCGGAAGCAGAACAGGCGGCTCAGTCGTAAGTGAGATTGCGAGGTCGGGCAGAGCCCGATCTCGTTACGTCCTGCCAGTCGACATCGGTTCATCATCTACATTTCTCGAGCACGCCGCTATGATTGAGACCCAAGTGGTGATGCTAAATGCTTGACCCGACTTAGGAGGTGGAAAGCAGCATCAGGCCGCATACCGCTTCGGTGGCGAGAACTGTAGCCCACTCAGATGTCTACGGTCGGCTCGGTCACTGCCTGCCAAGTTGCTGACCGAGCGAGCACTGCAGGCTCCCACACGCGCGCCTCCTGCGGCTGACAACGTCGCCAGGTAGTCCCTGAAGCGCGGCGGCTCTTTGGCCACTGGATCGTTGTGCTTTCGGCCAAGCCCGCGTTGAACATGATCGACCCCTTGCACCTTTGGCCGCAGCCAGGCCACCCTGCTCAGTCAGCGATTTTGTTATGACGGAATGGGGGCAATTGCCGACCGGCACCTCTGGGGTGGGTTGCAGACAGTCTGCTCCTGGATAGATCGCCTAGAAAAGCGGAAGTTACCTAACTTGGGAGCTTAGGCCCGTAGCCAAACAGCAAGTACTTGCTGTGCGGCGCGTGTCATCGTCTGCATTGATCAATTCGGTCATCCCTCCGTTCAGACGCCAGACGTCGGCTGGCGTGAGAGCCGCCTTTGCTCATAAGCCACAAGGGTTGCAGCCCCGACGACGACCAGCGCGCCGGATACCGACCAGGCATCGAGCACAACACCCAGCAGCAGCACGTCGAACAGGAAAGCCCAGATTATACCCGTGTACTCGTACCCGGCCAGCAGCGACACCGGCGCCCGCGCCACTGCCTCGGTCATCAACACATGGCCGATGCCACCCAGAAGTCCAGCAACGAGCAGCAGCATCAAAATCTGGCTATCAAGCTCTGCCCAACCAAATAGGATCGTGGCAAAGCCCACGAGGCTACTCACCACCGCGAAAGACAGCGCGATACTGGCCGGCGGATCGGTCCGCGTGAGGTCTTTCACCTGCACCCGCGACAGAGCGTTGGTCGCCGCCATTGCCAGCCCTGCCGCTACGCCGATCAGCATGCCCTGCCGGAAGTCGGTGCCAATCAGCGTTGGAAACAGCATCAGCAGAATGCCGAACAGCCCGAGTACCACGCCTCCCAGGATCAACCAGCTGGGGCGCTCGCGCAGGAGCACCATCGCAGCACATAATGACATGATCGGCGTCAGATAGCTGATCGCCTGCGCCAGACCAACCGACAGATACGCCAGCGCGATGAAGTTGAACATCATGACGCCGGAGCCAAGAACGCCACGGATCAGGTGCTTATGCGGATAGTTTGTCCGCAGCGCCGTGCCCAATTCCCTGCGAAATGCAAGAAAGAGCAGGATCGGACCGAGCGCCACAAAGCTCCGCCAAAAAACCAGTTGACCCACCGGCGCCACCTTAGCCCCCTCGTGGATTATCGCGTTCATTGCAGTGAGGGCTAACAGGGCGAAAGTGGCGAGCCAAAGCGCAGCGGCAGGATTGGCGCCGCGAGTGGAAACATGGGCAGTGGTCATGTCGCCAGCCATAGCTGCCGAGTGAGGTGCTGTCACTCTGGGCGCAGAGGATTTCTTACCTGCGCGCCCGTCGATATCTTAGTCGTGGCGTCGGTGAGCCACCTGCAGACGTGGGTCTATAGGTCGAGAGGATCTAGCCGAGCTGAGTTCCAAGAGACGATGAGCCAGCCATAACTTTGCAGTTGAACTGACTTTGCCCAGATCGAACCCGTAACATGTCCTTGCCTAGTATGGCCGACGGCAGTTTTCGGGAACTCATTCGCCTTGTAAGACCAAAATGGGGTCGACTGCCGACCGGCTACTCCGGGGTCGCGAGCTGCCGCGCCGTGCATGAGGAGCTTAGTTTGAAGTCTCCACTAATTGCGCCAATTGCGCGACCACTGTGCCCCAACCGTCATGAAATCCAAGTTCCTCGTGCGTTTCGCGATCAGCTCGACTCTTGTGCAAGGCAACCGCTCGATAGAGGGTGCCGTCTGGGTGGTCCGCAAGATCGATGATTGCGGTGACAAAGCCTTTGCTTGCGGGTCTCCAGCCGCCGGTCAATGAATTGGTATATACGATGCGCTTTTGCTCAACAGCATCGAGAAAGCAGCCGGTTAGATGAGGGAGAAAGTCCTCCCCATTTTCGCTCATCTGGGTGACGAACGAGCCACCCGGACGAACGTCGAGACTTAGAACACGGCACAACATAGGCTTGGGTATCCACCACTGGGCAAGTCGCGTTGGATCAACCCAAGCGTTCCATACTTGCGCCCGAGGGGCCCTAATAACGCGTGACAATTCAAGGTCGAGTTCACTCACCACGCTGTACATTGCTCGCTTCGTTTTCTGACTGTTCTTGCATCAAAAAAGCCTCCAGACGATCCGTCTGAGCCTCCCAGATGGCCCTCTGCTCGGCCAACCAGATCTCGGCTCGAGTTAGGCCGGGAGCATCGATCATGCACATACGAATACGTCCGCTTTTCGCCGTTCGTATCATACCGCTCATTTCAAGGATCCGAACATGCTTCATGAAAGAGGGAAGTCTCATCCTGAAGGGGCTCGCGAGGTCGCTGACGCTCGCAGGTCCCTGACTCAGCCGCTTTATTACTGCGCGACGTGTCGGATCGGCGAGCGCCAAGAAAACTGCAGTCAAATCACCTGACTGCGGTTCTTGCACCAATGTCATCGCGCTCTCCTATGCTTGCTGCTTATCTGTCCTGACGGTTAGTCTGGCCGCGAACGTAGGTCCCCACCTCAGCATGGCCGGATCGTTCCATCCGGCACATGATGAGACCTGTCGATGTTCGCTCCTGATACACCAGGTCGAACCCCAATGAAGCAGTTGTTTCGCCAAAGAGCCTCCGGCCTTGGCCGACAATGACCGGCGCAATGGCGATGCGGAGTTCATCAACGAGATTCGCGGCGATCATCGATCTGCCCAAATGACCGCTGCCATGGATTTGCAGCTCACCACCCTCATTTTGCTTGAGGGCCGCCACTGCATCTTCGACATTCTTGTCGAGCACGGTCACGGGTCCCCAAGTGGTGTTGATAGGCGATGTTGCCACCACATATTTCGGGAGTGTGTTCAGCCGGGCGGCATTGGTGTCGCTAACATCCGTTATAGTCGGCCAGACGGAAGAAAATTCTTCGTAGGTCCTTCTCCCGAAGAGGAACCCTGTTGCCGACTGTGCCCACTGCTCCACGGTCGCTTCCAACGCAGCATCAGCAAAAGGTACGAACCAACCTCCTCGGTTGAACCCCTCTGAGCGATCCTCATCGGGCGAACCTGGCCCTTGGTACACTCCGTCTAGAGATAAGAAGTTCAAGATAACAATTCGCATTCGCTGCACCCGAGTTTAGTTTTCTCAAAGGCTAACTAACCTTTTTGAACACTTAGCTCAAGAGAAAACTGTCGGCCATGACTCCAGACTAGAGGGGCCTGAGAATGGGCCTTCCTCTTGAGCAGGTCCGGAGTCTCTTTCTATCGCGGTGAGCCGTTCAACGGGTACGAAACGAACAGCGCATACACCGCTTGACACTCGCTTCGACAAATTATTATACGCCGTATAATAACGTCGGAGGTGGGTTTGATAACCGGACATGTTTTTATCGCAACAAGCCTAGACGGCTTCATTGCAAGAGAGAATGGCGAGATCGATTGGCTGCTCCAGCACGACCAAGCTGGTGAGGATCATGGATATGATGAGTTTATCAAAGACATCGATACCATCGTGATGGGGCGCGGAACCTTTGAGGCAGTCCAAGGAATGGGCGAATGGTTTTATAATCGGCCGGTGGTTGTTCTGTCCTCCAGCCTGTCGCTCCAAGCTGTTCCCGAACACCTCGCCGGAAAAGTTCGCTTCTCTGACAAGTCACCCAGCGAGGTGATGGCGATGTTGGAAGAAGAGGGGATCAAGCGCGTCTATGTTGATGGCGGGAAAGTCATTCAGTCTTTCCTGTCGCTGAATATGATTAAGGACATGGTGATCACCCGCATTCCCATTCTGCTGGGAGCGGGCCGCCCTCTCTTCGGCGGCATTCAACGGGATATTCCGTTAGGCCACATTAGCACAAGATCGTTCCCTTCCGGCTTGGTTCAATCCAGTTACCGAGTTGAGGCATGACCAAACGAGGGCCTGGACGGCCGTCAGCAAACACAGAAGCCGTTTCGCCAAGCAAGATCCTGTCCGAAGCGCTGGCCATCCTGGATGCTAAAGGGCTCGAAGGCTTGACGATGCGTGCTTTAGCAGCGCGCGTCGGCATAAACCCGATGACCATATACCATCACTTTGTCGATCGTGACGGGCTGACCAGGGCTTTGGCGGATAGCGTTTATTCCGCAGTGCACCCACCTGAAGACGGCGACCCTCGCGCCAGAGTCGCTGGGCTGATTGCCGCTTACCACTCTGAGGTGTTGAAGCACCCGGCTCTCACTTTGGCGATATTCAGCCGTCCATCGGTTTTCCCTGGCCACGCGAGGCGGATAACCTCCGACCTGAACAAATTGCTTGAGGAAGCAGGACTCTCGCCAGATCGTTCGCAGTTATGGGGGCATATCTTGGTTGACTATACCCACGGTGCCGCCCTGGCGGTGGCGCTAGCGGGCGAACACAATCTGTCCCAATCACCGTCCCCCAACACTGGTGACAGCTTTGATGATGGTTTGAATGAGCTTTTGAAGGCGCTCTAGAGTGGCTTGAAAACTAGGGGCTTCAGACGTCGTGGGCCGTTCTTAGCCGCAGGTGTCGTCTCTTTCGGATCGGAAAGCCTATAAAGCATTGTGAGACTTCCCTATGACATCGAGGCAGAGGTTGCCGCGGCGATGGCCAGCGCCATGCCCGACCTGGCGCAGTATATCGGCGAGCTGCGCACCGCCGTGTATCGGGGCCGAGTTGCTGCTGCCAATTAGGGGCAAAGAGCTTGGAGGGCGAAATGAAGCCATCGTTGATGGTGAGGACAATCAATGACGATGATGTTGAGCAGGTAGTCAAGCTTTGGAATGAGGCGGGTTTGCTGAGGCCATGGAATGATCCACGCTATGACATCGCCTTTGCACGTCAGAACGACAATTCAACGGTGCTGGTCGGTACGATCAGCGATCTGCTCGTGGCTGCCGCCATCGTCGGCCATGATGGTCATCGCGGTTGGCTGTACTATGTGGCGTCTTCGTCCCTTAAACGGGGACGAGGGCTTGGGCGTTTGATTGTCGAAACGGCAGAGAGCTGGCTTGCCGCAAGGTGTATGGAAGGTCAACCTGCTCGTGCGCGAAGGCAATGAGCAAGTTGAAGCCTTTTACGGCAAGCTAGGTTATGCGGACACAAAGGCGCGGTGCTTTCAGAAGGTACTTTCTAATGTGAGCTCCACGCCGAGGCGCTGACTATCTCCACGTCCCTCCATGGCGTTAGCTAGCAAAAAGCCTCGCAACGGCCGCTTACCAGATTTTGCCAAGTCTGGTCGTGGGTCTAAAAAGGGGTCGGCACTTGCCCCGCCCAAAGCGAAGATAGTGGCGCCGCCCGTGCTGTTTTCTAGGTCAGACGTATGGACACAGGTTGCTCAGTTACACCTTCCGGCGACCGGGCATGGCTTCAGCAGGTTAGTCATCGCGAGCTTCGGACGATTCCTACGCCTCTAGCCAAAATCGGGTCGACCAAAATGGTCCGATCAGCGACTTTAGCTACCGTCGGCAGCCAAGTGGGCCTGATCGCATGTCCGGCTTGTCGCATTTCGGAGGCGAGCATGAATCCTGGCACCTATTCAAGAACAGCTCTGCCCGCAGCCTGGCAGCTTTATACTGCATTCTTCGCTTGCGCGGTGATGCTGGGCAGCTGGTATCCACGCATCCCGGATGTACAACGCCTCGCTGAGCTTGACGGGTGGGAACTCGGCTTTGGACTTGCCGGCTATCCCGCAGGGACGCTTCTGCTTTTTACATTCGGCACGCGATGGGCGGCTAGGCTCAGTTTCAGCCAAAGCTTTCGAATCGTTGTGCCAATGTTGGGGGTTGCCCTAGTTGGTGCGACCTTGGCTGGAAACATGGGAGCTTTGTTTGCTTGTATGGCCGCAGCTGGGGCACTGCAGGGCGTAATTGCGGTCACCGGCAATGTCGAGGCCGATAACATCGAGGCTGCGCTTGATCGGCCGGTCCTTGTTCGCGCTCATGGTTTTTATAGCGTTGCGACCGTGGTGGCGGGCGCGGCGGGTATTGGTTTTCGCGCGCTCCAAGTTGCGCCGTGGTTGCATCTGGCCATCATTCTTCCAATCGCGACGATCCTCGTTGTGGTGGCCACGTCTGGGATCGGGGGGAAGAGCGCGATGCCGAAAACGGACGAGCTCTATTCAAAAATAGTTTTTCCTACCGGAAAAATCCTGATGCTGTTCCTGGCCGGCGGTGCGGCACTCTATCTCGACAACGCGGCCTCGGACTGGTCCGGTATCCTCTTGCGGGATGGCTATGCGGCTGATGGGACCACTGTTACGGCCGCTGTTACCGCCTGGGCCATTGGACAGGCAGCGGGGCGACTCACCTTTCCACATCTTTCATCTCTCGTAGGGAAAGAAAGGCTGGCTTTCGTTCTGGCCTTGATCGCAGCGATGGGCCTTGCTTGGTGGTTCTCTCGCCAGTCATTGTTGTCGCATTCCTCGGCCTGCTTCTGATGGGCGTTGGCACCAGCGCTCTGTTTCCGATGGCTATTGCGGCAGCCGCTCGTATCGGAGATCGACCTGCAGCAACCAACGTATCGTCGCTTTCCCAGATGGCGTTCGTTGCCGGTATCGCCACACCGATCGTGTTGGGTGGACTGGTTCAGATCGTCGGCGTGCGTTGGGCGTTTGCCTCCGGCGCGGTCATGCTCACTGCGAGTCTCGCGGTTCAGATCCTCCAGCAACCCTTTGCCGCAGCGAGTAATGCCGACGAGAAAGATGATCGTGTTGACTCAGCTACCCGGGGTATGGGGCTATAAAGACGAATCCAGTGATCCGCTTCACCTTACAGGCGAAAGTCCCGCGCGTTAGCGCACGGACTCTCGCTAGCACTGCTGACCGGCAGGCGACACGACCAAGCCCGATTGCATACCAAACTGGGACACAACAAAGCAGCTTAGTGATTACATCGTGGAAGAAGCACCGCTCTTCGAGACTGCGCTTAGCGGACCGGCGGCTTCCAGGCAGCCGCAATGATGTTTGAAGGACCGGAATGGGGTCGTTTGCTGAAGGTCCAAATCGAAACATTCGCCCCTCAGTCAAAGGTAATTATCTGACATTCCGTGCTATTGCAGGAGCGGTGAGCGGATATCCATGCAAGGTGACATCCGGAGCCGTTCGCAAATTCGCACATAAGCTCTGACGTTTAGAGGGAGCCCTCAGCACCTCAATCATGCATCATGGTCCAATCAGATCTTACAGCATCTCTACCGCTGGTCTTGGCCTGGAACAGTGCAGCATCTGCGCGCTGCAGCAGCGTCGAGGCTGTTTGCCCGTCTTCCGTTGAAGCCACCCCTACGGAAACAGTGACCGATCCGAGCGGCTGCCCTTGGTAGCCTACCGGGTTGTTGGCGATGGCGCTTCGTAGATTTTCCGCAAGGGAAAGAACCGAAGTCTTGGTCGCTTTGGGTACGATCACGGAGAATTCTTCTCCACCGAACCGATAGACCACACCCTGCCCCTTGACGATGTCGGTCATGACCGCTGCCACTTGGTTCATGACGAAGTCTCCGGCATCGTGGCCGAACTCGTCGTTGAAGCGCTTGAAGTGATCGATGTCGATCATCATCAGAGCCGCGGGCAATTCCTCGGGCTGACGGCTGAGACGCTTCAAGCCTTCGTCCAGCGAACGACGGTTCAATAGGCCCGTCAGTGGATCGCGCACAGCCAGGTTGGCCAGGCGATCCCGGAGCTGGATATTGGCGATGGCAAGGGCCAGGTTCTCCGCAACGAGTTCGATATAGACGCGAGCCTTGGCCAGAGCCTCGCTGTCCCCTCGCCCTTCGAAATACAAAACGCCAACAGTGTCGCCCCGCGCAGCAAGTGGCACACAAAGGGCTGCGCCAAGCGGCTCCTCTCCAACATGGGCACACGTTACGTCGCCCTTGTCCTTCGCGCTGAGGTGCACTCGTCCCCGCCGGATCGCCCAGCATTCGAGCGCGCCAAATTCTTGTGCTGTGAGAGACGGGTTTCCCCAGGTGCCCTTTACCGTAAGCGTGGTCCGACCGTCGTTCATGACGCAGAGGTGGCCCGCCAGCTGGGGAAACAAACGTTCGGCATAGAGCGACAGGACAGGCGGCAGTTCACTCTCCTGCCGGCAAGCCTGCAGGCGATGCATGAGCTGGAGGATCTGGTCCTTGGTCTCTTGGTCCTTGCGGCGCTCCCGGTCGAGACGCTCACGCTCCAGACCGTTTTGCCGAAAGATCTGGATCGCCTCGTTCATGTCGCCGATCTCATCGCGACGATTGTCGGCTACGACCTGAACGTCAAAGTCCTGTTTTGCCAAGCGTTTCACAATCCCGCTCATTTGAAGCAACGGCCTGGTCACACGTCTCGTCAACACGAAGTAGAGCACGCTGAGGAAGACGAGGGCAGTCGAGGCCAGCAGCCATCTGGCGACCGTTCCCCACAGCTCAGCCGCGGCACGGGTTCGTTCAAGCTCCGCTTGAGTTCTGGTTGAAACAAGATCGACGAAATGCTCGACGCTGCTCAGAAGACCAAACTGCGCCTCTTCATGCTCTGGGGAGAACAGCGCGGTGCGAGCCTGTTCGGCTCGACCTTGAGAGAAATTTTCGACAGCGGCTTCTTCGATGGCGTCGAGCGCTTCAGCGTTGTCTTGCACCGATTTCAGAGCATTGGCTTCTTCCACTGGGAGCGGTTGATCGAGGAGCAAACGAATTGATCGTTCGCGCTCGCGCTCTTGATCAAGCGCTCTCTGGAACGCCTCCTGATATCGACCTTCGCCTGTGAAGACGTAAAGGCGTGCGTCTTCTGTCGTCGCTTCTGCCGAACGAGCCAGCGTCTCGATGGACTCGTCCAGTGCCCATGCAGCCTCAGCAGCACGCTCCTGCTCTCCTGCATAGTGCGTGGACATGATGAAAGCGCTGCCGGACAGTAGGGTCAGGCCCACCGTGATGACATAGGCCAGGTTCGTGATTGTGCTGATCCGCATGGCACCCCCGCCGCCAACCGCTCGCGCGGCGAATGGCCAGATATTGCCCTCCCGACCTAAAGTTCAATTTAACGCGCGAGTGGCATTGCTCCTCCACCAAGGCAGTGATTTGTCGCAGCAATTGATGGCCCGGTGGTTCTGGTCGGCCACTCTTATGGCGGTGCAGTAATTTCGGCCGCCGCAAGCGGCGACGCCAAAGTCAAGTCACTGGTCTATGTGGCGGCCTTCGCACCACACCAAGGCGAAGCGGCAGCCGAACTCGCCGGCAGGTTTCCAGGCGGCACATTGGGTGAGGCTCTGGCCGCACCTGTAAGCCTCAAGAACGGTGGGGTGAAACTCTATATCGACCAAGCCAAATTCCAGAGGCCGCTCTGTGCCTCAATCCTCAAGGCGTTACTGATTCACGAGCCGCTTTGAGAGACGTAATCGTGTCCAATCCGGTTGAAGAATTGGCAGTCGCTCGAGTCCACGCTGCTCAGCTGGGCAGAGACATCGACGTTCAGTTGGAGCGCTTGGGTAAGGGAGGAGAAGGAGAGCTCGCCGCACTTGCCGAGCTCTCCGAGATCCTTTCGGACATCGCTGAAATCATGAAAGCTAGGCCAAGGTACACCAGTACTTTATGAGCCTCTGCGGCGGCGTATCAGCCTGGCAGTTGACGAGCTTTGATGCCCTGTTAGCCACTTCTGGGACCGATCGGTTTGGCACTAGAACGGCCTCGCTGAAGAAGGGTATGCTGCAGCTGCCTGATTTGAGCGTGTCTTTCAGTTGAGCCGACTTTGCATCTTGTATGTCGAAGATGATCCCTTGGTGGCCTTTCCCATCGAGATGATGCTGGCTGAGGCAGGATACGAGGTGACGACAGTCAGCAATGGGCCCGGTGCCTTGTTGGAGCTTCAACGAGGAAGGCCTTTGGATCTCCTACTCACCGACATCAGACTTCCAGGCAATGTTGACGGCTGGGCTATTGCGAACAAAGCCCGTGAGCTCATGCCGGATCTGCCGGTGCTGTATGTCAGCGGGGACAGCGCGGAGGAGTGGGCCAAAAAGGGCGTGCCAAGCAGCGCTATGCTGCGCAAACCGTTCGATTTCGAAACAGCTTTGACGGCGGTTAGACAAGCTTTAAGGTAAACCAAGCGTACCAAAGCGCTTCTGTGGAGCTGTGGCGAACTGCAACGCATTCGCCACCGAGACTCGCCACCACTACTTGGACAACACACCCGAACGGGAATGATCGAGCTATGAACCCGGTCCTCACATCCCGGCAGCTGGAAGTTCTTGAACTCATCGCAGAGGGAATGACTGCGAGCGAGATCGGTCTGAACCTCGGCATCAGCGAGCGGACGGTTCATGCCCATTGTCGCAGCATCCATGAGGCGCTTGGGACGAAGACACTTGCAGGTGCGGTCGTAGTAGCCATGAAACAGCGCTTGATCTTGTTCCCGGTCAGTTCGCTCGATAAAGCTGAACCAGGCCGGGCCGAGATGATCAATCAGCCAAAGTAAGAACGACACAATTGCCGATAACTGGCGGCATCGGGGTGGGCAGGGAACTGGCGGCTAGCGACTTTTCCTGGACACATAGCGGACACAGTCGCGGCAAGGCTCGCTCTATCATGTGCGTGAAATCGATTAGGTGGCAGGTCGATTGTGCAATTTTCTGCGGTGATAGGTCAGTGCTTCCCCGAGACACATAGCCAAGCCGATGCGCGACCAGCTTCCATCTGAGGGCAAAATCAAAGCTCGATTACCGTCGAACGAGAAGCTGTCGGAGAACCGCGTGCGAAATTCGGCAATCAGCGTCGTGTTGCAGCTGAAGAACACCGCGCACCGGCCCGGTGTGCTTTTTGTGATACCCAACCGAATGGTGCTTCCAGCTTTACTGACCTGCGTCAGATAGGCCGGCTCGCCCCACTTCAGTGTCTCAGTCACTCGGCCGACGCGTCGCTCGGCCGCCACCTCAAAAATCAGGTCCCGCACGACCAATAGTTCAGCCTTCTGAGCCTCAGGCAATCGCCTGAATACCCGATCGACCTCCGCCGGCAGCCGACGCGTCATGCTAGGGCCTGCAAAGGCAGGTGAATATCCGTTCTTAACTGGTTCTGAGGCACCTCCCGAGGATCGTTGAGATAGGCTTCAAAAATCGGTGCGTCGCCAGGTTCGAGGCCCGATGCAGGTAGCCATGTGCCCAGAAGCCAACGATAGGCTCCACGCATGTCAGCGTATGGGCCGGTATAGCTCAGACGCGCGTAGGAGCCGCCGCGCAGTATCGTCTCGACCAAAGGGGAACCGATCTCAACCCCTGGCTCGATTGGCAGTACCGCGCGCGAACGGAGCGCCTCCTCTGGGCCAAGGCCGGGATCGTCAAAGAACAAACCGATCATCGCAGGCGCGGTCGGGAGCACGCCTTGGGCTGACAAATCGCTGAAAAGCCTGCTCATGGCCCGGTCGATCTGTATGTAGGAACCGACATGATCGATGCCCGCGCATCGCCGCTCCGGCAACTCCACAATTTCCGTTGGGAAACCTTCGGCGTCGACTGCTGCATTGGCGGCAGCAAAGGCCGCGTGCGATCCTTTCGCACGGTACGAGGCCGGCGGCAGGCCGAACATGTCCTTGAAGGCTCGCCCGAATGCCTCAGCCGACCCATACTTGGCGTGTTCGACGATCTCGCTCACCTCCATGGCGGTGTTGGCAAGCCGATCTGCAGCCCTCTGCAGCCTCAGGCGGCGAATGGTATTTGCAATCGTCTCTCCTTGGATCGCATGATAGATGCGGCTCCAATGATAGGGTGAGAGGCAGGCGATCTCCGCCAGCCGATCGAAGGAGAGCTCGTCCTCCAGATGATCGTGGATGTAGCTAGTTACCCGGTCCAGCCGTTCGCGGTAGCTCTCCAGAGTTCGCAACTTGTGCATAGGGTGTCCTTGTATGCTGATGCCACCGGACCGTCGCATGAAGTCGCCTGACAAATCCTGCGCACTTGGCATGCCAGCCTGTGCGCAGCGGCATGCGCATTGAAACCCATTGCCTTGTCGACATACAGCGGGTTGAACTTTCAAAGCGTTACCGTGGTGACGGCCTACGTCCGCTTCCGGGTTCTGGCTCAACCTCAACGAGCGTCCAAAATGGGGTCGACTTCAGACAGTCCGCCCAGGGGTGGGTTGCTGACAGTCGGCTTTTGGATCGGCGGACACAAAAAGCGGACCGTCCCCGGAACGCACCCACCATCAGAACTATAAGAGGGGCGATCACGACAGCGCACTTTGAAGATAAACATCCGCTGCAGGATGCCACTTAAGGCATTTTGAGACGGGGACACTCTCAGGACTTACGGCGTCGGCGACCCTGGCGAGAGATGCAAAACGCACACTTCGAAGAGTGGGGCCGTATCTCGTAAATCGAGCACCGTGTTTTTGGTGCAAACGTGCCAATGGGCGAGGTCTCATTCGTGGGACATGGGGACCTCGCCAGCGTTAAGCTCAAGCCCGCACAGTAGACTCGACGGGACTGTGACGCGCGGTCAGCAGCGAGATGACGATATAGGAAAGGCCCACCAGCACGTGTGGCCACCAAACCCGATCGGCGAAGCCGAAAAGCCAGGGTGAAGCGAGCAACAGAAGGCCGGAAGCCACATCGATGATGATGTGGGTGGTCATTGGCACTATTTTGACAAAGCCCAGCTCATGGCGCGTGATCATGCCAAGGCCAAGCGTTGCTACGCCGATGATGATAGGTACCCATTGAGCGGCTGTCCCATCAGCAAAGCCTAGAATATATGGGGCAAGGATCAGGACAATGCCAACGAGGTAGTCGATGACGCCGTGGACCCGAGTCGGGATCATGGTGGTTACTCCGGTTGTTTAGTCTCAACCGAAGAAGGCGGAACGGGGTTCCCTCAGGTGACAGCGCCTGGTCGTGAATAGAATATGTGCCGTAGCCAGAGTGGGTACCCGCAGAAATCCACTTCAT
>NZ_DATCMJ010000002.1:0-12987 GCF_036563435.1 Devosia sp.
AGAGCTTTGAAGCTGTCGTTACCGACATCCGTATGCCCGGATCTCTGTCCGGCTGGGACGTCGGAAAACGGGCACGGGAGCTAAGGCCTGACATCCCGGTTGTCTACTGCAGCGGCGACAAGGGTGGCGATTGGTCCTCTCTAGGGGTTCCCAACAGCCTGATGCTGCTGAAGCCTTTCGCGATGAGCGAACTCGTAGAAGCCGTTGCTCGGCTTGTAACCGAAGCTCCTAGCCATTCTCTGGCATGATGGACGGGGCGCGTCAGCTATGGTCCCGAAGCCATCGCTCCGTTGCGTGCTGCCGATGACCGTGAAGGGGGTGGTGCAGCGAGTACGTTTAGCCACCAATTGCTTGGGCTAGAACCTGCGAGTGCGCTTCCAGTGTAGAGGGTAACGGGCGGTGTCCCCTATTTTTTAATTTGGAACGCGTTAAATCGGTGAACAGCAAGTCAACATCCTGCGCTAGAGCTCACCCCGGAGAAACATGTGACTACGGAGACATCCGGCGTTCCGCGCGCCAGTGCGTTAATCTCCAACTATGATTGGTCGGCTTCTCCCTTAGGAGCTCCTGAGGCCTGGCCGCAGCCGCTCAAAACGCTGGTTGAACTTCTGCTGGCGTCCAACCAGCCCATGTTCGTTGCCTGGGGCCCTGAACGTACTCTCCTTTACAATGATGCATATTCAGAGATCCTTGCATCCAAGCATCCACGAGCCTTTGGAAGCGATTTCCTTGTTGTCTGGGAGGAGATCCGAGCCGATCTGTTGCCCATAGTTGAGCAGGCTTACGCTGGCACGCCAGTGCACATGGACGACATCAGACTTTTGATGTTGCGGAAGGGATATTCCGAGGAGACCCATTTTTCGTTCTCCTACACGCCGGTGCGAGATGAAACTGGTAATATCGCTGGTTTCTTCTGCGCCTGCTTGGAGATCACCGAGCAAGTGCTGACCGAAAGGCGCCAGGTTGCGGAACGTGATCGCCTGAACCGGATGTTCTCTCAGGCACCTGGCTTCCGGGCCTTGTTGGAGGGACCCGAGCATCGCTTCGTTATGACAAACCCTGCCTATCAACAACTGGTGGGACATCGCGATGTTGTCGGCAAGACGGTAGCTGAGACCCTCGAAGATGCTGTTGCTCAAGGTTATCTCGACCTGCTTGACCAAGTCTTCGCCAGGAACGAGGTTTTTGCCGCATCAAGCGCAAAATACGCCGTGCAGGCCAAACCCCAGGGGCCGGTCCAAGAGCGCTATGTGGACTTCGTGTACCAGCCTCTGACCGATGCAGAGGGCAAGGTCGCCGGGATCTACGTCGATGGGATCGACGTCACCGACAGGGTACTCAATGAACACCGGCAGACCTTTCGGCTAAACTTTGAGGAGCGTCTCCGCGGTCTTGTCGAACCGCGAGCGATTATCCAGGCAGCTGTTGAGATGCTGGGGCAGCACCTGGCCGCTGATCGAGTGGGTTACACTGAGATCATCGATGACGCCATTGTTCGCACAACTGGCTCGTACACGATCGAGGGCATGCAGCCGCTGACTGACGATTACCTGCTGAACGATTTTGGTCCCGAGCGGATCGACCAACAGCGCAGGGGCATCGTTGTTGTTGCGGATGACATCCAGGCCGACCCGAACAATGCCGACCCGGTCTGGGCAGCTATCAATACCCGTGGTGTGGTCTCAATACCGCTAGTTCGAGGAGGCAAGTTCGTGGCCTCTCTTTATGTGAACACACGCGAGGCTCGGCGATGGTCGGCCGAGGACGTGTCCTTGATTCAGGAGGTTGCCAACAGAATCTGGGATGCAGGTGAGCGGGCCCGAGCTGAGGCTGCATTGCGTGACAGTGAGGCGCAGTTCCGGCTTATGGCCGATGCAGTTCCCCAAATTATATGGATCACCGATGCCGAAGGCCGCGTCGAATTCATGAACAAGCAGTGGTTTGATTACGTCGGCGAACCGGCCCTTCCACCCACCGCCGATGCCGTGGCGGAAAGCCACATCCATCCAGATGATCAGGCCGCAACAACGGTAGCGTTTGCCGATGCCTTGCGAACGGGATCCACATTCTTGGTGGAACATCGCATCCTATCCGCCAAGGGCGAGTATCGCTGGTTCCTTGTTCGTGGTGAGCCGCACCGGGATCCTCAAACTGGGCAGATACTCCGCTGGTTCGGATCCTCAGTCGACATTCACGACCGTAAGCTGGCTGAAGCGGGACTTCGTAAGCTCAATGATACGCTGGAGCAACGGGTAGCGCAGCGCACTGCCGAACGAGACCGAACATGGGCGCTCAGTCATGATCTGCTCGCAGTCGCCGGCTTCGACGGAATGTTGAAGGGCATCAATCCCGCTTGGACGCGAATTTTGCGCTTCGATGAAGAGACACTTCTGTCCAAGCCATTTTCAGAGTTGATCCACCCGGATGATCTGCCGGCTGCAGTCGCGATTGTTCAGGCCATGCACGATGGCAAGACCACTCAGGAATTTGTCGATCGGCTCCGGACTGCCGATGGAGACTATCGCACCATTTCCTGGACGGCTGTTCCTGAGGGCAACGTATTCTATGCCATCGGCAGGGACATCACTGATCGTCAGGAAATCGAGGAGCAGCTTCGCCAAGCACAGAAAATGGAAGCTGTTGGCCAGCTCACGGGTGGTCTGGCCCATGATTTCAACAATATTCTTGCTGGTATCAGCGGAAGCCTGGAGCTAATGCAGACCAGATTGGCGCAAGGACGGGTCGGGGATCTTGATCGTTATCTGACGGGAGCCGCGGGCGCTGCCAAGCGAGCAGCTGGTCTGACGCAGCGGCTCCTGGCCTTCTCCCGCCGTCAGACTCTGGATCCCACACCAGCCGATTTGAACCAGGTCGTCTCCGGGATGCAGGACCTGATTTCAAGAACTGTTGGTCCCACTATCGCGGTAGAAGCGGTACTCGCTGGAGGCTTGTGGACCGCCTTTGTCGATGTGGGCCAAATGGAGTCGGCGCTGCTCAACCTTTGCATCAACGCCCGTGATGCGATGCCCGATGGCGGCAAGCTCACAATCGAGACAGCAAACCGGTGGCTGGATGTCCGAGCAGCTAAAGAGCGGGGCGTTCGTGCAGGCCAGTACATATCCATGTGCGTCAGCGACACGGGCACAGGCATTTCGCCAGACGTCTTGAAGCGCGTGTTCGATCCTTTCTTCACGACCAAACCGATCGGGCAGGGCACCGGTCTTGGTCTTTCCATGGTTCATGGCTTCGCCGGCCAATCCAATGGCGCTGTTCGAATCTATTCAGAAGTCGGCAAGGGAACGATGGTCTGCATCTACCTGCCGCGACATACCGGGTCGACCAGCAGCGATGCTGCAAGTGACAAGCAAGACATTGCTCCTGCTGCAGCGGAGCATGAAACCATCTTAGTCGTCGATGACGAGCCGCTTGTTCGGATGATCGCTGTCGAAGTGCTGGAGGACCTCGGCTACCGCGTACTTGAAGCTGAAGATGGTCCGAGTGCCTTGAAGCTCCTGCAAACCAGTCAACGCATTGACTTGCTCGTGACGGATGTCGGGCTCCCGGGTGGCATGAACGGGCGTCAGCTGGCCGATGCAAGCCGCGTCCATCGTCCCGATCTCCAGGTGCTGTTCATCACCGGCTACGCAGAAAATGCGGTCCTCAACCACGGCCATCTGGACCATGGCATGCACGTCATGACCAAGCCCTTCGCCAGTGATGCTTTTGGCAAGCGCGTAGGCGATCTAATCGCGGAACAGCGGAGCAGTGAAAGCTGATCGGCGCTATGTGCAAGAACACCTTCTGCCTCACGATCGAAAATAATGATCCAGCGTGAGGGCGCCACTTGAGACCGACCCGGTGTTGCAATTCAAAGCGGAACACCGTCTCTAGCGGCCGTGACGTCCGCTTTGTTGGAACGGCCGAGTAATAGCGGTTTGTCCGCTTCCCATCTGTGGACGCCGATTGTTCTGAATGAACTGAGTGCCACGCCCTTCTGCGACTTGGCTCCTGCCTACTAGACCGGCCCTGGCGAACGGAGACGTGAGCTTGGGCCCATTGGTGTGAAAGGGCGTGCTCGTCTCAGGTGTAGCTTAAGACTTTCTGCGTGACGTTGATCATGGGCATTCGGCAAGGTACGTGGAAGCGTGGGGAAAAGCTAAGCACCGGCCAAGATGTCCGACCTTAACCTTTAGCAAAATTCATGGTGAGCTGTTCGGTCCGGTTCTTGCTCGCGTTTCCTCGGGAGCGGTCCGGCCACGCCAAAAGTGACAAGTCAGGAACCGACCCCTTAGCAGCCGTTCTCTGCAGTTGTAGCCATTCCTGAAAGCGGACACGATGTCGGGTCGCGCGGCTTAAAGAAAGCTCGGCTGCACTGGCGCCGGTACTGCCACCACCAAGCCTGATCAGGTCAGGTGCAAGGCGCTGGAGGAGCGCCTTCGAGGCTCCATGCGGATCATTCGGAGCTGGAATTCCCACCTATGGTCCCTTGGCTGCTTACTTTTTAGCTAATCAGCTTTTGGCTCATGGCTCTTTTGATTGGATATCGGCGACTTGCTGGCCGCTTAGTTCCAGACAGCCCGTAAGCGACCCGTTTAACTCAGGAAATAGATGACGCACAGTATCTGTTTGTAGGCGTTGAGCAAACCAGAAAGAGGTTCTGGTTATGCAGTCTTTGTCTCACATCAAGCACGCACTCGTTCTTGAGGATCAATATCTGGTAGCGGACGATTTGGAGGACCTGCTGAGGCGCAGCGGATGCGATAGTGTGTTTTGCTCCGGCGACCCCAGCACAGCCCTGAATACGATTTTCGATGGCTTGATCGACTTGGCCATCCTCGATGTCAACCTAGACTACGAGTGCTGCCACAAGGTGGCGCTTACATTGGCAGCCGGCCAAGTCCCTTTCATCTATGTGACGGGTCAACACCGGTGCACCAGGCCCGAGCTGCCGGAAGCTCCCTGGGTGAACAAGCCGTACAGAGAAGAGGACGTTCTAGCTGCTATATTGAAAGTTTGCCCATCGGGTGACCTGATGCCTGAGGAAAGCACACTGGCTAATTCCTCGAGTGCGGTGCGATTAACTGGCAACCACGTCCGATCTCAGGCCCTACAAGGTCGATAAACCATGGGGCAAATCTCCGGCCTCGCCTGCCTTCTTTCTTGCGCTAATTAAGAGGGCTCCGTCATGCCTCAACGACTTTGGACTGCGATGACCATGATGTTGGCTTGCGCATTTGCACTTCTAGGTTTGCTTTTCGTGCTGGCACCTGAGCCTGCTTCGGCTCTCTTTGGGATACCCAGCGCTTCACCGGACGCCTATGTACGCGCGCTCGGAATTCGCGACTTGGCGCTCTCGACCTTCATCATTGCTATCGCTCCGGTATCCATTCAGGCGCTCCGGCGCTTGCTTGCAGCCAGCGCGCTGATCCCCGCCGGCGACATCTTCCTGGTTTCGGTTCTCGGCAGTCCCAGCTCAGCATGGCCTCTTATTCTTCATGCAGCGAGCGCAGCAGTGCTCGTTTCGCTGGCCGCGGCCGCCCCAAAAGGTACGCCGCAGTCGTAGATGCGACCAGCCTCAGCTGCGTCAGAGCCTGTAAGCGCCGAAACCTAGGTCCGATCATCGGGGGAGCATGCCGACCCGGTGGCGATAGGAGAGCTCACCCCCCTTCCAGCCGGTGTAGAGGATCAACGCAACTATTGCGATCGACAGCAGCAGGCCCCATGGGACAATGATGTCGTCACCATTGCTCGCCCGCAGCCAGAGGCTCAAAAGAGCCAGGACTACCGCTACGATATTCCCGGACATGTGGCGCCACGCATCTTTGATCGCCCGGATCCGGCTATTGCCGAAGAAGTCCATGAAGCCGGCCACCGCAGCCACTGCTGCCGTGATTATCGCACCGGTCAGTGCACAGAAGCCAGCCGATGCCCAGAATGGATTTTGGCCGCGCCAGAATGCCAAGTCACAGGCAAAAGTCGCCGCAAGGAGGCCGATTGGCAGGGGGATCAACATGGGGTGGAGCGGATGCCCACCGATCTGAACAGTGGTGGAAAGCCCACCAAGATCCTGCGCCGTAGCCTAGCCCTCAGCAAAGTTATCACTGCGGCAGCAATGACGCTGCACCTCTTGCGTTGCAAATCCCAACTTAGGTTGGAGCTGCGACAGGCGCACGACCCCATGAGCCTAAGTCCAATTATTGCAAGCAGCGTGTCAGGAAAAATCCAGTGTGTGCCCCTGATGGATGCTTCTCTCTCCGACGAGCCGCAGAATGAACGGGAACTCATCCTGGGAGGCGCCGGAGCGGATAAGCACGGCCTGAGCTACCTTGCGCACTGGCACGCGAGCGAACCGGCTGTCACTGACAATGAGGTTCTTTTCGATTGCAGCGTCGATGGTTCGAGCCAACGAAACAGGCTTGCTCATCATCTTAGCCTCCTATCATTCAGGATCGCTCATCGGAAGGTGTTGAGCACTAGCAAAGGTTAGGATTGCCTTCTTCGGGTGTGCTGCTCCCCCTTCGCTACCTGATTATGCGAACACCGCGCGCTTTGGTGATGTAGCGCCACAACCACTGCAGGCTGACGAGCGCGCGCTTCTCAAAACTCACAAGCAAGTAGACATGTACGATTGCCCACAGGAACCACGCGACGCGCCCTTTGAGGTGAAAGTGGCCGAAATCAAATATCGCGGCGTGCCGGCCGATGACCGCGGTATTGCCTTTGTTCTTGAAGCGGAAGGGCTCGGCCCGCCTGGTTGACGGCTGTTCCCTCAGGAAGTGTCCAAGATATTCACCTTGCTGCTTGGCGACCTGAGCCAGACCGGGGAGTGGCACCCCATCCTGCATAAACAGAGCAATGTCGCCGAGTGCATAAACACCTTCCAGCCCCTTCACCATCAGCGTCTGGTCCACTGGGATGCGGTTGCTGCGGTCGGTCTCTATGCCGAGCCATTTGGCTGCGGGCGTGGCAGTCACACCGGCGCCCCAGACGACAGTGCCCGCGGCTATGAAGCCTTCGCTCGTTTGAACACCATCGCTGTTTATACCGAGCACCCGTGTCTGGGTTCTGATCTCAACTCCCAAGTCGCCAAGCGCCTTGCGGGAATAGCGCACCAGGTCCTCGGGAAACTGTCCCAGAATGCTAGGGCTGCCTTCGACCAGGATCACGCGCGAAGTGGATGGGTCAACGTTGCGGAACTCTCCAGCCAAGGTCCAGCGTCCGAGTTCGGCAATGGCACCAGCCATTTCCACACCTGTCGGGCCACCGCCAATGACAACAGTGGTCGTAAGCTTGGCCCGTTCCTCGGCGTTGTTGCTCCGTTCTGCCTTCTCAAAAGCCGAGAGCAGCCGCGAGCGGTGTACACGCGCGTTGTCGATCGTTTTCAAGCCTGGGGCAAATTCGGCCCATTGGTCGTTACCGAAATAGGCATATTGCGACCCTGTTGCCAGGATAAGAACGTCGAAGGGGTACCGCGCTCCGTCGTCCATCACAACCTGTCGCTCTGTTGTCTCAACCCCTGCAACGTCCCCCATGATGACTGAGATGTTGCGATGCCGCTTAAGCAGCTTGCGGATCGGTTCGGCTATATCCGCTGGTGACAGCGCCCCGGTGGCGACTTGATAGAGGAGCGGCTGAAACAGGTGGTAGTTGCGCCGATCTATCACAAGTACCTGATGCTCTGATCCACCAAGGCCTTGTGCACACGCTAAGCCAGCGAAGCCGCCCCCGACGATGACGACCTTCATCGACCAATGCTCCGTGGCACGAAAGTGGACACTTTGACCAATACCAAAGCGACTATCCCTAGAAATAAAGAACGAGAAAGGGACTGGCCTTGGCGTACAAGTGTATTCGGGCCAATCGTGCGGGAGCGTACGTGCGCGTTGTTGACAGACCAATCCCGTTGATTGGACAACGTTCCCGGCTATCAACCGGGATATTGGGTAGCCTTGCGCAATTTCCTGGTGCAGATCGTTCTGTTGCAACACGAAGCTAAGGCGCCAACTGTCTATACCCGAGGTTGAAAAGCAGCATCTAATGCAGATCCGCAAGCATGCCTGCGGATCAAAGAGGTTGTTCAACTGGTGAGCTGTTGGATCACAAAGCGACGTGACACGTTCTGCACCTCGTGAACATAGAGGGACAGTGCACATGAGCATTGAATCGAACCAGGATCGAGGCAACTTGAACAAGGCGCAGATCGAGAAGGACAACGCTTCCCATCCCGCACCGGTGAGGCGCAAGGAGGTGCAAAGTCCTGACACTCGCGCCGACTTGCCGGCAGATAACGTGCAGCCCGGGATCAACGAAGCAACGGACGACCCCAATTAAGACTAGACGCTGCGCGGCCCCTGCTGGATGATGCTTGCGCTCAGTGTGGTTGAAAAGCAGTGTCTCAACCGATGGTTCAGCTAGCTGCTGATCTGGAAATGCTGCTTACGCAAACTTCTTCTTCACGTGTTCAGCGATGCGGTTCTTCCTCTTTGAAGGAGGGTGGCAGAGGCGCTCAGCTGATCCTGTCGCTCTGGGCTTGTTTAGGCTCAGGTAAAAGCGCTTTCTTCGTCAAGCACAGCGCTGGGCGTGGTAGTGGCTACCAGCACGGAGCCGAGCGTCATGATATAGGATACCGGAAGTCCTGCGGCCCTTAGGTAGTCAGCGATTTTGCGACGATGGCAGCGCCACCAGACGGCTTCCACAAACATTATCGCGCATGTGTTTGTTTTGCCGAGCTCCTTCGGCTTCAGCAAGCCGCTGCGAAATGCTGGTGATTGAGCATACTCTGCATAGTTCCTGAAGCTCGTGTTCCGCCAAAGAGCGCTGCTTAAGCTTTCAGTTCCTTCTGCCGCCCCCCGCAGTCCGCCCAGTTCCGCAATATGGGTGTTGCCAATCTGGTATGGTTCAAGGGTCTGCCCCAGCCTATCCATGTTGAACTGCAGATTGGTACGTGATCGCGGTATCGTGCAAACGTCAACGAGCAGCTGGATATCAGACTGTCGCAGCAGGATAATCAAATCCTCAAGCGAGCGAGTCGAATGACCGATGGTGAAGAAGGGGTTCATCCGAGGTCTCCGCAAGAAAGAGAGTATGGCCGGTCTCCCAAACATCCGGCGGCGTTTACGTTTGGTATTCTTCCTTCAGATCACGCCCAACGCACGCATTGACTCAGCCACTCTCACGAAGCCTGCGATGTTCGCCCCAAGGACATAGTCACCAGGAGCCCCGTATTCCTCTGCGGTCTTTGCACAATTGTCGTGGATGGTGCGCATGATCTCAGCCAGTCGTGCCTCAGTCTGCTCGAAGCTCCAGCTGTCTCGCGATGCGTTTTGCTGCATTTCGAGTGCCGAAGTGGCAACACCACCAGCATTGGCAGCCTTTCCTGGTGCGAACATCACTCCGGCCTCTTGGAAGAGGCGCACTGCTTCAGGTGTTGAGGGCATATTCGCGCCTTCGCCAACCGCGATCACCTTGTTGCCGACCAGCGTCTTCGCGTCCCGTCCGGTAAGCTCATTCTGTGTCGCTGAAGGCATGGCCACATCACACGGAACATCCCAGATCGAGCCCTCTCCTGCCTTGATGAAGTATGCCCCGCGGCTTTCGCCTTTGAGATCAAGATAATCCGAGATGCGGCCGCGGCGCACTTCCTTGATCTGCTTGAGAAGCTCAAGGTCTATGCCGGCTTCGTCAACGATGTATCCAGAGCTGTCGGAAACCGCGATCACCTTGCCGCCGAAGGATTGGACCTTTTCGACGCTATAGATGGCCACGTTTCCTGAGCCGGACACGACAACCTTCTTGCCGTCGAAACTGTCTTTTTTTGTCGCAAGCATCGCCTGCACGAAGTACGTGTTGCCATATCCAGTTGCTTCAGTGCGCGCCCGAGAGCCACCGTAGAACAAGGCCTTACCGGTCAGCACGCCCGCCTCATAGCGGTTGGTGAGGCGCTTGTACTGGCCGAACATGTAACCGATCTCCCGGCCCCCTACGCCAATGTCGCCGGCCGGGACATCGGTGTATTCGCCGATATGGCGGTGCAGTTCTGTCATGAACGATTGGCAGAACCGCATCACCTCCCCATCGGAGCGCCCACGCGGATCAAAATCGGATCCTCCCTTCCCGCCGCCGATCGGCATGCCTGTCAGTGCATTCTTGAACGTCTGCTCGAAGCCAAGAAACTTGATAATGCCAATATTGACCGAGGGGTGAAAACGGATGCCGCCCTTGTAGGGTCCAAGGGCGGAGTTGAACTGCACGCGGAAGCCGCGGTTGATCTGAACCTGCCCCTTGTCGTCCACCCACGGTACGCGGAAAATGATCTGTCGCTCAGGCTCGCATATGCGCTCGATCAATGCCTGGTCGAGATAGTCCGGCCGCTTAGCTACAACGCGACCCAAGCTCTCGAGAACTTCCCGAACCGCCTGGTGGAACTCAGGTTCACCATGATTTCGGTGAAGCACTTGGTCGAAAATCGTCTGGAGCTTGTCGTCGATCATATTGCCGCCTCAGCTGTACCCTGGATGTCCTGTACCGTTGCTTACGACGTCAGGAGCCAATTGAACAAGGAAAAGGCGGCCTGCCCAAATGAGTGGCAACCGCGTAGTTGGGTGGCGCGCTCGGTGTGCCTCCTAGCCTGCCCCGAACCATCGATCACTGCGTTCTTTCCGCGGGAATCTCGCCCGGCTGCCCTGCCGAACCCGATGACACCATCTAAAACTATCTGCACAGACGAGCCCACAGGTCTGCCTAACTTCCTCTCGCTACCGTCAAGGTCCGTTTTGCCTGTGCTGGGCGCCTAGAAGCTGCCAGTCCGCTAACCACCTTTTCGACGCTGGCGAGACCCTTACCGGACCGACCGGTTACAGGAAATCGAAATGCCTGCCTGAACGGCAGAAAAGGGGCGCGTCGCTGCCAGTCCGCTGCCGACCTCCTTTCAGTCATTCGCGTGCGTGGCAAGCCATCCCGAAAGCTGCCGTTGCCGTCGTTCACGTTCTAAGAGCCATGTACCCTGCCTCAGTGCTGATCTTGGGGACGAGTGGGAGGCCGCCCGAAATGCAGCTGCCGCCTCGCTGAGCGGCTAAGTCAGGCAAGCATCTCGTGCATTGAGCTTAGAACCGCGGTGTGATTGTATGGCTTGCTGAAGAACATGCTGCCGTCCGGTATATCCGTGATCTCGATCATTCGCGCTCCAGAGGTAACGATGATCTTTACAGGTGGCCAGCGATCGCGAACTGCCCCCGCCAGCTTCAATCCGTCCATGGAGCCGGGCATGTCGATGTCAGTGAACATCAGGCGAATGTCGAGGTGAGCGTTGAGCAGGTTGATGGCCGCGTCAGCGTTCATTGCCTCGTAGACTTTGAAGCCAGCAGCTTTCAGTTGGTCTGCGATATCCATCAATATCAGTGCTTCGTCCTCAACGACGAGCACGGCGATCTTTTCGGTCATTGGATGATTGTCCCGCGCTCCTGGGCGGCGCTAAATAGAACGTGCAGATGTGGAGAATGATCCCCTGAGCGGATCAACTATGGCTTACCCCAAGCAGTAGCGACCAAGCGCCTCCGCCCAATTTCCGTGGCCAAACTGCTGAATTGCCGCTGCTACCCGTCGGACGACCGGGACGTTCGCCTACTGCGCAACACCGGCGAAGTGCTGCGCCTTCCCCTCGAACGACGCCTCCAGAAGTTTAGCGTTGTCGTCAGACATTCCGACATATTCGGAGCTGCTCATCCACTCGTCGTGCCACTGCATCAAGTCTGTTTCCGTGACGACAGCGTTCAGCGCCGCCACTGCCTCAGGAAGCTGTATTGCCTTGAGCATCATGTATTTTCCTGCGCTGCGGGCACCAGATTACCAAGCGAACCAGAAACATCCTCAGCACAGAACGAGAGTTTCAAAAGGGTGTTATTTTGCGCGTCGCAGACGAAAAGGTCGAGGCGGCTTGTGTCCCACAATTCCGAGCCTAGGTCCTTGATCATCTCACCCGCAATGCGGATCGCTTGGGTTTTAACCTGTGCCTGTGTGCTGCACTCGATCCCGACCGTGTCGGGCACAAATTGTCCATCCACAACGTGGAAGAAAAAACGGGCCATGCGGTAATCTCCTGATGCGGAGTACCAATGGAAAAGGCGCCACTGTTTCCGAGGAAACTTCGGAACCGCCAAACACCTATAACATGGATTAGACATACTGATGCAGAATAGTGCGTGTTCACGTTAGTTGTGATAACCACAACCTCATCGGATGCCATCGAGTTAGGGCGCAGACGATTGGGAGACGCTGATTGCTCTTGCCCCTAATGGAGAAAGAGCATGGCTTCCGACCCTTACGTGGTGAGGCTCCTGATAGCCCGCCTGCTAAACTATGGCTCAGTTTCTCCGTCAGAGCAGACGCTTCTTGAGCAGTCGGTGAGCCTCGAGCGCGAGGTGCTGCCCGGCGCAGACTTGGTGTCTGAAGGCACGTCTCCCTCTCACAGTACGCTGCTTCTGAGTGGCTTTGCGGCGAGGTACAATGTAAAGCTGGACGGTACCCGCCAGATAACGTCGCTGCATGTGGCGGGGGATTTCGTTGATCTTCATAGCCTGCTTATGAAGCCAATGGACCATGGCATAGTAGCTTTGACGACCTGTCAGGTGGCTTTGTTTCCGCACGAGCGGATGGTGGGGCTGTTGGAGCAGCATCCCGCGATTGCCCGCCTCTTGTGGGTCAACACACTGGTCGATGGGGGCACTCATAGGCGCTGGACGTTTTGCATGGGAAGTTACCAAGCGCACCAGCACCTTGCGCACCTGATATGTGAGCTCTACCTGCGCCTGCAGCAGATCGGTCGCGTTGACGATCACAGCTTCCACCTTCCCTTGTCGCAGGCAACGGTGGGCGAATGCCTGGCCATTACGCCAGTTCACGCCAACCGCGCCGTGCAAAAACTCAGAGCGCGCGGGGAGATCAGTTGGGAGCGGGACCTCGTTACGATCAAGGACTGGGACGGCCTCGTCC